>NZ_JBHVIK010000003.1:0-718137 GCF_042799635.1 Agromyces sp. NPDC057679 | reverse complement strand
CAGGGCACGGGCGGGGTGTACGGGGTCGTGTTCCGGGGTCGCCGGTACGACACGGGCGACAAGCTGGACTACATCAAGGCCGTGATCCAGCTCGCCGTCGATCGTGACGACCTCGGCGCCGAGCTCCGGTCCTGGCTCGTCGACTACACCGCAGACCTCGACGCAGCCGGCTGAGCCGCCGCGAGGACCGTTGACGGGATGCCTCGGTCGAGGCATCCCGTCGTCGTCTCAGGCGTTCGCCGGCACCCGATCAGTCGTCGCCGCCGCCGGCCGCCATCGGGTCGGGGATCTCCTCGGGCCGGTACTTCGGCAGGCGCGACGCGGGCAGCGCGGCGGCCGCGCTGAGCCCGGCGAGCACGAGGAATCCGAGCCGCAGCGTGTTCAGCCGCTCCTCCTCGTTGATCTCGACGGCGGCGTCGACCTGCTCGGGCGTGGCGCTCGTCTCCTCGAACGCCGCGCGCAGCTCGTCGTTGCTGATGAAGTTCACCTGGGCGAGCCCGACCTCGGCCTTCAGCTCCTCGGGCAGCTCGGGGTGCTCGATCGCCGCCTGCGTGAAGTTGAGCGTCAGCATCGTGACGAGCAGCGCACCCATGAGCGCGGTGCCGACGGCGCTCGCGAGATTCTGCGTCGTGCCGCGGATGGAGCCCACGTCGCCCGCGAGCTCCTTCGGCGCCGCCGTCACGAGCACGTTGAACACGAGCGTGACGAGCGCGCCCTGGCCGATGCCGAACACGACGAGCCCCACGATCGTGGGCACCGTCTCCCAGTTGTTCGTGACGACGAACGCGAGCCAGACGAGCGCCGCGGTCGTGAGGCCGAAGGCGAACAGTGCGATCGCACGCGGGCTGTGGCGCCGGTAGAAGCGCACGATGAGCGTCGCCGTGACGAAGACCGTGAGGTTGAACGGCATCATCGCGAGCGACGTGTCGAACGGGGTGCGCCCCTGCACGACCTGGATGTACGTCGGCACGGTGAAGTTCACCGCGGCCTCCATCGCGACGATGATGAACATCGCGTAGACGGCGGCCCGCTCGGTCGGCTCCGAGAGCACGCCGAGGTCGACGAGCGGCACCCGGCCGAGTCGCATCCTGCGCTTGGTCCACATGAAGAACCCCTGGCCGAGGATGAGGCCGACGACGACGAAGACGGGTGCGGGGGAGAGCCCGAGCACCGAGAACGGCGCACCGGGCTCGGCGAGCAGGATGCCCCACGCGTTGAGGTTGTTGAAGCCGAGCGTGAGCAGCACGATCGCGGCGCCGATGAGCGCCGACGCGACGAGGTCGATGCGGATGCTCTTGTCGCCCCGGTCGCCGCGCAGCCGGAAGCTCAGCGCGAACACGGCGACCGCGAGTCCGAGGGTGATGAAGAACACCGGGCGCCACCCGACGAGGGTGCCGAGCGTGCCGCCGATGAGGAAGGCGCTGATGCCCGAGAACGCCCGCGCCGAGCCGAGCGACCCGACCGCGGTCGCCTGCTGGTCGCCCCGGTAGTTCTCGGCGATCAGCGCGACGAGCGCGGGCACGATGATCGCGGCGGATGCACCGGCGAGCACCTGTCCGGCGATCGCCCAGCCGATCGACGTCGAGAGGATCATCATGAGCGACGAGACAGCGAAGACGGCGACCACGACACGGAAGATGAGCACCCAGCCGATGCGCTGGCCGAGCTTCGCGCCCGTCATGACGAGCGCCGCGACGGCGAGGCCGTAGACCACGATCGTCGAGCTCGCGACCGTCGGCGGCACGCCGAAGTCCTCGACCATGCCGCCGAGCGAGATCGGCAGTGCGGCGACGTTGAACGACATGAGCACCTGGGCGAGGAAGAGCCCTACCATGGGGGCCCACGAGCGGCGCTCCTCGGTGGTGACGGCAGTGGCGACGTGATCGGTCATCGTCTCGCTCCTTCGTCCGCGATCGCACTCCGAGCCTCACTCTGCTCCTCCACGAGGTACGGAACGGTGTTCGACGCGCAGGCATCGCCGAATTCGGGCCTCCCGATGCACCACGACCGCCCGATCCCCGGGTCGGTCGGGGCGTCACGTGACGCCGCCGAGTTGCGCCCGCCCCGCGCCTTTGTCACGCTGAGAGACGTGCCGTCACACTCGCGCTCCGCGTTCGCGGGCCTCTCCGTGAAGCGCCTCGCCCTCCTCGCCGGCGGCGCGCTCGTGCTGCTCGCCGTGGCGGTGCTCGTCGCCCGCGGACTGCGCACCCTCCCGGGCGTGCAGGACTTTCTCGCGGAGTACCCGGGTCACAGCCCGCTGCCCGAGGGCGCGCCCGTCGGCATCCCGGCCTGGCTCGGCTGGCAGCACTTCTTCAACGCGTTCTTCCTCGTGATGCTCGTGCGCACCGGCCTCATCGTGCGCTCGAAGGCGCGCCCGCCCGCCTTCTGGACGCGTGACAACACCCGCTGGCCGCGCACGAAGGGCGCCCCGCGACGCCTCGGCATCTCGGTCTGGCTGCACCTCGTCGTCGACGCCTTCTGGGTGTTCAACGGCCTCGTCTACGTGGTGCTGCTCTTCGCGACCGGCCAATGGGTGCGCATCGTGCCGACGAGCTGGGAGGTCGTGCCGGGCTCGATCTCGGTCGTGCTGCAGTACCTCTCGCTCGACTGGCCCACCGAGAACTCATGGGTGGCGTACAACGACGCGCAGGTGCTCGCCTACTTCGCGGTCGTCTTCATCGCCTCGCCGCTCGCCATCCTCACCGGGCTGCGGCTCTCGCCCGGCTGGCCGCTCGAGGGTCGACTCGCGACGGCGGTGCCCGAGCGCTTCGCGCGGGCCCTGCACTACCCGGTGATGCTGTTCTTCCTGCTCTTCACGTTCGCGCACGTCGTGCTCGTGCTCGCGACGGGTGCACTGCGCAACCTCAACCACATGTACGCGGCCCGCGAGTCCGACGACTGGGTCGGGTTCGCGATCTTCGCCGTCTCGATCCTCGTCATGATCGGAGGGTGGGTGCTCGCGCGCCCGCTGCTGCTCGTGCCGGCGGCCGAGCGCTTCGGCCAGGTGCGCCGGATGCCCCAGGCGCCGCCCGCGCCGAAGCGCACCGCCGTCCGGGGCTGATCCGGCACCCGCTCAGCCGACGAGCCGGAGCCCGTCGGCGACCACCCGGCCGTCGTGGAGCACCGTGCGATCGGAACCGCGGTCCATGACGGCGCTCGTGGGCGTCTCGCCGTCGACCAGCACGAGATCGGCGCGATCGCCGACCGCGAGGCCCGGGCGGTCGGCGACCCCGGTGAGGCGGGGCGAGCCGTGGTCCATGATGCTCGCGCCGCCCATCGTCGCGATCGCGAGGCAGTGCTCGACGAGGTCATCGCGCCGGATTCCGCGCGTGAACGCGAGCTGCCAGGTGCGGTCGAGCAGGTCGCAGTTGCCGTACGGGCTCCAGTAGTCGCGCTGGCCGTCCTCGCCGAGGCCGACCCGCACGCCGGACTCGGCGAGGTCGACGAGCGAGAGCTGGCCAGAGGCCGCGGGCGCGACGGTGGCGAGGGCGATGTCGAGCTCGGCGAAGCCGTCGATGAGGCGTCGGCTCGTGGCATCCGACACCGAACCGAGGCTGTACGCGTGCGACATGGTGACCTTGCCCTGCATGCCGAGCGCGCGGGTGCGCTCCATCACGAGCTCGGTGCTGAACACCCCGAGCTCGCCCGGTTCGTGCAGGTGGATGTCGACTTCGACCTGGTACTTCTCGGCGAGGCCGAAGACGAGGTCGAGGTGGCGCGCCGGGTCGCGGTCGAGCTCGCACGGGTCGATGCCGCCGACGACGTCGGCCCCTGCCGCGAGGGCGGCCTCGAGCACCTCGACCGAGCCGGGTTCGCGGAGCAGGCCGGCCTGCGGGAAGGCGATGACCTGCACGTCGGCGAGGTCGGCGAAGCGCTCCTTCGCCGCCGTCACGGCCTCGAAGCGTTCGAGCCCGCAGTCGACGTCGACCTGCGCGTAGCTGCGGACGCGGGTGGTGCCGTGGGCGATCATGCGCTCGAGCGTGCCCGCGACGCGCTCGGGCAGCGGCACCTCGGCGTCGCGCCAGTTCGCGCGGTCGTTCATCACCATCGCCCAGACGCCGGGCGCGCCGGTGTGCGGTCGGAACGGCAGCCCGATGCGGGTCGAGTCGAGGTGCACGTGCACGTCGCTGAACGCGGGCAGCAGCAGGCGGCCGCGCCCGTCGAGGTGATCCGTACCCGGCGGGGTCGCGTCGGGGGCGGCATCGAGCTGCGCCTGCACCGCGGGGTCGTGGGGGAGGACCTCGGCGATGCGTCCGTCGAGGACGCGGACGTCGGCGGCGGCGCCGCCCCAGGGGCGGACGTTCCGGATGAGCATGCGACGACCTTTCGTGGGCGGTTCGGAGTGAGGGTGGCGGGAGGGGCGGTCTGCGTCGACGAAGGTCGACGCGGCCGGAGCCGGTTCAGGAGTGGTTCGGCCGTTCGAGGTGCTCGGGTTCGCGCGCCGGCGGAGGCGCCTGCGCGGCCGTCGGTCGGAGCGGCCGGCCGGCGAACACCCCGAAGACGAGCTGCGCGCCCGCGACGCCGAGGAGGGCCGCGAGCAGCGTCGACCAGCCGACGCCCGCGGTCGAGAACATGCCGAGCGCGAGCGGGCCGAGCGCGGCGACCGCGTAGCCGACCCCCTGCGCGACCGCCGAGAACGAGGCCGTGCGGGCGGCGCTCGGCGCCTTCTGCACGATGAGCCCGACGGCGAGGCCGAAGGCCGCGCTCTGGGCGATGCCGAGCACGGCGACGAAGACGACGGTCGATGACGCCGGAGCGAAGGCGAGTCCGGCGAGCCCCACCGCGGAGAGCATCGAGACGAGCGTGGTCATCGCCGACTGGCTGCGGAAGCGGGCGGCGATCGCGGGCGCGAGGAGCGCGGCGGGGATGCCGGCGACGCTGAGCCACGCGAGCAGCAGCCCGCCCGTCGCGGCGTCGGCCCCGCGGTCGATGACGATCGTCGGAAGCCAGGCGGTGAGTGCGAAGTAGATGAGCGCCTGGCATCCGAAGAAACCGGTGACCGACCACACCCTCGGCGCGCGCAGGATCGAGCCGTCGCCGGTGGCCGACCTCGGTTCGCGGTCGCTCGGCGCGACGGCGGCGAGGCGGGGCGCCGCGAGCAGGGCGAACGCCGCGACGAGGCAGATCGGGAGCGCCCAGATGACGAGGGCCATGGCGGTGTCGCCGCCGAGCGCGTCGAGGAGCGGCATCGCGAGCGCGGCGCCGAGCGCGGCGCTGACGCCGAACACGGAGGTGTACACCCCCGACCAGAGCCCCTGACGGTGCCCGAGGTGGGTGCGCACGAGCTGCGGGGTGAGGATGCCGAGCAGCGAGATGCTCGCTCCGACGACCACCGTTCCGGCGATGAGCGCAGTGGCCCCGAGCGGGCGCACCAGCATGGCGACGCCGAGCGCCGTGAGCAGGACGGCGGCGGCCCGATCGACCCCGAATCGTCGCGCGAAGACCGGCGCCAGGGGAGCCGCGAGCCCGAACAGCAGCACGGGAATGGCGCTCAGCGTCGCGAGCCCCGCCGCACTGAACTCGTACGCGGCATCGATCTCGGGCAGCAGCGCCGACACGCTCGTGATCGGCGAGCGCACCGAGAGGCCGATGCCGACCACGAGCACGCCGGCGAGGAGCGGGGCGCCGATGCCGACGCCCCGCTCAGTCATGCAGCGACTGCTCGGTCTGGTCGAGCACGCCGAGCGCGGCGGCGGTGGCCGCATCGACGTCGCGGGCGGCGATCGCGTGGAGGAGCGCCTCGTGCAGGTCGACGACGCTCGGGTCGGCGTTGTTCGAGAGGCACGAGTTGTGTGCGACCGACTGGCGGAGCGAGCCGTCGAAGCTCGCGTAGATGCCGACGAGGAGCCGGTTGTGGGAGGCCTCGGCGACGCCGACGTGGAAGGCGACGTCATGGTTCGCGAATGCCTCGACGTCGCTGCGGCTGATCGCCTGACGGCGCCGGGCGAGCTCGGATCTGAGGGAGGCGAGGTCGGCCTCGGTGCGGTGCAGCGCCGCCTCGCGGGCGGCGAGCACGTCGAGGGCGCGCCGCACGGTGAGGACCTCGCGCGAGTCGGCGCCGCCGAGGGTGCGCCGCAGCGCCACCTCGGTCGCATCGCTCGCGACGACGTACGTGCCGTCGCCCTGGCGGGTCTCGAGGAGGCCGAGCTGCACGACCGAGCGCACGGCCTCGCGCACGGAGGGTCGGCTGACGCCGAGGCGCTCGGTGAGTTCGGCCTCGGTCGGGATGCGCGTGCCGATCGGCCAGGCGCCGGAGGCGATCTCGGTGTTCAGGCGGTCGACCACGGTGTCGACGAGTGACTTGCGTCGGATGGGTTCCACGGGTCCATTCTCTTCCAGCTCGAAAGTATGGTTATCATAACATCTGACAAATACGCGGCAGTGCCCGCCACGCTCGAACGAAGGAGTTCGCCCCATGGCCGACGCGATCACGACGATCGATCCCGACCGCGCCGACCCCGCGGTCGATTCGACCTCGGACGGCCTCGTCGTCGTGCCGGCGCTCGTCGACGCGCACATCCACCCCGACAAGTCGAGCTGGGGCGGGCGGTGGATGTCGCGCCGCCCCGCGGCATCCCTGCCCGAGCTCATCGCCGGCGACCTCGCGACGCAGCTGGCCGAGACGCGCAGCGTCGAGGAGCGCGCGTTCGCCCTGCTCAGCGCGGCCCGCGCGAACGGCACGCTGGGCATTCGGGCGCACGTCGACGTCTCGAGCGAGCTCGGCCTCCGCAACGTCGAGGGCGTGCGCGCCGCGGCCGAGCGGCTCGCCCCCGAGCTCACCGTGCAGATCGTCGCCTTCCCGCAGTTCGGGCTGCTCACCAACCCGGGCACGCTCGACGTCATGGCCGCGGCCCTCGGCTCGGGCGCCGACCTCGTCGGCGGCATCGACCCCCTCGGCCTCGAGGGCGACGTCGATGCGCACCTCGACGCCGTGTTCGGACTCGCGCAGCGCGCCGGCCGCGACCTCGACATCCACCTGCACGACGGCGGCGAGCCCGGGCTCGCCCAGATCCGCGAGATCGCGGCGCGCACCGTCGCGGCCGGCATGCAGGGCCGCGTCACCGTGAGCCATGCCTTCGCGCTCGGGGACGCCTCGGCGCCGACGCTGCGCGACACGCTCGACCGCGTCGCCGAGGCCGGCCTCTGGATCACGACCTGCGCCCTCGGCGACGACCCCGTGCCCGACCTCGCGCTGCTCGAGGCGCACGGCGTGCAGCTCGCCGCCGGCTCCGACGGCGTCCGCGACTCGTGGAGCCCGTTCGGCACCGGCAGCATGGTCGACCGCGCGCACCTGCTCGCGTACCGCACCGGTGCGAGGACCGACGCCGAGCTCGAGCGCTGCTACCGCATCTCGTCCACCGAGGGAGCCCGCCTGATCGGCGCCGCCGACCTCGCCGACTGGTCGGGGCCCACCCACCCCGCCCGGCTCGAGTTCCGGGGCGAGTCGCTCGCCCAGATCGTGGTCGACCGGCCGGCGCCCGAGCGCGTCGTGCGCGACGACCGCACCCTGCACCGGCGCTGAACGCGCCCCCGCAACAGCTCCACCCCACCGCACCGCCCCACGAAGCACCACCCCGACACCACGACGAAGGAGTTCCCCGTGTCACGACGCCGCATCCTGACCGCGTCGGCCGCATTGGCCGTCATCGGTCTCACCCTCACCGGCTGCACCGCAGCCCAGAACGACGGCGAGGAGGGCGGGCTCTCGATCGACCTCGCCGATCTCGCGACGACCACCGAGCCGGGCACGCAGCCCGTCGACGAGGTCAAGTGGAACCTGCCGTACGAACCGATGTCGCTCGACCCGATCTTCGGCTTCAACTACGCCGAGAACACCGTCACCGCGAACCTCTGCGAGAGCCTCGTGCGGCTCACGCCCGAGCTGGCGACCGAGCCGGGCCTCGCCTCGGCGGTCGAGCAGCCCGACGACACGACGATCGTCTACACGATCCGCGACGGCGTCACCTTCTGGAACGGCAACCCGCTCACCGCCGAAGACGTCGCCTACTCGCTGCAGCGCCAGCTCGGCGAGACCGCGACGAGCTACTTCTCGAGCTACTTCCAGAACGTCGACTCCGTCGAGGTCACCGCACCCGACCAGGTCACCGTGAAGCTCACCCAGCCCGACGTCCTGTTCACGCAGGCGATGGGCACCGCCGCCGGCGCGATCGTCGAGAAGGCCGCCGCCGAGGCGGAAGGCGAGGCGTTCGGCACCCCGAGCGGCGGGCTCTCGTGCACCGGCCCGTTCTCGCTCGCGGCGTGGAACTCGGGCAAGAGCATCGAGCTCGCGGCGAACGAGGGCTACTGGGGCGAGGTGCCGCTCGCGGCGAAGCTCAGCTTCAGCTTCATCGCCGACGAGTCGACCGCGGTCAACGCGCTGCGCACCGGCGACGTCGACGGCCAGTACTTCTACCTGCCGCCCGCCGGGCTCACCCAGCTCGCGAACAGCGACGAGGTGACGACGAGCTACGGCAAGTCGCTCGTGTTCTGGACGATGGTCACGGCGAACTTCGACGGCGGCCTCGGCGACGAGCGCATCCGTCAGGCGCTCTCGCTCGCGATCGACCGTGCGGCGCTGACGAAGGTCGTCTTCCAGGGCGCCGGCATCCCCGCGACGACGCTGGCCGGCCCCGACTACTGGGGCTACGAGACCGAGGCCTTCGAGGAGGCCTCGAAGGAGTTCTCGGCCGACGCCGACCTCGACGAGGCCAAGCAGCTCGTCGCCGAGGCGGGGGCGCCCGACGCGCCCATCGTGCTCGCGGTGCAGGGCAGCTCGGCCGTGCACGAGCAGACCGCGAACGTGATCCAGGCCGCCGGCCAGGCGATCGGACTCGATATCGAGACGAAGGTCATCCCGGTCGAGCAGTTCGGCAACCTCTACTTCGACCCCGCCGCGCGCGAGGGCATCGACGGCTTCTTCACGACCAACTACGGCAGCTTCGCCGACGCGCTCGACGTGTACCAGTTCTTCGCGTCGACCGACAGCCACAACTACACCGGCTGGGACAGCGCCGACGAGCAGCTCTTCGCCGCCCGCGCTGAGACCGACCCGGCCGCCCGCGCCGAGCTCGTGATCGACGCGCAGCGCATCATCACCAGCGAGCTGCCGTGGATCCCGCTCGCGTACGAGCCCGTCACCCTCGTGCAGAACGACCGCATCTCGGGCGCCACCGCCTCGTTCGCCTACCTGTACGCGCCGTGGGCCGCGACGATCGGCGGGGTGGAGTAGTCCCGATGTCCCTCGCTCCATACCTGCTGCGGCGGCTCGGCGGGCTCCTGCTCGTGCTGCTCGTGACGTCGTTCATCGTGTTCGGGCTGCTCTACCTCGCCCCCGGAAGCCCGCTGGCGTTCATCCTCGGGCCCCGGGGCGGCACCCCCGAGCAGATCGCCGCCGTCACCGAGCAGTACCACCTCGACGACCCGTTCCTGCTGCGCTACGTCGCCTGGCTGGGCGACGTCCTGCGCGGCGACCTCGGCTACTCGATCGTGTACCGGCAGGATGTCTCGGCGCTGATCTCGGGCCGCGTGGGCACGACGCTCGCGCTGGTGTCGATGGCGGCGATCATCATCGCCGTCGTCGGCATCGCGGCGGGCACCTTCGCGGCGCTCCGCGGCGGGTGGAGCGACCAGCTCACGTCCACGCTTGCGGCCGTCGGCCTCTCGACGCCGTCGTTCGTCGTCGGCGTCGCGCTCATCAGCGTGTTCGCGGTGGGCCTCGGCTGGTTCCCGACCTTCGGGTCGGGAACCGGCGGGGTCGACACCCTGTACCACCTGGCGCTGCCCGCCGTGGCGCTCAGCGTCGCGAGCGCCGCGTACCTCGCCCGCATCACGCGCGCGGCGGTGCTCGAGGAGGGCGGGCGCGAGCACGTGCAGACCGCGACCGTCCGAGGACTCGCCGCCGGGCACATCGTGCGACACCACGTCCTGCGCAACTCGCTCATCCCGATCGTCACCGTGCTCGGCCTCACGATCGCGACGCTCATCGCGGGCGCCGTCGTCGTCGAGAACGTGTTCGCCCTCGACGGGCTCGGCTCGCTGCTCGTACGGGCGATCCTCCAGCGCGACTTCGCGGTCGTGCAGGCCGTGATCCTCGTGCTGGTCGTCGCGTTCGTCGTGGTGAACGCGATCGTCGACGTGCTCTACACCTTCATCGACCCGCGCATCACCCTCGGGAGCCGGCAATGACCACCCCATCCACCATGAGCCTCGCCGTCGCGAGCGTGCGCGAGCGACGTGCGACGGGAATCACCCGCCGCACCGCCGACCGACTCGGCGTCGTCGGCTGCATCGCCGCGTCGATCCTGCTCGTCATCGCGCTCGCGGCGATCTTCGCGCCCGTCGTGGCGCCGTACGACCCCGACTACCCCGACCTGCTCGCCTCGCTCAGCGGGCCCTCGCCGGCGCACCTCCTCGGCACCGACGCGCTCGGCCGCGACATCCTCTCGCGGCTCATCTGGGGCTCCAGGATCACGCTTGCCGGACCCGGTCTCGTGATCCTCATCGCGACCGTGGTCGGCACGCTCCTCGCCCTCCTCGCCGCCTGGCGCGGCGGACGCACCGACACCGCGGTCGCGTGGGTGCTCGACATCCTCTTCGCGGTGCCCGGCATCGTGTTCGCGCTCATCTCGGTCGCGATCTGGGGGCCGAGCCTCGCGACCGTCGTCGGCGGGCTCGCGATCGCGTACGTGCCCTACGTCGCCCGGGTCGTGCGGGGCGCCTCGCTTCGCGAGCGGCGGATGCCGTACGTCTCGGCCGCCTGGCTGCAGGGCCAGTCGGGCACGGGCATCACCTTCACCCAGATCCTGCCGAACGTGCAGCCGATCGTCGTCGCCCAGGCGGTGTCGTCGCTCGGCTTCGCGGTCATCGAACTCGCCGCGGTGTCGTTCCTCGGGCTCGGCGTGCAGCCGCCCACGGCCGACCTCGGCCTGATGGTCAAGAGCGGCTTCGACTCGGTGCTGCGCGGCCACCCCGGCGAGGCGATCGCCGCGGGAACCCTGATCGTGCTGATCGTCTGGTGCGTCACCGTCATCGGCGACCGGCTCACCTCGAGTGCAAGGAGCATGCGATGACCGACCCCCTGCTGCGGCTCGACGACGTCCGGGCGACCCTCCGCCTGCGCGGCGGCGAGCAGACCCTGCTCGACGGGGTGAGCCTCACGATCGGCGAGGGCGAGTCGCTCGGTCTCGTCGGCGAGTCGGGCTCGGGCAAGTCGCTGACGACCCGCGCGATCACGCGGATGCTCGACCCCGCCTTCCGGGTGACCGGCGAGATCGCGTTCGACGGGGCATCCGTGCTCTCGATGAACCCGGCCGCGCTGCGCCGCTACCGTTCGCGCGACGTGGGCATGATCTTCCAGGATCCGCGGGCGCACGTGAACCCGGTGCACCGGGTCGGCGACTTCCTCACCGAGTCGCTCGTGCGCGATCGCGGGGTCGACCGGCGCGACGCCGAGCGTCGCGCGGTCGTGCTCCTCGACGAGGTGGGCGTGCGCAACCCCGAGCAGCGGCTCAGGCAGTACCCGCACGAACTCTCGGGCGGCCTGCTGCAGCGCGTCATGATCGCGAGCGTGCTGCTCGCCGAGCCCCGGCTGATCCTCGCCGACGAGCCCACCACGGCGCTCGACGTGACGGCCCAGTCCGACGTCATGGCCATCCTCGAGGAGCAGCGCCGCGCGCGGGGGCTCGCGCTGCTCTTCATCACCCACGACCTCGAACTGGCCGCCGCGTGCTGCGACCGCCTCGCCGTCATGTACGCGGGGCAGATCGTCGAGCAGGGCGAGCACGTCTACGAGGCGCCCACCCATCCGTACACGATCGAACTGCTCGGTGCCCGCCCGAGCATCGACGAGCGCGTCGACCGCCTGCCGGTGCTGCGCTACGACCGAGCGACCCACGAACTGCTGAAGGCGGAGGCATCATGAACCGCACCCACCCCACCGACCCAACCGAGCCAGCCGGCGCCGCCGGCCCCGCCCCGATCGTCGTCGCCCGAGGACTGCGCAAGGTGTTCCCCGGGCCGGTGAAGGACGACCCCGTGATCGCCGTCGACGACGTCTCGTTCGAGCTGTACCCGAACGAGTGCCTCGCGATCGTGGGGGAGTCGGGCTCGGGCAAGACGACGGTGGCCCGCATGCTCGTCGGGCTCGAGACCGTGACCGAGGGCGAGCTGTCCGTGCGCGGCGAGTCGCGCGCGAAGGGCGTCAAGCACCTCGCCGACCGGCGGCGCTGGGCCCGAGAGGTGCAGTACGTCTTCCAGGACCCGTACTCCTCGCTCAACGGCCGTCAGCGCGTCGGCGAGATCGTCGCGACGAGCGTCGCGCTGCACGCGGGCAGGGGCGCGACCCGCACGCAGGCCCGCGCGCGAGCCGGCGAGATCCTCGACTCCGTCGGCCTCGGCGAGCGGTTCGCCGACAAGTTCCCGCACCAGCTCTCGGGCGGGCAGCGCCAGCGCGTCGCGATCGCCCGGGCGCTCGCGGCGGACCCGGCCGTGATCGTGCTCGACGAGGCCGTGGCGGCGCTCGACGTCTCGATCCAGGCGCAGATCCTCAACCTCCTCGCCGACATCCGCGCCGAACGCGAGGTGAGCTACCTGTTCATCTCGCACGACCTCGCCGTGGTCAACCAGATCTCGGACCGTATGATCGTGATGGAGCAGGGCCGCGTCGTCGACGGCGGGCGGACCGCCGAGCTCCTCGCCGACCCGGTGCACCCGTACACGCGCTCGCTGCGCGCCGCCGTGCCCCGCCCCGGGTGGAAGCCCGTGCGGCGCGAACGTCTCGCCGCGCAGGCCACCGCATGACGACGCTCATCACCGCCGACTTCGTGATCGCCCACGACGGGCGCGGCCACACCGAGCTCCGAGACGGCGCCGTGCTCGTCGACGGCGACCGCATCTCGTGGGTCGGCCGCGCCGACGCCGCCCCCGACGCGGACCTCGACGAACGCATCGCGCTCGGGCGGAGCATCCTCATGCCCGGACTCATCGACCTCGACGCGCTCGCCGACGTCGATCACCTCGCGCTCGACGCGTGGAGCGACGGGGCCGCTGCGCGGCGCCTCGACTGGTCGGCCGAGTACTTCGCGCGGCGGCACGAGGTGCTCACCGCCGAGGAGCGAAGCACCATGCGGCGCTTCGCCCTCACGCAGCTGGCGCTGCACGGCATCACGACCTTCATGCCGATCGCCTCCGAGGTGCATTCGGCGTGGGCCGAGACGCACGACGACCTCCTCGACGTCGCCCGCATCGCCGGCGAGCTCGGGCTGCGCACCTTCCTCGGGCCGTCCTACCGCTCGGGCGTGCACGTCACGGACGAGGACGGCGACGCGACGATCGCCTGGGACGACGAGGCGGGACGGCATGCCTTCGACGAGGCGGTGCGCTTCCTCGACACCGTCGAGGAACTCGGCGACCCGCTCGTCACCGGCGTCCTCGCGCCCTGCCGGATCGAGACCGTCCGCGCCGAACTGCTCGAGGCGACGGCGCGCGTCTCGGCCGAGCGCGGCGCGCTCGTGCGCGCCCACGCGCTGCAGGGACTCGACGAGCGCGAGCTGCTCGGAGCCGAGGACGGTACGACCCCGCTCGGCCTGCTCGAACGCGTCGGACTGCTGAACGAACGTCTCGTGCTCGCCCACGGCGTCTACCTCGACGTGCACCCCGAGGTGCACGGCGAGGACCGCGGCGACCTCGCGAAGCTCGCGGCGGCCGGCGTCTCGATCATCCACTGCCCGCTCACGAACCAGCGCTACGCCTTCCTCCTCGAGAAGCTCTCGCAGTACCTCGAGGCCGGCGTCAACGTCGCGCTCGGCACCGACTCGTTCCCGCCCGACCTGATCCGGGGCATCGACGCGGGCGTCCATCTCGCGAAGGCGCAGCACGCCGACCTCGGGCGCGGCCTCCTCGCCGAGTACCTCGACGCGGCGACGAGTGGGGGAGCGCGGGCATTGCACCGCCCCGACCTCGGCCGGATCGCGGTCGGGGCGACCGCCGACCTCAGCGCGTTCGCGCTCGACGACGTGCGCACCGGCGCCGTCGACGACCCGCTCCGCACGCTCATGCTCGCGGGGTCCGCGCGGGACGCCCGCTTCAGCATGGTGGCCGGCCGGGCGGTGCTCCGCGACGGAACGATCCCGGGCGTCGACCTCGATCGCCTCCGTGCCGACGGTCAGCGCATCTTCGACCGGCTGAAGGCCGCCTACCACGAGCGCGACCACCTGGCTGCGACCGGGGAGCCGCTGTTCCCGCCGGTGTTTCCGCCGTTCGCCGAGTCGCGCTGAGGATCGAACCGTGTCGATGCTGGACAACTCGGGCGGGCTGCGGTGTCATTGAGTGACAGCGCAGGACGGACCCTGCTCTTCCGGGGCTCTCGAACGCACTGCTGAGCGCGGTTGGGGGTGCGGTCGGATGGGCGAAGCGAATGCGACGCGGAACAAGCGGAATCGTGACTTCGCTGAGACGCGCACACTCGGCGGCGTCATCGGCGGATTCGTCGGGCTGATCGTCGCGAGCGCCGCGGCCGCCGCGCTCGTCGTCGTGTCGGTCACCCCTTCGATCGCGATGGTCGGGCTCGCCGCCTCCGGCACGATCAGCATGTTCGACAACCTCCCGGGCTACCTCGCGATCGGCGAGCTCTCGGAGAAGAGCAACATCTACGCCACGGGCGCCGGCGGCAAGCCCGTGCTGCTCGCGTCGTTCTACGACCAGAACCGCGTCGAGGTCGGGTGGGAGGCGATCGACCAGGACGTGAAGGACGCGACCGTCGCGAGCGAGGACCCCCGCTTCTACGACCATGGCGGCATCGACATGCAGGGCACGATCCGCGCGGCGGCCACGACGGCGAGCGGCCGCGACACGCAGGGCGGGTCCTCGATCGCCCAGCAGTACGTGAAGAACGTGCGGGTGCAGCAGTGCGAACTGGAGTCCGGGGCGGCGGAGGTCGATGCGGCCGCGGCTGAGGCTGAGGCCGCCGGCACCGAACTGAGCAGCGAGCAGCGCGACCAGGTCGTCGCCGACGTGAAGTCGGACTGCTACGACGCGGCCACCGAGACGACGATCGATCGCAAGGTGAAGGAGATGCGGCTCGCGATCGGCGTCGAGAAGCGCTACACGAAGGACGAGATCCTGCTCGGGTATCTCAACATCGCCGGCTTCGGGGGCACCGTGTACGGCATCGAGGCGGCGGCGAACTACTACTTCGGCGCCTCGTCGTCGAACCTCACCCTCGCCCAGGCGGCCTCGCTCGTCGCGATCGTGAACAACCCCGAGAAGTTCAGGATCGACAAGCCGGATCGCGAACGCAACGGTGCGGCCGACGGCTACGCCGAGAACCACGGGCGCCGCGACTACATCCTCGGCCGGATGCTCGCCTTCGGGAAGATCACGCAGGCGCGCTACGACGAGGCCGTCGCGACGCCCGTCGAGCCGAAGATCACCGAGCCGAGCACCGGGTGCCAGACCGCGGGGGCGAGCGCCTACTTCTGCGACTACGTGAAGAACATCCTCCAGACCGATCCGACGTTCGGCGAGGACGCCGAGACGCGCATGCTGAACTTCCGGCGGGGCGGCTACAACGTCTACACCACGCTCGATCTCGACCTGCAGGCCGCGGCGGTGAAGGCGCTCGCCGACAACGTGCCGCAGACCTTCCCCGGCTGGGACCTCGGCGGCGTCATCTCGAGCGTGCAGGTGGGCACCGGACGCGTGCTCGCGATGGCGCAGAACAAGGTGTACAGCCAGGACCCAGCGGTGCTCGCCTCGGGTTCCCAGTACGAGAGCATCAACTACAACACCGACTTCGCGTACGGCGGTTCGCGTGGGTTCCAGCCCGGATCGACGTACAAGGTGTTCACGCTGGCGCAATGGCTCAAGGAGGGGCACGGGCTGAGCGAACGCGTCGATTCGAAGCCGCGATCGAACTGGGGGGTCTTCCACGACAGCTGCCTCGGCGACATCGACGTCTCGGGGGAGGGATGGAACCCGAAGAACGATGCGGGCGAGTCGGGCGGCGCGTACACCGCGCTCCAGTCGACGACCCAGTCGATCAACACCGGGTTCCTCGGTATGGCCAAGGAGCTCGACCTCTGCGGCATCCGCCAGACGGCCGAGGCATTCGGGATGCACCGGGCCGACGGGAATCCGCTCGGGCAGAGCCCTGCGACGGTGATCGGGACGAACGAGATCGCTCCGCTCAGCCTTGCGATCGCGTTCGCGGGGATCGCCAACGACGGCGTCACCTGCACGCCGATCGCGATCGCCCGCATCGTCGGACGCGACGGCGCCGAGGTGCCCGTGCCCAAATCGACGTGTGCGGCGGCCGTCTCGCCCGATGTGGCCGCGGGCATGCACTACGGGATGAGCCGAGTCATGACCGACGGCACCGCCCGCGAGTCGAACAACAACACCGTGCCGCACGTGCCGCTCATCGGCAAGACGGGCACGACCGACGGGGCGAAGGACACCTGGATGGCGGGCGCGAGCAGCGAGGTCGCGACGGTCGCGGCGGTCGTGAGCGTGAACGGCGATGCCAACCAGCGCGGGATCTCATTCGCGAGCGGGGAGGCGGCGACGGCGCGGCACCGGATGTGGCCGATGGTGATGTCGGTCGCGGCGGCGAAGTACGGTGGCCACGCGTTCCGCGAGCTCGGGCCGGGGCCGGTGGTGGACCGACCGCCGTCGTTCGACGATGATGACGACGAGGAGTCGGACGAGACGTCGGAGCCCGCAGCGACGGGCGCCGGCGGCGGAGAGCCCGCAGACGTCGGTGGCGGGTCGGACGGCGACGTGAGCGGCCAGGGCGGCGGGGGAGACAGCACGAACGACGACCGCGCAGGGGGCGGCGGTGGCGGCCGCGGTGGCGGAGACGGCGGCGGGCACGGCGACCGCGGTGGAGGCGGCGGACGCGGCGGGTGATCCGAATGCGCCGTCGGCTGCGTCGGCTGCGTCGGCTGCGTCGGCTGCGTCGGCTGCGTCGGCTACGTCGGTGCGGGCTTCCGACGACGATGGGGCGGTCGAGCATCGCTCGACCGCCCCATCGGGGAGTGGGTGCCTAGGCCGCGGCGGCCTCGGCGCTCGTCTCCGCCTTCCGGAACCGCACGCGGTGCACGATCCAGGCCGCGATCGCCGCGGCGCCGAGGCCCAGCAGCACGAGCAGCCACGGGGCGAGCGACCCGGGGGCGACCTTCGCGGTGCCGTCGGCGAGCTCAGCGGTGCCGTCGGCGAGCTTGCCGTTGCCGGCGCTGAGCTCGCTCGCACCGGCCGCCACCTTGTCGGCACCGGAGGCGAGCTCAGTGCTGCCCGCCGCGAGCTCCTCGGTGCCACCGGCGAGGTCGCCGGCGCCGTTCGCGAGGGTCGCCGCGCCCGCGGCGAGGTTGCCGGCGCCGGCGCTCAGCGTGCTGGCGCCTGCCGAGAGCTCGCCTGCGCCGTTCGCGAGCGTCTGCGCGCCCTCGGTGAGGCGGCCGGTGCCCGCTGCGAGCTCGCCCGACTTGGTGACGAGGCGGCTGGTGCCCGCCGCGAGATTGTCAGCGCCCGCGGCGAGCAGGCCCGAGCTCGCGAGGAGCCGCTCGGTGCCGCTCAAGAGGCGACCGTTGCCGGCGGCGAGTTCGCCCGACTTGGCGAAGAGGGTGCCGGCGCCCGCGGCGATCGACGCGGCGCCGCTCGCGACGCTCCCGGTGCCGGCGGCGAGGGCGCCGCTCTTGTCCGCCAGGGTGCCGGTACCGGCTGCGATCAGCGCCGAGCCTTCGGCGAGCTCGCCGGCCTTGCCGGCGAGGTACGACGACGATCCGGCGAGGTTCGCCCCACCGGCGGCCAGGGTGCCGAGCGCGCTCGCGAGACCGGTGGAACCGGCGTGCACCGCGTCGGCGCCCCCCTTCGCGTTCGCGAGGCCGGCGCTGAGCGCGGCTGACCCGGAGGCGATCGAGCCCGTCGCCGCCTCGACCTGGGCTGCGCCGTCGCGCGCGGCCGCCGAGCCGTCGCGAAGCTGGGCGACGGTGCCCAGCAGGGCGGCATCGGCACCGGATGCCTCGAGCTGGTCGTAGAGGCCCGAGAGCCCCGCAGCCAGGTTCGCATTCGCCGTGGCGACCGACTTGGCGCCGGAATGCGCAGTGGCAGCGCCCGCGGCGAGGCCCTCGCCGCTCGTCTTCAGCGTGGCGACCCCGGTGCTCAGCGTTGCGGCACCGGCGAGGAGCTGGTCGGCACCCGTCTTCGCCTGCCCGATTCCGCCGGAGACCTGTGCGGCGCCCGCGGCGATCGATGCCGCGCCGTCGGCGAGCGCGGTGCTGCCGGCGGAGAGGGCGGTCGTCTTCTCGGCGAGCGTGCCGGCACCGGCCTTGAGCTGCGCGGCGCCGCCGGCAGCCTGCCCCGCGCCTGCGGCGAGCGCGTCGGCTCCCGTGCTCAGCACGCCCGCGCCGGCGCTCAGCAGTTTCGCGCCGCCGGCCGCAGCGGCCGACCCGTTCTTGAGCTCGCCGGCTCCGGCGACGAGGAGATCGGTGCCGTTCTCGAGGCGCACGGCGCCGGCGTCGAGCTCGCCCGCGCCGGTCACGAGACGTCCGGCGCCGGCGTCGAGCTCGGCGGCGCCGCCCGCCGTGCGCGCGGCGCCGTCGGAGACCTTGAGCGCACCGGCGGCGCTCTTCTCGGCGCCGGCCTTGAGACGCTCCGCCCCCGCGGAGGCCGAGGTGGCGCCCGCAGAGAGCTTCTCGGCGCCGGCTGCGGCCTTCGCGGCACCGTCTTCGAGGTCGCCGGCCCCGCCGGCGAGCGTCTCGGTGCCGTCGGCGAGCGTTACCGAGCCGTCGCCGGCCTGGCCGGCGCCATCGGCGAGCCGGTTCGCCCCGTCGTGGAGCTTGCTCGTCGTGAGCAGGAAGAACGCCGCGAGGGCGATGAGCGCGATCGCGAGGATCACGGCCGTGACCTTCATGCCGTTGCCGTGGCGATGCGCGGTCGGGTCGATTCTCGTCATTGAGACTCCTGGGGTCGCCCGGGCGCGACGGAACGTCGTACGACGCGCGCGGGTGCCCGGAAGTGGAGGGTGCAGGACGATGACGGTGCGGGTCATCGGTTGCGGGCGCTGTCTTGGTCGGGTCGCGCCCGCGGACTCAGGGGTGCCGACGCCGCGCCGGTGCGGTGCCGCCGTGGCGCCGCGATGGCGCGGTGCGCCTGAGGTGCCCTGAACGTAGCAGCGCGCGAGAATCCCTCAACGGATGCCGTGGAATCTCTGTGCCGATCGACAACGGTTCGCCGGTGGGAGTCGGGGCGTTTGTCGACGCCCTACAGTGCGTCGGGTGCCCGGGGTCCGGCTCAGAAGTCGAGGGTGTCGCCGGGCTCGAGGGCGAGGTACTCGCCGCCGTGCTGCTCGGTCGCCCAGGCCAGGCGCAGGTTCGAGAGCGCCTTGCCCGCGGTCGAGAGCAGCATCTCGTGCGTCGGGAACGCGCGCCGGGGAGCGACGGCCTCGACGAAGTCCATCGCCTCGCTGATCTTCATCCACGGGGCGCCCGCCGGTGCGGCGAGCACGTCGACGGCGACGCCCTCGGGCACCGTGAACGAGTCGCCTGCATAGTAGAAGCCGTCGTTGACGAGCACGCCGAGGTTGTCGATCACCGGGATGGACCGGTGGATGACGGCGTGCCGGCCGCCGAAGAACCGCAGGCGGAACGGCCCGACCTCCACCTCGTCCCCGGCGGCGACGACCTCGACGGGCAGGCCGGCGGCCGCGGCGGCGACCCCGGCGGGGCCGAAGATGCGCACCTCGGGGTTCTGCTCGACGATGCGCTCGAGCTGATCGGGCGTCCAGTGGTCGTCGTGCTCGTGGGTGATGACGACGGCGACGGTGCCGGCCGATTCGGTGATCGGCGTCGTGAACTTGCCGGGGTCGACGTAGAGCTTGTCGCCCGAGTGCTCGACGACGAGGGCGGCGTGTTCGAGTTTGGTGAGGCGCATGCTTCGAGCCAACACCGCGCCGATCCGGCGCGCAAGCCGCATCGTCACCCGATTCGCTGCCAGAATCGCCCCATGGATCGAGCTCCCGAGCGCCTGCTCGTCGCGGTGAACCCCGCGGCGTCGTTCGGTCGCAACCGTGCCGTGGGCCCGGCCGTCGCCGAGGCGCTCGCGCGCGAGGGCTACGAGGTGGCGATGCTCAGGGAGCCCAACTTCGAGCTGCTGCGCCGCGAGGCCGAACGGGCATTCGCCCGCGGCACCGACGGCGTCGTCGTGGTCGGCGGCGACGGCATGGCCTCGCTCGGCGTGAACCTGGTGGCCGGCACGGCGGTGCCGCTCGGCGTCGTCGCGGCGGGCACGGGCAACGACTTCGCGCGCGGCCTCGGCCTGCCGATCGACGATCCGGTGGCGGGAGCCGAGCGCCTCCTCGCGCAGCTGCGGGCGCCGGTGCGCACCATCGACGCGGGCGTCGTGCGGCAGGGGAGCGTCGACACCTGGTTCGCGGGGGTCGTGTCGGCGGGGTTCGATGCCGTCGTGAACGAACGGGCGAACCGGATGACCCGGCCTCGCGGCCCCAGCCGGTACACGCTCGCGATCGTCCGCGAGCTCGCGACGTTCCGGCCGCGCAGCTACGTGCTCACGATCGACGGCGTGCGCCGCGAGCAGCGGGCGATGCTCGTCTCGGTCGCGAACAACTCCTCGCTCGGCGGCGGGATGCGCATCGTGCCGCACGCCGATCTCACCGACGGGCTGCTCGACGTGTTCATCGTCCATCCGCTCTCGCGGGCGGCGTTCGTGGGGGTGTTCCCGAAGGTCTTCGCGGGCGAGCACGTCGATCATCCGGCCGTCGAGTTCCTCACCGCGCGCGAGGTGACCATCGAGGCCGACGACGTCGTGGCCTACGCCGACGGAGAGCGAATCGGTGCTCCGCCGGTCTCGATCAGGGTCGTCCCGGGGGCCCTCCGGGTGTTCGCCTGAGCCGCCGGAACCGGGGCCGTCGCTCGATTTGGAATGTGCCGGAACCGTGTGTCATACTTTTCGAGTTGTCAAAACAGAACGAGAGTTCTGAAACACGGCCCCATCGTTTAGCGGCCTAGGACACCGCCCTCTCACGGCGGCAGCGCGGGTTCAAATCCCGCTGGGGTCACGACTGTGTATCACGACGACAGACGTATGCCCTCGCTTCGGCGGGGGCATTCGTCGCGGAACGAACAGTTCCGCACAGCACGGCCCCATCGTTTAGCGGCCTAGGACACCGCCCTCTCACGGCGGCAGCGCGGGTTCAAATCCCGCTGGGGTCACGACCGTGCTTCGCAGCAGACGAATGCCCTCGCCCAGGCGGGGGCATTCGTCGTCTCCGGCGGGATGCCTCGTGCGTCGCCCGCCACGCGGCATCCGATCGCGCTCGAGCCCATCGCGGGTGCCGCGCGAGGCGGCACCCGCGATCGTTCAGTGCCGTGCGGTCGCGGACGCGAGTTCGTCGTCGCGCTCGTCGAGGCCGGGACGGGCGTCGGGATACGGCACCGGGATGCCGTCGTGCACCTCGTGCGGGGTGACCTTGTGGTACGACATGCGGTCGATCCAGGCGAGGGCGAGCGCCGACAGGATGAACACCGAGTGGATGATCACCTGCCACATGACCCCCTCCGAGCTGTAGTCCTGGCCGGTCTCCGTTCCCGTCGCGACGCCGTCGGTCATGTCGCCGACCTCGATGAAGGTCTTCAGCAGGTGGATCGACGAGATGCCGATGATCGCCATCGCGAGCTTGACCTTCAGCACGTTCGCGTTCACGTGGCTGAGCCACTCGGGCTGGTCGGGGTGGCCCTCGACGTTGATGCGGGAGACGAAGGTCTCGTAGCCGCCGATGATGACCATGATGAGCAGGTTCGCGATCATCACGACGTCGATGAGGCCGAGGACGGCGAGCATGATGTCGGCCTCCTCGATCTTCTCGGGGTGTGCGACGACGCCCTCGGCGAGATGCCAGAGCTCGATCATGAAGACGACGACGTAGATCGCCTGGGCGACGATGAGCCCGAGGTAGAGCGGGGCCTGCAGCCAACGGCTCGCGAAGATCGAGTAGCCGATGAGCGCGGAGCTCTTCGTCGGTCGGTAGGGGTGGGGCGGCGGCGTCTTCGTGGCGCTCAAATTCTCTCCTCGGATCGGGGGTACGAGTCTACGTGGCGACGATTTCGACTAGACTCGCCGGAGCGAAGGGGAGTATCCCGCGAGGCCGTGCCTCGGCCCACGATCGTCAATACGAGCGCCATCGCAGCCGCTCCGGTCGTGGAAGCTGTGCGAACAGCCTGGGAGAGACTTTCGGATTCCGTCGTCCCCGAACTCCGAAAGGTTCAACGTGCTCGAACTCCCCGTCTGGTTCGAAGTCGGATCGCTCATCGTCCTGACGCTCATCCTCATCGGCGACCTGCTGCTCGTGCTCAAGCGCCCGCACGTGCCCTCGATGAAGGAGTCGACGCTCTGGGTCGCCTTCTACGTGGCGCTGGCGCTCGTCTTCGCCGGCATGATGTTCTGGCTCGGCGACGCCGAGCACGGCGGGCAGTTCCTCGCGGGCTGGCTGACCGAGTACAGCCTCTCGATCGACAACCTCTTCGTCTTCGTCATCATCATGGCGAGGTTCTCCGTGCCGCGGAAGCTGCAGCAGGAGGTGCTCATGGTGGGCATCATCATCGCGCTCGTGCTGCGCGGCATCTTCATCCTGCTCGGCGCCTCGCTCATCGAGAACTTCAGCTGGATCTTCTACATCTTCGGCGCGTGGCTCGTGTGGACCGCGATCCAGCAGGTGCGCGGCGACCACGAGGACGAGGACAGCGAGACCTTCGTCGTGCGCCTCCTCCGCAAGCGCGTACGCATCACCGACGAGTACGACGGCGTGAAGCTCCGCACCACGATCGACGGCAAGCGCTTCTTCACCCCGATGCTCATCGTGTTCGTGGCGATCGGCACCACCGACCTGCTGTTCGCCCTCGACTCGATCCCCGCGATCTTCGGCATCACCCAGTCGGCGTTCATCGTGTTCACCGCGAACGTGTTCGCGCTGATGGGCCTGCGCCAGCTCTACTTCCTCCTCGGCGGCCTCCTCGAGCGCCTCGAGTACCTGAAGTACGGCATCGCCTTCATCCTCGCCTTCATCGGCGTGAAGCTCGTGCTGCACGCGATGCACGTGAACGAGCTGCCGTTCATCAACGGCGGCGAGCACATCGAATGGGCTCCCGAGATCTCGACGTGGATGTCCCTCGGCATCATCCTCGCGGCGATGGCGGTCGCGACCGTGGCGAGCCTCGTCAAGGCCGGCGTCGACGCGCGGCGCCGCGGGCACAAGCTCATGGACGAGGTGCCCCACTTCACCGAGGACTCCGAGCGCACCGGCCGCTGAGGCCGGCCGCGTTCTCCACAGGTGACGGCGCTCGGGCGCCGGAGTTGCTACCGTGGACGGGCGGCGCCCGGCGGCGTCGCTCGGGCTGCCGTCCCGACCACACCCCGCCCTATCGAGGAGTCCCGTGCCAGGTGATGTCGAGGGCGTGGTCGCCCTGACCCGCGGTTCGGCGCTCATCGCGCACTCCGCCCGCACCGACCTCGGCCGTGTGCGCAGCGTGAACGAGGACGCCGTGTTCGCCGAGTCGCCCGTCTATCTGGTGGCCGACGGCATGGGCGGGCACGCCAGGGGCGACGCCGCGAGCCAGGCCGTCGTCGAGACGTTCCGGCGCCACGTCGAGCCGGGCACGCCGCCCTCGCCCGAACAGGTGCTCGACGCGATCCACAGCTCGAACGAGGCCGTGCGCGCGCTGAGCGAGCACGGCGAGGAGGGCACGGCCGTCGCCGGCACCACGCTCGCGGGCGTCGCGCTCGTCGACGCCGGCGATGCCGGTGGCTACCACTGGATGGTGTTCAACATCGGCGACTCCCGCATCTACTCGTGGAACGGCCGCACCCTCGAGCAGCTGAGCGTCGATCACTCCGCCGTCCAGGAGTTGGTCGACGCGGGGCTGATCAGCGCCGAGGACGCCGAGCGCCACCCCGAACGCAACGTCATCACCAGGGCGCTCGGTGCCGACGAGGTCGTCGACCCCGATGTCTGGCTCATTCCGGCCGCGGGCCGCCAGGTGTTCCTCGTCTGCTCGGACGGGCTGACGAAGGAGCTCGACGACGAGCGGATCGCCGCGATCCTCGCCGGCGACGCGGCGCACCCCGCGGGCATGGCGGGCGAGCTCGTCGAGGAGGCGCTCGCGCACGGCGGACGCGACAACGTGAGCGTGGTGGTCGTCGAGTCGAAGATCGGCGGCGACGACGACGATCCCGACGCGACGCGCGACCGCGGCGACGAGGGGATCGAGGTCACGAGACCGAGGGACGAGGGGGCACGCGATGGCTGAGTATCGCGCAGCGGCGAACGGCGCCGTCGCGGCCGTGCGACCGGGAGCTCTGCTCCTGGTCTCCGGCGAATCGGCGGCGGCCGTGGCCGCGGAGCTGTGGGCGGTGCTCTCGCCGGAGGCGACGACCGCGGTGCTCGAGCGGCTCACGGCCGACGGGCTCGGACGCACCCCCGACTTCGCCCTCCTGACCTGGCAGTCGGCCGGCGAGCGCCTCGGCGGCGTCCGCATCATCGTGCGCGGTGCGTTCGAGGTCGTCGCGGGCGAGGTCGTCGTCTCGGGCACGGCGGTCTCGACGTGGGCCGAGCGGGTCGTCGACGACGCCGAGCGCGTCGAGATCACGCATGCGGATGCTGCGGGGGCCGCCTCGTGGCTGCCGTTCGTCGACGGCGTGGTCGCTGCGGCGGCCGTCGCGGTGCCGGGCGCGTCGGCGGCGGGCGGCGCCGAAGGGGCTCCGTCGGCACGAGCGGCTCGCATCGCCGAACCCGCGCCTCCGGCGCCTCCCGCGCCCCCGGCGACTCCGCAGGCGAGCGTCGTCGACGCCGAACCGCCCCGTGCCCCCGAGCACACGATCGCGCCGATCGAGGAGACGATCGTCGGCGTGACCGACTTCATCCGCCCGCCCGAGGCGACCGGGGTTCCGCCGATCGCGCCGCCGACGGCACCGAGCGCCCTGGCCGGCCCGGGCGTCGGCGCCGATCTCGACGCGACCGTCGCGAGGCCGGTCGGCGAGGGCGCGGCGGTCGGCTTCGCCGCCGGGGACCACGACGGCATGACCGTCGCGAGCGCCGACATCCGGCGCCTGCGGGCCGAGCGCGAGGCATCCCGCCCTGCGCCGACGGCCGCCGACCCGGCGCCGGCGGCAGCGCCAGGGGTCCGGGTCCGCATGCCCGACGGCAGCTTCGAGCCCCTCGGCCACGAGATCGTGCTCGGCCGCTCGCCGAGCGTCAGCAAGGTCTCGGGCGGGCGCCTGCCGAGACTCGTCACGATCGGCCACGGCGATCCCGACATCTCGCGCAGCCACGTGCGACTCGCGCTCGAGGGCGGCACGGTCGTCGTCACCGACCTGCACTCGCGCAACGGCACGCTCGTGGTGGCCCCCGGTCGTGCGCCCGTGAAGCTCCGCGCCGGGGAGCCGACGCCCGTGCTCATCGGCACCGTCGTCGACCTCGGCGGCGGCTGGACGATCCAGGTGGTCGGCGACTGATGCGACGCGCCACTTCGACACCGCCCGAGCTGCCGGGCTACACCTCGCTCGGCCTGCTCGGCTCGGGCGGCTTCGCCGACGTCTTCCTCTACGAGCAGCGGCTGCCCCGCCGCAAGGTCGCCGTCAAGGTGCTGCTCACCGAGGAGCTCGGCCGCGACACCCGCGCCCAGTTCGTCGCCGAGGCGAACCTCATGGCGCAGCTCTCCGCGCATCCGTTCATCGTCACGATCTTCCACGCCGACGTCTCGGCCGACGGCCGCCCGTACTTCGTCATGGAGTACTGCTCCGGCCCGAGCCTCGCCGAGCGCTACAAGCGCGAGCCGTTCTCCGTCGAGGACGCGCTGCGCACTGGCGTGCGGCTCGCCGGGGCGATCGCCACCGCGCACGCCGCCGGCATCCTGCACCGCGACATCAAGCCCGCGAACGTGCTCACGAACGACTACGGATGGCCCGCGCTCACCGACTTCGGCATCTCGTCGAACCTCGAGGGCGAACTGCCGGTGCACACCGTCACGGCGTCCGAACTGAGCGCGACCGGCTCGGCGTCGGGCACTGGGCAGTCGGCCGTCGGACTCAGCGTGCCGTGGTCGCCGCCCGAGATGTTCGACGACGACCCGAAGCCCGACCCGCGCAGCGACGTCTTCTCGCTCGCCGCGACGGTGCACACCCTGCTCGCCGGACGTACCCCGTTCGAGATCCCCGGGCGCTCCAACGGGTCGCTCGACCTCATGGGCCGGATCGAGCGCGGTGCGATCACGCCGATCGGCCGCGCCGAGGTGCCCGCGAGCCTCGCCGCCGTGCTCGCGAAGGGAATGGCGACCCGTCGCGACGACCGCTATCCGAGCGCGGTCGAGTTCGCGCGCGCCCTCCAGCGGGTCGAGCTCGAGCTCGGCTACGCCGCGACGAACATCGAGGTGCCGAACCTCGCCGCCGAGCGCGAGGCGGAGCCCGACGACGACGGCGTCGACGCGACCCGTGCACGCTCGGTCCAGACGGTCCGGGCGCAGGCACCGATGGCCGCGCCCGCACCGGCACGCGTGTCGCCGCCGCCCGTCGACGAGGACCGCACCCAGGTCCGCTCGCCGCAGCAGATCGCCGCACAGCCCCCTGCTCCGGCCCAGCCGGCGCCCCGGCCGGTCGACGACTCGACGGTGCTGCGGCCCCGCGGGCCGTCCGCGGCGGTCTCGGCGCCCGCTCCCGATCAGACCGTCGTGCGCCCGGCCGCGCCGAACGGGCCGGTGTCGTACGAGCCCGCCTCGGCGCCGACCGAGACGCGAGCGCCGCGCCGCTCCCGCGTCGGTGTCGTCGTCGCGGGCGTCGCAGCCGGCGTCGTCGCGGCGGTCGTCGCGATCGCGATCACGCTCTCGGGGGCGCCGACCCCCGAGCCCACCGCGGAACCGAACCCCGGCGGCACCGGCGAGGACGCGCTGCTCGGCGAGCAGGTGCCGGCGCCGACCGTCGAGCTCGCGAGCGTCGACGGGGCATCCGTCACCTTCGCGCTGGCGCACGACGACGCCGAGGAGGGGGACCGCTACCGCTGGGAGCGGGCCGACGGCTCGGGAGGCATCCAGGTCGCCGAGGGGCCGACCGTCACGGTCGAGAACGGCGCGGGCGGCATCGTGTGCATCGACGTCCAGGTCCAGCGCGGGAGCAAGACGTCCGAGCCGGTGCGGGGGTGCTCGGAATGAGGCCGCTGCGCGTCGAGTACTGCGGCGAGTGGTACACGGTCGAGGAGGGGGCGCCGTTCACGATCGGGCGCGACTCCGACCTCACCATCGACGAGAACCCGTACCTGCATCGCACCTTCCTCACCCTGTCGTCGGAGTTCGGCCTCTGGTGGCTGTCGAACGTGGGGCAGCTGCTGTCGGCGACCGTGTCCGACGCCACGGGCAGCGTCCAGGCCTGGGTGGCTCCCGGGGCGAAGCTGCCGCTCGTCTTCCAGACCGTGCACGTCATGTTCAGCGCCGGTGCGACGACGTACGACTTCACCGTGCACGCGGAGGAGGACTTCTACAACACCTCGCTCACGGCGACGCCCGCCGACGGGGGCACCACGGTGATGCCGGTCACGCTGACGACGAGCCAGCGGCTCCTCGTGGTCGCGCTCGCCGAGAACGTGCTCGCCCAGCCGGCCGCGGGCCGCGCCGCGGTCCCGAGCTCCGTCGAGGCGGCCGCACGACTCGGGTGGAGCATGACGACGTTCAACCGCAAGCTCGACAACGTCTGCGAGAAGCTCGACCGCATCGGCGTCGACGGCCTGCGCGGCGGGCGGGGCAAGCTCGCCACGAACCGCCGTGCCCGGCTCGTCGAGTACGCCGTCGCCACCCGCCTCGTGAGCGCCGACGACCTGCCGATGCTCGACCGCACCGACGAGGGCGACGAGTCGAAGGCCTGAGCCCCGCCCGCGGTTTCCCCTCTCCGCGACGACCGCGTGCGTCATGGGGACGACTCCCCATGTGGAGGCGTCGCACGACCGTGTTACCGTGTACCCCGTTGTGGGCCTTGCCGCCCTGATCGATGACGGTCTCTAATCGGGGAGCAGTGGTGGGAAGCTTCAGCACGTGGGTGCGCACGCGCAAAGCCACCGCGACGACATTGGCACTGAGCCTCATCGCCGGGGTGCCGCTGACCTTCGCGGTGCTGCACCAGGGTTTTCCGGTGACCGACCCCGACCTTCGTGCTCGCGACGTCTGGGTCACGAACGGGCAGGACCTGCTCGCGGGCCGGCTCAACCGCCCGATCGGTGAACTCGACGCGGCCGTGAGCACCGCCACCAACGAGTTCGACGTCTTCCAGAACGGTGACGACGCGTTCCTCTACGATCGCAGCCTCGGCACGATCGATCGCATCGACCCGTCGTTCACGACGCTCACCGAACGCATCGACGTGCCGCCCGGTTCGACGGTCGCCTATGGCGGCGAAGTGCTCGCGGTGCTCTCCCCGAAGGGAGAGCTCTGGACGGTGCCGGCAGGTTCGGCGCTGTCATTCGACCCCGCGGGCACCGACCCGCTGCTGAAGCTCGGCAAAGGTGCTCGCATCGCCGTCTCGAGCGAGGGCACCGTGTTCGCGACGAAGCCGTCGAAGCGCACCCTCTACACGGTCGCGATCGACGCGGAGCCCGAGAAGCGCGAGCTGCCGAAGCTCGACGGGCACCAGATCGCGGCGGTGGGCGAGCGCGCCGTCATCCTCGACGAGGAGCGCGACGAGCTCGTCGTCGACGGGCGGGCGATCGAGCTGCCCGAGCCGGGGCTGCGACTGCAGCAGTCCGGCGGCGAGCACGACTCGGCCTTCGTCGCCACCGCCGACGCGCTGCTCGAGGTGCCGCTCGGCGGCGGCGAGGTGCGCACCATCCCGAACGGCGGCGACGCCCCGGCCGCGAAGGCGAGCGAGGTCGCTGCGCCCGTCTGGCTCGAGGGCTGCGCGCACGGCGCCTGGGCGAGCGCGTCGCGGTACGTGCTCGCGTGCGACGGCGAGGAGCCGCGATCGCAGCAGATCGAGCAGCCGACGGCCGGCTCGCGACTCGAGTTCCGCGTCAACCGCGACGTGATCGTGCTCAACAACCTCTCCAACGGCAACGCCTGGCTCGTCGACTCCGACCTGCGGCTCGTCGACAACTGGGAGGAGGTGACGCCGCCCGAGGAGTCGGAGGACGAGGAGGGCGACGAGAAGAGCTCCCAGCAGAACTTCGAGGACACGCTCGCCGAACGCGGACCCGTCAACCGCCCGCCGCTCGCCCGCGACGACGAGTACGGGGTGCGCCCCGAGCGCACCACCATCCTCGAGGTGCTCGAGAACGACACCGACCCCGACGGCGACGTGCTGACGGTCGCCGAGCTCCCGAGCGCGAGCGGGGCGCCGGGCCGCCTCGAGCTCATCGACGGCGGGCGGGCGCTGCAGTTCACGCCCGACGCCGGCGCCGCCGGTACGACGTCGTTCCGTTACACGGTCGACGACGGGCGCGGGGGCCGCGCCGAAGCCCAGGTGAACGTCCGCATCCGACCCGCGAGCGAGAACGAGCCGCCCGTGTCGCTGCGCAACGCGGCCACGAGCGTCGAGCAGAGCCGGCAGATCTCCTACAACGTGCTCGGCGACTGGAACGATCCCGACGGCGACGACGTCTATCTGGTGAACGCGTCGCCGACGAGCGGCGACTCGGTGCGGTTCAGCCCCGACGGTCTCGTCACCTTCGCGCACCAGTCCGGCGAGATCGGCACCAAGGAGGTGCAGTACGTCGTCTCCGACGGGCAGACCGAGGCCGCAGGCACCCTCACGGTCGAGGTCAAGCCGAGCGGCACGCTGAACCCGGTCGGCACGCCCGACTTCGCCCAGGTCTTCGTGGGCGAGACGGTGGCGATCGAGCCGCTCGCGAACGACCTGTCGCCCTCCGGTGCGCCGCTCACGCTCGTGGGCGTCGACGAGGTGCCCGAGGGCCCGACCGTCACTCCGAACCTCGAGCGCGGAACGGTCGCCTTCTCGGCCGATGAAGCGGGCGAGTACGTCTTCCTCTACAACCTCGGCGCCGACACGGCGGTGAGCGTCGGCCTCATCCGGGTCCAGGTCACCGAGCCCCCCGCCGAGGCGCCGGCGCCGATCGCGGTGAAGGACACCGCCTACCTCCGCCCGGGCGAACCCGCCATCGTGCCGCTCCTCGTGAACGACGTCTCGCCGTCCGGCAAGGTGCTCGCGGTGCAGTCGGTCGACGACACCGGCACCGAGGGCCTCGTCTCGGTCGAGATCCTCACCAACACGGTCGCGCGCGTCACCGCATCGGAGGCGATCGATCGACAGCTGCAGTTCAGCTACACCGTCTCCGACGGGCTCAACACGGCGACAGCATCCGTCGCGGTCGTGCCGGTGCCGCCGCTCGTGAAGCACCAGCCGCCGGTCGCCGCCGACGACAACGTGAACGTGCGTGCCGGCGACATCGTCACCGTGCCGGTGACCGAGAACGACTACCACCCCGACGCCGCCGCGTTCCGCGTGCTCCCCGAACTGATCGACCCGGTCACCGAGGGCGGGCTCGCCTTCGTCAGCGACGACACGGTGCGCTTCCAGGCGCCGAAGACGCCCGGAACGTACAGCGTCGTCTACACGATCGGCGACGACTTCGAGCAGACGGCGCGGGCGACCGTGCGCTTCACGGTCATCGGGCCCGACGACGAGAACAACCGCGCCCCGTTGCCGACTCCGCTGACCTCGCGCACCTTCGAGGGGTCGCAGGTGAAGATCGACGTGCCGCTCGACGGGCTCGACCCCGACGGCGACTCGGTCGTGCTCACCGGCATCTCGGCGCCGCCCGCGCTGGGGCGCATCGTCGAGCGCACCAGCACCTCGATCACCTACGAGGCGCTCACCGGCTCGGCCGGCACCGATACGTTCACCTATGAGGTGCAGGACACGTCGGGTGCGAGCGCGAAGGGCACCGTGCGCGTCGGGGTCGTCCCGCGCCCGGCGGTGCAGCTGCCGCCGAAGGCGGTCGACGACACGATCGAGATGAAGCCGGGCCGCACCGTCGGCGTCGAGGTGCTCCTCAACGACTCCGACCCGTCCGGCTACCAGCTGCACGTCTCCAAGCTGCCCGACGTCGACGAGGGCATCGAGGCCGAGATCCGCGATCGACGCCGCGTGGTCGTCACCGCCCCCGAGACCGAGGGCGCGTACACCCTCCGCTACGAGGCCTCCAACGGTCGCGGCGGCGCCGACACGGCGTTCATCCAGGTCAAGGTGTCGAAGAACGCGAAGATCCAGCCGCCGACGGCGGAAGACCAGGTCATCGAGCCCGAAGAGGTCGTCGACGTCGACCGCGTCAACGTGCGCCCGCTGAACGATGCGACGAACCCCGGCGGCCTCGTCGAGGACCTGAAGGTCTCGCTCGAGGGCCCCAACGCCGATCGCGCCGAGGTGCTCCCCGACGGGAGCATCGACGTGAAGCCCCGGAGCGAGCGCTTCGCGGTGGCGTTCCGCCTGACGAACGAGCTCGACGAGCTCGACGCGAAGGCGTTCGTCATCGTGCCGCCCATCCCCGGCGGCGACGACGAGCCGACCGCCGAGACCCAGCGGCCGAAGACGCCCGAGGAGCTCGCCGCGGAGGAGAAGGCGAAGTTCCCGGCGCCGCACCTCGCCGACCTCGGCGAGATCGTGGTGCCGATGAACGGCAGCATCACCTGGGACGTGAACGACATCGTCGTGGTGCCGTCCGGCAAGCCGCCGCTGCTGCTCTCGGCATCGGCGACAAACGCGAAGGAGTCGCCCCTCGTCGACGGGCAGACCCTCCAGTACGTTCCCGAGCAGGACTACCGCGGTTCGGCGGCGGTCACCTTCCAGGTGACCGACGGCGAGAGCGCCGCCGACCCCATCGGCCGCGTCGCACTCCTCACGATTCCCATCACGGTCGGCGACCCGAACTTCAACGACACCCCGCCGACGTTCACGCCGCGCACCGAGACCCTCGAGGCCGGCGAGGCCCCGCTTCAGATCGACCTCCGGTCGTCGACGTACCAGCCGAACCCCGACAACATCGAGCGCGTCGAGTACACGAATCTCCAGGGCACGTCGAGCGACTTCACGGCGTCGATCGACGGCGGCAACCTCACCGTCTCGTCGCCGCGCGGCGTGCAGGCCGGCACTGCGACGAGGCTGAGCTTCGACCTGAAGTTCGAGTCGTTCACGGTGCCCGGCTACGTCGACGTCAAGGTCGTCTCGTCGACGCGGGCGGCACCGCAGGCGGTCGATGACGGCCCCTACGAGATGGTCCGCAGCGATGCGCGCACGATCGACGTGCTCGCCAACGACTTCAACCCGTTCAACGCCGAGGGCGAGCCGCTGCGCATCGTCGCCGCCGAGATCGACTCGCAGAACGTCGGCGCGAACGCCTCGGTGACGCACACGGCCTCCGATCTCACCGTGCGCACCGGCCCGTCGTTCACCGGACAGCTCAGCGTCATCTACCGCATCGGCGATGCGACGCTCGACCCGCTCCGCGAGGTGCAGGGCCGGGTCACGATCGAGGTTCGAGACAAGCCCGACGCGCCGACCTTCACGAACATCGCGAGCGGCGATCGCAACATCCGGCTGACGTGGCGCGCCAACGCGACGAACAACTCGCCCATCACCGGATACGTGGTCGAGGCGACCTCGGGCGGCGGGGGCCCGTGGAACTTCGGCCCCGAGGCGGCCGGTTCGGCCCAGACGATCGGCAGCCTGACGAACGGCAGGGCGTACACCTTCACGGTGCGCGCGGTGAACGAGAAAGGCACTTCTGCCGGGTCGAACTCGATGAGCGCGACGCCGTACGGCACACCGACCGCCCCGACGAACGTTCGCCACGGGTCCGTCGGCTACGCGAACGCGACGGTGGACGTCGCCTGGGACGCCCCGAACGACACCGGCGGCGGCGGTGTGCAGTACCGCACGAGAGTCAACAGCGGAGGATGGTCGGGCTGGCAGACGGGTCAGTCGCGCCAGTTCGGGGGACTCGGTGCGGGCACCTACACCGTGGAGGTCCAGGCGAGCAACAACGGCAGCGGTCAGACCGGCCCCGTGGGTTCGACCCGCTTCACCGTCGAGAATGCGCCGCCCCCGCAGCCGTCCGGCTCGATCGGCAAGGGCCCGAGCCGTTCCTGCGACAGCGGCGGCAGCGGGTGCGGCAACGTCCGGATCACGTGGAGCAACATGGACGCCGGAACGTACAACGTCTACACGACGATCAACGGCGGAACCGGCTTCTACCAGCAGCGGATGACGATCGCCGCGGACGGACGGGTCGAACTGCAGAACCACCTCGGCCGTCGTGCGGCGGGCGAGACGATCGCGGTGCGCTTCGAGAACGTCAGCGGCGGCACGTCGAGGACCCTCGGCGCGATCAGCGGTGCCCAATGGAACAGCCTCGGATTCAACTCGTGGTGACGCCACGAGCGAAACGACTCGCAATCAGCAGAAGAGAGCAGCAGACATGTCAGTGACCCAAGAACAGGCCCTGTGGTTCCAGGACGCCTTCTCGAAGCTCGTCGACAACGTCGACCGCGCGATCCTCGGCAAGCGCGACGTCATCGAGCTCGTCGTGACCGCGCTGCTCTCCGACGGCCACGTGCTGCTCGAGGACTTCCCGGGCACCGGCAAGACCGTGCTCGCGAAGGCGCTCGCGAACACCCTCGACGGCACGAACTCGCGCATCCAGTTCACGCCCGACCTGCTGCCGTCCGACGTCACCGGCGTGACGATCTACGACCAGGGCAAGGGGCAGTTCGAGTTCCACCGCGGCCCGATCTTCGCATCGATCGTCCTCGCCGACGAGATCAACCGCGCCTCGCCGAAGACCCAGTCCTCCCTGCTCGAGGTCATGGAGGAGGGGCGGGTCACGGTCGACGGCGTCGGCTACGAGGTCGGCAGCCCGTTCATGGTGATCGCGACGCAGAACCCCGTCGAGCAGGCGGGCACCTACTCGCTGCCCGAGGCGCAGCTCGACCGCTTCCTCATCAAGACCTCGCTCGGCTACCCCGACCACGACACGGCGGTGACCCTGCTGCTCGACTCGGCGAACCGTGCGCGGGCGTCGAAGGTGTCGCCGATCATCGCGCCGAGCTCGATCACGACGATGTCGCAGCTCGCGAGCGAGGTGTACGTCGACGCGGCGGTGCTGTCGTACCTCAACGAGCTCGTCTCGGCGACGCGCGAGCACAAGGACGCCGCGCTCGGCGTCAGCATGCGCGGTGCGCTCGCCCTGGCGCGTGCGGTGAAGACCTGGGCGATCGCGCACGGGCGCACGTTCGCGACGCCCGACGACGTGCGCGAGCTCGCGGTGCCGGTGCTGGCGCACCGCATCATCGTCGATCCCGAGTCGGAGTTCGCGGGGGTCACGGCCGAGGACATCGTGGGTCGGGTCCTCGTCGAGGTCGCGCCCCCGGCCTACCGGGCGGCATGACCGCCGAGTCCCGCGCGCCGCAGACTCCCTCGCAGGCGCGCATCGCGGTGCGCGCCGTCGCACGTTCGCTCGCGGCATCCGCCCGCTCGCTCGGCGCCGCCCTCGCGCGCGCCTGGCGCGCGGTCGCCGCGTTCTGCGAACCGGTCACCGGGCTCGTCTCCACGACCGGATGGCTCGTGCTCGCCGCCGCGGTCGTCTCGCTCGTCGTGGCGTGGGCGTTCGGCTGGATCGAGTTCGCCTTCCTCGGCTTCACCCTGCTCGCCGCGGTGCTCCTGTCGATCGCGTTCGTGTTCGGGCGCATGCACTTCGCCGTGGGCATCGAGCTGCAGCCGGCGCGCGTGGTCGCGGGGGAGCGGGCGCTCGGCCGCCTGCTCGTGCGCAACGCCGGCACCGCGCCGTCGGCGCCCGCTCGCATCGAGCTGCCGGTCGGCGCAGGCCTCGCCGAGTTCGTCGTGCCGCAGCTGGCGGCGGGCGACGAGCACGAGGAGCTCTTCGCCGTGCCGACGAACCGTCGCGCCGTGATCATCGCGGGGCCCGCCGTCTCCGTCCGCGGCGATCAGCTCGGCATCCTGCGTCGCTCCGTGCGGTGGACCGATCCCGTCGAGCTGTTCGTGCACCCCGTGACGGCGCGCCTGCGGCCGTCGGCGGCGGGGCTCGTGCGCGACCTCGAGGGCGAGATCACGAAGGTGATCACCGACAACGACATCTCCTTCCACGCGCTCCGCGCCTACGAGCCGGGCGACCCCCTGCGCAACGTGCACTGGCGGACCTCGGCGCGCACCGGCCAGCTCATGGTGCGGCAGTACGAGGAGACGCGGCGTTCGCAGCTCATCCTCGTGCAGTCGACCGAGCGCGCCCACTACGCCTCCGACGACGAGTTCGAGCTCGGGGTCTCGGTGCTCGCGTCGGTCGGAGTGCAGGTCATCCGCGACGCGACGCGGCTCGCGGTCGTCACCGAGGGCCTCGGGCTCCGCACGGCGACGCCGACCGTGCTCCTCGACGACTCCTCCCGCATCGAGCCCGTCGAGCGCGCGTACCCGACGATGCGCGACTTCGTGCGCGACTCGACCAAGCGCCTGCCCGCACCGAGCGTCGTCATCACGATCGGCGGCTCGCTCCTGCCGCTCGCCGAGTTCCGCTCGGTCGAGACCGTGTTCGGCAACGACACCCAGACCATCGCGATCCGCGTCGAGGAGGGGGCGTCGAGCTCGCTGACGAAGGTCGCCGGCACCACCGTCGCGACCGTCGGCGCGCTCGGCGACCTGCCCCGGATCATGAGGAGGCTGCGCCCGTGACCAGGCTCCCACGCACCGCGACGACCGACCTGCTCGTCCTCAGCCTCCTCTCGCTGCTCGGCATCCTCGGCTACGAGACCTCGTTCGGCGACCTGAACTTCCTCGTCGCCGCGATCGCCGGCCTCGTCGTCGGAACGCTCGCGGCACTCGCCGGCACGCTCCTGCGGCTCGGCGTCGTCACGACGGTGCTCATCGCGATCGTCGCGTACTTCCTGCTCGGCACGCCGTTCACGATGCCCGAGACCGGCATCGTCGGCGTGCTGCCCTCGCTCGGCTCGCTCGCCGGGCTCGCCTACGGCGCCGTCTTCGGCTGGGCTGACATCGTGACGATCGGCACCCCGGTCGAGGCGCCGTACTACATCGCCGCGCTGCCGTACTTCGCGGCATGGCTCGTCTCGCTCGTCGGCGGCCTGCTCGTGCTCCGCTGGCTGCCGAAGCGTCGCACCGCCCTGCGCGCGAGCGTGCTCGTCATCGGCCCGGCGCTGCTCTACCTGTCGGGCATCCTCCTCGGCACCGACGAGGCGTACTTCGCCGGCGTGCGCGGGGTCGCGTTCGCGGTGATCGCCCTCGTCTGGATCGCCTGGCGCCGCGGCACGACCGTCGAGGCCTCCGGAGACGGCGCGAAGCGCCTGCAGCGGCAGAAGGTCACCGGCACCGCGGTCGTCGTGGCCGGCGCCGTCGCGATCGGCGCGGTCGCGGGCCTCGTCGTCGCGCCCGTGAGCCCCGATCGCTTCGTGCTGCGCGACGAGATCGTGCCGCCCTTCGACCCGCTCGAGTTCCCGAGCCCGCTGTCGGGCTTCCGCAAGTACACGAAGGACCTCGCCGAGGAGACCCTCTTCACCGTGCGCGGGCTCGAACCGGGCGACACCCTGCGGCTCGCGACCATGGACGCGTACACCGGCCGGCTCTGGAACGTCGCCGGTCCCGAGGACGTCGGCGCCGACGGCGGCGGCTACGGCATCGTGGGCGAGTCGCTGCCCGAGCCCGAGCTCGCCGACCTCGGCTCGGCCCGCGAGATCGAGGTCGAGGTCGGCGCGTACGCCGACGTCTGGCTGCCGACGGTCGGCTACGGCCGCAGCCTGCAGCTGCTCGACGGCGACAGCGCCGCCCGCGCCGGCGACCTCCGCTACAACCCCGCCGCCGGAACCGCCGTGCTCACGAGCGGGGTCGGCGAGGGGGCGCACTACTCGCTGACGGCGAACGTGCAGCGCGAGCCCGACACCGAGGACCTCCTCGACGTGCCCGTCGCCGACCTCACCCTGCCGATCGTCGAGAACTCGCCCGACGTGACCGAGGCGAAGGCCGGTGAGTTCGCGGGCGAGGCGGTGAGCCCGATCGAGCAGCTCCGTGCGATCGAGCGCGCCCTGAAGACCGGCGGGTTCCTGAGCCACGGCCTCGCCTCGGATGCCGTGCCGTCGCGCGCCGGGCACGGCGCCGACCGCATCGACGAGCTGTTCACGCGGCAGCAGATGGTCGGCGACGCCGAGCAGTACGCAGCCGCGATGGCCCTCATGGCGCGCGATCTCGGCTACCCGTCGCGCGTCGTGATGGGGTTCGCGCCCGAGGTCTCGGACGGTCAGGACGAGGTCGAGGTCGTCGGCGACGACGTGACCGCCTGGGTCGAGGTCGCCTTCGACGGCGTCGGCTGGGTGAGCTTCCACCCGACGCCCGACCAGGTCGACGTGCCCCAGGAGGAGACGCCGAAGCCGAAGTCCGAGCCGCAGCCCCAGGTGCGTCAGCCTCCGCGGGCGGAGCACACCGACGACGAGTTGCTCGCGACCGTCGAGATCGACGAGACCGACGAGGACGACAAGGACCGACCGTTCCAGATCCCCGGCTGGGTGTGGGTGACGCTGGGGGCGATCGGCATCCCCGCCGCGATCGTGTTCCTGCCGATGCTCGCCGTCATGCTCGTGAAGGCCGCGCGTCGCCGGAGGCGACGGTCCGGCCCGAACGAGCGTCAGGCCGCCGCGGCCTGGGAGGAGCTGATGGACCGGTACGCCGAGCTCGGCTTCGAACCGCCGTCTCAGGGCACGCGGCTGCAGTCGGCCCGGGTGCTCGAGGGGCAGCTCGGCGAGCAGGGCCTCGCCGGCGTGCTCCACGGCAACGGGGCGGATGCCTCGGCGCCGGTGCCGCTCTCGACGCTCGCGACGACGATCGACCGCGACGTCTTCGACGGCGGTGCCGTCTCCGACGAGGTCGTGGCGCGCCGCTGGACGGAGGCGGAGGCCGCGACGGCCGCCGTGACGGCCGCGGTCGGGCGGGCTCGCCGACTCATCAGCCGGTATCGGATCCGGTCGCGTCGTTAGGCTGGAGTCGTGGCCGAGTCCGATTTCATCGTCCCGCCGCCGGGCCTCGTCCCGGCGGCGCCCGAGACACGGGCGCCCGAGACGGCCGCGCCAGACCGTACGGTGCGCGCAGCCCCCTCGCGCGCGCTGCCGTCGCGCGGGCTGCCGAGCTTCGCCCCCGGCCGCGTCGCCCCCGACGCGCCGCTGCCGGCCTCGCCTCGCCCCGAGCCGCCGGCGGCTCCGTCGCCCGCCGGGTCGGCGACCTGGCGACTCGTCGGGGCATCCGGACTCGAGATCGTGGTCGACGGCGTGCTCGTGCTCGGGCGCGATCCGGTCGCCGCGGCGGGCTCGAACGCGCGGGCGGTCGCGATCGACGACCCCACCCGCACGGTGTCGAAGACACATGCCGTCATCGAACCGGCCGACGGCGGCGTGCGCGTCACCGACCTGCGTTCGACCAACGGGAGCCGCGTCGAGCCGCCCGGCGAGCCGCTGCGCGAGCTCGCGGCCGGCGACGCGAGCCACGTGCCGGCGGGCTCGGCGCTCTACCTCGGCGAGCTCGGGCTGCGGGTGGATCGGGTCGTCCGCGCGACGGTGTAGCCTGATTCCATGCGCGCGCCACGACTTCTCCTTCGTCGCCGCGGCGGGGCTTCGTACTGAGGCCTTCCCCGCCGCGGAGTCCGTCGTCGGCCGATTTCTCCGGATCGAAGTCGATCCTCCCGGAACGAAGAGAGACGAACGCATGAGTACTGCGCAGACGAGCGCCGATCGCCCCCGCACCCTCGCCGAGAAGGTCTGGGAGGCCCATCTCGTGAAGCAGGGCGAGGACGGCACCCCCGACCTGATCTACATCGACCTGCACCTCGTGCACGAGGTCACGAGCCCGCAGGCCTTCGACGGCCTGCGCATGGCCGGGCGTCCGGTGCGCCGACCCGACCTCACGATCGCCACCGAGGACCACAACACGCCGACGCTCGAGATCGACAAGCCGATCGCCGACCTCACGAGCCGCACCCAGATCGAGACCCTGCGCAGGAACGCGGCCGAGTTCGGCATCCGCCTGCACTCGCTCGGCGACAAGGAGCAGGGCATCGTGCACGTCGTCGGGCCGCAGCTCGGCCTCACGCAGCCCGGCATCACCGTCGTCTGCGGCGACTCGCACACCTCGACCCACGGCGCCTTCGGCGCGATGGCGTTCGGCATCGGCACGAGCGAGGTCGAGCACGTGCTCGCGACGCAGACGCTGCCGCTGAAGCCGTTCAAGACCATGGCGATCAACGTCGAGGGCACGCTGCGCCCCGGTGTGACCGCGAAGGACATCATCCTCGCGGTGATCGCGAAGATCGGCACGGGCGGCGGCCAGGGCTACGTGCTCGAGTACCGCGGCTCGGCGATCCGCGCGCTGTCGATGGACGGCCGCATGACGATCTGCAACATGTCGATCGAGGCCGGCGCACGGGCGGGCATGGTCGCGCCCGACGAGACGACCTACGCGTACCTGAAGGGCCGCGCGCACGCGCCCGAGGGCGATGACTGGGACGCCGCCGTCGAGTACTGGAACACGCTCGCGACCGACGAGGGCGCGAGCTTCGACGCCGAGGTGTCGATCGACGCCGACACGCTCGAGCCGTTCGTGACCTGGGGCACGAACCCGGGCCAGGGCGTCTCGCTCTCGGAGTCCGTCCCCGACCCGGCGATGATCGACGACCAGCACGAGCGCGCCGCGGCGGAGCGGGCGCTCGAGTACATGGACCTCGCCGCGGGCACCCCCCTCAAGGACATCAAGGTCGACGCGGTCTTCATGGGCTCGTGCACGAACAGCCGCATCGAGGACCTGCGCGCGTTCGCCTCGATCATCAAGGGCAAGCAGAAGGCCGAGGGCGTCCGCGTCATGGTCGTGCCCGGCTCCGCGCGCGTGCGCCTCGAGGCCGAGGCCGAAGGGCTCGACAAGGTCATTACCGACTTCGGCGCCGAGTGGCGCTTCGCGGGCTGCTCGATGTGCCTCGGCATGAACCCCGACCAGCTCGCCCCGGGCGAGCGCTGCGCGTCGACCTCGAACCGCAACTTCGAGGGCCGGCAGGGCAAGGGCGGCCGCACGCACCTCGTCTCGCCGCTCGTGGCGGCCGCGACGGCCATCCGCGGCACGCTGTCGAGCCCCTGGGATCTGCAGAACGAAGGAGAGGCGCGCTGATGCAGAAGATCACGACCGTCACCGGCGTCGCCGTGCCGCTGCGCCGCTCGAACGTCGACACCGACCAGATCATCCCGGCCGTGTTCCTGAAGCGGGTCACGAAGACCGGTTTCGACGACGCGCTGTTCCACGGGTGGCGCCAGGACCCCGAGTTCGTGCTCAATCGTCCCGAATTCCAGGGCGCGAAGGTGCTCATCGCCGGCCCCGACTTCGGCACCGGCTCGAGTCGGGAGCACGCCGTCTGGGCGCTCCGCGACTACGGGTTCGACGTCGTCGTGAGCTCGCGGTTCGGCGACATCTTCCGCGGCAACGCGGGCAAGCAGGGCCTCGTCGCCGCGCAGGTCGCCTACGAGGACATCGAGCGCCTCTGGGCGGTCGTCGAGGCCGACCCGGGAATAGACGTGACCGTCGACCTCGTTGCACGAACGGTGAGCGCAGGCGCGCTCACAGTCTCCTTCGATATCGACGACTACACTCGGTGGAGGCTTCTGGAGGGTCTGGACGACATCGCCCTCACTCTCCGGGACGAAGCAGCCATCGCCGAGTTCGAGTCGCATCGAGCGGCATGGCGGCCGAAGACGCTCCCCATCCGGGAGCCGGCGGAATCAGGGAGTCTGTGAACACACTCGGGCAGGATGCCAAGAACCACGGGACGGCAGTCGGGTTGAACGTCGACAAGATCACGATCAACGGCGGCAAACCGCTCCGCGGCCGGATCGAACTGAAGGGGGCCAAGAACCTCGTCACCAAGGCGATGGTCGCGGCGCTCCTCGGCGACACTCCGAGCGTCCTGAAGGACGTGCCGAACATCAGCGATGTCCGCATCGTGCGCGGCCTCCTCGAGGTGCACGGCGTCACCGTGACCCAGGGCGATGCGGGCGAGCTCATCCTCGACCCCTCGGCCGTCGAGACGGCGCACATGGCCGACATCGACGCGCACGCGGGCTCCAGCCGCATCCCGATCCTCTTCTGCGGACCGCTGCTGCACCGACTCGGCGAGGCGTTCATCCCCGACCTCGGCGGGTGCCGCATCGGCGACCGGCCGATCGACTACCACCTCGAGGTGCTGCGCAACTTCGGCGCCATCGTCGAGAAGCTGCCGAGCGGCATCCGCATGTCGGCCCCGAGCGGCCTGCACGGCGCGAAGGTCGCCCTGCCCTACCCGAGCGTCGGCGCGACCGAGCAGGTGCTGCTCACCGCCGTGCTCGCCGACGGCATCACCGAGCTCTCGGGCGCGGCGATCGAGCCCGAGATCATGGATCTCATCAACATCCTGCAGAAGATGGGCGCCATCATCACGGTCGACACCGACCGGGTGATCCGCATCGAGGGCGTCGAGAAGCTCGACGGCTACACGCACCGCGCGCTCTTCGACCGCAACGAGGCCGCCAGCTGGGCGGCCGCGGCCCTCGCGACCGACGGCGACATCTTCGTCGGCGGTGCCCGCCAGGCCGAGATGCTCACCTTCCTCAACGTCTTCCGCAAGGTCGGCGGCGCGTTCGAGATCGCCGAGGACGGCATCCGCTTCTACCACCCCGGCGGCGAGCTGAAGCCGGTCATCATCGAGACCGACGTGCACCCCGGATTCATGACGGACTGGCAGCAGCCCCTCGTCGTCGCCCTGACGAAGGCGAAGGGCGTCTCGATCGTGCACGAGACGGTGTACGAGCAGCGGTTCGGCTTCGTCGACGCGCTCGTCGAGATGGGCGCATCGATCGAGGTGCACAAGGAGTGCCTCGGCGGGCGGCCCTGCCGCTTCGGCCAGCGCAACTTCCAGCACTCGGCCGTCATCTCGGGCCCGACGCGCCTCACGGGCGCGGACGTCGAGGTGCCCGACCTCCGGGGCGGGTTCAGTCACCTCATCGCCGCGCTCACCGCGGAGGGTCGCTCGACCGTCTCGAACGTCGGAATCATCGCGCGCGGGTACGAGGACTTCATCACGAAGCTCGAACTGCTCGGGGCGGATTTCGAACTCGAAGGATAATAGGGGAGTGCAACACGACGACTCGTCTGCGAAGGCCCCTGCGAAGCCGCGTTCGGAGACTCGACGCCCCTCGTTCTTCTGGGTTCTCGCCGCGCTCATCCTGCCCGTCCTGAACCTCGCCGTCCGATTCCGGTTCCACCACCGCGAGCGGATGCCCCAGTCGGGGGCGTTCGTGCTCGCGCCGAACCATTACAGCGAGATCGACCCGGTCGTGATGGGCGCTGCGAGCTGGAAGCTCGGGCGCGCCCCGCGCTTCCTCGCGAAGGCCTCCCTCTTCAAGAACCCCGTGCTCGGCTGGTTCCTGCGCACCTCGGGCCAGATCCCGGTCGAGCGCGCCGGCAGCAACGGCCACGCGGCCCTCCGCGCGGCAGAGGAGCTCGTCGAGAAGGGGCGCATGGTCGTCGTCTACCCCGAGGGCTCGCTCACCCGCGATCCCGACCTCTGGCCGATGCGCGGCAAGACGGGGGCGGTGCGCATCGCGCTGGAGCGCGACATCCCCATCGTGCCCGCGGCCCACTGGGGCACGCAGGCGCTGATGCCGCGCTACGGCAAGAAGCTCAGCCTCTTCCCGCGCAAGACGATCGACGTCATCGTCGGCGAGCCGCTCGACCTGAGCGCGTACCGCGGCAAGCCGATCGACCAGGCCTCCCTGCTCGCGGCGACCGCGCAGCTGATGGACGCGATCGCCGAGCTCCTCGCCGAGATCCGGCACGAGCCGGCCCCGGCCGAGCGCTGGGATCCCGTGGCCCACGGCCAGAAGGAGACCGGACGCCTTGAAGACTAAGCACAACCCGCGCAAGCCGGCGGGCAAGCGCGTCGCCGTCCTCGGCGCCGGCAGCTGGGGCACGACGTTCGCGAAGATCCTCGCCGACGGCGGCGCCGATGTCGTGCTCTGGGCCCGCCGCCCCGAGATGGCCCGAGAGATCCAGGAGGCCAAGCGCAACAGCGACTACCTCCCGGGCGTGAACCTGCCGCTCGGCCTGCGCGCCACCAACCGGCTCGACCTCGCGCTGGCGGGCGCCGAACAGGTGTACGTCTCGGTGCCGAGCCAGTCGCTGCGCGACAACCTCAAGCTCATCGCGCCGCACCTGCACGCCCAAGCCACGGTCATCTCGCTCATGAAGGGCGTCGAGAAGTCGACGGGCAAGCGCATGAGCGAGGTCATCGCCGAGGTGCTGCCGATCGACGAGTCGCAGATCGCGGTCATCTCGGGCCCGAACCTCGCCCTCGAGATCGCGAAGGAGCAGCCGACGGCCGCCGTCGTCTCCTCGACGAGCCTCGAGACGGCCCAGGCCGTCGCCTCGGTCGCCCGCAACCGCTACTTCCACTCCTTCGTGAACACCGACGTCATCGGCACGGAGTTCGGCGGCGTGCTGAAGAACCTCATCGCGGTGGCGATCGGCATCGTCGACGGCGCCGGCTACGGCGACAACACGAAGGCCTCGATCATCACGCGCGGACTCGTCGAGATGAGCGACTTCGCGGTGGCGTTCGGCGCGCATCCCGAGACCCTGTCGGGCCTCGCCGGCCTCGGCGACCTCATCGCGACCAGCCAGTCGCCGCTCTCGCGCAACAACACCGCCGGGCGCCTGCTCGGCCAGGGGTACCACCTCAACGACGTGGTGAACCAGATGCAGCAGACCACGGAGGGGCTCGCCTCGGTCGGGCCGATCCTCGAACTCGCGCGTGCGAAGGGCGTCGACATGCCCATCGTCGAACAGGTGCGTCAGGTGCTCGCGGGCACCCTCGACCCGAAGGACATCGCGCCTCACCTCACGACCGACGACGAGCCCCAGGGCGAAAGGACGAACGATGGACAAGCTCAGGGTGGTTCTGCTGTTCGGCGGGCGTTCAAGCGAGCACTCGATCAGCTGCGCAACGGCGGGCGGAGTGCTGGGGGCGATCGACCGTAGCCGCTTCGAGGTGATCCCCGTCGGGATCACCCGCGAGGGCGCGTACATCCTCGAGTCCGACGAGCCGACCCGCTTCGCGCTCGACCCGGCGCACCTGCCCGAGGTCGTCGACAACGGCACCCGGGTGCACTGGCCCGAGTCCACGGCGTCCCGCGAGCTGACGGTGACGGACGGCTCGGGCACGCGTTCGCTCGGCGAGGTCGACGTCGTGTTCCCGATCCTGCACGGGCGCTTCGGCGAGGACGGCACGATCCAGGGCCTGCTCGAGCTCGTCGGCCTGCCGTACGTCGGCAACGGTGTGCTCGCCTCGTCGCTCGGCATGGACAAGCACTTCACCAAGACGGTGCTCGAAGGCGCGGGCATCCCGGTCGCACCGTGGGTGACCGTGACCCGCGCCGCGCTCGCCGCCGATCCCGAGCTCTGGCAGCGGCGCACCCGCAGCCTCGGCCTTCCCGTCTTCGTGAAGCCGGCTCGCGCCGGCTCCTCGGTCGGCGTCACCAAGGTGAACGACTGGGACTCGCTCGACGCGGCGCTCGACGTCGCCTTCGCCGAGGACGGCAGCGTGCTCATCGAGTCGGGCGTCGTCGGCCGCGAGATCGAGTGCGCGGTGCTCGAGGGCCGCGACGGCACGGCCCCGCGGGTGAGCGTCGCCGGCGAGGTCGTCGTCACGGGTCGCGAGTTCTACGACTTCGAGGCCAAGTACCTGGGTGCCCCGGGCGTCGAACTCGTGTGCCCCGCCGACCTCGGCGACGGCGAGCTCTTCGAACTGCAGCGCATCGCACGCCGGGCGTTCGAGGCGATCGGCGGCCAGGGGCTCGCGCGTGTCGACGTGTTCCTCACCGACGAGGGCTTCGTCGTGAACGAGCTCAACACGATGCCGGGCTTCACCCCGATCTCGATGTTCCCGACGTGCTGGTTGAACTCGGGCCTCAGCTACCCCGAGCTCATCACCGAGCTCATCGAGGTCGGGTACGCCACCGGTCCGCGCTGAGGGCCGGCATGAAGTCCGCCGAGCTCGATCTCGCACCCCTGACCGAGCCTGCTGGCGCTGCGGCGGTGCAGCGCGCCCGCGAACTTGCGCGCGAGCAGGGGCTCGCGCGGTACGAGGCGCTCGGCGGGTGCGTCGTCATCGGGCTGGTCTTCGTGGTCTGCGGGCTCGTCGCGATGATCGTCGTCACGCTCTGGGGCCCGCTCGGGGCAGCGCTTCCTGCGTTCGTCGGAATCGTGGTCGCGGCGATCGTCGTCGTCGTGACCCGGAACCGAGCCGATGCGGGGAGGATCCGGCGATTCCGCATGCAGCGCTTCGCCGAGCGCAACGGGGCGCGGTACCTGCCGCGCGTCACCGACCCCGAGCGGCCCGGGCGCATCTTCGGCATCGGCTCGGTCGCCGTGTCGAACGACGTCGTCGCCTTCGACGGGGCGCGCGAGATCGAAGTCGGCAACCACGCCTATTCGACCGGCTACCGCGACAGTGTGCGGATGTCGTGGGGCTACGCCTCGGCGAGGCTGCAGCATGAGGCACCTCGATGCACGGTCGACCTGCGGCGACGCGGAGCGGCCTCCCGGCAGTCGCCTCCCGGGCCCGTCGACGTCGCGCTCGGCGATGTCGACCTCGCCGGGCTCGAGCACGGCGACGAGCTCGCGGCGCGGTTCGCGGTCTCGTCGCAGATCGGCCGGAGCGAGACCGTGCGGGCACTGCTCGGGCGCACCGTGTTCGGGCCCGAACTCGTCGAGCGGTACACCGCCCGCGGACTCGATCTCGAGATCGTCGATGATCGGCTCATCCTCACCTCGCCCGAGCAGCTCGCGGGTGACGATCCCGAGACGTGGCGGTGGCTGCTGCCGTTGCTCGTCGATCTCGCCGACGCGATCGACGCGGTCCGCCGGCCTGCGGACTGAGCCGGCTCGCGGCCCTCAGCCCTCGGTCGTGGTGCAACCGCCCGTGGACGGGATGACGGAGACGGCCGAGGAGAGCTCGGTGATCGCCGTGGTGCCCGAGACGACGTCGTTGTCGACGAGCACCTCGACGGCAGGGGAGCGGCCGTAGGTCGTGAATCGGAAGTTCGGGGCATCGGACTCGTCGATCACCCAGTCGACCCCGTTCACGCTCACGCAGCGGTCGGTCGTGGGGCCGGGGGCCGGCACGCCGCAGCGGAGCAGCACGGAGGCGGGGGAGCCCCACGCGCCGGTGCCTTGGGCATTGGTCTCGCGCTCGGCCTGCTCCTGGCCCGTGTCCTTCGCGATCGAGTCGGGCAGGCGCACGACGACCGCGGCGCAGTCGGGATCGCTCGCATCGGCGGCGGGGTCGATCGGCACGGCCTGGCTGCACCCGCTGAGGGCGAGGGCGGCGGCGCCGGCGACGAGCAGCGCGGCGAAGCGGAGTCGGCGGGGGCGCGGGGAGCGGAGTGTGCGGCCGGTCGGGTGTTCCATCCCTTTCAGGGTAGTGGCCGATCCCGAGTGCCCGCTGCGACGGCGGTCAGCAGTTGGGACGACAGGCCCGCTGCGAGAGGGCGTCGGTGAGCACGACGCTCAGGTCCTGCGGCTTGGCCGCGGAGTACGCCGCCCCGCCGGTGGCCTTCGCGATCGCTCGCATCGCCTTCACATCGGTGTCGGGTCCGATGCCGACCATGATGACCGGGACAGGCTTCGCCGGGTCGTCCATCTCGGTGAGCTGGGCGAGCAGCTGGTCGAGCGAGATCCCGTTCTCGTCCTCGTTGCGGCCGTCGGTGAGCAAGAGCACCGAGTTCACCTTGCCGGTGTCGTACGTCGACCGCACGTGCGCGACGGCGGCGAGGGTGGTGTCGTAGAGCCCCGTGGCGCCGCCGAGCCGCCCGGGCAGGGAGGCGATGGCGGTGCCCAGCCTCGCCTTCTGCGCCTCGTCGCCGAGTCGCTCGATGGGAGCGAGCGCCTCCCAGTCGCGGTCGCCCGCGCGCTCGGTCGAGAAGATCCAGAGTCCGAGATCGACGTCGCCCGAGAACTGGGCGAGCGTCGAGCTCGTCGCCTGGGTGAGCAGGTCGATCCGCCGGAGGCCGGTCACCGTCGGCTCCTCCATCGAGCCCGAGACGTCGATGACCGAGAGGATGCGCGAGCGCAGGCTCAGGACGCCCCAGGTGCGGAGGATCGCGACCTGGGCGCCCGCGGCGGCGGTGTCGACGGCGACGGCCTCGGCGAGGACGCCCTCCTGCTCGAGCTCGCCCGATCCGACGCCGTCGCGGAAGCCGTCGGCGGCGAAGGCGTCCTTCGCGCCCCAGAGCGCGAGCTTCAGCCCGTCGAGCTCTCGCGCCCGGAGTGCGAGGGCTCGTGACTCGGCGGTCTCGGGCGCGCCCTCGGCATCGGGGGCGGGGAGGTTCTTCGCGAGCTCGGTCTCGTCGAGGGAGCGGAGGAACGGGTAGTTGAGGGCGAGCGTGCCGTCGGAGGGGTAGAGGGCGACGAGCGGGGAGGATCCGGCTTCCCGGTTGTGCAGGGCGATCTGCTGCTCGCTGGCGATCGCGAAGGTTCCCGCAGCGCGGGAGCCGAGCTCGGCGAACGCGTCGGCGGCCGTCGGCAGCACGGTGTCGTTGAGCTGGATCATCGCGGACTGGAACTGCCGCGGCGCACCGATGTCGGCCCGCCGCTCCATCGCCTGCAGGGCGCTGAGGCTCGCCGAGGAGGCCTCGGGGTCGGCGAGCAACGCCGTGAATCCGCCCTTCATGAGCGCGTTCCAGCCGGGTGCGGCACCGCCGAGCTCGCTCGCCCGCTCGGCCGGGGCTGCGAAGACGACGGGACTCGAGGCGATCGATCGCTCGAGCGCGAAATTCGGAACCGGCCGGCCGAGCGACCTCGCGGTGCTCGACATGCGGACGAGCCAGACGGGGGAGTCGGGGATCCAGGCGTCGAGCTCGGCGGCGTTGCCCGACGCGAGCATCGCGGCGGTGTCGACGGACGCCTGCGAGACGACCTCGGTCCGCGAGCACGACTTCTCGCTCGCGTCGTAGTCGGCGGCGATCGCCTTCACCGTCGCGGCGATCGCCGGGTCGGCGACGACGCTGAGCTCGGCCGGGGACGTGCAGGGGATCTCGGGGTTCTGCCAGCGCTCCAGCTCGCTGCTCGCCCAGGCGACGCCGGCGACGCCCGCGACGCCGACGATCGCGACGGTCGCACAGACCGCCGCGATCGCGATGGTCGTCCGACGCCGTCGCCGACGATCCGCTGCTCGTTCGCTCCGTCGACTCACGCTCGCTCCATCGCAGGGCGGTGGCAGGGTCGTCCACCGCGGGTCGGGTTCTCCGCGAACCCAGCGTAGGCATCGACGCCGAATTCGTAAAGAACCATTACACACTATCGGCGCCCGGCGGGTCACCTACGCTGAAGGGATGTCCGACGACCGTCCCCGCACCGCTGCCGACCCCGTGACGACCGAGACGGTCGAGACGATCGGGGTGCTCGGCGAGCAGGCCGTGCTCGCCCGGGTCCTGCCGCGCCTGCACCCGGGCGATTCGGCGCTGCTCGGTGCCGGCGACGACGCCGCGGTGGTCGCGGCACCCGACGGCCGCTTCGTGGTGACCTGCGACATGATGGTCCACGGCCCCGACTTCCGCCTCGCCTGGTCGACGCCCTTCGAGCTCGGCTGGAAGGCGGCCGCGACGAACCTCACCGACGTCGCCGCGATGGGCGCTCGGCCGACGGCGCTCGTCGTCGCGATCGCTGCGCCGCCGACCCTCGGCGTCGGGGTGCTCGAGGGCATCGCCGACGGGCTGCGCGAAGGACTCGCCGCGCTGGCGCCGGGGGCCGGGGTCGTCGGCGGCGACCTCTCGGCGTCGTCCGTGCTGACGATCACCGTGACCGCCTTCGGCGACCTCGAGGGTCGGACGGCGGTCACCCGGTCGGGCGCGCAGGTCGGCGACGTCCTCGCGCACGCCGGCGCCCGCGGCGACGCGGCGCAGGGACTCCGCCTCCTCTTCGCGGAGGGGGTGGATGCCTCGGGCGAACCCGATCCCGAGCGCGCCGCCGCGCTGCGCGCGAGGCATCCGCGCCTCATCGCCGCCCAGCTCGCACCCGAACCCCCCGTCTCAGCCGGAGTCGCCGCGGCCGAGGCGGGCGCGACCGCCATGCTCGACGTCTCCGACGGGCTGGCGCGCGACGCGCGGCGGCTGGCCGAGGCGAGCGGGGTGGGCCTCGACTTCGACGGCGCCGCGCTCGGCGCCGAGGTGCGTCTCGCCCTCGCCGGCGCCGAGGACCACGGCCTGCTCGCGACGTTCCCCGCGGGAACGTCGCTTCCCGCCCCGTTCGAGGCGATCGGCCGCGTCATCGACGCCCCCGGCGAGCTGCGGGTCGACGGCCGGTCGATCACCGCCGACGGGTGGGACCCCTACTCGGGCTGGGACGGCCGCGCCGGCTGATCGGCCGCGGCCCACCAGAGCGTCGTCTCGCCGTAGTCGCGTCGCCGCTCGGGTGCGAGGCCCGCGGGCCACACGGGCTCGGGCGATCGACTGCTGCGCTCGACCATGACGACGGCATCGTCGGACAGGAGCGGGGCGAGCAGCTCGAGATCGTGCGCGAGCGCGGTCTCGGCGAGATCGTAGGGCGGGTCGATGAACACGAGGTCGAACGGCCCCGCCGCCCCCTCGAGGTAGGCGGCGACCGCGCGCGGCACGACGCGCACGCGCACCGGGTGCCGCCCGCCGTCGGCGCGGCTCACGGCGTCGGCGTTGCGCCGGCAGATCTCGGAGGCGGGCTTCGCGCGTTCGACGAGCACGACCTCGGCGGCGCCCCGGCTCGCGGCCTCGAGGCCGAGCGCGCCGGAGCCGGCGTAGAGGTCGAGCACGCGTGCGCCGTGGATGGCGTCCCGGGCCTCGAGCGCGGAGAAGATCGCTTCGCGCACGCGGTCGCTCGTGGGGCGGGTGCCGGAGCGCGGAACCTGGAGGCTGAGTGAGCCGGCGAATCCGGCGATGATGCGGGTCATGCTCCCGGCAGCATATCGACGCCCGCTCGGCGCTGCCATGATGGAGGGGTGCCTGCCCCAATTGATGAAGAGACCGGCTCGACCGACCGCGCGCCCGCCGAACCGTCGCGACACCGAGTGGGAGAGCAGCAGCTGCTCGATCGCCTCTGGGACTTCGCCGATCCCGAGGCCAGCGCCGAGCGGTTCAGCGGGCTCGCGAACGACGAGTCGGAGACCGCGCACACCCGTGCCGTCATGCAGACCCAGCTCGCCCGCGCCCTCGGCCTCCTCGGGCGGGGCGACGAGGCGCTCGCCGTGCTCGACCGGGTCGCGGCCCTGCCCGCCGCCGACGACGAGCCCGCCGCCTTCGCCGCCGAACTGCGCGCCCGAGTCGCGATCGAGCGCGGCCGGCTCGCCGCGACCGACGGCCGGCCCGCCGACGCGGTCCCCGAGCTGACGCGCGGCGTGCGCGAGGCCGCCATCGCCGGCTCGACCTTCCTCGTGCTCGACGCCCTGCACATGCTCGCGCTCAACGACGTCGGCCACGAGGAGGTATGGGCGACCGAGGGCTTCGACGTGCTCGACGGCACCCGCGATCCGCGGTTGCGCCGCTGGGGTGTCGCCCTCCACAACAACCTCGGCTGGACCCTGCACGACTCGGGCCGGCTCACCGGTGCGCTGATGCAGTTCGAGGAGGCGTCGCGGGCGGCCGAGGCGTACGGCACCGCCCAGCAGCGGCACGTGGCGAAGTGGTCGGTCGCGCGGTGCCTGCGCAGCCTCGGCCGCACCGACGAGGCCCTCGAGCTCCAGCGCGCCCTCGCGTTCGAGCGCCCCGACGACCCGTACGTGCAGGCCGAGCTCGCGGCGCTGACGGAGGCGCCGCCTACGATCGAGGCATGACCGCACGACCAGCGGACGCCCCGGAGGAGGCGACCCCCGGCAGCTACACGCTCGACTCCAAGCTGGCCGGAGCGCTCGGCGGGCGCACCGCCCAGGCGATCGAGCGGGCGTTCGGCTACGTCACGGTCGGCGAGCTCCTCGCGCACTACCCCCGGCGCTACGCGCTGCGGGGCGAGCTCACGGCGCTCGCGTCGCTTCCGCTCGACGAGAACGTCACCATCGTCGCCGAGGTGATCGAGGTGCGCGTCCGAGAGATGCGCCAGCGCCGGGGGTCGATCGTCGAGGCGAAGATCACCGACGGCACGGGCGTGCTGACCCTCACCTTCTTCAACCAGCGGTGGCGCGAGAACGACCTGCGTCCGGGCCGCCGGGGCATCTTCGCCGGCAAGGTCGGCGACTACCGGGGCAATCGCCAGCTCGCGCATCCCGACTACGAGCTCTTCGACGACGAGGTCCCCGCCGAGGTCGGCGACGCCGCCGCGAAGCGCTGGGCCGAGGCGCCGATCGCGATCTACCCCGCCACCTCGACGCTCGCGAGCTGGCAGCTGGCGAAGTCGATCGCGCTGCTGCTCGACGGTCTCGGCCGGGTCGACGATCCGCTGCCCGGCTCCGTGCGCGAGGGGCGAGGGCTCCTCCCGCACCGCCAGGCGCTCGAGCGCGTGCACCGCCCCGAGCGCGAGTCCGACTGGAAGGGGGCCCGGCGCACCCTCCGCTTCACCGAGGCGTTCGTGCTGCAGTCGGCGCTGCTCGAACGCCGTGCCGCCCTGCGGGCGCGCCACGCCCTCGCCCGCCGCCCGGCGCCTGGCGGGCTCCTCGAGCGATTCGACGCCGCACTGCCGTTCGCGCTCACCGGGGACCAGGAGCAGGTCGGCGCCGAGATCGCCCACGACCTCGGCGAGCCCGTGCCGATGAATCGCCTCGTCCAGGGCGAGGTCGGCTCCGGCAAGACGGTCGTCGCGCTGCGTGCGATGCTCGCGGTCGCCGACTCGGGCGGCCAGTCGGCGCTGCTCGCCCCGACCGAGGTGCTCGCGGCCCAGCACCTCCGCTCGATCGTGAAGATGCTCGGCCCCGAGCTCTCGGCCGAGCTGATCCCCACGCTCCTCACCGGCCAGCTGCCGGCCGCCGAACGCAAGAAGGCGCTGCTGCGCGCCGCGGCCGGGCAGTCGCGGCTCGTCGTCGGCACCCATGCGCTCCTCGGCGACACGGTCACCTTCGCCGACCTCGGCCTCGTCGTCGTCGACGAGCAGCACCGCTTCGGCGTCGAGCAGCGCGAGGCGCTGCGGCTGAAGGGCGCCGAGCCCCCGCATGTACTCGTGCTCACGGCCACCCCGATCCCGCGCACCGTCGCGATGACCGTGTTCGGCGACCTCGACGTCTCGACGATCGCCGAGCTCCCCGCCGGCCGCGCCGGCATCGAGTCGCAGGTGGTGCCGCTCGCGATCCGACCGGCCTGGCGGCCGCGCGTCTGGGAGCGCCTCGCCGAGGAGATCGCCCTCGGCCGTCAGGGCTTCGTCGTGTGCCCGGCGATCGAGACGCGGGTCGCCGAGGACGACGGCGCCGAGCCGGGGCCCGGCGAGACGGAGGGCGCCGGGCCCGTGGCATCCGTCGCCTCGGTGCTCGCCGAGCTCGGCGAGCACCCCCGCTTCGCCGAGCTCCGCGTCGCGCCGCTGCACGGGCGCATGAGCGCCGATGAGAAGGACCGCACGATGCGCGCCTTCGCCGCCGGCGAACTCGACGTGCTCGTCTCGACGACGGTCATCGAGGTGGGCGTCGACGTGCCGAACGCGAGCGTCATGGTCGTCGTCGACGCCGACCGCTTCGGCGTCTCCCAGTTGCACCAGCTCCGCGGGCGGGTCGGCCGGGGCGCCGTGCCCGGGCTGTGCCTCCTGGTCACGGGCGCACCGCCGAACTCGCTCGCCCTGCAGCGGGTCGAGGCCGTCGCCGCCACGCTCGACGGCTTCGAGCTGGCCCGCGTCGACCTCGAGCTCCGCCAGGAGGGCGACGTGCTGGGGGCGGTGCAGTCGGGCGGGCGATCCTCGTTGAAGCTGCTGCGCGTGGTGCGCGACGGCGAGGTGATCGCCGACGCGCGCGCCGAGGCCGAGGCGATCCTCGACGACGACCCGACGCTCGCCGGCCACCCCGCGCTCGCCGCCGCCGTCCGCCGTCGACTCGACGACGAGGCGAGCGGATACCTGAGCAAGGGCTGAGACTCTCCACCGGGCGCCGCCGAGGCCGCTGCTGGCGCTACGCTGGTGCGTATGCAGCGGATCGCCGTCGTCCCAGGATCGTTCGACCCCGTCACGCGCGGCCACCTCGACGTGATCTCGCGGGCCGCGGGGCTCTACGACGAGCTGCACGTCGTCGTCGTGCACAACCCCGACAAGTCGGCCCTGCTGCCCATCGCCCAGCGCGTCTCGCTCATCGAGCAGTCGATCGCCGACGCCGGCATCGAGGGTCGCATCGTCGTCGCCGCCTGGAGCATGGGGCTGCTCGTCGACTACTGCACCGACGTCGGGGCGAGCGTGCTCGTCAAGGGCGTCCGCTCGCAGCTCGACGTCGCGTACGAGACGCCGATGGCGATCGTGAACCGGCATCTCGCCGGCGTCGAGACGGTCTTCCTCCTTCCCGATCCGGCGAACGCCCACGTGTCGAGCTCCCTCGTCCGGCAGGTCGCCTCGCTCGGCGGCGACGTCGCGCCCTACGTGCCCGCCGTGGTCGCCGACTACCTCGCGGTGGCGATGACGCCATGAGCAGCGAGGTCGCGGTGACGGGCGGGTCGGGTACGGCGGCGCGCGCCGCGACCATGGGCATCGACGAGGTCGGGTCGCTCGCGGCGGCCATCGTCGCGAACGTCGAAACGGTGATCGCCGGCAAGCGAGACGCGGTCACCGCGGCGCTCACCGTGCTCCTCGCCGAGGGCCACCTCCTCATCGAGGACGTGCCGGGCGTCGGCAAGACGATGCTCGCGAAGGCGCTCGCGCGCTCGGTCGACGCGAGCGTCAGCCGAATCCAGTTCACCCCCGACCTGCTGCCGAGCGACGTGACCGGCGTGTCGGTCTTCGACCAGGCGAGCCGGCGCTTCGAGTTCAAGCGCGGCCCGGTCTTCGCGAACCTCGTCATCGGCGACGAGATCAACCGGGCGAGCCCGAAGACCCAGTCGGCCCTGCTCGAGTGCATGGAGGAGCGCCAGGTCACGGCCGACGGCACCACCTACCGCCTCGATCCGCCGTTCACGGTCGTCGCGACCCAGAACCCCGTCGAGATGGAGGGCACCTACCCGCTGCCCGAGGCCCAGCGCGACCGCTTCATGGCGCGCATCTCGATGGGCTACCCCGCGCCGGCCGACGAGCTCGCGATGCTCACGACGCGCGAGACCTCGAGCCCGTTCGACGCCCTCGACGCGGTCGTCTCGCTCGGCGAGCTCCGCGCGATGATCGCCGCCGTGCACCAGGTGTTCACCTCGCAGCCCGTGCAGGAGTACGCGGTCGAGCTCGCCCGCGCCACCCGCGAGGACCGCCAGCTCCGGCTCGGCGCGAGCCCGCGCGCGACGCTCCAGCTCGTGCGCGCTGCGAAGGCGCACGCGGCGATGCACGGCCGCGACTTCGTGCTGCCCGACGACATCGACGCGCTCGCCGTGTCGGTGCTCGCGCACCGGCTCGTGCCGACGAGCCGTGCGCTCGGGGCGCACGACCGCGACGCCGGGCCGCTCATCGACGCCATCGTCCGACGCATCGTGGGGGAGACGCCGGTTCCGGTCGGCAGCGCACGAAGGAACTGAGATGAGGCGCCCCCGTCCACTTCGCGTCGCGGCCTGGCCGCGACTCACCCGGCGCGGCGGCGCACTGCTGGTGGTCGGAGCGGTGCTCCTCGCCGTCTCGCTCTGGTTCGACCTCCGCGACATCATGCTGCTCGCCTTCGTCGGCATCGCGATGCCCGGGGTCGCCGCGCTCTTCGTCACGCTGCGGGTGCCCCGGCTCGGCGTGACCCGCAGGTTCTCGCCGCCGGTCGTCGCCGCGGGCACCTCGACGGCCGTCGCGATCGCGGTGCGCAACCGCTCGCGTCGCACGCTCGACGGTGCGCACTGGCGCGACCGGGTGCCGGAGGGGCTCGACGCGCCGGCCGAGGCGGTGCTGCCGGCCCTCGGCCCGTACGAGGGCGTGCTGCCCTCGGGCGACGACACCGTGCACCTCGAGTACCGCCTGCGGCTGCCCCGCCGCGGCGTCTACGGCATCGGCCCCATGCGGATCGGCGTCGCCGACCCGTTCGGGCTCGCCCGCATCGACCGCGACGCAGGACCCCGCCACGAAGTGGTGGTGACGCCCCGGGTGACCCCCCTCGAGCGGGCGCTCGGCTCCGCTGCGAGCGTCGACGGCGTGCTGCACGGGCTGCAACGGCGCTCGCACCCGAACTCCGACGAGCTCATCGCCCGCGAGTACCGCTACGGCGACCCGCTGCGCCGGGTGAACTGGCCGGCGACGGCCCGGCGCGGCGAGCTCATGGTGCGCGAGGAGGAGCAGCGCGGCGACCCCGAGGTGCGGATCCTGCTCGACACCACGCTCTCGGGGCAGTTCGCCGCAGGCGGTCAGCGGCCAGAGTGGGCCGACCGCGTCCACCTCGGATTCGAGCTGGGCGTCGAGGTGGCTGCGTCGATCGGCATGCACCTGCTCGAGCGCGGGTTCCGCGTCCGCTGCGACCCGCTCGGAGATCCGGGGCGCGGCGGCGTCGGCGAGGGCGTGCCGGGTGCCTACCGGATGCCCGGCGGCGATCACCTGCTGCTCGAGGACCTCGCCCGTCTCGACACCCCCGGGCGCGGCGAGCGGGCCGAGGGTTCGGCCGCGCGCGGCAGCCGGATCGCCGAGGGCATCGGTCGCGGCGAAGTGCGTGCACGCGAGGCGAGGATGCCGGGCTTCGCGGTGCTCGTCGACCCCGACGAGCAGGATGCCGCGACGCTCGTCTCGCTCCGGACCGGATTCGAGCCCGCCGTCGCCTTCGTCGGCGAGGGCGTCTCGACGCGTGTCGTCGACGCGCTGGAGCAGGCCGACTGGCGCGTCGTGCGCGTGCGACGTGCCGCCACGATCGGCGACGCCTGGGCGGGCGCCGCCCACCACGACCGGTCGAGCGGGGCCGGAGCTGCGACTTCCGCACGCGCGAACGCGGCGGGCGCCGCGGGCCGCGGCCCGACCCGTCCGGGGGCAGGGGAGCGCGATGCGTCCTGACGCCCTGCCGCTCACCCGCGGTCAGCGACTCGCCCTCACCGCGGCGAGCTTCCTGCTGCTCGCGGTCTCGACGATGGCGCTCGGGCCGCTCATCTCGGGCAGCGGGTGGTGGTGGCTCTGCGCCTTCGTCGCGGCGGGCACCATGTTCGGCGGCGCCGGTCTCCGTGCGGTCAGGGTTCCCGCCTCGCTGGTGCCCGTGCTCGAGATCGTGGTGCTCCTGCTGCTCCTCACGCTGCTGTTCGGCGGGTCGACGAGCTTCGCCCTCGTCGTGCCCACGCAAGACACCTTCGTCCACTTCGGCGAGCTCTTCGACGGTGCCCAGCGCACGATCCAGCAGCAGTCCGTGCCGGCGATCCCGGTGCCGGCGCTCAACTTCGTCCTCGCGCTCGGCGTCGGGGTGCTCGCGATCTGCATGGACGTGCTCGTCCAGACCGTCCGCATGCCCGCGCTCGCCGCGGCCCCGGCGCTCGTGCCGATCCTCATCCCCGGGTTCATCATCGAGGCGGGCGCCGAGGTGCCGACGCTCGTCTTCTCGGCGGCCTCGTACCTGCTGCTCCTGCGCATCGACGTGCGCGCGCGGCGGCGCGCACTGCTCGCCGCGGCGGAGCGGGACGACGAGACGGGCGGCACCACGGTCATCCCGCCCGCCCGGGTGCCGATCGTCTCGAGCCTCGGCGCGACGCTCGGCCTCACCGCGGTGGGCATCCTCACGGCCGCGGTGCTCACCGCGTCGACCCCGAGCATCTCCTCGAGCCTGCTGCTCGGCTCGGGCGCGCCGTCGACGAGCTTCGCCCGCGGCGTCAGCCCGTTCATCGACCTCGGACGGGATCTGCGCCGGCCCGAGCCTCGGCCGGCGTTCCACTACTTCGCGCGGGACAACGACCGCCCGTACTTCACGGTGCTGACGCTCGACCAGTTCGAGGGCCAGGCCTGGGGCGTCACCGAGCGGCCGGTCGACGCCGACAACACGGTCGACGCCATGCCCCTGCCCGACGGTCTCGACGACGACGTCGCCGCCACGGAGCATCCGATCGACGTCGTCGTCGACGAGGTGCGCACCACCTGGCTGCCGCTGCCGTATCCGACCAGGCAGGTCGAGGGGCTCAGCGGCTCGTGGTTCTGGGACGACGGCCCGCTGACGGTGCGCAGCGTCGACGCCGACACCGGCGGGCAGCGCTATCGAGCCACGTGGCTCGAGGTCGACCCGAGCCCGTCCCAGCTGCGGGCGGCGGGCGGGCAGGCCGGCGAGGAGTTCGACGAGTTCCTCGCACTGCCCGAGGATGCGCCGCCGATCATCGCCGAGACCGCGGCGACCGTCGCGCGCGGTTCGGCGTCGCAGTACGACGCCGCGGTCGCGATCCAGTCGTTCCTGCGCTCCTCCGCCTTCGAGTACTCGACGGAGGCGCCGGTCGAGGCGGGCTACGACGGCGGCGGCTTCGACGTGATCGCCCAGTTCCTCGAGGAGCGCTCAGGGTACTGCGTGCACTTCGCCTCGACCATGGCGGTGCTCGCCCGCGAGATCGGGATCCCGTCGCGCATCTCGGTGGGCTACACGCAGGGCACGGCGACGCAGGAGCGGGTCGGCGGCGTGCAGCGCGTCGAGGTCGATTCGCACGACCTGCACGCGTGGCCCGAGCTCTACTTCGAGGGCGTCGGCTGGGTGCCCTTCGAGCCCACGCCGGGCCGGGGCACGGTGCCCGACTACTCCCGGCCGGGGGCGGGCGACGCCGAGGCGGCACCGCCGCTCGCCACGGGCACCGCGAGCGCGCCGCTGAGCGGGAGGCCCGAGCTCGACCCCGATCGCAACCTCACGGGCAGCAGCGGCACGGCGTCCGCCGCCGACTCGTGGTGGTTCCGCGGCGGCGTCGCCCTGTTCCTCGTCGCGGGCCTCCTCCTGGCCCCGGCCGCCCTGCGCGCCGGGCAGCGCGCCTCCCGTCGTCGGCGGATCGCACGCGGCGACCGGCCGGCGGATGCCGCCTGGGACGAGTTCGTCGCGACGGCGCGGGATCTCGGGCTCCGGCTCGAGCCGACCTCGACCCCGCGCGCGATCGCCGGGCGGCTCGCCGAACGGGAGGGCTTCGCCGGAGAGACGGGCGACGAGGCTCGGGCGGCGCTCACGACGCTCCGCGACGCGGTCGAACGCGAACGCTACGGGCCGGCGGCGGTGCGATCCGGCGCCGGCGCGCCGGGCCCTGAGGGACGGGGCGGGGGTGCTGCCGAGGCATCCGACCCGCTGACGCGGGCGCTCGGGATCGCCTGCGCCGCGCTCGCGGAGGGGGAGTCGCTGCCCGTCAGATGGCGTGCGACGCTCGTGCCGCGCTCGCTGATCGACCGGGCACGGCCGACGTTCGGCGAACGCCCACCTGTCGACGCGTAGAATCGTCGATCGTGGCCATCAAGCATTCCGTGTTCGACCTCAGCGTGCGCGATCTCGTGAACCGTCCGGGCGAGATGCGCGAGGAGCGCGTCAGCGCGCCCGCGCCCGAGCAACTCGGCGAAGGTCTCGTCGCCGTGAAGGAGGGTTCGGCGATCGATCTCGACGTCCGGCTCGAATCCGTGCACGAGGGCATCCTCGTCACCGCCGAGGTCGATGCGACCGCCGACGGCGAGTGCGGGCGCTGCCTCATCGAACTCGCCGTGCCCGTCCAAGTCGAGTTCCAAGAACTCTTCGGGTATCATGGCGGGGAAGCCATCGAGTATGAGGTTCAAGACGACCACGTGGATCTTGAACCACTCATCCGAGATGCGGTAGTGCTGGCACTGCCGTTCCAGCCGGTGTGCCGACCGGATTGCCCAGGTCTCGACCCCGAGACCGGTGTCCGACTGGCCGATCATCCGGAACTCGTCACCCCTGAGCACAGCGATCCTCGCTGGGCCGCGCTCGCGGGGTTCCAGGCTTCCGAAGACAACGGTCCGGATTCCATGTCCGGCGCCGACCAGCAGAGAGAAGAGAGATAGTCATGGCTGTTCCCAAGCGGAAGAAGTCACGCGCCAACACCCACGCGCGCCGTTCGCAGTGGAAGGCCGAGGTCCCCACGCTCGTCAAGACCGTCGAGAACGGCAAGGTCACCTACAGCCTTCCCCACCGCGCGAAGGTCGTCGAGGACTCGGCGGGCACCCCGCTCTTCCTCGAGTACAAGGGCCGCAAGGTCGCCGACGTCTAGTCGGCCCGAGACGCACCGACGACCGGTCGTGACGCGAACGGAACGCATGGGAGGCGAGCGCACCGCGCTCGAAGATCGCACGCTCGACGAGCTGCAGCGGACGCTGCAGGTCGACATCGATCCCGACCTGCTTCTGCTCGCGCTCACGCACCGGTCGTTCGCGTACGAGAACGGCGGCATCCCGACGAACGAGCGCCTCGAGTTCCTCGGCGACTCCATCCTCGGGCAGGCCGTCACGGTCAGGCTCTTCAGGGATCACCCCGACCTCGATGAGGGCGAGCTCGCGAAGCGGCGCGCCAGCCTCGTGTCGAGTGTCGCCCTCGCCGAGGTCGGCCGCACCATCGGGGTCGGCTCCTACATCCGGCTGGGCCGCGGCGAGACGATGACCGGCGGCGCCGACAAGCCGTCGATCCTCGCCGACACCGTCGAGGCGATCATCGGCGCGGTCTACCTCGACGCCGGCGGCGACGCCGCGACCGAGCTGGTGCTGCGCCTGATCACCCCGCTCATGCAGGACCCCGAGCGCTTCGGCGCCGCGATGGACCCGAAGACGAGCCTGCAGGAGATCGCCGCCCGCCGCGGTGCGCCCGCACCGTCGTACTCGGTCGCCGAATCCGGCCCCGACCACAACAAGCACTTCGTCGCGACCGTCACGGTCGGCGAACTCGTGCAGGCGTCGGGCGAGGGCTCGAGCAAGAAGCAGGCCGAGATGGCCGCCGCACTCGAGGCCTGGACCCGCATCAACGGCGCAGCCTGAGTTGCCCGAACTCCCCGAGGTCGAGGTCGTCCGCTCCGGGCTCGCGCCCGCGGTGACGGGCGCCGTCGTCGTCGCCGTCGACATGCTCGATCAGCGATCGCTGAAGCGGCACGACGCGGTCATGGGCGACTTCGAGCGTCTCGTCACGGGCGCGCGCATCGATGCGGCGGTGCGGCGCGGCAAGTTCCTCTGGCTGCCCATCGGCGACGATCGGGCGATCGTCGGCCATCTCGGCATGAGCGGGCAGATGCTCCTTCGCACCCCCGATCACCCGGGCGACGACCGGCACGCGCGGGTGCGCCTGCACCTCGACCATCCCGCGCACGGCGAGCTCCGCGTCGACTTCGTCGATCAGCGCATCTTCGGCTCGCTCGCCGTCGACCGGATGGTGCCGACCGCCGACGGCGGCGTCGGCGGCTTCTCGGCCGCGACGACGGGGGAGTGGGCGCGCCTCATCCCGAGTCAGGTCGCGCACATCGCCCGCGACCCGCTCGACCCCGAATTCTCCGACGACGCGTTCGCACGTCAGCTCGCTCGTCGCGGCACGGGCATCAAGCGGGTGCTGCTCGACCAGGGCGTGGTGAGCGGCATCGGCAACATCTACGCCGACGAGTCGTTGTGGGCGGTGCGCCTGCACCCCGAGCAGTCCGCCGCGTCGCTCAGCGCACGGCGTGTGCGCGAGATGCTCGGCGCGGTGCGCGACGTGCTCGGCCGGGCGCTCACCGAGGGCGGCACGAGCTTCGACGCCCAGTACGTCAATGTGAACGGCGCCTCGGGCTACTTCGAGCACTCGCTGAACGCCTACGGACGGGCGGGCGAGCCCTGCCCGCGGTGCGGTACGGCGATGGTGCGCGAGCCCTTCATGAACCGCTCCTCGCATCGCTGCCCGAAGTGCCAGCGCCGGCGCTGAGCTCGGCTCATCGGGTGCGGTAGCGAGCCGAGATCAGTCCTGACGGGAACGAGCGCTGTGCGACGAGTTCGAGGTCGAGGCGCACGCCGTCGGGGAAGAACCGCTTGCCGCCGCCGACCACGCTCGTGGTGATGAAGAGGTGGTACTCGTCGACGAGGCCGGCCCTGATGGCCTGGGCCGCGAGGTTCGGACCGTCGACCGAGAGGTCGTGGTCGGACTCGGCCTTGAGCCGCCGGACCGCTTCGGGGTCGAAGCTGCGCTCGATGCGGGTCCTCCCGCTCGAGACCGACTCCAGCGTCGTCGAGTAGACGATCTTCTCCGCGGCTCGCCAGTCGTTCGCGTACTGGAGGATGTACGGCGGCACCTCGGGTTCGTCGCGCACGGTCTCCCAGAAGACCATGGTCTCGTACATCCGCCGGCCGTAGAGGAACGTGCCGACGTCGCGGAACGCGTCGCCGATGAAGGTGTGCACCTCCTCGTCCTCCGCACCCCTGCCGAGGTCGCCCTCTGCGGCTTCGGCGTACCCGTCGAGCGAGGTGATCATCGAGTAGATGAGCTTGGCCATGTTCAGCTCCTTCGCGAGAGGTGAGTCGGTGGGCTCACCTCTTTAGACGGTAGTCCTCCTTGAGTGGTGAGTCAATGGGCTCACCTCTATACTTGCGGCATGTCACGCGAGCTCTCGAGCTATCATCGCCAGGTCGCCGCGACCAACCGGGCGACGATCCTCGACGCCGCCAACGAGCTGTTCCTCGAGCACGGCTACGACCGCACGTCACTGGCGCGCGTCGCCGAGCGCGCAGGCGTGTCCAAGGCGACGCTGTTCAAGCAGTTCCCGACCAAGGCCGAGCTCTTCGAGGCGATGGTGCTCGCCGCGGCCGGCTCGCCCGAGGGCGCCTTCGAGGATCCGCCGCCCGGCGACTTCCGCGCGAGCCTGACCGGGCTGGGCCTCGCCTACGTCGAGCTCCTGAATCGGCCCGGGATGACGGAGCTGATCCGCGCGGTGATCGCCGAGTCGTCGCGGTTCCCCGAACTCCGGGAACGGGTCTTCGACTTCGGCACCCTGCCGCTGTTCGCGGCGGTGCGGCGCTGCTTCGTGACCGCGAACGCCGAGGGGACCGCGGTCGTCGACGACCCCGACACGGCGGCCGCGCAGTTCCTCGGCATGATCTCGACCGTCGTCTTCTGGCCACGACTGATCCACGGCGGCTGGTCGCAGAGCGACGCCGAGATGCGCCGCGTGGTGCACGAGGCGGCGCTGACCGTCGTGGCGCGGTACGGCGCGCGCGCAAGCGGCTGATCGACCGGATCAGCCGCGCTGGAACTCGGCGCCGAAGCCGTGGATCTCGAACCCGAGCGCGATGTTGATCGCGAGCATGTGCTCGTTCTCGTCGGCGTTCCAGGTGTAGACCGCGGTGCGTTCGGGCGCGAACTCGGCGAGGCGCACGAGATTGGCGAGCTTCACGCGCATGCCGAGCCCGTGTCCGCGGTGGGCCGCGACGACGAGCGTGTCGGACTGGTAGGCGAGCGGCTTGCCCGGCGGCAGTTCCAGCTCGGTGTAGCCCGCGATCGACCCGTCGGATGCGACCGCGGCCGAGACGAGCAGCGTGCGCCCGCCGCGGGTCGCATGCGATTCGTGCGCCCGCACCCGACCGGCGTCCCAGACCTCCTCGTCGATGTCGAGGCCGCCCGCGGGCACGTCGATCGCCATCCGTGCGCGCGCCGCCGCGTAGCTGTCGACGAGCGCGTCGGGCACATGATCGATCCATCCGGTGATGCGGTAGTCGGATGCCCGGGCCTCGAGCCGGGCGGACTCCGTGCGGAACTCCTCGGTGCGCCCCGAGGTCTCGAGCACGCTCGCCCGTTCCAGCTGGCCGAGCACGTAGCCGTGATGGAGCGCGAAGCGCACGCTCGGCAGCTCGGCGGGCAACGAGGCCTCGCCGTCGGGCGCGTGCAGCCGCGGGCCCGGGAAGTCGAGGGCGGCGAGCGGGAAGTCGATCCACCCCGTGTTCCGGTGCCGGCCGAGCGCGGTGATCACGCCCTCGGCGTGCTCGAGCAGCCGGCTGCCGATGCCCTGCCGACGGAAGTCTGGGGCGACCTCGACGATGACGATCCCGCTCTCGGCGCCGGCATCGCGCTCGCCCCACGAGATCGTGCGCCCGACGCAGACCTCGCCGTGCCAGGCGGCGAACGCCCGCTTGATCTCGTAGTCGTCGTCGCGGTACATCGACAGCATCTCCGCGGGCGTGTAGGCGAAGCGGTCGTCGCCCCAGCGCTCGACCTCGATGTCGATCGCGAAGGCGGCGTAGCGCTCGAACTCGACGGCCTCGGGCGTGCCGAGTCGCTCAGGGAGCGTGATCGGTCGGATCTCGACGGACATGCGCGGCTCCTCTCGGATGGTGCGTCGGACGACGTGCCGCCCGGTGGGCAGCCGCCCAGACTACCGAGCGCAGCGGCCCGCGACAACCGTGGAATCCCGTGGGCGCGGCGCGCGTGCGCGGCGGGGGCGGAATCCTCGGATACGGTAGTCCGCAGCGTTCTCGCGCACAGGGGAGGGTAGGACGTGTACCTCAAGAGCCTGACGCTCAAGGGCTTCAAGTCCTTCGCGCAGCCGACGACCTTCGCCTTCGAGCCCGGCGTGACCTGCATCGTCGGCCCGAACGGCTCGGGCAAGTCGAACGTCGTCGACGCGCTCGCCTGGGTGATGGGCGAGCAGGGCGCCAAGACCCTCCGCGGCGGCAAGATGGAGGACGTCATCTTCGCGGGCACCTCGACGAGGGGCCCGCTCGGCCGCGCCGAGGTGAGCCTCACGATCGACAACTCCGACGGCGCCCTGCCGATCGAGTACAGCGAGGTCACGATCTCGCGCACCCTGTTCCGCAACGGCACGAGCGAATACGCCATCAACGGCGACCAGTGCCGACTGCTCGACGTGCAGGAACTCCTCAGCGACTCGGGTCTCGGCCGCGAGATGCACGTCATCGTCGGCCAGGGCCAGCTCGACCAGGTGCTGCGTGCGACCCCCGAGGACCGGCGCGGATTCATCGAGGAGGCCGCCGGCATCCTCAAGCACCGTCGCCGCAAGGAGAAGACGCTCCGCAAGCTCGACGCGATGCAGACGAACCTCACCCGCCTCTCCGACCTCGCCGGCGAGATCCGGCGGCAGCTGAAGCCGCTCGGGCGGCAGGCCGAGGTCGCCCGCGAGGCCGCGACCATCGCCGCGGTCGTGCGCGACGCGAAGGCGCGACTGCTCGCCGACGAGGTCGTCGGCCTGCGCCGTGCGCTCGAGGAGCACGGCAGGAGCGAGCACGAGCGGCACGCCGAGCGGCTCGTGCTGCAGGAGCGACTCGAACAGCACCAGATGAAGGTGACGGCGCTCGAGGAGGCCCAGGGCGGCGACGACGTCGACCGAGCCCGATCCACGAGCTTCGCGCTCGAACAGGCCCAGTCGCGCCTGCGTTCGCTCGATTCGCTCGCCCGGCAGCGCATCGCGCTGCTCGAGGGCGCCTCCGACGAATCGGATGCCGCGCCGAGCGTGACCCGCGAGATGATCGACGGCGCCGTCGCCGAACTCGACGGGCTGCGTGACGGCATCGGCGCCGAGGCATCCGCCCTCGATCTCGCCCACGAGCAGACGATGCGCACCCGCGCCGAGCTCGACTCGGTCGACGAGGGCATCGCGCGGCAGTCGGCCCTCGTCTCCGCGTACGACCTCGAGCTCTCGAAGCTCGCGGGGCAGGCCGACTCGGCCGCCTCGAAGCTCGCGGCCGTGCGCGGCGAGGTGCTGCGCCACGCGAACGCGCTCGACGCCTCGGCGGCTCGTCGCGAAGCGGCCGCCGCCGCGCTCGCCGAGGCCGAGGCCGCCGCGGGCCAGGAGCAGACCGCCGAGACCGATCTCGACGAGGCGTACGAGCTCGCCCAGGGCGCCGTGTTCGAAGCCGAGGCCGAGATCGAGCGCATCCGCGAGGAGCTGCACGGCCGCGAACGCGAGCACGGCGCCCTCAGCGCCCGCACGCAGGCGCTCTCGCTCGCGCTCGACCAGAAGGACGGCTCAGCCGCCCTCGTCGCTGCCGGCGTCCCCGGCGTCCGGGGCCTCCTCGCCGAGTCGATGCAGGTCGAGCCCGGGTACGAGGCCGCGATCGCCGCGGCGCTCGGCTCGCTCGCCGACGCCGTGCTCGTCGACGATCGCGACGCCGCCTACCGCGCACTCGACCGCGCCGAGTCGGGCGAGCTCGGCCGCGTCGCGCTCGCCGTCGCCGAAGCCGGCGGTGAGCCGGGTGCCGCGCCGACGCTCGACGGGCTCACCGCCGCCGCATCGGTGGTCGCCGCGCCCGCCGGAGTGCGGGGGCTGCTCGCCGAGATCTTCATCGCCGACGACCGCGCCGCCGCGCGCGCCGCCGAACCGGCGCTCGCCGAGGCATCCCGACCCGCGACCGTGATCACCCGCGACGGCACCGTCATCGGCCGCTACGTGGTGCGCGGCGGCTCGGGCCGGAAGCAGAGCCGCATCGAGCTCATCGCCGAGCGTGACCGCGCCGCCGCCCGCCTCGAGGAGGTGCGCGGCGAGATCGAGCGCAGCCGCGCCGAGCTCGCCGAGCAGCGGCAGCTCGTCGAGTCGGCGAAGGAGCAGTCCAAGCGCGCGCTCGCCGCGCTCCGCGAGTTCGACGCGCAGCTCGCGCAGCGCACCGAACGGCTGAACCGCGCCCGGGTGCAGGCCGAAGCCGCCGAGGCCGAGTCGGAGCGCCTCCGGCAGACCTCCGCGCACGCCGAGGAGCGCGTCGCCGAGGCCGAGCAGGCGGCGGGCGAGGCGAAGGCCGCGCTCGAGTCGGCACGCGCCGTGCCGCGACCGGTGCTCGACGTCTCCGTGCGCGACGCGGCCCTCGCGACCGTCGAGTCGGCGAGGGAGGCCGAGGTCGAGGCGAAGCTCCGGCTCGAGACCGCGAAGGAGCGGGTGCGCGCCGAGGAGGCCCGCATCCGCACGATGGAGGCCCAGTACGACGCCGAGCGGCAGGCGGCGGTCGAGGCCGCCCGTCGCGCGGTGATCCGCCGGGCGCAGCTCGAGGCCGCACGCCGCGTGGCCGACGCATTGCCGCCCGCGCTCGAGTCCGTCGACGCCTCGGTCGCTGAGGCCCGAGTCGCCCTGGGCCGGGCCGAGGCCGAGCGCTCCAGCCGCAACGAGGAGCTGCAGGCGGTGCGACGAGAGGAGACCGCCGTGCGCGAGCGCCTGCACTCGGTCACCGAGGAGGTGCACGGGCTCGAACTGCGCATCTACGAGAAGAAGCTGCACGTCGGCGGGCTCGTCGAGCGCGCCGAGTCGGAGCTCGGACTCGACGAGGAGGTGCTGATCGCCGAGTACGGCCCCGACGAGCTCATCCCCGCCGACGGAGCCGAGGGCGCGGACGGCGAAGCGGCCGAACCGCGGCTGTTCCGCCGCGAGGAGCAGCAGCGGCGCCTCGCCGGCGCCGAGCGCAAGCTCGCCCAGCTCGGCCGGGTCAACCCGCTCGCGCTCGAGGAGTTCGCGGCGCTCGAACAGCGCCACCAGTTCCTCAGCGAGCAGCTCACCGACCTCGCGAACACGCGCAAGGACCTGCTCACGATCATCGAGGAGATCGACGGCCGCATGGAGTCGATCTTCCGCAGCGCCTTCGACGACACGAAGGCGGCCTTCGCCGAGGTGTTCCCCGTGCTCTTCCCGGGCGGCACCGGCAGCATCTCGCTGACGAACCCCGACGACATGCTGACCACCGGCATCGAGGTGAGCGTGAAGCCCGCCGGCAAGAAGATCGAGCGGCTCTCGCTGCTCTCGGGCGGCGAGCGATCGCTCGCGGCGGTGGCGCTGCTCATGGCGATCTTCAAGGCGCGCCCCAGCCCGTTCTACATCATGGACGAGGTCGAGGCCGCCCTCGACGACGCCAACCTCGGGCGCCTGCTCACGACCTTCGAGAGCCTGCGCGATGCGAGCCAGCTCATCGTCATCACCCACCAGAAGCGCACGATGGAGATCGCCGACGCCCTCTACGGCGTCTCGATGCGCCAGGACGGCGTCTCGGCGGTCGTCGGCCAGCGCGTTCGCGAGGAGCGCGAGGCGAAGGCGAGCTGACGAGCTCCGGCGGTTCGGCGCGGTGCGGTCCGGGGCGCCTCGACCCGCGTCAGGTGAGTCGACGGTCGTCGGGCTCGACGATCCGGAACCAGCGGTACCCGTACGCATCGACGTGCACCCCGATGCGCCCGCGCTCGTCGATCGGGAAGGTGTCGGCCGCGAACAGGTCGGAGAGCACCGTGTCGGGGGCGACCTTCCCGAGCTCCAGGGGCACGAGCGTCGGCGTCGGTGCGAAGTTGTGCACCGCCACGAACCGTCCGACGTCGGCGGTGATGCGGTGGGCGAGCACCGCGTCCTGCCCGGTGGCCAGCACGTCGAGCTCGCCCCAGCCGATCTCGGGAGAACTGCGATACCGCGTCGCGAACTGCCTGATGACCGAGAGCAGCGAGTCGGGGTCGTGCATCTGCGCCTCGACGTTCACGTGCTCGGGGGAGTACCCGTCGCTCGGCGGCGAGGCGACGAGCCGGGACGGGGCCGCCCGGGAGAATCCGCCGTTGCGCTCGTCGGTCCACTGCATCGGCGTGCGCACCGCCTGCCGGCCCTGCTGCGCGCCGTTCTCGCCCATGCCGATCTCCTCGCCGTAGAACAGCACGGGCGTGCCGGGCAGCGAGAAGAGCAGGCTGTAGACGAGGCGGATGCGACGCGGGTCGCCGTCGAGCATCGTCGGCAGCCTGCGCACGATCCCGCGGTCGTAGACCCGCATCCACTCCTCGGGGGCGAACGCGTCGAAGACCTCCTCGCGCTCGGCCTCGGAGAGCTTGTCGAGCGTGAGCTCGTCGTGGTTGCGCACGAAGTTCGCCCACTGCGCCTCGGGCTCGAGCGCGGGGCGCTTCGCGAGCGACTCGGCGAGCGGCCGGGCGTCCTCGCGCGCGAGCGACAGGTAGAGCGCCTGCATGCCGAGGAAGTCGAACTGCATCGTGAGTTCGGCCGCGTCGCCGGTGCGGCCGAAGAAGTCGAGCTGCTGGTCGTACGGCAGGTTCACCTCGCCGAGCAGCACCGCGTCGCTCGAGCGACGCTGCAGGAACCGGCGGAGGTCGCGGAGGAACTCGTGCGGATCGCCGATGTCGACACCCTCCGGCGGCTCGATCAGGAACGGCACCGCGTCGACGCGGAACCCCGAGATCCCGAGCTCCAGCCAGAAGCCGAGCGTGCGCGCGATCTCGTCGCGCACCGCCGGGTTCGCGATGTTGAGGTCGGGCTGGTGCCGGTAGAAGCTGTGCAGGTAGTACTGCTCCGTGCGCTCGTCGAACTCCCAGATCGAGTCCTCCTCGCCGGGGAACACCGCGTTCGCCGCTTTCGGCGGGTCGTCCCGCCACACGTACCAGTCGCGGAACGGCGAGGTGCGGCTGCGCCGCGCGGCAGTGAACCACGGATGCCGCTCCGAGGTGTGGTTCATGACGAAGTCGATGATCACGCGCATGCCCCGATCGCGCGCGGTGCGGGTGAACTCCGCGACGTCGCCCAGCGAGCCGAGGCGCCGATCGACCCCGAGGAAGTCGGTGATGTCGTACCCGTCGTCGCGATCGGGGGTCGGCTGGAAGGGCATCAGCCAGATGCAGGTGACGCCGAGCTCCGCGAGGTGGTCGAGGCGATGGGCGAGTCCCTCGAAGTCGCCCGAACCGTCGTCGTTCCAGTCCATGTAGGTCTCGACGTCGAGGCAGTAGACGACCGCCGTCTTCCACCAGAGATCGCTCCGGTCGGTGATCCTCATGCGGCGACCGCCTCGAGCCCCGGCACGACGCGCTCGCCGAAGGCCGCGATGAACGCGGCCTGCTCGGTGCCGACGTGGTGCAGGTAGATGCGGTCGACCCCGAGCTCCGCGATGCGCAGGAGGTGGTCGAGGTGGCGCGAGGGATCGGCCGATGCGATCAGCGTGGCGCCGACGTCGGCGGGGGTCGCCTCGGCGGTGCGCGCGTCGAAGTCCTCGGGCCGGTCGAGCTCCCAGGCGAGGTGCGCCGGCACGAGGCTCTGCCGCCACTGCTCGTGGGCGATCGCGAGGGCCTCGTCGTCGGTGCTCGCCCAGCTCAGGTGGACCTGCACGGCGACCGGCCCACGGCCGCCCGAGCCACGGTAGGCGTCGATGAACTCGCGCAGCGCCTCGCGGGGCTGGTCGACGGTGATCACGCCGTCGGCCCAGCCCGCCGCGGCACGCGCGGTGTCGGGGCTCACCGCGGCGGCGAAGAGGGGTGCGGGCTCAGCGGGCAGGCTCCACACGCGTGCGCGATCGACGCGCACCAGCCCGTCGGCGCTCACCTCCTCGCCCGCGAGCAGCCGCTGCATCACGCCGACCGTCTCGACGAGCCGGGCGTCCCGCTCGTCCTTGGCCGGCCACCGGTCGCCGGTCACGTGCTCGTTGATCGCTTCGCCGCTGCCGAGCGCCGCCCAGAACCGGCCGGGATACATCTCGGCGAGGGTCGCGATCTTCTGCGCGGCGACGGCCGGGTGGTAGCGCTGCCCGGGGGCCGTGACGACGCCGAGCGAGAATCGCGTCGCCTCGAGCGCGGCGGCGAGCCAGCTCCAGGCGTACCCGGAATGCCCCTGCCTGAGGCTCCAGGGCGCGAGATGGTCGCTGCACATCGCGGCCGTGAAGCCGGCCTGCTCAGCCTGCACGACGGCCTCCAGCAGTCGACTGGGCGGCAGCTGCTCGTGCGAGGCGTGGAAACCCACGGAGGTCATCCGCTCTCCTTCCGTCGTCCCGAGACTCCTCCGGCGGCGCGACGGCGGGCAACCCCTTGCACAGCCCGGGGCCTCCGTGCAACGGCCGTGGGGGCGGGGGTCAGCCGCCCAGGAGGCGGCGCTGCACCGGGTCCCGCCGGGAATGCGCGCGATGGATGCGGAACACGCCGCCGAACACCCCGCACCCGACGAGGATGAGCACCACACCGATCGACGCGGTCGCGGCCGTGAGCGAGACCCCGATCGGGTCGGCGACGGACACCGGCATGAACGCGACCGACGCCGCCATCACCCCGAACAGCAGGCTGAGGGCGGCCGCGACCAGGCGAGCGAGGATGAAGGGTTCGAGGATGAAGGTGCGTGCGAGCACCGCGTCGGCGATCGAACCGCGGCCCTCGGCGTCGGCGCTCAGCCGCCGGGCGAGCGCGATGGAGAGCCGTCGCCCGCTGCGGTGCAGGCCGAGCAGCAGCCAGACGGCACCGGCGCCGAGCGCGACGAGGGGGAGCGCCGGCGCGACGAACGGGTTCGCGAACCCGAAGGCGCCGACGAGTCCGCACACGAGGAAGATCGCGACGACGAGGACGGCCGTGGCGACGAGGCCGATGAGCAGCCGCGACGCGCGGCCGTAGTCGGCGCGCAGCGTCGCGATCTGCCGTTCGATCGAGTCCACTCCGTCGGCCGATTCCTGTTCGAGGAGGGGCTGGGAGGCGGCGAGCACGAATCGGAATGGCACGCGCCGAGTCTACGGATCGCCGTGGCCCCGCCGACGCACGCCGCCGGGCATCCGCCCCCGTAGGCTGGTCGTATGGCAGAACGCGCATCCTGGTCGCTCGGCGCCGCCCTTCGCGGGGTCTTCGGGGCGAAGACGATCGACGACGACACCTGGGACGACCTCGAGTCGGCGCTCATCCGGGCCGACTTCGGCCCCGCGGTCACCGAGGAGATCGTCGAGCAGATCCGCGCACAGGTCGAGCGGTACAAGACGACCGACCCGAAGGACGTCCAGCGGATGCTCCGCGAGGTCGTCGAGGAGCGCCTCGCCAAGTACGACCCGACCCTGAAGCTCACCGAGCGGCCCGCCGTCGTGCTCGTCGTCGGCGTCAACGGCGTCGGCAAGACGACGACCATCGGCAAGTTCGCGCGCTTCCTCCGCAGCTACGACCGCTCGGTCGTCGTCGGTGCGGCCGACACCTTCCGCGCGGCCGCCGTCGACCAGCTCGCGACCTGGGCCGAGCGCGCCGGCGTCGGCATCGTCCGCCCCGAGCGCGAGGGCCAGGACCCGGCGTCGGTCGCGTTCCAGACGGTCGACAAGGCCAAGCAGGACGGCACCGAGATCGTGATCATCGACACCGCCGGCCGCCTGCACACCAAGGGCGGCCTCATGGACGAGCTCGGCAAGATCCGCCGAGTGGTCGAGAAGCAGGCCCCGATCAGCGAGGTGCTGCTCGTGCTCGACGCCACAACGGGCCAGAACGGGCTCGCCCAGGCCGAGGCGTTCATCGAGCACGGGGGAGTGACGGGCCTCGTGCTGACGAAGCTCGACGGCAGCGCGAAGGGCGGCTTCGTGCTCGCCGTGCAGGAGAAGACGGGCCTGCCGATCAAGCTCATCGGGCAGGGCGAGGGCATCGGCGACCTCACGGGCTTCACGCCGCACGTCTTCGCCCAGAAACTCGTCGGATAGGAGCATCCCATGTCGATCGAACACGACTACTTCGGCCTCGTCGGCGACTACTGGTCCGAGACGTTCGAGTACGCCGACCAGCGCGTCGAGGTCGTGCTCGACGCCGACGCCGACCTCGTCTCGCTCCCGTCGCTCGACATCGCCTCGTCGCTCGTCGGCGAGCTCGAGCTCGTCGACGACGAACTGCGCCAGGCGTTCGTCAGCCAGCTCGACACCAAGAGCTCGCCGATCGTGCGCTACCTCGACGTCGTGCTCGACCCCGAGCTCGAGCAGGCCGACGACATCGACGCCGCGATCGGCCGCGACTCGGGCGACCGTCAGGTCGACGCCCTGCGCTCGCTGAGCCTCGTGCGCGTCGACCTCCGCCCCGACGCCGATGAACCGGGCGACGCCTTCGCCGAGTTCGAGTACGCGCTCGCCCCCGACGACACCGACGAGCGACTCGTGGCGTCGATCGACCTCGAGCGCGAGATCGTCGACGTCCGATTCGAAGGCTGACCCCGCTTCCGTTTCTCAGGAACGAGGTCGGCCGTCCGTCCGCTTCTCAGGAGCGGATGCCGCGACGCGCCGCGCCCGAGTCGTCGCACTCCTGAGAAACCATGAGTTCGGGGACCCCGGTCCTGAGAAAAGTCGTTCGCCGGGGCACGTAGAATCGGAGGCACCATGGCTACCTTCGGAAACCTGTCTGACCGCCTCGCGGAGACCTTCAAGAACCTCCGCACCAAGGGCAAGCTCTCCGCTTCCGACGTCGACGGCACGGTGCGCGAGATCCGTCGCGCCCTCCTCGACGCCGACGTCTCGCTCGACGTGGTCAAGCAGTTCACCGGGCACGTGCGCGAGCGCGCCCTCGGCGACGAGGTCAACAAGGCCCTGAACCCGGCCCAGCAGGTCGTGCAGATCGTCAACGAGGAGCTCGTCGCGATCCTCGGCGGCCAGCAGCGCCGCCTGCAGTTCGCGAAGAACCCGCCGACGGTCATCATGCTCGCGGGCCTCCAGGGCGCCGGCAAGACGACCCTCGCGGGCAAGCTCGCGAAGCACCTCGCGAAGGAGGGCCACACGCCGCTCCTCGTCGCGAGCGACCTCCAGCGCCCGAATGCGGTCAACCAGCTCCAGGTCGTCGGCTCGCAGGCCGGCGTGCCGGTCTTCGCGCCCGAGCCGGGCAACGGCGTCGGCGACCCCGTGAAGGTCGCGAAGGCGGGCGTCGAGCAGGCGCGCCGCGCGCAGCACGACGTCGTCATCATCGACACCGCCGGCCGCCTCGGCGTCGACGCCGAGATGATGAAGCAGGCCTCGAACATCCGCAAGGCGACGAACCCCGACGAGGTGCTCTTCGTCATCGACGCGATGATCGGCCAGGACGCGGTCACGACCGCGAAGGCCTTCCAGGAGGGCGTCGACTTCACGGGCGTCGTGCTCTCCAAGCTCGACGGCGACGCGCGCGGCGGCGCAGCGCTCTCGGTCGCCTCGGTCACGGGTCGCCCCATCATCTTCGCGTCGACCGGCGAGGGCCTCGACGACTTCGAGCCGTTCCACCCCGACCGCATGGCGAGCCGCATCCTCGACCTCGGCGACATCCTCACCCTCATCGAGCAGGCCCAGCAGGCCTTCGACGAAGAAGAGGCGCTGAAGGTCGCCGAGAAGCTCGCGACCGAGCAGTTCACGCTCGACGACTTCCTCGCTCAGATGCAGCAGTTGCGCGGCGCCGGCTCGATCAAGAAGATGCTCGGCATGCTGCCGGGCGCGGGCGGCATGAAGCAGCAGCTCGAGAACTTCGACGAGCGCGAGATCGTGCGCACCGAGGCGATCATCCAGTCGATGACCCCGGCCGAGCGCAAGAACACGAAGCTCCTGAACGGCTCGCGGCGCCTGCGCATCGCGAAGGGTTCGGGCATGACGGTCACCGACGTGAACCAGCTCGTGCAGCGCTTCGAGCAGGCCGCGAAGATGATGAAGACCGTCGCCCGCGGCGGCGTGCCGCAGATCCCCGGCATGGGCCCGATCCCGGGCGCCGGCGGCTACGGCGGCGGCAAGCGCCAGGCCGCGAAGGCCAAGAAGAAGTCGGGCGGTTCACGTTCGGGCAACCCTGCGAAGCGGGCGGCCGAGAACCAGGCCATCGCGTCGGGCGCCACGCCGGCCGGCCAGGGGCAGGCGCCGACCGGTTCGGGCTTCGGCCTCGGCGGCGCCAAGAAGGGCGCGCCGAGCGAGGCCGACCTCGCGGCGATGCAGAAGATGCTCGGCGGCCGCTGAGCCGCTGAGCCGCCGGGTCGCCGGCGCACGGCGTCGCGCGACGCGGCGGTGCGTTTCAGTGGGCGGATGCCTCGCGGTCGCCCTGCGGCGCGACCCCCTCGCGCAGCTCGCGGGCGAGGTGCGCGACGACGGCCCGCAGGTCGCCGCCCGCCGCTCGCGCGACGTCGAGCTGTCGCTGCGCGCTCGCGCCGGCGTCGAGGGTCGCGCGCACCCCCTGGAGCTCGGCCGCGCAGCCGAGCCGCTCGGCGATGGGTGCGAGGGTCGTGAGGAGCTCGCGCAGGTCGTCGGCGACGGGCTTCTCGGTACCCGAGACATCCGTGATGACCTCGGCGGCGAGCCCGTACCGGGCCGCGCGCCACTTGTTCTCGCGCACGTACCAGGGCTGCAGCACCGTGAGCGTCCCGCCGTCGTCGAGCCGCGTGGACATCCATTCGACGAGGCACTGCACGAGTGCGCCGATCGCCGCGATCTCGGCCGCGGTGGAGACGCCGTCGCAGACGCGCACCTCGACGGTGCCCCAGCGGGGCGAGGGGCGGATGTCCCAGCGGACCTCGCTGTGGTCCTCGATGACGCCGGTGCGCACGAGGTCGCCGACGTAGCGCTCGTAGGCTGCCCAGTCGGCGAGCGGGTAGGGGAGTCCGGCGGTGGGCAGCTGCTGGAACATGAGGGCGCGATTCGACGCGTAGCCCGTGTCGACGCCCGCCCAGAACGGACTCGAGGCGCTGAGCGCCTGCAGGTGCGGCAGGTAGGCGAGCAGCCCGTCGAGGATCGGCAGCGCCTTGTCGCGATCCTCGAGGCCGACGTGCACGTGCACGCCCCAGATCATCATGTTGCGACCCCACCAGCGGGTGCGCTCGATGAGCTTGTGGTACCTCGGCTTGTCGGTGAGGTGCTGGTCGTACCACTGGCTGAAGGGGTGCGAGCCGCTGCAGATGAGCTCGTAGTCGCCGAGCCCGTCGATGACCGCGCGCACCTCGGCGAGTTGCTGCTCGAGGTCGCGCACGGCGCCCGCGACGGTCGTGTGCACCCCGCTCACGAGTTCGACGGTGTTCGTCAGCAACTCGGAGGTGATCGACGGGTGCTTGCCGCCCGGGCTGTCCGCATCGAGCAGCTCGAGCACCCGATCGCCGATCGAGGCGAGTTCGCCGGTCGCACGATCGACGATCGCGATCTCCCATTCGAGGCCGACGGTGGATCGTCGGGACTGCGCGAACTCGATCGGCATGGCGGCCCTTCCTCAGGGTCGCGCGGGGGGCGGGGCCCGTGCGCCAATCATCCCACGGTGCACCCCGCCGATCGCCGGCGCGACGCGGGATGACGCCGGGACCGAGATCATCGGCTCGACTCCCGGACTGGAGTACGATGTGCCGCATGACATCTCGCCAGGTGGGTACCCCGTGAGCCCCGAGCCGATGCGGCTGCTCGAGGTGCAGAGCCTGCGCGAACAGGTCGAGCGTACGCTCTCGTCGCGGATCGTGGCGGGCGAGTTCGCCCCGGGCACCGTGCTCACGGTGCCGACGCTCGCCGCGGAGTTCGGCGTGAGTGCCACGCCGGTGCGCGAGGCGATGCTGAACCTCGCCCGGCGCGGGTTCCTCAGCCCGATCCGCAACCGCGGCTTCCGGGTGACCGAGATCTCGCTCGACGAGCTCAAGGAGCTCGGCGAGGTGCGCGTGCTCCTCGAGGCCCCGCCGATGCGGCAGCTCGCGGGGAACCTGCCCGACGCGACCGTCGCCCGGCTCGAGGAGCTCGCGGCCGAGATCGTCGCCGCCGGTCGGGAGGGCCGGTTCGAGGACTACCTCGAGGCCGACACCGCCTTCCACCTCACCCTGCTCGAGCTCACCGGCAACCGGCACCTCGTGCGGCTCGTGAGCGAGCTGCGGCAGCAGACGCGACTCGTCGGGCTCGTGAACCTGGCCGAGAGCGACGCGCTCGTGGCCTCCTCGCTCGAGCACACCGAGCTCGTTCGGCTCCTCGTGGCGGGCGACGGGATCGCCGCCGAAGACCTGATGCGCCGCCACGTCGGCCACGTCGCCGGGCTCTGGAGCGGCCAGGACGAGGGCTGACCGCGGCCGCGTCGTTCACCCGTTTCGGCATCGGCCGAATCGAGCGTGTGGAGACCGCATCGTGTGAGTAATATGTCACGTACCGCGCGGTGATCTCCGTCGCCGGGCAGGAAAGGGGCGACGATGCGGATCGCAGTGATCGGGGCGGGCGTCGTCGGCGCCGCGTGTGCCCTCGAACTCGCCGAGCGGGGCGCCGAGGTGGTGCTCGTCGACCGGGTGGGCATCGCCGGCGAGACGTCGAGCCGCTGCGAGGGAAACCTGCTCGTGAGCGACAAGGAGCCGGGACCCGAGGCCGACCTCGCCATCCACTCGAACGCGCGCTGGCGGGCGCTCGCGGAACGGCTCGACGCCGAGCGTGCGGGCGGCCAGCCCGAGACCGAGTTCGAGGCGAAGGGCGGCGTCGTCGTCGCGTTCTCGGGCGGAGAGGAGGCGCTGCGCCGCTTCGCCGCGGCGCAGCGAGGAATCGGCATCCGGGCGGAGGAGCTCGACGCCGAGGCGCTGCTCGCGGCCGAGCCGCACCTCTCGCCCGAGGTCGCCCTCGCGATCCACTACCCCGACGACGCCCAGCTGCAGCCGTCGAACACGACCCAGGCCCTCGCCGCCGCGGCCATCCGGCGGGGTGCCCGCCTCCTCGTCGCCGAGGTGACCGGCGCGCGCACCGCGGGCGGACGCATCGCGGCCGTCGAGACGACCTCGGGCCCGATCGAGGTCGACGCCGTCGTCAACTGCGCGGGCCCCTGGGCGGGCGAGCTCGGCCGCCGCCTCGGCGCGCCGATCGACATCCGGCCGCGCCGCGGCGTCATCCTCGTCACTGCTCCGATGCCCCAGCGGGTCTTTCACAAGGTCTACGACGCCGACTACGTCGGGGCGGTCGGTTCGGGGGATGCCGCGCTGCAGACCTCGACCGTCGTCGAGTCGACCCCCGGCGGCACCGTGCTCATCGGGTCGAGCCGGGAGCGCGTGGGCTTCGACGAGCGCCCCGGGGTCGACCCGGTGCGTGCGATCGCGGCCAAGGCGACCCGGCTCTTCCCCTTCCTCGAGGAGACCATCCTGCTCCGCAGCTACTTCGGGTTCCGCCCGTACGCCCCCGACCATCTGCCCGTGATCGGGGAGGACCCTCGCATCGGCGGGCTCTTCCACGCCACCGGGCACGAGGGAGCCGGCATCGGCCTCGCCCCGGCGACGGCCGAGCTCGTCGCCCACGCCGTGCTCGGCGCACCGACCTCGCTCGACCCGGTGCCGTTCCTGCCGGGGCGCCCGGGGATCGGAGCGGCCGCGTGAGCGGGGGGAGGAACGGACGCGACGCGATCCGGGCGGTCGGCGCGAGCGGTGTGCCGGGCGTGAACGGCACCGTCGAGATCCTCGTCGAGGGCGAGGCGGTCTCCGGGCGCGCGGGCCAGACGATCGCCGGCGTGCTGCTCGGCTCGGGCCGGGTCGCGTGGCGCGGCGCGCAGCAGGGCGAACGCGGTGTCTTCTGCGGCATCGGGGTCTGCCACGACTGCCTCGTCACCGTCAACGGCGTCGAAGGCGTGCGCGCGTGCCAGCGCGAGGCCGTCGCCGGCGACCGCATCGAACGGGAGGTGCGCGGATGACCCGCGTCGCGATCCTCGGGGCCGGGCCGGCCGGACTCGCCGCCGCCGAGGCGGCGCTCGCCGCCGGCGCGCACGTGACCGTGCTCGACGAGGGCGCGCGTCCGGGCGGGCAGTTCTGGCGCCATCGCCCGGGGCTGACCGATCCGCGCATGCAGCACGGGACGCGGCGCTTCGAGCAGTTGCAGGCCGCGCTCGCCGGCGCCGACGTGCACTCGGGTGCCGCGGTGTGGTCGGTCGAGCTGTGCGAGCCTGCCGATGGGGCGGGCCGTGCCGTGGTGCTCCGCGCCGCCGTCGGCCCCGTCGACGGCGCCGGCCGTGATGCCGTGGTCGTCGAGGCCGATGCGCTCGTCATCGCGACGGGAGCCCACGACCTCGCCCTGCCGATCCCGGGGTGGACGCTGCCCGGGGTGACCACCGCGGGCGCCGCCCAGGCCCTCGCGAAGCGCGACGGCGTCTCTGTCGGGCGGCGCACGCTCGTCGCCGGGGCGGGGCCGTTCCTGCTGCCCGTCGCCCAGTCGCTGGCGCTCGTCGGCTCGGAGGTCGTCGGCGTCCACGAGGCATCCCGTGTCGGAGCCCTCGCCAAGGGCTGGCTGCCCAAGCCGTGGCAGCTCCTCGGCAAGTCGGGCGAGCTCGCGGAGTACGCGGGCGCGCTCGTGCGCCACCGCATCCCGTACCGGATCGGCAGCGGAGTCGTCCGCGTGCTCGGCGACGAGCGGGTCGAGGGCGCGGTCGTCGCACGGCTCGACGCCGACTGGCGGCCGCTGCCCGGCACCGAGCGCGTCATCGAGTGCGACGCCGTCGCGCTCGGGCACGGGTTCACCCCGCGGCTCGAGGCGGCGATCATGCTCGGCTGCGAGGTGGCCGGCGATCGCCGCGGGCGCTTCGTCGTGGTCGACGACGCGCAGCGCACGACGCACCCGCAGGTGTTCGCCGCCGGCGAGGTGACGGGCATCGGCGGCGCCGAGGCCGCGCTCGCGGAGGGCGCGATCGCGGGATTCCGCGCGGCGGGCGTCAAGCAGGACGATCCCCGGCTGCGCGACGCGCTCCGCGTCCGCGACCGGATGCGCCGCTTCGCGCGGCGGCTCGAGACGGCGCACGGCATCCGCCCCGGCTGGACGGCGTGGCTCGACGACGACACGATCGTCTGCCGCTGCGAGGCGGTCGCGAAGCGGGCCATCGTCGAACGCGCCGAGGTACCCCTGCGGGCGATGCGCCTCGCCACTCGGGCCGGGCTCGGGCCCTGCCAGGCGCGGACCTGCGGACGCGCGGTCGAGGCGATCGTCGCCGAGGCGCGGGCGTCGGCGGCCGGCGCCGACGAGGCGGGGGAGGCCGTCGACGGTGCGAACGCCGGTGCGGAGCGCGGCAGCGCGACCGGCTTCGATCGCCGCCCGTTGCTCGCGCCCGTGAGGCTCGGCGAACTCGGCGGGTCGGATCGGCCGACGTGCGGGGAGAATTGACGGGAAACCGCACATCTCCTCGTAGTGCGTGATATATTACACATTACTTGAGGTCGAGGATGTCCCGTCGACGCCCCGAGACCCACCAGACCCGCATCGAGACCGACAGGATGGAAACCCCGATGACCGAGAAGAACATGGACCTGGGCGGTGTCGTCGTCGCCACCACCCTCGCCTTCCGTGAGGACGCGAGTGCGCCCGCCGGGCTCGCCGTCGACTACGACAAGTTCGGCGAGCACGTCGACTTCCTCATGGCGAACGGCTGCCGCGGCGTCGGCCCGAACGGCTCGCTCGGCGAGTACTCGTCGCTCACCGACGAAGAGCGTCGCAAGGTGATCCAGGTCGCTGTCGAGGCCGTCGACGGCCGCGGCATCGTGATCGCCGGCGTGCACGGCGTCGGCAGCCACCAGGCGCGCAAGTGGGCCGAGATCTCGCAGGAGGACGGCGCCGACGGCGTGCTCCTGCTGCCGCCGACGCTCTACCGCGCCAACGAGGCCGAGGTCATCGCGCACTACCAGGAGGTCGCGAAGGTCGGGCTGCCGATCATGGCCTACAACAACCCCTTCGACACCAAGGTCGACCTCGTGCCCTCGCTCGTCGCGAAGCTCGCCGAGATCCCCGAGGTCGTCGCGATCAAGGAGTTCTCGGGCGACGTGCGCCGGGTCTACGAGATCAAGGAGCAGTGCGACATCGACGTCATCGCCGGTGCCGACGACGTGCTCTTCGAGCTCATGGTGAACGGCGCCGTCGGCTGGTTCGCGGGCTACCCGAACGCCTTCCCGAAGGAGGCCGTCGAGCTCTACAACCTCTGCGCCGACGGCAAGTGGCACGAGGCGAAGGCGCTCTACGAGCAGCTCGTCGCGGTCTTCCGCTGGGACTCGCGCACCGAGTTCGTGCAGGCCATCAAGCTCTCGATGGACATCTGCGGCAACTCCTACGGCGGCCCGACCCGCCCGCCGCGCGGCCCGCTCTCGGCCGAGCAGCACGCCCAGGTCACCGCCGACACCGAGCGCGCCCTCGCCGCGCTCGCGGCACGCCAGGCGGTGCTCGCCTGATGCGCGCTGCGCCTGTCTCGGTGGTGGAGGCCTGATGCGCGCGCGCCGGGTGATCCAAGCCGTCGACTCCCATACCGAGGGCATGCCGACCCGTGTCGTCACGGGCGGTGTCGGCCGGATCCCCGGCGCGACCATGAACGACCGACGGCTCTACGCGATGGAGCACCTCGACGGGCTGCGGGGCTTCCTCATGAACGAGCCCCGCGGCCACGCGTCGATGTCGGGCGCGCTCCTGCAGCCGCCGGCGCGCGATGACGCCGACTGGGGCGTCGTCTTCATCGAGGCGAGCGGGTTCCTGCCCATGTGCGGGCACGGCACGATCGGCGTGGCGACGGTGCTCGTCGAGACCGGCATGGTCGAGGTGACCGAGCCCGTCACCGAGATCCGGCTCGACGTGCCGGCCGGCCTCGTCATCGCGCGCGTCGCGGTCGAGAACGGTCGTGCGAAGCACGTCACCATCGAGAACGTGCCGAGCTTCACCGAGCGGCTGGATGCCTCGATCGAGGTGCCCGGGTACGGCGAGGTGCCGTACTCGATCGCCTTCGGCGGCAACTTCTACGCGCTCGTCGAGCTGGACGCCGTCGGCCTGCCGTTCGACCGCGCCCGGCAGGACGACATCCTCCGCGCAGGGCTCGCGATCATGGACGCGATCAACACGCAGGCGCCGCCGCAGCATCCCGTGATCGCCGGGGCGAACCACGTGCACCACGTCGAGTTCATCGCGCCCGGTTCCGACGCCGTCCGCTCCCGGCACGCCATGGCCATCCACCCCGGGTGGTTCGACCGGTCGCCGTGCGGCACCGGCACGAGCGCACGCATGGCCGAGCTCTTCGCCCGGGGCGAGCTCGCACTCGACACCGACTTCGTCAACGAGTCGTTCATCGGCACCGAGTTCACGGGGCGACTCATCCGCGAGACCGAGGTCGGCGGCATCCCGGCGGTCGTCCCGACGATCACGGGCCGCGCCTGGGTGACGGGCCTCGGCCAGTACCTGCTCGACGACGACGACCCGTTCCCGGAGGGATTCGTCTTCTGAGCGTCCCGCCGACGACGCCACCCGATTCCGACCAGTTGGAGACCCACGCATGACCACCGAGATCGACCTCGACGCCGTCGCCGGTCGGGCGGCGAACGCCGCCCGGCCCTTCGCCGAGACCGAGCCCAAGGCCCGGGCGGCCGCACTCGTCGCCGTCGCCGACGCGCTCGACGCGGCATCCGCCGAGCTCATCGCCATCGCGATGCGCGAGACCGGCCTCACCGAGGCGCGCCTCACCGGCGAGGTGCGCCGCACCACGAACCAGCTGCGGCTGTTCGCGGAGGTGATCGTCGACGGCGGCTACCTCGACGCGCGGATCGACGACGCGGACCCCGAGTACGTGATCGGGCCGCGCCCCGACGTGCGGCGCGTGCTCGAGCCCGTCGGCCCCGTGCTGAACTTCGCCGCCTCGAACTTCCCGTTCGCCTTCTCGGTCGCGGGCGGCGACTCGGCGGCGGCGCTCGCGGCGGGCTGCCCGCTCATCGTGAAGGCCCACTCCGGGCATCCCGAGCTCTCGCGCCGTACGGGCGAGGTCGTCGCCGCCGCGCTCGCCGGGGCGGGCATGCCCGAGGGCGTCTTCCAGGTGGTCGCGGGCCAGCAGGCCGGGGTCGACCTCCTGCAGGACGATCGCATCCGCGCGGGCGCCTTCACCGGGTCGACGCACGTGGGCCGGCTGCTCGCCGACCTCGCCGCGTCGCGTCCGCGTCCGATCCCGTTCTTCGGCGAGCTCGGCAGTGTGAACCCCGTCTACGCGACCGCGGGGGCCGTCGCGGGCGACCCCGCGCTGCTGCAGGGCTTCCTCACCTCGGTGTCGGGGTCGGCGGGCCAACTCTGCACGAAGCCGGGCTTCCTCTTCGTGCCGCAGGGCGCCGAGCTCGGCACCGTCGGCGAGGCGGCGGCATCGCTGGCCGAGCACCGCTTGCTGAACCCGGGCATCGGCCGCGCCTTCGAGGGGCGCCGCACCGCCGTGCTCGGCGCCCCCGGGGTCACCGTGCTCGCCGAGGGCGCGGTGCGCGTCGACGACGCCGAGCAGCGCTTCGCCACCCCGACCGTCGTCGAGGTCGACCTCGCCACCCTGCGCGAGCACCGCGACGAACTGCTCGAGGAGTCGTTCGGGCCGCTCTCGATCGTCGTCCGCTACGACGACGCGGCCGAACTCCCCGCCGTGCAGCGCGAGCTGTTCCCCGGCAACCTCACCTCGACGCTGCACGCGAGCGATGCCGAGCTCGCGGACGGCGGCCTCGCCGACCTCGTCGACGCCCTCGCCGAGACGAGCGGCCGGGTGCTGTTCGGCGGCTGGCCGACGGGCGTCTCGGTCACGAGCGCGATGCAGCACGGCGGGCCCTACCCGGCGACGACGAGCGACGCGACGAGCGTCGGCACCGCGGCGATCACCCGGTTCCTCCGCGGCGTCGCGTACCAGAACGCACCGCAGGCGCTGCTCCCGGCGCCGCTCCGCGACGACAACCCCTGGGGCGTGCCGCAGCGGCGCAGCGCCGCGGGTCGTTCGAGCGGGTGGGGGAGCCTCACCGGCGAGCACTGAGCACCGACCGCGAAGGCGACGGCGGATGCCCCGGGGTCGACCCCGGGGCATCCGCCGTCGTGGTTCGCACCCGCGCCACGCTCCGTTTCAGGAAGAAGTTCGCCGCTCAGGACGGAATCTCATGGATCGTCCTGAGCGGCGGTCGTGTTCCTGAAGCCGTGCGGTGCACGACGCGCCGGGCGCGGGCGGTCAGCGCAGGCTGAAGCCCTCGGCGAGCGGGTCGGCGGGGTCGAGCTCGAACTCGCAGCGGCCGACCCGGTACGCCTGACCGGTGACCTCGGGGATGACCCCGTCGGCGGTGCGCTCGGCGACGCGCGCGAGGAACCGGGTGCCGATGATCGAGTCGTGCGTGAGCGTCTCGCCGTCGGCGAGCTCGCCCGTGTGGGCGAGCAACGCGACGCGCGAGGCGGTGCCCGAGCCGCACGGGCTGCGGTCGACCTCGCCGTCGGCGAAGACCGTGACGTTGCGCTGCCACGGGCCGTCGTCGGTGCGGCCGAGCTCGTCGACGAGGATCGTGCCGTAGACCCCCGAGAGCCGGTCGTCGTCGAGCTGCGCGGCGGGGTGGTCGTTCAGCGCCCACTTGATCTCGCGGCCGAGCCTGATGAGCTCGGTCGTGTGCGCGGGCGTCACCTCGAGGCCGAGCGACGCGGCGGGCATGGTGGCGTAGACGGCGCCGCCGAAGACGAGGTCGACGAGCACCTCGCCGCGGCTCGTCGCGAGGGGGATGCCGCGGGCGAGCACGCGGGAGGTCACGTTCCGGAAGACGACGCCCGTGGTGACGCCCCCCGAGCGCTGCACGCGCGCCTCGACGCGTCCGCTCGGCACGTCGATCACGACCACGGCCTCGCCGTCGTCGGGGGCGTCGACGCGCCCGGTGGCGACGGCCCAGGCCCCGAGCGCCATGGTGCCGTGCCCGCAGGCGGTCGAGAAGCCGTCCTTGTGCCAGAACAGCACGCCGAAGTCGGCGCCGTCGTCGTCGGGCGGCGTGATGAACCCGCCGTACATGTCGTCGTGGCCGCGTGGCTCGAGGCAGAGGAAGCGGCGCACGGCATCGGGTTCGCCGGTCATCGCGTGCACCCGCCGCTCGGCGACGGTCGCCCCATCGGTCGCGACGCCCTCGACGATCCGGAACGGTTCGCCGGCCGTGTGCCAGTCCTCGGTGCTCCAGTGCATCACGCGCCCTCCACCTCGATCGCGGCCGCGGCGACCGCGAGATCCTGCCATCCCATGCCGCAGGTCTTCACGACCCGCGGACGGTCACGCGCCACGGCGACGTCTCCGGTCGCGATCCGGGCCATCGCCACGACGTCGCCGGCGGAGAGGTGCCCCTCCTCGACGGCCATGATCACATCCCCGGCCTCCGTGCGCGACACCCGCTCGGTCTCGACGATCACCTGCGCACGCCCGAGGAGCGCCCCCGGCAGTTCGCGGGCGTCGCGCTCGTGCGATCCGACGGCCACGACGGCGGTGCGGTCGCGCACGAGGGCGGCGTCGAAGAGCGGTTCGCGCGCGGTCGTCGCGCACACCACGAGGTCGGCGTCGGCGACATCGTCGGCGGTGCCGACGGCGACGTCGAGGCCGGAGGCCCCGACGGCCGCCGCCGCGCGTTCGGCCCGACCCCGATCGCGGCCGACGAAGCGCACCCGCTCGACCGGGCGGATGGCTCGCATCGCCTCGACGTGGCGGACGCCCTGCGGGCCGGTGCCGAACACCACGAGGCTCGCGGCGTCGGGCTCGGCGACGAGGTCGAGCATCGCGGCCGACATCGCGGGGGTGCGCAGGTTCGTGAGCTCGGTGCCGTCGAGCAGGGCGACGGGGGAGAGGGTCTCGGCGTCGATCACGATGTAGACGGCCTGGATGCGTTCGAGGCCGCGCCCGGGGTTGGCGGGGGCGACCGTCGCGAGCTTCTGCCCCGCGTAGCGCCCGAGGTCGGCCGGCATCAGCAGCAGCTGCCCGTGCCGGACGTCGACGATCGATCGCGGCGGATCGTCGTCAGGGTCGAATCCGGCGCGAAGCGCATCCTGCAGTGCGCGGACGGCGTGGGGGAGGTCGACGCGGGCGCGGAGCGCCGCGGCATCCAGTACCCGCATGGCGGCGATGACATCGGTCATGTCGACAATCCTACTGTGTGATGTGTAATATGCCACACATCGCGGATTGTTCGACGAAGCGCGTCCGAGGTTCGCCGGGCCCCATCGGAGGGGCCGGGCGGCCGCAGGCCCCCGTCGCAGCCGGCGATCCGCGGTGCTGTCCGGCATCGCGGCACGGATGAACCCGAAGGTGACCGATGTCCCGGAAGCTCCTCGTGCCTGCCACCGCCCTCACCGTCGCCACGGTGCTCGCGCTGGCCGCGTGCGCGCCATCGACCGACGAGTCCGCGGGCGGGGGTGAACCCAAGACCGGCGGCACGCTCAAGGTCCTCGCCAACGGCGACGTCGACCACCTCGACCCCCAGCTCGTCGCGTACGTGCCCACCTACAACGTCATGCGCTCGATCTCCCGCTCACTGCTGAGCTACTCGGCGAGCAACGACGCCGCCGAGCGGATCGTGCTGCAGCCCGACCTCGCCGAGGCTGTGCCCGAACCCAGTGCCGACGGCCTGAGCTACCGCATCACGCTGCGCGACGGCATCACCTGGGGCGCCCCCGACGGCGAGCGCGCGATCGTCGCAGCCGACGTGGAGCGCGGGATCAAGCGGCTCTGCAACCCGCTCATCTCCGGTGCGCTCGCCGGGTACTTCACCGGCCTGATCGAGGGCATGGAGGAGTTCTGCACCGGCTTCGCCGCCGTCGCCCCCGAGGTCGACCCCATGCGCGAGTACATCGAGAACACCGACATCACGGGCATCGAGACGCCCGACGACACCACCGTCGTGTTCACGCTCACGAAGCCCGCGAGCGACTTCCCCTTCATGCTCTCGCTCGACGCGGCCGACCCCGCCCCCATCGAGGCGCTCGACAACCTGCCCGACTCGCCCGAGTTCCGCCGCAGCTTCGTCTCCTCCGGCCCCTACAAGGTGGCCGACTACACGCCCGACGCCAAGCTCGTGCTCGAGCGCAACGAGGCATGGAACCCCGACAGCGACCCGCTGCGCAAGGCCTACGTCGACTCGATCGAGATGACGATGGGCGTCGAGGGCGACGCCGCGATGCAGCAGCTGCAGGCGGGCTCCGCCGACCTGCTGTTCGACCTGACTCCGAGCCCCGCGAACATCCAGCAGCTCAAGGCGCAGAACGACGACAAGTTCTCCACGATGGAGAACGGCGGCGTCGACCAGTTCATGTGGATCAACACCAAGTCGCCGAACAACGGCGGCGCGCTCGCCGATCTCAAGCTCCGCCAGGCGCTGCAGTACGCGATCGACAAGACCGCGGTCGTGCAGACCATGGGGGGCGAGGAGCTCGCCGGCGTCACCAACGGCATCTTCGGGCCCGGCATCCTCGGCTACGAGGCATACGACCCGTACCCCGCGAACGACGGCAAGGGCGACCCCGAGAAGGCCAAGCAGCTGCTCGCCGAAGCCGGCTTCCCCGACGGCATCACCCTCAAACTGCCGTACCGCAACGTGGGCACCCAGCCCGACATCGCGCAGACCGTGCAGGCCAGCCTCGAACGCGCCGGCATCACCGTCGAGCTCACGCCGGTGCCGCCGACCGACTACTACGCGAACTTCATGACCAACCCCGAGAACGCGACCTCGGGCGCCTGGGACATCGCGCTCGTCGGCTGGTCGCCCGACTGGCAGGGCGGTGCCGCGCGCAGCGTCTTCCAGCCGCAGTTCGTCTTCGACGGCACGCCGCAGACCTACAACTACGTCGACTACGACAGCGACGCGGCGAACGCGCTCGCCGAGCGGGCGCTCGCCGCCGCCACCCCCGAGGAGGCCGGCGACCTCTGGCACCAGGTCGACGAGGCCGTCATGGCGGACTCGCCGATGGTGAGCATCGCCTACCGGCTCAAGCCGAACTACCACTCGGCGCGCGTCGGCGGGTTCGTCGAGTACGCGCAGAGCCAGAACGGGGACTGGACCAACGTCTGGCTGAACGGCTGACGCAGGTCACGAGTCATCCATGAACCGTGGGGCGGCCGGCCGTGAGGCCGGTCGCCCGCTCGGAGGAAAGGACCACGCAATGGCGCTTCTCGAGGTCTCGAATCTCGTCGTCGACATCCCCACCGAGGACGGCACCGTGCATGCCGTGCAGGACGTCTCCTTCGCCGTGCACGAGGGCGAGTTCTTCGGCATCGTCGGCGAGTCGGGATCCGGCAAATCCGTGATGGTGCAGTCGATCATGGGGCTCGTCGCCGGTGCGCGCACGAGCGGCACGGTCGACTTCCGCGGCCGCGACCTGCTCGCCCTCGACGGCGAGGCGATGCGCTCGGTGCGCGGCCGGGAGATCGGCATGATCTTCCAGGATCCGCTCTCGAGCCTGCACCCCCAGTACACCGTCGGCTGGCAGATCGTCGAGCAGATCCGCGCCCACGAGAAGATCTCGCACCAGGCGGCGAAGGCGCGGGCGATCGAGCTGCTCGAACGCGTCCGCATCCCCGACGCCGCGGCGCGGTTCGACGCCTACCCGCACCAGTTCTCGGGCGGGATGCGGCAGCGCGTGATGATCGCGATGGCGCTCTCGCTGGGGCCGGCGCTCATCATCGCCGACGAACCGACCACGGCGCTCGACTCCACCGTGCAGGCGCAGATCCTCGACCTGCTCGACGAGATGCGCCGCGAGTTCGGGGCGACCGTCGTGATGATCAGCCACGACCTCGGCGTGCTCGCCCGGGTCGCCGACCGGGTGATGGTGATGTACGCCGGTCGTCGTATGGAGCTCGGGACGAGTGCGAGCGTGCTCGGCTCGCCCGCGCACCCGTACACCGCGGGCCTGCTCCGCTCCTCCTCGTTCAACCGCGAGCCGGGCACCCCGCTCGTGCCGATCGGCGGCCGGCCGCCGAGCCTGCTCGCCCCGCCCGCGGGCTGCGCGTTCGCCGCCCGATGCCCCGACGCGATGTCGATCTGCTCCGAGCGCCCGCCGCTCCGCCGCTACGACGACGGCACCGAGGTCGCGTGCTGGCTCGAGGGCGAACCCGGCGAACCGCCGGCGCCCGAACCGCCGCCCGCGGTCGAGGCCCGCTCCGACGACCCCGCCGCCGACGCCTCGATCGTCCGCGTCGAGTCGCTGCAGCTCGCGTTCCCCCAGCGCCGCGCCCCAGCTCGGGTCGTGCTCGACGACATCACGCTCGAGGTGCGTCGCGGCGAGACCCTCGGGCTGGTCGGCGAGTCGGGCTGCGGCAAGACGACGCTCGCCCGCGCGATCGCGGGGCTCGTCGCGCCGACCTCGGGCAGCGTGACCTTCGACGGCCACGAGCTCTCGACGCTCGGCCGACGCGAGTGGCGCTCGCTGCGTCGCCGGGTCCAGGTGGTGTTCCAGGATCCGTTCGGCTCGCTCAACCCGCGACGCCGGGTCGGCTCGATCATCGGCGATCCGTTCCGGATCCACGGGCTCGCCTCCGGCGTCGAGCGCCGCGCCGAGGTGCAGGAGCTCATGGAGCTCGTCGGCCTCAACCCCGAGCACTACAACCGCTTCCCGTCGCAGTTCTCGGGCGGCCAGCGCCAGCGCATCGGCATCGCCCGTGCGATCGCGCTGAAGCCCGAGCTCGTGATCCTCGACGAGCCCGTCTCGGCGCTCGACGTGTCGATCCAGGCGCAGGTGCTGAACCTCCTCGACGAGCTGCAGCGCACCCTCGGACTCACCTACCTGTTCATCTCGCACGACCTGTCGGTCGTGCGCCACGTCTGCGACCGCATCGCGGTGATGGAGGGCGGACGCATCATCGAACTCGACGACGCGGATCGGCTCTACCGCGACCCGCAGCAGCCGTTCACGAAGCGCCTGCTCGCGGCGGCCGCGCCCGAGATCCCGCACACGCCGGCCAGACGGAAGCTCGTGCGCGCCGCGCGGCCCAGGGAGGCCGGTCCCGCGCCGGTGCTCCTGCCGGAGCCCGCGATCGGAGGGACCCGCCGATGAGCACCTCGACCTCGAAGCCCCCCGCCCCCCGGCTCGCCACGCCGAAGACCGCCGCGATCGCGGCGCGCAACGCCGCCGACGTGCAGCTGCGCGGCTCGTGGTCGCTGACCTTCGCGCGGCTGCGCCGCGACCCGGCGAGCATCGCCTCGATCGCGGTCATCCTGCTCATCGTCGCCTTCGCACTCGGTGCACCGCTCGTCGCGGCGTGGACGGGCCACGGCCCGACCGAGCAGTTCCGCGAGACCGGGCTCAGCCCCTCCGGCATCCCGGTCGGCCCGTCCGCCGAGTTCCTGTTCGGCGCCGACCAGCTCGGGCGCGACGTCCTCGTCCGGCTCGCGTACGGAGCGCAGGTGTCGCTGCTCGTCGGCGTCGTCGCCTCGATCGCCGCCTCGCTCATCGGCGTCGTGGTCGGTGTCGTCGCGGGCTTCTTCGGCGGCACCGTCGACACGGTCCTCAGCCGCATCACCGATCTCGTGATGAGCGTGCCCTTCCTGCTCTGCGCGATCGCGCTCGTCGCAGTGCTCGGGCCGAGCCTGCCGCTGTCGATCGCCGTGATCGTGTTCTTCAGCTGGACGGGGCTCGCCCGGGTCATCCGCGGGCAGGTCATCGCGCTCCGCCACCGCGAGTTCGTCGAGGCGGCGCGCTCCCTCGGCGCGGGTCGCGTGTCGATCATGTTCCGCGACATCCTGCCGAACCTCGTCGTGCCGATCATCGTCTACACGACCCTCATGATCCCGTCGGCGATCGTGTTCGAGGCGACGCTCTCGTTCCTCGGCCTCGGCATCGTGCCGCCGACGCCGAGCTGGGGCAACATGCTCGCCGACGCGGCGAACGGGTCGCTCTACCTCATCGCGTGGTGGATGGTCGTGGTGCCCGGCGGCGCCCTGCTCGCCCTCACGCTCGCATTCAACCTGCTCGGCGACGGCCTGCGCGATGCGCTCGACCCCGCCGCATCGAAGGGGGGCAAGGGCAAATGACCCGCTTCATCCTCTCGCGCGTCGGCTTCGGCCTGCTCGTGCTGTTCCTGCTCAGCGTGTTCGTGTTCGTGCTCTTCTACGTCTCGCCGTCGGACCCCGCCCGGATCATCGCGGGCGACAAGGCGACCGAGGAGCTCATGGCGCAGATCCGCGTGAAGCTGGGGCTCGACCAGCCGATCTACGTCCAGTACCTGAACTTCATCGGCAACCTGCTCCGCGGCGACATCGGCTTCTCGTACCGCTCGGGCCTGCCGGTCTCCGACCTGCTGTACGCGCGCATCCCGGTGACGATGTCGCTCGTGTTCGGCGCCGTCGTGCTGTGGCTCGCGATCGGCATCCCGATCGGCATCGCTTCGGCGAAGCACCCGGGAAGCCTCCGCGACCGGCTCGGGCAGGGCTTCGCGATCGTCGGCATCAGCTTCCCGACGTTCGTGCTCGGCATGATGGCGCTGTTCCTGCTGTACTTCCTGCCGACGAAGGCCGGGGTCACGCTGTTCCCGCCCGGCGGGTACGTGCCGTTCGCGCAGGATCCGCTCGGCTGGGCGTGGCACCTGATCCTGCCGTGGACGACGCTCGCGCTCGTCGTCGCGGCGGTGTACGCACGGCTCACCCGCGGCCAGATGCTCGAGGTGCTCGGCCAGGACTACATCCGCACGGCGCGCGCGAAGGGCCTCACGGAGCGCCGGATCACGTACACGCACGCGTTCCGCAGTGCGATGCCGCCGCTCGTCACGCAGCTCGGCATCGACATCGGCCTCATGCTCGGCGGCGTGATCGTCATCGAGCAGGTCTTCGGCCTGCTCGGGGTCGGCAGCCTGGCCGTGACGAGCGTCGCGATGCAGGACCGCCCCGTGGTGATCGCGATCGTGCTCCTCGGCGGCGTCTTCGTCGTCGTCGCCAACCTCGTCGTCGACCTGCTCTACGCCGTGCTCGACTCGCGCGTGCGGACGGCCGCACGATGAGCGGCGCCGGCTACCTCGTCGGTCGGGACGTCCTCGCCCGCGAGCTGTGGACCGACGTCCCGCTCGACTGGGACGACCCCGACGGCGAGACGATCCGGGTGTTCTCGCGCGAGCTCGTCGACGCCCGCCGCGCGCACGAGCGCCTGCCGCTCCTCGTCTACCTGCAGGGCGGACCGGGCGGCAAGTCGCCCCGGCCGACCGGCCGCGACGGCTTCCTCGCGGCCGCACTCGAACGGTTCCGCGTGGTGCTGCCCGACCAGCGGGGGACGGGGCGCTCCACGCCGCTCGACGGCGACGCGTTCGCCGCCCTCGACGCGGCCGAGCAGGCCCGCCGGCTCTCGCTGCACCGCGCCGACTCGATCGTGCGCGACCTCGAGGCGGTGCGGAAGGCCCACTACGACGGCGAGCCCTGGTGGACGCTCGGCCAGAGCTACGGCGGGTTCCTCACGCTCCACTACCTCTCGGTCGCCCCCGACGCGATCGTCGCGGCGGCGATCGCCGGGGGACTGCCGTCGCTCGACCCCTCGGCCGAGCAGGTCTACGCCCGCACCTTCCCACGCGTGCGCGCGAAGAACGCGGCCTTCGACCGTCGCTTCCCGCACCTGGTCGAACGCATCGGCCGGGTCGCCGACCACCTCGACGCGCACGACGTGCGCCTCCCCGACGGCGACCGGCTCACCGTGCGGCGACTCCAGACGCTCGGCTTCGACTTCGGGATGGCGGTCGGGTTCGACCGCGTGCACTGGGTGTTCGACGAAGCCTGGGCGGATGCCTCGGAGACGCGCCTGTCGACGACCTTCCTCGCCGAGGTGCAGCGGCTCACCGGCTTCGAGCGCAACCCGCTGTTCATCGCGCTGCAGGAGAGCATCTACGGCGAGGGGCCGACCGCATGGGCGGCCGAGCGAGCCCGGGCGGCCCACCCCGACTTCGACCCCGCGGCTCGGCCGCTGCGCTTCACCGGTGAGATGGTGTTCCCGTGGATGTTCGAGGAGATCCGGGCGCTGCGCGGCTTCCGTGCCGGCGTCGAGCGGCTCGCCGGGTCGCGGGTGCCGATCGCGCTCTACGACCCGCCGCGCCTCGCCGCGAACGAGGTGCCCGTCCAGGCGGCCGTCTACCACGACGACATGTACGTGGATGCGGGTCTCTCGCTCGAGACGGCCGCACGCGTCGGCGCCCTCGAGGCGTGGATCACCAATGAGTTCGAGCACGACGGCCTGCACCAGGGCGACGTCGCCGAGCGACTGTTCACCGCCCTCGAGGTCCGCCTCGGCATGGCACCAGCACCGGATGGCCCGCGCACCGCGGGCCGGGAGGAGACCCGATGACCACCAATGACGCCCCCGACGCCGTCGCCGAACTCGTCGTGCCCGCGACGGCGGCGCCGGCCGCCCCTGCGCGATCGATGCCGCAGCCGGCCGAGCCCGACCCGCGCATGCCGCGGCTCGCCGAGGCGCCCGGCTTCAGCGAGTGGATGCTCCAGGGCTGGGGCGAGGCCGATCGCACGCCGGTCGTGCCGTCGGGCGCCGCCGAGGCCGGCGCTCGACACCGGGGCCGGCTGGGGGAGGCGCTGCCGGGCCGCGTGCTCGCCGTCGCCGCGGGCCGGGCGCCCATGCGGGTGAACGACAACGCGTACGAGTTCCGTGCCGACAGCGACTTCCTGTGGCTCGTCGGCGCCGCGATCGAGGATGCGGTGCTCGTGCTCGACCCGGTCGCGGGCGGCCACGAGGCGACGCTGTACCTGCCGGCACCCTTCCGCCCGGGCGACGCCGGATTCTTCGCGGACCCGCTCCGCGGCGAACTCTGGGTCGGCCCGATGCCCGGTCTCCGCGAGTACGGCGACGCGCTCGGCGTGCGCACCCGGCGCCTCGAGGAGCTCGAACTGCCCGCCGACGCCCTGTTGGCCGGCACGCCCGCCGCCTCGGGCCCGGCCGCCGCGCTCAGCACCCGCCCCCGTTCGTCCGAGCTCGACCGGGTGCTCGCCGAGCTCCGCATGATCAAGGACGAGTGGGAGCTCGAGGAGCTGCGCGCGGCCGTCGACACGACGATCGACGGGTTCGCCGCGACCGCGCTCGAGATCCCGCAGGCGGTGCGCCGCGGGGGAGAGCGCTGGCTGCAGGGCACCTTCGACCGGCACGCGCGCACCTTCGGCGCCGGGGTGGGCTACGCGTCGATCGTCGGCTCGGGCGCGCACGCGCCGGTCCTGCACTGGGTGCGCGCAGAGGGCGACGTCGACCCCGAGGCCCTGCTGCTGCTCGATCTCGGCGTCGAGCGCCGCTCGGGCTACACCGCCGACGTCACGCGGACGCTGCCCGCATCGGGGCGGTTCTCGACGGCGCAGCGGGAGGTCCACGACCTCGTCGAGCGGTCGCACCGTGCGGGCCTCGCGGCCGTCGGACCGGGTCGCGACTGGGCCGACTTCCACACCGCCTGCATGGAGGTGCTCGCGACGGGACTCGCCGACTGGGGGCTCCTGCCGGTCTCGGTCGACGAGGCCCTCTCGCCGGGGGGCCAGCAGCACCGCCGCTACATCGTGTGCGGGGTCGGGCACCACCTCGGCATCGACGTGCACGACTGCTCGACGGCGAGTCACGCCGCCTACCAGGGGGCGAAGATGCGCCCCGGAATGGTGCTGACCGTCGAACCCGGGCTCTACTTCCACGCCTTCGACGAGACCCTCCCGCCCGAGCTCCGCGGCCTCGGGGTGCGCCTCGAGGACGACCTCGTGGTCACCGGCGAGGGCAGCGAGGTGCTCTCGGCCGGGCTGCCCATCGACGCCGACGGCATCGAGGAGTGGATGGCGCGTCTGCGATGACGCGCCGACGCGGCGCCGGTTCGCGGGAGACCGCCGAATCTGGCAGAATAGGGGGTTGGATCGCCGCCCGACCCTCTATCAGGCCGTGGTCCGACCATTTTCGAGCTTCCGCCGGGTGTGCACCCCACGCTCCAGGCGATCGGTTCAACCTTTCTACACATTCAGGAGAATCGTGGCTGTCAAGATCCGTCTCAAGCGTCTCGGCAAGATCCGTGCGCCGTACTACCGCATCGTCGTCGCCGACTCGCGCACCAAGCGCGACGGTCGTGTGATCGAGGAGATCGGCAAGTACCACCCTACCGAGCAGCCCTCGTTCATCGAGGTCGACTCGGAGCGTGCCCAGTACTGGCTCTCCGTCGGCGCACAGCCGACCGAGCAGGTCGCCGCCATCCTCAAGCTCACGGGCGACTGGGGCAAGTTCAAGGGCGACGCGAACGCCGTCTCGACCGTGCAGACGAAGGCCGCCAAGGTCGAGTTCGTCGCCGACGAGAAGAAGAAGCCGGTGCTGAAGCCCAAGGCCGAGAAGCCGGCACCCAAGGCCGAAGAGGCCCCCGCCGAGGCAGAGGCCGAGGCTGCGGAGACCGCGACGGACGAGGCGTAAGCCTTGCTCCAGTCCGCGCTCGAACACCTCGTCAAGGGGATCGTCGATCACCCTGACGACGTGAGGGTCGTCTCCGCGTCGAGCGCACGTGGCGAGGTCCTCGAGGTTCACGTGAACCCCGAGGACCTCGGTCGCGTCATCGGACGCGCCGGCCGTACGGCCAAGGCGCTCCGCACGCTCGTGACCGCGCTGGCCGATGGCCGCCGTGTGCGTGTCGACGTCGTCGACACCGACGACTGACGTGGCCGACGCACCGGGTACGCAGCTCCGGGTCGGGCGCCTGACGAAGGCGCACGGCCTGAAGGGCGCCATCAAGCTCGAGCTCTACACCGACGACCCCGAGCGTCGCTTCGTCCCCGGCGCCGTGTTCTCGCTGCAGGTTCCGAAGGACTCGCCGTGGCACGGCAAGCACCTGACGCTCCGAGAGGTGCGCTGGTACAACGGGCAGCCCGTCGGGTTCTTCGAGGGCGTCGACGACCGCACGGCGGCCGAGACGCTGCTGAAGGCCATCCTCTGGGTCGACCAGGTCGACGACGAGGATCCTGAAGACGACGCCTGGTACGACCACCAGCTCATCGGGCTCGCCGTGCTCCGAGATGGCGTGCGCATCGGCGAGGTCGTGCACGTCGAGCACCTCCCCGCACAAGACCTGCTGATCGTCCGCGTCGACCATGAGCGTCCCGGCGGTCGCGACGTCATGGTGCCGTTCGTCTCGGCGATCGTGCCCGAGGTCGACCTCGCCGCAGGCACCCTCACGGTCACCCCGCCGGCCGGGCTCTTCGAAGAGCTCGCCGAGAGCGGGTCGGCCGATGACGAGGCCTCGCCCGCCGGCGACGGCGACGCAGCCGCCGAATAGGCCCCCGATGCGCGTCGACATCGTCACGATCTTCCCCGAGTTCTTCTCGGTGCTCGACCTGTCGCTCCTGGGCAAGGCGCGCGAGTCCGGCCTCCTCGAGGTGACCGCGCACGACCTGCGCGACTTCACGCACGACCGTCACCGCACCGTCGACGACACGCCGTACGGCGGCGGTGCGGGCATGGTCATGAAGCCCGAGCCGTGGGGCGAGGCCCTCGACTCGATCGTCGGCGACGAGGCATCCGAGGCACTGCTCATCGTGCCCTCGCCCGCGGGCGAGCCGTTCACGCAGGCGATCGCCCGCGAACTCGCCGAGGAGCAGCACCTCGTCTTCGCCTGCGGGCGCTACGAGGGCATCGACCAGCGCGTCGTCGACCACTACTCGACGCGCATGCGCGTGCGCCTCATCTCGCTCGGCGACTACGTGCTCAACGGCGGCGAGGTCGCCGTCATGGCGATGATCGAGGCGGCGGGGCGGCTCGTCCCCGGCGTCGTCGGCAACCCCGAGTCGCTCGTCGAGGAGTCCCACGAGAACGGCCTGCTCGAGTACCCGAGCTACACCAAGCCCGCCGAGTGGCGCGGCCTCGAGGTGCCGCCGGTGCTCCGCTCCGGCAACCACGGCGCGGTCGCCGCATGGCGGCACGAGCAGCAGCTCGAGCGCACGCGTCGCGTGCGACCCGAACTGCTCGGGGAGGGGTCGGGCGGCACGAACGCGTGAGCCGTTCTTCACGCGCCCGAAACATCGGGCTCGCCGCCCCGTAACACCCGCTTCATACCGTCGAATCGGCGGGCACCACCGATTCCCCGCCGGAGAGCGCGGGTCGGAGCATGGTCGTCACGAGTGCAGTGCCGGGCCCGCGCGATGACGACGCGGCGGTGGCAGCGCCGCTCCGTCTCGTCGCGGTGACGCACGGTGCGCCCTCCGGGGCCAATCGGGAGGCGATCATGCGCCTCGTCGACGGCGTCGCCTCGGCCAGGCCCGAGCTCGACGTCGCCATCAGCTTCGTCGACGCCCGCGACGGCGACCTCGCCGTCGACCTCGTGAGCGGCGACGGCCCTGCGCCGGTGATCGTGCCGCTCGTGCTGTCGGCGGGTTTCCACGTGCGCACCGGGCTCTCCCTCGGGCTCCAGCGGATCGGGGCGGATGCGGGGCTCGCCGAGGCGCTCGGCCCCGACGACCGCATCGTCGAGGTGCTCGCGGGCCGACTCGCGCGCGCGGGCCTCGAGCGCGACGACGCCGTCGTGCTCGCCGCCGCCGGGTCGAACGACCCCCGCGCGGTCCGGGAGTGCTTCGAGACCGCCCGCAGGCTCGGGCTCAAGCTGGGCCGATCGGTCACGGTCGGCTTCATCGCCGCGGCGATCCCGCGCCTGCCCGACGCGATCGAGATGATCCGCGAGGTCCACCCGGGCGAGCGCATCGCGGTCGCCCCGTACCTGCTCGCGCCGGGCGCCTTCTCCGATGCGGCTGCCGCGTCGGGCGCCGAACTCGTGGCCGATCCGCTGCTCCTGCCCGGCGAGCCCGCTCCGGCCGAGCTCGTCGCGCTCGTGCTCGACCGCTACCGCGAGGCCGAGGCCGAGCGCCGGGTCGCGGTGTAGGCCAACGCGGCCGGCGCGCGCCGACCGTCGCTGCCGCGATGATCAGCCGGCGAGACTCGGCGCGTCGTCGGGTTCGCCGGCGGGGGAGGTGACGCTCGCCGCCGCTGCGACCCGCGCGAGCACCTCGGCGATCCGCCCCTTGCAGCCGCCGCAGCCCGTGCCCGCACGGGTGTCGCGCCCCACGCACTCGACCGTCGTGCTGCCGCCCGCCGCCGAGGCCTCGATGCGTTCCACCGTGACGCCGTTGCACCAGCAGACCGTCGCGGCGGGGGCGAACGCGTCGCCCGAGGCTGCGGGGTCGTCGTCGGGTCCGTCGAAGCGGAGCAGCAGCGAGCGGTCGGCCGGGAGCTCGCCTCGGCGCTCGAAGAGCAGCGTCAGCTCGGCGGCGGTGCGCGGCATCCCGACGCTCGCGAACGCCGTGAGCACGCCGCCCTCGGTCACCATCTTCACGTAGCGGTGGTGCTCGGGGTCGGCCCACTGCGCCACCCGGCGCTGCGGGTGCGCGGGGTCCTCGTCCCACGGCTCGGCCCCGACGTCGCCGACGGCGACGACGTCGAGGTGCTCGGCCTTCAGCATGACGATCGGCTCGCGCTCGGCGGGCGGCGCAGCGCGTTCGGCCGGCGGCGCAACGCCTTCGTCGCGCGGCGAGCGGTCGGCGCCGTCCGTCGTCGAATCAGCGGATGCCTCGTCGCGGGCCTCGGCCGCGAACCTCGCCGCGAGCCAGTCGGCCTGCCGCCAGCCCGGTCCGATGAGACCCGACGGCGCGCCCGGCAGCGTGCGCTCGTGCGCGTTCTCCTCGGTGCGTTCGACGATCTGCGCGCAGTCGCCGATGGCGAAGACGGCGGGGTCGCTCCAGGAGGCGAGCCAGGGGTGCACGACGATGCCGGCCGCCGTGCGGAGCCCGGCGAGCGTGGCGAGCTCGGTGCGGGCGCTGACGCCGCACGAGAGCACGAGCAGGTCGCCGCGGAGCTGCTTGCCGTCGGCGGTGACGAGTTGGTCGAAACGTCGCGTGCCGTCGGCCTCGTCGCGGAAGCCGACCGCCTCGGCTCGCGAGTTCACGACGACGGTGACGCCCGTGCGCCGGAGCGCGGCACGGAGCACGAGCCCCGCGCCCCGATCGAGGTTGCGGGGCATCGGGTGCGGGCCGTGGTGCACGACGCAGACGTCGGCGCCCGCGTGCGCGGCCGCGAGCGCGAGTTCAAGTCCGAGCACCCCGGCGCCGAGCACGATGATCCGGCGGCGCGCTCGGACCGCGGCGAGCACCTGCTCCGCGTCGGCGAGGTCGCGCAGCGCGGTGACGCCGGCCGGCAGCGCGTCGTCGCGGCCGACGAGCGCGTCGGCGTACTTCTCGAGGGAGACGAGGTCGCGACGATGGCGCTCGACGCCGTCGAGGGTCGGCACGTTCGCGCGGGCGCCCGTCGCGAGGACGAGACGGTCGTAGTCGAGACGTTCACCCGTGTCGAGCTCGACGGTGCGGGCGTCGCGGTCGATCGCGCGGGCGGCGACGCCGAGCCGCATCCTGACCCCGGCGGCCTCCGCGGCCGCGCGATCGCCGACGAGCATCGACTCGAGCTCGGTGCCGCCGACGGCGTACTCGGCGACGAGCACGCGGTTGTACGCCTCGACCGGTTCGCCGCCGACGACGGTCAGGTCGAGCGAACCGTCGGCGACGGACGGCAGCAGCTCCTCGACGAAGCGGGCGCCGACGGGGCCGTACCCGAGGAGGACGATGCGCTGCGGCGTGGTCATGTCGAGGCTCCGGCTTCTGCGAGGCGCGCTGCGGGGCGCAGGCGCACGCGATTGGTCTTGAACTCGGGCATGGCCGACACGGGGTCGACGAGGTCGCTCGTGAGCAGGTTCGCCGCACGGTCGTCGCCGAAGTGGAACGGGAGGAACACCGTCTCGACCCGCACCTCGGTCGTGAGCCGGGCACGGCAGGCGACGCGCCCGCGGCTGTTCGCGAGCTCGATGAGCTCGCCGTCGGCGATGCCGAGGCGCTCGGCGGTCGCCGGGTGGATCGACGCCCGCAGCTCGGGCTCGGCGGCGAGCAGTTCGGGCACGAGCCTCGTCTGCGCCCCGCTCTGGTAGTGCTCGAGCAGGCGACCGGTCACGAGGGTGAGTTCGTCGGGCGCGGGGCCCTCGAGCACGCCCGGCCGCACCGTGACCGCGACGAGCCGGGCGAGCCCGTCGGCGTGCGCGAAGCGCTCGGTGAAGAGCCGCGGGGTGCCGGCACTGCCGCGCGGATACGGCCAGTACGCGGCCTCGCCCCGATCGAGCATCGCGTAGTCGATGCCCGAGTAGTCGGCCGGGCCGCCCTCCGAGGCGAGCCGGAGCTCCTCGAACACCCGCTCGGGGTCGGTGTCGAACGTCGCCGGGCAGCCGAGCCGCCGGGCGAGCTCGGCGAGCACCCACAGCTCGTCGCGCGTGCCCTCGGGGGCCTCGATCGCTCGCCGCCGCCGCAGCACGCGCCCCTCGAGCGAGGTCATCGTGCCCTCCTCCTCGGCCCACTGCCGCACCGGCAGCACGACGTCGGCGAGCGCCGCCGTCTCCGAGCGCACGAAGTCGCACACCACGAGGAGGTCGAGGGCGGCGATCCCCGCCCGCACGTCGGCGACGTTCGGCGAGGAGACGACGAGGTTCGAGCCGTGCACGAGGAGCGCCCGCACCCCGCCGTCGCGGCCGAGCGACTGCAGCAGCTCGACCGCGGGAAGCCCGGGGCCCGGGAGCGCCTCGGGCTCGACGCCCCACACCCGGGCGACGTGGGCGCGGGCGGCCGGGTCGGTGATCTTGCGGTATCCGGGCAGCTGGTCGCTCTTCTGTCCGTGCTCGCGCCCGCCCTGCCCGTTGCCCTGTCCCGTGAGCGTGCCGTAGCCGCTGCCGCGACGACCCGGCAGACCGAGCAGGAGGGCGAGGTTGATCGCGGCGGTCGCGGTGTCCGTGCCGTCGACGTGCTGCTCGACGCCCCGCCCGGTGAGGATGTAGGTGTTCCCGCCGGCCGCGAGGCGCCGGGCGAGCCGGCGGATCGAGGCGGCGGGCACGCCGGTCACCGACTGCACGCGTTCGGGCCACCAGCTCGACACCGACCGTCGCAGTGCGACGAACCCGAGCGTGCGCCGCTCGACGTAGTCGGCGTCGACGAGGCGCTCGGCGATGACCTGATGGATGAGGCCGAGGAGGAGCACGAGGTCGGTGCCGGGCGCAGGCGCCAGGTGAACTCCCTGCCCGTCGTCGGTCAGTCGTGCGGTCGCGGTGCGGCGCGGGTCGACGACCATGAGCCCGCCGGCCGACTGCGCGCCGGCGAGGTGCCCGATGAACGGGGGCATGGTCGCCGCCACGTTCGACCCGAGGAGGAGGATGGTGTCGGCCGCGTCCAGGTCCTCCACCGGGAACGGCAGCCCCCGATCGACGCCGAACGCCCGGTTGCCCGCCGCCGCAGCCGACGACATGCAGTAGCGCCCGTTGTAGTCGATGCGGCTCGTGCCGAGGGCGAGCCGCGCGAACTTGCCGAGCAGGTACGCCTTCTCGTTCGTGAGGCCGCCGCCGCCGAAGACGCCGACGGCGTCGGCGCCGTGCTGCTCGCGGATGCCTCGGAGTCGGCCCGCGACGAGATCGAGGGCCTCGTCCCAGCTCGCCTCCGCGAGCTCGCCGTCCGCACCCCGCACGAGCGGCACCCGGAGCCGCGCGGTGCTGCCGAGCAGTTCGGCCGAGGTCCACCCCTTCTTGCAGAGCCCCCCGCGATTCGTGGGGAAGTCGCGGGCGGCGACGCTCACCGGCGCCGTCGACGAGGGCGACGCCGTGGCATCCGGTTCGCCGAGCGTCATCGCGCACTGCAGCGCGCAGTACGGGCAGTGGGTGTCGGCTGAGGCTCGTGACATCCGTGCTCGATTCAGATCTGCTGTGCGCGCGCCCGACCGGGACGGACGTAGACGAGGGCGGTCAGTGCGAGGAGCACGGCGTAGCCGGCGACGAAGCCGAGGAAGGCGCCCGCGTAGCCGCCCGTCGCCTGGAACGAGAGGTTCAGCGCCTGGGGGATGAGGAAGCCGCCGTACGCACCGATCGCCGAGATGAGGCCGAGCGCCGCGGCCGCCTTGCGCTTGCGAGCCGTCTCGTCGCCCGAGGCGCGCAGGGCGAAGACGATGGGCACCATCCGGTAGGTCGAGCCGTTGCCGACGCCCGCGGCGGCGAAGAGCAGCAGGAACAGTCCGAGGAAGCCCCAGAACCCGGTGACGGGCAGCGCGAGGACGACCGCGAGGGTGATCGCGCCCATCGCCGCGAAGGCGCACATCGTGATGCGGGCGCCGCCGAAGCGGTCGGCGAGACGCCCGCCGTACGGGCGCGCCAGCGAGCCGACGAGTGCACCGAGGAAGGCGAGGCCGATCGACGTGCCGCCGACCTCGAAGGTCGAGAACTCGGGGAACTGGTCGACGATGAGCTTCGGGAACACGCTCGCGAAGCCGATGAACGAGCCGAAGGTGCCGATGTAGAGCAGCGACAGCACCCAGAGGTGCGGCTCCCGGAGGGCCGCCGCCGAACCCGCGAGGTCGGCCTTCGCGTTCGAGAGGTTGTCCATGCGGCGCCACGCGCCGATCATCGCGACGACGATGAACGGCACCCAGATCCAGCCGGCGAGCGGCACGTTGAGGGATGCCCCCGCACCGATCGTGATGACGATCGGGACGGCGAACTGGGCGACGGCGGCGCCGAGGTTGCCGCCCGCGGCGTTGAGCCCGAGCGCCCAGCCCTTCTCGCGCTGCGGGTAGAAGTAGGTGATGTTCGACATCGAGCTCGCGAAGTTGCCGCCGCCGAACCCGGCCAGCGCGGCGGCCGCGAGGAGGACGCCGAAGGGGGTCTCGGGGTTTCCGACGCAGACGGCGAGGGCGATCGCCGGCGCGAGCAGCAGTCCGGCAGAGATGATCGTCCAGTTGCGGCCGCCGAAGCGGGGCACGAGGAACGAATAGGGGATCCGCAGCGTCGCGCCCACGAGGCTCGGAATCGAGATCAGCCAGAAGACCTCGCCCGTCGAGAGCGCGAATCCGGCGTCGGGCAGCGTCACCGCGACGATCGACCAGAGCTGCCAGATCACGAAACCGAGGAACTCGGCGAAGATCGACCAGCGGAGGTTGCGGCGGGCGATCGCGCGCCCCTCGGCCTGCCACTGCTCGTGGTCCTCCGGATCCCAGTGGTCGATCCAACGGCCCGGGCGCATCACGAGCGCAGGCGCCGGTGCGGCGGCGGCGGTGGTCGGTCGGTGCTGCTCGGTGCTGACGGTGTCGGTCATCGGTGCCTCCGGTGCGGTCGTACGTGAGCGGAACTCGTGCGGCCGACGCTACGGAGCCGGTGTTTCCGCCGATCGTGCCGCCCGTGAACGACTGGTCTCGAGGTGCTCACCCGCTGCCCGGCGGCGTGTGAGGGGCGGCTCAGACATCGATCCGGTATCCGCGCTTGACCACGGTGGCGATGAGGCCCGGCACCCCGATCGTCTGCCGCAGTCGGCTGAGTGCGACCTCGAGGGCGTGCAGGTCGCCCGTGCCGGGCAGCCCCGACGCGAGCCGGTCACGGGCGACGACGGCGCCGTGCGCGAGCACGAGCGCGCGCAGCAGGGCGAGCGCGACGGGTGCGAGCGGCACCCGGCGGTCGTCGATCTCGAGCACCGACCCGCGCAGGGCGAGCTCGCCGTGGCGTGTGTCGAGCCGGAGCACGCGCGACTGCTCGAGGTGCTCGCAGAGCAGGCGGATGAGCGCCCCCATCCGGAACCGCTCGGGCTGGATGGGCACGATCCCGGCGTCGAGGAGCGGCGCCGCCGTGACCGGGCCGACGGCCGCAGCGACGACGGGCCCGCACATCGCGTCGACGAGCTCGTCGTATCGGCCGCGCGCCTCGGCGGCCCCGAACAGCGCGTGCACGGCCGGCGCGCTCGTGAAGGTGACGGCGTCGAGCCCGCCCGAGCAGGCGGCGTCGATCAGCCGATCGACCCGGTCGTCGTCGGCGTCGGTCTCGACCCATCGGTACGGCTCGACGGTGAGCACCCGGGCGTGGGCCTCGCGCAGGCGGTCGAGCTGGTGCGCCTGGAGGAATCCGTGCAGCTGCACCGCGATCGTGAGCCCCCGCGGGTAGCGGTCGAGCACCTCGTCGATGAGCGACTCGGTCGTCTCCTCGGCGCTCATGCCGACGTCGTTCAAGCCGGCGGCGCGGATCCCGCCGCGTGCCTTCGGCCCGCGGACGAGGATCGCGGTCGCCTGCAGCGCCTCGACGAGGTCTTCGCCGAGACCGGCCGAGTCGGCGACCTCGAACCAGCGGCGCACGCCGTAGGCGGTAGTCGCGAGCAGCACATCCGGGCGCGCGGCGATGATCGCGCGCGTGTCGGCGATGACGGGGTCGTCGCTCGCCGCGTTCGCCATCCGCAGGGTGGGGGCGTGCAGCACCTGGGCGCCGCGGCGGGCGAGGGCGTCGATGAGGTCGGCCGAGCGCCGATCGCTGGTGACCCCGATGCGGAACCCCGCCAACTGGTCGGGCCGGAAGCCCGGCGGGCACTCCGCGGCATCCGTCATGCGATCACCGCCCTCGCGGCCGCGCCGGCGATGAGTTCGGCGGCCGACGCCGAACCGTCGTGCGCGAGGCGCACGACCTCGCCGACGACGACCACCGCGGGGGAGGCGACGCGCGCTCGCGCGGCCGTCGCGACGATGTCGGCGAGGGTGCCGACGGTCGTGCGCTGCTCCGCGCTGAAGCCGCGTTCGACGATCGCGACCGGATGCTCCGCCGGGAGGCCGTGCCGGGCGAGCCCGGCCGCGAGCGACGGGAGCGTGCCGACGCCCATGAGCACCACGATCGTGCCGCCGAGCCCCGCGAGGTGGGCGAGTTCGTCGTCGGTGAACGGGGCGTGCCCCGAGACCACCGTGACCATGCGGCTCACCTCGCGATGCGTGACGGGGATGCCGGCTGCGGCCGGCACGGAGATCGCGCTCGTCACGCCCGGAACCACCTCGACGGGGATCCCCGCCGCGTGGCAGGCGAGCACCTCCTCGCCGCCGCGGCCGAACACGTACGGGTCGCCGCCCTTCAGGCGCACGACATGGGCGCCGGATGCCGCGTACCGCACGAGCATCGCCTCGATCTCGTGCTGCGCAACGGCATGGTGACCCGGGGTCTTGCCGACGTCGACGATCTCGGCGCCCGGCGCCAGCGCGGCGAGCTCCTCGTGCGGTGCGAGCCGGTCGACGAGGACGACATCGGCCTCGGCGAGGGCACGCACCGCACGGACCGTGAGCAGGTCGACGGCGCCCGGGCCGCCGCCCACGAGCGTGACGCGGCCGGTCATGCGAGCTCCTCCCGCGTCGGGATGGTGGCGCCCGCGATGAGCACCGCCCGCCCGTCCGCGCGCTCCTCGGCCGTGGCGGGCCGGAACTGCTCGCGCTCGGCGACCCGGGCGATCGAGGGGTCGGGCGTGTTCGGGGCGTTCACGAAGGAGCGGAACCGGCGCAGCCGCTCGGGGTCGGCGAGCGTGGCCGCCCACTCGTCCTCGTAGTGCTCGACGTGGGTCGCCACGGCCGCCTCGAGCTCCTCGGCGAGGCCGAGGCGATCGTCGACCACGACCTCGCGCACGTGCTCGAGGCCGCCCTCGAGGTCCTCCATCCAGCGCGCCGTGCGCTGCAGTCGGTCGGCGGTGCGGATGTAGTACATCAGGTAGCGGTCGATGTAGCGGATCAGGGTCTCGTCGTCGAGGTCGCTCGCCAGCAGCTGCGCGTGCGCCGGCTGGAATCCGCCGTTGCCGCCGACGTAGAGGTTCCAGCCCTGATCGGTCGCGATGACCCCGACGTCCTTGCCGCGCGCCTCGGCGCACTCGCGCGCGCACCCCGAGACGCCGAACTTGAGCTTGTGCGGCGAGCGCAGCCCGCGGTAGCGGAGCTCGAGGCGGATCGCCATCGCCACCGAGTCCTGCACGCCGTAGCGGCACCAGGTCGACCCGACGCAGCTCTTCACGTTGCGCAGCGCCTTGCCGTAGGCCTGGCCGGATTCGAAGCCGGCGTCGACGAGCTGCTTCCAGATGTCGGGCAGCTGGTCGAGCCGCGCGCCGAACAGGTCGATGCGCTGGCCGCCGGTGATCTTCGTGTAGAGCCCGAACTCCTGCGCGACCGCGGCGATCACCGCGAGCTTGTCGGGCGTGATCTCGCCGGCGGGGATGCGCGGCACGACCGAGTAGGTGCCGTCCTTCTGCATGTTCGCCATCGCGCGGTCGTTCGTGTCCTGCAACCCGCCGCGGCCGCCGTCGAGGATGTAGGAACCGTGCTGGGTGGCGAGGATCGAGGCGATCACCGGCTTGCAGATGTCGCAGCCGCGGCCCGTGCCGAGGCGCTCGATGATCGCCTCGAACGAGGTCAGCCCGATGACGCGCACCGACTCGAACAGGTCCTGGCGGGAGAGCTCGAAGTGCTCGCACAGCGCCTTCGACAGGGTGACGCCCGATTTCTTCAGCTCGCCCTCGAGGAGCTTCTTCACGAGCGGGACGCACGAGCCGCACTGCGTGCCGGCGCGGGTGCACGCCTTCAGCGCGCCGAGCTCGGTACAGCCCTCTGCGTGTTCGTCGCCCGCGATCGCGTCGCGGATGCTGCCGGCCGTGACGTTGTTGCACGCGCACACGAGCGCGGCAGCGGGGAGTTCGTCGCCCGCCGGCGGCTCGACGCCCGACGCCGAGAGGTACGCGGCCGGCTCGCTCGAGAGCTCGGTGCCGAGGAGCGGGCGCAGGCTCGAGTAGGGGGAGGCATCGCCGACGAAGATGCCGCCGAGGAGGGTCTTCGCGTCGCCCGTCATGACGAGCTTCTGGTAGAGCCCGCGTGCGGGATCCGCATAGACGATCTCGAGGGCGTGCGGGGTGCGGGCGAGCGCATCGCCGAAGCTCGCGACGTCGACGCCCGAGAGCTTCAGCTTCGTCGCGTCGTCGACCGTCGTGAACTCGGCCCCGCCGCCGAGCAGGCGGTCGGCGACGACCTCGGCCATCGCGTTGGCCGGCGCGACGAGCCCCGTGCAGCGCCCGTCGAAGCTCGCGACCTCGCCGATCGCCCGCACGTTCGGGAGGGACGTCGCGCAGGCCGAGTCGATCGCGACGCCGCCGCGGGGCCCGAGCTCGAGACCGAGTTCGCGGGCGAGCTCGTCGCGAGGGCTGATGCCGATCGCGAAGACGACGAGATCGCACTCGATGCGCCGCCCGTTCGCGAGCTCGACGCCGACGACGACCTCCTCGTCGACGAGCAGCGCCGTCGGCCGGACGCCGAGGTGCAGGCCGATGCCCTGGCCCGCGATGATGCGGCCGAGCGCGCGACCAGCACCCTCGTCGAGCTGCGCCGACATGAGCCAGCCGCCGGAGTGCACGATCGCGGCGTCGGCACCGAGCGCGGCGAGGCCGCCGGCGGCCTCGAGCCCGAGCAGGCCGCCGCCCGCGACGACCACGCGGGCGGGCCGGCCGTGATGCACGGCGATCGCCGCGGTCTCGGCGACGAGCGCGTCGACATCGTCGATCGTGCGGTAGACGCGGGCGTGCTCGGAGCCCGGCAGCTCGGGCACCGGCGCGCTCGAACCGGTGGCGAGCACGAGTTCGTCCCAGTGCAGCCGTCGTCCCGTCGAGGTCGTCGCCGTGTTCGCGTCGGCATCGATCGCCACCACGCGCTCGCCGACGACGAGCTCGACGTGCCCCGCGTCCCACATCGTGCTCGGCTGGAGTGCGAGGTCGATCGTGCCGTCGGCGAGACGGGTGCTGAGGGCGACCCGGTCGTAGGGGGCATGCGGCTCCTCGCCGACGACCGTGACGCGCAGGCTCCGCCCCGCATCGCGGGCGTGCAGGCTGTCGGCGAGCCGATGGGCGGCGGGTCCGCCGCCGACGACGAGGACGTCGCGCACCCCGGCGCTGGGGCGGTGCTCGGTGGTGCTGCCGGTCATGCTGCCTCCCCGGATCGGTTGAGGCGAGCGTAGGAGCGGGGCGTTTCGGGGCTGTTTCGTCGCGGTAACTGTGAAGCGCGTGCGCCGCACGCCTGCCCTCGGCCGATGTGAGGCGGTCTTCACCGTGCCGAAACACCGCGACCGGCCGGCGGAAACGAAGCGCGGCTAGCGTCGGCCGCAGGCACCGCCGGGCACGAGCGCCCGGCCCGACCCTGGAGGAGCCGCCATGACGCAGACCGCCGCCGCCACGAGGGCCACCTGGCTCATGGCCTGCGAGCTCGACGAGCTCGAACCCGGCTGGGGCGAGGTCGCGCTGCACGGCGGCGCGCAGATCGCGCTCGTGCGCTTCGGCGCGGACGAGGTCTACGCGGTCGACCACCTCGACCCGCACACCGGGGCGCCGGTCATGGCGCGCGGCATCGTCGGGTCGCGGGGCGAGCGCCCCACCATCGCCTCGCCGCTGCACAAGGAGGTCTACGACCTCGGCACCGGCGAGTGCTTCACCGATGCCGCGCTGGCGCTGCGCACCTATCGCACGCGGATCGTGGGCGGCATGATCGAGGTCGAGCTCGACGGCTGAGGCGCCCGGCGGAGCGGGCCGGCCGGTCGTGGCAGCGGGGCGCACCCGGCCCCGCGGCGGCAGCGCCGGTCAGCCGCGCTGCGTGAGCACGATCGGGTCGCCGTCGGTGATGGCGATCGTGTGCTCCGAGTGCGCTCCACGGGAGCCGTCGGCGCTCCGCAGCGTCCAGCCGTCGGGGTCGGTGAAGATCTCGTCGGTCGTCTGGAGGAACCACGGTTCGATCGCGACGACGAGGCCCGGCTTCAGCGGAAGGCCGCGACCGGGGCGCCCGTTGTTCGGGATGTGCGGGTCGCCGTGCATGGTGCGACCGACGCCGTGGCCGCCGAAGTCGGTGTTGATCGAGTAGCCGCCGGCCTTCGCGACGTCGGCGATCGCGCGCGAGATGTCGCCGATGCGGTTGCCCGGCCGCGCCGCGGCGATGCCCGCGTCGAGGGCGCGCTGCGTCGTGTCGATGAGGCGCAGGTCCTCGTCGCGCGGGGTGCCGACCACGATCGAGATCGCCGAGTCCGAGACCCAGCCGTTCAGCGAGGCCGCGAAGTCGAGGCTCAGCAGGTCGCCGTCGCGGAGCTTGTAGTCGCGGGGGAGGCCGTGCAGCACCGCGTCGTTCACCGAGGTGCAGATGACCTTGCCGAACGGGCTCGCGCCGAACGACGGGTGGTAGTCGATGTAGCAGCTCTCGGCGCCGGCCTTGCGGATCATCTCGTGCGCGAGAGCATCGAGCTCCAGCAGGTTGACGCCGACGGCGGCGGCCTTCGACGTCGCCTCGATCACGCTGGCGACGAAGCGGCCGGCGGGCCGCATCTCCTCGAGCTCGGCAGGGGTCCTCAGTTCGATCACGCTCATCCTCTCCGAGACCATTCTGTCGTCTCCGCCCTGAGTGAACACCCGGCGCGCTCGCAGCCGGGCCGGATTACGCTGGCCTCATGCTCATCCGGCGCCTCTTCTACCGCTGGCAGTTCATCGCGATCGTCGCACTGCCGGTCTGGCTGCTCGTGGGCTGGGCGATCTTCGGATCGGGCGGCTGGGGCACCCTCGGCCTCGTGATCGTCGTGCCCGTCGCCTTCATCACGCTCGGCGTCGTCGCGCTCCTGGTGAACGCGCGGCCGACGGTGCGGAGTGAACGCGCCGTCTCCTGGACCGACGTCGGCGTGATCGGTGCCTGGCACGCCGCCCTCATCGCCACCGGCTTCTACACCGACGGATCGACGCTCTTCGGCGTCCTCGCGATCGTCGCGGCGATCGCCGCGTTCTGGGTCTCGCTCTGGCAGCTCGTCAAGGACGGCGCGAAGCGGATGAACGCCTCGATGGCCGAGTTCGAACGGCTCGCCGCCGAGCAGCAGGGCGGCATGCCGCGTCAGGACGCCCCGGGCGCCCACCGTCCGCCGTTCGACGACGGCGGCGACGACGTCATCATCATCCACGAGGTGCGCGACTGAGGCGCGCAGCCGCGGCGCCGTGCCATCCGCGAGGCCCGGTCGCCCGCTTTGCCTGCCGGGCACCCGGCATGGCACAATAGAGGATTGTGCCGCTGCGGGAGTCATCCCGCCGACGTCTCTGCCTCCGGGGAGCATGCGACGCACGGTTTCCGTGCGAGGCGGCGCCAGACACTTTCCATTCAAGATCCGCGTTCGACCGGTGGCGGGCGCAGAGAGCGAACATCATGCACATTCTCGACCATGTCGACGCCGCGAGCCTGCGGTCGGACATCCCCGACTTCCGCCCCGGCGACACCGTCAAGGTGCACGTGAACATCATCGAAGGCACCCGCTCGCGCATCCAGGTCTTCCAGGGCGTCGTCATCGGCCGCTCGGGCGAAGGCGTGCGCGAGACCTTCACGGTCCGCAAGGTCAGCTTCCAGGTCGGCGTCGAGCGCAAGTTCCCGGTGCACTCGCCGGTCATCGACCACATCGAGGTCGTCACCCGCGGTGACGTGCGTCGCGCGAAGCTCTACTACCTGCGCAAGCTCCGTGGCAAGAAGGCCAAGATCAAGGAGAAGCGCGACGCCTGATCGTCAGCGCGAATCGCGGTCTCCCGCGAACTCCGACCGAGCTCCCCACCAATACAATGGTGGGGAGCTCGGGCGGTTAAATGACAGAAGACACCACCATGCGCGAAGATCGCGCTGGTTCGGCATCGGCACGCGGCAGGCAGCGCGGGGTACTCCTCTTCCTGAGGGACCTGCTCGTCATCTTCGTGGTGGCGGTGCTCGTTTCGTTCCTCATCAAGACGTTCCTCATCAGATCGTTCTTCATCCCGTCGCAGTCGATGGAGATGACGCTCGTGAAGGACGACCGCATCATCGTGAACCAGCTGGTTCCCGAGGTGACGCCGATCTCCCGCGGCGACGTCGTGGTCTTCAAGGATCCGGGGGGCTGGCTGCCCGCCCGCGTGGAAGAGCCGCAGCCGCCGCTCATCGCCGCGGTCGACTGGTTCATGGCCTTCGTCGGTCTCTCGGCCCCCGATTCGAACGATCACCTCGTCAAGCGCGTGATCGGACTGCCCGGCGACCACGTCGTCTGCTGCAACGCGCTCGGTCAGATGAGTGTCAACGGCGTGCCGCTCGACGAGTCGGCGTACGTCGCGCTGCCGCCCGGCGAGACGAAGGTGTCGGAGGTCGACTTCGACGAGACCGTGCCCGAGGGCGCACTCTGGGTGATGGGTGACAACCGGGGCAACTCGAAGGACTCCCGTTTCAACGGCGACACGCCGCTCAAGGGGTTCGTGCCGATCGACAACGTCGTCGGCCGCGCGTTCGTCGTCAGCTGGCCGATCTCGCACTGGGCGTGGCTCGACAACTACCCGACCATCTTCGAGGGCGTCGACGAAGGCACCGGCTGATGGCCGGTCAGGCGATCCCCAACCTCCGCGCCGAGCGCGAGCTCTTCGACGAGGGGGCGCCGTTCGTGCTCGCCTGCGACGAGGTCGGCCGTGGGGCGCTCGCCGGCCCGGTGACGGTCGGGCTCGTCGTCATCGATCCCGCCGTGCGTCGGATGCCGGCCGGCCTCCGCGACTCGAAGCTCATGACCGAGCCGCGCCGCGACGCGATGGCGCCGCGCGCCGGCGCGTGGGTGCGCGCGTGGGCGGTCGGCGAGGCCTCCGCCGCCGAGATCGACGAGCTCGGCATCATGGCGTGCCTCGGACTCGCAGGCGCCCGCGCCTTCGCCGCGCTCGCCCCGGGGTCCGAGCTCGCCGAGGAGGTGGCCGGCGCGCCGCTCATCCTCGACGGCAACCACGACTGGTTGAGCCCCGCGATCGCTCGTCGGGTGGCGGTGCGCACCCGCATCAAGGCCGACCGCGACTGCGCGTCGGTCGCCGCGGCCTCGGTGCTCGCGAAGGTGCATCGCGACGGCGGGATGCGTCGCGCCCACGCCGACACCCCGCTCTACTCGTGGGACGAGAACAAGGGCTACTCGAGCCGCGCGCACTTCGCCGCGATCGACGAGCACGGCCCGAGCGCCCTGCACCGGCACACCTGGCTGCACGAGCGCGCCCCCGAGGCGCCGGCGCTCTTCGACCTCGGCGTAGGATGAACGACGATGGATGAAGACGAGTTCGAAGACTACGACCGCGAGGTCGAGTTGGCCCTGTACCGCGAGTACCGAGACATCGTCTCGCAGTTCAAGTTCGTGGTCGAGACCGAGCGACGGTTCTACCTCGCCAACGAGGTCGAACTCGTGCGCCGGGACACCGAGCACGACTTCTACTTCGAGTTGACGATGAAGGACGTCTGGGTCTGGGACGTCTACCGTGCCGACCGCTTCGTGAAGGCCGTGCGCGTGTTGACCTTCAAGGACGTCAACGTCGAGGAGCTCGCGACCCGCGAGTTCGAGCTGCCGAAGGAGCTCGCGCTCGACGAGTAGTCGAGCCCTGCGCATTCTCCGCGCCACCTCATCGGCGCCGCACCCGGCGCCGCCAGTCGCCGTCGAGGTCACGGGCGACGAGGTCGTCGACTTCGAGTTCGGCGAGCGTGGACATCACGAGCCCCGGCGAGATTCCGCTGCGGCGAGCGAGGTCGTCGACCGACCGTGCGCTCCTCGAGCTGAGGGCGTCGAGCAGGCGGACGGCCTCGGGCGACGACTCCGCTGCCGCTGTGGTGTGAGCCGCCGGCCCCGTGTCGATCCCGACGCCCATGACTGAGGCGAGCTCCGCCATCTGCGACGCGTCCACGACGCACGTCGCGTCGCGTTCGCGCATCAGCCGGTGGCATCCGGCCGATGACGGACTGGTGACGGGGCCCGGGACGGCGCCGAGCGGGCGGCCGAGCTGCGCCGCGTGCGCGGCGGTGTTCAACGAGCCCGAGCGGAGCCCCGCCTCGATCACGACGGTCGCCGCGCCGGTCGCCGCGATGAGCCGGTTGCGTTGCAGGAATCGCCACTTCGAGGGCGCTGTGCCGCAGGCGACCTCCGAGAAGACGGCACCCGCCTGGACGATGCGGGTGAGCAGCGACTCGTGCCCCGACGGGTAGAAGCGATCGATGCCGCCGGCGAGGAAAGCGACGGTCGTGCCGTCGCTCGCGAGCGCCGCGCGGTGGGCGGTGCCGTCGATCCCGTAGGCGCCGCCCGAGATGATGAGGAACCCGCGATCGACGAGCCCCGCCGAAGCGTCCGCAGCCACGTGCTCGCCGTAGCCGCTCGCGGCGCGAGCTCCGACGAGCGCGATGGCCGGTTGCGCGCCGGCGAGTGCGTCGGCACGGCCGCGCACCCAGAGCGCGAGCGGGGCGTTGGCGCCGAGATCGTCGACGCCCACCGGCCATTCCGCATCGCCGGGCATGAGGAGACGTGCCCCGACGCGGGCGGCCTGCTCGAGGGAGCGCTCGAACGACGCCGCGTCGATGCGGGGGCGCCAGCGCGCCAGCCCCTGCTCGATCGACGAGCCGGCGAGCGGCTCGCCCGGTCCGCCGAGCGCGGCCGCGAACTCGGCGGGCCCGGCGCCCGCGACGACGAGGTCGAGCACGGCGGTCGCACCGGCGTCGGCGACGAGGCGTCCGAGCACGCCGTCGCCGGGTTCGGAGAGGAATCCGAGCGCGGCCCGCGCGACGGCCTCGGCCCGACGCTCCTCGCCGTCGGAGTCATGGCCGGCTCGCACGGAGGCGATCGACCCGGCGTACGCGGCGAGGGTGCGAAGGGTGGCGCTGCTCCTCGCGCTCATGCGGCGACTCCCGTCTTGAAGAACATGGCCCGGCCGACGTGCTCCGCGTTCGGCGCGGCGCTCCCGGCGAGGTCCGCGAGGGTCCAGGCGACCTTCAGGATCCGGTCGTACCCGCGCATCGTGATGCCTCCGCGTTCGAGCAGCCGATCGAGCGTCTTGGTCGCAAGGCTCCCGGGGTGCAGCCGGCCCGCTCCGCGGAGCCACGGGCCCGGCATCTCGGCGTTGGTCCGCCAGGGTGTTCCGCGGAGCCGCTCGGCCGCGGCGGCACGGGCCGCCGACACCATCGACCGCCCCTCCGCGGTGGAAACCCCGCTCCCATCGGCCATGCGCATCGCCGCGACGGTGACTCTCGGCACGCGCAACTGCAGGTCGACGCGATCGAGCAGCGGCCCCGAGAGGCGAGCGAGGTAGCGGCGCTGCACGATCGGCGCGCATGTGCACTCGTCGGTGCCCGAGTTGCCGCACGGGCAGGGGTTCGCCGCGAGCACCAGCTGGAATCGGGCGGGAAAGGTCGCGACGGCATTCGCCCGGTGGATGAAGATCGTGCCCGACTCGATCGGCTGGCGGAGCACGTCCAGCACCGCCCTCGGGAACTCGGGCGCCTCGTCGAGGAACAGCACGCCGTGCGTCGCCCGTGCCGCCGCACCCGGCCGGATCAGCCTGCTGCCTCCGCCGACGATGGCGGCCGCGGTGGCCGTGTGGTGCGGGGCCTCGAACGGCGGCCTGAACGAGAGCTGGGCGCCGGGTCGGCGACCCGCGAGCGAGTGGATCGAGGCGACCTCCAGCGCCTCGTCGGCGTCGAGGTCGGGAAGCAGCCCCGGGAGGCGCGACGCGAGCATCGTCTTGCCGGCGCCAGGAGGCCCGAGCATGGAGACATGGTGCCCGCCGGATGCGGCCACGAGCATCGCCTCGACCGCGTCGCTGTTGCCGGCGACCTCGGCGAGGTCGCCCGCGGGCTCGGGGGCGACCTCGGCGAGCGGCTGACCGGGGACCGGCTCGCCGGCCCGGGGCTCGAAGGCGCCGCCGTGCCAGATCGCAGCGTCGAGCAGCGACGCGACGCCGACGACCCGGGCGCCGGGGACGAGCGATGCCTCTTCGGCATTCGCCGACGGCACCATGACGAGGTCGTGCCCGGCGCGGACCGCCGCGAGCACGGCCGGCAGGATGCCGTCGATCGGGCGGAGGCGTCCGTCGAGCCCGAGCTCGCCGAGGTGGACCATGCGCGCGACGGACTCGGTTGAGAGCTCGCCCGATGCCGCGAGGCAGGCGATCGCGATCGCCAGGTCGAACCCCGAGCCGTGCTTGGGGAGGGCAGCGGGCGAGAGGTTCACGGTGAGCCGGCGGCTCGGCAGGGGACAGCCCGCGTTGCACGCCGCAGAGCGCACCCGATCGCGCGCCTCGCCGAGCGCGGCGTCGGGCAGGCCGATGATGACGACGCCCGGCAACTGCGCGGAGAGATCGGCTTCGACCTCGACGATCGAACCGGTGAGGCCGAGCAGGGCGACCGAGGCCGTGCGGGCGACGGGCATCAGCTCACCCCTTCGAGGTGCTCGATGATCGCGGGCGCGTCGCGCGGCACGGTGACCGCGATCGCGTCGATGCGGATCCGCGTCGGGTGCGCGCCGGACTGTTCGCACCAGGCGAGCGCGAGGCGTCGCATCCGAGCGAGCTTCAGGGGCGTGATCGCCTCGAACGGATGCCCGTAGCCAGGACCGGATCGAGCCTTGACCTCGACGAACACGACCGACTCGCCGTCGCGGGCGACGAGGTCGATCTCACCGAGGCGACATCGCCAGTTGCGCTCGATCACCGACATCCCGCGCGCCTCGAGATGGTCGGCCGCGAGTTGTTCGCCGTGCCGACCGAGCTCCGTGTTGTGGGCCAATGCGACCACCTCCGAGACGAGCGTCGCGCGCCGCCGGTGGCGGGACCGGTCGGGGCGTCCGCACAGTGGAGGGCCGGCGCATCCCGTCGGCTGTGAGGGAGAAGTCGACGGACCCGGCACGGTGCCCGGCGCCTGTCGGTGCCGGATCGTAGGCTGAGCCCGAAGGGTGGGGGAGATGGAACGACTCGGAAGGTATCCGGCGGCGACGACGGTCATCGCCCACGTCAGCGACACGCACCTGCTCTCGGGAGGCGCGCCGCTCGGCGGTGCGGCCGACACGGTCGCCGCGCTCGCGCAGACGGCGGCGCAGCTCGAGCGGCTGGGCGCCTCGCTCGACGCCGTCGTCGTCACGGGCGACGTGGCAGACCTCGGCGAGCCCGACGCCTACGTGCGCGCCCGCGCGGCGCTCGACCCCCTCTCGCAGGCCACCGGGGCCGAGCTCGTCTGGGTGATGGGCAACCACGACGAGCGCGCGGCGTTCCGGTTCGGCCTGCTCGACGAGCCGACCGGCGCCGCCGCGCCCGAGGAGCCGGTGCACCGCGTAGTCGAGCTCGGCGGACTTCGGATCATCGCGCTCGACACCACCGTTCCGGGCTATCACCACGGCGAACTCGACGCCCGGTCGCTCGACTGGCTGGCCGGCGTGCTCGCCGAGCCCGCCCCGCGCGGCACGATCGTCGCCATGCACCACGCGCCGATCGCGACGCCGCTCGCACTCATGGACGTGCTCGAGCTCCGCGGACAGGACGAACTGGCGGAGGTCGTGCGCGGCAGCGACGTCCGGCTCTTCCTCGGCGGGCACCTCCACTACGCGACGCACGGCGCGTTCGCCGGCATCCCCGTCTCCGTCGCCGGGGCGACCGCCTACACGATGGACCTCTCGGCGCCGCCGCGCGAGCTGGTCGGCATCGACGGCGGCCGTTCCTTCTCGCTCGTCCACGTCTACGAGGACGCGTTCGCGGCCTCGGTCGTGCCGGTCGGCCCGTACGAGGTCGTCACGAGCTTCGGCGAGGCGTACCTCGCGGAGCTCGAGGCGATGACTCCGGCCGAACGGCTCGAACGGTTCTCGCGCAAGCCGCCGCCATGACCGCGCCCCTCGACGTCGTCGTCGACGACTACCTGGCGCACGTGCGCACCGAGCGGGGCTACTCCGAGCACACGGTCGCGGCGTATCGCGCCGACCTCGCCGACCTCCTCCGCTTCGCGGAGGAGCAGGGGGTCGCCGAGGTGGGCGACATCGACCTCCCGATCCTGCGCGACTGGCTCTGGTCGGCGACCGAGCGGGGGCTCGCTCGGGCCACCATCGCGCGTCGTGCGGCCTCCGCCCGCGGGTTCACGGCATGGATGACCCGCCGCGGACTCGTGCCGGTCGACCACGGTGCGCGTCTGCGCGCACCGCGGGCCCAGCGCGCGCTGCCGCGCGTCGTCGCGGCGCCCGCCCTCGACGAGGCGCTCGCGCGGCTCGAAGCCCGGGCGGTCGAGACGAACGACCCGATCGACCTCCGAGACGTCGCGATCATCGAACTCCTCTACGCCTCGGCGCTGCGGGTCTCCGAGCTCGTCGGCGTCGATCTCGGCGACGTCGATCGGCGGCGTCGCACCGTGCGGGTCGTGGGCAAGGGGTCGAAGGAGCGAGTCGTGCCGTACGGCGCCCCGGCCGCGCGGGCGCTCGATCGGTATCTCGAGGCCGGCCGGCCGATGATCCTCGAGGCCTTGGCGGCGGCCGCCGCCAAGGCCGAATCGACCGCGGCGCCTCGACCGACGCGCAGCGCGCCGGAGCGCGACGCGTGCTTCCTCGGCGCGCGGGGGGCCCGGATGGGCCCCCGCAGCGTCTACGCGCTCGTCGCCCGCCTCCTCGCCGAGATCCCCGGGTCGGGGCCGAGCGGACCGCACACCTTCCGGCACACCGCGGCGACGCACCTGCTCGACGGCGGCGCCGACCTCCGCGCGGTGCAGGAGTTCCTCGGCCACGCGAGCCTCGGCACGACGCAGATCTACACCCACGTCTCGGCCGAGCGGCTGAAGGAGAGCTACCGCACCGCCCACCCGAGGGCGTGACGAGCCGCGTCACCCCGAGGGCAGCAGCACCGCGCGCGGCAGGCCGCCGAGGAACAGGAACGGCGAGACGTACTCGCCGTCGACCCTGACGCCGAAGTGCACGCAGTCGCCCTCGCAGTGTCCGCCCCGGGAAGCGGTGCCGATCGCCGCGCCCGCGGCGATCGGGTCGCCCTCATCGACCGAGGGGTCGATCGGCTCGATCGCGCTCACGACGCCGTCGCCGTGATCGACGGCGACCACGCCGCGGCCCGCGACCATGCCGGCGAAGCTCACGACGCCCGACTCCGCGGCGACGAGCGGGGCGCCTGGCTCGACCTCGAGGTCGATGCCCCGGTGTCCGGAGGTGTACGGCGTCGGCGGGGCCCGGAACGGCGACACGACCCGGATGGGCGCGGGCACCGGCCAGACCCACTGCGCCGTCTCGACCCCGCGCGCCTCGACGTGCGGCGCGGCCGGCGCGATGCCGAGCGCGATCGCCGCCGGGGGTGAGACCGCGACGAGCGCGGCGAGCACCGCCGCCACGAGCGTCGTCGTCGCGAGGGCGGAGGCGAGGGTGCGTCGTCGTTGCGGGACATCGGTGGGTCGGAGTCGGTTCATGCCTCGATCGTGGGGGACCGCGAGGCATCCGACCCCGCCGGGCTGCCCCGTGGGGACGGCGGCCGCCGCGGTGCGGTTGGGGAGGGGGAGTGCCGATGGTAGAGTGTCCAGAGCGCCTCGCCTGTCGAGGTGACTACGCGTGCCCATTCGGCGACCGACTCCATTCAGTCCGACCCCTGAGTATTCAGGGCGACGGCGGAGCCGTGCCGGGCACCAGGGCTCCCGGCCGCCGGCCGGTTGCGACAACTGAGAACAGAAGGAGAACGGCTCATGGCCGTCGTCACCATTCGCCAGCTGCTCGACAGCGGCGTGCACTTCGGGCACCAGACCCGCCGTTGGAACCCGAAGATGAAGCGCTTCATCTTCACCGAGCGTTCCGGCATCTACATCATCGACCTGCAGCAGTCGCTCGCCTTCATCGACAAGGCGTACGACTTCGTCCGCGAGACGGTCGCCCACGGCGGCACCATCCTCTTCGTCGGCACGAAGAAGCAGGCCCAGGAGTCCATCGCCGAGCAGGCGACCCGCGTCGGCCAGCCCTACGTCAACCAGCGTTGGCTCGGCGGCCTCCTCACCAACTTCCAGACGGTCTCCAAGCGCCTCGCGCGCATGAAGGAGCTCGAGGAGCTCGACTTCGAGGGCACCACGAGCGGCTTCACCAAGAAGGAGCTCCTCATCAAGAAGCGCGAGCTCGACAAGCTGCACAAGTCGCTCGGCGGCATCCGCAACCTGTCGAAGACCCCGTCGGCGCTCTGGGTGGTCGACACCAAGAAGGAGCACCTCGCGATCGACGAGGCCAAGAAGCTCGGCATCCCCGTCATCGGCATCCTCGACACCAACTGCGACCCCGACGAGGTCCAGTACCCGATCCCGGGCAACGACGACGCGATCCGCTCGGTGAGCCTGCTCACCCGCATCATCGCCGACGCCGCGGCCGAGGGCCTCATCGAGCGCCACCAGAAGCCCGAAGAGGCCGGCAACGTCTCGGCCGTCGAGCCGCTCGCCGAGTGGGAGCAGGAGCTCCTCCAGCAGAGCGCCGCGACCGAGAAGACCGCCGAGACCGAGGCCGAGGCCAAGGTCGAGGCCGCCGAGGTCGTCGACGAGGCCGCGACCGAGGTCGCCGCGACCGAGTCGGCCGCCGACGTCGAAGGCGCAGAGGCCGCCGAGGCCGACTCCGCCACTCCCGCCGAATAAGTCCCCGAAGGAGACAGCCAGACATGGCAATCAGCATCGCTGACATCAAGACCCTGCGCGAGCAGCTCGGCACGGGCATGGTCGACACCAAGAAGGCGCTCGAGGAGGCCGACGGCGACCTCGAGAAGGCCACCGAGATCCTGCGTCTCAAGGGTGCCAAGGGCAACGCGAAGCGCGCCGACCGCTCGACCACCGAGGGTCTCGTCGCCGCCAAGCAGTCGCCCGCCGGCTACACGATGATCCAGCTCGCCTGCGAGACTGACTTCGTCGCGAAGAACGACAAGTTCGTCGCGCTCGCCGAGAAGGTGCTCGACGCGGTCGCCGCGGCCGGTGCCACCGACGTCGCGTCGGCGCTCGCCGCGCCCGTCGACGGCAAGACCGTCGGCGAGGTCATCGACGAGCAGGCCGCGACCCTCGGCGAGAAGGTCGAGCTCGCGAAGGCCGTCACCCTCTCGGGCGACGAGTTCGCGGTCTACCTGCACAAGACCTCGAAGGACCTGCCGCCGCAGATCGGCGTGGTCGTCGCCTACTCGGGCGCCGACGCCGAGACCGCTCGCGCGGTCGCGCAGCACATCGCGATGTTCGACCCGCAGTACCTCACCCGTGAGGACGTGCCGGCCGAGCTCGTCGAGAAGGAGCGCGACATCGTCACCGAGATCAGCCGCAACGAGGGCAAGCCCGAGGCGATGCTCGAGAAGATCGTCGACGGCCGACTCACCGGCTTCTTCAAGCAGATCGTGCTGCTCGAGCAGGGCTACGCCCGCGACGACAAGCAGCAGGTCAAGAAGGTGCTGGAGGACGCCGGTCTCACCGTGACCGGGTTCGCCCGCTTCAAGGCCACGGCGTAACGCCTTGGTGAGGGAGTCCGGATCGTTCAGTCGATCCGGACTCCCTTTTCCATGCGCGGATGCTTCCGCGCGGGTGTCGTCCGATGCCCGCGGGCCGCGCGCCGCGACCCCGGCACTGTGCCGGGGTCGCGGTGAAGCACTAGTTTTGACACGGGTACCGGAAGGACGGGCGGGATGACGGAACGCAAGCGCAGAGTGATGCTGAAGCTCTCAGGAGAGGCATTCGGCGGGGGAGCGCTCGGGGTCAATCCCGATGTGGTCAGCGCCCTCGCACGCGAGATCGCCGACGCGGCGAAGACCGTCGAGGTCGCCATCGTCGTCGGCGGCGGCAACTTCTTCCGCGGCGCCGAACTCAGCCAGCGCGGCATGGACCGCGGCCGAGCCGACTACATGGGCATGCTCGGCACCGTGATGAACTCGCTGGCGCTCCAGGACTTCCTCGAGCAGGCCGGTGCCGAGACGCGCGTGCAGTCGGCGATCTCGATGACGCAGGTCGCCGAGCCGTACATCCCGCGCCGCGCCGAGCGCCACCTCGAGAAGGGTCGCGTCGTGATCTTCGGCGCGGGCGCCGGTCTCCCGTACTTCTCCACCGACACGGTCGCCGCGCAGCGTGCGCTCGAGATCGACGCGGAGGTCGTGCTCGTCGCGAAGAACGGCGTCGACGGCGTGTACTCCGACGACCCGCGCACGAACCCCGACGCGACGAAGATCGACCGGATCAGCTACCAGGAGGCGCTGCAGCGCGGCCTCAAGGTCGTCGACTCGACCGCCTTCAGCCTCTGCATGGACAACGGCATGCCGATGCAGGTGTTCGGCATGACCCCCGCCGGAAATGTGACCGCTGCGATCCTCGGCGCCGATCTCGGCACCGTGGTGAGCAACGGTGTGGAGCCGACCAGTCGATAGACTGGGCCGAGTAGCGAACCGTAAGGAGTTCCCGTGATCGCGGATGTACTTTCCGATGCCACCACTCGCATGCAGAAGGCGGTCGAGGTCGCCAAGGACGACTTCGCGACCGTCCGGACGGGTCGGGCGAACCCCCAGCTCTTCCAGAAGATCATGGTGAGCTACTACGGCACGCCCACGCCGCTCGCGCAGCTCGCCTCGCTCCAGAACCCCGAGGCGCGCACCCTCGTCGTCACCCCGTACGACAAGGGCGCGATGAAGGACATCGAGCAGGCCATCCGCGACATGCCGAACCTCGGGGCGAACCCCTCGAACGACGGCAACCTCATCCGCGTCACGCTGCCCGAGCTCACCGAGGAGCGCCGCAAGGAGTTCGTCAAGATCGTCCGCTCGAAGGGCGAGGACGCGAAGGTCTCCGTCCGCAACATCCGCCGCAAGGCGAAGGACGACCTCGACGCGCTGAAGGGCGAGGTCGGCGACGACGAGGTGGCGCGCGGCGAGAAGGAGCTCGAGCAGATCACCAAGTCGAACGTCGACGCGATCGACGAGGCGCTCAAGCGCAAGGAAGCCGAACTCCTCGAGGTCTGAGGGAGCGAGATGTCAGGCGTCCCAGAAGAGGGCCAGTCGGACGCCGGGGGGCATGAACGGACCACGCGTGGCGAGTTCCGCGCCCAGGTGAACGCACGCAAGGCCGACCTCGAGCGTCAGTTCGAGGCATCCAAGGCGCAGTTCGACGTGGCGCAGGAGAAGATCAACGCGCGCACCGGGCGCAACCTGCTCGTGGCCATCCTCATCGGGCTCGTGTTCGGCGGCGCCGTGCTGCTGAGCCTGCTCGTCGTCAAGGAGCTCTTCATGCTCCTCGCCGTCGTGATCGCAGGGTTCGCGAGCTACGAGCTCGCGCAGGCCCTGCGCAAGGCCGACTACCGCGTGCCCCGCATCCCGACCGTCGTCGTGGCGGTCGCGGCGGTGCCGCTCGCGTACTACGGCGGCGCCGGCGCGCAGCTGATCGCCGTGCTCGGCGGCATCGCGGTCGTCACGATCTGGCGCCTCGTCGAGCAGGGCCTGCCCGGCCGCTCCACCGGGCGCGCGCTCGTGCGCGACCTCTCGGCGGGCGCCTTCGTGCAGGGCTACGTGACGTTCCTCGCGACGTTCGCCGTGGTGCTCACCGCCGCCGACGGCGGCGAGTTGTGGACGCTCGCGTTCATCATGGCGGCGGTCGCCGCCGACACCGGGGCGTACGCCTTCGGGCTCATGTTCGGCAAGCACAAGATGGCGCCGGTGATCAGCCCGAAGAAGACCTGGGAGGGCTTCGCCGGGGGAGCGGCGACGAGTGTGGTCGCGGGGCTCCTGATCTCGCTGTTCCTGCTCGGCAACACGTGGTGGTTCGGGCTGCTGTTCGGCGCGGCGATCTTCCTCAGCGCGACGCTCGGCGATCTCGTCGAATCCCTCATCAAGCGCGACATCGGCATCAAGGACATGAGTTCGTGGCTGCCCGGCCACGGCGGCTTCCTCGACCGGCTCGACTCGATCCTGCCGTCCGCGGCGGTCGCGTTCGTGGCGTTCCGGATCTTCGGGTGAGCGTGCGCGATACTGGTGCGGTGGATCCGACGTTTCCGCTCGCCCGTAAGCCCCGCCTCGGCTACAACACCGCCCAGGTCGAGGAGTTCCTCCAGCGCGCGCGCCGCGCGTACGACGGCGCAGCGCTGCCCGACGACGAGCCGCTGACCAGCGAGCAGATCCGCCTCACGGCGTTCGCGATGCAGAAGCGCGGCTATTCGACCGACCACGTCGATGCCGCGCTCGCCCGCCTCGAGGACGCCTTCGCCGCGCAGGAGCGCCAGGTGGCCGCGCGGCTGCACGGCGACGAGGCGTGGCTGCGCGAGGCGCGCATGACGGCGCAGGTCGTCTCCAACCGGCTCGCGCGCCCCGAGGGCGAGCGGTTCGAGCGGATGAATCCGCTCGTGCTCGGGTACAGCGTGCGCGAGGTCGACCGCTTCACCGATCGGTTGACGCGCTACTTCCGCGACGGCTGGCCGATCTCCGTCGAGGACGTCCGTTCGGTGGTCTTCGCGACCCAGCGCGGCGGCTACCGCGAGTCCCAGGTCGACCTCGTGCTCGACGCCGTCGTCGACGTGATGCTCGCCGTCCGATGACGTGCCGAGTCGCGTTCGACGTGCTCGGCCGTGCTCCGATACACTCGACGAATCGTGGGTAGACACAATGGAGCAGACGCGGCCGCACAGCAGGCGCCGGTGACGAGGAGTCGACCCACCAGGGGTCCCGTCAAGCAGGCCGCCTCGGTGTTGTTCGCCTTCTTCGCCGCATCGGGTCTCGTGCTCGTCAACGTGGTCGACCCGTACTCGGGCGCGACCGCCTCGGCCGAGTTCGCGTTCGACGGCGACCGCTTCGACGGCGAGGCCGCGCAGTCGGTCGCCGCGGGCACCGGGTACGAGGTCACGCTCGGCGGCCACGAGAACTACGTCGTCGAGGAGAAGCCCGAGGTCGTGGTCGTCCCGGCCTCGTCGGGCGACGGCTGGGCGCCGCCCGCGGTGACACCCGACCCCGGTTCCGCGCAGGCGTACGCCGCCGGCGCGGTGGCCGCGCGCGGTTGGGGCACCGGCGAGTTCGACTGCCTCGTCGCGCTCTGGAACAAGGAATCGGGCTGGAACGTGAACGCCTACAACGCCGGCAGCGGTGCCTACGGCATCCCGCAGGCCCTCCCCGGCTCGAAGATGTCCTCCGCCGGCGCCGACTGGGAGACGAACGCGGGCACCCAGATCGAGTGGGGACTCGGGTACATCTCGGGCCGCTACGGCACCCCCTGCGGCGCGTGGGGCCACTCGGAGTCCGTCGGCTGGTACTGAGCGCATCGAGGGCGAGACGGCATCCCGGGTCGCCCTAGACTTGACGACATGGCGCGTTCGAACCGATCCCGGGGCCGCGCTGCGCGTGCACGCGAAGGGCACCCCGACCTCGACATCGACCGTCTCACCGCCGGCTGGCGGCGCACCGAGGTGCATGCCGGCCGCGAATGGAACGTCCAGCCCGTCTCCGAGGCGCAGGCCGTGAAGGCCTACCTCTGCCCCGGCTGCGGGCTCGAGGTCGCCCCGGGCGTCGCGCACCTCGTCGCCTGGCGCGCCGACGGCGTCCTCGGCGACGCCGCGGACCTCGCGGGCCGACGGCACTGGCACACGCACTGTTGGAGGTTGGGCGCACGGTGAGCGGAACAGACGAATCGATCGAGATCCGGGCCGGCGTCGAGCTGCCCGCCCGCCGGGAGGAGATCGAGCTGCGCACGAGCGACGGGCTGCGACTCGTCGGCGAGCTTGCCCTGCCGGCCGAACGCGAACCGGTCGCGACGCTCGTGACCCTCCACCCGCTGCCGACCGCCGGCGGATTCATGGACTCGCACATCCTCCGCAAGGCGGCGGCGAGGCTCCCGGCGCTCGCGGACCTCGCCGTGCTGCGCTTCAACACGCGCGGCACCGCATCGCCCCGCGGCACGAGCGAGGGAGCCTTCGGCGAAGGGCTCGCCGAACGGGCCGACGTCGCTGCGGCGATGGCGTTCGTCGCCGACCGCGGGCTGCCGCATCCCTGGCTCGTCGGCTGGTCGTTCGGCACCGAGCTCGCGCTGAAGTACGGGCTCGATCACGGCATCGACGGCGCGATCCTGCTCTCGCCCCCGCTCCACCGCACGAGCGACGGCGAGCTCGCCCGCTGGCGCGACGCGACGCCCGCGCTCGTCGCGCTCATTCCCGAGCACGACGACTACCTGAAGCCCGCCGAGGCCGCCGAACGATTCGCCGGGCTCCCGAGGTTGCAGCGCATCGACGTCGCCGGCGGGCGCCATCTCTGGGTGGGGGAGTCGCAGACCCGGCGGGTGCTCGATGAGATCGTGTCGGCCGTGAACCCGGCGGCGGCGCCGTTGCCGACCCACTGGCCGGTCGCGCACGGCGGTGCCGCGAGCGCCTAGCGTTCGTTCTGCCGGGGGATCACGACCTGCTTGATGATCAGCAGGAACGCTGCGGCGACCGGGATCGCGACGAGCGCGCCGAGGATGCCGCCGAGCGCGCCGCCCGCGAGCGCCGCGATCACGACGAGGGCGCCCGGGACCTTGACCGCACGGTTCATGATGCGCGGGCTCAGCACGTAGGCCTCGACCTGCATGTAGATCACGTAGTAGATCGCCGCGGCGAGGGCGGTGAGCGGGGAACCGATCGTGGGGATGAGGCACACGAGCACGATGATGATCGAGCCCGTGAGGGTGCCGACGAGCGGCACGAGCGAGAACATGAACGCGAGGAACGCGAGGACGGCGGTGAACGGGGCGCCGATGATCGACAGGTAGATGAAGCTCAGCGCGCCGTTGACGGCGGCGAGCGAGACCTGGCCGAGCACGAAGCGACCGACCGACTGGGTGATCTGCTCGGTGAGATCGGCGAAGCGGGCGCGCTTGGATGCGGGCACCAGCTGGTAGGTCGCGCGCTTCATCGTGTTGAGCGACGCCGTGAAGTAGAGCATCAGGATGAACACGATGATGACCGCGAACACCCCGGTCCCGATCGCCACGGCCACCTGCAGCACGCCGCCCGCGAGCTCGGAGAGCTTGTCGGGGTTCGTGAAGAAGTCGGTGAGCGCCGCGGTGACCTGCTCGGCGATCTCGTCGACCTTGAGCAGCGGGAACTGCTCCTGGAGGAACTCGAGCCAGTCCTGGGCCGTCACCTGCTCGACGATCCTCGGGATCTCGTCGATGAAGTCGCTCACCTGCTCGACGATCGTCGGCACGACCGCGAGGACGAGGGCGGCCGCGATGAGCCCGACGCCGCTCATGACGATGAGGATCGCGGACCAACGCGGAAGCCCTCGGCGCTCGAGCCAGCTGATCGCCGGGTCGAGGCCGAGGGCCAGGAAGAGCGCTGCTCCGATGTAGGTGATGATCGCCGAGAGGCTGACGATCGAGGCCAGGATGAAGAGCCCGACGCCGACACCGAGGGTGCCGACGAGTCCGACACGGAACGCGTTCTGGATCTTCACGGGAAACGCGCTCCTTCCAGCCGGACTACTTCGTGTCGGCCGCGACCTGTTCTGCCTGCGTCAGCACGCCGCGCAGGCTCTCGAAGTAGCCGGCGACCGCGTCGCGCTCGATCCTAATCTGCGAGAGCCGGTCCTCCGCGTCCGCCACGAGGGCGCGGGTGCGCTCTTCGGCATCGGCGATGAGCTTGCGCGCCTGGTCGTGCGCGGCGGCGATGCGCTCGCGCGCCTCCTCGTCGGCCTTGTCGCGGACTCCGGCGATCTCCGCGCGGACCTCGGTCTCGAGGCGCTCGGCCTCGGTGCGGCTCGACGCCGTGCGGGCGACGGCTTCGGCGAGCTCTGCGTTGGCGTCGTCGAGGAACTGCTGGGTCTGCGCGACGGCCTCCTGGTGCGCGGTCAGTCGCTCCTGCTCCGACTCGTCGCGCTTCGCGGTGAGCTCGGATTCGAGGTCGAGGTGCGCCTTCTCGATCTCGCGGCGCATCCGGTTGACCTCGTGCGTCGTCTTCTTGCGCATCGCGGTGAGCTGGTTGTCGAGGTCGATCCGCGCCTGCTCGGACTCGGCGTCGAAGTCCGCACGGGCCTGCTCCTGCTCGAGGGCGAGGTCGGCGCGCATCTGGTCGAGGTCGGCGGCGTGCTTCGCGCGGATGCGCTCGAGCTCGTGCTGGAGCTTCAGGCGAGCGGCCTCGGCTTCGCGCTCGAGGTCGACCTTGGCCTGCTCGCGCTGCTGCACGAGCTCGGCCCGGCTGCCCTCGAGTTCGCGGTCGAGGTCGGCACGTGCCTGGTCGAGCTCGTGGACGAGTGCGGCGCGGCGCTCGGTGATCTCGGCGTCGATGTCGGCGCGGGCCTCGGCCGACTCGCGGGCGAGGTCGAGCTTGGACTGCTCGGACTCGCGGGCGAGGTCGATGCGGGCCTGCTCGGTCTCCTTCGCGAGCTCTGCGCGGGCGCGGTCGAGCTCGATCGCGACCTCGGCGCGCGTCTGCTCGGTCTCCTGCGTGAGCCCGGCCGCGGTCGCGCGAGCCTCGCTCGCCTCGGTGTTCGCGGCGACGAGGATCTCGGAGGACTTCCGCTCGGCCGCCGACACGAGCGCGGCCGATTCGCGCTTCGCGGTGGAGCGCAGCTCTGCGGTCTCGGTCGCGACGGCGCCGCGGATCGCCGCGGCGTCGCGTGCGGCGTCCTGACGGAGCTGCTCGCTCGTCTCGTGGGCGCGGGCGACCATGTCGTCGGCCTCGACGCGGGCGTTCTCGAGCACGCGGTTCGCCTGAGCGCGCGCCTCGGTGAGCGTGCGCTCGGCGAGTTCGTGCGCGTCGGAGCGCATGAGGTGCGACTCGTCCTCGGCGGCGCGGCGGAGCTTCTCGGCGTCGATGTCGGCCTGGGCGATGAGGCGGGTCGACTGCTCCTCGGCGACACGCAGCGTGTTCTCGAGCTTGGTGCCGAGCCCCGAGAAGGTCGGGCTGCCGACCTCTTCGAGCTCGGCGGTGAGCTCTTCGATGCGCGCAAGGAGGCGCTTGTTCTCCTTCACCGAGTCGGACGACTGGTTGTTCGCGGTGATGATGTCACGACGAAGGCCGTTGATGGCCTTGTCGACCTCGTCCTTGTCGTATCCGCGGAACACCTGTGTGAACTCGGTCTCTTCGACGGCCATGCTTCCTCCGGGTCGTGTCCCGCGTTTGTGGGGGCTCATGCGGGAATCGTTCCGATTGTACGGGGGTTCTGGATGCCGCGTGGCGCGGCCGTTGCCAGCGTTCGGTGAGGGGACTCACAGACTCAGCCGGTAGTGTGGAATGTCTTTGTCGGATGCCGCGTCGTGCGGCTTTGGAGGTTGTTCGTGCGCTTCGCCCTCGCAATCGTGGCCTTCGTCGCCGCGGCCGTGATGATCGGGCTCGGCATCGCCCAACGCACCGTGTTCATGGAGGCCGATCGGGTCTCGATGTCGGCGGAGTCCGACGGCGAGACCGCATTCATGGTGATCGGTCCCGATGCGCTGGCCGCGAATCCCGGCAAGCAGGAGGTCTCCGTCTCGGGCGACGGCCCCATCTTCATCTCCTACGGCCGCACCACCGACATGGAGGCGTGGCTCGGTGAGATCCCGTACGAGTCGGTGCACTACGACGCCGAGGAGAAGACGCTCGTGACCGAGCTCGTGGAGGCCTCGCCGACCGACGAGCCCGCCGCGGAGACCCCGACCGAGCCCCCGGCGCCGACCGAGACCCCGGCGCCGACCGAGACGCCCGCCGAGACGCCCGCGGCGACCGAGGCCGCACCCGACCCCGAGGCGCTCGCCGCGGCGACCCCGATCGGTTCCGACCTCTGGCTCGACGAGTTCACGGGGGAGCGTTTCGTCACCACGACGCTCGACGTCCCCGAGGGGATCTCCGTGCTCGTGGCCTCCGACGGGCTCTCGCCGGCACCGGCGAAGGTCGAGCTCGACTGGCCGGTGGACACGGCGACGCCGTGGGTGGGGCCGTTGATCCTCGGCGGCGCGATCGTGTTCCTCGTCGGGCTCGGGCTGCTCGCGTCGGGGTTCATCCGGCACAAGCGATCGCGCGGCCCGCGCCGCAACCTGCCCAAGGGCCCGCGCGGGCGCCTTCCGAGTGCGCCGAAGCCCACACGCAACCAGGTCGGCGCCGGCGGCGGACGCCGCGCCATCGGACGGGCCAAGCGCATCGCGATCGTTCCGGCGCTGCTCGTCCCGGCCCTCGCGCTCTCGGCGTGCTCCGCCGACTACTGGCCGCGCTTCGACGGTGCGGCGGCACCCGCGACGACCGCGCCGTCGACCCCGCTCGCCTCGGCCGAGCCCGAGGAGACGGTCGACCCCGAGGCTCCGACCGTCGAGCCGGCGGTCACGGTGCCCCAGATGGAGCGCATCATGCGACGCCTCGCCGTCTTCACGAGCGAGGTCGACGAGTCCCGCGGGACCGAGGCCGCCGCCGCGCGGTTCGTCGGGCCGCCCCTCGAGGCGCGCGCAGCCAACTACACGATCCGGGGAACCCTCACGGATCACCCGCTTCCGCCCGCGATCCCGGCGGCGCCGGTGACGCTGACGTTGCCGCAGCAGTCGACGGGGTGGCCGCGCACGGTGCTCACCATCGCGAAGAACGCCGACGACGAGACGATCGCGCCGACGGCGCTCGTGCTCGTGCAGGAGACCCCCCGCGACAACTACCACGTGATCTCGCAGACCGCGCTCGTGCCCGACACCGACGTGCCCGAGGTGGCACCGGCCTCGATCGGCGCCCCGCCGATCTCGCCCGAGTACAAGGGTCTCGTGATGCCCACGGGCCAGGTCGCGGCGGCCTACGCGGACATCCTGCAGAACGGCGCCGAGAGCACCTTCGCCCCGATGTTCGCGCTCGACGACTCCGATCTCGACGAGGCGCTCAATGCGGCGAGCCGCAAGAAGGCGGCCGAGGCCGAGAACCCCACCGCGACGCTCACGGTGTCGACGTCGGCGGGCACGACGCCCCCGATCGCCTTCGGCACGATCGACGCCGGAGCGATCGTCGCGGTCGACGTGCGGCGCGGCGAGAAGAGCGTGCCCAACGACGGCGGCACCACGGGCTTCCAGGAGGGCGGCAGCGCCGCGGCGCTGTCGGGCTTCACGGAGCAGAGCGCCAAGGGCGTGTCGCGGGTGAGCGGCATCCAGCTGCTCTTCTACGTGCCCGGCGTCAGTGCCGGTGAGAACGCGCAGATCCAGCTCCTCGGCTGGTCCGAGAACCTCATCCAAGCAGCGGAGGTCAAGTGACGAACCCGATTCCTCCCTCAGGTGCGGCCCTTCGCGGCGCCGTCGACCTGTCGGCGCTCGTGCAGCGGCAGCAGGCGGCCGCTGCGCCCGGCGGTGCCCACGCCCCGTCCTCGGCCGACCGGATCGTCGTCGAGACCGACGACGCCGGCTTCGGTGCCGTCCTCGAACTCTCGCGCACGGTCCCCGTGGTCGTCGCCCTGTGGGCATCGTGGAGCGAGTCGTCGCAGGTGCTCCTCGGCGCACTCGAGCGCCTGGTTCGCGCCCGTGACGGACGACTGGTCCTCGCCGCGGCCGACGCCGATCGCAGCCCGCAGCTCGTGCAGGCCTTCCAGGCCCAGGCGATCCCGACCGTCGTGGCGCTCGTCGCCGGGCAACCGGTGCCGCTCTTCGCGGGCGAGCAGACCGACGACGTGATCTCGCAGCTCTTCGACCAGCTGCTCGAGCTCGGTGCCCAGCACGGCGCGTCGGGTCGGGTCGAGCCGGGTGAGGGCGAGGCGGGGTCCGCGGTTCCAGAACCGGTCGAGGCGCCGCTGCCGCCGCTCCACCAGGAGGCCTACGACGCGATCGAGCGGCGCGACTACGACGCCGCCGCGACGGCGTACCGAACGGCCATCGCCCAGGACCCCCGCGACGCGCTCGCGGTCGCCGGGCTCGCCCAGGTGAACCTCCTCGGCCGACTCGCGGGCAAGACGCTCGACGAGATCCGCCAGGCCGCCGCCGCGGCACCCGACGACCTCGCCGCGCAGCTCGACGTCGTCGACCTCGACATCTCGGGCGGCCACGTCGACGACGGGTTCGACCGGCTCCTCACGATGTTCCCCTCGCTCGACGCCGACGGGCAGAAGCTCGTGCGCGAGCGGCTCGTCGAACTGTTCGAGGTCGTCGGCACGGAGGACCCCCGGGTGGCGGCCGCCCGTCGCCGACTCGCGAGCCTGCTCTACTGAGCCGGCGCTCCACGACGTCGTGAAGGCGGTGCCGTACGGCACCGCCTTCTCGCATCACCCCTCGAGTTCGAACCAGACCGCGCCGAGCGGCGGCAGCACGAAGGTCGCCGAGACGGCCCGCCCGGCCCACGGCACCGGTTGGGTCTCCACGCCGCCGAGGTTGCCGACGCCCGAGCCCCCGAACTCCGCGGCATCCGAGTTCAGCACCTCGCGCCACCGGCCGCTGAACGGCAGGCCGAGCCGGAAGCCCTCGTGCGGTCGCCCGGCGAAGTTCACGATGCACAGCAGCGGCCGACGCTCGCGGTCGAAGCGGAGGAACGCGAGCACGTTCTCGGCCGCGGCGCCGCCCTCGACCCATTCGAAGCCCGCGGCGTCGTCGTCGAGCTGCCACAGCGCGGCCGTGTCGCGGTAGCGGCGGTTCAGGGCGCCGACGAACTCGGCGAGCTGCCGGTGGCTCGGCTGGTCGAGGATCCACCAGTCGAGCCCGCGCTCCTCGCTCCACTCGCTGAGCTGGCCGAACTCCTGCCCCATGAACAGCAGCTGCTTGCCGGGGTGCGCCCACATGAATGCGAGGTAGGCCCGCACGTTGGCCAGCTGCTGCCAGTGGTCGCCGGGCATCTTGCGCACGAGCGAGCCCTTGCCGTGCACGACCTCGTCGTGCGAGATCGGCAGGATGAAGTGCTCGCTGAACGCGTAGAGGAACGAGAAGGTGAGCTCGTGGTGGTGATGCGAACGGTGCATCGGGTCGCGCCGGATGTACTCGAGCGAATCGTGCATCCAGCCCATGTTCCACTTGTAGCCGAAGCCGAGCCCGCCCGAACTCGTCGGCGCGGTGACCCCGGGCCACGACGTCGACTCCTCGGCGATCATGACGATGCCGGGGTTGCGCTTGTACGCGGTCGCGGTCGCCTCCTGCAGGAACCCGATGGCCTCGAGGTGCTCGCGTCCGCCGTGCACGTTCGGCAGCCATTCCCCGTCCTCGCGCGAGTAGTCGAGGTAGAGCATGGATGCCACGGCGTCGACCCGGAGCCCGTCGACGTGCATCTCCTCCAGCCAGAACAGGGCGTTCGCGACGAGGAAGTTGCGCACCCGCGGATTGCCGTAGTCGAAGACGAGGGTGCCCCAGTCCTTCTGCTCGCCGCGTCGTGGGTCGGCGTGCTCGTACAGCGGCTCGCCGTCGAAGCGCGCGAGGGCCCACTCGTCCTTCGGGAAATGCCCGGGCACCCAGTCCATGATGACGCCGATGCCGGCCTGGTGCAGGCGGTCGATGAGGTGCTTGAGGTCGTCGGGGGAGCCGAACCTGCTGGTGACGGCGAAGTAGCCCGTCACCTGGTAGCCCCACGACCCGCCGAACGGATGCTCCGCCAGCGGCATGAATTCGACGTGCGTGTAGCCCAGCCAGTCGAGGTACTCGATGAGCTCGTCGGCGATCTCGCGGTACCCCTTGCCGGGCCGCCAGGAGCCGAGGTGCAGTTCGTAGACCGACATGGGGCGCTCGTGGGCGTTCGTCTCGGCGCGGGCCGACATCCAGTCGCCGTCGTGCCACTCATGGGTGCTCACGTCGACGATCGAGGCGGTCGCGGGCGCCTGCTCGGCGCGCCGGGCCATCGGGTCGGCCTTCATGATCCACTCGCCGCTGCCGGTGAGGATCTCGTACTTGTAGCGCGCGCCGGGCTCGAGCTCGGGCACGAAGAGCTCCCAGACGCCGCTCGCCCCCATGCTGCGCATCGCGTGCCCGGCGCCGTCCCAGCGGTTGAAGTCGCCCACGACGCGCACCGCCCGCGCACGCGGCGCCCAGACCGCGAACGCGGTGCCGCCGATCGCGCCCGAGACGCCCCAGTGCTCCCGGTGCCGCGCGCCGAGCGCATGCCAGAGCTCTTCGTGGCGTCCCTCCCTGATCAGGTGGAGGTCGAGCTCCCCGATCGTCGGGGCGAAGCGATAGGGGTCGTCCGCGATCCATTCCCCGCCGTCGGCGTAGCGGGCCCGCACCTGGTAGTCGCTCGGGCCGAACGCACCCGCGCCCGCCCAGATGCCGTGACCGACATGCTGGAGCGGCAGGGTCTCGCCGCCGGCGAGGAGCGCGTCGACGGAGTCGGCGAGGGGACGGCGGGTGCGGATCGCGGTGAACGGGCCGGGCTCGCCCACGCGCGCGAAGCCGTGCTGCCCGAGGACGGAGTGCGGGTCGGCGTGGCGCCCCTCGGCGACGGCGGCGAGTACCTCGTCGGCGACGGCGGGTGCGGCGATCGGTTCAGGCATCCTTGGCCCTTCTCACGTGGAGGATGTGCGCGGGCCGGGTGAACGCGTCGAGCCGCACGTAGTTCGAGGCCCCCCACTCCCACCTCGTGCCGGTGACGAGGTCCTCGACCTCGAAGCGCGCGTCGTCGTCGAGTCCGATGGTCGCGAGCTCGAGGTGCACCGTCGTCTCGCGGACCGAGTGCGGGTCGACGTTGGCGACGACGATGATCGTGTCGTCGACGCCGTCGGGCGTGAATCGGCCCTCGAGGTGCTTCGAGTACACGAGCACCGAGTCGTCGTCGCTCGCGTGGAATCGGAGGTTCCGGAGCTGCGCGAGCGCGGGATGCTCGGCACGCACCCGGTTGAGGATGCCGAGGTAGAGCGCGAGCGAGCGGCCGGCGGCCTCGGCCGCGGCGAAGTCGCGGGGCTTGTACTCGTACTTCTCGTTGTCGATCGCCTCCTCCGCGCCGGGGCGGGCGACCGACTCGAACAGCTCGAACCCCGAGTAGACGCCCCAGAGGGGTGCCGCCGTCGCGGCGATCGTGGCGCGCACGGTGAACGCGGCCGGCCCGCCGAACTGCAGGTACTCGGTGAGGATGTCGGGGGTGTTCACGAAGAGGTTCGGGCGCATGAAGTCGGCCGTCTCCTGCGAGACGGAGGTGAGGAACTCCTCGAGCTCGGCCTTCGTGTTCCGCCAGGTGAAGTACGAGTACGACTGCTGGAATCCGGCCATGGCGAGCGCCTGCATCATCGCCGGACGGGTGAATGCCTCCGCGAGGAACACGACGCCCGGGTCCTCAGCGTTCACTGCGGCGATGAGCCGTTCCCAGAACACGAGCGGCTTCGTGTGGGGGTTGTCGACGCGGAAGATGCGCACGCCCTGCTTGATCCAGTGCCGCACGATGCGCAGGACCTCGTCGAAGATGCCCTCGGGGTCGTCGTCGAAGTTCACCGGGTAGATGTCCTGGTACTTCTTCGGCGGGTTCTCCGCGTAGCGGATCGTGCCGTCGGGCAGCTGCGTGAACCAGTCGGGGTGCTCGGCGACCCACGGATGGTCGGGTGAGGCCTGGAGGGCGAGGTCGAGCGCGATCTCGAGCCCCAGCGCGTTCGCCCGGCGGACGAACGCGCGGAAGTCGGCGAGCGTGCCGAGGTCGGGGTGCACGGCGTCGTGCCCGCCCGCGCTGCCGTCCTTCATGGGGCCGCCGATCGCCCACGGCGAGCCGGGGTCGTGGGGCCCGGGCGTCAGCGTGTTGTTCGGGCCCTTGCGGTTCGTCACGCCGATGGGGTGGATCGGCGGCAGGTAGACGACGTCGAAGCCCATCGCGGCGACCGCGTCGAGACGCTTCTGCGCCGACCGGAACGTGCCCGACTTCCAGGAGCCGTCCTTCAGCTTCCGCGCGCCCTCCGAGCGGGGGAAGAACTCGTACCACGCGCCGACGCCGGCGCGTCGACGCTCGACGAGGATCGTGTGCTCGGGCGAGTCGCTCTCGAGCCGCGCGAGCGGGCGGGCGTCGAACTCGTCGAAGAGGGGGTCGTCGACGAGGGGCCGGCGGTCGGCGATGGATGCCACGGGGTCGCGCAGTCGGGCGGCGAGCCCCGCGAGCCGGCTGCGCACGGCCTTCGGCCGCGCGGGCTCGGCGGCCGCGCGATCGAGGAGGCGCGCGCCGAGCTCGAACATGAGGAGGGCGTCGACGCCCGCATCGACCTTCACGGCCGCGTCGTGGCGCCAGGTCGCGATCTCGTCGTCGAAGCCGGTGACGTGCCAGTGCCACTCGCCGAGCTCGTCGAGCCGCACGAGCGCCTCCCAGCGGTCGGTGCCGGGCTCCATGGCCGACATGCGCTCGCGGCGGACCTCGCCCGACGGCGCGGTGATGACGAGCATCGCGCCGACCCGGTCGTGGCCCTCGCGGAACACCGTCGCCCGGAACGGCACCACCTCGCCCTCGAAGGCCTTGGGGTGCCAGCGGGGGTCGGGCACGGCCGGCGTGATCCGCGTCACTGGGATGCGGCCGGCCAGGGGAGAAGCGATGCTCACGTTCCGACCGTAGCGCCTCGCCCGCCGATTGAACCGCGCAGCGCGCTGTTCACATGTTCGACACGCTCGCCTCGTACCCTGAGGGAGTGAAGTCGATCCGGAAGTTCACCGTCCGTGCCGTCGTCCCCGCCCGCCTCGGCGCCCTGGAAGAGCTCGCGGCGAATCTCCGCTGGGCCTGGCACGAGCCGACGAGGCGGCTCTTCGCGCATATCGACCCCGAGGCGTGGGCGCGCTCCGAGCGCGACCCCGTGACCTTCCTCGGCGAGGTCGACCCGGCCAGGCTCGCCGCCCTCGCGGGCGACGACGAGTACGTCGCCTGGGCCGATCGCGAGCGCGACGGCCTGCGCGCCTACCTCGCCGAGCCGCGCTGGTACCAGGAGCTCGACGGCGCGGCGCCGGGCCTCGTCGCCTACTTCTCGCCCGAGTACGGCATCGCCGCCGCACTGCCGCAGTACTCGGGCGGACTCGGCATCCTCGCCGGCGACCACCTGAAGGCGGCCTCCGACCTCGGCGTGCCGATCGTGGCGGTCGGGCTCTTCTACAAGGCGGGCTACTTCTCGCAGTCGATCTCGTCCGACGGATGGCAGCAGGAGCGGTACCCCGTGCAGGATCCCGACGGCCTGCCGCTCAGCGTGCTCCGGCGCCCCGACGGCAGCGCCGTGCAGATCTCGATCGCCCTGCCCGGCGGGGCGACGCTCGCCGCGCGGGTCTGGAAGGCCGCGGTCGGCCGGGTGACGCTGCTCCTCCTCGACACCGACGTGCCAGCGAACGCCGATGAGCTGCGCGGCGTCACCGACCGGCTCTACGGCGGCGGCAGCGAACACCGGCTGCTCCAGGAACTGCTGCTCGGCATCGGCGGCGTGCGGGCGATCCGCGCGTGGTCGGAGCTCACCGGCGCCCCGGCACCCGAGGTGTTCCACATGAACGAGGGGCACGCCGGGTTCCTCGGCCTGGAGCGCATCTCGAGCTACATCGGCGAGGGGCTCGGATTCGCCGAGGCGCTCCAGCTCGTGCGCTCGGGCACGGTGTTCACGACGCATACGCCGGTGCCCGCGGGCATCGACCGGTTCGATCGCGCGCTCGTCGAGCGCTACGTCACCGCAGAACTGCTGCCGGGCGTCGAACCCGCCGATGCGCTCGCGCTCGGTGCCGAGCCCGGCGCCGACCCCGCCACGAGCGCCTTCAACATGGCCATGATGGGGCTTCGTCTCGCCGGGCACGCCAACGGCGTCTCCGAGCTGCACGGGCGCGTGAGCCGGCGCATGTTCGGCGCACTGTGGCCGGGCTTCGACCCCGAGGACCTGCCGATCACGTCCATCACGAACGGCGTGCACGCGCCGACCTGGATCGACCCGGCGCTCACCGCGCTCGCCGAGCGCGCGCTCGGCACCGACGACAGCGAGCACGCCGACTGGCTGAGCCCGGCGGTCGGCGACGCCGAGCTGTGGGCGGTCAAGCACCGGATGCGCGCACGACTCGTCGACGACGCCCGTCGACGTCTCGCGTCGGCCTTCGTCGAACAGCACCCCGGGGCATCCGCGCCCGACTGGGTCACCCGTGCCCTCGACCCCGACGTGCTCACGGTCGGCTTCGCCCGGCGCGTGCCGACCTACAAGCGGCTGACGCTCATGCTGCAGGACCCCGAACGCCTGACCGCGATCCTCACCGACCCCGAGCGCCCGGTGCAGTTCGTGATCGCGGGCAAGTCGCATCCCGCCGACGACGAGGGCAAGCGGCTCATCCAGCGGCTCGTGCAGTTCGCGGCGCAGCCCGAGCTGCGGGAGCGCATCGTGTTCCTCCCCGACTACGACATGGCGATGGCCGAGACCCTCTACCCGGGCTGCGACGTCTGGCTCAACAACCCGCTGCGCCCGCTCGAGGCGTGCGGCACCTCGGGCATGAAGGCGGCGATGAACGCGGCGCTCAACCTGTCGATCCTCGACGGATGGTGGGCCGAGTACGCGGGCGACGACTACGGCTGGGTGATCCCGTCGGCCGATTCGGCCGGCGACGCCGCCGAACGCGACGCACGCGAGGCGGCGGCGCTCTACGACCTCCTCGAGCACCGCATCGTGCCCGCCTTCTACGACCGGCCGGCGGCCGCCGACCCGGCGCAGACCGGCTACTTCGAGCGCGACGCCGACCGGGTCCCGGCCGAGTGGGTGCGCATGCTGCGCACCACCCTCACCCGGCTGGCCCCCGAGCTCGGGGCCGATCGCATGGTGCGCGAGTACGTCGAACGCCTGTACCGGCCGGCGGCGTCGCGGTTCGGCGTCATGCGCGCCGACGACGCCCGGGCGGCGCGCGGCTTCGCGGCGTGGGCGGCGAAGGTGCGGGCGGCGTGGCCGCAGGTGGCGGTGCTGCACGTCGAGTCGGGCGGCCTCGACCAGCCCGCGGTCGGCGACGAGCTGCACGTGCGCGCGGAGGTCTCGCTCGGCGGGCTCGGCGCGGGCGACGTCGCCGTCGAGCTCGTCTCGGGCCGCAGCACGGCCGCCGACGACCTCACGGACGCGGAGCGCACGCCGCTCGCCGCCGCCGGCGGGGGCAGCTGGGAGGGCACCGTGACCCTCGACCGGGCCGGCTCGTTCGGCTACACGGTACGCGTGGTGCCCGCGCATCCGCTGCTCGCGAACCCGGCGGAGCTCGGCCTCATCGCCGTCGCGGAGTGAGCCGCACGTGCGGGCGTCGCCGCATGGGCAGGCGCGGGTTCAGCGGTCGCGGGCGATCGCGGCGTAGTTGCCCGCGGTGACCGCGATGAGGTCGTCGGGCGCGAGCTCGAGGTCGAGCCCGCGCCGGCCGCCCGAGACGTAGATCGTCTCGCAGAGGATCGCCGATTCGTCGAGCACGGTCGGCAGCGGCGTCTTCTGGCCGATGGGGCTGATGCCGCCGACGACGTAGCCGGTCTTGCGTTCGGCGACGCGCGGATCGGCCATCTCGGCGCGCTTGCCGCCGAGGGCGGCGGCCAGCGCCTTGAGGTCGAGCTGCGATGCGACCGGCACGATGCCGACCGCGAGCGAACCGTCGACCTCGGCGAGCAGGGTCTTGAACACGCGGGCCGGATCGAGCCCCAGCTTCTCGGCCGCCTCGAGGCCGTACGCCTGGGCCCGCGGGTCGTGCTCGTAGGCGAGGGCGGTGAACGCGATGCCGGCTCGTGCGAGGGCGAGCGTGGCCGGCGTGCCGGCCGCCGAGGCATCCGTGCGTCTGGCCATCATGCGTCGCCCTCGGCGCGGAACAGCCGCATCGACGGACCGGCGATCGTCATGCGCTCGCCGGGGGAGCGGGACGCCCGCCCGTCGTCGCCGGGAAGGGCCGACGGGGATTCCTCGGCCGAATCCCAGAGCAGCGTGTAGCCGGTGACGCCCGCCGCCGCAGGCAGCACGACCTCGGTCTCGGTCTCGCGCGCGTGCACGACGAGGAGGATGCGGTTGACCGCCTCGGTCTCGGGGGTCGACGCGGCGAGGTACTGGAGCGTCCGCTCGGCGGGCGAATTCCAGTCGTCGGCGTCCATGGTGTCGCCGTCCGCGTTGAACCAGTCCATCTGCGACGCGCTCGGGATGCGCTCGCCGCTGCGGCCGAACCTGATCGGGCGGAGTGCCGGGTTCTCGGCGCGCAGGCGCAGCAGGTGCCTCGTCGTGGCGAGCAGCTCGTCGCCGTAGCGGGGGCGCTCGTCGGCGGCCCACGCCAGCCAGCTGAGCGGCGAGTCGTGGCAGTACGCGTTGTTGTTGCCCCGCTGCGTGCGGCCGAACTCGTCGCCCGCGGTGAGCATCGGCACGCCGGCCGAGAGCAGCAGGGTGCCGAGGAGGTTCCGGATGCTGCGACGGCGCGCCGCACGGATCGCCGGATCCTGCGCCTCGCCCTCGACGCCGTGGTTGTACGAGTTGTTGTTGTCGGTGCCGTCGCGGTTCTGCTCCCCGTTGCCGAGGTTGTGCTTGACGTCGAAGGCCGTGAGGTCGGCGAGGGTGAATCCGTCGTGCGCGGTCACGAAGTTGAGGCTCGCGAGCGGCCCGCGCCCGGGTGAGAAGGTGTTCGACGAACCGGCGAGGCGGGTGGCGAACCGGCCGATGCCGCTGCCGGCCGAACCCGTCTCGCGTTCGCGGCGAAGGTCGCCGAGCCAGAAGTCGCGCATGCGGTCGCGGTAGCGGTCGTTCCACTCGCTGAACCCCGCCGGGAAGTTGCCCGTCTGCCAGCCGCCGGGGCCGACGTCCCACGGTTCGGCGATGAGCTTCGCCGCGCCGAGCACGGGGTCGGCGAGCATGCCCTGCAGGAGCGGGTGCTCGGGGGAGTAGCCGCCGTGGTCGTCGCGGCCGAGGGTCACGGCGAGGTCGAGGCGGAACCCGTCGACCTGCAGCTCCTCGGCGAAGTAGCGCATCGAGTCGAGCGCGAGCCGCACGGGCGCCTCACGCCCGAAGTCGAGGGTGTTGCCGCAGCCGGTCGTGTCGACGTATCGGCCGTGCGCGTCGTGCCGGTAGTAGCTCGCGTTGTCGATGCCGCGGAAGCTGTACGTCGGCCCCTGCCGCCCCTCTTCCGCGGTGTGGTTGTACACCACGTCGAGCACGACCTCGAGGCCCGCCTCGTGCAGGCGCCGCACCATGCCCGCGAACTCGCGTCGCACCGCGTGCGCCCCCTCGGCCTGTGCCGCGGCGCTCGCATAGGGCGCGTGCGCCGCGAAGAACGCGAGCGTGTTGTAGCCCCAGGAGTTCACGCGCCCCTGGCGCACGAGGCGCTGCTCGGAGACGAAGGCGTGCACCGGCAGCAGCTCGACGGTCGTCACCCCGAGTCCGGTCAGGTACTCGAGCGAGGCGTCGTGCGCGAGGCCCGCGTACGTGCCGCGCAGCGGCTCGGGCACGGCCTCGTTGAGCTTCGAGAAGCCGCGCACGTGGGCCTCGTAGATCACCGTCCGGTCGAGGGGCACGCGCGGCTTCGACACCCCGCCCCACTCGAAGCCCGACTCCTCGAGGCCGGCGACCACGACGCCGCGCCACGACCCGTCGTCGGCGCGGGCGAGCCCGCGCGCGTACGGGTCGAGCAGCGTGTGCACGGGGTTGAAGGCGTGGTCGAAGTCGGCAGGCCCATCGACCCGCAGGCCGTAGTGCGCGCCCGGGACGAGCCGCGCCGACTCGCCCGACCAGACGCCGTGCACGTCGCGCACGAGCGGGGTGCGCTCGACCGCCCAGTCGAGGTCGTCGGGGTCGAACACGACGAGGTCGATTGCGCTCGCATGCTCGGACCACACGCGGATCCGCCCGCCGTCGCCGTCGGCGCGGACGCCCAGGGCGTCGAGGGCATCGGGCGCTGGCATGCGTTCTACAGTAGTTCTTGCGGGCGATCGGCCTGCAAGCGCGTGCAGGCGGCGCGCCGGAGCATCCCCGCCTGTTCGTCGAGAGCTCTCGGGAGGGTGCATGGTCTACCTCGACCACGCGGCGACCACGCCGATGCTGCCCGAGGCGATCGAGGCGCTGACGTCCGCGCTCGCCGTGGTCGGCAACCCGGCCTCGATCCACAGCGCGGGCCAGCAGGCCAAGCGGCTGCTCGAGGAATCGCGCGAGCAGATCGCCGCCACGCTCGGTGCCGACGGCATCGAGATCGTCTTCACGGGCAACGGCACCGAAGCCGTGAACCTCGCGATCAAGGGCCTGTGGTGGCAGCGCCGCACGGATTCCGTCACCGGCGCCGTGCGCCCCCGCATCCTCGTGCCCGCCGGCGAGCACCACGCCACGATCGACGCGGTCGAGTGGCTCGCCGTGCACGAGGGGGCCGAGATCGTCGAGCTTCCGATCGACGAGGTGGGCCGGCTCCGGCTCGACGTGCTCGCCGAGGAGCTGGCGCGGGACGCGGCATCCGTCGCCCTCGTCACGATGCTCTGGGCGAACAACGAGGTCGGCACGATCCAGCCCGTCGAGGAGGTGGCACGACTGACCGCGCGGGCCGGGGTGCCGTTGCACGTCGACGCGATCGCCGCCTACGGGCAGGTGCCCGTCGACTTCCACGCCGTCCGCCGGGCGACCGACGCGCCGCGCGGCGCGGGGCTCGTGGCGCTCAGCGTCTCGGCGCACAAGATCGGCGGGCCGGCCGGCATCGGCGCCCTCGTCCTCGACCGCTCGGCGGCGGTCGAGCCGCTCATCCACGGGGGCGGCCAGCAGCGCAAGGTGCGCTCGGGCACGCAGGACGTCGCGGCCGCGGCCGCGTTCGCTGCGGCGGCCAGGGTGACCGCGTCGCGGCTCGACGACGATACGGCCAGGATGTCCGCGCTCCGCGACCGACTGGTCGCGGGCGTCGCGGCGGCCGTGCCGGAGGCGCGCCTGTCGGGCGACGTCGGCCCCGGGGCATCCGTCAGGCTGCCGGGCAACGCGCACTTCTCCTTCCCCGGCTGCGAGGGCGACTCGCTGCTCTTCCTCCTCGATGCCGCCGGCGTCGCCGTCTCGACCGGCTCGGCCTGCCAGGCGGGCGTGCCCGAACCCTCGCACGTGCTCATCGCGATGGGGCGCAGCGAGCCCGACGCCCGCGGAGCGCTCCGCATCACCATCGGGCACACCTCGGCCGACGCCGACGTCGACGCGTTCCTCGCGGCGCTGCCGGCGGCGCACGCGCAGGCCGCGAAGGCCGGGCTCGCGGCCCGGGCCACCTCGTTCGACCGCTGAACCGCCCTCGTGCCGGTCTGAACCGTCTCGCGGCCGCGTCGGCCCGCAGCGAATCACACTGATCGCGTGATGGACACGCCGTGGTGCCCGCCATAGGCTGCGGCCAACAGTCGCACGCAGTCCAGCCGGCACAAGGCCGCTGGCGAGAACGGGGGTTCGTGAAATGGCTGATCAGCAGGTTGCGGCGATCGCAGCGCAGTACGACGACGAGGCCACGGCGAAGACCGACTTCGCCGAGGTCGCGGCGCACTTCAAGGACTCCGACCACAAGCACGAGTCGTTCGACGCGGCGCTCATCCGACGTGGGCTGGGCGGCGAGCTCACCGTGGTCGAACGCGAGCTCAGCGGCCACCACAGCGCCCGGACGGGCCTCGGGGTCGGGCTCGCGACGGGACTCGCCGTGGCGCTCTTCCCCGCCGTCGCGCTCGGTGGCGCGCTCGTGGTCGCCGGCGGCTCCGGAGCAGGCATCGGCGCGATCGCCGGGCACCTCGCCCGCAAGTCGCCGTCGAAGGACCTCGAGGCGATTAGCGAGACCCTCGACGCCGGCAGCGCCGGCATCGTGGTGGTCGTCGATCCCGCCGATGCCGACGAGGTCGCGGCGCTGCTGGCGAAGGCGGCGAAGGTGACGCGGAAGGACCTCGCCGTCGACCGCGACGAGCTCGACGACGAGGTCGACGAAGCCTACGAGTGAGGCCGCGGGGCATTCGCTCAGCCGGGCTGCCTACACTGGTCGGGTGAAGGTTCTCGCAGCGATGAGCGGCGGCGTCGACAGCGCCGTCGCCGCTGCGCGCGCCGTCGAGGCGGGCCACGAGGTCGTCGGCGTGCATCTCGCGCTCAGCCGCATGCCCGGAACGCTCCGCACCGGCAGCCGCGGCTGCTGCACCATCGAGGACTCGATGGACGCGCAGCGCGCGGCGAACGTCCTCGGCATCCCGTACTACGTGTGGGACTTCTCCGAGCGGTTCAAGGCCGACGTCGTCGACGACTTCATCGCCGAGTACTCGGCGGGGCGCACCCCGAACCCCTGCATGCGCTGCAACGAGCGCATCAAGTTCGCCGCCCTCCTCGAGAAGGCGCTCGCGCTCGGCTTCGACGCCGTCGCCACCGGCCACTACGCGAAGGTCGTGACCGGCGACTCGGGCGCGCTCGAACTGCACCGCGCGAACGCGGAGTCGAAGGACCAGTCGTACGTGCTCGGGGTGCTCACGGCCGAGCAGCTCGCCCACGCCTACTTCCCGCTCGGAGACACCGCCTCGAAGCAGCTCGTGCGCGCCGAGGCGGCCGAGCGCGGGCTCAGCGTCGCGCAGAAGCCCGACTCCTACGACATCTGCTTCATCCCCGACGGCGACACGAAGGGCTGGCTCGCCGAGCGCGTCGGCACCGAGACGGGCGACATCGTCGACCGCTCGGGCGCCGTCGTCGGCTCGCACGAGGGCGCCCACGCGTTCACCGTGGGCCAGCGTCGCGGCATGCGTCTCGGCACGCCTGCGGCCGACGGCAAGCCCCGCTTCGTGCTCGAGGTGCGCCCGAAGGAGAACACGGTCGTCGTCGGCCCGAAGGAGGCGCTCGCGATCGGGCTCATCGCCGGATCGCGGTACTCGTGGGCGGGCCTCGGCCCCGTGGCATCCGGTCTCGTGGCCGCCGACGGCGACGCGTTCGACTGCGAGGTGCAGATCAGGGCGCACGCCGACCCGGTGCCGGCGTCGGCCGTGCTCGACGGCGGCGAGCTCGTCGTCACCCCGGTGCAGCCGCTCGACGGCGTCGCGCCGGGCCAGACCGCCGTGATCTACGTCGGCACTCGCGTGCTCGGCCAGTTCACGATCGACCGCACGGTCAGCGCGGTGCCGGTCGAGGCGTAGCCCCGTCGCCCGTCACTCGAACCGCTGTCGGGGGCGCCTCATATGATGGCGGGGTGAGCGAGACCCCCGCCGAGAACGACCTTCCGACCGATTTCGCCGCGGCCCGCGCCGAAGCCGACGCGCTCACGGCGCGCATCGAGGGCGCCCGCCTCGCCTACTACGGCGACGGCGACTCGCCCCTCTCCGACGCCGAGTACGACCTCGCGTTCCACCGGCTCGAGGCGCTCGAACGGGCGTTCCCCGAACTCGCGGGCCAAGACAGCCCCACCCAGCAGGTGGGTGCCGCGGTGGCGTCGGCCGGGTTCCCCGAGCACGAGCACGCCGAGCGCATGCTGAGCCTCGACAACGTCTTCTCGATCGACGAGTTCCGCGAGTGGGCGGCGAAGGCGCAGTCCGCGGCCGGTCGACCGGTGCACTGGCTCTCCGAGCTGAAGATCGACGGCCTCGCGATCAGCCTCGCCTACCGCGACGGCGTGCTCGAGACCGCGACGACCCGCGGCGACGGCCGGGTCGGTGAAGACATCACCGAGAACATCGACCTCATCCCCGTGATCCCGCGCCGGCTCGAGGGCTCGGGCTATCCGGCGTTCTTCGAGGTGCGCGGCGAGGTGTTCCTGCGCACCGTCGACTTCGAGGCGCTGAACGAGCGCCAGCACGCGCTGCAGGCCGCGTTCGAGGCCGACTGGCTCGCGAAGGGGCGTCCTGCCGACGCCGTGCCGACCCGATACCCCGAGTTCGCGAACGCCCGCAACACCGCGGCGGGCAGCCTCCGCCAGCGGCGCGAGAAGAAGAGCGAGTTCGAGCTCTCGCTCATGCGCGAACGCCTCGGCCGGCTCTCGCTCTACCTGCACGGCATCGGCGCCTGGGCCGACCCGTCGGTGCGGGCGCAATCCGAGATCTACGGGCTGCTCGCGTCGTGGGGTCTCCCCGTCTCGCCGCACTCACGGGTGTTCTCCTCCGTCGACGAGGTCGCCGACTACATCGTCGATCGGGGCGAGCACCGCCACGACGTCGAGCACGAGATCGACGGCATCGTCGTGAAGATCGACGAGCTCGAACTCCACGCCGAGCTCGGCGCGACCAGCCGGGCGCCGCGATGGGCGATCGCCTACAAGTACCCGCCCGAGGAGGTGCACACGAAGCTCCTCGACATCGTCGTCGGCGTCGGACGCACCGGCCGCGCAACGCCCTACGCGGTGATGGAGCCGGTGAAGGTCGCCGGCTCGACGGTCCGCCAGGCGACCCTGCACAACCAGCAGGTCGTGCGCGCCAAGGGGGTGCTCATCGGCGACACGGTCGTGCTCCGCAAGGCGGGCGACGTGATCCCCGAGATCCTCGGCGCGGTCGAGCAGCTGCGCGACGGCAGCGAGGTCGAGTGGCACATGCCCGAGCGCTGCCCCGAGTGCGGCACGCCGCTGCGGGCGATGAAAGAGGGCGACATCGACCTGCGCTGCCCGAACGCGAAGTCGTGCCCGGCGCAGGTGCGCGGCCGCGTCGAGCACATCGGCTCGCGCGGCGGGCTCGACATCGAGGCGCTCGGCGAGGTCACCGCCGCGGCCTTGACCCAGCCCTCGGTCCCGTCCGAGCCGCCGCTCGCGACCGAGGCGCGGCTGTTCGATCTCACCCTCGACGAACTCGTGCCCATCGAGGTCGTCGTGCGCGACGCCGAGACCGGTGAATCGAAGATCGACGAGACGACGGGCGAACCCGTCCGGCGTGCCCCCTTCCAGAAGGTGCGGGTCACCTACCCGCCGGGCACCGAGCAGCTGACCCCGGCCGAGCGCCGTGCGGCCGGAGTGAAGAAGGACTTCCGCGAGGTCCGGCCCTCGGAGGCGGCGACGAAGCTCCTCGCCGAACTCGAGAAGGCGAAGACGAAGCCGCTCTGGCGGCTGATCGTCTCGCTCAACATCCGTCACGTCGGTCCCGTCGCGGCCCGCGCGCTCGCCGACTGGTTCGGCTCGCTCGACGCCGTCCGTGCGGCCTCGCGCGACGAGCTGGCCGAGGTCGACGGGGTCGGCGGCATCATCGCCGACTCGCTCATCGACTGGTTCGGCGTCGACTGGCACGTCGAGATCGTCGACCGGTGGACGGCGGCGGGCGTGCAGTGGGCGACCCCGGGGCATCCCGGGCCGGGTGCCGCGGCCGCCGCCGGCGGAGTGCTCGCGGGCCTCACCGTCGTCGCGACGGGCAGCCTCGACGGCTTCACCCGCGACGGCGCGCAGGAGGCGATCATCGCCGCCGGCGGCAAGGCCGCCTCGAGCGTCTCGAAGAAGACCGATTTCGTCGCGGCGGGTCCGGGGGCGGGCTCGAAGCTCGCGAAGGCCGAGGAGCTCGGCATCCGCGTGCTCGATGCGGCGCAGTTCGCCGTGCTCGTGAGCGAGGGGCCCGCGGCACTCGACTGAACGCAGGCGGCCGGGGGCGGCGGAGAGCGGGGGGACATGACGAACGAACGGGGTGAGCCCGACGCGCGCGAGCGTGCAGGCGCGGGCGCCGAGGCCGCGGCGACGCGCCGCGACTTCCTGAAGCTCGGCGGCGCGGCCGCCGCCGGGGCGGTGGTCGGCGGTGCGGCCGGTGCCGCGATCACCGCCGCGGTCGCCGGCGCCGCGGGCCCGCCGCCGAGCGCGAGCCCCGTGGCATCCGGCGGCCCGATCGCCCACTGGGTCGTGCTGATGGGCGAGAACCGCTCGTTCGACAACCTGCTCGGTCGGCTCTACACACCCGACTCCGCGCCCGAGGGGGCGAGCTTCGACGGGCTCGCGTCGGGCGACTTCGCCAACGACGACCGCGACGGCACCCGTATCGCCGCGCACGTCTACGACGGGCCGACCGACGCGATCATGGGGCGTCCCGATCCCGATCCGGGCGAAGAGTACCCGCACGTGAACACGCAGCTCTTCGACGTGATCGATCCGGCGTCGAACGAGGGCAGCGGGGTCGGCGAGATGACGGCGCCATTCAACGCCCCGAACGACACCTCGTCACCCACGATGAGCGGATTCGTGCGCGACTACCGTTCGCACCTGCAGGCGCTCCGCCGCGGCGCCGAGCCGAGCGATCACGAGGTGCGGCAGATCATGGGCGGCTTCGCCCCCGAGATGCTGCCCGTGCTCTCGACCCTCGCACGCGAGTTCGCGGTGTTCGACCACTGGCACTGCGCGGTGCCGTCGCAGACGTTCTGCAACCGCTCGTTCTTCCACGCGTCGACCTCGCACGGATTCGTGACGAACGTCGAGAGCGGCGGCTACCGCAAGTGGCTCGACGCCCCCGCGGCACCCACGATCTTCAACCGGCTCGACGAGGCCGGGCTCACCTGGCGGGTCTACTTCGACGAGCTGCAGCTGATCTCCTTCACGGGGTTCCTGCATGCGCCGGCGCTCGAGAAGTACTGGCGCACCGAGCACTTCGCGACGATGGCCGACTTCGAGCGCGACGCGGCCGACGGCACCCTTCCCGTCTACGCCTTCATCGAGCCCCGCATGGTCTACGACCACAACGACTTCCACCCGCCGGTCGGGCGCCTGCGCGAGGGCGAGGCCGACGGCGAGCTCATCGTCGACAGCGCCGTCTCCGACGTGCGCGCGGGCGACGCCCTCGTGCACCGCGTCTACGAGGCCGTCAAGAACGCCGCCTCGACGACCGGGTCCAACGCGCTCAACACCCTGCTTCTCATCACCTTCGACGAGCACGGCGGCACCTACGACCACGTCGCGCCGCCGGGGGCGACCCCGCCCGACGCGAAGGGCGCCGGCGAGATGGGGTTCGCCTTCGACCGGCTCGGCGTGCGCGTGCCGGCGATCGCGGTCTCGGCGTACACCCGGGCCGGAACGGTCGTGAACGACGAATACCACCACGCGGCGCTCATCGCGACGCTCGCCCACGCGCACGGCCTTCACGAGCTCACCGATCGCGATCACGGCGCCCGGCGCCTCGACGCGGCGCTGAACCTCGATACGCCGCGACATCCCTCGACCTGGCCGTCGCCGACCCCGCAGTACGTGCCGCCGAATCCCGAGGCGACCGACCACCCCGGAACACGGCATCCCGACCGCCCGCTGAGTCCGCCGGCCCGTGGACTCCTGGGCCTGCTGCTGGCGAAGTTCGCGCCCGATGAACCGGTGCCCGAGACCTACGCCGACGCGCTCGATGCGCTCGAGCGGCACGGGCACGGCCTCTTCGGCGCACCCCGATAGAATCGTTGGATTCCCACCACGAGACGACGGAGCAGCATGTCCGAAATCAGTGCGGAGCAGGTCGCGCATCTCGCGAACCTCGCACGTATCGCGCTCACCGACGAAGAGATCGGGCACTTGACGACCGAACTCGCCCAGATCATGCACGCGGTCGAGAAGGTGAGCGAGGTGGCCACGCCCGACGTGCCGCCGACGAGCCACCCGATCCCGATGCAGAACGTGTACCGCGACGACGTCGTCGGCAACACGCTGACCGCGGAGGAGGCGCTCGCGGGCGCCCCCGAGTCCGACGGCTCGCGCTTCGTGGTCACCGCGATCCTGGGAGAAGAGCAGTGAGCGACGAACTGATCCGCCTGTCCGCCGCCGAGCTCGGCGAGAAGCTCGCCTCGGGCGACGTCTCCTCGGTCGAGGCCACGCGTGCGCACCTCGACCGCATCGCCGCCGTCGACGGCGCGGTGCACGCCTTCCTGCACGTCGAGGGCGAGCGCGCCGTCGAGACGGCCGCCGACATCGACCGCCGCCGCGCCGCGGGCGAGGCGCTCGGCCCGCTCGCCGGCGTGCCGATCGCCATCAAGGACGTGCTGGTCACGAAGGGCATGCCCTCGACCTCGGGCTCGCGCATCCTCGAGGGGTGGATCCCGCCCTACGACGCGACCCCGGTCACGAAGGTCCGCGAGGCGGGGCTCGTCCCGCTCGGCAAGACCAACATGGACGAGTTCGCGATGGGCTCCTCGACCGAGCACTCGGCCTACGGCCCGACCCACAACCCGTGGGACCTCGACCGCATCCCCGGCGGCTCCGGCGGCGGCTCGGCCGCCTCGGTCGCGGCCTTCGAGGCGCCGCTCGCCCTCGGCAGCGACACCGGCGGCTCGATCCGCCAGCCCGCGCACGTCACCGGCACCGTCGGCGTCAAGCCGACGTACGGCGCCGTCAGCCGCTACGGCTCGATCGCGCTGGCCTCGAGCCTCGACCAGATCGGCCCGGTCACCCGCACCGTGCTCGACGCGGCGCTGCTGCACGACGTCATCGCCGGGCACGACCCGCTCGACTCGACCTCGCTGCCGATGGCCTGGCCGTCGATGGCGGAGGCCGTCAAGCGGGCGGATGTCTCGGGCCTCCGCATCGGCGTCATCAAGGAACTCGACGGCGAGGGCTTCCAGCCCGGCGTCCGCCAGCGCTTCCACGAGGCGCTCGAGCTCCTCGAGCGCAACGGCGCCGAGATCGTCGAGGTCAGCGCCCCGCACTTCGAGTACTCGATCGCCGCGTACTACCTGATCCTCCCGGCCGAGGCCTCGTCGAACCTCGCGAAGTTCGACTCGGTGCGGTTCGGCCTGCGGGTCACGCCCGACGGCGCCGGCACTGTCGAGCAGGTCATGGCCGCGACGCGCGAGGCGGGCTTCGGCCCCGAGGTGAAGCGCCGCATCATCCTCGGCACCTACGCGCTCTCGGCCGGCTACTACGACGCGTACTACGGCAGCGCGCAGAAGGTGCGCACGCTCGTGCAGCGCGACTTCGACGCGGCGTTCGCGAAGGTCGACGTGCTCGCCTCGCCGACGGCGCCGACCACGGCGTTCAAGTTCGGCGAGAAGCTGGCCGACCCCGTCTCGATGTACCTCAACGACATCGCGACCATCCCCGCGAACCTCGCGGGCGTGCCCGGCATCTCGGTGCCGACCGGCCTCGCGCCCGAGGACGGCCTGCCCGTGGGCATCCAGTTCCTCGCGCCGGCGCGCGAGGACGCCCGCCTGTACAACGTCGGCGGCGCGCTCGAGCAGCTGCTCGTCGCCGAGTGGGGCGGCCCGCTGCTGGGCAAGGCTCCCGACCTGACCGCACATGAGCTCTTCGCGACCGAGGAAGGCGCACTCTGATGGCCCGCGCTGAACTGATGGACTTCGACAAGGCCCTCGAGCTCTTCGAGCCGGTGATCGGCCTCGAGGTGCACGTCGAGCTGAACACGACGACGAAGATGTTCTCGTCGGCGCCGAACCCGGCGAACTCCGCGTTCCACGGCGCCGAGCCGAACACGCTCGTCTCGCCGGTGTGCCTGGGCCTGCCGGGCTCGCTGCCGGTCGTGAACGGCGACGCCGTGCGCAAGTCGATCTCGCTGGGCCTCGCGCTCGGCTGCTCGATCGCCGAGTCGAGTCGCTTCGCGCGCAAGAACTACTTCTACCCCGACCTCGCGAAGAACTACCAGATCTCGCAGTACGACGAGCCGATCGCCTTCGACGGCGAGCTCGAGGTCGAGCTCGAGGGCGGCAAGACGTTCATGATCCCGATCGAGCGCGCCCACATGGAGGAGGACGCCGGCAAGCTGACGCACGTCGGCGGCTCGACGGGACGCATCCAGGGCGCCGAGTACTCGCTCGTCGACTACAACCGCGCGGGTGTGCCGCTCGTCGAGATCGTCACGCGTCCGATCTTCGGCGCCGAGGGGGATGCCCCGGCGCTCGCGAAGGCGTACGTCGCGACGATCCGCGACATCGCCCTCGCGCTCGGCATCTCCGAGGCGCGCATGGAGCGCGGCAACCTCCGCTGCGACGCGAACGTCTCGCTGCGTCCGCGCGGCCAGGAGAAGCTCGGCACCCGCACCGAGACGAAGAACGTGAACTCGTTCCGCTCGATCGAACGGGCGGTCCGCTACGAGATCCAGCGGCAGGCGGCGATCCTCGCCAAGGGCGGCACGATCACGCAGGAGACGCGGCACTGGCACGAGGACACGGGCGCGACGAGCGCCGGTCGTCCGAAATCCGACGCCGACGACTACCGCTACTTCCCCGAGCCCGACCTCGTGCCCGTGGTGCCCTCGGCCGAGCTCATCGACGAACTGCGCGCAGCGCTTCCCGAGCCGCCCGCCGCCCGCCGGCGTCGGCTGAAGGGCGAATGGGGCTTCACCGACCTCGAGTTCCAGGACGTCGCGAACAGCGGACTCCTCAACGAGGTCGCCGAGACGGTCGCCGCCGGCGCCTCGCCCGCCGCCGCCCGCAAGTGGTGGACCGGTGAGCTCACCCGCCTCGCGAACGCCTCGGAGCGCGACGCGGTCGAGCTGGCCACCCCGGCGCAGGTCGCCGAGCTCGCGGCGCTCGTCGAGGCGGGCACGCTCACCGACCGCCTGGCCCGCCAGGTGCTCGAGGGCGTCGTCGCCGGCGAGGGGTCGCCGCAGGAGATCGTCGACGCCCGCGGCCTCGCCGTCGTCTCCGACGACGGGGCGCTCATCGCCGCGATCGACCAGGCGCTCGCGTCGCAGCCCGACGTGCTCGCGAAGATCCGCGACGGCAAGGTGCAGGCCGCCGGTGCCGTCATCGGCGCCGTCATGAAGGCGATGCAGGGCAAGGCCGACGCCGCCCGCGTGCGCGAGCTCGTGCTCGAGCGTGCGGCCGCGGCCGAGTAGCGCGCCGAGCTCGTCGCGCCGAGAGCCGGGCCGGACGTCCGCGTCCGCCCGGCTCTCAGCCGTTTCCGGGGGAATGTCGAGAGAATCGAACTCCCTTCACGATCAGCGAGGACACCATGGGATTCTTCGATCGACTCTTCGGCGCACCCGAGCAGCCCGCACCGCGGCAGGCGCCGCCCGCCCGGCTGAGCGACGACGAGCTCGCGCTCGAGCGCTACCGCTACCTGCTGCGCACCGCCCCGCCCGAGTCGATCGAGCAGGTGCATGCCGAGGCCTTCGCGAAGCTCACACCCGAGCAGCGGGCCGCCGTGTACCGCTCGCTCGCCGATCAGGCGCCCGCGGGGGAGCGGCTCGTCTCCGACGAGCCGTCGGCCCTCGCACGGGCGGCCACCCGCGCCGAGCTCCGCGCGCCCGGCAGCATGGAGCGCGCGTTCCGCGGGGCCGACGCCGGCGGCGCCCGCGCCGGCCAGGCCGGCCCCTCGTTCGGCCAGATGTTCGGCAGCTCGCTGCTCGGCTCGATCGCGGGTGTGGTCGTCGGATCGGCGATCGCGCAGGCGCTGCTGCCCGACGCCTCGGCGTTCGACGCCGGTGGCGCCGACCAGGGCGCCGACGGCGCTGCCGACGCGGGCGCGAGCGACGCCTCGGCCGACGCCGGCTCCGACTCCGGTGGCGACTTCGGCGGGTTCGGCGACTTCGGCGGCGGCGACTTCGGCGGCGGCGGCGACTTCGGGTTCTAGTCCCGCGGCCGGTGTCGGGGCCGCACGCAGCGGCCGGCCGGTGTCGGCGGGCTCGGTTAGGGTCGGATCATGAGCAAGCAGGACGGCTCGTCGCGCCAGGTGACGACGGGTCCCGTCGACGATTCGGCGACCCCGATCCTGCATGTCGACATGGACGCCTTCTTCGTCTCGGTCGAACTGCTCAAGCGACCCGAACTGCGCGGCAGACCCGTGCTCGTCGGCGGCACCGCGGGCCGGGGCGTCGTGTCGGCCGCGAGCTACGAGGCCCGCCGCTACGGCGTGAACTCGGCGATGCCGATGTCGATCGCGCTGCAGCGCTGCCCGAATGCGGTCGTGCTCCGCGGCGACTACGCGAGCTACTCGCGGTACTCGAAAGAGGTCATGGGCATCTTCGAGTCGATCACCCCGCTCGTCGAACCGCTCTCGATCGACGAGGCGTTCCTCGACGTCTCGGGCGCGCGGCGCCTGCACGGCAGCCCCGCCGAGATCGCGTGGACGATCCGTCAGCGCGTGCAGCGCGAGACCGGCCTCACCTGTTCGATCGGGGTGGCCGCGTCGAAGTACGTCGCCAAGGTCGCCTCGAGCCGTGCCAAGCCCGACGGCATGCTCGTCGTTCCGGCCTCCGACACGGTGGCGTTCCTGCACCCGCTGCCCGTCTCCGCGCTGTGGGGCGTCGGGCGGGTGACCGAGGAGTCGCTCCTGCGACTCGGGCTGCGCACGGTCGGAGATGTCGCGGCGATGCCCGCCGACGCGCTCGAGCGGGCGGTCGGTCCGTCGCTCGCGGCACGGCTGACCCGGCTCGCCGACGGCATCGACCCGCGAGACGTCGAGACGACGCGATCCGAGAAGAGCATCGGCCACGAGGTGACCTTCGGGCACGACCTCACCGACCCCGAGCAGATCCGGCGCGAACTGCTCCGGCTGTCCGACGACGTCGCCGTGCGGTTGCGGCGCGCCGGCCTCGTGGGCCGCACGGTCGTCCTGAAGCTCCGCTACGGCGACTTCCGCACGGTCACGCGTTCGCGGACGCTCGGCGAACCCACCGACGTCGCGCGTCGCATCTACGACGAGGCGCAGGCGGCCCTGCCCGAACTGCTCGGCGACGGTGCGCGCATCCGGCTGATCGGCGTGCGCGCCGAGCACCTGCGCCCCTCGGGCGGCGGTGCCATGCTGTGGGATCCCGACGAGGAGTGGCGCGAGGCCGAGCGCGCGGTCGACGAGGTCACCGCGCGATTCGGCCGAGGAGCGGTGCGCCCGGCGGCGCTCGTACGGCCCGGCGGCGCCGACGGGGGCGCCGCCCGGGTGCCGTCGATGCGCCGGAAGCCGGTCGACGCCGAGGGGCGGGCACGCCTCGACGCCGAACGCGCCGAGGCAGCCGAGGCGGCCGAAGGGCGCGCAGGGGTGGATCGAACCCAGTTCGGCGGGTAGCGTGGCGGGCATGGCTGATCTCGTACTCGAACTGGCAGAGACCGTCGCCGGTGTCGGCGTGAAGACCTCGTACGGCGAGCCCGTCGACCTCGACGGCACCAAGGTCGTGCCCGTGGCCCTCGGCTACTACGGCTTCGGCGCCGGCAGCGGCAGCGACGAGAGCGGCGACCAGGCCGGCGGCGGCGGTGGCGGCGGCCTGTCCATTCCGCTCGGCGCATACGTCGGCCGCGCCGGGGGCGAGGTGCGCTTCGAGCCGAACCTGATCGGGCTCATCCTCGTCGTCACGCCGCTCGTGTGGGTGACCGGCAAGGCGCTGCGCTGGGTCATCCGCGCGCTCAAGCGCTGAGGGCCCCGCAGACCGTCGTCACGGTCTGCCGCGTCGGCGCGGGTCGACTCGTCGGGCGTATACTCGTCTGCGAACACGGGAGTCCGGTGAGCCGGGCTGAGAGGAAGGTTCTCAACCTTCGACCGTCGAACCTGATCTGGGTCATGCCAGCGCAGGGAGGGCAGATCATCTCAATATCCCGTGCCTCTTTCCACGAATCGAAAGGGCACGACAGTGCACACCACCGCACCCATCACTCCGTCCGCACGTGAGGCCGCGCCGAAGCGCGACTTCCGCTGGCGCGTCGTCGACATCGTCGTGGCCGCCGTCATCGCCGTCGCAACGGGCCTCCTGTTCCTGTTCTGGAACAACATCGGCTACGCCTGGTTCGTCGCCGCCGACGCGGTGACGCCGGGGCTCGGCGGTATCGCCGTCGGCATCTGGCTCATCGGCGGCGTCCTCGGCGGCCTCATCATCCGCAAGCCCGGTGCCGCGCTCTTCGTCGAACTCGTCGCCGCGATGGTCTCGGCGCTCGTCGGCAACCAGTGGGGCATCGAGACGATCTACTCGGGCCTCGCTCAGGGCCTCGGAGCCGAGCTCGTCTTCGCGCTGTTCCTCTACCGCCGGTTCGGCCTGACGCAGGCGATGCTCGCGGGTGCCGCGGCCGGCGCCGCCGCGTGGACGCTCGAGCTCTTCACCTCGGGCAACCTGCAGAAGTCGGCCGAGTTCCTCGCGCTCTACTTCGGCACCGTCGTCGTGTCGGGCGCGGTGCTCGCCGGCCTCGTCGGATGGTTGCTCGTGCGCGCCCTCGCGGCGACCGGGGCGCTCAGTCGCTTCGCCGCGGGCCAGGACGTCACGCAGCGGGTGTGAGCATGCCCGAATCGTCGGTGTCGTCGCCGGCCGCGGTCGAGGCGCGCGGCTGGGGATGGCGTCACGCCTCCCGGCTCCGCCCCGCCGTGGAGCAGCTCGACCTGCGCATCCACGCGGGGGAGCGGGTGCTCCTCCTCGGGCCTTCCGGGGCCGGCAAGTCGACGCTGCTCCACGCCCTCGCCGGCGTGCACGGCGGCGAGGACGAGGGCGAGCAGTACGGCGAACTCACCGTCGACGGTGTCGCGCCGTCGGCGGCGCGGGGCCGCGCCGGACTCGTCCTCCAGGATCCCGACTCGCAGGTGATCCTCGCCCGCGTCGGCGACGACGTCGCCTTCGGCTGCGAGAACCTCGGCGTGCCGCGCGACGAGATCTGGCCCCGCGTCCGCGCGTCGCTCGCCGACGTCGGCCTCGACCTGCCCCTCGACCACCCGAGCTCGGCGCTCTCGGGCGGGCAGAAGCAGCGGCTCGCCCTCGCGGGGGCGATCGCGATGCGTCCGGGGCTCCTGCTGCTCGACGAGCCCACCGCGAACCTCGACCCCGACGGCGTGCGCGAAGTGCGTGACGCGGTCGGGCGCGTGCTCGACCGCACCCGGGCGACGCTCGTCGTCGTCGAGCACCGCGTCGACGTCTGGCTCGACCTCGTCGATCGGGTCGTCGTGCTCGGACGCGACGGGCGCCTGCTCGCCGACGGCGCGCCGCGCGAGGTCCTCGTCACGCAGCGTCAGGTCCTCCTCGATGCGGGCGTCTGGGTGCCGGGCGTCCCGCTGCCCGGCACCGCCGCTGACGACGTCGGCGGGCGGGCGGGCGACGTGCCCGACGGTGCCGGGCCAGGCGGGCCCGGTGGACCCGCGGGCCGCATCGCGCTCGAACCGGCGCTCGGCGCACGCGGACTCGCCATCGGACGGCGGTCGAACGCCGTCGTGCAGCGCGGGCTCGACCTCGGCATCGCAGCGGGAGCCAGCACGGTGGTCACGGGGCCGAACGGCGTCGGCAAGTCGACGCTCGCACTCACCCTCGGCGGCCTCCTGCGTCCGCTCGAGGGGCGCGTCGAGGCATCCCGCATGCTCGCCGCCGGCCTCAAGCGCGAGCCGATCGCCTGGCGCTCGCGCGAGCTCCTCACCCGCATCGGCACGGTCTTCCAGGAGCCCGAGCACCAGTTCGTCGCGTCGACGGTGGCGGGAGAGCTCGCGGTCGGGCTCCGCGCGCTCCGGCTCGACGAGGCCGTGATCACCGCCCGGGTCGACGAGCTCCTCGGGCGGCTCCGCCTCGATCATCTCGCCCGCGCGAACCCCTTCACGCTGTCGGGCGGCGAGAAGCGCCGTCTCTCGGTCGCGGCGGTGCTCGCGGCCCGGCCGTCGGTGCTCATTCTCGACGAGCCGACCTTCGGTCAGGATCGCCTGACCTGGATCGAGCTCACCGCGCTCCTCCGCGGCCTCGTGGATGACGGGCTCGCGCTCGTCTCGGTCACGCACGACGCCGCGTTCATCGCCGAGCTCGGCGACGAACGCCTCGGTCTCTCGGCATCGACGGCGAGGGAGTTCGCATGAGCGCCGACGCGCTTCCCGTGCAGCAGGAGGCACCGCGCCTCCGCTTCGTCGACCGCGTGAATCCCGTGAGTCGCCTCGCCGCGGCGATGCTGCTCACCACCCCGCTGCTCCTCACCGTCGACTGGGTCAGCGCGGCGACCGCGCTCCTCATCCAGCTCGTGCTCTTCGCCGTCGCCGGGGTCACCCTGCCGACGCTGCTCCGTCGCGCCTGGCCGGTCCTCATCGCCGCTCCGATCGCCGGGGTGAGCATGCTGCTCTACGGGCAGCCGTCGGGCGAGGAGTACTGGAGCTTCTGGCTCGCCCGTATCACCGACGGATCGATCGAGCTCGCGATCGCGGTCACCGTGCGCGTGCTCGCGATCGGCCTGCCCGCCGTGCTGCTCTTCATGCACGTCGACCCGACCGAGCTCGCCGACGGGCTGGCGCAGGTCTGGCACCTGCCGAGCCGGTTCGTGCTGGGGGCGCTCGCCGGCGCCCGACTCGTCGGGCTGTTCATCGAGGACTGGCAGGCGATGTCGCTCAGCCGCCGAGCCCGGGGGATCGGCGACCACGGGGCGCTACGGCGATTCGCGACGATGGCGTTCGCGCTGCTCGTGCTCGCCATCCGCCGCGGGTCGAAGCTCGCCACGGCGATGGAGGCGCGCGGGTTCGGCAGCGGGGCGCCGCGAACGTGGGCGCGCACCTCCACGGTGGGTTGGCCCGATCTCGTGCTCATCGTGCTCGCCGTGACGATCGCCGCCGTCTCGATCGCCGCGGCGGTCTGGGCCGGCACCTTCCACGCGGTGTGGTCGTGACCGACGAGGCCCACCGCCGCGCCGCGGCGCTGCACCTCGCGCGAGCCGCCGTGCGGGGTTCGGTCCTCGCTCGGGCCGGCGCCGGCGGCGGCGCGGGTGTGATCGTCGCGATCGACGGGCCGAGCGGATCGGGCAAGAGCACCTTCGCCGACCAGCTCGCCGCCCGCTGGCCGGGGCGGCGCGCCCGGCTCGTCCGGCTCGACGAGGTCTACCCGGGTTGGCACGGACTCGCCGCCGCCTCGGGGTCGCTCGATCGCACGCTGCTCGCACGGCACGCCCGCGGGGTGCCGGGCGGCTGGCGTCGCTGGGACTGGGCGGAGGGGCGCCACGCCGACGCGGTCGTGCTGCCGCCCGTGTCCCCGCTCGTCCTCGAGGGATGCGGCGCGTTCGAGGCGGTCGCCCGGCGCCCCGACGTCGTGCGCGTCTGGCTGCGCGCCGCCGACGACACCCGCAGGCTGCGCGCGCTCGCCCGCGACGCGGGACGATTCGACCCGTACTGGGATCTCTGGGAGACCGAGTGGCGGCGCTACGTGCACCGGGTGCGGCCGCTGCGCTCGGCCGACCTCGTCATCACCCTTCCGGCGATCGACTGACGCGTTTCACGCGGGGCTACGGGCGCAGAAGGCCGGCTGAGGGCTACGGTGGACACATGAGTGCAGATTCGGTCGGCGCCCAGTACGTCGCAGAGTTCATCGACGGACCGCTCGAGGGCGAGTTCGACCACCGCGCCCTGGTCTCAGGCAAGGCCGAGCGGCGCATCGGCATGGTCGCGGCCGTCGACGGCCTCGAGTCGCTGTTCTGGTACGACGCCGTCGACGAGCGCCAGGTCAACGGGGAGCTGCGGGTCAGGTTCCGCTTCGACGCCGACGACTCCGACCCGGTCGAGTCCGACGACGAGAACGACTGAGGCGCTCGCTCAGCTCGACGGGCCGGCGAGGAACGCCGCGATGAGCGGTGCCGGATTGACGAGGCGCCACAGCGGCCCCGGGTCGTCGATGTCGGCCGACAGTTCGAGTTCGCTGCGGATGTCGCCGTTCGCGGTCGGCACCGTCACGCTGCCCACGGCGCGCCCGGCGGGGGCGGTCGTGAACGGCTCCACGACGACGGATGCCTCGCCGGGATCACTGCCCCACGCGGCATCCGTGCGACCGGTGCGCGCGATCAGCGCAGCCGAGTCGCCCCAGGCCGTCGTGACGGTGCCGTACTCGCCCCCTTCGGCGATGACCGTGACGGGCTGCGAGGCCGCGATCGCCGAGGCCACCGCGTCGGAGACCGCCGGGTCGAGCGTCTCGTAGTCGGGCATGGTCGTCATCGCCCCGATGGCGCGGGTGGGCTCGCCGCCGTCGGCTGCGGGCAGCACGGTGCTGAAGATGAAGCAGACGCCCGCCTGGTCGGTGTAGCTGCGCGAGAGGGCGCGCGCGCCCGACTCGCGGAGGTGGTCGATGACGTCGGGCACGTTGCGCGCCGTCGAATCGGATGCCTCCGGCGCGGTCACGATCGCCGTGAGCGCGGGGTCGGCGTAGAGGAGCGCGCCGAGGCGCGCGAGCTCTTCGGCGGTGCCCACGTTGTCGCCCGAGAGGCCGGTGGCGTCGGCGACCCTGGTCGCCTCGAATCCGTTCGCCTCGAGCCAGGCGTTCGCCTCGTCGACGTAGGCCTCGGTGCTGCCGAACGCCCAGCGCACGAGGGTGTCGGCGTGGTTGTTGCTCGACGCGAGCAGCGTCGCACGCACGACATCGCGCTCGGACCACGAGTCGCCGGGCGAGACCTGCAGCGTGCGGTTGCCGTTCTTCACGTGGTCGAGGTAGTTCGTGTAGTCGGCGGGGCCGATCGTGATCGAGGGGCCGGGCCCCGTCGCCGGGAGCGGCAGCGAGTCGAGGGTCGCGAGCACCGCGATGAGCTTCGCCGCGCCGCCGATCGGCACGGTTCCGGTGTCGCCGCCGACGGCGAGCGTCTCGGCCGCACCATCGGTGCCGACGATCGCGAGCGCGCTCGCACCGGTGTCGGGGAGCACGATGGGCGCGGCCGGCTCGCCGGCGGTCGCTGCGGCGGCGTCGACGCGGACGGTGGCTTCGGGCAGCGGGCCGAGCAGCATCGCCGGGCCGTAGACGCCGATGGCGAGGATCGCGACGGCGCCGAGGGCGATACCGACGATCCGACCGGGGGAGAGACTCATGGAATCAGCGTAACGGTGCGGGAATCACGCCCAGCCCAGCTCGTGGAGCCGGTCGTCGTCGATCCCGTAGAAATGGGCGATCTCGTGCACGAGGGTCACGTGGATCTCGTCGCGCAGTTCGTCTTCGGTCTCGCAGATCGCGAGCAGCGATTCGCGGTAGAGGATGATCCGGTCGGGCATCTCGCCGAAGCCGTAGCGGTCGCGCTCGGTGAGCGCGAAGCCGTCGTAGAGCCCGAGCAGGTCGAGCGACCCGTCCTCGGGGCGGTCCTCGACCACGAACACGACGTTCTCGAGCCCGTCGACCATGTCGTCGGGCAGCTGGTCGAGTTCATCGACGACGAGCGCCTCGAAGGCTTCGGCATCGAGTTCCACGAATCTCCTCCGTCGATGGTGCGTCGTTGCGATCGGTCGTGCGTCGGTCCGGTGAAAGCGCGAAGCGCGGGCCCGCAGGGGACCCGCGCTTCGCGGACTTGGGGTGAGTAACGGGGCTTGAACCCGCGACCTCCTGGACCACAACCAGGCGCTCTACCAACTGAGCTATACCCACCATGTGTCGGACCGCCGTGGCGATCAGGCAACTAGAAGAGCGTACTACACCTTCTGCCTCTGCTCGAACTCGGCGACCACCTCGGCGGCGAGTGCCTGGAGTTCGTGGCTCGCGGGCCCGGGGTCGGCGACGAACACGGCGCGCCGGTAGTAGTGCAGTTCGCGGATCGACTCGAGGATGTCTGCGAGGGCGCGGTGGCCGCCGTTCTTGGCCGGCGCATTGAAGTAGGCGCGCGGGAACCACCGCTTGGCCAGCTCTTTGATCGACGAGACGTCGACGTTGCGGTAGTGCAGGTGCGCGTCGAGCCGCGGCATGAACTTCGTGAGGAACGCCCGGTCGGTGCCGATCGAGTTGCCGGCGAGCGGCGCCTTCTGCTCGTCGGGAACATGCTGCAGCACGTACTCGAGCACCTGGTACTCGGCGTCGGCGAGACTGACCCCGTTCGGGATCTCCTCGATGAGGCCGGACTCGGTGTGCATGCGACGGACGAACTCGCCCATCGATTCGAGCGCGCTCGCATCGGGCTTGATGACGATGCTGATCCCGGCATCGACGGGATTGAGGTCGTAGTCGGTGATGACGACCGCGATCTCGACCAGCTCATCGACCTCGAGGTCGAGCCCGGTCATCTCGCAGTCGATCCAGACCAGTCGGTCGCTCGAAGAAGCCATGCGGCGAGTCTACCGGGGCGTGCCGACACGCCCGTTGCGCCAGTGGTGCCCCCGGCAGGAATTGAACCTGCGACCAAGAGATTAGAAGGCTCCTGCTCTATCCGCTGAGCTACGGGGGCGGTCCCGGCAAGCATACCGGGCGAAGGAGGTCATCCCTCGGTCGGCACCTGCACGTCGTCGGTGCGCGTACGCCGTCGTGAGCCTCCGCGCTTGCGGAGTGCGAGGGCGATGAGGGGGAACAGCAGCACCGAGATCATGCCCGCACCGACGAGCGCGGCGGCCGTGCCGCTCTCGAGGTCGCCGGCGTCGACGCCGATCGCCGTCACGGCGACGATGATCGGCAGCCCGGTCGCGCCGAACAGTGCGGTCGCGGCGAGGTCGCGGGGGCCCGACCCCGGCGGGGCGGCGAGGAGCGAGGGGAGGCCGCGGATCACGAGCAGGAGCATGACGAAGATCGGCAGCATCGCGAGCGTCCGGCCGTCGGCGAAGAGCGCCTCGAGATCGAAGGTGACGCCCGTGTTGATGAAGAAGATCGGCACGAGGAAGCCGTACCCGACGCCCTCGAGCTTGGACTCGATGGCCTCCGCGTCGTGCTTCGGGGCCCCGACGAGGAGCAGGCGGTAGAGCACGCCCGCGGTGAAGGCGCCGAGCAGCATGTCGAGGTCGAGCACGATGCTCAGCGCGACGAGCGCGAGGAGCACGAAGATCACGAGGCGCACGGCGAACTGACCGCTCGTGTGCAGCGTCGCCGTGATCACCTGGTGCATCCGCTTGCCGACGCCCTTGGCCGCAAGCCAGATGGCGATCCCCGCGACCACCGCGAAGCCGAGCAGCACGATCGCCGCGACGAGCGGCGATCGCCCGCTGAGGAACAGCGAGATCGCGAGCAGCGGCCCGAACTCGCCGACGGCGCCGAGCGCGAGCACGGAGATGCCGAACGGCGTCGTGAGGTCGCCGGAGTCGCGCAGTACCGGCATGATCGTGCCGAGCGCCGTCGAGGTGAGGGCGATGCCGATGAACGCCGCCGCCGGAAGGTCGGGTGCGAAGAGGGCGGCGATGCCGACGCCCGCGGCGAGCGAGATGATCCAGCCGATCGTGGCCCGGTTCAACGGCCGGCCGCGGATGGCCCGGAAATCGATCTCGTTGCCTGCGAGGAAGAAGAGCATGGCCAGGCCGAACTCGGCGATGAGGCCCATGAAGTCGTCGGGCACCACCCAGCCGAGCACCGCCGGCCCGAGCAGCAGGCCCAGCACGATCTCGAACACGACGAGCGGGATCGCGACCCACCGGCCGAGCCCGCGAACGAGCAACGGCGCGACGACCGCGATCGCCGGCACGAGCACCATCGTGCCGATCGAGACTTCCACGTGACCTCCTGAGCGGGGCGGATCCCTGTCGTGATGCTAGTGGAACGGCTGTTCGCCCACTCGCCGGCGCGGCCGCCCGAACGTGACGCGCGGGCCGTGTTTCCTCCGTGAAACACGACGGCGGTATCGTCGGGGCATGCGAGACCTGCAGGCGCGAATCATCGCCGAGCTCAACGTCAGCCCGACCGTCGATCCCGCCGCCGAGGTGCGCGCGCGCATCGACTTCCTGAAGGACTACCTGCGGGCCACCCGCGCGAAGGGACTGGTGCTCGGCATCAGCGGCGGGCAGGACTCCTCGCTCGCCGGGCGGCTCTGCCGGGTCGCGGTCGACGAGCTCGTCGCCGACGGCGTCGACGCGCGGTTCGTGGCCGTCCGACTGCCGTACGGGGTGCAGCACGACGAGGACGACGCGCAGCTCGCCCTCGAGTTCATCGAGCCGCAGGAGACGGTCGTCTTCAACATCAAGGGCGGTGTCGACGGCGTCGCGACCGACTTCGAGACGGCGCTCGGCGAACCGATGAGCGACTTCGGCAAGGGCAACGTGAAGGCCAGGATGCGGATGGTCGCCCAGTACGCCATCGCCGGCGAGGGCGCCCTGCTCGTGGTGGGCACCGACCACGCGGCCGAGGCGATCACCGGCTTCTTCACGAAGTTCGGCGACGGCGGCGCCGACGTCCTGCCCCTCAGCGGGCTCACCAAGCGGCAGGGGCGCGCCCTGCTCGAATCGCTCGGCGCCCCCGAGCGCCTGTACCTCAAGGTGCCCACCGCCGATCTCCTCGACGGGCAGCCCGGGCAGTCGGACGAGGCGAACCTCGGTCTGCGCTACGCCGACATCGACGCCTACCTCGAGGGCGAGGAGATCGCCCCCGACGTCGCCGAGAAGCTCGAGGCGCGGTTCCTGCAGACGCGGCACAAGCGCACCGTGCCGGTGTCGAAGTTCGACGAGTGGTGGCGCTGAGCCGCGATCAGCGCCATGAAGGGCTGATCGACGACCGTCGTCAGCGCCCGGCGTCGATCAGCGCTGCGCGTCCGAGACGGGCAGCGTCGCCGTCGGGCCGGTGCCGTCGGTCGCGACCGTCGGCGTCGGCGCGGTCGACGCCTCGGCCGTGTCGGCGATCGTCACGGCATCGCGGTAGCGGTCGTGGTGCTGCTGGGCGACCCACGCCTCCTGATCGTCGATCGTCGACTGCTCGGGCGTCTCGTCGCGCTGGGTGCGCCACCGCACGAGGTCGTTCTGGAACTGTCGCTTGGTGCGCGACGGGTGACGCTGCCATTCGAGCAGGCGGTCGCGGAACTCGACCACCGCGGGGTCGAGCTGATAGCCGAAGGTCGCCGACGCGCGCTTGAGCTCATGGAGCTGGTGCGAGGCCCAGTTGGCGGCGATGTCGGAGCCGCGGATCGGCAGGAGTCGGACGAGGATGTCGGCCTGACCGACGGTGCGGTCGGCGAGCACCTGCTCCTGCGGCGTGAGCGAATTCCACACGGATGCCTCGGTCGCCGCGTCGACGAGCGCGGCGATCGCGGCCGTCTTGGCCTCGCGATCGCGCTGCGCCACGACGCGTTTCACCGCGGCGCTCGAGATCCAGGCCGCGAGCAGCCCGGCCGCGAGGATGGAGACGAACAGCACGATGGCGGCGAACACCGCCGTCTGCGATTCGCTCGACGTGAGCCAGGAGATGAGGTCGTTCCACCACTGCATGGCCGCAGGCTACCCCCGACCAGGACGCGTGCGGCAGAGCCCCTGCGGCGCGCCCCGAATCGCGGCGCACCGACGTCTCAGCGGAAGAGCTCGGCGGCCTCGCGCGCCGACCAGAACTCGCCGAGCTCGGTCGAGCGCAGCGTGCCCGAGGCGAGTCGCCGCACCGCGAACCGGCCGTCGTCGCTTCGGTGTTCGACATGACCGAGCACCGAGCCGTCGGGTCGGGCGACCCGCCAGAGGCCGGGCGCCGCCGGCGTGAACGCGAGCCCGGGGACCTCGACGGGGAACGGCTCTCGAATGCGCGGCTGCGGCGCGATGGTCGTCATGATGCTCCTCTCGACGTCGCAGCCGGCCCTGCGGGGTGTCTTCAGAGGCTAGGAGCACCCACCGACATCCTCAGCCGAGCGCGGTGCCGTGCGCCGCGAAGGGCTCGATCCGCTCGATCTCGTCGTTCGTGAGCGGCGCGGCGTCGAGCGCCGCGACGTTCTGCTCGAGCTGCGCGACGCTCGACGCGCCGATGAGCGCGCTCGCGACGAGCGGCTGTCGCAGCACCCACGAGAGCGCGAGCTGCGCGAGCGACTGCCCGCGCTCGCGGGCGATCGCGTCGAGTGCCCGTGCACGCTCGAGGTACTCGGCGCTGATCCGCTCGGCGGGCAGGAACCGGCTCGTCGCCGCGCGCGAACCCGCGGGCACCTCGCCCGAGAGGTAGCGGTCGGTCAGCAGGCCCTGGGCGAGCGGCGAGAACACGATGCTCGCAGCGCCGACCTCCTCGAGCGCGGGGAACAGGCCGTCTTCGATGTGGCGGTCGAACATCGAGTACCGCGGCTGGTGGATGAGGAGCGGCACCCCCTCCGCGGCGAGCGCGGCGGCGGCGGCGCGCGTCTCGTCGGGCCCGTAGTTCGAGATGCCGACGTAGAGCGCCTTGCCCTGCCTGACGGCGGTCGCGAGGGCGCCCATCGTCTCCTCGATCGGCGTCTCGGGGTCGGGCCGGTGCGAGTAGAAGACGTCGACGTAGTCGAGTCCGAGCCGGCCGAGGCTCTGGTCGAGCGAGGCGAGCAGGTTCTTGCGCGACCCCCATTCGCCGTACGGGCCGGGCCACATCTCGTACCCGGCCTTCGACGAGACGATCAGCTCGTCGCGGTAGGGCGCGAGGTCGCCGGCGAGCAGCCGCCCGAAGTTCTCCTCGGCCGAGCCGGGCGGCGGGCCGTAGTTGTTCGCGAGGTCGAAGTGGGTGATGCCGAGGTCGAAGGCGCGTCGCACGATCGCCCGCTGCGTCTCGAACGGGCGGTCGTGGCCGAAGTTGTGCCAGAGCCCGAGCGAGAGCGCGGGCAGCTTCAGACCGCTCCGGCCCACTCGGTTGTAGCGCATGCGGTCGTAGCGGTCGGGGGCGGCGTAGTACGGCATCCCGCCACTCTAGGGCGGCGCGCGCCGGTGTGACGCCCGCGTCGTCACCTCTCCTCGACAGCACGGGCGGCGACGCCCGGGTGCACAGATCGACGGCGACGCCCGGATGCCTCGGTGCCCGCGCCGAGCATTGGGGCACGTGGTTCCGGGGCGGTGTCCGGCACGAGGCCGTCCCGGAGCCACGAGTCGCCGATCCGCGGCGACGCCAGACCGAGGAGTACACATGAGCGACACCATCACGGTGACCGGCGTCGTCGGCACCGACCCCCACCAGCACGTCACGGGCGACGGGCTCGTCATCACGTCCTTCCGCGTCGCGTCGACCCGGCGGTTCTTCGACCGGGCCAAGGGCGAGTGGGCCGACGGCGAGACCAACTGGTACGGGGTCTCGGCCTTCCGGCAGCTCGCCCGCAACGCGAGCCTGTCGATCCGCAAGGGCGAGCGCGTCATCGTCCAGGGCCGGCTCCGTCAGCGCGCCTGGGAGACGGCCACGAAGTCGGGCACCTCCGTCGAGATCGAAGCCGATGCGATCGGTCACGACCTCTCCTGGTGCGTGAGCACCTACGCCCGCGTGCAGGCGCCCAGGCCCGGCTCGGGCGAGGGCGACGGGCAGGTCGACGCCGGCTCGGCGCCGAGCGAATCGTCGGCGACCGAGGCCGGCGGGTTCGACGGAGCGGGCGACGGCGGCAGCGTCGAGTGGTCGCTGCTCGAGGCCTCGCCGACCGACGAGGGCGACGACGAGGCATCCGACCTCGACGCCTTCGCCGCCGCCGGGCGCGACTGAGCCGTGTGACGGTGACGGCCGTCCGGTGCTGCGCGGTTCCGACCGCCTAGACTCGGCTCGGGCGGTCGACACCGCGGTGAGAGGGGAAGCATGTCACGGCGGAACGGGACCACGACGGCGCTCGCGCTCGCCGCAGCGGCGCTCACGCTCGGGCTCGCCGGGTGCAGCCTGTTCGGCGGGGGAGACCCGTCGCCCTCCGCCTCGGAAGGGCCGTCGGCGACCGGGACGCCGACGCCGACGTCCACCGCTCCGCCCACCTTCCGCCCCGAGCTGTCCGCCTCCGAGAACCTGGCCTTCTTCGACTCCGTGAACGCGGCCGTCGTCGCGGCGAACGCCGAGGCCGGCGGGCGCGACTTCATCGACGCGCTCGTGGCCGCGGGCTTCGACAAGGCGGCGATGGAGGTCACCGCCGATCGCACGACCGTCGACCTCGACGCCGACTCGGTGCAGTTCGCGGTGCTCTTCCAGGACGAGTGCCTCGTCGGGCAGTACGGGCCGAAGTCCGGCGGGTACCACGGCGCGGTGCGTCCGGCGCTCGGCACCGGCGACTGTCTCGTCGGCGAGACTCGCCCCATAGACTGGTAGGCGACACGGCGGGCCGCGTTCGGCCGCTACCGCATGGGGTTTGAGGGAAGATCTTGGCTGATTACATTTACTCGATGGTTCGCGCGCGCAAGGCGGTGGGCGACAAGGTCATCCTCGACGACGTGACCATGGCGTTCCTCCCCGGGGCGAAGATCGGCGTCGTCGGCCCGAACGGCGCCGGCAAGTCGACGATCCTGAAGATCATGGCCGGCCTCGACCAGCCGTCGAACGGCGAGGCGAAGCTCACGCCCGGCTACTCGGTCGGCATCCTCATGCAGGAGCCCGAGCTCGACGAGTCGAAGACCGTGCTCGAGAACGTGCAGGAGGGCGTCGGCCCGATCAAGGCCAAGCTCGACCGCTTCAACGAGATCTCGCTGCTGATGGCCGAGCCCGACGCCGACTTCGACGCGCTGCTCGCCGAGATGGGCACCCTGCAGGAGGAGATCGACGCCGCCGACGCGTGGGACCTCGACTCCCAGCTCGAGCAAGCGATGGACGCACTGCGCTGCCCCCCGGGCGACGAGCAGGTCTCGGTGCTCTCGGGCGGTGAGAAGCGACGCGTCGCCCTCTGCAAGCTGCTGCTGCAGAAGCCCGACCTGCTGCTCCTCGACGAGCCCACCAACCACCTCGACGCCGAGAGCGTGCTCTGGCTCGAGCAGCACCTCGCCAAGTACCCCGGCGCCGTGCTCGCCGTCACCCACGACCGGTACTTCCTCGACCACGTCGCCGAGTGGATCTGCGAGGTCGACCGCGGCCGGCTCTACCCCTACGAGGGCAACTACTCGACCTACCTCGAGAAGAAGCAGGAGCGCCTCACCGTCCAGGGCAAGAAGGACGCGAAGCTCGCCAAGCGCCTGAAGGAGGAGCTCGAGTGGGTCCGCTCCAACGCCAAGGGCCGTCAGGCCAAGTCGAAGGCGCGCCTCGCCCGCTATGAAGAGATGGCGTCGGAGGCCGAGCGCACGCGGAAGCTCGACTTCGAGGAGATCCAGATCCCGGCCGGTCCCCGCCTCGGCGACATCGTGCTCGAGGTCAAGAACCTCAAGAAGGGCTTCGGCGACCGGGTCCTCATCGACGGGCTCAGCTTCTCGCTGCCCCGCAACGGCATCGTCGGCATCATCGGCCCGAACGGCGTCGGCAAGACCACGCTCTTCAAGACCATCGTCGGCCTCGAGCCGAGCGACGGCGGCTCGGTCAAGATCGGCGAGACCGTGCAGATCTCGTACGTCGACCAGACCCGTGGCGGCATCGACCCGAACAAGTCGCTCTGGGAGGTCGTGTCCGACGGCCTCGACTACATCCAGGTGGGCAAGGTCGAGGTGCCGAGCCGTGCGTACGTCTCGACCTTCGGCTTCAAGGGGCCCGACCAGCAGAAGCGCGCCGGCATCCTCTCGGGCGGTGAGCGCAACCGCCTGAACCTCGCGCTCACGCTCAAGCAGGGCGGCAACCTGCTGCTGCTCGACGAGCCGACCAACGACCTCGACGTCGAGACCCTGTCGAGCCTCGAGAACGCGCTCCTCGAGTTCCCCGGCTGCGCCGTGGTCATCACCCACGACCGGTGGTTCCTCGACCGCATCGCGACGCACATCCTCGCCTACGAGGGCACCGAGGAGAACCCGGCGAACTGGCACTGGTTCGAGGGCAACTTCGAGGCCTACGAGGCGAACAAGGTCGAGCGTCTCGGCGCCGACGCCGCGAAGCCCCACCGCTCGACCTACCGCAAGCTGACGCGGGACTGAGATGCGCCTGCACGTGCCCACCCCGTTGCGGTGGAGCGACCTCGACGCCTACGGGCACGTGAACAACGCCCGGATGCTGAGCCTCCTCGAGGAGGCTCGCATCCAGGCGTTCTGGGTCGACGAGCACGGCACCGCCGAGCATGCGGTCGGTGCATCGACGGCGGTCATCGACGCGACCCCCGGGTCGACGACGATCACGCTGATCGCGCGGCAGGAGATCGAGTACCTCTCGCCGATCCCGTACCAGCGGCTGCCCCTCGACATCGAACTCTGGATCGGGCACATGGGCGGTGCGAGCCTCGACGTCTGCTACGAGGTGTTCTCACCGGTCGGGGTCGAGCCGCGCGTGCGCTACACGCGTGCGGTCACGACCATCGTGCTCGTCGACGCTGCGAGCGATCGACCCCGACGCATGACCGACGAGGAGCGCGAGGCCTGGACTCCGTACCTCGAGGAGACGATCAGCTTCCGTCGACGCTGAGCGGACGACTCCCGATCCCGCCTTCCCGTCGCTGATCGGGACGGCGTGGGCGCGACCCCGGCAGCGTCGGCTCAGCGCTCGAGCGGATCCTCGCTGAACGAGCCCTCCCAGACGGCACGGCTGCCGGCCTCGCCGATGCGCACCAGCGTCACGGTCGCACCGATCGCGACGGTCAGCGACGCGAGGACGAGCACGACGGCGACCCCGATGCGGAGACCTCGTGACATCCCGCCGCTCGCGCGCCGCGAGTCCGCGCGCTCCACGAGCGCCCAGACCGCGATGAGCACGGCCACCACGAGCAGCGCGATGAGCCACGGCGTGAGGTCCTCGCCCATGCCGGTGTGCTGCTGGATGAGGGGCGCCTCGGGAACCCGGTCCTTGAGCCACTTGCCGGCCTCGACGGTGATGAGGCCGAGCGGCAGGATCAGCGCCGCGCCGAGCAGGGCGGGCAGCCAGAGCACCCGTCGTGCAGCGGGCCAGGCGGCGAGCACGACGAGGAGGAGCCCCACGAGCGGCGTGAGCACGATGACGGCGTGCACGAGCAGCACGTGGAGGGGGAGCCCGGCGAAGCTGTACTCCATCTCGATCGCCCCGGGCCTCAGGAGGCCGTGACGATCCGGTCGCCCGAGACGGCGACGGCGATGGGCGTCAGCGGGTCGATCGCGGGGCCCTGCACCACCTCGCCGGTGGCGGCCTCGTAGATCGAGCCGTGGCAGGGGCAGTGGAACTCCTCGCCGGCCGCGGCCACGACGCACTGCTGGTGCGTGCAGATCGCGCTGAACGCGACCACCTGCCCGGCCGTCGGCTGGGCGATGAGCGCGGGCTCGCCGTCGATCGTCGCGTCGATGCTGCCGCCCACCGGCACGTCGGCGAGGGCGCCGACATCGTCGCCGAGGGCCGGCGCATCGGGTTCGGGGCCGGTCGTCGCCGTGGGCTCGTCTTCGAGCGTCGGCTCGACGCTCGGGCTCGGGCTGCCGTCCGGGTCATCCGCCGCGCACCCCGCCATGGCGAGGGCGCTGCCGACCGCGCCGACTGAACCGATGGTGAGCACTGCACGTCGCGTCAGATCGCTGGGTTCCGTCATCGTCGAACTCCTTCGCCCGCTCCGGACGCCGTGGTGCGCCCACTGCCCCCATTGTGGAGCACCGACACGCCCGGCGCCGGGATTGCACAGCAACCGTTCAGTCGCGCGGCGCGGGCACCCGCACCATGCCCTCCTGGGCGACGCTCGCGACGAGCACTCCGTTGCGCGTGTACACGCGGCCGAGCGAGAGCCCGCGGCCGCCGCTCGCCGACGGCGACTCCTGCACGTAGAGCAGCCACTCGTCGACGCGGGCGTCGCGGTGCCACCACATGGCGTGGTCGAGGCTCGCGACCTTCAGCCCGGGAGTCGCCCAGGCGATGCCGTGCGCGCGCAGCACCGGCTCGAGGATCGAGTAGTCGCTCGCGTAGGCGAGCGCCGCCCGGTGCTGCTTCGGGTCGTCGGGGAGGCGCCCGAAGGCCTTCATCCACACGGCCTGGTGGGGCGAGCGGTCGCCGTCGACGCTGAGGTAGATCGGCGACGGCACGTGCCGCACGTCGAAGGCGCGCTCGTTCGACCAGTACCGGGCGACGTCGTGGTCGAACTTGCCCAGCACCTCGGCGGTCGACGGCAGCGTCTCGGGGTCGGGCAGGCCCTCGGGCATGTCGAGCTGGTGCTCGACGCCGTCGTCGTGGGTCTGGAAGGAGGCGATGAGCGAGAGGATCGGCTCGCCGTGCTGGTAGGCCTGGGTGCGGCGGGTCGAGAACGAGCGTCCGTCGTGGATGCGGTCGACCGAGAAGGTGATGGGGTGCGCGACATCGCCGGGGCGCAGGAAGTACCCGTGCATCGAGTGGATGTTCCGGTCTTCGGGCACGGTGTGCAGGGCGGCGACGATCGACTGCGCGAGCACCTGACCGCCGAAGACGCGGCCGAGCGGCATCCACTGCGACGGACCGGTGAAGATGTCCTCAGTCGTGCGCGCACCGGTGTCGGTGAGGTTCAGGGTGCTCAACAGGCCGTCGATGGGTCCGTTCATCGTTCCTCCGTGTCGGTGGGCGGCCGCCGCCGGCGCCGTGGAACGCGGGCCAGCCGGAACAGCCCCGCTCACTTGGTAGTTTAGACAGGAGATGGTTCAACGACTCACGCTCGCCGACAGCCTGTCGCTCGGCGACCTGCACACGTACCTGCAACGGGCCGCCCGCGTCGAAGACGGGTCGGTGCGTCTGATCGCCGGCTCCGGAATCCTCGCCGTCTACACCGCGATCCTCTATCCACGGGGCATCCTCGACGAGAGCCCGACGGTGCTCGGCCTCCGCACCTTCGCGCTCGCCGACACCGAGGAGTTCGACTCGGTCGTGCCGATGCGCTCGCTCGTCGAGCGGATCGTGCGCGCCCGCGGCGAGCTCGGCGAGGGCGACGAGTCGCGGCCGATCTCGATGTCGCGACCGCCCGAGGTGAACACCGTCACGTGGGCGGGCATCTCGCCGCCGCGAGGCGGCTGGCGTCCGCTCGGCGAGGCGGATGCCTCGGTGCTCGAAGCTGCGGCGCGTGCGGGAATCGACGAGGTCGCCGCGGCGATCCCCGCCGGCACGGGCGAGCAGCTGGTGCAACGCGTCCGCTCCGAGGTGTGGGGCCGCGGCGTCGAGGGCGTCGAGTTCCTGCCGACCGGGGCGGCGTTCGCCGCCTTCAGCCTCGGATTCCTCGGCGACGACCCCGTGCAGCTCTTCGAGACCGGTCCGTGGACGAGGCTCTCCTCGCGCCGCGGGCACGTGCTCGTCCGGCGCAAGCCCTGGACGCTCAAGGCGTAGGCGATCGGCCGCTGAGCTGTCTCGAGACCCGGGCGAACCCGGGTCTCGAGACGGTGCGTCGTCGCTACTCGCCCGCCGCGGCCGCGATCGCCCGTCCGGCCGCACGGCCGGTGAAGAGGCATCCGCCGAGGAAGGTGCCCTCGAGCGCCCGGTAGCCGTGCACGCCGCCGCCGCCGAAGCCCGAGGCCTCGCCGGCCGCGTAGAGGCCGGGAACGGGCGTGCCGTCGGCGCCGAGCGCCCGCGAGTCGAGGTCGGTCTGGATGCCGCCGAGGCTCTTGCGGGTGAGGATGTGCAGCTTCACGGCGATGAGCGGCCCGGCGTCGGCGTCGAGGAACCGGTGCGGCGTCGCCACCCGGATGAGCTTGTCGCCGCGGTACTTGCGGGCGCCGCGCAGCGCGGTGACCTGGAGGTCCTTCGTGAACTCGTTCTCGATCTCGCGGTCGTGGGCGTGCACCTCGCGCTCGATGTTCGCGGTGTCGAGCGGGGCCTCGGGGGAGAGTGCGCGCATCCGCTCGAGCAGCTCGTCGAGCGTGTCGGCGACGATGAAGTCGACCCCGTGCTCCTTGAAGGCCTCGACCGGCGCGGGGGCGCCCGGCCGGACGCGCTGGGCGAGTAGCTTCAGGTCCTTGCCGGTGAGGTCGGGGTTCTGCTCGCTGCCCGAGAGGGCGAACTCCTTCTCGATGATCTTCTGGGTGAGCACGAACCACGAATGCCCGTGCCCGGTCGCCATGAGGTGCTCGAGCGTGCCGAGCGTGTCGAAGCCGGGGAAGAGGGGCGGCGGCAGCCGGCGGCCCTCGGCGTCGAACCAGAGCGACGACGGCCCCGGCAGGATGCGGATGCCGTGCAGCGGCCACACCGGGTCCCAGTTGGTGATGCCCTCGGTGTAGTGCCACATGCGGTCGCCGTTGACGAGGCGCGCTCCGGATGCCTCGGCGATGCCGAGCATGCGTCCGTCGACGTGGGCGGGCACGCCCGAGAGCATCTCGGCCGGCGGCTCGCCGAGCCGCTCCGGCCAGGCCGCCCGCACCAGCTCGTGGTTGCCGCCGATGCCGCCCGACGAGACGACCACGGCGGGCGCGCGCAGCTCGAAGTCGCCGACGACGTCGCGGTTGGACGCCTCGCCGCGGGCCGCGTCGTCGGGAGCCAGCAGGGCTCCGCGGACGCCGACGACCGCGCCGCCCTCGACGATGAGCTCGTCGACCCGGTGGCGGTGGCGGAACTCGACGAGCCCCGCGGCCTCGCCGGCCTTCACCCGGGCGATGAACGGCGCGAGCACGCCCGGACCGGTGCCCCACGTGATGTGGAATCGCGGCACCGAGTTGCCGTGGCTGATCGACTGCCCGGCGCCGCGCTCGGCCCAGCCCACGACGGGGAAGAATCGCACGCCCTTCTCATGCAGCCACGCGCGCTTCTCACCCGCGGCGAACTCGAGGTACGCCTCCGCCCAACGACGGCCCCACTCGTCCTCCTCGCGGTCGAACGCCGCGGTGCCCTCCCAGTCCTGGCGGGCGAGGTCGAGCGAGTCCTTCACCCCCATGCGTCGCTGCTCGGGCGAGTCGATGAGGAACAGGCCGCCGAACGACCAGTGGGCCTGGCCGCCGAGGCTCGCCGCGGGCTCCTGGTCGACGACGACGACGCGGCGGCCGGCTTCGACGAGTTCGGATGCCGCGACGAGGCCGGCGAGACCGGCGCCGACGATGATCGCATCGGGGGTGGATGCTGCTGATGCCACAGGGACTCCTTCGTCGCTTCGGGTGGTGGCGGTGGGTCGTCAGTCGTCGAAGGTGTTCACCATCGCGAAAGCGGCTCGCTGGAGATAATCCCACAATGTCTCCTCGGCGAGCGGGGGGAGCTCGAGGGAGTCGACGGCGGTGCGCATGTGCGCGAGCCAGCGGTCGCGGGCATCGGGGTTCACCTTGAACGGCTGGTGGCGCAGCCTGAGGCGCGGGTGGCCGCGCTCCTCGCTGTAGGTGCCGGGGCCGCCCCAGTACTGCTCGAGGAAGAGCTGGAGGCGCAGCGCGGCGGGCCCGAGGTCCTCCTCGGGGTACATCGGCTTCAGCACCGGGTCGTCGGCGACGCCCCGGTAGAACTCGGCGACGAGCTTCTCGAAGGTCGGCCGGCCGCCGACCTGCTCGTAGAACGACTGGATCTCGGTCATGCCGTGCCCCCGTCGCTCGGCTTCGGCGGGGTCGAGGACGTTCCCGTCCCTCCGACAGTGCCGCGCGGCAGGCGCGGCGCCCGGTTCTTCGGCTTCTTCACGGTCTGGCCGGGGACGACGCTGTTCGGCGAGGTGCGCGGCGGCTTCGCGCCCTTCACCCGGGTGGCGCCGTCGAAGCCGGTGAGCACGACGCTCGCGAGGCTCGGCAGCTTCAGTTCCATCTCGTCGAGGGTGCGCTTCAGGCGCATCCGGAGCTCGCGGGCGACGTCGTCCTTCGAGGAGGAGCGCACCTTCATGACGACCCGGAGCACCATCGCGTCGGCCGAGATCGACTCGAGCCCCCACACCTCGGGCTTCTCGAGCACGCGCGAACGCCACTTGCTCGAATGCGCCAGCTCGGTCGCGGTGCGCAGCAGCTCGGTCTCGACGGCGTCGACGTCGGCGTCGTAGGGCACCGCGAGGTCGATGATGACCCGCGCCCAGCCCTGCGACATGTTGCCGACCCGCAGGATCTCGCCGTTGCGCACGAACCAGAGGGTGCCGTTCACGTCGCGGACGGTCGTGATGCGGATGCGGACCTCCTCGACGATGCCGGTCGCGGGCCCGAGGTCGACGACGTCGCCGACGCCGAGCTGGTCCTCGACGACCATGAAGATGCCGTTCAGGGCGTCCTTCACGATGTTCTGCGCGCCGAAACCGAGTCCGGCGCCGACCGCCGCCGTCAGCAGTGCGAACGAGCCGAGGATCTGCTCGTTGATCGTCGTGACGATGAGCAGCACCACCACGATGAACAGCGTCACGTTGACGATGTTCGTGAGCACCGTGCCGAGCGTGCGGGTGCGCTGCACGACGCGCACGGCGGCGAGCGGCGAGGCCTGCAGCGCCTGGGTGTCGGTGACGTCCTGCTTCTTCTTGACGCCCGTGACGATCTGCTTGACGACCCGCTCGATGACGAAATGGAGCACCCAGCGGATCAGCAGGGCGATCACGATGATCATCGCGATCGAGATGAGCTTGCCGAGGATGACGTCCCAATTGTCAGCCCAGTACTGCGCGATTCCCGCCCAGAAATCACCGCTCACCGGGTTGTTCTCCGGTGCGTTGGGGTCGGGAACTTCAAAGCCGAACATGGTTGGCAAGTCTACTGAGCCCCACCCGAGAGCTCGCTGGCATCGCGGGTGCGCGCAGCGAGGGCCCGGTCGAGCTCGGCGAGGTGCTCCGAGACGATGCGGTGCATCGACGCGGGCTCGGGGTGCTCGGCGAGCCATGCGCGTGTGAGCTCGGCGAGCTCGGCGTCGACCAGCGGACTCGGGAAGAGCCGCGTCGAGAGGATGGCGGCCATGTTGTACGAGCGTCCCTCCCAGACGCCGGGCATCGCGTCGAGGTACTCGCGCGCGACGCCGGCGAGGAGCTCGGGCGCGTTCGTGCGGCGCCAGCCGTCGGCGATCGCCCGGGCGAGGTCGTTCGACAGCCCGGAGTCGGTCATCGCGCGCCGCCACGCGGCATCCTTCACCGCCTGGTCGGGGCGGGCGGCGCGCGCCGTCTCGGCGAGCTGCCGCCCCTTCGCGGTGTCGTCGGCGGCGAGCGCCGCCGCGAGCTCCTCGTCGTCGCCGGCGCCGAGCGCGGCGCGGGCGATCACGAGCTCCCAGCGGAGGTCGAGGTCGATCTCGAGGCCGTCGAGGGCGATCGTGCCCTCGAGGAGGCTGCCGAGCACGTCGCCGTGCGCGGCGGTCGTCGCGAGACGCGTGAAGGCCTTCACGAACTGCAGCTGCGCGTCGGAACCGGCGGGTGCGAGCTCGGCGAGCGCCCAGATCGCGTCGCCCGCCTCGTCGGAGAGCCGCTCGCGGTGCTCGTCGGCCAGGTAGCGGCCGAGTGCGAGCTCGAGACGCCCGAGCGCGAGGCCGCGCGCCGACGACTGGGTCTCGTGCCCGATCGAGGCGAGCACGAGCCGCACGAAGGCGGCGGCCGGCAGTTCGGCGTCGCGCACCGCGTCCCAGGCGGAGCCGAGCACGACCGCGCGCGCGACCGGGTCGGCGAGCTCGGCGAGGTGGTGCACGGCCGTCTCGAAGGAGTGCGCGTCGAGGCGGACCTTGGCGTAGGTGAGGTCGTCGTCGTTCACGAGGAGGAGGTCGGGCATGGTCTCGCCGACGAGCTCGGGCAGTTCGGTGCGCGCGCCGTCGACGTCGAGCTCGACGCGGAAGGCACGGGTCAGCCCGCCGTCGCCGAGCGAGTAGCCGCCGATCGCGAGACGGTGCGGGCGCAGGGTCGGATGCGACGGCGCCGCGGTCTGCTCGAGGTGCGCGGCCGTGATCGTGCCCGAGGCATCCTGTTCGACGACGGCGCGCAGCGTGTTGACACCGGCGGTCTCGAGCCAGAGCTGCGACCAGCGGGTGAGCTCGCGACCGCTCGCCCGCTCGAGCTCGTCGAGCAGGTCGCGGAGGGTCGCGTTGCCGCCGCCGTGTGCGGCGAGGTAGGCGCCGACGCCGCGCTGGAACGCCTCGAGCCCGACCCAGGCGACGAGCTGCTTCAGCACCGAGGCGCCCTTGTCGTAGGTGATGGCGTCGAAGTTCACCTCGACGTCTTCGAGGTCGCGGATCTCGGCGACGATCGGGTGGGTCGAGGGCAGCTGGTCCTGCTCGGCGGCGTGCGTCTTCTCGTCGCTCGCGAAGGTCGCCCAGACGCCCGTGAACTCGGTGATCTGCGAGGTCGCGAGCGTCGACGCCCACGTCGCGAACGACTCGTTGAGCCACAGGTCGTTCCACCACTTCATGGTCACCGAGTTGCCGAACCACATGTGGCTGAGCTCGTGCAGCACGACGATCGCGCGCTGCTCGCGACGAGCGTCGGACACGCGTGAGCGGAACAGGTACGACTCGTTGAAGGTGACCGCGCCGACGTTCTCCATCGCGCCCCAGTTGTACTCGGGCACGAAGATCTGGTCGTACTTGCCGTACGGGTAGGGCACGCCGAAGGCCTGCTCGTAGAACGCGAGCCCCGCCTGCACCGTCGAGAACATCATCTCGGGGTCGGCGTACTCGGCGAGCGAGGCGCGGGTGAAGAGCCCCAGCGGCACCTCACGGCCGTCGACGCTCGTCGCGGTGCCGCGCCAGCTCGCGTAGGGACCGGCGATGATCGCGACGATGTAGCTCGAGATGACCGGCCCGGTCTCGAACGCCCAGGTGGCGACGCCGGATGCCTCGGGGCCGGCCACCGGCTCGGGCGAGGGCGCGTTCGACAGCACGCTCCAGTGCGCGGGGGCGGTGATCGTGAAGCGCACGCCCGCCTTCAGGTCGGGCTGGTCGAAGACGGCGTACACGCGGTTCGCCTCGGCGACGGCGAACTCGGTGTACAGGTAGGTCTCGCCGTCGACGGGGTCGACGAAGCGGTGCAGCCCCTCGCCGCTGTTCGTGTAGCGGGCGTCGGCGACGACGCGCAGCTCGTTCGAGGCGTCGAGCCCGTCGAGCCGGATGCGGGTGCCGTCGCTCACCTCGGCCGGGTCGAGCGCTCGCCCGTTGAGCACGACCTCGTGCACCCGCTCGGTGCACGCCTCGATGAACGTCGAGGCGCCGGCGACGCCCGTGAACCGGGCGGTCGTCTCGCTGCGGAAGGTCTCGCCGTCGCCCGTGAGGTCGAGCACGACCTCGTAGCTCGGGGAGCCGACGGTCGCCGCCCGCTCCTCGGCTTCGACGCGGGTGAGGTTGGCAGCAGGCATGGACGATCCCTTTCGTAGCGAGTGCGCCCAGCAAGCCTAGCGATCCGTGCGGTGCCCGTTCTGCGGCCCGAGCACGCCGAGCTCGTACGCGATGATGACGAGCTGCACCCGGTCGCGGGCGCCGAGCTTCTGCAGCACCCGGCCGACGTGGGTCTTCACGGTCGACTCGGAGAGGAAGAAGCGCTCGGCGAGCTCCGTGTTGTTGAGCCCCTCGGCGATCGCCTGCAGGATCTCGCGCTCGCGGGCCGTGAGCGCATCGAGCGGGCCGGGCGCGGGGGCCGCAGGCGTGCGGGCGTCGGAGCCCGCCGGGAGGTCCTCGGCGAACAGCTCGAGCATGCGCCGCGTGACCCGCGGCGAGAGGGCGGCCTCGCCCGCGTGCACCGTGCGGATCGCGGTCACGAGCTCCTGCGGACGCACGTCCTTCAGCAGGAACCCGCTCGCGCCCGCGCGGATCGCCGAGAAGGCGTACTCGTCGAGGTCGAAGGTCGTGAGCACGATGATGCGGGTCTCGGGATGCCTCGCGCTCACCTCCGCGGTCGCGGCGATGCCGTCCATGCCGGGCATGCGCACGTCCATGAGCAGCACGTCGACCCGGGTCGCGTCGGCGAGCTCGAGTGCGGCGCGCCCGTCGGCGGCCTCGCCGACGACCTCGATGCCCGTCTCGGCGTCGAGCACGAGGCGGAATCCGGTGCGTACGAGCGCCTGATCGTCGACGAGGCCGACTCTGATCGGGGTCGAATGCGACTGGATCGGTTCGTGCGGGGCGTCGGTCATTCCGTGCCGTCCTTCGGGGTGTCGTGCGTCGCACGATCGGTCGTGCGGTCGGGTGCGTCGTGGGGCAGCTCTACGGCCTCGGGATGCCGGAGCGTCGCGTGCAGTCGCCATCCCCGCCCGGGGAGGGGCCCGGCGTCGAGCTCGCCGCCGTGGAGGGCCGCCCGCTCGCGGAGACCCGCGATCCCGCGCCCGGCGCCGCGGGTGGCGGTCGCGCCGGCCTTGCGGTCGTGCGGTGCGTCGTCGTCGACCGTGATCTCGACGCCGTCGGCGCGGTGCTCGACGCGGACGTCGACGCGGTGCGCGCGCTCGCCGTGGCGGAGCGCGTTCGTGAGTCCCTCCTGCACGATCCGGTAGACCGCGAGGCCCGTGGCGGCGTCGTCGGCGGGCGCGCCGACGGTGGTGAGGGTGACCGGCATCCCCGTGTCGCGGAACCCCTCGACGAGCTCGGGCAGTGCGCCGAGGCCCGGCTGCGGGGCGAGCTCGGCGGGTTCGGCGTCGGGCCCCGTGAGGACGCCCAGCATGCGACGCATCTCGCCGAGCGCGTCGCGGCCCGTCTCGGCGACGCTCCGCATCACCTCGGCGGCACGTTCGGGGTCGCGCGCGACGGTGGCCGCAGAGCCGTCGGCGAGGGTCACCATGACGGTGAGGCCGTGCGAGACGATGTCGTGCAGCTCCCGGGCGATCCGCGCGCGCTCAGCGGCGGCGGCGAGCTGCGCCTGCTGGTCGCGTTCGCGGGCGAGGTCGTGCGCGCGGGCGATGAGCGCGTCGAGGTAGCGGCGGCGGTTGCCGACCGTGACGCCGATGAGGGTCGCGATGAGCATCACCACGGCGTACTGCGTCGACGCGGCGACGGGACCGCCGACGAGCTCGGGGCCGGGAAGCAGCTCGATGGCGACGAACCAGGTCGAGAGGTACGCGGCGGCCGTCGAGACCGCGACGGAGACGGCGAAGCCGACCCACGCGGACTTCGTCGACCGGTAGACGCCGAGGCCGTAGAGCGCGAAGAGCATCGGGTAGACGTCGCTGCCGCTGAGCGGGTACACCATGAGGCACACGAGCCAGGCGACGGCCATCACGAGCCACGGCTGCGAGCGACGGAACAGCAGCAGGGCGGCGGTGCCGACGGCGATGCCCACGAGCTGCAGCACGGTCGTCCAGAGCGGCGGCCCGGGGTCGTCCGTCGCGAGCACGATCGTGGTGATGAACGTCGGCACCAGGTAGGCGGCCGCGATGAGCGCGTCGGCGAGACGCGGATGCCTCGCCCAGAACTGCCGGATCACGCCCGGAGGCTTCGGCAGACGCAATTCTCCCCCGACCGCCGAAGCCGGGCGGCCGGGGGAGAACGGTGCTTCCGTCATAGGCAGGACTCTACGCGTCCCGCCGCTTGAGGAGCACGGTTGCGCCGGCGAGGGAGACCCCCACCCAGGCCAGCACCACCAGGAGGCTCTGCCACGCGTTCGGGCCGACGATGGCGGCGGGATCCGCGCCGATCGTGCCGAACATCGTCATCCCCGCGTTGGAGAGCAGGTAGGGGACCATGTCGTGCGCCCAGTCGGCCGGGATCAGCTGCAGCACCGTCGGAAGGAGGAGCAGCAGGCCGAGGACCGCGGCGATGCCGCCGGCGCTCGAGCGGAGCATCGTGCCGACGCCGAGGGCGAAGATCGCGATGAGCGCGAGGTAGAGCGCACCGCCGGCCAGCGTCAGCAGCACGTCGCCGTCGAGAAGGTTCGCCGAGACGTCGACGCCCGCGAACACGATCGACGAGGTGAGGAACGCCGCCAGGTTCGCGACGAGCCCGACGACGAACGTCGAGACGAACAGCACGACGGCCTTGCCCGCGAGGGCCGGCAGCCGCTTCGGCACCGCGGTGAGCGTCGAGCGGATCATGCCCGTCGTGTACTCGCCGCTGATGACGAGCACGCCGAGCACGCCCACGACGAGCTGGCCGAAGTAGACGCCGAACACCGCGGACTGCAGCACGAGCTGCGTCTGCTCGGCGGCGGGCACGGCGGCCCCGTCCATGCCGCCGTCCATGCCGTACGCGAAGCTGAACGACATCAGGAAGGCCATGCCGAGCGAGATGGCGATGACGATGAGGTACGACCAGACGGTCGAGCGGAGGCTGCGGAGCTTGACCCACTCGGAGCGGAGCACGCCGCCGAAGGTGAGCCGCGTGGTGCGCGTGCCCTGCGCGGGGTGCGTTGCGGTGGGAGTGATGGTGGTCATCGGACGGCCTCCGTGCGGTACTCGACCGCGTCGGCGGTGAGGGCCATGTAGGCCTCCTCGAGCGACGCGTTCTGCGGGGTGAGTTCGTGGATCGCGAGCCCGTTCTGGGCCGCGAGGTCGCCGATGCCTGCGGCGTCGACGCCCGTGACCTCGAGCAGGCCGTGCTCCGAGCGCAGCACGGCGACCTCGGGCGCGGCGAGCAGCTCGGCGAGCTGCGAGGCGTGCGGCGAGCGCACGCGGACTCGCGGGCGGGTGCCGCCGTCGATGATGTCGGCGACGGGCGCGTCGGCGATGATCTCGCCGCGGCCGAGCACGATGAGGTGATCGGCGGTCTGCGCCATCTCGCTCATCAGGTGCGAGGAGAGGAACACCGTGCGGCCCTCGCTCGCGAGGTGGCGCACGAACTGGCGCACCCAGAGCACGCCCTCGGGGTCGAGGCCGTTGACCGGCTCGTCGAGGATGAGGGTCGAGGGGTCGCCGAGCATGGCCGCGGCGATGCCGAGGCGCTGGCCCATGCCGAGCGAGAAGCCGCCGACGCGCTTGCGGGCCACCGACTCGAGGCCGGTGAGCTCGATGACCTCGCGCACCCGGCGCTTGCCGATGCCGTGCGTGGCGGCCATCGCGAGCAGGTGGTTCTCCGCGGTGCGGCCGGTGTGCACGGCCTTCGCGTCGAGGAGCGCGCCGACCTCGTGCAGCGGGGCGCGGTGCTCGGCGTAGGCCTTGCCGCCGACGGTGACGGTGCCGGCGCTCGGACGGTCGAGCCCCACGATCATGCGCATCGTGGTCGACTTGCCGGCACCGTTCGGCCCGAGGAACCCGGTGACCTGACCGGGTCGCACGCTGAACGTGATGTCGTTGACGGCCGTCTTCTGGCCGTAGCGCTTGGTGAGCGCGGTTGCGGTGATCATGCCTTCGACGTTACGGATGCCACCGCCTCCGGCGCGTCCGTCGCAGGAATGGTTCGGGGCGACGGCGGGTGGTACCGGGGTACCACGCCGCCGCCGCCCCGGTGAGGCCGCGGTGCGACTACTGCGCGTCGCGCGCCTGCGCGGCGAGGGCGCGTTCGACGCCCGCGACGTTCTCGATCACGAGACGGCGGAGCGCCGGCGGGGCGTCCTGGTTCGCGTCGAGCCAGGCGTGGCTGGCGTCGACGAGGGTGCGGTTCGCGAGGGTGGCCGGGTAGAGCAGCTCGACGAGCTTCTCGGCGATGGCGTAGCTGCGGGTCTTCCAGATGTCGCCGAGCATGCCGAAGTAGCGCTCGACGAACGGCGCCAGCAGCGACTGCTCGTCGGCGCGCACGAAGCCCGCCGCCGTGGTGCGCACGACCGAGTTCGTCGCGGTGTCGGACTCGACGATCGAGGCCCAGGCGCGCTGCTTGCCCTCGGCGGTCGGCGTCGCGGCGCGGGCGTGCGCCGCCGACTCCTGGCCGGTGGCCGTCTTGTCGGTCGCGAGGCGGGCGTCGATCTCGGCGTCGCCGGCACGGCCGGCGGCGACGAGGGCGATGAGCAGCTCCCAGCCGAGGTCGGTGTCGATGTCGAGGCCGTCGAGCGCGATCGAGCCGTCGAAGAGGCCCGCGAGGGCGTCGACCTGCGTGCCGGCTTCGGCGATCGCGGCGAACGCCTTCACGAACTGGAACTGGGCGTCGCTGCCGGCCGCGGCCTGCTGGGCGAGCTGCCAGAAGCCGTCGGCGAGGGTGCGGCGCGCGTCGGCACGACGCTCGGGGGCGACGTACGAGCTCGCGGCGAGCTGCGCGTTCGCGAGGATGATGCGCAGCGTCGTCGACTCGGTCTCGCTCGCGACGTTGCCGAGCACGAGGTCGAGGTAGTCGCTCGCGCTCGTCTCGGCGTCGCGCGTGGCATCCCAGACGCTCGACCAGACGAGGGCGCGCGCCAGCGGGTCCTCGATCTTCGAGAGGTTCGCGATCGCGACGGCCTGCGACTGCTCGTCGAGGCGGATCTTCGCGTAGGCGAGGTCGTCGTCGTTGAGGAGCACGAGGTCGGGGCGGGCGAGGCCCACGAGCTCGGCGACGTCGGTGCGCTCGCCGTCGACGTCGAGCTCGACGCGGTGCTCGCGGACGAGCTTGCCGTCCTTGAGGTTGTAGAAGCCGATGGCGAGGCGGTGGGGCCGGATGGTGGGGTAGTCGGGGTGGGCCGACTGGAGCACCGCGAACGAGGTGATCGCGCCCGAGGCATCCGTCTCGATCTCGGGACGGAGGGTGTTGACGCCCGCGGTCTCGAGCCACAGCTTCGACCAGCCCGACAGGTCGCGGCCCGAGGCCGTCTCGAGCTCGCCGAGGAGATCCGCGAGGGTCGTGTTGCCCCACGCGTGCTTCTTGAAGTAGGCCGAGACGCCGGTGAAGAACGCCTCGATGCCGACCCAGGCGGCGAGCTGCTTCAGCACCGAGCCGCCCTTGGCGTAGGTGATGCCGTCGAAGTTGACGAGCACGTCCTCGAGGTCGCGGATCTCGGCGACGATCGGGTGCGTCGAGGGGAGCTGGTCCTGGCGGTACGCCCAGCTCTTCTCCATCGAGTTGAACGTGGTCCACGCGTGGTGCCACTCGGTCGCCTCTGCGGTCGCGATGGTCGACGCCCACTCGGCGAACGACTCGTTCAGCCACAGGTCGTTCCACCACTTCATGGTGACGAGGTCGCCGAACCACATGTGCGCGAGCTCGTGCAGGATCGTGACGACGCGGCGCTCCTTGATGGCGTCAGTCACCTTCGAGCGGAAGACGTAGACCTCGGTGAAGGTCACGGCGCCCGCGTTCTCCATCGCACCTGCGTTGTACTCGGGCACGAAGAGCTGGTCGTACTTCGCGAACGGGTAGGGCACGTCGAACTTGCCCTCGAAGTACTCGAAGCCCTGCTTCGTCTTCTCGAAGATGTAGTCGGCATCGAGGTACTGCGAGAGGCTCTTGCGGCTGAAGACGCCGAGCGGGATCGTGCGGCCGTCGGAGCTCGTGAGCTCGTCGCGGACGACGTCGTACGGGCCGGCGATGAGCGCCGTGATGTAGCTCGACATGCGCGGCGTCGGCTCGAACGCCCACGTCGCGGTCGAGACGTCGTCGGCGCGGCGGCCCGACGGGTGCAGCTGCGGCTCGGGCGTCGGCTGGTTCGAGACGACCTGCCAGTGCGACGGGGCCGTGACGGTGAACGTGAAGGCGGCCTTCAGGTCGGGCTGCTCGAACACCGCGAACATGCGGCGCGAGTCGGGCACCTCGAACTGGGTGTACAGGTACACCTCGCCGTCGGCGGGGTCGACGAAGCGGTGCAGGCCCTCGCCGGTGTTCATGTACCGGCCGTCGGCCTCGACGACGAGCACGTTCTCCGCGGCGAGGTTCGGCAGCTGGATGCGGACGCCGTCGCTGACCTCGGCCGGGTCGAGTGCGACGCCGTTCAGGGTGACCGAGTGCACCTTCGCGGTGATCGCGTCGATGAACGTCGATGCGCCGGGCGTGGCGGCGTCGAAGCGCACGGTCGTGGTGGTCGTGAACACCTCGGGGCCGACGGTGACGTCGAGCACGACGTCGTAGTCGTGCACCGTCACGAGCGCAGCGCGCTCCTCGGCTTCGATTCGGGTGAGGTTCTCTCCGGGCACGTGCGCTCCTTCGCAAGTATCGACGCGGCTCGTGGCCGCAGGCAACGCGTTCCAGCCTAGCCCTGCAGGGAGGACGCGGGTGGGATCGTGCCCGGTGGGGTCGAGGCGCGGGTTCGCGTGCGTGAGAATGCAGTGAGCATCGACCACGCACCTCAGGGGAATCATGGCCTTGGAGTATCTCGGCGTCACCGCCGACGAGGAAGCCGTCTACCGCGCCCTCATGTCGCGGCCAGGCGCCCACCTGCTCGAGCTCGCCGACGCGATCGCGCTGCCGCCCGGCCGGGTGCGGGTCGCGGTCGACGGGCTCGTCGAGCGCGGGCTCGCCGTGCCGGGGGAGGGACATCGCTTCGCGGTGACCCCGCCCGACCTCGCGCTCGCCGCGCAGCTCGCCGAGCAGCGCGACCGGCTCAACGAGGCCGAGCTCGCGCTCGCCGAACTCGTCGGCACCTACCGCTCGAGCGCGCTCGGCAGCAGCGAGCGCGAGCTCATCGAGGTCGTCGAGGGTCCGGATGCCGTGGGGCGCCGGTTCCTGCAGCTCCAGCACTCGGCGCGGGAGCGCATCGACATCTTCGTCACCGGGCGGCCGCAGGTCGTCAGCGACGACAACACCGAGGAGGCAGCGGCGCTCGCACGCGGCATCCGGGCCCGCGCGGTCATCGACCGCGACTTCCTCGTCGAGCCCGACGCGGTGCGCAACGTCGAGCAGTCGCTCGGCGCCGGCGTCGACGTGCGCACGACGGGCCAGATCCCGCTGAAGCTCATCGTCGTCGACAGCCGCTTCGCCATGCTGCCGGTCGCCGGCCGCGGCACCGGCGTCGACCCGAGCCTCGTGCTGCGGGGCGGCCCGGCGCAGCTCGCGCAGGGCCTGTTCGACGCCGTGTGGGCGAACTCGCGCCCCTACGGCACGACGAACCAGGAGCTCGACGCCGACGACAGCCGCATCCTGCAGCTCCTGCTCGCGGGGTTCACCGACGCGGCGATCGCGACCCAGCTCGACACCTCGGCGCGCACCGTGCAGCGTCGCATCAGCGGGCTGATGGCGCGCGCGCAGGTGACGAGCCGGGTGCAGCTCGGCTGGCACGCCCGCGAGCACGGCTGGGGTTAGCGGTGCGAGGATGCCGGGCGCTCGGGCCGGCGGCGTAGCCTGACCCCATGCGCAGCTCCGTCGACAACGACGCCCCGACCGCCGAGCGCTACCGCGCGTTCGCCGAGGTCGAGGCCCGTGGCATGTCCGAGTGCTACGACGCCTGGGCGCTCGGCGTCGCGGGCGATCCGGCGACGATCGCGCTCATCGACGAGCTGCCGCCGGCCAAGCGGCAGCCGAACCTCGTGTTCTCGGCAGCGCGGTTCCACGATGCGCCCGTCGGGTCGTACGCCAGGTTCCGCGACTGGCTGCACGAGCACTGGCGGGAGGTGCGCGAGACCGCCGAGACGCACGCGACGCAGACGAACGAGGCCGGCCGCTGCGCCCTGCACGTGCCCGCGCTCGCCGCGATCCCGGGTCCGCTCGCGCTGCTCGAGGTCGGCGCCTCGGCCGGGCTCTGCCTCTACCCCGACCGGTACAGCTACCGCTACTCGGGCCACGCGCCGCTCGACCCCCTCGACGGGCCGAGCCGAGTCGTCCTCGACTGCGAGACCCGGGACGCGGGTTCCGCTGCGGCGCCGGTGCCGGTGCCGGATCGCCTGCCCGAGGTCGTGTGGCGCGCCGGCATCGACCTCAATCCGCTCGACGTGACGAACCCCGACGACCTCGATTGGCTCGACGCCCTCATCTGGCCCGAGCACGACGACCGGCGGGCACGCCTGCGTGCGGCGGCGGCCATCGTGGCATCCGACCCGCCGCGGCTCGTGGCGGGCGACCTCAACGAACGTCTCGCCGCGCTCGCCGCGGAGGCGCCCGCGGGAGCGACGCTCGTGGTGCTGCACACGGCCGTCATCGCCTACCTCGACGAGGCGGGGCGCGCCCGCTTCGCCGATGCCGTGCGAGGGCTGCCCGGGCACTGGCTCTCGGTCGAGGGGCGCAGGGTCGTTCCGGGCATCGTCGCCCGCGACGACGTGCCGAACGATTCGACCGACTTCGTGCTCGCGCTCGACGGCGTGCAGCTGGCGTGGGCGCAACCGCACGGGCGCGCCGTCACGTGGGTGCCGAATCCCTAGAATCGCTGTATGCGCATCCACATCGCGACCGACCACGCCGGCCTCGAATTCAGCCGAACCCTGCAGGCCCACCTGTCGAACGGCGGCCATGAGGTGATCGACCACGGTCCGGTCGAGTACGACGCGCTCGACGACTACCCGGCGTTCTGCATCAACGCGGCGCTCGGCGTCGCCCGCGACCAGGCCGCGGGCGTGAGGGCCCTCGGCGTCGTCTTCGGCGGTTCGGGCAACGGCGAGCAGATCGCGGCCAACAAGGTGCCCGGCATCCGCGCCGCGCTTGTCTGGAGCATGGACACCGCGATCCTCGCCCGCGAGCACAACGACGCCAACGTCATCTCGATCGGCGCGCGCCAGCACACCGTCGAAGAGGCGATCCGCTACATCGACGCCTTCATCGCCGAGCCGTTCTCGGGCGACGAGCGCCACGTGCGCCGCATCGCGCAGCTCGCCGAGTACGAGACGACGGGCGACATCGCGGGCAAGGGCGTCGACGTCGCGCCGCGCACCGAGGCCCCGGCGGAGTAGCAGGGTGCCCGAAGGCCACTCCGTCCACCGCATCACCCGGCAGTTCGAGCGCAACTTCGTCGGTCACGTCGTGCACGCGTCGAGCCCGCAGGGCCGCTTCGCCGTCGGTGCGGCCGAGCTCGACGGGCGCCGCATGACCGACGCCCGAGCCGTGGGCAAGCAGATGTTCCTCGGCTTCGAGGGCGACGTCTGGCTGCGCGTGCACCTCGGCATGTACGGGGCGTGGGACTTCTCGGGCGAGATCCTGATGGATGCCACGATCGCCTCGGCGAACGGACGGATGGGCCAGACCAACCAGCGCGGCACCTTCCTCGACGCACCGAACCCCGACGCGGTCGTCTTCGACGAGGCGGGCGAGAACTCGCTGCGCTCGATCGGCGCCCCCCGCAAGACCCGGTTGCGCATGGCCGAGTCCGAGAAGGAGGGGAACGGCCTCGACACCTTCCCGCCCGAGCCGATCGGCCAGGTGCGGGTGCGCCTGCTCACCGACACGATCTGCGCCGACCTCCGCGGGCCGACCGCCTGCGAGGTGCTCGACCCCGTGCAGGTCGAGCAGACCGTCGCGAAGCTCGGACCCGACCCGCTGCTCGACCCCGGGCCGGGCGCCGAAGAGCGGTTCACGAGCGTCGTCCGCAGGAAGCCGACGCCCATCGGGCTGCTCCTCATGGACCAGAACGTCGTGGCCGGCATCGGCAACGTGTACCGGGCCGAACTCCTGTTCCGCGCCCGGCTGAACCCGCACACCCCAGGCAAGCTCGTGCCCGAGGAACTCGTGCGCGAGCTCTGGCGCGACTGGGCGAAGCTCCTGCGCATCGGCGTCGAGACCGGTCAGATGATGACGATGGACGACCTCGACCCCGAGGCGTACCGCGCCGCGATGGCGAGCCGCGACGACCGCCACTGGGTCTACAAGCGCGAGGGCCTGCCGTGCCGGGTGTGCGGCACGAACATCGTGCTCGAGGAGATGGGCGCCCGCAAGCTCTACTGGTGTCCGTCGTGCCAGGCGTGAGCCGCGATCTCGACGAGCGCCCCGAGGCGCCGGAGCCGGTGCTGCTCGCCGGGGCCCGGCTCCCAGGCGCGGCCGACCCAGTCGACCTCCACCTCGAGGGGGGCCGGATCGCCGCGATCGCTCCGGCCGGCGGTGCGGACGCACCTGGGGCCCGGCGCATCGAACTCGACGGGCGATACGTCGTCCCCGGGCTCCACGATCGCCACGTGCACCTCTCGCAGTGGGCGATGGTGTCGCGCCGGCTCGAACTGTCGGGCGCGACGAGCGCCGCCGAGGTCGCGGAGCTCGTCGCGGCATCCGTCGCGGAAGGCGCGACCGAGGTCGCCGGATTCGGCTACCGCGACGGGCTCTGGGCCGACGCCCCCTCGACGGCGCTGCTCGACGCGGTGGCGGGCGAGGCGCCCGTCGTGCTCGTCGCGGCCGACCTGCACGCCTGCTGGCTCAACTCGGCGGCGGCACGGCGGCACGGCGTGACGCTGCCCGACGACGGCGTCCTCCGCGAGGACGCCTGCTTCGCCCTCGTCCGCGAACTCGACGACGTCGCCGACGAACTCCTCGACGGTTGGGTCGCCGATGCCGCCGACCGTGCGGCCGCACGCGGCGTCGTCGGCGTCGTCGACTACGAGATGCGCTGGAACCGCGACGACTGGGCTCGTCGCGCGGCCGGCGGGTTCCCGTTGCGCGTCGCCTTCGGCATCTACCCGCAGCACCTCGAGCGAGCGATCGAGCTGGGCCTCCGCACCGGCGACGAGGTCGCCGGCACCGGCGGCCTCGTCACAGTCGGCGGCGCCAAGGTCATCACCGACGGCTCGCTGAACACCCGCACGGCGTGGTGCTTCGACCCGTATCCGGGGCTCGCCGGGCACGAGCACCCGTACGGCCTCGCGACCGTGCCGTACGACGAGCTCGTGCCGCACCTGCGCCGCGCGCACGAGCACGGCATCACGCCCGCGGTGCACGCGATCGGCGACCGCGCGAACGCGCGGGTGCTCGACGCCTTCGAGGCGGTCGGCTGCACCGGGTCGATCGAGCACGCCCAGCTGCTGCGGCACGACGACGTCGCCCGGTTCGCCCGGCTCGGCATCATTGCGAGCGTGCAGCCCGAGCACGCGATGGACGACCGCGACGTCGCCGACCGCTACTGGGCCGGTCGCACCGAACGCGCCTTCATGCTCGCCGAGCTCGCGGCGGCCGGGGTCGAGCTCGCGCTCGGGTCCGATGCGCCGGTCGCTCCGCTCGACCCGTGGATCGCGATCTCCGCCGCCGTCGGGCGGACGCGCGACGGGCGCGCCCCGTGGCATCCCGAGCAGGCGATCGAGGCGCGCGCGGCCCTCGCCGCGTCGACGAACGGCGCCGGTGCCGAGGTGCGCGTCGGCGGCGCAGCCGACCTCGCGGTCGTCGAGCTCGACCCGTTCGCGGCGACGTCCGACGAACTGCGGACGATGCCGGTGGCCGCGACGCTCGTCGCCGGCGCGTTCACGCACCGGGCGCTGTAGCTCCGACGGGGGAAAACCCCCGCCGTGATCCGGGCGCCCGCCGGGTGGGCCGCGCGGGCGCCGCTCGCGAGGCTGGAGTCATGCTTCAGACACGCCTCCGCCGCCCCGGCGCCACGATCGGCACCGCGATCGCGGCACTCGCCGCCGGCGGCCTCGTCGCCGCAGCCTTCGCAGGGTGCGGCATCGTCACCCCGGGCCCCGTCTCGACCGTCGGCGAGGTCGACTTCGACCGGCCCCTCGCGATCCCGCCGCTCGCCGAATCGACCGTCGACGCCGACGGCACGCGGGTGTTCGCCCTCGATGCGCAGGCCGGCACCACGGAGTTCGAACCGGGAGAACCGAGCGAGACGTGGGGGTTCAACGGCGCGTACCTCGGCCCCACGCTCGTCGCCGAGCGCGGCGAGCGCGTGCGCGTCGACATGACGAACTCGCTCGACGAGCCGACGACCGTGCACTGGCACGGCATGCACCTGCCGCCCGAGATGGACGGGGGACCGCACCAGATGGTCGAGCCGGACGCCTCGTGGTCGCCCGAATGGGACATCGACCAGCAGGCGGCGACGCTCTGGTACCACCCGCATCCGCACGGCGAGACGGAGGACCACGTCGCCCGCGGCCTCGCGGGCATGTTCCTCCTGCACGACGAGCACGAGCGCTCGCTGGGCCTGCCCGCCGAGTACGGCGTCGACGACCTCCCCGTGATCGTGCAGGACACCGGTTTCTCGGCGGAGGGCGAGCTGGAGGCGAAGCAGCGGGGCTACGCCGGCGGTCTCGGCGACGAACTCCTCGTCAACGGCACCCGCAGTCCCTACGTCGAGGTGCGCGACGAGCTCGTACGCCTCCGGCTGCTCAACGCCTCCACCGCACGCAGCTACGCCTTCGCCTGGGGCGACGGCCGCCCGGTCGAGCTCATCGCGACCGACGGGGGCCTCCTCGAGGCATCCGTCGAACTCGAGCACATTCGGCTCTCGCCGGGCGAGCGCGCCGAGGTGCTGCTGCGCGTCGAACCCGGTGAGACGCTCGTGCTGCAGTCGAGGATGACGCCCGAGATCGCCGGCCTCGTCGGCCCCGTCGCCGACACGAACGGCGGAAGCGACGCGTTCGACGTGCTCGAGATCCGGGCGGCCGACGCCCTCGACCCCGCGGCCGAGGTGCCGCCGCAGCTCAACACGATCCCCGTCGACGACGAGGCCGAGATCGCGACGACCCGGCGCTTCGAGCTCGGCGACGGCTTCGAGATCAACGGCGAGCCGATGGACATGGGTCGCATCGACGAGACCGTCACGGTCGACACCCTCGAGCGCTGGGTCGTCGTCAACACGCAGCAGCTGCCGCACAGCTTCCACGTGCACGACGTGCAGTTCCGCGTCGCCTCGATCGACGGGGCCGCACCGCCGCCCGAGCTGTCGGGCTGGAAGGACACGATCTTCGTCGAGCCCGAGACCGAGGTCGAGCTGCTGATGCGGTTCGAGGACTACACCGACACCGACACGCCGTACATGTACCACTGCCACCTGCTGTGGCACGAAGACCAGGGGATGATGGGGCAATTCGCCGTCGTCGAGCCGGGTCAGTCTGCGACGATGACTGGAGGAACCCACCATGAGCACTGAATCGACGTACCCCGCACCGATCGCCGCCGCGCCGGCGGACGCGCCGCCGCGCCGGCGCGGCTACTGGGCGCTGTGGGCCGGCGTGCCGCGCGAGTTCGGCTTCCTCATCCTCACGATGCCGATCGCGATCATGGCGCTCGTACTGCTCGCGACCACCTTCTTCACCGGCCTCGGCCTGATCTTCCTCGTGTTCGGCATCTTCATCGTCGTCGCGTCGATGTTCATGGCGCGCGGATTCGGGACGCTCGAGCTGCTGCGCCTCCGCTGGGCCGGCCGGCCCGAGACGGTGCAGCCCGCGTGGGGACGCGGCGATCGCGAACAGGGCTTCTGGCGTGCGACGTTCGCGCCCTTCGTCGACGGCCACTACTGGCTGTACCTGCTGCACGGCATGATCGTGAACCCGATCGTGAGCATCATCAGCTGGAGTCTCACGATCACGTGGAGCTCGGTCGCGCTCGCCGGCACGACCGGGTGGATCTGGCAGCGCTACATCCCCGACTCGGGGCGGGACGTCTGGCCGGTCGAGTGGGTGCTCGAGTCCATGTTCCCGGGCAACACCTGGGACATCGACCCCGTGGTCGCCGAGACGATCTTCGAGTTCGTCGTCGGGCTCGTCTTCCTCGCCACGCTGCCGCTCGTGTTCCGCGGCCTCACGCTGCTGCACGACGTCGTCGCGCGCGGCATGCTCGGCGCCTGGCGCTCCGAGGCGCTCGAGCGCGAGGTCGCCCAGCTCGCCGCCTCTCGCGGTGCGGCGGTGCAGGCCGAGGATGCCTCGCTCCGACGCCTCGAACGCGACATCCACGACGGCCCGCAGCAGCGTCTCGTGCGCCTGCAGATGGACCTCGCCGCGATCGAGCGCAAGCTCGACCGCGACCCCGATTCAGCCCGCGAACTGCTCGGCGAGGCGCGCGACCAGGCCCGCGAGACCCTCGACGAACTGCGGGCGCTCTCGCGGGGCTTCGCCCCGCCGATCCTCCAGGACCGCGGGCTCGCGGTGGGACTGCAGTCGCTCGCGACGCGCAGCCCGATCCCCGTCGAGGTCGAGATCGAACTTCCGGATGCCTCGCTGCCCGCGCCGATCGAGCGCAACGCGTACTTCGTGGTCGCCGAGCTGCTCACGAACGCGGCCAAGCACGCCGAGGCGACCGGCATCCGCCTCGTCGTCTCGACGCGCGACACCGGCGAGACGGGCCACTGGCTCGACCTCTGGGTGACCGACAACGGCCGCGGCGGCGCCTCGACGCTGCCGGGTCACGGGCTCGCGGGCCTCGCCGATCGCGTGCAGGGCCTGCAGGGGCTCTTCGTCGTCGACAGCCCCGTCGGGGGCCCGACGACGATCGGGGCGCACATCCCGTACCTCCCGGTCGCCCCGGCAGACGTCGAGCGCCCGCCCGCCCCGGTCGAATAGCGACCCGGCGTCTTCGCACGCGGAGGCGGGCGCGGCCGGCCCCTCGATAGTGTGGGGCCATGACCGACCAGGCCCGCCCCCTCCGCATCGTGCTCGCCGAGGACTCGGTGCTGCTGCGCGAAGGCCTCGTGCGACTCTTCGACGAGGCGGGCTTCGAGACGGTGGCCGCCTACGGCGAGGCCGACTCGCTGCTCGCCGCGATCGACGAGACCGAGCCCGACCTCGCGGTGCTCGACGTGCGGATGCCGCCGACGTTCCGCGACGAGGGGGTGCGTGCGGCGATCGAGCTGCGCCGCCGGCGTCCGAAGCTCGGGGTGCTGCTGCTCAGCCAGTACGTCGAAGGCACCTACGCGCATGAACTGCTCTCCTCGGGCGAGGGCGGCATGGGGTACCTCCTGAAAGACCGGGTGGCCTCGCTCGACGAACTCGAGGACGCGGTCGAACGCGTGAGCGAGGGCGGCACGGTGCTCGACCCGCAGGTCGTGCGCGAGCTGCTCTCGCGGCGCAGCGATCCGCTGGAATCGCTCACGCCGCGCGAACGCGAGGTCATGGAGCTCATGGCCGAGGGGCGCACCAACGCCGGCATCGCGAAGCAGCTCTTCATCGGCGTCGGCGCCGTCGAGAAGAACGTGACCTCGATCTTCCAGAAGCTCGCCCTCGAGGACTCGGGCACCGATCACCGGCGCGTGCTCGCGGTGCTCACCTGGCTGCAGCGCTGACCACGGCCTTGCGCCGGGACCGCGCGGTCCGTCAGCCAGCGGCCCGCCGGAGGGGCACGTGCACGCCGACGACCTGCCGGTAGCTGCGATACCCCTTGAGCATCCACAGCGCGAACTGCACGAGCGCGACGACCGCGCCGACCGCGATCGACCACCCGATCGACCCGCCGAGCGCGAAGACGATCGCACCGACGAAGAGGCCGATGAGCGCCGTGTTCACCACGAGCATGACCATCGCCGAACTCGCGAACACCTGCGATCGGTCGCGCATCGCGAAGGGGTAGTAGGTGATGCCGATGCCCGTCTCGTCGTCGCTCGTGCCCATCAGGAAGTACCGCTCGAGTCCCGGATCGAGGTCGAGGTAGGCGCCGCGCAGCCGGTTCATCGCGAGCACGTAGGCGAGATCCTCGGTCGCCGTGTTGAACACCCGCAGCTGCGTGATCACGCCGAGCAGCACGAGCAACGCCAGGATGCCGAGCGCGGCGGCCCCGAACCATCCGCGGAACCCGGTCGCGTTGCCGAGCACACCGAGGGTGACGAGCCCCGCCGAGACGAGCGTGAGGAAGATCGCGATGCGCGTGAGCACCTCGCTCTGCGTCGTGGAGCGGGAGGCGAGCAGGCTCCAGTGCTCGGTCGCGAGCATCTGCGCCCGCAACGACTTCTGCGCATCGCTGAGCGATGCGGCGTCGTCGCCGTCGGACTGCGCGTGCCGCGGAGCATCCGCCGTCATACCCGCATTCTGCACCCGGGGCGGGCGGCCCGCCACGGTCAGCCGTCGGACGACCGGCGCCGCGGCCCGCGATGGAGCTCGACGACCCTCGTCCCGCCGGGGGAGTCGGGGTCGTCGGTGATCGCCTCGTCGGCCATGTACTGCCGGATGATGTGCGCGAGCTCACCGGGGTGACTGAAGTTGATGGCGTGCGCCGCGCCCTCCATCACGACGACCGTGACGTCGGCGTCGACGTGGGCGACGACCTCGTGCACGCGCTTCGGATCGGGCATGAGCGGGTCGCGATCGCCGATCACGGCGAGGATCGGGACGGGCAGCGCGAGGAGCCGTTCGAGCGTCGGGTACCGGGTGAGCGCGCCGAACATCTTGACGGTGCTCGCGACGCCGAACTTCAGGTAGTCGGGTGCGGCGACGCGCACCATGCGGGTCGGTTCGCGGCCGCCGTCGCGCGCGAGCTGCGCCATCGCCCGCACGAGCGGCTGATTGTGCAGGCCGCCCGCGGGGGAGACGAGTATCGCGCGCTCGAGGCGGTCGGGGAAGTGGTGGCCGAACTCGCAGATGACGGGGCAACCCATCGAATTGCCGAGGAGGGTGGCCTTCTCGATTCCGCGAGCGTCGAGGAAACGGGCGGCCGCCTCCGCGAGCGAGGTCAGCGTCAGCTCGGACCGCGACCGCCTGGCGCTGCGGCCGAACCCCGGGAGATCGGGCACGAGCGTGTGGAAGTCGTCGGCGAGGAGCTCGGCCGTCGGCAGCAGGTAGTGACCGGAGAGCCCGAACCCGTGGACGTGCATGACCACGGGCGCGCCCGGCGGCGGCGAGGGCGACTCGCGGTAGAACACGTCGAGCCCGTCGACGGTCGTCCAGTGCTCGGCGAGCGTCGACTGCGGGCGCTTGGGCGTCTTGCGCTCACGATGCCGGCTCGAGGCCGTCTCGGCGTGTGCGTCACGCTGAGACGGCGCGGGCCCGGATGCATCCGCCGTCATACCGGCATTCTGCACCCGGGCCCGTCAACGCGCCACGTTTCGCCTACTTGACGGCGATGTGGGAGAAGAGGAACCAGCGGTCCTTGTCGAGGCCGCGGCGGATCTCGATCACGACGTCCTGGCTGGCGGGGTCGAGCTCGCCGAGCCCCTCGATCGCGGCGTTGACCTTCTCGGTCGCCAGATCGATCTGCGTGACGACGTCGGCGATGGCCTCGTCGTAGGGCAGGAAGCCGAGCTTCGGATCCTTCGCGCCGCTCTTGGACGCGACGGTGCCGAGGCGGCCGTCGATCGGCAGGCCCAGGGCGACGACGCGCTCGGCCGCGAGGTCCGACCAGTCCTGCGCGTGGGCGACGACCTCGTCGAGGAGTTCGTGCACGGCGATGAAGTTCGCCCCGCGAACGTGCCAGTGGGCCTGCTTGCCGTTGACGGCGAGGGCCACGAGCTCGTGGACGACGGGGGTGAGGTACTGGGCGACGCCTGCGGCGACGTCGGCGTTCGATCCGGTCTTCGGTGCGGTCTGGATGTCGGTCATCGTGTCCACCTTCCCTGGAGTGATGTCTTCTTCAACGCTACGCAGATGCCCGGGTATTTCAAGGAAGGAGAGGCAAGGCTGACCGGGCTTGACTTCGCGCGTCGTTCTTCCCCGGCGCCGTGGCGACCCGATAGTTTGTGCTCATTCCGATCGAGAGGGGTCTGCGCACATGTTCTTCCTCAACAGTCTCTGGGACTGGTTCTGGTTCCTGTTCTGGGCATTCGCCTACGTCGCGTACCTGTTCGCGTTGATCTACATCATCATCGACGTCTTCCGCGACCACTCGCTCAACGGCTGGCTGAAGGCCGTCTGGCTGATCTTCCTCGTGTTCGTGCCGTTCGTCACCGCGCTCGTCTACCTGATCGCGCGAGGCAGCGGCATGGCCGAGCGGTCGGCGCGCAAGCAGGACGAGTACGAGGAGTACAGCGAGGAGTACATCCGCTCGGTCTCGTTCGCGAGCCCGACCGACGAGATCGCGAAGGCGAAGGCGCTGCTCGACGCCGGCACGATCACGCAGGGCGAGTTCGAGGCGATCAAGAACAAGGCGCTCGGCAACAAGTTCTGACGCTGACGCTTCGCTGGAGAAGCGAAACGGCCCGCGACGTCGTCGCGGGCCGTTTCGGCTGTTTCGGAGGGGATGACGGGAATCGAACCCGCGTAATCAGTTTGGAAGACTGAGGCTCTACCATTGAGCTACATCCCCGTGACCCGCTCGCGGGCACTGGATCATCGTAGTACACGCCGTCGCCCCCTTCGTGCACGTCGGCCGTCGGGGCGGGCCTGAACGATGCCGGCGCCACCCCGACGATTCCCCTATCGCAACGCGCCGATCGAGCTGATCGTGGTGCGCGCGAGGCGCAGCTGACGCTCGTACGTCGCCGCGAGCACGACGAGCAGCACGCCGGCGATGCCGAGCCAGAGCCACCACCACACGGCCTCGTAGAGCCAGGTGATCGCGGGCCACAACTGCACGAGCGCGTGCACGAGCAGCACCCCGCCGCCGAGGATGAACGGCGCCTGCAGCCGGCGGGTCGCGCCGGCGAGCAGGGTCGCGAGCGCGACGGCCGCGAGTGCGACGATGCGCCACAGCTCGGGGTCGACGAAGTCGGCGAGGAGCGACGGCACCAGCAGGATCGCGAGGCCCGGACCGAGGGCGGGCCAGCTGCCGAGCTCGGGGGAGCGACGTATCGCGACGGCTCCCGCGGAGACCAAGGCGAGTCCGACCGGTGCGGTGACGAGGTCGAACGGGTCGACGGTCGTGCTCACGAGCGCGATGAGGCCGCCGAGCACGAGGATGCCACGGGTCGTCCACGCGAAGATCGGGCCGGCGATCGGACGTGCCCGCATCGTGGCACCGGTGACGTGAGCGGCGCCCACGACGGTGAAGAGCACGGCCGCCCGCAACGACGACGCGTCGTCGGAGACGATCGCGAGGAGCGTCGGCAGCGAGGCTGCGACGAGCGAAGCAGCGAGGCCGACCTCCGCGACGAGCTCGGGCCGGGAGTCCGTCCGAGCCCAGACCGCCGTGACGACGATGCCCGTCGCGAGCGCCACGACGGGCCAGAACTCCGGCGGCAGGCCGCCGTCGCCGGTCTGCGCGACGGTGATGCCGCGAACGAGCGCCGCACCGGTGACGGCCGTCCAACCGGTCGCCGCGCCGAGCAGTCGAACGGGCACGCCGCGCAGGTGCTGCGGGAGGAACCCGGCCGCGATGGCGACCACGGCGCCCCCGGCGACGAGCACGAGGGTGCGCAGCTCGGACGCGCCGGCCGAGGCGATGCTCGGCAGCACCGCGACGCCGGCGGCGACGGCGAACAGTGCGGTGCGGCCGCGCGAGTTCGTGCCGTCGGGTGCGCGCCGCCACGTGATGAGCGCACCGCACACGATGAGCGCCGCCGCGAGCGGCAGCGTGTACGCCTCGACCTCCTCGACGCCGTCGCCGAGGAGGCGGCTCCAGACCGCGAGGACCGCGAGGACCGCGCTCAGCCAGGAGAAGTGACGCAGGGGGCGCTCGCCGCCGATCGGATCGCCGGCGAGCGCGGCGAGCACGATCGGAACCGGCGCCAGGATGGCGAAGGCCAGCCAGGGTTCGCCCGCGCCCGCGAGCGCCGACGTGATCGCGAGGAGCCCGAGCAGGCCGACCGCAGCGGACCAGCCGATCATGGCGACGTCGCCGCGGCCGCGCGCCACGAGGTGCGCGAATCCGGCGCAGGCGAGGGCGGCGCCCGCCACGGCGTAGGTGAGCGCGTCAGGGCCGGCCAGGTCGAGCGCGAGCAGCCCACTGCCCGCGCCGAGTGCGAGCGGGCCGATCGCGGCGGCGGCGATGCGCAGGCCGAGCGGCGCCGAGCGCCGCAGCAGCCAGGGCGCGGATGCCGCGGCGAGCAGTACTGCCGGCAGCCACGACCACGTGGCATCCGGATGATCGACGACGAACTCGCCGGCGGCGACGACGGCGCTCGCGAGCAGGGGGACGGTGAACGCGATGCGGTCGCCCGAGGTGCCGAGACGCACGACGCCGGCGACGCCGACGAGCAGCGAGGCGCCGATGCCGATGACCAGCCACGGCGCGGCCTGCGGCTCGTCGAACCGCACCCCACGCGACTCGAGCCACCACACGAGCGAGGCGAGGGCGATGACGGCGAGCACGGCCGCGATGACGACGTGCACGATGCCGATCGCGGTCGACTGCGCCCCCCAGATGCGGCCCGCGAGGGCGCGCCCGACGACGGCGGCCGCGAGCGCGGCCGCGCACGTCGCGGGCCAGACCTCTGGAGCGGTGAAGCCGAACAGCTCGGCGAGGATCGCGGCCGACACGCCCGCGACTGCGGCGACCCCGAGCAGGCCGCCCGTGGTGCGGCGGGTGAAGCCCGCCCAGGCGAGCGCGCCGAGCGCCACGGCGAGCCAGATCGACGCGGTCGCCCACGGTGCATCGACGACCGCCCCGACGACGATGAGCGCGGCGAGCACCGCGCCGACGGGGAGCGCGATGAAGCGGCGGAGGCGGCCGAGGATCGCGAGCGTCGCGGCTCCGCCGAGGGCGACGACGACGGGGAGCAGCACGGCACCGAGTTCGGTGGCGGCATCGAGACCGAGCCCACCGTCGCCCCTGAAGCCCGGGGCGGGGATCCCGTCCGCGAGAACGCGCGCACCGGTCGCGGCGATGCCGAGGAGGGCGCCGGGCACGGCCGAGCCCGCTGCGACGAGCGCGGCGCCGAGGAAGGCGCCGGCCTCTGGCCCCGGTCGTGCACCTGCCCGCCGGAGGGCGAGCGCGAAGAGGCAGAGCACGATGCCGGTCGCGGCCGGAGCGAGCCAGATCGCGATGCCGGGGTCGACGTCGACGGCGATCGCCACCGCGGGTGCCAGCGCCGTGCTGAGCCCGAACGCCGTGGCGGCGGCGGCGCGCCACACCGCGGGAACGTCGGCCCTCCGCGCGCCCAGCGCGATGACGAGGAGGAGCCAGACCGCGGCGGCGCCGAGGAAGCCCCAGAGCGGATGCCACGCCACCTCGGGCATCGTCCAGGCCGCGGTGAGCAGCGCCAGGCCGCCCCCGGCGAACCCCGCGGCGAGCAGGATCGTGCGTTCGACGAGCGGCGGCAGGGCGAGGGCTGCGGCGCCGAGCACCGCGGCCGCGAGCGAACCCGCCCAGACCCCGGTGACCGGGTCGCCCGCGGGCGCGAGCTGGGAGGCGAGGAGGTAGGCCGAGATCGGCAGGAGCGCCGCGGCGGTGTAGCCCGTCGTCCGGATGCCCGTGACGCGGCGCGCGAGGGCGAGCACCGCCGCGACCACGAGCAGGGCACCGCCCGTGTACCCGACGGCGTCGAGCGCGTCGGTGCCGAACAGCCCGTTCGCCCGCACGATCCAGACGTCGAGCAGCAGCAGGACGACGGCCACGGACGCGACGCCCTCGGCCGTTCCGGGAAGCCGTCGGGCGCGGAGGAGCCAGGCGATGCCGAGCACCGCGATGCTCAGGGCGGCGGTGATGACCGAACGGACCTCGAGGCTCGCCACGAGGTACGCGTAGAACAGGAACACGATCGCGGTGATCGAGAGCAGCACGACGCCGAGCCCGAGCAGGAAGACCTGGACGCCCGAGCGGCGCGCGGGTCGGGCGGCGGCCGCACCGACGGGCGATGGGGATGTCTCGGGCGCGACGCCCCGTCCGGGCGTCGGCACTGATGTCGGCGGTGCCGGCGCTGAGGTCGCCGGTGCAGGAGCCGGCGCCGCCACGACCGGCGGCGGCGGTGTGACGGATGCGGCAGTGGCATCCGCGAACTGTGCCGTCGTGCTCGCCTGCGGCACGTGCGCCGCAGCCGGCGGACGCACCTCGACCGGCTGCACGATCGCCGCCGCCTGCGCTGCGCGCATGCGCGCGATGAGCTCCGCCCGGGTGGCGCTCTCGGCGTGGAGACGGGTGCCGACCTGGAGCAGCTCGACCGATGCGGGCACGCCGAGGTCGAGCCCGCACGCGGTGCAGCGCGCGGAGGCGAGCGGCGTGAAGCAGGCGGGGCAGCGCGTCGTGTCGACGAAGAACGAGGGGTCGGCGGGCCAGCGCAGCGCGCCGTCGGGGGCGGCGGTGGGTCGGTCGGTCATGGCGACACTCTGCCAGCCGAGCGACCCGGATCGCGTGATCGCTCCACAGGCGCGCCGTGTCGGCCGGTCGGTGCGATCAGCAACGCCCACCGCGTGTGCAGTAGACTTTCCGGGGTCCACCCGCCTGACGTGTGTTTCGGCATGCCCGTGCGGGTGAATCGACGAGTTGAGTCGGCGACTCGGGGCGTAGCTCAGCTTGGTAGAGCGCCCGCTTTGGGAGCGGGAAGTCGCAGGTTCGAATCCTGTCGCCCCGACGAGTTTCTCGACTCGACACGAACTTCCACACAACAGGAGATCTTCCCCATGCCGACCACTTCGGTTGAGAAGCTGAGCCCCACTCGCGCCAAGCTCACCATCTCGGTGACGCCCGACGAGCTGAAGCCCAGCATCGCCCACGCGTACGAGCACATCGCCGAGCAGGTCAACGTGCCCGGCTTCCGCAAGGGCAAGGTGCCGCCGCCCATCATCGATCAGCGCGTCGGCAAGGCCGCCGTGCTCGAGCACGCGGTCAACGAGGGCCTCGACGGCTTCTACCGCGCCGCCGTCGCCGAGCACGAGCTGCGCCCGATGGGCCGCCCCGAGGCAGACATCGTCGAGTGGCCCAGCGAGAAGGACTTCTCGGGCGATCTGCTCCTCGCCATCGAGGTCGACGTCCGCCCCGAGATCGAGGTGCCCGCCTACGACGGCCTCGAGCTCGTGGTCGACTCGGTCGAGGTCGGCGACGACGAGGTCACCGAGGAGCTCGACCGCCTGCGCAGCCGCTTCGGCACGCTCATCACCGTCGACCGCCCCGCGAAGTCCGGCGACTTCGTGACCCTCGACCTCGTCGCCACGATCGACGGCACCGAGGTCGACACCGCGAGCGGCATCTCGTACGAGCTCGGCTCGGGCGAGCTGCTCGAGGGCATCGACGAGGCGCTCGACACGCTCTCGGCCGGCGAGACCACCACCTTCGCCTCGAAGCTGCTCGGCGGCGACCACGAGGGCGAGACCGCTGAGATCACCGTCACCGTCGGCGCCGTCAAGGAGCGCGAGCTCCCCGAGGCCGACGACGACTTCGCGCAGATCGCGAGCGAGTTCGACACCCTCGACGAGCTGACCGCCTCGCTCAAGGAGCAGGCCGGCCGCAACAAGGTCTTCGGCCAGGGCAACCAGGCTCGCGACCTCCTCGTCGAGAAGCTCCTCGAGCTCGCCGACGTGCCGGTCGCCCAGGGCGTCATCGACGACGAGGTGCACCGTCACCTCGAAGGCGAAGGCCGCCTCGAGGACGACGTGCACCGCGCCGAGGTCGCCGAGTCGAGCGAGAAGGCGTTCAAGACGCAGATCCTCCTCGACGCGATCGCCGAGGCCGAGAAGGTCCAGGTCAGCCAGGAGGAGCTCACCCAGTACCTCGTGCAGGGTGCGGCCCAGTACGGCATGGACCCGAACGAGTTCGTGCAGATCCTGAGCCAGCAGGGTCAGATCCCTGCAATGGTCGGCGAGGTCGCGCGCAACAAGGCGCTCGCGATCGCGCTCGGCAAGGCGAAGGTGACGGATGCCTCGGGCAACGCCGTCGACCTCTCCGAGTTCACGGCCGTGGGCGGCGACGACGAGGCTGCCGACGAGGCCGCCGAGGCTCCCGCGGAGGAGAAGAAGCCCGCCGCGAAGAAGCGCGCTCCGAAGAAGGCCGCCGCCGAGGCGCCGGCCGAGGAGGCCGCCGAGGCCCCCGCCGAGGAGAAGAAGCCGGCTCGCAAGCGTGCGCCGAAGAAGGCCGACGCGGAGTAATTCCCGCATCGCACTGCGAAGGGGTCGAGCGTTCTCGCTCGGCCCTTTCGTCGTCTCCATGAGGCGACGTCACGACGAAGAGGAGGCAGACCGGATGACCGAGGCGAACGAGTGGCAGCGACGGGTCGACGAGGTGTGGGCCGCGGCCGACGAGCTGGGCGACCTCGAGGTGATCGAGCGCATCGACGCGCTGGCCGCCGAACGGGGTGAGCACGACCCGGTCGCACTCTTCGAGCGGGCGGGCGCACGCGACTCGGCCGGACTCGAGACCGAGGCCGAACCGCTCTACCGCCGAGCGATCGACGGAGGCCTCACCGGCTCGGAGCGCGTGCAGGCCCACATCCAGCTCGCCTCGACAATCCGCAACCTCGGGCGGCCGCTCGAGTCGATCGCGCTGCTCGACGAGATCGAGCCCGATGCGGGCGAGCTCCGCGACGCGGTCGTCGCGTTCCGCGCGCTCGCGCGGGTCGATGCGGGCGACGCCCGCCGGGCGGCCTCCGACGCCCTCGCCGCCCTCGCACCCCACCTGCCGCGGTATCGCGTGTCGCTCGCCGCCTACGCGGTGGAACTCGCGGCATCCGCCTAGGGCGAACAGCCCGGTTCGCGCGCGTTGCACCGGATAGATTCGATTCAACGCGACAACCGAAACGGAGCGACACATGGCCGAACCGACACCAGGCACCGGTGTTTTCGATCGACTGCTGAAGGACCGCATCATCTGGCTTGGCTCCGAGGTGCGCGACGACAACGCCAACGAGATCGCGGCGAAGCTGCTGCTGCTCGCCGCAGAGGACCCTAAGAAGGACATCTACCTCTACATCAACTCGCCCGGTGGCTCGATCACGGCCGGCATGGCGATCTACGACACGATGCAGTTCGTGCCGAACGACATCGTCACCGTCGGCATCGGCATGGCCGCGTCGATGGGGCAGCTCCTCCTCACCGCGGGCACCAAGGGCAAGCGGTACATCACGCCGAACGCGCGCGTGCTCCTGCACCAGCCGCACGGCGGCTTCGGCGGCACCGCGAGCGACATCCAGACGCAGGCGCAGCTCATCCTCGACATGAAGAAGCGGCTCGCCGAGATCACCGCGGCGCAGACCGGCAAGTCCGTCGAGCAGATCAACGCCGACGGCGACCGCGACCGCTGGTTCAACGCGCAGGAGGCCCTCGAGTACGGCTTCGTCGACCACATCCGCGAGTCGGCGCTCGACGTCGCCGGCGGCGGCGGAACCCAGGCGTAGGCATCGAGAGAAGAGAGAACGAGCGAATGAACATCCCCGCCTTCGGTGGCACCGCCTTCAACGGCGTGCAGGCACCGGGCTCGCGCTACATCCTGCCGAGCTTCGAGGAGCGCACCGCCTACGGCTACAAGCGTCAGGACCCGTACGCGAAGCTCTTCGAGGATCGCATCATCTTCCTCGGGGTGCAGGTCGACGACGCCTCGGCCGATGACATCATGGCCCAGCTCCTGGTGCTCGAGTCGATGGACCCCGACCGCGACATCATCCTCTACATCAACTCGCCCGGTGGCTCGTTCACCGCGATGACGGCGATCTACGACACGATGCAGTACATCCGTCCGCAGATCCAGACCGTCGTGCTCGGCCAGGCGGCCTCCGCCGCCGCGGTCATCGCCGCCGCCGGCACGCCCGGCAAGCGACTCGCGCTGCCCAACGCCCGCGTGCTCATCCACCAGCCCGCCATGGGTGAGGCGGGGCACGGCCAGGCGAGCGACATCGAGATCCAGGCGGCCGAGATCCTGCGCATGCGCGGATGGCTCGAGGAGACGCTCTCGCGCCACTCGAACCGCACGCCCGAGCAGGTCAACACCGACATCGACCGCGACAAGATCCTCTCGGCGAACGAAGCGCTCGAGTACGGCCTCATCGACCAGGTGCTCACCTCGCGCAAGAGCCTGCCGGCGATCACCCGGTAGCCTCGCAGCGTGACGAACGCGGCGGAGGACCGGCTGGACGACAGCCGGGCCCTCCGCCGCGTTTCGCTGTATTCGGATGCCTCGATCGATCCCGCGGCGTGGCCGGCGACGATCCCGGCGATCGCGCAGCTCATCGACGACCGCGGACTCGACTTCATGCCGGGCCTCACCTTCCTCGTCGGTGAGAACGGCAGCGGCAAGTCCACGCTCCTCGAGGGCATCGCGACCGCGTACGGGCTCCCGCCCGAGGGCGGCAGCAGCAACGGCGGCCGGGCGACCCGCCCGAGCGAGTCGCCGCTCGGCGAGTGGTTGCGCGTCGAGCGCAGCCCGTTGGCGCCGCGATGGGGATTCTTCCTCCGGGCCGAGACGATGCACGGCTACTACAGCTACCTCGAGGAGCTGCCCGACAGTCCCGACCGGCACCTGCACTCGCTGAGCCACGGCGAATCGTTCAACGACCTCCTCGACAACAAGCTCGACCACCCGCAGTTCACCGCCGGGCTCGTCTGCCTCGACGAACCCGAGGCGGCGTTGTCGTTCGCATCGACGCTCAGCTGGATCGCCGGGCTCGACCGCATGGTCGCGCGCGGCACGCAGGTCATCTGCGCGACGCATTCGCCGATCCTCGCCTCGGTCCCCGGAGCGACCATCCTCGAGCTGGGGGAGTGGGGCATCCGCGAGTCGGCGTGGGAAGACCTCGAACTCGTCGCCCACTGGCGCTCGTACCTCGACGACCCTCGGCGGTACCTGCGTCACCTCATCGACTGATGCCGACGGTTCGCGGCGGGCGAACCCGGTGGCGTGTCGAATCGCGCCGGCTACGCCGCAACCGCCGGATCTCGGGCTAGGCTCGGAACAGACTCGTCGACAGGGAGGGTTTCGATGGCACGCATCGGAGAGAGCGCCGATCTGCTGAAGTGCTCCTTCTGCGGAAAGAGCCAGAAGCAGGTCCAGCAGCTCATCGCCGGACCCGGCGTCTACATCTGCGACGAGTGCGTCGAGCTCTGCAACGAGATCATCGAGGAACGTCTGGCCGAGGCCGGCGAGACCGAGACCGGCGAGTTCGAGCTGCCGAAGCCGAAGGAGATCTTCGCCTTCCTCGAGGAGTACGTCATCGGCCAGGAGGCCGCGAAGAAGGCGCTCGCCGTCGCGGTCTACAACCACTACAAGCGCGTTCGTGCGAAGGCGACGCTGACGTCCGCCGATCGCGCCCACGACGACGTCGAGATCGCGAAGTCGAACATCCTGCTGATCGGCCCGACGGGCTGCGGCAAGACCTACCTCGCCCAGACGCTCGCGAAGCAGCTCAACGTGCCCTTCGCCGTCGCCGATGCGACCGCCCTCACCGAGGCGGGCTACGTCGGCGAAGACGTCGAGAACATCCTCCTGAAGCTCATCCAGGCCGCCGACTACGACGTCAAGCGCGCCGAGACCGGCATCATCTACATCGACGAGGTCGACAAGATCGCCCGCAAGGCCGAGAACCCCTCGATCACGAGGGATGTCTCCGGCGAGGGCGTGCAGCAGGCGCTCCTGAAGATCCTCGAGGGCACGGTCGCCTCGGTCCCGCCGCAGGGCGGGCGCAAGCATCCCCATCAGGAGTTCATCCAGATCGACACGACGAACGTGCTGTTCATCGTGGCCGGCGCGTTCGCCGGCCTCGAAGACATCATCTCCTCGCGTGCCGGCAAGCGCGGCATCGGGTTCGGCGCCCCCCTCCACAACAAGGAGGACGAGGCCGACATCTTCAGCGAGGTCCTCCCCGAAGACCTCCACAAGTTCGGGCTCATTCCCGAGTTCATCGGCCGGCTCCCGGTCGTGGCGACGGTGACGCCGCTCGACCAGGAGGCCCTGATGGAGATCCTCACCGAGCCGAAGAACGCCCTCGTCAAGCAGTACCAGCGCATGTTCGAGCTCGACGGCGTCGAGCTCGACTTCGAACAGGCCGCGCTCGAGGCGATCGCCGACCTGGCGGTGCTCCGCCAGACGGGTGCCCGCGGTCTTCGCGCGATCATGGAGGAGGTGCTCGGACCGATCATGTTCGAGGTGCCGTCCTCGACCGGTGTCGCCCGGGTGGTCGTGACGAAGGCGGCCGTGCTCGACAACGCCGCGCCGACGATCGTTCCGCACAAGCCGCGTCGCGCCGAGAAGTCGGCGTAGGCGAGAGCGCCGCCCATCTTCCACACCGTCGTCGCGGGCGTCATCGCCGCCATCACGGGGTTCGCCAGCTCGTTCGCGCTCGTCATCGCCGGGCTCGTCGCCGTCGGCGCGAGCGACTCGCAGGCCGCCTCCGGGCTCTTCGCGCTGTGTCTCGCGACCGGCATCACCTGCATCGTGCTGCCGATCCTCATGCGCGTTCCGGTGTCGTTCGCCTGGTCGACCCCGGGCGCAGCACTGCTCGTCGCGGCGGCGAGCACCACCCAGGACTTCGCCGCCGCGACCGGCGCCTTCCTCGTGTGCGGGGCGCTCATCGTGCTCTCGGGGTTGTGGCCGGCGCTCGGCCGGGCGATCACGAGCATCCCGAAGCCCATCGCCAGCGCGATGCTCGCCGGCATCCTGTTCCCGATCTGCATCGCCCCGGTGACCGCCGCGATCGAGCAACCCGCGATCGCGATCCCGATGGTGCTCGTCTGGCTGCTGCTCGCCCGGCTGGCGCCGCGCTGGGCGGTGCCGGCCGCCATGCTCGTGGCGGTCGTCGGCATCGCCGTCATCGCGGGCCCCGCCGTGCTCGGCAGCGACGCCGTGGTGCCGCGACTCGAGTTCGTCGCCCCCGTGTTCGACCCGTTCGTCATCGTGAGCCTCGGCCTGCCGCTGTTCATCGTGACGATGGCGGGTCAGAACGTCCCCGGCTTCGCCATCATGTCGACGTTCGGCTATCGGCTGCGGCCTCGGCCGGTCCTCGTGACGTCGGGGGCCGCCTCGATGGCGGCGGCGCTGACCGGCGGCCACGCGATCAACCTCGCCGCGATCACCGCGGCGATCATGGCGAGCCCCGAGGCGGCGCCCGACCCGCGTCGCCGCTGGATCGCGACGGTCTCATCGGGCGTCGTCTACCTGCTGCTCGGCGTCGGCGCCGGCCTTGCGGCCGCGATCGTGCAGGCTTCGCCGCCGATCATCATCACCGCCGTCGCCGGGCTCGCCCTCCTCGGCGCGCTGGTCACGTCGATCAGCACGGCGCTCGAGGCGCCCGCGCACCGGATCACGGCGATCGGCACCTTCCTCGTGACGGCCTCGGGCGTCGCGGTCGCGGGGATCGGCTCGGCGTTCTGGGGGCTCGTCGTCGGCGGCGTGCTCATGCTGTGGCTGCGACCGGCCGCTGCGCCGACTGCACCCGAGCCGACCGTCGGCCGGCACGACCACGACGACTAGTCGAAGACGCGCACGACCCGCCACCGGGCGTCGGCACCCGGCTCGGGTTCGACGTCGAAGACGTGGGTCTCGCCGTCGGCGGTGCTCGCCTGGAACCGCCAGCCCGAGATCTCGAGCGGCGCCCGCCCGGGGGAGACGTCGTACTCGGCGAACGGACGCCACCACCCGCACCCGCCGACGAGCACGGTCGGGGTGTCGGTGACGCGGAACCGCCGTGATCGCCAGACGAGCCGCAGCGGGGTCCCGGCGTCGTCCGTCCACAACTCGACGGATTCCTCCACGTGGAGCACGGCACCTCCGACCCGAACGATCATTCGAACATGTGTTCGAATTCTAGCACCGCCGTCGCGAGACGATCGGGCGGGTGCCGAGCCGCGGCGGGCGAAACTCGCGTCGTCGTGGTCGGCGCCGATGCATGCCGATGAGAACCGACGACGGCCCGGGCAGCGGATGCTGCTCGGGCCGTCGGGAGCGGTACGGCTCAGGCCAGGTCGTCGTCGGTGCGTGCGCCGAACACGATCTCGTCCCAGCTGGGCATCGAGGCGCGGCCCTTCTTCTGGTTGCGGGCCGTGCTGTTGCTGCTCGACGGCGAGGAGACCTTGCCCCAGATGCTGCGCGCGCCGGCACCGGGCTGCTCGTCCGCAGGTTCGGGCGGCGTCTCGACGGCCGCCGCGGGGGCGATCGGCGCGGGCGCATCGGACGGAGCGGGAGCCTGGCGGGGCGCCTCATGATCGACGGTCGCCGATTCGCGCTCACCGCGGCGGCGGCGCAGCGCCTCGAGCAGGTCGGCCGTCTCGCCGAGCGACTGCTTCGGCTCGTCGGCGCGCTTGATCGCGGCGCGCGCGACCGCGGGACTCGACGTCTGCGAGGTGCGGGCGTACGGGAGCGGTTCGAGGTGGGGTGCCGTGTCGTTGTCGCCGTGGTCCATCTCGTCGAACGTGAAGGCGCCGCTGTCGAACCTCGACTCGTCGGAGTCGGGGCCGACCGCGCGCAGGCGGGGGATGAGCCCGCCCTTGAGCTCGCCCTGCTGCGACAGCGTGATCGCCTCGGAGTTCAGCGGCTGCAGCGACTGCTTGCGCGGCTCGAAGGTCCAGCGTGCGTCGTGGTCGATGGTGTCGGCGGTGAACTCGAGCTTGACGATCCAGCCGCGCTCCTCGTCCTTCCAGCTCGCCCACCGTTCGCCCTGTGCGCCGAGCTTCGCGAGTCGGTCGCGGATCACGCCGCCGAAGGTCGCGGGCTCGTCGGCGGGGTCGGCCTCGACGCCGAGGTTGACGGGCACGGCGAGGGCCGAGGTGACGACGTGGTCGCGCTCGGCGAGCACGGGGCCCTCGAATCGCCGGATGTAGTCGACGGACGCGCCGGTGACCTGGGCGACCTCCTCGGCAGACATGCCTGCACGAATGTGCGCCTGGACCTCGCGGGGCGAGGGTTTGGGGCCGGTGTGCTGTTCGGGTTGAGCCTGCCGGATCCGCGACTGGAGCACCTCGTCGATCTCGATCCGGAAGCGCGCGCCATCGTCGGAGGCAGCGAGCAACGCGCCGTTCTCGACTCCGATTACCTTGAGTTCCTGCATCGCGACAAGCCCTTCCGTGCTTTCGTCTCCGCCCAAGGATGCCACGTCGCCGGTGCTGCCCGCGGGAATAGCGCGGGCGCGGCGGAAGTTGAGCACGTTGCATCGGGGAACGGGTGTGCAGAGGGTTTGCTTACGTACTCGTTTTGATGCAGACTATGGCCGCCGAATCTTCGGCGCATGAGGAAATGGATGGGAATGGCAACGGATTACGACGCCCCGCGGAAGACCGAAGACGACTCGGAGTCGATCGAGGCCCTCAAGGAACGCGTCCCCGACAAGATGTCGGGAGTGGTGGATGTCGACGATGCCGACAACCCCGGAGGATTCGACCTCTCCGGTGCAGACCTCTCCGACGTCGAGCTCGATGTCGTCGTGCTTCCGCCCCAGGCCGACGAGTTCACCTGCGTGAACTGCTTCCTGGTGAAGCACCGTTCGCAGATCGACCACGAGACGAAGCTCGGGCCGATCTGCCTGGAGTGCGCGTCCTAGGCGCTGCGCTCCTCACTTTCAGGCCGTCGTGATCCGTTGATCGCGGCGGCCAGTTCTTTGGGTCGACGGCTCGAGACGAGCCAGTAGGGCGTCGGGTCGGCCGGGTCGAGGATCGGCACGCGCACGACCGGACGCACCCAGCCGCGGATGACGAGGAACGCTCGTGCATCGAGTCCTGTGCCGCGTTCGATGCGCGCGGCGGTCTCGTCGGCCGCGACCGCCTCACCGAGTTGCCCGACCGCGATCTCGGCGCGCCCGGCGCGGAATCGGCCGGCGCGGACCTCGATGGTGGGAGCCGTGAGCGTGAGCGCGCCCACTGCCGCGAGATAGAGGATCACTCCCGTGGCGATGCCCGCGGGCAGTGAGACGGGGGCGAGCACGAGGATGCTCGCGGGGATGAGGAGCAGGCTGGCGATGTAGATCCACGGTGTGGGCCAGAGTCTCTCGTGGTATTCGGGCATGTGTCTATCAGACCAGACTTCTGCACTGCCCGGTGATCGGGCGGGGTCGGCGACCGGGGCGTTCGGAGTGAATCGTCGCGTTCCGACTCCAGAGTTCTGCACTACCCTCGAACGGTGACCGATTCCGTCGACGTCCTGATCACTGCCGAACGCATCCCGAGCTACGCCCACGATGGCGACGCCGGGGCCGACCTCCATGCCGCGGAGTCCGTCATCCTCGCCCCGGGGGAGCGTGCGACCGTCAGCACCGGCGTGTCGATCGCGCTGCCCGAGGGCTACGTGGCGTTCGTGGTCCCGCGCTCGGGGCTGGCGTTCAAGCACGGCATCACGATCGTGAACGCGCCGGGAACGGTGGACGCCGGGTATCGCGGCGAGATCAAGGTCGCCCTGCTCAACACCGACGCACGCGAGGCGTACACGATCGAGGCCGGCGACCGCATCGCCCAGGTCGTCGTCATGCCCGTCAGCCGCGCGCGCTTCGTCGAGGTCGAGCAACTCCCGAGCAGTCTGCGCGGCGAGGGTGGATTCGGCTCCACGGGATTCGGGGAGCACAAGTCAGGAGTGAACGCGTGAGCGACATCGAGAACACCGACGGCCCGGTCGTCGACCAGCCCAAGTCCGCACCCGACGATCGGGCGAGCGCGGGTCCCTTCGACGAGTCGGAGGCCAATCCGGTCCGTCCGTACGTCGACCTCGGCGGCGTGAAGGTGCTGCCGCGCGAGGGACTGCACCTCCGCCTCGAGGTCGAGGAGGGCACGAAGCGCGTCGTGGCGATCGGGCTCGACTTCGCGAATTCGACCCTGCAGGTGCAGCCGTTCGCCGCGCCGCGTTCGAGCGGTCTCTGGCACGAGATCCGCGCACAGATCGCCGAGCAGATCGCCCGCCAGGGCGGCACGACCACGGTGCGCGAGGGCACCTTCGGTCCCGAGCTCCTCGCGCAGATCCCGGTTGCGGCCGGTGAGGGTCAGCAGGGCCAGATGCGGCTCGCGCGCTTCATCGGCGTCGACGGCCCCCGGTGGTTCCTCCGTGGCGTCATCGCCGGCCAGGCCGCGGTCGACCCCGCTGCGGCGGCGCAGGTCGAGGACCTCTTCCGTTCGATCGTGGTGGTGCGCGGCGCGACGCCGATGCCTCCCCGCGACCTCATCCCGCTGCGGATGCCCGCGTCCTCCGCGGGCGCTCCGACGGCATAGCCGTGTCGGAGGTGCCGGGCGCAGCGCGCCCCGACGACGACGGGCGGGATGCTCCGGAGGACTCGGGCGCGGACGCGGCCGAGTTCGGTCGCCAGCTCGCGGCCGCCGCCGAGAAGAGCGGCCTCGGCGCGCTCGCGCGGGACGAGCAGCTGAGCGGGCGCGACCTGCTCGGCGCGGTCGGCGGTGTGCGGGGCATCCTCGAGGCGCTGCTGCCCGGCCTCGTCTTCCTCGTGGTCTACAGCTCGCTGACGAGCTTCGCGGGCTACGACGCGCAGGCGGCGCTCGTGCCGGCGCTCGGGGCGTCGGTCGGTCTCGCGGTCGTGTTCACGATCGCCCGGCTCGTGGCGAAGGGCCAGCCGACCCAGGCGATCGCGGGGCTCGTGGGCGTGCTCGCGTCGGCGGCGCTGGCCCTCTGGTCGGGCGACGCGCGCGACAACTACGTCCTCGGCTTCTTCACGAACGCGGCGTACGCGCTGGCGCTCCTCATCTCCCTGCTCGTGCGGTGGCCCGCGATCGGGCTCATCGTCGGCTTCCTCATGGGCGACGGCCTCGCCTGGAAGCAGGATCGTCGCAAGTACCGCGCAGCGCAGTTCCTCACCCTCGTCTGGATCGGGCTCTTCGTGGCGCGTCTGGCGGTGCAGGTCCCCTTCTATCTCGCGAACAACGTCGAGGCGCTCGGCGCCATGCGTCTGCTCATGGGGGTGCCGCTGTATGCGCTCGTGCTCGTCTTCTCCTGGCTCGTCGTGCGTGCCGTCTACCCGTCCTCGTCGCGCTCCGGCGAGTGATAGAGTTATCTCGACGTCAAGATAAATTCGCACGAGGTGCGAGGCCTGTCGGCTGGCGATCGGCTTAGGTTACCCTTGCTGGTACCGCCCCATGTCTGACGGAGAAGATGGAATGTCGTGCGCGTCGTCGCCGGCATCCGCGAAGGAGAGGACATCGTGTCTGCAGTGAACAGTTTCGGGGCGAAGGACACGCTCCGCGTCGGTGATGAGTCCTATGAGATCTTCCGACTCGACACCGTGCCGGGTCACGAGAAGCTTCCGTTCAGCCTGAAGGTGCTGCTCGAGAACCTGCTCCGCACCGAGGACGGCGCGAACGTCACCAAGGAGCAGATCGAGGCGCTCGGCTCGTGGGACCCGCACGCCGAGCCCGACACCGAGATCCAGTTCTCGCCGGCGCGCGTCGTCATGCAGGACTTCACCGGCGTGCCCTGCATCGTCGACCTCGCGACCATGCGCGAGGCGGTCACCGCGCTCGGCGGCGACCCGAACAAGATCAACCCGCTCTCGCCGGCCGAGATGGTCATCGACCACTCCGTCATCGCCGACCTCTTCGGCACCGAGAACGCGCTCGAGCGCAACGTCGAGATCGAGTACGAGCGCAACGGCGAGCGGTACCAGTTCCTCCGCTGGGGCCAGACCGCGTTCAACGACTTCAAGGTGGTGCCCCCGGGCACCGGCATCGTGCACCAGGTCAACATCGAGCACCTGGCCAAGGTCGTCTACGACCGCACCGTGTCCACCCCCGACGGCGGCAGCGTCCTCCGCGCCTACCCCGACACCTGCGTCGGCACCGACTCGCACACGACCATGGTCAACGGCCTCGGCGTGCTCGGCTGGGGCGTCGGCGGCATCGAGGCCGAGGCGGCCATGCTCGGCCAGCCCGTGTCGATGCTCATCCCGCGCGTCGTCGGCTTCAAGCTCACCGGCGAGATCCCCGCCGGCGTGACCGCGACCGACGTCGTGCTCACGATCACCGACATGCTGCGCAAGCACGGCGTGGTCGGCAAGTTCGTCGAGTTCTACGGCGCCGGCGTCGCGTCGGTGCCGCTCGCCAACCGCGCCACCATCGGCAACATGAGCCCCGAGTTCGGCTCGACCGCGGCGATGTTCCCGATCGACGACGTCACCCTCGACTACCTGCGCCTCACCGGTCGCGACGAGGCCGCGGTCGCGCTCGTCGAGCAGTACGCCAAGGTGCAGAAGCTCTGGCACGACGCCGACAACGAGCCCGAGTTCAGCGAGTACATGGAGCTCGACCTCTCGACCGTCGTCCCGTCGATCGCCGGCCCGAAGCGTCCGCAGGACCGCATCCTGCTCTCGCGCTCGAAGGAGCAGTTCGAGCTCGACCTCACGAACTACGCCGACGTCGACCACGACCTCGTCGACCTGACGATCTCCGAGTCGTTCCCGGCCTCCGACCCGCCCGGGTTCACCCCCGAAGACGAGTCGAGCCACCACGAGCACCACCACCACTCGCACGCGCCGAAGACGGTCTCGAAGCCGACGCCGGTGACGGTTGCCGGCGGCCCGTCGTTCACGCTGAACCACGGCTCGGTGGCGCTCGCGGCGATCACCTCGTGCACCAACACCTCGAACCCGTCGGTCATGATCGCGGCGGGCGTGCTCGCTCGCAAGGCGCTCGAGAAGGGCCTCAAGACCAAGCCGTGGGTGAAGACCACCCTCGGCCCGGGCTCGAAGGTCGTCACCGACTACTACGAGAAGTCCGGACTCGACAAGTCGCTCGAGGGCCTCGGCTTCTACACCGTCGGCTACGGCTGCACGATCTGCATCGGCAACTCCGGTCCGCTGATCGAAGAGGTCTCCGCGGCCATCAACGACAACGACCTCGCGGTCACGGCGGTGCTCTCGGGCAACCGCAACTTCGAGGGCCGCATCAGCCCCGACGTCAAGATGAACTACCTCGCGTCGCCGCCGCTCGTCGTGGCCTACGCGCTGGCCGGTTCGATGAACTTCGACTTCGAGGTCGACCCGCTCGGCAAGGACGGCGACGGCAACGACGTCTTCCTGAAGGACATCTGGCCCGCGCCCGAAGAGGTGCAGGAGATCATCGACTCGTCGATCTCGCGCGAGCAGTTCATCAAGCAGTACGCGACCGTGTTCGAGGGCGACGAGCGGTGGAAGACGCTGCCGACGCCCACCGGCCCGGTCTTCGAGTGGGACGCCGACTCGACCTACGTGCGCAAGGCGCCGTACTTCGACGGCATGTCGATGGAGCTCACGCCGGTCACCGACATCTCGGGTGCACGCGTGCTCGCGACGCTCGGCGACTCGGTGACGACCGACCACATCAGCCCGGCCGGCAACATCAAGGTCGGCACCCCTGCGGCGCAGTACCTCACCGAGCACGGCGTCGACCGCAAGGACTTCAACTCCTACGGCTCGCGTCGCGGCAACCACGAGATCATGATCCGCGGCACCTTCGCCAACATCCGCCTGAAGAACCTCCTCGTCTCGGCCGTCAACGACGGCCAGGTCGTCGAGGGCGGGTTCACCCGCGACTTCACGCAGGAGGGCGGCCCGCAGTCGTACATCTACGACGCGAGCCAGAACTACCAGGCGCAGGGCACTCCGCTCGTCATCTTCGGCGGCAAGGAGTACGGTTCGGGTTCGTCGCGCGACTGGGCGGCGAAGGGCACGAGCCTCCTCGGCGTCAAGGCGGTCATCACCGAGAGCTTCGAGCGCATCCACCGCTCGAACCTCATCGGCATGGGCGTCGTGCCGCTGCAGTTCCCGGCCGGCCAGAGCTGGGAGTCGCTCGGCCTCGACGGCACCGAGATCGTCTCGATCGCGGGCCTCGAGCAGCTGAACGAGGGCGTCACCCCGAAGACGGTGCGCGTGACCGCGGCGCCGAGCGAGTTCTCGGCCGAGGGCAAGCAGCCCGTCGAGTTCGACGCGGTGGTCCGCATCGACACGCCGGGTGAGGCCGACTACTACCGCAACGGCGGCATCCTGCAGTACGTGCTGCGCAGCCTGGTCTGACGCGACACGCTTTCGACGAGGGGGCGATCGGCGATTCCGCCGATCGCCCCCTCGTCTGCCCGGGCTCACAGCCTGCCCGGCGTAGACTCGTTCCGTTCGGCGGCACCGCCGCGTCACCCCGGAGGCACCACGCATGACCCTGCTCTCGACGATCTCTGGCCCGCGCGACCTCGATGCGCTGAGCCAGGAACAGCTCGAGCAGCTCGCCCGTGAGATCCGCGAGTACCTCGTCGAGTCGGTCTCCAAGACGGGCGGCCACCTCGGCCCGAATCTCGGCGTCGTCGAGATGACGATCGCCATCCACCGGGTGTTCGAGTCGCCGCGCGACGCGATCGTGTTCGACACCGGTCACCAGTCGTACGTGCACAAGCTTCTCACCGGTCGCACCGACCTGTCGTCGCTGCGGCGCACCGGGGGGCTCGCCGGCTACCCGCAGCGCTCCGAGTCCGAGCACGACATCGTCGAGAGCTCGCACGCGTCGAGCTCGCTCTCCTGGGCCGACGGCATCTCGAAGGCGTTCGAGATGACCGGACAGGACGACCGCCACGTCGTGGCCGTCGTCGGCGACGGCGCGCTCACGGGCGGCATGACGTGGGAGGCGCTCAACAACATCTCCGACGACAACACCCGCAAGCTCATCGTGGTCGTCAACGACAACGGTCGCTCGTACGCGCCGACGATCGGCGGAATGGCGCGCTTCCTCAACACGGTGCGCACGAAGCAGGGGTACCGCAACCTCCACCTCTCGAGCCGGCGCGCCTTCGACCGGCTCGGCGGACCGGCGCAGGCCTTCTACCGCGGCGTGCGGGGCGGCCTCCACGGCTTCCTCAGCCGGTTCACCGACAACGAGGCGCTCTACTCGAACCTCGACATCAAGTACATCGGCCCGGTCGACGGGCACGACGAGCACGCGATGGAGGAGGCGCTGCGGCAGGCGAAGGCCTACGGCGCGCCCGTCATCGTGCACACGATCACCGAGAAGGGCCGCGGGTACGAGCCCGCGCGCCGTGACGTGGCCGACCAGTTCCACGCCGTCGGTCAGATCGATCCCGAGACGGGGGAGTCGCTCGAGTCATCCGCCGGCCCGTCGTGGACGGGTGCCTTCGCCGAGGAGCTCGTGCACCTCGCCGAGCAGAACGAGCGCCTCGTCGGCATCACCGCGGCGATGCTCCGTCCGACCGGGCTCCATCGCATGGCCGAGCGGTTCCCGAACCGGGTGTTCGACGTCGGCATCGCCGAGCAGCACGCCGCGACGGCGGCCGCGGGCCTCGCGTTCGGCGGCCTGCACCCCGTCGTCGCCGTGTACGCCACGTTCATCAACCGCGCCTTCGACCAGGTGCTCATGGATGTCGCGCTGCACAAGGCGGGCGTGACCTTCGTGCTCGACCGGGCCGGCGTCACCGGGCCCGACGGCCCCAGCCATCACGGCGTCTGGGACCTCTCGATCCTCCAGGTCGTTCCCGGCATCCGCATCGCCGCCCCGCGCGACGCGATCCGCCTGGCCGAGGAGCTCGGCGAGGCCGTGGCCGTCGACGACGCGCCCACGGTGCTGCGCTTCCCGAAGGGCACGGTCGGGGTCGACTACGACGCCGTCCGCCGGACAGACGACGGCGTCGACGTGCTCGCCGAGTCGGAGCGCAAGGACGTGCTGCTCGTCACCGTCGGCCCGATGGCCGGCGTCGGCCTGGCCGTCGCCGAGCGACTCGAGGCGCAAGGCATCGGCGCGACCGTCGTCGACCCGCGCTGGGTCGTGCCCGTGCCGCGCAGCGTGATCGACCTCTCGGCCGAGTACCGCATCGTCGTGAGTCTCGAAGACGGCATCCGCGTCGGCGGCATCGGCACGCGCATCCGCCAGGACCTCCGCGAGGCCGGCGTCGACACGGCCGTCACCGAGCTCGGCCTGCCCGACGAGTTCCTCGAGCACGGATCTCGCTCCGACATCCTCGAGCGCGTCGGGCTCACGCCCCAGCACATCGCCCGTGACGTGACGGCGATGGTGCTCGGCTCGAAGCTGCCGCACGCCCGGGCGGTCGGCGCCGAGCCGGCCGTGCCCACCGACACGAGCCCGCAGCCGCGCATCTAGGCGATCGGCACGGGGCCTCGCAGCGTCTCGGGTCGCCGTCGCGGCGGCCGCGGGATGCCACGGCGCGTACGTCGCGCGGCGCCCGCGCGAGGCATCCGGCTGAACGCGAACGCGGCCCCCGGCCGAAGCCGGGGGCCGCGTTCGCGTGTCGTCGCGTGTCGGACTAGGCGCCGACGCCCTTCACCTGCGGGTGGTGGAAGGTGTCGCCGAAGACGCGCTCGGAGGCCCCGACCCGATCGAGGTAGGGCGTGACGCCGCCCATCTGGAACGGGAAGCCCGCGCCGAGCACCAGGCAGAGGTCGATGTCCTCGGGTGCGGCGACGACCTCGCCGTCGAGCATGAGCTTGACCTCACGGGCCAGCCCGTCCTGCAGCGACACGAGGATCTCGTCGGCCGTGCGCGGGTTCTTGCCGCCCGCGACGAGCTTCAGGGCGCCCTTGTCGAAGCCCTTGACCTTGCCCTTGTCGTCCTTCTCCAGGAGCTTGCCGTACTCGGCGAGCTTGTGCAGGTTCTCGCTGCGGTAGAACCGATCGGGGAACGCCGCGTGGTGCGTGTCGAGCACGTGCGCGCCGACCTTGAGCCCGACGAGGTCGAGCAGCGCCGACGGCGCCATCGGCAGGCCGAGCGGGGCGATCGCCTGGTCGACCGTCTCGAAGGAGGTGCCCTCGTCGACGGCGCGCATCGCCTCGCCGAGCAGCACCGCGAGCAGGCGGTTGACGACGAAGCCCGGGGTGTCGGCGGTGATGACGGCGTTCTTCTTCAGGTTCTTCGCCGTGACCATCGCGGTCGACAGCGTCGCCTCGTCGGTGAACGGCGTCTTCACGACCTCGATGAGCGGCATGACCGCGACCGGGGTGAAGAAGTGGAAGCCGACGAGACGTTCGGGGTGGGCGAGCTTCGCACCGATCTGCTCGACCGAGAGCGACGAGGTGTTCGTCGCGAGCACGGCCTCGGGGGAGATGTGCTGCTCGATCTCGGCGAACACGTTCTGCTTGATCTCGAGCTCCTCGAAGACCGCCTCGATGACCCAGTCGCAGTCGGCGAAGTCGGCCTTGTCGGTGGTGCCCGTGACGAGGGCCTTGAGGCGGTTCGCCTCGTCGGGCGAGATGCGGCCCTTGCCGAGCAGGGTGTCGATCTCGCCGGCGATGTAGGCCACGCCCTTGTCGACGCGCTCCTGGTCGATGTCGGTGATCACGACGGGCACGCGGAGGCGGCGCACGAAGAGCAGCGCGAGCTGGCTCGCCATGTACCCGGCGCCGAGCACGCCGACCTTCGTGACCTTCTTCGCGACGGCCTTGTCGGGCGCACCGGCCGGGCGCTTGGTGCGCTTCTGCACGAGGTTGAAGGCGTAGATCGACGCCTGGAGCTGGTCGCCGGCGATGAGATCGGCGAGCACCTCGTCCTCGCGCTGGAAGCCCTCGGCACGGGTGCCGCTCTTCGCCGCCTTCATGAGGTCGAGCGCCGCGTACGGCGACTGCGGCACCGAGCCGATGCGGCTCTTCAGCATCTTCGTCGCGATGCCGATCGCGGCATCCCACTTGACGAGGCGCTCCATCTTGCCGGGCTCGTTGGGGCGCTTCACCTTGATGCGGCCCGAGATGACGTCGTCGGCCCAGCGGATCGAGTCCTCGAGGTAGTTCACCGAGGGGAAGATCGCGTCGGCGATGCCGAGGTCGAGGGCGTCCTGGCCCTTGAGCGTGCGGTTCTGCTTGAGCGGGTTCTCGATGACGACCTTGAGTGCGTTCTCGATGCCGATGAGGTTCGGCAGGATCGTCGCACCGCCCCAACCGGGGATCAGGCCGAGGAAGACCTCGGGGAGGGCGAGCGCCGGCGCCGAGGCGTCCACCGTGCGGTAGTCGGCGTGCAGGCCGATCTCGAGGCCGCCGCCGAGCGCGAGCCCGTTGTAGAACGTGAACGACGGCACGCCGACCTCGCCGAGCTTCGCGAGTGCGTAGTGCCCGAGCTGCACGAACTTCTTCGCCGTCTCCTTGTCGGGGATCTCCGCGACCTTGGACAGGTCGGCGCCCGCGGCCAGGATGAACGGCTTGCCGGTGACGGCGACGGCGTGGATCTCGCCGGCGGCCGCGCGCGCCTTCAGCTCGTCGAGCTTCGTCGCGTACTCGAGCAGCGTCGCCGCGCCGAGCGTGTTCGGGCGGGTGTGGTCGCGGCCGTTGTCGAGCGTCAGGAGCGCGAGGGTCTTACCGCCCGACAGCGGCACGTCGCGGACGTACGAGCGGGTCACGACCTCGTCGTCGCCCGCGAGGGCGACGAGCGAGCCGAAGTCGATGGTCGAGTAGTCGGTCATGCGCGCTTCTTCGCCTTCTTGTCGAAGTTCGGGTTCTCCCAGATCATCGTGCCGCCCTGGCCGAGGCCGACGCACATGCTGGTGATGCCGTACTGCAGTTCGGGGCGCTCGGCGAACTGGCTCGCGAGCTGGTTCATGAGGCGTACGCCCGAGGAGGCGAGCGGGTGCCCGACGGCGATCGCGCCGCCCCACGGGTTCACGCGGGGGTCGTCGTCGTCGATGCCGTAGTGGTCCATGAACGAGAGCACCTGCACGGCGAACGCCTCGTTCATCTCGAAGAGGTCGATGTCGTCGATCGAGAGACCGGCCTTGCGCAGTGCCTTCTCGGTCGCGGGGATCGGCCCGATGCCCATGATCTCGGGGTCGACGCCGGCGAAGGCGTAGCTCACGAGCTTCATCTTCGGGGTGAGGCCGAGCTCCTTCGCGGTCGCGCCCGAGGCGAGCAGCGCCGCGGTCGCGCCGTCGTTCAGGCCCGACGCGTTGCCGGCGGTGATGCGACCGTGGGGGCGGAACGGCGTCTTCAGGCCGGCGAGTCCCTCGAGCGTCGTCTCGGGACGCATGACCTCGTCGCGGGTCGCGAGGCCCCAGCCCTCTTCGGTGCGGATCGCGACGGGCACGAGGTCCTGCTGGATCTTGCCGGCTGCGTAGGCCGCGGCGGTCTTCTGCTGGCTCGCGAGGGCGAAGCGGTCGCTCCGCTCCTTCGTGAGCTGCGGGAAGCGGTCGTGGATGCGCTCCGCCGTCGCGCCCATGACGAGCGCGTCTTCACCGACGAGTCGCTCGCTGAGGAAGCGCGGGTTCGGGTCGACGCCCGAGCCCATGGGGTGGTGGCCCATGTGCTCGACGCCGCCCGCGATCGCGAGGTCGTACATGCCGTAGCCGATGGATCCGGCGAGCATCGCGGTCGCGGTCATCGCGCCGGCGCACATGCGATCGATCGAGAATCCGGGCACCGTCTTCGGCAGCCCTGCGAGGATCGCGGCGGTGCGACCGAGGGTGAGGCCCTGGTCGCCGGTCTGGGTGGTCGCGGCGATGGCGACCTCGTCGATGCGGTCCTTCGGCACGTTCGGGTTGCGTTCGAGGAGTCCGACGATCGCCTTCACGACCAGGTCGTCGGCTCGGGTGTTCCAGTACATGCCCTTGTCGCCGGCCTTGCCGAACGGGGTGCGGACCCCGTCGACGAACACGACTTCAGCTTGATCAGCCACGCTGCAGCTCACTTTCGATCAGGATTGCTTCGATCCTACGAAGGGCCTTGCAGGCGTGCTGAATCGCTTGACGGATCCTACGAATCGTCGGAGGTGGCGTCGAGCAGGGCTTGTGACGCCCCCACAAACGCGGCGGCGATAATCTGTGCGGTTGCGGCAATCTGCCAGGGCCGGGCGCCGAGCGCGGCGAGCGCCGAGCCGATCGACTCGGCGTCGGCCGGGGCCGGCGGCGACCACGCCACACGCCGCAGGAAGTCGGGGGTGAGGAGGTTCTCGACCGGCATCTCGAGCGACTCCGCGAGCTCGGCCACGGCCGTCTTCGCGAGCTTCAGCCGGGCGTCGGCCTCGGGGTTGCGTGCCGCCCACGCGCGCGGCGGGGGCGGGGCATCGTTCGGCACCCGCACCGCGGGGAGCTCCGTCGTCGTGAGTCCGCGCTCGACCGCGGTCCACCAGCGGTCGAGTTCGCTGCGGCTCTGGCGCCCCGTGAACTCGCGCAGGTCGGCGAGGGCGCGGCGGGTCGACGGCAGCGATTTCGCGACGGCGACGATCGAGGCGTCGGGCACGAGCCGGCCGGGGGCGACGTCGGTCGAGGACGCGAGCTCGTCGCGGGAGAGCCAGAGCTCACGGGCGACGGCGAGGTTCCGTCCGTTGCGCATGGCGTGGATGCCGGAGAGGCGTCGCCACGGCTCGGCCGAGGCCGGCTTCGCCGCGCGATGCAGCACGGCGTCGAACTCCTGCCCGCCGATGTCGGTCTTCCCGGCGTCGGCGAGGCGGTCGACCAGGCGGTCGCGCACGTCGACGAGCAGCTCGACGTCGAGGGCCGCGTACTTCAGCCAGGACTGGGGCAGCGGCCGGGTCGACCAGTCGGCCGCGGAGTGCTCCTTGGCGAGCTTGATGTCGAGCAGCTCCTCGACGACCGAGGCGAGCCCGACCCGCGGCATGCCGAGCAGCCGGGCCGCGAGCTCGGTGTCGAAGATGCGGTCGGGGTCGAGCCCGACCTCGCGAAGGCACGCGAGGTCCTGGCTGGCGGCGTGCAGCACCCACTCCTCCGCGTGGATGCCGTCCTGCAGGGCGGAGAAGTCGGGGATCTGCGGCGGGTCGAAGAGGAACACGCCCGCGCCGCGGCGGTACATCTGGATGAGATAGGCCCGCTGGGAGTAGCGGAAGCCGCTCGCGCGCTCGGCATCGACCGCGATCGGCCCCTCGCCGCCGAGGAGGCTCGCGACGGCGCCGTCGAACTCCGCGGGCGTCTCGATCACCCGGTAGTCATCCACGATTCGACCTCCGACGGGGCAGTGCGGTCACCCCTTCCGATCGGGGCGGAAGCCCTGCGAGCATGCACAGCAACTCGCTCCAGCCTTCCACATGCGCCTTGATCTCGGCGTCGAGGGGGGTCCACGATGCGCGCAGCTCGATCTGAGCACCGTCGCCCTGGGCGGCGAGCTCGCCGAACCCGGTCGAGAGGATCTTGGTCGCGGTGCCCGACGCGGCGATGTAATGGGCTCCACGGGCGTCGAGCGCATCGATCAGCCACGACCACGCGACCTCGGCGAGGAAGGGGTCCAGTCCGATGTCGGTCTCGAGCGGGGCCTGCGCGAAGCACACCACGCGGAAGCGTCCGCCCCAGGCCTCGGGTTCGCTGGGGTCGTAGAGCAGGATGAACCGGCCGGTGCCGAGTTCGGAGTCGTCGCCGTGGCGCGTGGGCGACACATCGGCCGACAGGGCGGCCGCATGCGGTGCGAGGCCGCCGGGCGCCGGGATCTCCGACACCGCGAGCTCGGCGCGCGGAACGGCTGCTCGGATCGAGGCGAGTGCTGCCTCGAACTCGGCGGGAAGCGAGGACGGGTGGTCGGGCACGAGTGCAGACTAGAGTCTCGACCGGAGCCGGTGACGGCGGCACGCCGCATCGCGACGCACACGGGACGGTTGACGGGGAGGATGCCGATGGCGCAGCGCGGAGAACGAATCGGAGCGGTCCGGGCGATGGTCGGAGCGGCGGCGCTCCTCGCCGCGGTGATCGCGCTCGTGACGGGGGCGACGGCCGCCGTGCTCACCATCGTCTTCGCGCGCAAGGTCGTGACGCCGCCCGCTCGTCGGGAGCAGGACCTCCGGATCCTCGGCGTCGACTCGGCCGCCGGCGAGATCACGCTCGCCGCCGGCGACGAGGCGCGGATGCGCGGCCGATACGGACTCTGGTTCGAGCACGATTCGGGGCACGCCCGACTCGGCGACGTGATCGAGGAACGCGGCGGGCGGGTGCGCCGAGCGCTCACCTCGACCGACTTCGGGCGGCCGGAGCGAGCCACGAAGGGGCGGATCGACGCCTGGTACCACCTCGGACCCTGGGAGCTCGACGCCCCCTACGAGGACGTCGTCGTCGAGACCCCGCTCGGCCCGGCTCCGGCCTGGTGGATCCCCGCCGACGGCCCGAGCGATCGGTGGGTCGTCCAGGTGCACGGGCGCGGTGCGAAGCGGCACGAGGCGCTGCGAGCGGTGGATGCCACGCGCACCGCCGGCTGGAACAGCCTCCTCATCTCGTACCGCAACGACGGCGAGGCGCCTGAGAGCAGCGATCGCCGCTACGGGCTCGGCGGCACGGAGTGGGCCGACGTCGTCGCCGCGGTGCAGTACGCGAGCGAGCACGGCGCGCGCGAGATCGTGCTGATGGGGTGGTCGATGGGCGGCATGATCTCGCTGCAGGCGGTGCTGCGCTCCGACGAGGTCCGCGAGCACCTCGTCGGCGTCATCCTCGAGTCGCCGGCGATCGACTGGGTCGACATCCTCCGGTTCCAGGGCGGCGCGCTCGGACTGCCCCGGCAGCTCGGCGACGTCGTGGCGCGGCTCCTCGGTGCCCCGTACGGCGGCGGCCTCACCGGGCTCGCCGCCCCGATCTCGCTCGAGGAGCTCGACCCCGTCGCACGGGCGAGCGAGCTCTCGGTGCCGATCCTGCTGATGCACAGCGACGACGACGGATTCGTGCCCATCGACGGATCGCGCCGGCTCGCGGCATCCCGCCCTGATCTCATCCAGTTCGAGGAGTTCACGGGGGCACGCCACACGAAGCTCTGGAACCACGATCCCGAGCGGTGGAACGGACTCATCACCGCCTGGCTCGCTGCGCGGACGGCCGCCGACCACGACGGCGCAGCGGTCGAGATCGTCGGCTGAGGCGCGGCGACCGGGCCTACCGGCGCGTCGTCAGAGCGCGGCGACCCGCTCGCGCAGCTGGCGCTTGGTGCGGGCGAGCATGCCGGTCATGCCGCGGACCCGCAGGGGCGAGACGGCCTCGCCCAGTCCGAGCGACTGGGGGTAGTCGGCCGGGATGTCGAGCACCTGCTGCACGGTGAGGCCTGCGAGGCCCTGCACGAGGATGGACGCGAAGCCCCGCGTCGTCGGCGACTCGGCGGGCGCCGTCGCATACAGGTGCACGATGCCGCCGTCGACCTCGACGAAGATGAACACGGGCGACTGGCACTCCTCGACGCGTTCGAGCAGATCGGGGTGCTCGGCGTAGCGCTCGGGCAGCTCGGGGAGTTCGTTCGAGAACTCGAGCAGCAGTTGGAGCCGGTCGCGCACGCCGAGGGCGAGGAAGTCGTCGCGGGTCTCGGCGAGGCGTTCGGGCAGCGTGGTCTGATCCATCGCTTCGATTCTCCCACGGCCGAAGGCGCGCGCGGCCGTCGGGGCCGCTGCGCGTCAGCGCGCGGGCACCTCGCCGCGCTCGGTGCCCGTCACGATCGGCACGCGCACCGCGCTGCCCCACTCGGTCCACGAGCCGTCGTAGTTGCGGACCTTGTCGAATCCGAGCAGGTGCGTCAGCACGAACCACGTGTGGCTCGAACGCTCGCCGATGCGGCAGTACGCGACGATGTCGTCGCCGTCGGCGAGCCCGACCTCGTCGCGGTAGATCGCGTCGAGCTCGGCGCGGCCCTTGAAGGTGCCGTCGCCCGCGGCGGCGCGGGCCCACGGCACGGACGCCGCGGTCGGGATGTGGCCGGCGCGCAGTGCGCCCTCCTCGGGGTAGGCGGGCGCGGTCGTGCGCTCGCCGCTGTACTCCTCGGGGGAGCGGACGTCGATGAGCGCCCTTCTGCCGACCGACGACTGCCCGAGGTGGGCGAGCACGTCCTCCTTGAAGGCGCGCACCGCGCGGTCGTCGCGTGCGACGACCGGGTAGTCGACCGGGGTCGGCTCCGTGGCATCCGTGGTGATCTCGCGGCCCTCCGCGATCCAGAGGTCGCGACCGCCGTCGAGGAGCCGGACGTCCTCGTGGCCGAAGAGCGTGAAGACCCACAGCGCGTACGCCGCCCACCAGTTGCTCTTGTCGCCGTAGACGACGATCGTCGTGTCGCGCGAGATGCCCTTCGAGCCGAGGAGGGCCGCGAACCGCTCGTCGCTGACGTAGTCGCGCACGATCGGGTCGTTGAGGTCGAGGTGCCAGTCGATCTTCACGGCGCCCGGGATGTGGCCGGTCTCGTAGAGCAGGACGTCCTCGTCGGACTCGACCACCACGAGGCCGGGGTCGCCGAGGTGCTCGGCGAGCCAGGACGTGGAGACGAGTCGCTCGGGGTGGGCGTACTCGGCGAACTTCGCGGCGGAGTCGAACTCGGCGGGCATGGGGACCTCCTGGGATCGCCTGGTCGGCGGGCTGTGCGGGGGAGCGGACTAGGCTGATCACCTGTCCACACTCGAATCTACGCGGCCTGCGGGGCGCAGTCACGGCACCCGTCATCCGGTGCAATACGGGAGCTCACCAGCATGACCTCGGCCTCCAGCCACGTCCCCATCCGGCTCGTCGACCGCAACCCGGCCATCTCGGGCGCTGAGATCGCCTCCGAGCTCGTGCCGCCGCCGCAGTTCGAGCACGCCTCCTTCGAGTCGTACCGGCCCGATCCCGACTTCCCGTCGCAGCAGGCCGCCCTCGAACGGCTGAACCAGTTCGCGGGCGCCTGGCGCGCGGCCCAGCGTCCGGGCGGCTTCTTCTCCCGGAAGCGCCCCGCGCGCATCGAACTGCCGGGCGTCTACCTCGACGGCGGCTTCGGCGTCGGCAAGACCCACCTGCTCGCCGCGCTCTGGCACGTCGCCCACGGCCCGAAGTACTTCGGCACCTTCATCGAGTACACCGCGCTCGTCGGCGCGCTCGGCTACCAGCCAGCGATCGAGCTGCTGCGCGGCGCGAAGCTCATCTGCATCGACGAGTTCGAACTCGACGACCCGGGCGACACCATGCTCATGACGCGGTTCCTCGGCGAGCTCATGGCGAGCGGCACGCGAGTCGCCGCGACGTCGAACACGCCGCCCAACGCGCTCGGCGAGGGACGGTTCGCCGCCGCCGACTTCCTGCGCGAGATCCACGCGCTCTCCTCGAACTTCGAGACCCTGCGCATCGACGGCCTCGACTACCGTCGCCGCGACACCGAGGGGCACGCGATCGCGCTCGCGACCGACGACGAGGTCGCGCGCACCGCGCAGGCCCTCGCCGCACGCGACCACAGCGTCTCGCTCGACACCTTCGACGAACTGATCGCGCATCTCGCGACCGTGCATCCCTCGAAGTACGTGAAGCTCGTGCAGGGGCTCGACGCGATCGCCCTGCAGGGCGTGCACGAGCTCACCGACCAGAACGCGGCGCTCCGGCTCGTCGCCTTCATCGACCGCGCCTACGACGCCGAGGTGCCCATCATCACGAGCGGCCTGGCGCTCGACCAGGTCTTCGGCGGCGACATGATGTCGGGCGGCTACCGCAAGAAGTACCTGCGGGCGATCTCGCGCATGATCGCGCTGACCTCGGGCGAGCTGCCGCCGCACGACTGAGCGGTCGCACGGCGAGTTCCTCGCCGATCCGCAGCATCCCGAAACGCGCTGTTCACATGGCGCGGCGACCCGTAACGGGCCGGAAACATCGCACGATCCCTCTCGAAACGTCCCCTCGTGAAACTGGGGCGCACAGGGTCCCCCGCCCTGCATTCCGAGAGAGGTTCGAGAGATGGATCAAGGCAACACCGCGTTCCTGTTGATCGCCGCAGCCCTGGTGCTGCTGATGACCCCAGGGCTCGCGTTCTTCTACGGCGGGCTCGTCAAGGCCAAGAGCGTCATCAGCATGATGATGCTGAGCTTCGGTGCGCTGGGCCTCATCGGCGTCCTGTGGGTGCTCTACGGCTACGCCATCGCGTTCCCCGGCGCCGAGGGCCTCGTCGCCCCATGGTCGATCGACTGGTCGGCGATCGGCCTCACGAGCCTCCTCGAGACCCCTGAGGACGCCGCATTCCCGCCGCTCGCCTTCGTGGCGTTCCAGGCGACCTTCGCGATCCTCACGGTCGCCCTCATCTCGGGTGCGATCGCCGACCGTGCGAAGTTCGGCGCGTGGATGATCTTCGCCGGCATCTGGGCGACGATCGTCTACTTCCCGGTCGCGAGCTGGGTCTTCAACTTCGGCCTCGCCGACGACGGCAGCTTCGCCTACGGCGGGTGGATCACGTACGGCATGCAGGAGTTCTTCGGCGTCGGCGCGATCGACTTCGCGGGCGGCACGGCCGTGCACATCAACGCGGGTGCCGCGGCCCTCGCCCTCGCACTGGTGCTCGGCAAGCGCGTCGGCTTCTCGAAGGGCGCCCACGTGCCCCACAACCCGCCGTTCGTGCTCCTCGGCGCCGGTCTCCTGTGGTTCGGCTGGTTCGGCTTCAACGCGGGCTCCGAGCTCGCCGCCGACGGCACCGCGGCCCTCGCCTTCGTCAACACGATCGCGGCGCCGGCGGCGGCCCTGCTCGCCTGGCTCCTCGTCGAGAAGCTCAGGGACGGCAAGCCGACCTCGGTGGGCGCCGCCTCGGGCGCCGTCGCGGGTCTCGTCGCCATCACCCCCGCCTGCGCCTCGCTGACGCCGGTCTGGGCGATCGTGCTCGGCCTCGTCGCCGGTGCGGTCTGCGCGCTCGCGATCGACCTGAAGTTCAAGTTCGGCTTCGACGACTCGCTCGACGTCGTGGGCATCCACCTCGTCGGCGGCCTCATCGGCACGCTCTACCTCGGCATCTTCGCCAACGGCACCGGCCTGATCTACAGCGGCGACTTCACGCAGCTCGCGGTGCAGGCGATCGCCGCCGTCTCGGTGCTCGCGTACTCGTTCGTGCTGACCTTCGCGATCGGCACGATCATCCAGAAGACGATGGGCTTCCGTGTGAAGAACGAGGACGAGATCGCCGGCATCGACACCGTCGTGCACGGCGAGGACGCCTACAAGCTCGAGACCGTCTGATCGACGCTCCGGCCGCCCGAGGGCGGTGGGGTAGTGTGCCCGGTGTGTCAGACACCAGCCGCTTCCTCACCGCCCTCGGGCGTGTTCTGCGGGCGATCATCACGCCCGCATCCACCCGGTCGTCGGCGGGGTCGCCGACCACCGCCCCGGCTTCGTCGTCGAAGGCGGATGCCTCGCGGCCGGCGCCGTTCGCCGGCGAGTCCTCGCCCGGGCGGTTCGGCGACGACGCGACGATCGAGATCGACCCCGACCGGCTGCGCGGCGTCGAGCTGAGCTACGCGCCGACGCCCGACGGCGATCCCGATCCCGGCGAGGTCGTGTGGACCTGGGTGCCCTACGAGGAGCGCGACGGACGCGGCAAGGACCGCCCCGTCGTCATCGTCGCCGCGTCGCAAGCGGGGGACTACCTGGCCGTGCAGCTCACGAGCAAGGCGCACGACGGCGACCGCGACTACGTCTCGCTCGGCGATGGGCCCTGGGATGCCTCTGGGCGACCCAGCTGGGCCAAGACCGACCGGGTGTTCCGGGTGCGCGCCGGCGGCATGCGGCGCGAGGCGGCCTCGCTCGACGAGCGCCGCTTCGAGCTCGTCGCCGGGGCGCTCACGCAGCGCTACGGGTGGCGCTGACGGTCCGACCAGGCGGCAGCCGACCCGCGTCGTGCGGAAATGCAGAACGCCCCCGACCGAGGTCGGGGGCGTTCTGTGCTCAGTGGGCGATGCCGGGCTCGAACCGACGACCTCTTCCGTGTGAAGGAAGCGCGCTACCAGCTGCGCCAATCGCCCTGAGGGATTCGCGGCAACCTCTCGGTGACCGCGGACTCGATACTAGCCGACGATCGGGGGCGATTGCACATCGAGCGACAGGTGAGGGGTGCTCGCCTCGTCGCTTGGGCTCGACACGCCCGGGATTCGGTCGCGGAATGGCGGCTTGACCGGCCGGAACGGCCCTCGGGGGGCGCTCGGTTTGTGAATCGCCCGAAGTGTGTATAAAGTCTTCTCTGCACGCAGAAATGCGAAAGCAACGCGGATGTGGCGCAGTGGTAGCGCATCACCTTGCCAAGGTGAGGGTCGCGAGTTCGAATCTCGTCATCCGCTCTGATCAGGATCAAGCACATGCTTGACTCCTGTTCTTTTGGTGGAGAACCCATACACGGTGGATTGGCCGAGAGGCGAGGCAGCGGCCTGCAAAGCCGTATACACGGGTTCGAATCCCGTATCCACCTCCAGATCGAGAGCCTCGCACTCGATTCTGGGCGATTGGCGCAGCGGTAGCGCGCTTCCCTGACACGGAAGAGGTCACTGGTTCGATCCCAGTATCGCCCACCAATGAAAACCCCCGGTTCGCCGGGGGTTTTCGCGTTAACGGGCGCCGCGCCGCGGGCCGCGCGCCACACCAGATACGACGTGCAGTTCGAGCGCCACGACGCTGAGCATCACTGGCACTTCAGGCGTCTGAGATCATCGGCGGATGAGCAGGGACTTTCGCGACTCCTACAGACTCCAAATCGCGAGCCATGTCGGCACCCGCGACGGCATCGCCCTGGAACTTCTCGAGGCAGGAGGTCTGGACGTCCTCGCCGAGGTGTTTCACGACGACAAGAGCGGGGAGTTGTCGTTCGGCTGGTTCTACGATCACGCCATTCCGCTCGACGTCGCGGAGTGGTTTCTGTCGGAGGCGCGCAGAGCAGACCTTGGCGGATCTCGAAAGGGCGAGCCCCGCCAGTCGTGACGTTCGAGCAGTGCACAAACGCGGGTGCGTCGATGTGGCTCCCCGCCTGTGTCGTGGCGCACGCAGGCCCCATCGACGCGGATGGGACCTTCTGTCGTTCAGCGGACGTCACCGGCCCGGACGGGTTCCGATTGCAACCAGTTGGGCGGTGCCCCCCGCGGGCCTCGGTACGGTGTCCGGTTCGTCGATATCCTCTCGGGAGATCTGAGAGGGAGGAGCCTCGTGCGAACAGCGACGATCGCACCGGAGCAGTTGCAGCGCCGGGGGACTCCTTTCCCGGTTCGGCGGTACCGCTCGGCGAGCGCGGTCGGCCTCGTCGCGTTCACGGTCTCCCTCGCCGGATCGTGGGTTCCCTCGTACTGGTTCGACGAGGTCGCCACGGTGATGGCCGCCCGGCTCAGTTGGAGGGAGCTGTTCACCTTCACCGAGTACATCGACGTCGTCCACCTCAGCTACTACTCGCTGATGAAGGTGTGGATCGGGCTCTTCGGCGAGTCGGAGCCGGCCACCCGCTCACTTTCGGCGCTGGCCGTCGGCGCGGCGGCCGCCGGCCTGGTCGTGCTGGTCTCGATGTTCACGAAGCTGCACGTCGCGGTCGTCTCCGGTGCGGTCTTCGCGGTGCTGCCGCACGTGACCTTCATCGGGGCCGAGGCGCGGTCGTATGCCTTGAGCGCAGCGGTCGCCGTGTGGACCACGATCGTCCTGCTGGTTGCGCTCCGCAGCGGGCGCCGTCGCTGGTGGTGGGCCTACTCGGCCATGCTCATCCTCGGGGCCGCGATCTTCCTGTACTCCCTGCTCCTGATCCCGGTCCACGTGTTCTATCTCTGGCGTCATCATCGCCGGCGCCGAGTCCTCCTGGCCTGGCTGGCGGCTGCCGTGCTCGCCGGTCTCGTCACGTTCCCGCTGATCCAGGCGGGGCTCCGTCAGAAGAAGCAGATCTCCTGGATCGCTTACCAGCCCGGCCGAGATCTGTGGGGAATCCTCTCGGAGCCGGCCTTCCAGCTGTCCCGGGACGTTGCAACGGGCGCGAGCGTGGTCGCCCTCGTGCTGGCACTGTGCTTCGCTCGTCGCCTCTCGGCTGCCCGACGCCGCCTACTCGGTCTCGCACTGGCCTGGTTCTTCATCCCCTTGCTCGTGCTGTTGATGGCGGATGCCGCGATCGGCTCGGTGTTCACCCCCCGCTACCTGTCCTTCGCGGTGCCGGCGGTCGCCGTGCTCCTCGCGCTCGCCTTCACGATCACGCCCCTGAAGCCGGTGGCCTGGCTGCTGGTGGCTGCGCTCGCACTTGCGTGTGCACCCGGCTACCTCGCCCAGCGCACGCCCCTGGCCAAGAACGACGGCAGCGATCTCGCCCAGATCGCCGACTACATCCAGCGGCACGCCGAGCCGGGCGACGGGGTGTTCCTGGAGGACTCGAACTTCGGCAATACGCAGCCGCGCCTGGCGCTCTCCGGGTATCCGGCAGCGTTCGCGAACACGACGGACGTCGCGTTCGTGCGCTCGTTCACGACGACGGGGGGCTTCTCCGACATCACGATCGGTTTCGACCAGCTCGGGTCGCGGCTCGACGGGATCGACCGGCTGTGGCTCGTCACCGCGGGATCGCCCGGGACGGGCGAGCTCCACGGGGCGCCATACCTTCTCGGGGCGCACGGGTTCGCCGCCGTGAGCCAACACGAGACGAACCGGTCGACGATCGTGAAGTACGAGCGCTGAAGGGAGAGGGCCGGATCCCGGTGACCGGCTTTCGCTTTCACCGGAACCCGGTGGTCCGGCCAGCGACCGGTCCACAGGGATTGTCCCCCGAATCAGGACTCATGGGGTACACCCCCGTTCGGGGTGGACGCTCGCGCTCGACGGGCGAACAGTGCCGACCTCCCTCGGCGCGGGAGGGTGCGCGCGCACGACTACAGTTGAAGGGTTCGTTTCGAGAGAATTCCAAGGAGTGGATCCAGGTGGCTGACGGCTTCGAGCTCTTCACCGACCGTTCCGTTGTCGCGATGCGCGTCAACGGCGAGCTCAAGGACCTCGCGACGACGGTGACCGACGCCGACGTCGTCGAGCCGGTCACGATCGACTCGCCCGACGGCCTGAACATCCTGCGGCACTCGGCGGCGCACGTGCTGGCGCAGGCGGTGCAGTCGATCAACCCCGAGGCGAAGCTGGGCATCGGCCCGCCCGTGACCGACGGCTTCTACTACGACTTCGACGTCGCATCGCCCTTCACCCCCGACGACCTCAAGGCGCTCGACAAGGAGATGGCGCGGATCATCCGTGCCGGCCAGCGCTTCATGCGCCGCGTCGTCACCGACGACGAGGCCCGCGAGGAGCTCGCGAGCGAGCCGTACAAGCTCGAGCTCATCGGGCTCAAGGGCTCGGCCTCGTCGGGCGACGACAACGAGAGCGTCGAGGTCGGCGCCGGCGAGCTCACGATCTACGACAACGTCGACCCGAAGACCGGCGAGACGGTCTGGAAGGACCTCTGCCGGGGCCCGCACCTGCCGAACACGCGCATGATCGGCAACGGCTGGTCGCTCACCCGCATCGCCGCCGCCTACTGGCGCGGCTCCGAGAAGAACCCGCAGCTGCAGCGCATCTACGGCACCGCGTGGCCCACGAAGGACGAGCTGCGCGCGTACCAGCACCGCCTCGAGGAGGCCGCGAAGCGCGACCACCGCAAGCTCGGCCGCGACCTCGACCTGTTCAGCTTCCCCGAGGAGATCGGCTCGGGCCTCTCGGTCTGGCACCCCCGCGGCGGCGTCGTCCGCATGGAGATGGAGCAGCACGCCCGTCGCCGGCACATCGAGGGCGGCTACACCTACGTGTACACGCCGCACATCTCGAAGGAAGACCTCTTCCTCACCTCGAACCACCTCGTCACCTACAAGGACGGCATGTTCCCGCCCATCGTGATGGACGAGGAGCGCGACGCCGAGGGCAACATCACCAAGCAGGGCCAGGACTACTACCTGAAGCCCATGAACTGCCCGATGCACATCCTGATCTACAAGGAGCGCGGGCGCAGCTACCGCGACCTGCCGATGCGGCTCGCCGAGAACGGCACCGTGTACCGCAACGAGCTCTCGGGCGCGTTGCACGGCCTCACCCGCGTGCGCGGCTTCACGCAGGACGACTCGCACCTCTTCGTCACCCCCGAGCAGCTCGAGGAGGAGGCGACCAAGGTCATCGACTTCGTCATCTCGATGCTGCGCGACTTCGGCCTCGACGACTTCGAGCTCGAGCTCTCGATGCGCGACGATGAGAAGGACAAGTGGATCGGCTCGGACGAGTTCTGGGACTACTCGACCAACGCGCTGCGCAACGTCGCCCGTGCGAGCGGGCTGAAGCTCACCGAGATGCCCGGCGAGGCGGCGTTCTACGGCCCGAAGATCGACCTGAAGACGCGCGACGCGATCGGGCGTACCTGGCAGCTGTCGACCGTGCAGGTCGACCCCAACCTGCCCGAGCGTTTCGACCTCGAGTTCACCGACCGCGACGGCCAGAAGAAGCGCCCGATCATGATCCACCGGGCGCTCTTCGGGTCGATCGAACGGTTCTTCGCGATCCTCCTCGAGCACTACGCGGGCGCCTTCCCGGTGTGGCTCGCGCCGGTGCAGGTGGTGGGCATCCCCGTCGCCGACGAGTACGCGCCGTACCTCGGGGCGATCATCGAGCAGCTGAAGGGCTTCGGCGTGCGCGCCGACCTCGACGTGAGCGACGACCGCATGCAGAAGAAGATCCGCACCCACACCACGCAGAAGGTGCCGTTCCAGCTCATCGCGGGCGAGAACGACCGTTCGGCCGAGACGGTGAGCTTCCGCTTCCGCGACGGCACCCAGGAGAACGGTGTGCCGATCAACGCGGCGATCGAGAAGGTGCGCGGCGCGATCGCCGAGCGCCTGCAGGTGAACACGCGGGACGACCTGTTCGCATGACCGGCGACGGGGTGAGCTACGGCGCCGGCGAGTTCGACGGGGTCCCGACGGATGCCTCGACCGATCTCGCGGGCGTGCCTGACGCGTTCCAACGACTCTGGACCCCCCATCGGCTCGTCTACATCCAGCACGGGCAGCAGCCCGACGAGCATTCGTGCCCGTTCTGCCGCGCACCCGAGATGAGCGACGAGCAGTCGCTCATCGTGGCTCGCGGCGAGCACGCCTACGTGCTGCTCAACCTGTACCCGTACAACAGCGGGCACCTGCTCGTGTGCCCCTACCGCCACATCGCGACGTACGACGAGGCGAGCCCCGCCGAGGTCGCCGAGATCGGGCTGCTCACGCAGATCGCGATGCGGGTCGTGAAGGAGGTCTCGCACTGCGACGGCTTCAACATCGGTATGAACCAGGGTCGCATCGCGGGCGCCGGCATCGCCGAGCACCTGCACCAGCACATCGTGCCGCGGTGGGCGCTCGACTCGAACTTCTTTCCGATCATCGCCGGCACGAAGGCGCTGCCGCGCCTCCTCGGCGAGGTGCGCCAGGAGATCGCCGACGCCTGGCCGGCGGCGGGCGAGTAGCGACACGAAGGGGCGCCGCGAGATCGGATCTCGCGGCGCCCCTGGTCGTTCGCTTCGGGCCGGCGCTCAGCGCACCCGGCGCACCTCGAACTGCATGCGCGGGTGGGCGTAGAACTCCTGCGACTCGACGAGCTGCAGCTCGCGCTCGCCCGACTCGTGGGTGCGGGTGAGCAGGTCGTACACGCTCGAGATCGTGCGCGCGAGCGCGTCGGCCGCGTCGCCCGTGCGGCGGTAGTGGGCCGTGAAGAGGGCGGCCGTGACATCCCCCGAGCCGTTGGCCTTCATGGGCAGGCGCGGGGTCTGCGCGATCCAGGCGCCGTGCTCGTCGACGGCGAGCATCTCGATCGTGTCGTCCTCGCGGTCGGGGCGCTCGACGCTCGTGACGAGCACCGTGCTCGGGCCGCCCGCACGGGCGAGGTCGACCGAGGCGAGCGTCGACTCGAGCGTGTCGGGTTCGGTGCCGGTCAGGTAGCCGAGTTCGAACTGGTTCGGCGTGATGAGGTCGGCGGCGGGCACCACGCGCTCGCGGAGCAGCACGGGGATGGCGGGGGCCACGAAGCATCCGGACTTCGCGTTGCCCATGACCGGGTCGCACGCGTAGATCGCGGTGGGGTTGGCGGCCTTCACCTTCGCGACGGTCTCGAGGATGACGTCGGCGATGCCCTCGCCGCCTTGGTAGCCCGAGAGCACGACGTCGATCTGTCCGAGCACCCCGCGGTCCTCGATGCCCGCGATGACCTCGCGGACGTCGTCGGGCGAGATGAGCGGGCCGCGCCACGCGCCGTAGCCGGTGTGGTTCGAGAAGTTGACCGTGTAGACGGGCAGCACCTCGACGCCGATGCGCTGCAGGGGGAAGACGGCGGCGGAGTTGCCGACGTGGCCGTACGCGACCGCCGACTGGATGGAGAGAATCTTCACCGATCGATCATCGCACTTCGCTCGCGCACGGCGCGCACCGAGGCGCCGAGGTCGGCGGCGAGGCGCTGCTGCTCGGCGTCGTCGAGTTCGTGCACGGTGAGGCGCAGGCGCTCGGATGCCCCGTGGTCGCCGAGTGCGAACTCGTCACCGGGCCGCACGAGCCATCCGCGGCGCATGAGCTGCTCGGAGACCGCGCGCGCGGGCGCGCCGAGCGGGACCCAGACGTTGAGCCCGTCGCCCGGGGAGGTGGGCAGGCCCTCCGCGGTGAGCAGTTCGGCGAACGCGGCGTTGCGGGCGGCGTAGTGCTCGCCTGCGGCGCGGATGCCGGCGGCGACCTCGGGATCGGTCGCGAGGGCGTGCACGAGCCGTTGCAAGAGGTGGCTCACCCAGGTGGTGCCGGGCGTGAGGCGCATCGCGAGGCGGTCGGCGGTCTCGGGGTCGGAGGCGGTCACCGCCAGGCACATGTCGGGCCCGAGGAACTTCGACACCGAGCGCACGAGGGCCCAGCGCCGGTGCTCGGCGCTGATGAGCGTGTGGTGCGGCTGCTGCGAGAGGAGGGAGTAGTGGTCGTCCTCGATCACGAGCACGTAGGGATGCTCCGCCAGCACCTCCCGCAGGGCGGCCGCCCGGTCGGCCGTGAGACTCGCGCCCGTCGGATTCTGCGCGCGCGGGGTGCAGATGACGGCGCGCACGCCCTGGTCGAGTGCGGCGCGGAGGCCCTCGACCGTCATGCCCTCGTCGTCGACGGGCACGGGCACCGGGCGGTAGCCGGCGACGCGGACGGTGTGGATGCTCGTGAGGAAGCAGGGGTCTTCGAGGGCGACGGCGTCGTCGCGGGTGAGCGCCTGGGCGAGCAGGCGTTCGACGGCGTCGGCGGCGCCGCTCGTGACCGTGAGGCGAAGGGGAGTGCCGTCGGGGAGGTCGGCGCCCATCCACGCGAGTGCGGAGCGTTCGAGGTCGGGGTCGATGACGGGTTCGCCGTAGAGCACGGGGCGCCGGGCGATGCTCGGCAGGACGTTCGTCGGGTCGGGGATGAACGAGGCGTCGGGGTTGCCGGTGCCGAGGTCGCGGAGCGCCGTGTCGGCGGCGAAGCCCTCCTGCGCGACGGGCGCGCCGCCGGCGACGCGGGTGCCCCCGCGGCCGAGCGTGACGACCACGCCGGCGTTGGTGAGCTGCCGATACGCCGAGACGGCGGTGTTGCGGTTGACGCCGAGCTGCTCCGCGAGCGCGCGGACGGGAGGGAGCGCGTCACCCGGTCGCAGCGCACCGCGTTCGATGAGCGTGCGCAGGCTGTCGGCGATCTCGGCCGCGGAACGGCCCTCGATGTCGATGATCTCGGCACCGTCCTTCCTCGTGTCATCGACCATGCTATCTTTTGGCCTAGGACAAACAATCGTTTTGTCTGAATCGTTGCGCGACGTCCAAGCGCACCCCCGAGAGGATTCCTTGTGACCGTACCCGAGACGGGCTCGAGCCGCGTGAAGCGCGGCCTTGCCGAGATGCTGAAGGGCGGCGTCATCATGGACGTCGTCACGCCCGAGCAGGCCCGCATCGCCGAGGACGCCGGCGCCGTCGCCGTCATGGCCCTCGAGCGCGTCCCCGCCGACATCCGTTCGCAGGGCGGCGTCGCCCGCATGAGCGACCCCGACCTCATCGACGCGATCATCGCCGAGGTGTCGATCCCCGTCATGGCGAAGGCCCGCATCGGCCACTTCGTCGAGGCGCAGGTGCTGCAGGCCCTCGACGTCGACTACATCGACGAGTCCGAGGTGCTCTCGCCGGCCGACTACGTCAACCACATCGACAAGTGGTCGTTCAACACCCCCTTCGTCTGCGGTGCGACGAACCTGGGCGAGGCGCTCCGCCGCATCAACGAGGGTGCGGCGATGATCCGCTCGAAGGGCGAGGCCGGCACCGGCGACGTCTCCGAGGCGACGAAGCACATCCGCAAGATCTCGTCCGAGATCAACCAGCTGAAGTCGATGACGCGCGACGAGCTCTACGTCGCCGCGAAGGAGCTGCAGGCCCCCTACGAGCTCGTGCTCGAGGTCGCCGAGACCGGCAAGCTCCCCGTCGTGCTCTTCGTCGCGGGCGGCGTGGCGACCCCGGCGGATGCCGCGATGATGATGCAGCTCGGCGCCGACGGCGTCTTCGTGGGCTCGGGCATCTTCAAGTCGGGCAACCCCGAGGCCCGCGCGGCGGCCGTCGTCAAGGCGACGACGTTCTACGACGACCCCTCGGTCATCGCGGACGTGTCGCGGGGCCTCGGCGAGGCCATGGTCGGCATCAACGTCGCCGACCTCGCAGCGCCGCACCGCCTCGCCGAGCGCGGCTGGTGACGACGACCCTCCGCGAGGAGTCCGTCGGCGCGGGGGAGCAGGCTCCGGCCGGCCCCCGCGTCGGCGTCCTCGCCCTGCAGGGCGACTTCCGCGAGCACGCCCTGGTGCTGGCCTCCCTCGGCGCCGAGGTCTCGCTCGTGCGCCGGCCCGAGGAGCTCGCCGCCGTCGACGGCCTCGTCATCCCCGGCGGCGAGTCGAGCGTGATCGACAAGCTCTCGCGCACCTTCGGCCTCGCCGAGCCGCTGCGCGCGGCGATCTCGGACGGCCTCCCCGTCTACGGCACCTGCGCCGGGCTCATCATGCTCGCCGACACGGTGCTCGACGCGATCACGGGGCAGCAGTCGCTCGGCGGCCTCGACGTCGTCGTGCGGCGCAACGCCTTCGGCTCGCAGAACCAGTCGTTCGAGACCGAGCTCGAGGTGCCCGCACTCGGGGTGATCCCGGTGCGCGCGGTGTTCATCCGCGGCCCGGTCGTCGAGTCGGTCGGGCCCGCGGCGACGCCGCTCGCGCAGCTCGAGGACCGCCGCGTCGTCGCGGTCGAGCAGGGCAACCTCCTCGGCACGAGCTTCCACCCCGAGATCACGGGCGAGCACCGCTTCCACGAGTACTTCCTGTCGAAGGTGCGCGCCCGCGTCTGAGGCCGCGACGCGCGCGGCCCCGCCCCGCGAAATGGGGGCGCCCGTTCAGTGGGAGCACCGATTCCGCCGGATCCCGACGGTTCTACGGTCGCGGGATGACCAGGAAACTGCCGAGCACCGGCGGCGACGACCGCGTCGTCGACGAGTCCGGATGCGACACGAGCGACATCCTCCTCGTGCACCGCATCTTCCGCTGGGGCTATCGCGAGATGCCCGCACTCGTCCGGGCCGTCCCCGCCGGCGATCTCGAGCGGGCCGAGACCGTCGGCGCCGCCGTGGAGCTCGTCGACAAGGCCCTGCACGTGCACCACGAGGGCGAGGACCGGTTCATCTGGGACCGGCTCGAGCGGCGCGAGCCGGGCTGCTCGCTGCACGTCGACGTCATGAAGGCGCAGCACGCCAGGGTCGCCGAGCTGCTCGACGTCGCCGACGCGCTGCTCGCAGAATGGCGCACGGCGCCCGACCTTGAGACGGGGGAGCGGCTCGCCGCGGCGCTCGACTCGGTCGGCGAGACACTCGGCGTGCATCTCGGGCGGGAGGAGGCCGACATCGTGCCGATCGTCTCCCGTGTGTTCACGCAGGCCGAGTGGGACGAGATCGGCGAGCACGCCCGCGGCGAGTTCCCGAAGGAGACGATGCCGGTGCAGATGGGGCTCATGATCGACGCGGTGCCTGCGGGCGAGCGCGACGAGTGGCTGCACGAGAACCTGCCGCTGCCGGTCCGCGCGCTCTGGTCGCTGGTCATGCGGCGCAAGTACACCGCCTGGCAGCGCTCGCTCTTCCCGGATGGAATGCCGGCGCTCGCGTGAGGGGCGCTCGCCTGTGGGGCGGGCGCCGAGGCATCCTGCTCGCCGCTGCGCGTGTCGGCGGCGAGCGCTACGCTCGCGCACGTGACCGAATGGATCGCCCTGCTGCGCGGGGTCAACGTGGGCGGCGTCACCGTGCGCTCTGCCGAGCTCGCCGCGCTCTTCCGCGAGCTCGGCTTCGACGGCGTGCGCACCGTGCTCGCCTCGGGCAACGTCGTGTTCTCGAGCGACGACCGGGCCGTCGGGGCCCCGGCGTCGAAGTCGCGGATCGAGCACGCGCTCTCCGAGCGCTTCGGGTACGAGGCGTGGATCGTGCTCGTCACCCGCGGTGAGCTCCAGCACGCCGTCGAGGCGTTCCCGTTCGACGCCGACGACGATTCCCGTCAGCCCTGGGTGATCTTCGGGTCGTCCGGGGCGGTGCTCGACGAGCTCCTCGCCGCGGCCGACGGGATCGGCCTCGACGGGGCCGTCGATCCGATCGCCCGGGGCGAGGGCGTCGTGTACTGGAACCCCGTCAAGGGCACGACGGTCGACACGCCGTTCGCCAAGCTGCTCGCGAAGGCGCGGTACAAGCCCACCACCACCAACCGCAACCTCCGCACGCTGATCAAGGTGCTCGGGTAGCGCGTCCGGCACGAGGCATCCGACCGGCACCCGAGCGCGCGCGCCGCGCTCGTCTAGAATGGGCTTTCGGCGGGCGGACCCGCCGAGAAGCGGATACAGGAGAGTCATGTCCGGGCATTCCAAGTGGGCGACGACCAAGCACAAGAAGGCCGTCATCGACGCGCGCCGCGCGAAGTCGTTCGCGAAGCTCATCAAGAACATCGAGGTCGCGGCCAAGCTCGGCGGCGCCGACCTGAACGGCAACCCGACGCTGTACGACGCGGTGCAGAAGGCCAAGAAGACCTCGGTGCCGAACGACAACATCGACCGCGCGATCAAGCGCGGCGCCGGCATCGGCGGCGAAGCCGTCGAGTACCTGAGCATCACCTACGAGGCGTACGGCCCGTCGGGCGTCGCCCTCATGGTCGAGGTGCTGACCGACAACAAGAACCGCGCCGCAGCCGAGGTCCGCACCGGGCTGAACCGCAACGGCGGCACGCTCGCCGACCCCGGTTCGGTCGCCTACAACTTCACCCGCAAGGGCGTCATCGTGGTGTCGGGCGAGGGCACGACCGAAGACGACGTGATGATGGCCGCCCTCGAGGCCGGCGCCGAGGAGATCGAGCCGCACGCCCAGGGCTTCGAGGTCATCACCGACCCGTCCGACATGGTCGAGGTCCGCAAGGCGCTCCAGGAGGCCGGGCTCGACTACGAGTCGGCCGACATCGAGTTCGTGCCGAACCTGAAGGTCGAGATCGACGCCGAGACCGCCCGCAAGGTGTTCCGCCTCATCGACGCCCTCGAAGACTCCGACGACGTGCAGAACGTCTACAGCAACTTCGACCTCACCCCCGAGGTGCAGGCCGAGCTCGAGGCGGAGTAGGCCGATCGCCGTGCGGGTGCTCGGCATCGACCCCGGGCTCACCCGCTGCGGCGTGGGCGTGGTCGACGTCTCGCCGAACCGCACCGCGAAGCTCGTCGACGTCGTCGTGCTGCGTTCGCCGACCGACGCGCCGATCGAGCGACGACTCGCGAGGATCGCCGACGGACTCGAGGCGATCTTCGAGGAGCACCGCCCGCAGGCGGTCGCGCTCGAGCGGGTCTTCGCCCGGTCCGACGTGTCGACGATCATGGGCACGGCGCAGATCTCGGGCGTCGCGATGCTCATCGCCGCACGCCGCGAGCTTCCGGTCGCGTTGCACACGCCCTCCGAGGTGAAGGCGGCGATCACCGGGTACGGGCGCGCCGACAAGAAGCAGGTCGGGGCGATGGTCGCGCGCATCCTCGGGCTCGAGTCGGTGCCGAAGCCCGCCGACGCGGCCGACGCGCTGGCGCTCGCGATCTGCCACGCCTGGCGCACCGGCGGGGTCGCCGGGGCGGCGATCCGCGAAGCCTCGGCCGGTGGCGCGCCGGGCGCGGCGGCGGCGACGGATGCCTCGGGGCTCACGCCGGCGCAGCGGGCATGGCTCGCCGCCGAGCGCTCCGCAGCGGTGTCGGGGGCGGCCCGTAGGCTGAAGGAGTGATCTCCTCCCTCCGCGGGCGCGTCCTCGCCGCAGCCGGCAGCTCGCTCGTCATCGACGTCGGCGGCGTCGGCTTCCAGGTCAACACGACCCCTGCCCTCGTGCTCGCGAGCCGTGAGGGTCACGAGCTCGCGGTGCACACCTCGCTCATCGTGCGCGAGGACTCGCTCACGATCTTCGGCTTCGCCACGCGCGACGAGCTCGAGGTGTTCGAGCTGCTGATCGGCGTCACCGGCGTCGGGCCCAAGTCGGCGCTCGGCGTGCTCTCCTCGCTCTCTCCCGAGCAGGTCGCCGAGGCCGTGCATCGCGACGACGACGCGGTGTTCCGCAAGGTGAGCGGCATCGGCCCGAAGACCGCGAAGCTCATCACCCTGTCGCTCGCCGGCAAGCTCGCGCCGCCGACGGTGCGCAGTGCCGCCGCGCCGATCGCCTCGGGCGGTGTCGCCGAGAGCGTGCTCGCGGCGCTCACCGGCCTCGGGTGGACGGAGCGGGTCGCCGCCGAGGCGCTCGACGAGACGCTCGCCGACGCGAGCGAGGTGGAGTCGGCCTCGGTGCCGACGATGCTGCGCCTGACGCTCGCCCGGCTCGGGCCCGCGCAGCAGGGCGGGAGGGGCCGGTGAACGACGCCGACGACCTGACCGACCCCGAGCTCGCATCTGAGGCCGAGCTCGCGTTCGAAGGGGCGCTCCGCCCTCGCAGCCTCGAGGAGTTCGTGGGGCAGACGCGCGTGCGGGGCCAGTTGCAGCTCCTCCTGACCGCGGCGACCATCCAGCAGCGCACGCCCGACCACATCCTGCTCGCCGGCCCTCCCGGCCTCGGCAAGACGACGCTCGCGATGATCGTCGCCCACGAGGGCGGGCGCCCCTTGCGCATGTCGAGCGGCCCGGCGATCCAGCACGCGGGCGATCTCGCGGCCATCCTGTCGTCGCTCGTGCCCGGCGAAGTGCTGTTCATCGACGAGATCCACCGCATGGCGCGCTCGGCCGAGGAGATGCTCTACCTCGCGATGGAGGACTTCCGCATCGACATCATGGTCGGCAAGGGTGCGGGGGCCACCTCGGTGCCGCTCGACCTCGCCCCGTTCACGCTCGTGGGCGCGACGACGCGGGCCGGCCTCCTGCCCAACCCGCTCCGCGATCGCTTCGGCTTCACGGCGCACCTCGAGTTCTACGCCGAGTCCGAGCTCGAGCAGGTGCTCGCGCGGGCGGCCGTCATGCTCGGGCTCGACACCGACAAGGCCGCGCTGGCCGAGATCGCCGGCCGTTGCCGCGGCACCCCGCGCATCGCCAACCGGCTGCTGCGCCGCGTACGCGACTACGCGCTCGTGCACTCGGGTCGCGCCGACCTCTCGGCCGTGCGCGCCGCACTCGAGCTCTACGACGTCGATCCGCTCGGCCTCGACCGGCTCGACCGTGCCGTCATGGAGACGATCCTGACGCGGTTCGGCGGCGGCCCGGTCGGCCTGAACACCCTCGCCGTCTCCGTCGGCGAGGAGGCCGAGACGATCGAGGCGGTGGTCGAGCCGTTCCTCGTGCGCATCGGGCTCATCACGCGCACCCCGCGAGGTCGCGTCGCGACCCCCGCCGCATGGCGGCACTTCGGGCTCGCCGAGGCCGCTCCCGACGCGGCAGCGGTGCTTCCGATCGATGACCTATAATCCATTGAGGCTCGTCCCTCAACGCCACTGACTTCGTGCGCCCCGCGCACACCGGAAGGTATCTCACCCTCATGACGTTCGACCCGTTCACACTCATCATGCTCGCCGTGCTCGCGGTGCTGATCTTCTTCATGTTCCGCAACTCGCGCAAGCGCCAGGCCGAGGCTCGCGAGCTGCAGTCGAAGGTCCAGGTGGGTGCGAAGGTGATGACCAACTTCGGCGTCTTCGGCACGATCCTCACGATGGACGAAGAAGAGAACCAGGTGCTCCTGGAGACCTCGCCCGGCACGATCCTGACCGTGCACCGCCAGACCATCGCGCGCGTCGTGGAGCCCGTCGAGGGCGCCGACGAGGCGCCGGCGGCGGTCGAGGGCGAGCCCGAGTTCGGTGAGCGCGTCTCCGACGCCGCCGACGAGGCTCCGACCACCGACGAGACGCCCGACACCAAGAAGTCGGACGACTAAGACTCACCCCCGAGGCTCGGCCCGCGCACTGCTGCGCGGGCTCCTGCAGAGAAAGCAGAACACGTGGCTGCACCATCGAAGCGGTCATCCCGGCCGACGCCCGTCCGCAAGGCCTGGCGGTCCCTCACCTGGCTGGGCGTCATCATCGCGCTCCTGTTCGGCATCAACGCGGCCGGGGTGATCTGGGGCGAAGGCTCCTGGACCCCGAAGCTCGCGCTCGACCTCGAGGGCGGCACGCAGATCATCCTCGCCCCGCAGGTCGAAACGGGCGCCGACGTCTCGCAGGAGCAGCTCGACCAGGCGGTGTCGATCATCCGCCAGCGCGTCGACGCGTCGGGCGTGGCCGAAGCCGAGATCAACACCGAGGGTGAGAACGTCGTCGTCCGCATCCCGGGTGAGCTCGACGACCAGACCCGCGCCCGCATCGAGCAGTCCGCGAAGCTCGAGCTCCGCGCCGTCCTGCTCGCCGACGCGGCCACGAACCAGACGATCGAGCCGAGCGCGAGCCCGTCGCCGAGCGACGCGCCCGAGGAGGAGCTCGAGTCGACGCCGACCGCGGTGCCCACCGACGGCAGCGACCCGGCGTGGGTCACCCCGGCGCTCCAGGCGGAGTTCGACTCCTACAACTGCGCGCAGGTCGATGAGAACACCGAGGTCGCGCCGGCCGACGAACCGCTCGTCACCTGCGACCGGAACCGCCAGGTGAAGTACCTGCTCGGGCCGGTCGAGGCGAGCGGCGAGAACATCGTCGACGCGACGAACGGCATGGTGCAGACCCAGACCGGTGCCTCCACCGGCCAGTGGGCGGTCAACATCGTCTTCGACGACGAGGGCACCGAGGACTTCGCGAAGGTCTCCACGCGCCTGTTCGGCCTCCAGGGCCAGACGCCCCGCGACCAGTTCGCGTTCGTGCTCGACGGCGAGGTGCTCACCGCGCCCGCGATGAACGGCGCGATCACCGACGGCCGCCCGCAGATCACGGGCAGCTTCACCCAGGAGAGCTCGAAGGCCCTCGCCGACCAGCTGAAGTTCGGCGCGCTCCCGATCAGCTTCACCGTGCAGTCGACCGAGACGATCTCGCCGACGCTCGGCACCTCGCAGCTGCAGTCGGGCCTGCTCGCGGGCCTCATCGGCCTCATCCTCGTCGTGATCTACACGCTGTTCCAGTACCGTGCGCTCGGCTCGGTGACGATCGCCTCGCTCGTCATCGCGGCGATCATCACCTACCTCACGATCACGATCCTGTCGTGGCGCGAGGGCTACCGCCTCTCGCTCGCGGGCATCGCCGGCCTCATCGTCGCGATCGGTTTCACCGCCGACTCGTTCATCGTGTACTTCGAGCGAGTCCGAGACGAACTCCGTGACGGCCGTCCGCTCGTCGGCGCCGTCGAGGCCGGATGGAAGCGGGCGTTCCGCACGATCCTCGCCTCGAAGGGCGTGAACCTCCTCGCCGCGGTCGTGCTGTTCATCCTCGCGGTCGGCAGCGTGAAGGGCTTCGCCTACACGCTCGGTATCACCACGATCATCGACGTCATCGTCGTGATCCTCTTCACCCACCCGATGCTGCAGCTGCTCGCGCAGACGCGGTTCTTCTCCAGCGGCAACCCGTGGTCGGGTCTCGACCCGAACGCGCTCGGCGCCGTGTACCGGGGCAGGGCGGAGTTCCGCAAGCCCACCGCCGCAGTGGCCGGCAAGAAGGCGGCCTCGAGCGCCAAGGAGGCGCAGCGCCGGCAGACCATCGCGGAGCGCAAGGCCGCCTCGGTCGGAGCAGGCTCGAGCGCCGGCGATACCTCGAACGAAGGGAAGGAGTCCTGATGGCGAACCGTCTGACCACCTTCGGCAATGACCTCTACACCGGCAAGCGCTCGTTCAACTTCGTGGGCGGCCGCAAGAAGTGGTACGCGATCATCGGCGTGTTCGTGCTGCTCTCCGTGGTCGTTCCGCTCCTCACCGGGGTCAACTTCAGCATCGAGTTCCGCGGCGGATCGCAGTTCCAGATCTCCGACGTCGAGAACGCGACCGCCGAGCCCGCGATCGAGGCCGTCGAGTCCGTCGTGCCCGAGGCGACCACCAAGGTCACCATCGTCGGCGGCACCGGCGTGCGCGTGCAGACCGACCAGCTCTCCCAGGACGAGTCGCACGAGGTGAGCTCGGCCCTCGCCGAGGCCTACGACGTGCCCGAGTCCGAGGTGACGAGTTCGTTCATCGGCCCGAGCTGGGGCGCCGACGTGACCCGCCAGGCCGTGCTCGGCCTGATCGCCTTCGTGCTGCTCGCCGCGGTCGTCATGGCGCTGTACTTCCGCACGTGGAAGATGTCGGCGGCGGCGATCATCGCGCTCATGGTCGACCTCGTCGTCACGACCGGCATCTACGCCGCGGTCGGATTCGAGATCAGCCCTGCGGCGATGATCGGTATCCTCACGATTCTCAGCTACTCGCTCTACGACACCGTGGTGGTCTTCGACAAGATCCGCGAGAACACCGCCGAAGACGGGCAGGAGTCGCGGCGCACCTTCGCCGAGTCGGTGAACCTCGCGGTCAACCAGACCCTGGTGCGCTCGATCAACACGAGCGTCGTGGCGGCGCTGCCGGTCGCGGCGATCCTCTTCATCGGTGCCGGTGTGCTCGGCGCCGACACGCTGCGCGACATCTCGCTGGCGCTGCTCATCGGCATCCTCGTCGGAACCTGGTCGACCGTGTTCCTCGCCGCGCCGCTCTACTCGCAGCTGCGCGAGGGCGAGCCGGCGATCCGCCGGCACGACCAGAAGGTCCTGAAGGAGCGCGAGCGCGCCGGTGCCTCGACCTCGGCTGAGGCCCTGCCGACGGCATGACGTTCGCCCCCGGCGTTCCTCCCCGTGCACGCCTCACCCTCCGGAGCGGTGATAATTGAGTTCTGGAGGTGAGGCGTGACGGAGACCGGGGTCAACTCAACCGCTTCGCTGCGCCGCCTGGTGCCGCGGATCTTCTCGAAGGCGCAGCCCTCGGGCGCCGTCGACACGCTGCTGCGCACGGTTCGGATGCATCATCCGAAAGCCGACCTCGCGCTGATCGAGCGGGCGTACACCGTCGCCGATCGTGCGCACGAGGGGCAGAAGCGCAAGAGCGGCGAGCCGTACATCACGCACCCGATCGCCGTCGCCCAGATCCTCGCGGACCTCGGCATCGGATCGAAGACCGTCGCGGCGGCGCTCCTGCACGACACGGTCGAGGACACGGCCTACACGCTCGACGAGGTGCGAGCCGACTTCGGTGACGAGATCGCCATGCTCGTCGACGGCGTCACGAAGCTCGACAAGGTCAAGTACGGCGACTCCACGCAGGCCGAGACCGTCCGCAAGATGATCGTCGCGATGTCGAAGGACATCCGGGTGCTGATCATCAAGCTCGCCGACCGCCTCCACAACGCGCGCACTTGGGGCTTCGTGCCCGCCGCCTCCGCGAGCCGGAAGGCGACCGAGACGCTGGAGATCTACGCTCCGCTCGCGCACCGCCTCGGCATCCAGGCGATCAAGTGGGAGCTCGAGGACCTCTCGTTCGCCGTGCTCTACCCGAAGCTCTACGCCGAGATCGAGAGCCTCGTCAAGCAGCGAACGCCGCAGCGCGAGGAGTTCGTCCAGAACGTCATCGACCTCGTCAACGACGACCTCAAGGCCGCGAAGATCCGCGGCAAGGTCGTCGGTCGGCCGAAGCAGTACTACTCGATCTACCAGAAGATGATCGTGCGGGGCCGCGACTTCGACGAGATCTACGACCTCGTCGGCATCCGGGTGCTCGTGAACTCCGTCCGCGACTGCTACGCCGTGCTCGGCGCGATCCACGCCAGATGGACGCCCCTGCCCGGTCGCTTCAAGGACTACATCGCCACGCCGAAGTTCAACCTCTACCAGTCGCTGCACACGACCGTCCTGGGCCCGAAGGGCCGCGCGGTCGAGCTCCAGATCCGCACGCACGACATGCATCAGCGCGCCGAGTACGGTGTCGCCGCGCACTGGAAGTACAAGGAGCAGACGACCGGCAAGTCCTCGGGCGGCCCGGCGATGCAGAGCGAGACCGACATGGCCTGGCTCGCCCACATCTCCGACTGGCAGGCCGAGACGGCCGACCCGGGGGAGTTCCTCGATTCGCTCCGCTTCGAGATCGGCGCGAAGGAGGTCTACGTCTTCACCCCGAAGGGGCGTGTCATCGGCCTGCCTGCGGGCGCGACCCCCGTCGACTTCGCCTACGCCGTGCACACCGAGGTCGGGCACCGCACGATGGGCGCCAAGGTGAACGGGCGGCTCGTGCCGCTCGAGAGCGAGCTGACGAGCGGCGACGTGGTCGAGGTCTTCACCTCGAAGAACCCCGACTCGGGCCCGAGCAAAGACTGGCTCAACTTCGTCAAGAGCCCCCGTGCGCGCAACAAGATCCGCCAGTGGTTCACGAAGGAACGCCGGGACGAGGCGATCGAGCAGGGGCGCGATTCGATCGCCCGGGCGATGCGCAAGCAGAACCTGCCCCTGCAGAAGCTCATGAGCCAGGAGTCGTTCGCCGAGGTCGCCGCCCAGCTGCGCTACGACGACGTCTCCTCGCTGTACGCCGCAGTCGGCGAGGGGCACGTCTCGACGCAGTCGGTGCTCGAGAAGGTCGTCGCACTGGTGCGCGATGTCGACGACGTCGACGAGCCCGATCTTCCGCTCCCGGTCCGCACGCGGCCGCTGCCGCGCCACGCCGAATCGGGTGTGCTGGTTCGCGGTGCGCCCGACATCCTCGTGAAGCTCGCGCGCTGCTGCACGCCCGTGCCCGGAGACGAGATCGTCGGATTCGTCACCCGCGGCGCCGGGGTCTCGGTGCACCAGGCGAACTGCCACAACGTGCAGTCGCTGCTGCGCGAGCCCGAGCGGATGATCGACGTCGAGTGGGCCCCGAGCTCCAAGAGCGTCTTCCTCGTACAGATTCAGATCGAGGCGCTCGACCGTGCGGGGTTGCTCTCCGACGTGACGCGAGTGCTCTCCGAGCATCACGTGAACATCCTCTCGGCCAACGTCTCGACCTCGACCGATCGCCTCGCGCTCAGCCGGTTCGTGTTCGAGATGGGCGACACGACGCATCTCGACCGCGTGCTCAACGCGGTGCGCCGGATCGACGCCGTCTACGACGTCTACCGGGTCAGCGACGGCTGATCCGAGGCCGGAGTCGGGGGAGCAGTCTCGCGAGGGTGCGTCCGTGCGAATCGCGCGCGAGCCAGCGCGAGGTGCGGCAGCCGGTGCGCCGCTGCGAAACGCTCCCGCACCGCGTCGCCCGAGCCGGCGTGCGCGTCGAGGAGGCGTGCCACCACGAGCTCGGCGAACGAGTCGTCGAGGGTCGTGTCACGGAGGAGGTCGAACGCGGTGCGCGACGGTGTGGTGCACCGGGCGCCGCCGAGTTCGACGACGTCGACCTGGTCGATGACGACTTCGCGCACGCTGGTGCGCGGACCTGTGACGACCGCCACGCGTTCGTGCAGCGGCACGCAGAACTGCGCGATGCGCGGCGGTACGTCGAGGGCGCCGTGGACCCAGGCGGCCGAGAGTCGCTCGATGATCAGCCGTCTCGGCACGCGCAGCGCGGCCGCGGCGGCGCGGACGCTCGGCAGGTCGGGTTCGTCGACCGGTGCCCAGCCCTCGTCGATCATGAAGAGCTCGCCGTCGATGCGTGCGGCGCAGAGCTCGGCGAGCGGGAGGTCGTCGGTGCCGAGCACCGGAGGGAGGCGTGCCATCAGCCCATGGTCGGGCATTCCCGCGGCACCGAGGGAGGGAGGCGGGATTCTGTGGAGAATCCCGCCTCCCTCGAAGCGGTGCGGAGGAGTCGGCCGATCAGCCGCCGACGGCCTTGAGCCAGGCGCGACGGGCCTCGAGAGCCTCGCGCGCGGCGGCGGCGGCCTTCGTGTCGCCGGCGGCCTCGGCGGCCGCGACCTCGGACTCGAGCTTCTCGATCGCGTCGTTGAGCTGGCCGAGCATGCCCTCGGAACGCGCCTTCTTCTCCGGGTCCTCGCGCTGCCAGCGCTCGTCCTCGAGCGAGCGGACGTGGTTCTCGACCTTGCGGAGTCGATCCTCCACCGAGCGCACCTGGTCGCGGGGGACCTTGCCGATCTCATCCCACTTGCGCTGGACGCGGTTCAGCTCGGCGCGGGCCTTCTTGGCGTCGCGCTCGGTGAGCAGCGCCTCGGCCTCGGTGAGGAGCACGAGCTTCTCATCGAGGTTGGCGCGGTACTCCTCGTCGTCCTTCGCGTCGATCTCGGCCTTCGCGGAGAAGAGCACGTCGCCGGCGGCCTTGAACTTCGCCCAGAGCTGGTCGTCGAGCTTCTTGCCGGCGCGACCCGCCTGCTTCCACTCGTCGAGGAGGCTGCGGTAGTCGCCGACCGCGTCGGCGCCGCGCGGCGCGAGCGCCTCGGCACGCTCGATGAGGCGCTGCTTGCGCGTGCGCACGTCGCGGTGCGCGGCGTCGAGCTCGGCGAAGAACGCCTTGCGGTGCTGCTCGATCGTGGACCGCGCGGCGCGGAACCGCTTCCACAGTTCGTTGGCGTCGTTCTTCGGCAGGCGGGGGCCGTCCTGCTGGTGGCGCTGCCAGCTCGCGAAGAGGGCGTCGAGCTCGGCGGTCGCCTGCTTCCACTGCGTCTTCGCGGGATCCTGTGCCGCGAGGGCCTCGGCCTGCTCGACGATCGCGGTGCGCTCGGTGATGGCGCCCGCGAGTGCCGCCTTGGCCTCGGCCTGCTGCTGCTCGGTGAGCTCCTTCGTCGTGCCCGACAGCGCCTCGAGGCGGCGCGAGAGCGACTCGAGGTCACCGACCGCGTGCGCCCCGGCGACGGAGTCGGTGAGGGTCGCGACGGCCTTGGCGACATCCGCGGCGGGGGCGCCGCGGCGCACGCGCTGCTCGAGGAGGCCCACCTGGCCGGCGAGGTCGGCGTACTTGCGCTCGAAGTAGGCGAGGGCCTCTTCCGGCGTCGCGTCGGGGTACTGACCGACCTCCCGCTCGCCGTCGCTCGTGCGAACGAAGACGGTGCCCGTCTCATCGACGCGGCCCCACGGTTGCTGATCTGATTCGGTCACGGCCTCACCCTGTCGTAGGTCGGACGCCGCGAACGGGCGGCGATGTTGCGGTCAAGCCTATTGGCAGCGGTCGCGGGCAGCGCCGCCGCGTCGTAGGTCGGACGCCGCCATCGGCGGCGTGTGCTGTCAAGCCTATTGCACCGCTCGACGGCGGTGCCGTGCTCACTCGATCGTGAAGGAGGTGATCGTCGTGGGCACCACGGGAGCACCGTCGGTCGCGCCCTCGGCGACGCCCTGGTCGATGACGCCCGCACGAAGCGCGTCGAGGCCGCTCGTGACCTGTCCGACCACGGTGTAGCCGCCCGCCGAGTCGGCGGGCAGGGTCGTGTCCTCGTAGACGATGAAGAACTGGCTGCCGTGGCTGTAGCCGTTGTTCGACTGCCGGGCCATGGCGATCGTGCCGGCGGGGTAGACGCCGTCCTCGGGGGCGTTCTCGACGGGACCGTAGCTGTAGCCGGGGCCGCCGCCGCCGGTGCCGTCGGGGTCGCCGCACTGCAGCACGTAGAGCCCCTCGGTGGTGAGCCGGTGGCAGGAGACGCCGTCGTAGAAGCCCGACTGGATCAGGCTGATCTCGCTCGAGACGGCCTGCGGCGCCGCGGCGCCGTCGAGCTCGACGCCGAGCGGGATGTCGTTGAGCGTCAGCGTCCCGGTCCAGGTGCGCCCTTCGGCGAGGTCGGGGCTCGGCACCTCGCCCTGGTTCTCGCCGGCGGCCTCGCTGGGGGCCGGCGTCTCGCTCGCGACCGGCTCGGGTGTGCCGGGGCCGCCGTTGAAGAAGAAGAGCTGCGCGCCCACCGCGAGGGCGAGCACGACGACCAGCGCGAGGACCGCGATCAGGTTGTCGCGGCTGCGCCGCCGCTGCTTGCCGGCGTGGACCTCTTGCCGTGCCTGGTAGGTGCGCAGGCGCGCGCGTTCCTCGCGCGCCTGTCGGTCGTTCGATGCCACGCCTGCTCCTTCTCCGGAATCCTGCGAGCCGACTCTACTTAAGCCCGCGTGACCGCACCAATCGCCGCACCGCGGGCGGGCACCCGAGATTCGGTGTCGGATGCCACGACTACGCTTGAATCCATGGTCGAATCCGGTCCGGGGCTGCGCTCAGGCGCGACGCCGCTCGCGGTGCGCATGCGCCCGACGAGCCTCGACGAGGTCGCCGGGCAGCGTCATCTGCTGACACCGGGCTCGCCGCTCGTCGCGCTCGCGGGCGACCGATCGGGCGAGTCGGGGTCCGTCTCGGTGATCCTCTGGGGGCCGCCCGGCACGGGCAAGACGACGCTGGCGCAGGCGATCGCCCGTTCCTCGGGGCGCAAGTTCGTCGAGCTCTCCGCGGTGACCGCCGGCGTCCGCGATGTGCGTCAGGTGATGGAGGAGGCACGGGCCAGCCGCGACCTGTACGGGCTGTCGACGGTGCTGTTCCTCGACGAGATCCACCGGTTCACGAAGGCCCAGCAGGACGCGCTGCTGCCCGGGGTCGAGAACGGCTGGGTCATCCTCGTCGCCGCGACGACCGAGAACCCGTCGTTCTCGGTGATCTCGCCGCTGCTGTCGCGTTCCCTGCTGCTCACGCTCGAGCTGCTGAGCGACGACGACCTCGGCCTCCTCGTCGACCGCGCCGTGACCGACGCCCGCGGGCTCGCCGGCAAGGTGGCGCTCGAACCCGAGGCCCGCGCGGCGATCGTGCGCCTCGCTTCGGGCGACGCGCGGCGCGCGCTGACGGCGCTCGAGGCCGCGGCGGTCTCGGCTGCGGCGATGCCCGCCGCGGGCGCCGATCCGGCGGAACCGGCAGCGGCGACCGATCGCGACGCCGACGGCGAATCCGACGAGGCAGAGCCGGGGGAGCCGGAGGCCGGCGACGATGCCGAGGCATCCGCACCGCCCCGCATCACCGCCGACATCGTGGCGCGCGCCGTCGACCGCGCACTGCTGCGCTACGACCGCAACGGCGACGAGCACTACGACGTCATCAGCGCCTTCATCAAGTCGGTGCGCGGCAGCGACGTCGACGCCGCGCTGCACTACCTCGCCCGCATGATCGAGGCGGGGGAGGACGCACGGTTCATCGCCCGCCGCATCATCGTGCTCGCCTCGGAGGACATCGGCCTCGCCGACCCGCAGGCGCTCGGCGTCGCGGTCGCCGCCGCCGACGCGGTGCAGTTCATCGGCATGCCCGAGGGGCGCATCCCGCTCGCGCAGGCGGTCGTGCACCTCGCCACCGCGCCGAAGTCGAACGCGGCGTACGTCGGCATCGACAAGGCCATCGCCGACGTGCGCGCCGGCAAGGCGGGGCGCGTGCCGAAGCACCTCCGCGACGCGCACTACCCCGGTGCGAAGCGGCTCGGGCACGGCAAGGGCTACCGCTACCCGCACGACGACGCGATCGGCGTCGTCGCCCAGGAGTACCTGCCCGACACGCTGCGCGGCGCCGTCTACTACGAGCCGACCGAGCACGGCAACGAGCGAGAGGTCTCGGCGAGGCTCGCGAAGCTGCGCCGGATCGTCCGGGGCGGGCGCTGAGCGGTAACCCGCGCCGTGATACCATGGTCGCTGGCCTGAAGCCAGATCCTCGAGCGCGGCTGCGAGAGGGTCACCGGCGAACGGGTGCGATCTGTAGCCGATCCACCCTTGGCGAATCCCTCTGACACAGATTTCCGGCGCACGAACGCGCCGGCGATTCACTTGAGATTCTTCCGAAAGGACATTCGTGTCGAACCAGTCACGCAGCAAGACCCGCCTCTCCCGCGCGCTCGGCGTCGCCCTCACCCCGAAGGCCGCCCGCTACATGGAGAAGCGCCCCTACGCTCCCGGTGAGCACGGCCGCACCAAGCGCAAGCAGGACAGCGACTACGCCGTGCGTCTGCGCGAGAAGCAGCGTCTCCGCGCCCAGTACGGCATCCGCGAGAAGCAGCTGAAGATCGCCTACGTCGAGGCCAAGCGCACCGCCGGCCAGACCGGTGAGAACCTCGTCGAGCTGCTCGAGATGCGTCTCGACGCCCTCGTGCTCCGTGCCGGCTTCGCCCGCACCATCACGCAGGCCCGCCAGTTCGTCGTGCACCGTCACATCCTCGTCGACGGCCAGCTCGTCGACCGCCCCTCGTTCCGCGTGAAGCCGGGCCAGCTCGTGCACGTCAAGTCGCGCAGCGAGGGCACCGAGCCCTTCCAGGTCGCCGCCGCCGGTGGTCACGTCGACGTGCTCCCCAAGGTTCCGGGCTACCTCGAGGTCGAGCTCGACAAGCTCCAGGCGCGTCTCGTGCGTCGCCCGAAGCGCGCCGAGGTCCCCGTGACCTGCGACGTGCAGCTCGTCGTCGAGTACTACGCCGCTCGCTGACGCGAGTCGTCTCGAACAGGGGTCGCGGGGTTTCCCGCGGCCCCTGTTGCGTCTCCGGGCGAGGGTCGCCCGCACGCCACTAGACTGATTCGAGGCGTGCCGAGCGCCACCGCGCCGGCGAGAGATCGAAGAGGGAGCACCCGTGAAGAGCATTCTGTGGTTCACCGTCGGCGTCGCGGCCGGATTCGTGGTCGCGCACCAGGTCAACCAGACCAAGCAGGGTCGCGACTTCTTCTCGTCGATCGACGCGAAGGCCCGCGAGTTCGGCAACGCCATCGCCGAGGGCTACCACGCCCGCGACGCCGAGCTCCGTGCCGACGGCGACGCCGCGGCCCATCGCTGAGCCCCACCTTTCCCTCCGGCCCGATACCCGGGCTCGATCCCAGAACGGAACCATGCAGACTGCCGACATCCGCCAGCGTTGGCTCGACTTCTTCGCCGCGCGCGGTCACACCGTCGTCCCATCGGCCTCGCTCGTCTCCGACGACCCGACGCTGCTCTTCACCGTGGCCGGCATGGTGCCGTTCGTGCCGTACCTCACGGGCATCGTCCCTGCGCCGTACCCCCGCGCGACCAGCGTGCAGAAGTGCATCCGCACCAACGACATCGAAGAGGTCGGCAAGACGCCGCGCCACGGCACGTTCTTCCAGATGAACGGCAACTTCTCCTTCGGCGACTACTTCAAGGAGGGCGCCATCTCGATGGCGTGGGAGCTGCTCACCTCGGCCGAGTCGGCCGGTGGCTACGGGTTCTCGCCCGACGACCTCTGGGTCACCGTCTACGAGGACGACGACGAGGCGATCGAGATCTGGAAGCGCGTCGCGGGCCTGCCCGACGAGCGCATCCAGCGGCTCGGCAAGGAGACGAACTACTGGCACACCGGGCAGCCCGGCCCCGCGGGCCCCTGCTCCGAGATCTTCTTCGACCGCGGCCCGGCGTACGGCATCGACGGCGGCCCAGCGACCGATGACGACCGCTACGTCGAGATCTGGAACCTCGTGTTCATGCAGTACCTCATCACGGACGTGAAGTCGAAGACCGACTTCACCGTCGTGAAGGAGCTGCCGAAGAAGAACATCGACACCGGCATGGGGCTCGAGCGCGTCGCATTCCTCAAGCAGGGCGTCGACAACATGTACGAGATCGACCAGGTGCGCCCGGTCCTCGACCGCGCGTCCGAGATCTCGGGTCGTCGCTACGGGGCCGACCACGAGGATGACGTGCGCATGCGCGTCATCGCCGACCACGTGCGCTCCGCGCTCATGCTCATGAGCGACGGCGTGAGCCCGTCGAACGAGGGCCGCGGGTACATCCTGCGCCGCCTGCTCCGCCGCAGCATCCGTGCGATGCGCCTGCTCGGCGTCGAGGGCCCGACCTTCCGCGAGCTCTTCGCGGCGTCGCGCGACGCGATGAAGGCGGCCTATCCCGAGGTCGCGCGCGACTACGCGCACATCGAGCAGCTCGCCCTCGGTGAGGAGGAGACCTTCCTCCGCACGCTCTCGTCCGGAACCTCGATCCTCGACCTCGCGGTCGCGAAGACGAAGGACGCGGGGCACGCGGAGCTCGCCGGCGACACGGCGTTCCTGCTGCACGACACCTACGGCTTCCCGATCGAGCTGACGCTCGAGATGGCCGAGGAGGCCGGCCTGGCGGTCGACCGAGTCGCCTTCGACGAGCTCATGACCGCGCAGCGCAGTCGCGCGAAGGCCGACGCGAAGTCGAAGAAGAAGGTGCTCGCAGACCTCTCGGTCTACGCCGACTTCCGCGCCAAGGGTGAGACCGTCTTCACGGGCTACTCCGAGCTCGCCACAGAGTCGAGCGTGCTCGGCCTCCTCGTCGACGGGCGACCCGCGCAGCGGGCCGTCGCCGGGCAGACCGCCGAGGTCATCCTCGCCGAGACCGCGCTCTACGCCGAGTCCGGCGGGCAGGCGCCCGATCAGGGTCGTATCGTCGGCGACGGCTTCGAGCTCGAGGTGCTCGACGTGCAGAAGCCCGTGAAGGGGCTCATCAGCCACACCGTCAAGGTCGTCTCGGGCGAGGTCGGCGTCGGCGAACGCGCGACCAGCCTCGTCGACGAGGACTACCGTCGCGGCGCGACCCAGGCGCACTCGGGCACGCACATCGTGCACGCCGCGCTCCGCCAGGTGCTCGGCCCGAACGCCCACCAGTCGGGCTCGTTCAACAAGGCCGGCTACCTGCGCCTCGACTACGGGTGGAACTCCGCGCTCTCGCCCGAGACCCGCAGCGAGCTCGAGGAGATCTCGAACGCGGCCGTCCGCGACAACCTCCAGGTCGTCACGCGCGAGATGCCGCTCGACGAGGCCAAGTCGCTCGGCGCCATGGCGCTGTTCGGCGAGAAGTACGGCGACGTCGTGCGCGTCGTCGACATCGGCGGACCCTGGTCGCGCGAGCTCTGCGCCGGCACCCACGTGTCGACGAGCGCCGAGATCGGCATGATCAACATCGTCGGCGAGTCGTCGGTGGGTGCCTCGAACCGCCGTGTCGAGTCGCTCGTCGGCCTCGAGGCGTTCCGGCGCTTCGCAGCCGAGCGAGCGCTCGTGAACGAGCTCACCTCGTCGCTGAAGACCCGCCCCGAGCAGCTCGTCGACCGCGTCGGCGAGCTCGTCGCGAACCTCAAGTCCGCCGAGAAGAAGATCCAGGCGTTCGAGGCGAAGGCCCTGAACGACCGGGTGCCGGCGCTGGCGGCGAAGGCCGGACGGGTCGGCGAGGTGCTGCTCGTGGCCGAGTCGGTCGGAAGTCTCGGCTCCGGCGACGAGCTCCGCTCGCTCGCCCTCGCGGTCCGCGGCCAGCTGGGCGACGCGGCGAGCGTCGTGGCGCTCGCGGCCGAGGTCGGCGGCAAGCCGCTCGCGATCGTCGCGACCTCTCCGGCCGCTCGCGACCACGGCGCGAACGCGGGAGCGCTTGCGAAGGCCGCGGCCGGCGTGCTCGGCGGCGGTGGCGGCGGCAAGCCCGACCTCGCCCAGGGCGGCGGCACCGATGCGGCGGCGATCCCCGCCGCGCTCGAGGCCGTACGTCGCGGCCTCGGCGGGTAGTCGCACCATGCGCTCCGGAGCGAGACTCGGCATCGATGTCGGCCGCGCGCGCATCGGGGTCTCGCGGTGCGATGCGGGCGGCCTGCTCGCCGTGCCGATCGAGACCGTCGCGCGTGCGAACGACGGCGACGCGGATCTGCGCCGGATCGTGGAGCTGGCGGCCGAGTACGAGGCGATCGAGTTCGTGGTCGGGCTGCCGCTCTCGCTCTCGGGCGGGTCGACGCCCTCGACCGACGACGCGCTCGCATTCGCCGAGCGGCTCGGGCGCGCCGGCGGGGGACTGCCGGTGCGCCTCGTCGACGAACGGCTCTCGACGGTGAGCGCCCAGCAGGCGCTGCGGGCGAGCGGGAAGTCGTCGAAGAAGCAGCGTCCCATCGTCGACCAAGTCGCAGCCGTTATCATTCTGCAACACGCGATCGACGCCGAGCGGGCCGCAGGCCACGCTCCCGGCCGCGTCCTCGACCTCGACGAAGGGCTCCCACCCCTGTGACCCAGCTCCCCCCAGAGCACCCCGACGCCGACGCCCTCGCCGCCGATTGGCGAGCGATGCTCGGCGGCGACGCGCCGACGACGGGCGCCGTGAACACCCCGGCGACCGGGCCGACCCCGCCACCGGCCCAGCCGATGACGCGGCGCGAGATCCGCGAGGCCGAACAGCGCGCGGCCGCGCTGGCCGAGGCCGAGAGCGCGGCAGCCGCGGCCACGGCCGGCACGGCACCGGCCCCGCAGCCGGCCGTCCCGGCCCAGCCGACGACCGCACCGACACCGGCGCCGGAGCTGCAGCTGCGCCGGCCGCAGACGGCGCCGCCCTCGCTCGCCGAGCCGTCCGGAGCGGCACAGCCCGCTGTGCCCGCTCAACCGCGTTCCGCCTTCGACGCCCACCTCGCGGGCGAGGCGCCGCCCGTCGTGCCGCGCCCTGACGTCGCCCCGTCGGCACCCGCGCCGGCCACCTCGGCGTCGCCGTTCGCCGACCTCCTCGGCGATCCGCACCAGTCGGTCGACCCGATGGCCGACGACCCCGAGCCCGTGCGGCGCAAGCCCTCCCGTGCCGAACGCCGGGCCGCGGCATCCGACCCCTACGACCACCACCCCGACGAGAAGCCGCGCCGCCGCGGCGCCTGGGGCTGCCTCGTCGGGCTGCTGATCGTCGCGGCGCTCGGCGTCGGCGCGTTCTTCTTCCTGCAGGGGCCGATCAACGCCGTGATCGAGCGCTTCCAGCCGGCGGCCGACTACGAGGGCACGGGCACCGGCGAGCTCGTGTTCATGATCCACGAGGGCGACACCGGCGAGTCGATCGCGTCGAATCTCGTCGACGAGGACGTCGTGGCCTCCACCGATGCCTTCCTCGAGGCCGTCGCCGAGGCCGACCCCTCGCCCGTGTTCTTCCCGGGCGCCTATCAGCTGGCCGAGCAGATGAGCGCGCAGGCCGCGCTCGACGCGCTCCTCGATCCGGCGAAGAAGCTCGAGAACACCTTCGTCCTCCCCGAGGGCACCGCGACCGTCGACGCCCTGCCGCGCATCTCCGAGGGCACGGGCATCCCGCTCGAGGAGCTGCAGGCCGCGGCGGCCGAGCCGCCCGCGAACTACGGGCTTCCCGCCGAGGCGACGAGCCTCGAGGGCTTCCTGTTCCCGGCGACGTACACGCTCGACCCGAACCTCGACGCGCATGCGGTGCTGCAGACGCTCGTCGACCGCCAGTTCCAGGCGCTCGACGAGGCGGGCGTCGCGCCGGCGGATCGCTGGAAGACCATCGTGCTCGCCGCGCTCGTGCAGCGCGAGGCGGGCCTCAAGGACGACTTCTACAAGGTGTCCCGCGTGTTCCTCAACCGGCTCGACCCGGCGAAGTGGGAGAGCGGCCTGCTGCAGTCCGACGCGACCGTTGCGTACGGCACCGGCAACACGCACCTCGTGACGACGACCGATGAGGAACGCGCCGACCCGGCGAACAAGTACAACACCTACGTGCACCCGGGGCTGCCGGTCGGGCCGATCTCGAACCCGGGCGACCTCGCGATCGACGCGGCGGTGCACCCGGCCGACGGTCCGTGGCTGTTCTTCGTGACGTGGAACCTCGACACGGGCGAGACGATCTTCTCGTCGACGGTCGAGGAGCACGACGCCGCGGTCGAGAAGTGGCTCGCCTGGATGGAGGAGCACCCCGAGTATGGCTGATCGGCCGGCCGCGACGACCGGGGAGGGCCTGAGCACCCGCCTCGCGGTGCTCGGCTCGCCGATCTCGCACTCGAAGAGTCCGTCGCTGCACCGCGCCGCCTACGCGCAGCTCGGCCTCGACTGGACGTATTCGGCGATCGAGATGACCGGCGAGCGCCTCCCGGCGTTCCTCGACGGGCTGGATGCCGCGTGGCGGGGCCTCTCGCTCACGATGCCGCTCAAGCAGGACGTCCTTCCCCTGCTCGACGAGGTCGACGAGCTCGCCGCGCTCACCGGCGCCGCGAACACGGTGCTCCTCGACGGCGGGCGCCGACTCGGCTTCAACACCGACGTCGGCGGCATCGTGCGCACGCTGCACGAGTCCGGCGTCACCGCGATCCGCCGGGGGATGCTCATCGGCGGCGGTGCGACGGCCTCGTCGGCGCTCGTCGCGATGGCCGAACTCGGCGCCGAGGAGGTGCGGGTGCTCGTGCGCCGGCCGGGTGCCGCAGCCGAGCTCGAAACGCTCGGGCGCCGCGCCGGGCTCGTGGTCGCGGAGCATCCGATCGCCTCGCTCGCCGACGAGACCGCGGGTCGGGGCGGCGCGGCCGACACCGACCTCGTCATCAGCACCGTGCCCGGCGGCACCGACCTCGGCATCGCCCCCGCGGCGGCGCTCGTCGAGGGCGCCGCCCTCCTCGACGTCGCCTACGACCCGTGGCCGAGTGCGCTCGCCCGTGCCTGGCTCGAGGCCGACGCCATCGTGGTGCACGGACTCGGCATGCTGCTGCACCAGGCGCTCCTGCAGATCCGCATCTTCGTGAACGGCGACCCGTTCGCCGAGCTGCCCGACGAGCATGACGTGCTCGCCGTCATGCGCGAGTCGGTCGCCTGACGCTGTGGAAGGATAGGAGTCATGCTCCGTTGGCTCACTGCCGGAGAGTCGCACGGGCCTGAGCTCGTCGCGATCCTCGAGGGTCTTCCCGCCGGTATCCCCGTCTCGCTCGATTCGATCCGCGCCGATCTGGCGCGCCGCAAGCTCGGCTACGGCCGTGGCGCGCGCATGAAGTTCGAACAGGACGAGCTGGCCATCTCGGGCGGCGTGCGCCACGGCCTCAGCCTCGGCAGTCCGGTCGCACTGCGCGTCGGCAACACCGAATGGCCGAAGTGGCAGGAGGTCATGAGCCCCGAGCCGATCGACGCCGAGCGCCTCGGTCGCGGTCGCGGTGCGCCGCTCACCCGGCCCCGTCCCGGTCACGCCGACCTCGTGGGCATGCAGAAGTACGGCTTCGACGAGGCGCGTCCCGTGCTCGAGCGGGCGAGCGCCCGCGAGACGGCCGCCCGGGTCGCGCTCGGCGCGATCGCGAAGTCGTTCCTCGCCGAGCTCGGCATCCAGACCATCGCGCACACCCTGTCGATCGGCCCGGTGCGGGTGCCCGAGGGCGCCGCGCTGCCGCTGCCCTCCGACGTCGATGCGGTCGACGCCGATCCGCTGCGCTGCTTCGACGCCGAGACCTCCGCCCGCATGGTGGCCGAGGTCGACGACGCCCACAAGTCGGGCGACACCCTCGGCGGCGTCGTCGAGGTGCTCGCCTACGGGCTGCCGCCCGGGCTCGGCTCGCACGTGCACTGGGATCGCCGGCTCGACGCGCAGCTCGCCGCCGCGCTCATGGGCATCCAAGCCATCAAGGGCGTCGAGGTCGGCGACGGCTTCGAGACGACCCGTCGACGCGGCTCCGAAGCGCACGACGAGCTCCACCCGGTCGACGGCCGCATCGCGCGCGGCAGCGATCGCGCCGGCGGCACCGAGGGCGGCATGTCGACCGGCACCGTGCTGCGCGTGCGGGCCGGAATGAAGCCCATCGCGACCGTGCCGCACGCCCTGCCCACGATCGACGTCGCGACGGGCGAGCCCGCGCCCGCCCACCACCAGCGCTCGGACGTGTGCGCGGTGCCGGCGGCCGGGGTCGTCGCCGAGGCGATGGTCGCGCTCACCCTCGCGAACGCCGTGCTCGAGAAGTTCGGCGGCGACTCGGTCGACGAGACCCGCCGCAACCTCGAGTCGTACCTCGCCGCGATCCCGGAGACCCTGCGCACCGCCGGGGCTCCGGGCACGGCTGACGCACGTGTCTGACGAGCCCCGTATCGGGCTTCCCCTCGTGCTCGTCGGCCCGATGGGGGCCGGCAAGTCGCGGGTCGGGCAGCGGCTCGCGGCCGCGGCCGGCGCACCGTTCATCGACACCGACGCCCGTATCGCCGAGCGCTACGGCGCCATCGACGAGATCTTCGCCCGCGAGGGCGAGGAGTACTTCCGCGTGATCGAGCGCGAGGTGGTCGCCGAGGCCCTCCGCGAGGAGGCGGTCGTCTCCCTCGGCGGCGGCGCCGTGCTGCACGACGACACCCGCGACGATCTCGCCCGACTCCCCGTCGTGTGGCTGCAGGTCTCGCGAGAGGCCGTCGCGCCGCGCCTCGCGGGCGGCAACCGGCCGCTCATCGCCGACGGCGGGCTCGACCGCTGGTCGGCCATCCTCGAGGCTCGGCGCCCGCTGTACGCGGCGGTCGCCGACCTCACCATCGACACCTCCCGGCGCTCGGTCGGGCGGATCGTCGACGACATCACCGAGCGCTTCGGAGGAGAACGATGACGGCAGACGACGAGCGCACGGCGATCCGGGTCGGCGGCGAGTCGGGCTACGACGTGGTCGTGGGGCGCGGCGTCCTCGCCGAGCTCGGCGACGCGCTGGGCAGCGGCGTGAAGAAGGTGCTGGTCGTGCACCCGGCGACGCTCGGCGCCCGTGCGGCCGACCTCCGCGAGGCCCTCTCCGACCGCTTCGAGGTGCTGCTCGCCGAGGTGCCCGACGCCGAGGCCGGCAAGCGCATCGAGGTCGCCGCGTTCTGCTGGCAGGTGCTCGGCCAGGCCGACTTCACGCGGAGCGATGCCATCGTCGGCTTCGGCGGGGGAGCGATCACCGACCTCGCCGGCTTCGTGGCCGCGACGTGGCTGCGGGGCGTTCGCGTCGTGCAGGTGCCGACGACGGTGCTCGGCATGGTCGACGCCGCGGTCGGCGGCAAGACCGGCATCAACACGAACGAGGGCAAGAACCTCGTCGGCGTCTTCCACCCGCCGGCCGCCGTGCTCTGCGACCTCGACCTGCTCGACACGCTGCCGAAGAACGAGATCCTCGCCGGGTTCGCCGAGATCGTGAAGGCCGGGTTCATCCGCTACCCCGAGATCCTCGACGTCATCGAGGCCGACCCCGAGGTCGCGACCGACCCCACGACGCCCGAGTTCCGTCGCGTCGTCGAGCTCGCGATCCAGATGAAGGCCGATGTGGTCTCCGAGGACCTCACCGAGCAGGGGCTCCGCGAGATCCTCAACTACGGGCACACCCTCGGCCACGCGGTCGAGCACGCCGAGCGCTACCAGTGGCGGCACGGCGCGGCCGTCGCCGTCGGCATGATGTTCGCGGCCGAGCTCGGCCGCCTCTCGGGCCGGCTCTCCGACGAGGTCGCCGACCGTCATCGGCGGGTGCTCGACCTGCTCAGCCTGCCGACGAGCTACCCCGCCGGCCGTTGGAACACCCTCCTCGCGACCATGCAGCGCGACAAGAAGTCGCGTGCGGGCCAGCTGCGGTTCATCGTGCTCGACGACCTCGCGAAGCCGACGGTCATGCAGGCGCCCGACCAGTCGCTGCTCTTCGCCGCCTACCAGGAGATCGGCTCGTGACCGAGCGCCGGCTGCTGCTCGTCAACGGCCCGAACCTCAACCTGCTCGGCACCCGCGAGCCCGAGATCTACGGCTCCCAGACGCTCGCCGACGTCGAGCGCCTCGTCGCGGATGCCTCGTCCGCTCGTGGCTTCGACGTGCGCGCCGTGCAGTCGAACCACGAGGGCGTGCTCCTCGACGCGATTCACGCGGCGCGGCTCGATTGCGCGGGCATCGTCATCAACCCGGGCGGGCTGACGCACACCTCGGTCGTGCTGCGCGACGCCCTGGCAGGCGTCGATCTCCCGGTCGCCGAGGTCCACATCTCGGATGTCTCGCAGCGGGAGTCGTTCCGGCACCACTCCTACGTCGCGGACGTCGCGGTGGTGCACGTCGTGGGCGAGGGCGTCGCGGGCTACGAGACCGCGGTCCGGCTCCTCCTCGACGTCATCACGGGCCGCGCCGAGGGCTGAACCCGAGCGCGTGCCCCGGCTCAGTCGCCGCGGGCGTAGGCGAGGCTCTCCTCGACGATCGACACGACGACCTCGAGCTCGGCCCCGTCGCGCGGGCCGTAGACCAGGAACTCGGTGCCGAAGTCCTCGTACTGGTGCGGCTCGGCCCAGCCGAGCTCGGTCAGCCGCGCACCGCGTGCGGCCGGCAGCACGAGGTGCACGCTGGTGTCGTCGACGCCGTGCAGGTGCACGGGCTCGAGCCGGCCGTCGGGGAACAGCGAGGTCTCGGGCGCGCGCGCCACGTCGAGACCCTCGAGGAACACCGCGCGGGAGGACTTCGGCGAGACCTGGCTGTGCCCCTCGACGACCCCGTCGAGGTCGAACACGCTCGCCACGAGGCGACCCCACAGCTCGGGCGTCGCCCGCTGGTCGAGCTGGCGCTGCGGGCCCTGGGTCGAGACGGTCGGGCGGGGTCCGGGGCGCGGGGCGTCGATCACCACGACAGGCTAGGGCATCGCGTGCGGCGCGCGCAGGAGGCATCCGGGGTGCATTGGCGCGCCCGCAGCGCAGCGACTACACTCGATCGACTGAACTTTCTCGGGCCGATTCCGGCCGAGCCTCTTCGCAACTGAATGGATCGTATTCGCATGGCAAGCACCGCTGACATCAAGAACGGCGTCGTCCTCTCGATCGACGGCCAGCTCTGGAGCGTCATCGAGTTCCAGCACGTCAAGCCCGGCAAGGGCGGTGCGTTCGTGCGCACCAAGCTGAAGAACGTCGTCAGCGGCAAGACCGTCGACCGCACGTACAACGCGGGCGCGAAGATCGAGATCGAGAACGTCGATCGCCGCGACTTCACGTACCTGTACAACGACGGCGAGGGCTTCGTCTTCATGGACGCGACCGACTACGACCAGATCACCGTCTCGTCGACCGTCGTCGGCGACGCCGCGAACTTCATGCTCGAGAACCAGGCCGTCACCATCGCCCTGAACAACGGCAACCCGCTGTACATCGACCTCCCGGCCTCGGTCGTGCTCGAGATCACCTACACCGAGCCGGGCCTCCAGGGCGACCGCTCGACCGGCGGCACCAAGCCCGCCACCGTCGAGACCGGCTACGAGATCCAGGTTCCGCTCTTCCTCGAGACGGGCACCAAGGTCAAGGTCGACACCCGCACGGGCGACTACCTCGGCCGCGTGAACGACTAGTGAGCGCCCGTACCAAGGCGCGCAAGCGCGCGCTCGACATGCTGTACTCGGCCGACATGCGCCAGGTGCCGGTCGAGCAGATGCTCGTCGTCGAGGCGCAGAAGGCCGCGAACGAGCCCGAGCGGGCCGCGTCATGGCTGTACGCGCGCGAGATCGTCGACGGCATCGTCGACCACCGCGCCGAGATCGATGAGCTCATCGAGACGAACTCCCGCGGGTGGACGCTCGAGCGGATGCCCGCGGTCGACCGCGCGCTGCTGCGCATCGGCGTCTGGGAGATCGTCTACAACGACGAGGTGCCCGACCCGGTCGCGATCTCCGAGGCCGTCGAGGCGGCGACCGTGCTGTCGACCGACGACTCGGCCGGCTTCGTGAACGGCCTGCTCGCCGCGATCTCGCACGCGAAGGCCTGATCGGCCCCGAATCCCGACCGAACGCGGTCGATCCCGCTCACCCGGGGTCGGCCGCGTTCGTCATGTGCGCAGTGGTGAGCTCGACGACTTCACGGGGTCCGTCGTGGGCGCGCAGGCGTCGGGCGAGGCGTTCGGCGTTCGCCCGGTAGGCGGGGTCGCCCGCGACCCTGCGGTACGCGCGCAGCACCGCCCGAGGTGACGGACGGCCGGTGCGCAGGTCGATCCCGGCGCCCGAACGGGCGACGCGCGCCGCGGCCTCGGGCTTGTCGGCGTCACCGCCGGCGACGACGAGCGGCACGCCGGCGGAGAGCGCGGCGAGGACTCCGCCCCAGCCGCCGTTCGTGATCATGACGTCGACGTGCGGCAGCAGCACGGTGTGCGGCACGAAGCCGGCGATCCGGGCGTTCGGCGGCGCCGGGAACGGGAACCGCGCCACGCCGGCCCGGCCCGTCGTCGCGACGAGGAGCAGTTCCTGCCTGCCGAGCGCGGCGAAGCTCGGGGCGACGAGGTCGCGCGGCTCGAGGTGCTGGGTGCCCTGGGTGACGTGCACCACCGGCCGGTCGTGATCGAGCAGCTCGGGCCACCACTCGGGGAGCGATTGTGCGCGGCCCGCCGTCGAGGCATCCGGCGATGCTGCCAGCGCGCCCACGTACCGCACCCGCCCGGTGTCAGGCCGTGGCACGTCGAGCTCCGCGACGCCGCTCGCGCAGACGAGCCCGGGGGAGTAGCACGCCTCGTCGAAGGTGCGCCCGTCCGGCGGGAGGCCGGCGAGCGCGCGCTCCTCCTCGTGCGCGCGCTGGAGCCGGCGCGTGATCGCCCGCAGCGCGCCGATCAGCACCCGGTCGCGCATCCGCCCGAGCGGCCCCTGCGCCGGCGGGATGCCGAATCCGGGCGGGGGCGTGCCGGGGTCGAGGAGCGTGAGCGGGGTGAGGCACACCGTCACCCACGGCGTCGCGGTGCGATCGGCCGCGAACGCGGCGCCGAGACTCGTCGACTCGGCGACGAGCACGTCCCAGGGTCGGGTGCCGTACGCCTCGACGAGGTCGCGGCACTGGGCGGCGCCGGTGCGGATGAACAGCTGCTCGATGTTGCGCATGAGCTGGCCGAGGCCGGTGCCTGAGCCGAGCTCGGGGAAGGTCGCCGCGAGGTCGTGCTCGTCGAAGTCGGGAGCCTCGCGCCAGCGCACGACCTCGGCGCCCTCGGCCTCGAACGCCGCGGCGTGCGCCGCGCCCGTGTAGACGCGCACCCGGTGCCCGGCGGCGACGAACGCCCCCGCCACGACCGCCATCGGCGCGACGTGCCCGTGGAACGGCGTCACCGCGATCATCACGTCGGCCATGCCGCCATTGCACCACGCGGTGCGGCGGCGGCGCACCCCGCACTCGGGGGGTTCGGCCTCCATTGCCCTGAGGGCGGGTTCGGGGGAGACCACGAGCGGGAATCAGCGGATGCCATGGCGACCAGGGGGCGTCGCGCCGATGAGATGGATGTGCTGCCGCATCCGGCTGCCACTCCCACATCACACCGTCAGAAAGGCATCACCATGTCCACCACCGCTCTCGGCACCGGACGCGTCTCGACCGCGACGGGTCTCGACTCCGTCCTCGATCGCGCGAACTCCGCGCAGGCCGTCGTCCAGCGCTTCCTCGCCCGCATCGGCGTCCCGGCACTCCGCGTCTCGCTCGGCCTCGTGTTCCTCGTGTTCGGCGCGCTGAAGTTCCTCCCGGGCGTCAGCCCCGTCGAGGACCTCGTCATGCGCACATGGAACGCGCTCTCGTTCGGCCTCGTCGACGGCTACGCCGCGATGGCGATCACCGCCTCGCTCGAGGTCTTCGTCGGCCTCGCGTTCATCACGGGCTTCCTGCTGCGCATCGGGCTCCTCGCCCTCGCCGGCACGTTCGTCGGCATCTTCTCGCCGCTGGTGTTCTTCACCGGCGAGCTCTTCACCAGCGCGGGCCCGACGCTGACCGCGCAGTACATCCTCAAGGACGTCGTGCTGGTCGCCGCCGCCGCGGTCATCGCGGCCAAGGCGCTCACGCGCCCGATCGGCCGTCGTTGAGATCTGCGGATGCCCCGGGGCCGACGTCGCTCGCACGTCGGCCCCGGGGCATCCGTCGTGTCAGCCTCGCTCGTCGGTTCGACGACCCCACGCCGCGAAGGCGACGGCCACGAGACCGAGCCCGACGAGGCTGCCGTGCGGCCAGTACGTGAGCAGCACGGTCGATCCGACGATCACGGGCAGGGTGACGACGAGCAGCAGGCGCTCCCACACCGGCACGCTCCCGTCGCGCGGCGCAAGGACGGCGACGACCAGTGCCCACACGCCGATCAGGAGCAGGGCGACGCCCTCGGCGCCCCAGAGCCGGTGCAGCGGGGCATCGACCGGATGGTTCGTGTACGAGAGCACGGTGATCGGTGCGCCGGCGAGGATGATCCAGCCGAGGACGCGTCCGCTCCACCCGAAGCGGGCGAATGCCGGGCCGGTGGCGAACCAGATGAGCGCGAACGACACCGAGGCCGCGGCGCCGAACACGAGGTAGAAGTCGCTCGCGCCTGCGGAGACGAGCCAGGCGCGGAGGCCCTCGTACACGGGGGAGTGGTCGAGCGCGGCCAGCCAGGCGGGGGCGCCGGCACCCGACCAGACGGCCTGCTGCGGAGGCAGCAGGAAGAACGCCCACGCGACGGCGGCGAACGCCGAGACGACGGCCCAGGGCCGGGACGGGATCGTGCGCATGCCCGAACCGTACCGGCGGCACCCCGCCGCGCGCCAGCGTCGCGACGCGACGACGCATGACCCTCCCCGACGGGGAGGTCCGGGTGCGCTGATAGACTCGTCGGAGTTGGCAACCTTTAAGGCCGTCCTGTGAGGCGGAGAAGGGAGTCGGTTGATGGCACGTGCTGTGCTCAGTCAGGCTGACATCCAGCGGGCGTTGACCCGCATCTCGCACGAGATCCTCGAATCCAATCGCGGTTCGGACGATCTCGTCCTCCTCGGAATCCCGACGCGCGGCGTGGTCCTCGCCCGTCGGATCGCCGAGACCATCGCCCGCATCGAACCCGATGCCCCCGCAGTGCTCGCCGGATCGCTCGACGTCACGATGTACCGAGACGACCTCGCGCACACCCGCCTGCGGACGCCCTCGCCGACCGAGGTCCCGCCGGGCGGCATCGACGGCAAGACCGTCGTGCTCGTCGACGACGTGCTGTACTCGGGGCGCACCATCCGCGCCGCGTTCGACGCGCTCGCCGACCTCGGACGCGCCCGAGCCGTTCGCCTCGCCGTGCTCGTCGACCGTGGGCACCGCGAGTTCCCGATCCGGGCCGACTTCGTCGGCAAGAACCTCCCGAGCTCGACGCGGGAACGCATCAACGTGCGCCTCGAGGAGGTCGACGGCGACGACGCCGTCTCGATCGAGGACGTCCCGACCGAGGGGGGAGCCCGATGAAGCACCTCCTCGGCACCCGCGAGCTCGGCCGCGACGAGGCCATCGCGCTGCTCGACATCGCGGAGGACATGGCCGCGGTGCAGGAACGCGAGGTCAAGAAGCTCCCGACGCTCCGCGGCAAGACCGTCGTGAACCTCTTCTTCGAGGACTCGACGCGCACCCGCATCTCGTTCGAGGCCGCAGCGAAGCGGCTCTCCGCCGACGTCATCAACTTCAGTGCGAAGGGCTCGAGCGTCTCGAAGGGCGAGAGCCTGAAGGACACGGCCCAGACGCTGCAGGCGATGGGCGCCGACGGGGTGGTCATCCGCCACCACGCCTCCGGCGCTCCGCTGACGCTCGCGACGAGCGGCTGGATCGACGCCGGCGTGGTGAACGCGGGCGACGGCACCCACGAGCACCCCACCCAGGCGCTCCTCGACGCATTCACCATCCGACGGCGCCTGCACGGGGGATCCTCCCGCGGACGCGGGCTCGACGGCGTGCATGTCGTCATCGTCGGGGACATCCTGCATTCGCGGGTCGCCCGCTCGAACGTGTGGCTGCTCACGACCCTCGGCGCCGAGGTCGAGCTCGTCGCGCCTCCGACCCTCGTGCCCGTCGAGACCGGCGCCTGGCCCGCCGCGGTGGGCTACGACCTCGACGCCGCGCTCGCCGGCGCGCCCGACGTCGTCATGATGCTCCGCATCCAGGCGGAGCGCATGCACGCGGCGTTCTTCCCGAACAGCCGCGAGTACGCACGCACCTGGGGCCTCGACGACGCCAGGTTCGACCGCCTGCCCCCGACTACGATGGTCATGCACCCCGGGCCCATGAACCGCGGGCTCGAGATCTCGGCTCGCGCGGCGGATTCGCCGCGGTCCACGGTGCGAGAACAGGTCGCGAACGGAGTATCAGTGAGAATGGCCGCCCTCTACATGCTGCTGTCGGGCGAACGGGGTGAGAGCTGATGCCGGGGCGTCACCTCATCACCGGTGCGACGCTCCCGAGCGGCGAGCGCGCCGACATCCTGATCGACGGCGGCGTCATCGCCGAGGTCGGCAGCATCTCCGGCGTCGCCGGGGCGACCGTGCACGACGCCGACGGGCTCATCGCCCTGCCCGGCCTCGTCGACCTGCACACCCACCTCCGCGAGCCCGGATACGAGCAGAGCGAGACGGTGCTCACCGGCACGCAGGCGGCCGCCGCCGGCGGGTTCACCGCGGTCTTCGCGATGGCGAACACCTTCCCCGTCGCCGACACCGCGGGCGTCGTCGAGCAGGAGGCGAGCCTCGGCCGCTCGGCCGGGTACGCCACGGTGCAGCCGATCGGCGCCGTCACGGTGGGCCTCAAGGGCTCCGAGCTCGCCGAACTCGGCGCGATGGCCCGCTCGCGGGCGAACGTGCGCGTGTTCAGCGACGACGGGTTCTGCGTCTCCGACCCGCTGCTCATGCGCCGTGCGCTCGAGTACGTGAAGGCCTTCGACGGCGTCATCGCCCAGCACGCGCAGGAGCCGCGCCTCACCGAGGGCGCCCAGATGAACGAGGGCGCGCTCTCTGGCGAACTGGGCCTCGCCGGATGGCCCGCGGTCGCCGAGGAGTCGATCATCGCGCGCGACGTGCTGCTCGCCGAGCACGTCGGCAGCCGCCTGCACGTGTGCCACGTCTCGACCGCCGGCTCGGTCGAGGTCATCCGCTGGGCGAAGGCCCGCGGCATCGACGTCACGGCCGAGGTCACCCCGCACCACCTGCTGCTGACCGAAGACCTCATCAGGGGCTACGACCCGCGGTTCAAGGTCAACCCGCCGCTGCGCCGCACCGAGGACACGCTGGCGCTGCGCGCCGCGCTCGCCGACGGCACGATCGACATCGTCGCGACCGACCACGCACCGCACCCGGTCGAGGCGAAGGAGAGCGAGTGGGATGCCGCGGCGAACGGCATGGTGGGGCTCGAGTCCGCCCTCTCCGTGGTGCACGGCGCCGTGGTCGAGAACGGACTGCTCGACTGGAGCGACGTCGCCCGCGTGCTCTCGCAGGCGCCCGCGAGGATCGGCCGCCTGCGCGGCCAGGGCGAGGCGATCGCCGCCGGCGCGGCCGCCGAGCTGACGCTCTACGACCCGAACGCCTCCGCGGTGTTCGACCTCGATCGACTCGCCGGCCGCAGCACCAACTCGCCCTACCTCGGCCGCACCCTGCCGGGGCGGGTCGTCGCGACCTTCCACGCCGGCTATGCGACCGCCCTCGAGGGGCGGGTGCGTCCCGCCGAGGAGATCGCCGAGTTCGCGGCCGCCGCCAACGGGGGCACGCATGGATAAGTGGATCGGCGCGCTCGTCGCCGTCGCCGTCCTCGCGGTGATCGCCTGGCTCATGGTGCGCTCGTGGCGCCGACGCGCGGCGCGCGACTCGGTGCTCTCGGCCTACCCCGTGCCCGCCGTCCGTGGCGAGGCGGTGCTCGAGGCCGAGGTGCTCTACGTCGCCACGACGCCCGTGGGCGAGCCGCTCGAACGGCTCGCCGTGCAGGGCCTCGCCTTCCGAGGCGCCGGCCGCATCGAGGTGATGCCCGAGGGCGTCGCCCTCCGCATCGCGGGCGAACCGGTGAGCTTCATCCCCGCCGACCGCGTCGCCGGAGCCGAGACCGCGAGCTACGCGATCGACCGCGGCGTCGAGCCCGAGGGCCTCATCGCCCTCAGCTGGGTCCCCGCCACGAGCGACGAGTCCGAGGGCGCGGCGCCCCGGGTCGACAGCTACCTCCGAGCCCGGTATCCGGGCGACCAGGCCCGCATCATCCGGGCCATCCACGACATCGCCGCGGCGCCAGCCGCACCGCGGCCGGAACAACACGAGAGCGAGGCCTCGGATGACTGAGACCCCCAACCCCGCGAGCGAGCCGCTGGGCACGCCCGAGACCACCGCGAGCGAGCCCCAGGGCACGCCCGAGACCACCGCGAGCGAGCCGGTCGGTGCGCCCGCGGCCGCCGTCGAGACCGCGAGCGAGCCGCCCGCCGCGCCCGAGAGCGCCGCGCCCACCGCCTTCGGCCGCGCGGGCGACCCCGCCGTGCTCGTCCTCGAGGACGGGACGCGATACGAGGGGCGCGCCTACGGCGCCCGCGGGCGCACCGTCGGCGAGGCCGTCTTCGCGACCGGCATGACCGGCTACCAGGAGACCCTCACCGACCCGTCGTACGCCGGGCAGATCGTCATGATGACGGCGCCGCACATCGGCAACACGGGCATGAACGACGCCGACGAGGAGTCGAACCGCATCTGGGTCGCCGGCTTCATCGTGCGCGACCCCTCGCGCGTCGTCTCGAACTTCCGCTCGCAGCGCAGCCTCGACGACGACCTCGTCGCCTCGGGCGTCGTCGGCATCTCGGGCATCGACACCCGGGCGCTCACCCGGCACCTCCGCTCGGCCGGCTCCATGCGCGCGGGCATCTTCTCGGGCGACGACGCCGCACTGAGCTCGGGCGAGCAGCTCGCGGTCGTGCAGTCGGGCGCGCAGATGGCCGGGCAGAACCTCTCGGGCGCCGTCTCGACGGCCGAGCCCTACTCGTTGCCCGCGACCGGCGAGCGCGTCGGCTCGGTGGCCGTGCTCGACCTCGGGGTCAAGACCTCGACGCTGAACTACCTCGCCGAACGCGGCTTCGACGTGCACGTGCTCCCGCAGACCACGACCGCCGACGACGTGCTCGCGCTCCGCCCCGACGCGCTGTTCTTCTCGAACGGACCGGGCGACCCCGCGGCATCCGACCAGCACGTCGAGATCCTCCGCACCGCGCTCCGCGCCGGGGTGCCCTACTTCGGCATCTGCTTCGGCAACCAGCTGCTCGGTCGCGCCCTCGGCTTCGGCACCTACAAGCTGACGTTCGGGCACCGCGGCATCAACCAGCCCGTGCTCGACCGCGCGACCGGTCGGGTCGAGATCACCGCGCACAACCACGGCTTCGCCGTCGACGCGCCGACCGATCGCATCAGCGAGTCGAGCGAGGGCTTCGGCCGGGTCGAGGTGAGCCACGTCGGCCTCAACGACAACGTCGTCGAGGGACTCAACTGCCTCGACATCCCCGCGTTCAGCGTGCAGTACCACCCCGAGTCGGCTGCCGGCCCGCACGACGCCAACTACCTCTTCGACCGGTTCCGCGACATGGTCATCGCGAGCAAGGAGAACGGCAACTAATGCCCAAGCGCGACGACATCAATTCCGTCCTGGTCATCGGCTCCGGGCCGATCGTCATCGGCCAGGCGGCCGAGTTCGACTACTCGGGCACGCAGGCCTGCCGCGTGCTGCGGGCCGAGGGCGTCCGGGTCATCCTCGTGAACCCGAACCCGGCCACGATCATGACCGACCCCGACTTCGCGGACGCGACGTACATCGAGCCGATCACCCCCGAGATCATCGAGAAGATCATCATCAAGGAGCGCCCCGACGCGGTGCTGCCGACGCTCGGCGGGCAGACCGCCCTCAACGCGGCGATCGCGCTGCACGACGCGGGCATCCTCGAGAAGCACGGCGTCGAGCTCATCGGCGCGAAGGTCGACGCGATCCGCAAGGGCGAGGACCGGCAGCTCTTCAAGGAGCTCGTCGTCGAGTGCGGCGCCGACGTCGCGCGCTCGCACATCGCGCACACGATGGACGAGGTGCTGGCCGCGGCCGAGGACCTCGGCTACCCGCTCGTGGTGCGCCCCTCGTTCACGATGGGCGGCCTCGGCTCGGGCTTCGCGTACGACGAGACCGACCTGCGCCGCATCGCCGGTGCGGGCCTGCACGACTCGCCGACCACCGAGGTGCTCCTGGAGGAGTCCATCCTCGGCTGGAAGGAGTACGAGCTCGAGCTCATGCGCGACACGCACGACAACACCGTCGTGGTGTGCTCGATCGAGAACGTCGACCCCGTCGGCGTGCACACGGGCGACTCGATCACCGTCGCGCCCGCGCTCACGCTGACCGACCGGGAGTTCCAGAACCTCCGCGACATCGGCATCGACATCATCCGCGCCGTCGGCGTCGACACCGGCGGCTGCAACATCCAGTTCGCGATCGACCCGGTCGACGGCCGCGTCATCGTCATCGAGATGAACCCGCGCGTGTCCCGCTCGAGCGCGCTCGCCTCGAAGGCGACCGGCTTCCCGATCGCGAAGATCGCCGCGAAGCTCGCCATCGGCTACCGCCTCGACGAGATCCCGAACGACATCACCCGGGTGACGCCCGCGAGCTTCGAGCCGACGCTCGACTACGTCGTCGTCAAGGTGCCCCGCTTCGCGTTCGAGAAGTTCCCGGCCGCCGACCCGACCCTCACGACGACCATGAAGTCGGTCGGCGAGGCGATGGCCATCGGCCGCAACTACGCGACCGCACTGCAGAAGGCGCTGCGCTCGCTCGAGAAGCGCGGCTCGTCGTTCCACTGGGGCGAGGAGGCGCGCACCGTCGAGGAGCTCCTCGAGCAGGCGAAGGTGCCGACCGACGGTCGCATCGTGCTCGTCCAGCAGGCGCTCCGCAAGGGTGCCACGATCGAGCAGGCCTTCGAGTCGACGAAGATCGATCCCTGGTTCCTCGACCAGATCGTGCTCATCAACGAGGTCGCCGCGCACGTCGCCGCGGCCGAGGCGCTCGACCACGACACGCTGCTGCTCGCGAAGGACCACGGGTTCTCCGACGCGCAGATCGCCGAGCTCCGCGGCTTCGGCAGCGAGGCCGACGCCCGCGAGGTGCGTCACATCCTCGGCATCCGCCCGGTGTACAAGACCGTCGACACCTGCGCGGGGGAGTTCCCGGCGCTCACGCCGTACCACTACTCGAGCTACGACCAGGAGACCGAGGTCGCCCCGAGCGACCGCCGCAAGGTCGTCATCCTCGGGTCGGGCCCGAACCGCATCGGCCAGGGCGTCGAGTTCGACTACTCGTGCGTGCACGCGTCGTTCGCGCTCTCGGCCGCGGGCTTCGAGACCATCATGATCAACTGCAACCCCGAGACGGTCTCGACCGACTACGACACGAGCGACCGGCTGTACTTCGAGCCGCTCACGCTCGAGGACGTGCTCGAGGTCATCCACGCCGAGTCGCAGTCGGGTGAGCTCGTCGGCGTCGTCGTGCAGCTCGGCGGCCAGACCGCGCTCGGCCTGGCCAAGGGCCTCGAGGCGGCGGGCATCCCGATCCTCGGCACGACGCCCGAGGCGATCGACCTCGCCGAGGAACGCGGCCTCTTCTCGGGCATCCTCGACGCCGCGGGCCTCCTCGCGCCGAAGAACGGCACCGCCGTCGACCTCGCCGGTGCGGTGCACGTGGCCGAGGGCATCGGCTACCCGGTGCTCGTGCGCCCGAGCTACGTGCTCGGCGGCCGCGGCATGGAGATCGTCTACGACACCGCCTCGCTCGCCGACTACTTCGCGCGCATCGAGGGCCAGGGCATCGTGGGTCCGAGCCACCCGCTGCTCGTCGACCGCTTCCTCGACGACGCGATCGAGATCGACGTCGACGCCCTCTACGACGGCACCGACCTCTACATCGGCGGCGTCATGGAGCACATCGAGGAGGCCGGCGTGCACTCGGGCGACTCGAGCTGCACCCTCCCGCCCGTGACCCTCGGCCGCGCCGAGGTCGACCGGGTCCGCGAGGCGACGCGCGCGATCGCCGAAGGCATCGGCGTGCGCGGCCTGCTCAACGTGCAGTTCGCGATCGGGGCGGGCGTGCTCTACGTGCTCGAGGCGAACCCGCGGGCCAGCCGCACGGTGCCGTTCGTCTCCAAGGCGCTCGGCATCCCGCTCGCGAAGGCCGCGAGCCGCATCATGGTGGGCGCGACCGTCGCCGAGCTCGTCGCCGAGGGCATGCTGCCCGCGTCCGACGGCTCGCGCGTGCCGCTCGACGCTCCGGTCGCGGTCAAGGAGGCCGTGCTGCCCTTCCACCGCTTCCGCACCCGCGAGGGCATCATGGTCGACTCCGTGCTCGGCCCCGAGATGCGCTCGACCGGCGAGGTCATGGGCATCGACCGCGACTTCCCGCGCGCGTTCGCGAAGAGCCAGCTCGCCGCGTACGGCGGCATGCCCGAGACCGGCACGGTCTTCGTCTCGGTCTCCGACCGCGACAAGCGTGCGATCATCCTGCCGGTGCTGCGTCTGCAGCAGCTCGGCTACGAGATCACCGCGACCGAGGGCACCGCCGAGGTGCTGCGCCGCAACGGCATCGGCGCCCGCGAGGTGACGAAGTTCAGCGAGAAGCCGAGCGAGGACGCGGACTCGGTGGTCGAGCTCATCAACCGCGGCGAGGTCGACATCGTCGTGAACACCCCAAGCGGCCGCTCGGCCCGCGCCGACGGCTACGAGATCCGTGCTGCCGCCGTCGCCGCCGACATCCCGCTGTTCACGACGATCGCCGAGCTCTCGGCCGCCGTCGCGTCGCTCGACGTCAACGGCGACGGCTTCGAGGTCACGAGCCTGCAGGACTACCAGGCGAAGCGGGAGGCGTCGGCGTGAGCGTCGAACCATTGCCGTTCGGCGAGCGGCTCGCGGCCGTCTTCGCCGCGTACGGGCGTCTGTGCGTCGGGATCGACCCCCACGCGTCGTTGCTCGCGTCGTGGGGCTACGACGACTCCGCCGCCGGCGTGCGCGAGTTCGGTCTGCGCACGATCGACGCGGCGGCCGGCCGCGCGGGCATCGTGAAGCCGCAGGTCGCGTTCTTCGAGCGGCACGGTGCGGCCGGCTACGCCGCGCTCGAGCGCGTGCTCGCCGAGGCCCGTGACGCGGGGCTCCTCGTCATCGCCGACGCGAAGCGCGGCGACATCGGCTCGAGCGTCGACGCGTACGGCAAGGCCTGGCTGCGGCCCGGATCCTCGCTCGAGGCGGACGCCATGACGATCAGCGCCTACCAGGGCCTCGGCTCGATCGAGCAGGTCATGGTCGCGGCCGAACGCGCCGGCAAGGGCCTCTTCGTGCTCGCGGCGACCTCGAACCCCGAGGCCGCCGCCGTGCAGCGCGCCGTGCTGCAGCAGTCGAGCCGCGCCGGCTCCACGGTCGCCGGTGCGATCACCGCGGGCGTCGTCGCCTGGAACCAGGGTCGCGCGGATGCCTCGGAGCGCTCGCTCGGCTCCGTCGGCGTCGTCATCGGGGCGACCGTCGACCTGCGTGCGGCGGGCCTCGACCGCGACGGCGAGCCGCCCCGTCCGGGGCTGCCGGTGCTCGCACCGGGCTTCGGCCACCAGGGCGGTGAGCTCCGCGAGCTCCGCTCGATCTACGGGGCGTACAGCTCCGGCGTCATCGTGAGCGAGTCGCGTTCGCTGCTCGCCGCCGGCCCCGACGGCCTCGCCGATGCCGTCGCCCGTCGGGTCGACGAGGTCGGGAGCGTCGATGTCTGACGCCCGCGCCACCGCGACCACCCCGCCCGACGTCGACCGCGTCGCCGCGTCCCGTGCGGCGGTCGCCGCCCGGCGCGCCCGTGCGGCCGTGAAGGCCGAGGTGGCCTCCGGCCGCCGCAGCCCGCTCGACGTGCTCCGGGTCGCCTTCGAGGAGCCCGAGGGCGTGGAGGGCCGCCTGCGGGTCACCGAGTTCCTCACCTCCATCCCCGCGATCGGCGCCACGAAGTCGACGCGCATCATGCAGGAGCTCGAGATCTCGACCTCGAAGCGCCTCGGCGGCCTCGGCCGCCTGCAGCGCCGTCGCCTGCGCGAGTTCATCGCCGAGTGGGTCGCCGCGCACGGCGGCACGGGCGACCGGCTCGTCGTGCTCGCAGGTCCGACCGCGGTCGGCAAGGGCACGGTCGCCGGCTACATCCGCCAGCACCATCCCGAGGTCAAGCTCTCGGTGTCGGCGACGACGCGCGCGCCCCGCCCCGGCGAGGTCGAGGGCGAGAGCTACTTCTTCGTCGACGACGCCGAGTTCGATCGCATGGTCGAGGCCGGCGAGCTGCTCGAGTGGGCGACGGTGCACAACGCCTCGCGCTACGGCACGCCGCGCGGTCCCGTCGAGGACGCGATCGCCGCCGGCCAGAGCGTGCTGCTCGAGATCGACATCCAGGGCGCCCGCTCGGTGCGCCGTGCGATGCCCGACGCGACGCTCGTGTTCCTCCTCCCGCCGACGTGGGACGAACTCGTCCGACGCCTCGTCGGACGGGGCACCGAGACGGCCGCCGAACAGCAGCGCCGCCTCGAGACCGCGAAGGTCGAACTGGCCGCCGTCGACGAGTTCGACCACCAGGTCGTGAACCACGAAGTCGGCGAGGCGGCTCAGAAGGTCGTAGACTTGATGAGACCGCGCAAGGGTCGCCGTTGAGCCGTCGCGGTTCGGGCACCCTCGCCACGAGCTTTCGCGCGCTCGGCGCGCACCCACGAAACAAGGAGTCACTCCATGGCTGAGAAGCTTTCCGGCATCATCGACCCGCCCATCGACGACCTGCTCTCGAAGGTCGACTCGAAGTACCAGCTGGTCATCTTCGCCTCCAAGCGCGCCCGCCAGATCAACGACTACTACGCCGACCTGCACGAGGGCAGCCTGTTCGACAACGTCGGCCCGCTCGTCGACTCGTCGATCGACGACAAGCCCCTCTCGGTGGCCATGCACGAGATCAACGAGGACAAGCTCCGGCTCCGCCCGCTGGGCGAGTGACACCGGGGGCCGCGTGACCCTCAACATCGTCGTCGGCATCACCGGCGGCATCGCGGCGTACAAGGCCGTCGGCGTCGTCCGTGCCCTCGTGCTCGCCGGGCACGATGTGCACGTCATCCCGACCGAGGGCGCGCTGCGCTTCGTCGGCCGGCCCACCCTCGAGGCGATCTCGCGCAACCCGGTGCACACCGAGCTGTACGAGGGCGTCGCCGAGGTCCGGCACGTCGCGATGGGCCAGGCCGCCGACCTCATCGTCATCGCCCCGGCCACGGCGAACTCGATCGCGAAGCTCGCCGCCGGGCTCGCCGACGACCTGCTCGGCAACAGCGTCCTCGCGAGCGAGGCGCCCGTGGTGATCGCCCCGGCGATGCACACCGAGATGTGGCGGCATCCCGCGACGCAGGCGAACATCGCGACGCTCGAGGCCCGCGGCGTCACCGTCGTCGGCCCCGCGGTCGGCCAGCTCACGGGCGCCGACAGCGGCCCCGGCCGCATGGAGGAGCCCGACGTCATCGTCGCGGCGGCACTCGCGGTCGTGGCATCCGGTGCGCCCGCGAACCGCGACCTCGCGGGTCGCCGCATCGTCGTGACCGCCGGCGGCACGCGCGAACCGCTCGACCCCGTGCGCTTCCTCGGCAACCGTTCGAGCGGCAAGCAGGGCGTCGCGATCGCCGAGGCCGCCCGTGCACGGGGCGCCGAGGTGACCCTCGTCGCCGCGAACCTCGAGGTCGCCGACCCCGCCGGGTGCGATCTCCGCCGCGTCTCGAGCGCGCTCGAGCTCCAGGCGGCCGTCACCGAGGCCGCCCGCGGCGCCGACGCGGTGATCATGGCCGCGGCCGTCGCCGACTACCGCCCCGCGAGCATCAGCGAGCAGAAGATCAAGAAGGACGCCTCGAACGACGGGCTGACGATCGAGCTCGTCCGCAATCCCGACATCCTCGCCGGCCTCGGGCACGCCCCGCACGACGGCACCCTCCTCGTCGGCTTCGCCGCCGAGACCGAGCCCGACGACGAGCGGCTGCTCGAGCTCGGCCGCGCCAAGCGCCGTGCGAAGGGCGCCGACGTCCTCGTCGTGAACCGCGTCGGCTGGACCGAGGGCTTCGCGAGCGACGACAACTCCGTCGTCATCCTCGGCGGCGACGACGAGATCGTCACACGACTTCACGGAACGAAACCGTCGGTGGCCGGTGCCATCCTCGACGTGGTTGTCTCGAAGTTCGCGAACACCACCGAAGACCGCACCACGAAAGAAGCCGACCCCGTATGAGCGCCCTCCGCCTCTTCACCTCCGAGTCCGTGACCGAAGGCCACCCCGACAAGATCTGCGACCAGATCTCGGACTCGATCCTCGACGCGCTGCTCGCCGTCGACCCGCACAGCCGGGTCGCCGTCGAGACGCTCGTGACCACGGGGCTCGTGCACGTCGCCGGCGAGGTCACCACCTCGGGCTACGTCGAGATCCCGGCGATCGTGCGCGAGCGGGTCACCTCGATCGGCTACGACTCCTCCGACGTGTGGTTCGACGGCCGTTCGTGCGGCGTCTCGGTCTCGATCGGCGGCCAGTCGCCCGACATCGCCCAGGGCGTCGACCACGCCTTCGAGGCGCGCGAGCGCGCCAGCGAGGACGCGCTCGACCGCCAGGGTGCGGGCGACCAGGGCATCATGTTCGGCTACGCCACGCGCGAGACCCCCGAGCTCATGCCGGTGCCGATCTGGCTCGCGCACCGACTCGCCGAGCGCCTTGCGAACGTGCGCAAGGCGGGCGAGCTCGACTACCTGCGCCCCGACGGCAAGACCCAGGTGACCATCGGGTACGACGGGCCGACGCCGAAGACGATCGAGACGGTCGTGCTCTCGACCCAGCACTCGCCGGCCGTCTCGAACGAGCAGCTGCGGGCCGAGGTCGAAGAGCTCGTCATCCGTCCGGTGCTCGACCAGGTCGAGCTCGCGCGGCCCGAGCTCGCGGTGCTCATCAACCCGACCGGCCGGTTCGAGATCGGCGGCCCGCAGGGCGACGCGGGCCTCACGGGCCGCAAGATCATCATCGACACCTACGGCGGCGCGAGCCGTCACGGGGGCGGCGCGTTCAGCGGCAAGGACCCCTCGAAGGTCGACCGTTCGGCTGCCTATGCGATGCGCTGGGTCGCGAAGAACGCGGTGGCCGCAGGGCTCGCCGACCGGCTCGAGCTGCAGGTCGCGTACGCGATCGGCAAGGCGGCGCCCGTCGGGCTCTACGTCGAGACCTTCGGCACCGGCGTGCTGCCCGACGACGAGATCATCGGCGCCATCCGCGAGGTGTTCGACCTCCGCCCGGCCGCCATCATCCGCGACCTCGACCTGCTGCGCCCGATCTACGCGCAGACGGCGAGCTACGGCCACTTCGGGCGCGAGCTGCCCGACTTCACGTGGGAGCGTCTCGACCGCGTCGCCGACCTCCGCTCCGCCGCCGGGCTCTGAGGTGACGGCCGGCCCGGTCGCCAGGGTGCTCGTCGATTCGCCGCTGCCGCAGCTCGACCAGCTGTTCGACTACCGCGTGCCCGAGCGGCTCGTCGATGAGGCGAAGCCCGGCGTCCGGGTGCGGGTGCCGTTGCGATCGGGCGGTCGGATCGCCGACGGCTGGCTCGTCGAGCTCGCCGAGTCGAGCGAGTACGAGGGGCGCCTCGCCGAGCTCGACCTCGTCGTCTCCGAGGTGCCCCTGCTCGCCGCCGAGGTGTGGGCGCTCGCACGGGCGGTCGCCGATCGCGCGGCCGGCAACGCGAGCGACGTCCTTCGACTGGCGATCCCGAGCCGATACGTGCGCGTCGAGCGCGCCTGGCGGGCGGCCGAGCCCGACCCGGGCGAGCTCCCGGCGGCCACGGCCGTCACCGGCTACGAGGCCGGCGTCGTCGAGGCGGGCATCGCGGGCGGTGAGCGGATGGCCCTCGCCGCCGACCCCCGGCCGATCAGGCTGCCGTCGGGGGAGTGGGTCGGAGCGTGGGCGGTCACGCTCGCGGAGGCGGCTGCGGCGACCCTGGCGGCCGACCGGTCGAGCCTCCTCGTCGTGCCCGACTATCGCGACCAGGAGCAACTGCAGGCCGCCCTCGCCGAGGTCGTCGACCCTCGGCGGGTGCTCCGCACCGACGCCCGGCAGACGGGCGGCGCTCGCTTCCGGGCCTTCCTCGACGCGAGCGGCGAAGCTGCACGCATCATCGTCGGCAACCGTTCGACGGTCTACGCGCCGGCGGCGAGGCTCGGCCTCATCGCCCTCTGGGACGACGGCGACGCCCTCATGAACGAGCCGTTGAGTCCGGGAGCGCATCCGCGCGATGTCGCACTGATCCGTCAGGAGCAGTCCGGCGCGGCCCTGCTCCTCCTCGGTCACACCCGCAGCGTCGAGGTCGAGCGGCTCGTCGAGATCGGGTGGGTGCGGGCGGTGGGAGCCCATCGCCACGTGCGCCCGCGGGTCATCCCGACCGAGCAGCAGGCGACGCCCGAGCCGGGGTCGGCGCGCATCCCGTCGGCCGCGTGGCGCCAGGCGCAGGAGGCCGTGCAGGCGGGGCCGGTGCTCGTGCAGGTCGCCAGACCGGGCCACACCCCGATGCTCTCCTGCGACCGCTGCCGCGAGCCGGCGCGCTGCGCGGCCTGCGGCGGCGTCCTGGCCGTGCCGCGCGCGGGCGGCGCGCCCCGCTGCACCCTGTGCGGCACGAGCGCCGCGAACTGGCAGTGTCCGGTGTGCGAGTCGACGAAGCTGCGCGCCGTGACGGTCGGCGCGAGCCGCACGGCCGAGGAGCTCGGCCGGGCGTTCCCGAGGGCGCGGGTGATCCTCTCCGACGGCGAGCGTCCGGTGCTGCGGGTCGGCGCCGAACCGGCGCTCGTCGTCGCGACGCGCGGTGCTGAGCCCGTCGCGGAGGGCGGCTACCGGGCGGTGCTGCTCCTCGACGGCGAGCGGATGCTCCTGCGCGAGTCCCTGCGGGTCGCAGAGGACTGCCTCCGCTGGTGGTCGAACGCGGCGGCACTGGCCGCACCGGGTGCCCCGGTCTTCCTCGTCGGGGTCGCGGGTGCGCTCGCGCAGGCGCTCGCGGGCTGGCGACAGCTCGAGTGGGCCGGCACCGAGCTCGCCGCCCGGCGAGCGCTGCGGTTCCCGCCCGCGGTGCGGGTGGCGAGCGTCACCGCCCCGCACGCCGGGGTGGAACGGGCGATCTCCGCCGCGACCGCGGCGGCACCCGGGGTCGACGTGCTCGGGCCCACCCCGGTCGACGACGAGCTCGAACGGGCGATCGTGCGGTTCGACTACGGTGCCGGTGCGGCGGTGGCGCGGGCGCTCCGTGCGGAGATGATCCGTGTCGCGACCGAGCGGCGGCGTCCGGTCGCGGGCCGTCGGCCGCAGCGCCCGCGCGTGCTTCGCGTGCGCGCCGACGATCCCGAGGTGCCATGACGCGAACGTCGGGTGAATCGCGGGCAGGCTCTCGCACGAGACTCGCGCCCGGCGATCCGGAAGAATGATCCGGTGACCTCTTTGCGCCTCGTCTTCGCCGGTACCCCCGCTCCTGCCGTCCCGAGCCTCGAACGACTCGTCGGCCGCGGCGACCACGAGGTGGTCGGCGTCGTGACGCGCCCCGATGCGCCGCTCGGGCGGAAGCGCGTGCTCACGCCGTCGCCGGTCGCGGCTGCGGCGGAGGCGCACGGCCTGCCGGTCGTGAAGGCGGCGCGGCTCGACGAGGAGGCGACGGCCCGGATCGAGGCGCTCCGCCCCGATCTCGGCGTGATCGTCGCCTACGGCGGGCTCGTGCGCGAGCCGCTGCTCTCCACGCCCCGACTCGGCTGGATCAATCTGCACTTCTCGGTGCTGCCGGCCTGGCGCGGCGCGGCACCCGTGCAGCACGCGATCATCGCCGACGACGCCGAGCTCGGGGCCTCCGTCTTCCAGCTCGTGCCCGAACTCGACGCCGGCGACGTCTTCGCGGCGCGCAGCTGGCCGAACGACGCCGGGCTGACGGCGGGGGCCGCCCTCGAGATGCTCGCGGATCGCGGCGCGGACCTGCTCGCGGAGGTCGTCGACGGTCTCGTCGCGGGCACGGCGCGCGCCGTGCCCCAGACGGGCGAGCCGAGTCTCGCGCCGAAGCTCGCGATCGACGACGGCCGGCTCGACTGGCGCCTCGACGCCCGTGCGGTGCTCGCCCGTTTCCGCGGCACGACCCCCGAGCCGGGCGCATGGACGACGCTCGGCGGCGAGCGGCTCAAGGTGCTCGAGGCGCGCCCGCTCGACCCCTCCGAGGCCGTCGAGCCCCTCGCCGCGGGCGAATTGCGCCCCGAGCGCCGGCGGGTGCTCGTCGGCACCGCCGACGCGCCGGTCGAGCTCGTCCGGGTGCAGCCCGCGGGCAAGGGCGCGATGGCCGCCGCCGACTGGGGCCGCGGGCTCGCCGAATCGCTCCGCACGCTCGAGTAGCCGCCGCATCGTGTGCCGCCGCCTGGCGGCCGCCGCGCCGGTCGGCCGACCGACGGCGGCGGGCGGCGGCGGGCGTGCCCACGGCCCCGCCGCGTACAGTTGACGGGTGCAGCAGCAACGCCCCGCCCGACGGCCCGCCCGTGACCGCGACGCCCAGCGACCCCGCCAGGTGCGCGTGTCGCCGCCCCGCATCGTCGCCTACGAGGTGCTCGAGGCGGTGCGCGCCGACGAGGCGTACGCGAACCTCCTGCTGCCCAAGCGCATCGAGCGCTCCAAGCTCAGCGAGGCCGACGCGGCGCTCGCGACCGAGCTGACCTACGGCACCCTCCGCATGCAGGGCTTCTACGACGCGGTCATCGAACTCGCGGCGGGCCGGCCCGCCGACCGCATCGACCCGCCCGTGCTCGACATCCTCCGGCTCGGGGTGCACCAGCTGCTCTCGACCCGGGTGCCGACGCACGCCGCGGTCAACGAGCAGGTCGTGCTCGCGAAGCGCATCGCGCCGGCTGCGAGCGGCTTCGTGAACGGGGTGCTGCGCACGGTGTCACGGTCGAGCCTCGAATCGTGGCGCGACGAGCTCGCCGCCGAGCTGCCGAACGACGACGCCCGGCTCGCGGTGCTCGCGTCCCATCCCGAGTGGGTCGTGCGCGCGCTCCGCTCGGCGCTCGTGAAGGAGGGCCGCGGCGACGAGCTCGAGGCGCTGCTCGAGGCCGACAACGCGGCGCCCCGCGTGAACCTCGCCGTGCTGCCGGGGCTCGGCGACGAGTCGCCCGACGGGCTCGGCGAACCCAACCGCTTCTCGCCCATCGGCGCCACCGCGCTGAACCCGATCGCGCTCGTCGCCGCGCACGAGGGCCGCGTCCGCGTGCAGGACGAGGGCTCGCAGCTCGCCGCCCTCGCCCTGTCGCGCGCCGGCGAGGTCGCCCCGGGCGAGCGCTGGCTCGACCTCTGCGCGGGCCCGGGCGGCAAGACGGCGGTGCTCGCGGCCGAGGCGCTCGCGAACGATGCGACCCTCGTGGCGAACGAGCTCGTGCCCGCGCGCGCCGAACTCGTGCGCCGGGCGATCGAGGGCGTGCCCCTCGAGGTGCACGTCGCCGTCGGCGACGGTCGCGAGACGGATGCCTCGGCCCTCGGCTCGGCCGGAGGCTTCGACCGCATCCTGCTCGACGCGCCGTGCACCGGGCTCGGTGCGTTGCGGCGTCGCCCCGAGGCGCGCTGGCGCAAGCAGCCCGCGGACGTGCCCGAGCTCACGCAGCTCCAGGGCGAGCTCTTCGACCACGCGGTGCGGCTGCTCGCGCCGGGCGGGGTGCTGGCCTACGTGACGTGCTCGCCGCACACGGCCGAGACGCACGGCACCCTCGCGGCGGCGCTCCGCCGCTGGGAGGGGCAGCTCGAGCAGCTCGACACGCGGGCCGTCGTGCAGTCGGTCGCGCGCGAGCCGCTCGACCTCGCGGGGGCGCCCGAAGCGGTGCAGCTCTGGCCCCACCGGCACGGCACCGACGCGATGTTCATCGCCCTCGTGCGACGCACGGCCTGATCCGTCGCGCGGCGAGCGCCCGCGGCATCCCCGCTCGATAGGCTTCGAGCCATGACGACGCGCATCAACCCGAGCATCCTCGCCGCCGATTTCGCGAACATCGAGCACGAGCTCGCCCGCATCGCGACGGCCGACCTCGTGCACGTCGACGTCATGGACAACCACTTCGTGCCGAACCTCACGTTCGGACCGCAGATGGTCGAGCGCATCCGGGCGACGAGCCCGATCCCGCTCGACGTGCACCTCATGATCGACGACCCCGACCGCTGGGCGCCCGGCTACGCCGAGCTCGGCGCCGAGAGTGTGACGTTCCATGTCGAAGCCGCCGCCGACCCGATCGCGCTCGCACGGCGCCTGCGCGAGATCGGCGCCCGCGCGGGCATCGCGCTGAAGCCCGGCACCGACGCCGAGCCGTTCCTCGACGTGCTGCACGAGTTCGACCAGGTGCTCGTGATGACCGTCGAGCCGGGCTTCGGCGGGCAGTCGTTCATGCCCGAGACGATGCCGAAGCTGCGGCGCGTCGCCGATGCCGTGCGCTCCGCCGGGCTCGACGTGTGGCTGCAGGTCGACGGCGGCGTCACCGTCGACACGATCGGCATCGCGGCCGAGGCCGGCGCCGACACCTTCGTCGCCGGATCGGCCGTGTTCCGCGGCGTCCCCGAGGAGCAGATCACGGCGCTGCGGGCGGCCGCGTCGGCACACCCCCACGCGCACGGGTAGCCTAGAGAGCGTGAAGACCTTCGACGAACTCTTCGTCGAGCTGAGCGACAAGGCCCGCACCCGTCCTGAGGGTTCCGGCACCGTGCGCGAGCTCGACGCGGGCGTGCACGCCATCGGCAAGAAGATCGTCGAGGAGGCCGCCGAGGTGTGGATGGCCGCCGAGTACCAGAGCGACGCCGAGACCGCTGAGGAGATCTCGCAGCTGCTCTACCACCTGCAGGTGCTCATGCTCGCGAAGGGGCTCTCGCCGGCCGACGTGTACCGACATCTCTGATCCCGCCCATGGCCGATCAGACCCGTCGACACGAAAGTACCGAAATGCTCCGAATCGCCGTGCCCAACAAGGGCTCGCTGTCCGAGACCGCCGCGCAGATGCTGTGGGAGGCCGGGTACACCGGTCGCCGCGACCCGCGCGACCTGCACACCGCCGACCCGCGCAACGGGGTCGAGTTCTTCTACCTCCGCCCCCGCGACATCGCCACCTACGTCGGCTCGGGCGCGCTCGACGTCGGCATCACGGGCCGCGACCTGCTGCTCGACTCCGGTTCGGAGGCGAAGGAGATCGCCCCGCTCGGATTCGGCGACTCGACCTTCCGCTTCGCCGGGCCGGCCGAGACGTTCTCCGAGCTCTCCGACCTCGAGGGCGTGCGCGTCGCGACGAGCTACCCGGGGCTCGTGGGCGCCTTCCTCGAACGGCAGGGCGTCACCCCGGCGAAGCTCGTGAAGCTCGACGGCGCCGTGGAGTCGGCGGTGCGGCTCGGCGTCGCCGACGCCGTCGCCGACGTCGTGTCGACGGGTGCGACGCTGCGTGCGGCGGGGCTCGACATCTTCGGCCCGGTCATCCTCGATTCGACGGCCGTGCTGATCGGGTCGGGGGTCGACAAGCCCGGCGCCGCGACCCTCCTGCGTCGCCTCCAGGGCGTGCTCGTCGCCCGGCAGTACGTGCTGCTCGACTACGACGTGCCCGTCGAGCACCTCGAGCGCGCCACGGCCGCGGCCCCCGGGTTCGAGTCGCCGACCGTCTCGCCGCTGCACGACCCAGAGTGGGTGGCCGTGCGGGTCATGATCCCGCGCGCCGAGATGAACCACGTGATGGACGAGCTCTACGCCCTCGGCGCCAGAGCGATCCTCGTGTCCGCCATCCACGCCGCCCGTCTGTGAGGCCCCGCGCATGAGCGTCGCCGTCCGAGTCATCCCGTGCCTCGACGTGGCCGCGGGCCGCGTCGTCAAGGGCGTCAACTTCCAGAACCTCCGCGACGCGGGCGACCCGGTCGAGCTCGCGGCCCGCTACGCGGCGCAGGGCGCCGACGAGCTCACCTTCCTCGACGTGACCGCGACCGTCGACGACCGCTCGACCACCTACGAGATGGTGCAGCGGGTCGCCGAGCAGGTGTTCATCCCGCTGACGGTCGGCGGGGGAGTGCGCTCCACCGACGACGTCGCGCGCCTGCTCGGCCACGGCGCCGACAAGATCGGCGTCAACAGCGCCGCGATCGCGCGCCCCGAGCTCATCGCCGAGATCGCCGACCGCTTCGGCGCGCAGGTCTGCGTGCTCTCGCTCGACGTGAAGCGCTCCGAGCGCACCCGCTCCGGCTTCGTCGTGACGACCCACGGCGGCCGCACCGAGACCGAGCTCGACGCCCTCGACTGGGCTCGGCGTGCGATCGAGCTCGGCGCCGGCGAGCTGCTCGTGAACTCGATCGACGCCGACGGCACGAAGGCCGGGTTCGACCTCGAGCTCACCGGCCTCATGCACGAGCTCTCGACCGTGCCGGTCATCGCCTCCGGCGGGGCAGGGCGGGTGGCCGACTTCGCGCCCGCGATCGCCGCCGGCGCCGATGCGGTGCTCGCGGCGAGCGTCTTCCACAACGGCGAGATCACGATCGGCGAGGTCAAGCAGGCCCTCGCCGCCGACGGGAGGACCGTCCGATGACCACGAACGTCTCGACCGTCGAGCAGGCGCTCGACCGCGCCGTCTTCAACGAGCAGGGCCTGCTGCCCGCCGTCATCCAGCAGTGGGACACGGGCGAGATGCTCATGCTCGGCTGGATGGACCGGGAGGCGCTGCGCCGCACCCTCACCGAGGGCCGCGTCACGTTCTGGTCGCGTTCGCGCCAGGAGTACTGGCGCAAGGGCGACACCTCGGGGCACGCCCAGTACGTGCGCGAGGCCGCCCTCGACTGCGACGCCGATACCCTGCTGGTGAAGGTCGAGCAGATCGGCGCCGCCTGCCACACGGGCACCCGCACCTGCTTCGACGGCGACCCGATCGCGGTCGTCGCAGGCAGCCCGCCGGTCGACTGACGCGGCGGAACGCCGACCAGCATGCACGAACCGCACGCCCGACACCGACGACGCGACGAGGAGACACGATGACCGCCGCCACGACGACGTTCGAGGAGTTCAGCGCGCTCCTGGCCGGTCGACGGGTCGTCCCCGTCGTGCGCGAGCTCTTCGCCGACGGCGAGACGCCCGTCGGCATCTACCGCAAGCTCGCGCAGGGCCGCCCCGGCACCTTCCTGCTCGAGTCGGCCGAACAGGGCGGCATCTGGTCGCGCTACTCCTTCGTGGGGGTCTCCTCGTACGGCGTGCTCACCGAGCACGACGACGCGGTCGTCTGGCAGGACTACGGGCTGTCGTCCGAGCGGGCGCTCGGCGAGGCATCCGCCCTGCCGCCGCTCGCGGCGCTCGAGGCGCTCTTCGAACGCTGGCAGACCGAGGATGTCCCGGGCGCGCCGCCGCTCACCGGCGGCCTGGTGGGCTTCATCGGCTGGGAGGCCGTGCGCCAGATCGAGCACCTGCCGAACCGGCCGCCGGCCGAGTCGTCGATGCCGGGGCAGGCCTTCTCGTTCGTCGCCGAGCTCGTCGTGATCGATCACCGCACCGGCACGGTGCAGCTCATCGCCTCCGCGCTGAACGACGCCGGCGCCTCCGCCGACGATCTCTGGCGCGAGGCGCAGGAACGCCTCGATCGGATGCAGCGCGGGCTCGCGGAGCCCGCCGAGGCGTGGCTGGCCGAGATCGACCTCGACCGTCGTGCCTCGCCGACGCACCGCACCGAGGAGGCCGACTTCCTCGCGGCGGTCGATCGTTCGAAGGACTTCATCCGCGACGGCGACGTGTTCCAGGTCGTCATCTCGCAGCGATTCGAGCACGAGGCGACGGCCCCGGCGATCGACGTGTACCGGGTACTGCGCAGCCTCAACCCGAGCCCGTACATGTACTTCGTGCACCTCGACGACGCCGAGGGCGAGCCGTACTGGATCGTCGGCTCGTCGCCCGAGGCGCTCGTCAAGGTGCAGGACGGCCGCGTGTTCACCCACCCCATCGCCGGGTCGAAGCCGCGCGGCGCGACCCCCGAGGAGGACGCCGACCTCGAGTCGGAGCTCATCGCCGACCCCAAGGAGCAGGCCGAGCACCTCATGCTCGTCGACCTCGCCCGCAACGACCTCGCGAAGGTGTGCGCCGCCGGCTCGGTCGAGGTGACCGAGTTCATGCGGGTCGAGCGGTTCAGCCACATCATGCACCTCGTCTCCTCGGTCGAGGGCGACCTCGTGCCGGGCACCAACGCCATCGAGGTGTTCCGGGCCACGTTCCCCGCCGGAACACTCTCCGGTGCGCCGAAGCCGCGCGCGCTCGAGATCATCGACGAGCTCGAACCCGCCCAGCGCGGGCTCTACGGGGGAGTGGTCGGCTACTTCGGCTTCGGCGGCGACGCCGATCTCGCGATCGCGATCCGCACGGCGACGATCTCGGGCGGCGTCGCCCGGGTGCAGGCAGGCGCCGGCCTCGTGGCCGACTCGGATCCGGCCAGCGAGTTCGAGGAGTCGCGCAACAAGGCCGCGGCGCCGCTGCGCGCGGTCGCGGTCGCGAACGCGATGCGGAGGGCCCGCTCGTGAGCCGCGCACGCATGAAGCTGCCCGCGATCGTCCTCACGATCCTCGGGGCCGGGCTCGGCCTGCTCGCGTGGAGCCAGACCTGGTTCGACCTCGTGCTCGCGAGCGGCGCCGGCGCGCACGTCAGCGCCGACGTCATCGCCGTGCCCGGCAGCGTCGCCTCGCCTGCGATCGCGGCCCTCTCGCTCGCCGGGCTCGCCCTCGCCGCGGCGCTCGCGCTGGCCGGGCCCGGAATCCGGATCGTCCTCGGCGTGCTCGAGGTGCTGCTCGGCGGATGCCTCGTGCTCGCCGCCTCGCTCTCGCTCGGCGACCCCGTCGGCGCCGTCTCCGCCTCCGTGACCGAGGCGACCGGCGTCGCCGGCGCCGCGCCGACCGCCGACCTCGTCGGCACCGCCGTCGCGACCGTCTGGCCGACCGTCGCGATCGTCGCCGGCGTCCTCGTCGTCCTCGCCGGCCTCGTCGTGCTCGTGACGGGAACCCGCTGGCCGGCATCGACCCGCCGCTACCGCAGCGGCCTCGAGTCCGCCGACGGCGCCGGCGCCGCGGCGGGCGCCGCTTCCGACGCGCCCGGGCGCGCGGCATCCGATCGCGCGATCGACGACTGGGACGAGCTCAGCCGCGGCGACGACCCGACCGATGACACGAACGACCCCGAACCGAACCGCTAGACTGGCGGGCGAAACCCCCGCACGAAGGAGCAACATGAGCACTGAGACCGCAGACCCCGGCCACGGACACTCGCCCGCGGCATGGACCGCCGTCACCATCATGCTCATCGCGTTCGTGGTCGGCACGGTCGCCTTCTTCTTCGACGCGCAGTGGCTCGTCTGGGCGTCGGCCGGTCTCCTCGTCGTCGGTCTCCTCGTCGGCTGGGTGCTCGCCCGTGCCGGCTACGGCGTCGGCGGCTCGAAGGTCGCTGAAAAGGCGCACTAAGTGCTGGCCGAACTGACGGCGAACGCGGTCGCCGATGCGGTCGCACGCCGTGAGAGCCGGCCGCTCGCCGAGGTCGAGGCCGCGGCGCTCGCCCGCCCGGCCGCGCTCGATGCCCTCGAGGCGCTGCGCCCGACGTCGCACGTCAAGGTGATCGCCGAGATCAAGCGCTCGAGCCCCTCACGGGGTGCGCTCGCGACGATCGCCGATCCGGCGGCGCTCGCCCGCAGCTACGAACTCGGCGGCGCGAGCGCGATCAGCGTGCTCACCGAAGGGCGCAAGTTCGGCGGCTCGCTCGCCGACCTCGAGTCCGTGCGCGCCGCGGTGGCACTGCCGGTGCTCCGCAAGGACTTCATCGCGACGCCGTACCAGGTGTTCGAAGCCCGCGCAGCCGGCGCCGACCTCGTGCTCCTCATCGTCGCAGCCCTCGACGACGCGACGCTCCGCGAGCTCTTCGACCTCATCGTCTCGCTCGGCATGACGCCGCTCGTCGAGACGCACTCGGCCGACGAGCTCGACCGGGCCGCTGCGCTCGGCGCACGCCTGATCGGCGTGAACGCCCGCGACCTCTCGAGCTTCGAGCTCGATCGCGACCTCTTCGGCCGCCTCGCCGACCGCTTCCCCGAGGGTGCGATCCGCGTGGCCGAGTCGGCGGTGCTCTCGCCCGCCGACGTCGCGCACTACCGGGCGTCGGGTGCCGACGTCGTGCTCGTCGGCGAGGCGCTCGTCACGGGCGACCCGATTGCCAACCTCTCAGCTTTCCTGGCGGTGTGACATGGCGCTTCGCGCGCAGACCGGTCCGTACTTCGGCGACTTCGGCGGGCGATTCGTGCCCGAATCCCTGGTCGCCGCCCTCGACGAGCTCGGCGAGGCCTACGACCTCGCGAAGCTCGACCCGGCGTTCGGCGCCGAGCTCGCCGAGCTCGGTCGCAGCTACACCGGGCGTCCGTCGATCATCACCGAGGTGCCCCGCTTCGCGAAGCACGCCGGCGGCGCGCGCATCATCCTGAAGCGCGAAGACCTGAACCACACGGGTTCGCACAAAATCAACAACGTGCTCGGCCAGGCGCTCCTCACGAAGCGCATCGGCAAGCAGCGCGTCATCGCCGAGACCGGCGCGGGCCAGCACGGCGTCGCGACCGCGACGGCGGCCGCGCTCTTCGGGCTCGACTGCACCATCTACATGGGCGAGGTCGACACCGAGCGCCAGGCGCTGAACGTGGCGCGCATGCGCCTGCTCGGCGCCGAGGTCATCGCCGTGAAGGCCGGGTCGCGCACCCTGAAGGACGCGATCAACGAGGCGATGCGCGACTGGGTCACGAACGTCGCGACGACCAACTACATCTTCGGCACGGTCGCCGGCCCGCACCCGTTCCCCGAGATGGTGCGCGACTTCCAGAAGATCATCGGCGAGGAGGCGCGCCAGCAGGTGCTCGACCTCACCGGTGCACTGCCGACCGCCGTGACGGCGTGCGTCGGCGGCGGATCGAACGCGATCGGCATCTTCCACGCCTTCCTCGACGACGAGGGCGTCGGCCTCTACGGCTTCGAGGCCGGCGGCGAGGGCGTCGACACCCCGCGGCACGCGGCGACCATCACGAAGGGCCGCCCCGGGGTGCTCCACGGCGCGCGCAGCTACATGCTCCAGGACGAGGACGGCCAGACGATCGAGTCGCACTCGATCTCGGCGGGCCTCGACTACCCCGGCGTCGGGCCCGAGCACTCGTGGCTCTCCGCGATCGGGCGCGCGCAGTACCGGCCCGTCACCGACGACGCCGCGATGCAGGCGCTGCGCCTGCTCACCCGCACCGAGGGCATCATCCCGGCCATCGAGTCGTCGCACGCGCTGGCCGGCACGCTCGAGCTCGGCCGCGAGCTCGGCCCCGACGCCACGATCCTCGTGAACCTCTCGGGTCGCGGCGACAAGGACATGGACACCGCAGCCCGGTACTTCGAGCTGTACGACGAGGAGGCCGGCGCATGACCGCTCGCAACACGGTCGGCCCGGTCATCGCGCGGCGCAACGCCGAGGCATCCGGCGCCCTCATCGGCTACCTGCCGGTCGGCTTCCCGACGCTCGACGAGAGCGTCGACGCGGCCGTCGCGCTCGTCGAGAACGGCGTCGACGTGCTCGAGCTCGGGCTCCCGTACTCCGACCCCGTCATGGACGGCCCCGTCATCCAGGCGGCCACCCAGCAGGCGCTCGCGAGCGGGTTCCGCCTCGCCGACGGCTTCGAGGCCGTGCGTCGCGTCACCGAGCGGGTGGATGCCCCGGTGCTGATCATGACCTACTGGAACCCGGTCGTGCAGTACGGCGTCGAGCGCTTCGCCGACGACCTGGCCGCCGCCGGGGGAGCGGGGCTCATCACCCCCGACCTCATCCCCGACGAGGGCGCCGACTGGATCGCCGCCTCCGAGCGCACCGGGCTCGACCGCGTGTTCCTCGCCGCACCGACCTCGAGCGACGTGCGCATCGCGCAGGCCGTCGAGGCGAGCCGAGGGTTCGTCTACGCCGTGTCGACCATGGGCATCACCGGCGCCCGCAGCGACGTCGACGACGCCGCGCGCACCCTCGTGGCCCGGCTGCAGGAGGCCGGCGCGCCGGCCAGCTGCGTGGGCCTCGGCATCTCGACGGCCGCGCAGGTGCGCGAGGTGCTCGAGTACGCCGAGGGCGCGATCGTGGGCTCCGCGCTCGTGAAGGCCCTCGCCGACGGCGGGGTGCAGGCGGCGGGCGAGCTCGCCGCCGAGCTGGCGCGCGGCACGCGCGCCGAGTGAAGTACGCTGACTGAGGCCCACGCGGCCGACGTTTCTCCCGAGGAAAGGCAGCACCCCGAGTGATTGCACCGCTCAGCATTCCGAGTCCCGACTACGAGTGGCAGGCCTGGGAGATCAACCTGTTCGGGTTGCAGCTCAGCATCAACACCTATGCGCTGTGCATCCTCATCGGCATCATCCTCGCCGTGGTGATCACCTCGCGCCGCCTCACGAAGCGCGGTGCCGAGCCCGGCATCGTGCTCGACATCGCCCTGTGGGCGGTGCCGCTCGGCATCATCGGCGCCCGGCTCTACCACGTGCTGACGCACCCCGACGACTACTTCTACGAGGGCGCCAACGTCTGGAACCCCTTCGAGCCCGGAGCGATCTGGAATATCTGGGAGGGCGGCAACGCGATCTACGGCGCCCTCATCGGCGGCGCGATCGGTGTCGTCATCGGCTGCCGCTTCACCGGCATCCGCTTCCTCACGTTCGCCGACGCGCTCGCCCCCGGCCTCCTCGTCGCGCAGGCGATCGGCCGCCTCGGCAACTGGTTCAACCACGAGCTGTACGGCGCCCCCACCGACCTGCCCTGGGGCCTCGAGATCGAGTCGACCAACCCGGCCTGGCCGCAGGGCCTCGCCGAGGGCACGCTCTTCCACCCGACCTTCCTCTACGAGCTGGTCTGGAACCTCGCGGGTGCGGCGCTCATCGTGCTCCTCGAGCGCCGGGTCAACCTGCGCTGGGGCAAGGCCTTCGCCGTCTACCTGATCTGGTACGGCCTCGGCCGCTCCTTCTTCGAGTCGATCCGCGTCGACCCGAGCGAGATGTTCCTCGGCATCCGCGTGAACGTCTGGGCGTCGCTCGCGGCGGTCGTGCTCGGCATCGTCATCCTCTTCGTGCAGTCGCGCCGGCACACCGGGATCGAACCGAGCCCGTACGTGCCCGGACGTGAATGGAAGGGCCCCGACGCTGAGGTAGACTCAGACGAAATCGAGTCCGACTCAGACTCTCTCGACGACGGTGTCGAGGGTGAGAACGAATCCCTGGGCGAGACGGCGGCCACAAGCCCGAGCCGTTCCACCTCGTAGGCAGGCCGCCCCACACCACGTTCTCCGAAGCGACGCCGCACCATGCGTCGTGACATCCCCGTGTAGGGCCGATGGCGTCCCCGCTTCCAGTTCAAGATGAGGACGGTCCCTGTGTCGCTCACCCCACCCTTCTCGCGGTTCGGAACGACTCCGCCTGCCCAGGGCATGTACGACCCCGCCGCCGAGAAAGACGCGTGCGGCCTCGCGATGGTCGCCACGCTCCGCGGCACCGCGGGGCACGACATCATCACCGCTGCGCTCGACGCCCTGCGCCACCTCGAGCACCGCGGTGCCGTCGGCTCCGACGCGGGCACGGGCGACGGCGCGGGCATCGTGACGCAGATCCCCGACGAGTTCCTGCGCGCCGTCGCGGCGTTCCCGCTGCCGGCGGCGGGCTCCTACGTCGTCGGCAACGCGTTCCTGCCGGTCGACCCGACCACGCGCAGCTCCGTCAAGCGCCAGCTCGCCGAGCTCGCGGCATCCGAGGGCCTCGAAGTGCTCGGCTGGCGCGAGGTGCCCGTGCGGCCCGAAGAGCTCGGCACGCTGGCACGCGCGGCGATGCCTGCGGTGCAGCAGCTGTTCCTGCAGTCGAGTGCGACGACGTCGACCGGCGCGCGGCACGAGGGCATCGCGCTCGACCGGCTCGCGTTCCGGTTCCGCAAGCGCGCCGAGCGCGAGCTCGAGCTGTACTTCGCTTCGCTGTCGTCCCGCACGATGGTCTACAAGGGCATGGTCACGACGCTCCAGCTCGAGCCGTTCTACCCCGACCTCTCCGACGAGCGCTTCGCCTCGAAGCTCGCGCTCGTGCACTCCCGGTACTCGACGAACACCTTCCCGTCGTGGCCGCTCGCGCAGCCCTTCCGCATGATCGCGCACAACGGCGAGATCAACACGATCCAGGGCAACCGCAACTGGATGCGGGCCCGCCAGTCCCAGCTCGAGTCCGAGCTGCTCGGCGACCTCGGACCGATCCTCCCGATCGTGACGCCGGGCGCGAGCGACTCGGCCTCCTTCGACGAGGTCGTCGAGCTGCTCACGCTCGCCGGCCGCAGCCTCCCGCACGCGATCATGATGATGGTGCCCGAGGCCTGGGAGAATCAGACCGAGCTGACCCCCGAGCGGCGGGCGTTCTACGAGTACCATTCGATGCTCATGGAGCCGTGGGACGGACCCGCGGCGATCGTCTTCACCGACGGCACGCTCGTCGGCGCGACGCTCGACCGCAACGGGCTCCGCCCCGGCCGCTACGTCGTCACCGACGACGGCCTCGTCGTGCTCGCGAGCGAGATCGGGGTGCTCGACCTCGAGCAGTCGCGCATCGTGCGCAAGGGCCGGCTCCAGCCGGGCCGCATGTTCCTCGTCGACACCGAGGCGGGCCGCCTCATCGAGGACGACGAGATCAAGTCGCAGCTCGAGTCGTCCGCCCCGTGGGCGGAGTGGCTCGACGAGGGCCGCATCCGCCTCGCCGACCTGCCCGAGCGCGAGCACATCGTGCACCCGCCGGCGTCGGTGAACCGCCGCCAGCGCACCTTCGGCTACACCGAGGAAGAGGTGAAGATCCTGCTCGCGCCGATGGCGCGCACCGGGCAGGAGCCGCTCGGGGCCATGGGCTCGGACACGCCGATCGCGGTGCTGTCGAAGCGCCCGCGCCTCCTGTTCGACTACTTCACGCAGCAGTTCGCACAGGTCACGAACCCGCCGCTCGACTCGATCCGCGAGGCGGTCGTCACCTCGCTCGGCACCTCGCTCGGGCCCGAGCGCAACCTGCTCGACGCGGGCCCCGAGCATGCCCGCCAGGTCTCGCTGACCTTCCCGGTGATCGACAACGACGAGCTCGCGAAGATCGTGCACATCGACCCGATGCCGGGCCGCCGCACGACGGTGACCGTCCGGGGCCTCTATCGCTTCGACGAGGGCCCCGACGCCATGCGCGACCGACTCGCTGCCATGTGCGACGAGGTCGACGAGGCGATCGAGCAGGGTGCGAAGTTCATCGTGCTCTCCGACCGAGACTCCAACAAGGACCTGGCGCCGATCCCGTCGCTCCTCATGCTCTCGGCCGTGCACCACCACCTCATCCGCGCCGAGAACCGCATGAAGGTCGGGCTCGTGGTCGAGGCCGGCGACGTGCGCGAGGTGCACCACATCGCACTGCTCGTCGGCTACGGCGCCTCCGCGGTGAACCCGTACCTCGCCATGGAGAGCTGCGAGGACCTCGTCCGCGCCGGCGTCATCAGCGGCATCACGCCCGAAGACGCGGTGCACAACGTGATCAAGGCGCTCGGCAAGGGCGTCCTGAAGATCATGTCGAAGATGGGCGTCTCGACGATCTCGTCGTACGCGGGCGCCCAGGCCTTCGAGGCGGTCGGCCTCTCGCAGGACTTCATCGAGGAGTACTTCACCGGCACGACCTCGAAGCTCGGCGGCGTCGGACTCGACGTCATCGCGGCCGAGAACCTCGACCGCCACTCGAAGGCCTACCCCCAGGACGCCGCGGTGCGCGCGCACGAGCGCCTGGCGACGGGCGGCGAGTACCAGTGGCGCCGAGACGGCTCGCCGCACCTGTTCAACCCCGAGACGGTGTTCCGGCTCCAGCACTCGACGCGCAACCGCCGCTACGACGTCTTCCGCGAGTACACCTCCCTCGTCGACTCGCAGGCCGAGGAGCTCGCGACCCTCCGCGGCATGTTCGCGCTGCGCACGGGAACGCGCCCAGCGGTGCCGATCGACGAGGTCGAGTCGGTGGCGTCCATCGTGAAGCGCTTCTCGACCGGCGCGATGAGCTACGGCTCGATCTCGAAGGAGGCGCACGAGACGCTCGCGATCGCGATGAACCGGCTCGGCGCGAAGTCGAACACCGGCGAGGGCGGCGAGGACCTCGACCGCCTGCTCGACCCCGAGCGCCGCAGCGCCATCAAGCAGGTCGCCTCGGGCCGCTTCGGCGTGACGAGCATGTACCTGACCCACGCCGACGACATCCAGATCAAGCTCGCGCAGGGCGCGAAGCCCGGCGAGGGCGGTCAGCTGCCGCCGACGAAGGTCTACCCCTGGGTCGCGCGGACGCGGCATGCGACCGCCGGCGTCGGCCTGATCTCGCCGCCGCCGCACCACGACATCTACTCGATCGAAGACCTCAAGCAGCTCATCTTCGACCTCAAGCGGGCGAACCCGAAGGCGCGCATCCACGTGAAGCTCGTCAGCCAGTCCGGCATCGGCGCGGTCGCCGCGGGCGTCGCGAAGGCGCTCTCCGACGTGATCCTCGTCTCCGGCCACGACGGCGGCACGGGTGCCAGCCCGTTGAACTCGCTGAAGCACGCGGGCACCCCGTGGGAGCTCGGCCTCGCCGAGACGCAGCAGACGCTCATGCTGAACGGCATGCGCGACCGCGTCGTCGTGCAGGTCGACGGCCAGCTGAAGACCGGGCGCGACGTCGTCATCGGCGCCCTGCTCGGGGCCGAGGAGTTCGGCTTCGCCACCGCCCCGCTCGTCGTCGAGGGCTGCGTCATGATGCGCGTCTGCCACCTCGACACGTGCCCCGTGGGCGTCGCGACGCAGAATCCCGAGCTGCGCAAGCGGTTCACGGGCAAGCCCGAGTTCGTCGTGAACTTCTTCGAGTTCATCGCCCAGGAGGTGCGCGAGTACCTCGCGGAGCTCGGCTACCGCTCGCTCGACGAGATCATCGGCCGCCGTGAACTGCTCGACGTCGACCGTGCGCTCGACCACTGGAAGGCCTCGGGCCTCGACCTGACCCCGGTGCTCGTCGGCCCCGACTTCTCGGAGTCCGAGCCGCGCCGCAACGCCCGCGCCCAGGACCACGAGCTCGACGAGCACTTCGACAACGAGCTCATCCGCCGCAGCGGCATCGTGCTCGACGAGGGCGGGGCGATCGAGATCGCGCTGCCGATCAAGAACACCGAGCGGGCCGTCGGCACCATGCTCGGCCACGAGGTCACCGTGCGTCACGGCGAGCAGGGGCTGCCGGCCGGGTCGATCGACGTGACCCTCACCGGCTCGGCGGGGCAGTCGCTCGGCGCCTTCATGCCGAGCGGCATCACGCTGCGACTCGAGGGCGACTCGAACGACTACGTCGGCAAGGGGCTCTCCGGCGGACGCATCGTCGTGCGCCCGTCGCGCGACAGCGGCTTCGTCGCCGAGCGCAACGTCATCGCCGGCAACGTCATCGGCTACGGCGCGACGCGCGGCAGCATGTTCATCCGCGGCATCGTCGGAGAACGCTTCCTCGTGCGCAACTCCGGGGCGACCGCGGTCGTCGAGGGCGTCGGCGACCACGCCCTCGAGTACATGACCGGCGGCCTGGCCGTCATCCTCGGCGAGACCGGGCGCAACCTCGGCGCCGGCATGTCGGGCGGCACGGCGTACGTCCTCGGCCTCCGCGAGGAGCGGGTCAACCGCGAGTCGCTGACGAGCGGCGAACTCGAGCTCCTCCCGCTCGGCAGCGCCGACCGCGAGATCGTCCGCGACCTGCTCGAGCAGCATGTCGCCGAGACCGACTCCGCCGTCGCCGCCGCCCTCCTCGCCGAGGGCGACGCCGGGTTCGACCGCTTCACCAAGGTGCTGCCGCGCGACTACGCGGCCGTGCTCCGCACCCGCCAGAGCGCGGTCGACGAGGGCCTCGACCCCGACGGCGACGTCGTCTGGTCTCGCATCCTGGAGGTCACCAATGGCTGACCTCGCAATCTTGCGGCCGAGCGTCGCGTCGACGACCACCCTGGAGGTGAAGAATGGCTGACCCCAAGGGCTTTCTGAAGGTCACCGAGCGCGAGCTGCCCAAGCGGCGGCCAGTCCCGGTCCGCATCATGGACTTCAAGGAGGTCTACGAGCAGGGCGACCCGGCGCAGCTCCGCCGGCAGGCCGGCCGCTGCATGGACTGCGGCATCCCGTTCTGCCACCAGGGATGCCCCCTCGGCAACCTCATCCCCGAGTGGAACGACCTCATGTACCGGGGCGAGGGCCGCGCCGCCGTCGAGCGGCTGCACGCGACCAACAACTTCCCCGAGTTCACCGGGCGTCTCTGCCCGGCGCCGTGCGAGTCGGCGTGTGTGCTCGGCATCAACCAGCCGGCCGTCACGATCAAGCAGGTCGAGGTCTCGATCATCGACCAGGCCTTCGGCAGCGGCTGGGTGCAGCCGCAGCCCCCTGGCCGCCTGACCGGCAAGACGGTCGCCGTCGTCGGCTCGGGGCCCGCGGGGCTCGCCGCGGCGCAGCAGCTCACCCGCGCCGGCCACACGGTCGCGGTGTTCGAGCGCGACGACCGCATCGGCGGTCTCCTGCGCTACGGCATCCCCGACTTCAAGATGGAGAAGAAGCACCTCGAGGCGCGTCTCGCGCAGATGACGGCCGAGGGCACGCGCTTCCGCGCCGGCATGAACATCGGCGTGGACATCACATGGGACCAGCTGCGCGAGCGCTACGACGCCGTCGTGATCGCCACCGGCGCCATGGTGCCGCGCGACCTGCCGATCCCCGGGCGCGACCTGCCCGGCGTGCACTTCGCGATGGAGTACCTCGTGCAGTCGAACCGCCATGTCGCGGGCGACGAGGTCTTCGACCAGATCTCGGCCGAGGGCAAGCACGTCGTCGTCCTCGGCGGCGGCGACACCGGTGCCGACTGCATCGGCACCGCGCACCGCCAGGGCGCGCTGTCGGTGACGAACCTCGCGATCGGCAAGCAGCCGGGGCAGGCCCGCCCCGACCACCAGCCGTGGCCGATGCACCCGACCGTCTTCGAGGTGCAGAGCGCCCACGAGGAGGGCGGCCGCCGCGAGTACCTGGTCTCGACGGTCGAGTTCGTCGCCAACGACTCGGGCGAGCTCCGGGCCATCCGGGTCGCCGAGACCGAGTACCTCGACGGCCGGCGCGTGCCCAAGGCGGGCACCGAGCGCGAGATCCCCGCCGACCTCGTGCTGCTGGCGCTCGGCTTCACCGGCCCCGAGAGCCAGGACCTCGACGAGCAGCTCGAGCTGACGGTCACCGACCGCGGCAACCTCGACCGCGATGCGGCGTACGCGACGGCGCAGCCGGGCGTGTTCGTCGCGGGCGACGCCGGGCGCGGGCAGTCCCTCATCGTCTGGGCGATCGCCGAGGGCCGGGCTGCGGCCGCGGCCGTCGACCGGTACCTTGAAGGCGAGACCTCGCTGCCGAGCCCGATCCCGGCGAACGCGCGCGCGTTCGCCGTCTGACCCGGCGCGCCGTCGGCGCGTCTCCGTACCAACACCAGCGCTTCGGCGCGGAACACCGGGAGCACAATCACATGAGACGAGCGAAGATCGTCGCCACCCTCGGGCCGGCGACATCGAGCTACGAGCAGATCCGGGCGATCATCGATGCGGGCGTCGACGTCGCGCGGATGAACCTCAGCCACGGCACCTACGACGTCCACGAGGGCGTCTACCAGAACGTGCGGAAGGCGGCGAGCGACTCGGGTCGCGCGGTCGCCGTCCTCGTCGACCTGCAGGGGCCGAAGATCCGTCTCGGCAAGTTCGCCGACGGCCCGCACGAGCTCGCCGAGGGCGACATCTTCAAGATCACCACCGAGGACATCCTCGGCACGAAGGAGATCGTCGGCACGACCTTCAAGGGCCTCCCGCAGGACGTGAAGCCGGGCGACTTCCTCCTGATCGACGACGGCAAGGTCCGCGTCGAGGTCGTCGAGACCGACGGCACGGTCGTCACGACCAAGGTCGTCGTCGCCGGCCCGGTGTCGAACAACAAGGGCATCAACCTGCCCGGCGTCGCGGTCAACGTGCCCGCGCTCTCCGAGAAGGACGAGGCCGACCTCCGTTGGGGTCTCGAGCTCGGTGCCGACCTGATCGCGCTGTCGTTCGTGCGCAACGCCGCCGACATCACGCGGGTGCACGAGATCATGGACGAGGTCGGCCGTCGCGTGCCGGTCGTCGCCAAGGTCGAGAAGCCGCAGGCCGTCGACGCGCTCGAGGAGATCACCGAGGCGTTCGACGCGGTGATGGTCGCACGCGGCGACCTCGGCGTCGAGCTCCCGCTCGAGGCGGTGCCGATCGTGCAGAAGCGCGCCGTCGAGATCGCGCGCCGGCTCGCGAAGCCCGTCATCGTCGCGACGCAGATGCTCGAGTCGATGATCCACAGCCCGGTCCCGACGCGCGCAGAGACCTCCGACGTCGCGAACGCCGTGCTCGACGGCGCCGACGCGGTCATGCTCTCGGGTGAGACGAGCGTGGGCGAGTACCCGGTCATCACCGTGCAGACCATGGCCCGCATCGTCGAGTCGACCGAGCAGCACGGCCTCGACCGCATCGCGCCGCTCGGCACGAAGCCGCGCACCCAGTCGGGCGCGATCACCGCGGCCGCCGTCGAGGTCGCCGACTTCGTCGAGGCGAAGTACCTCTGCGTCTTCACCGAGTCGGGCGAGACGGTGCGTCGCATGACGCGCCTCCGCTCGAAGATCCCCATCCTCGCCTTCACGCCCGACCCCGCGATCCGTCGCCGCATGGCGCTCAACTGGGGCGTCGAGTCGTTCGTCGTCTCGCGCGTCACCCACACCGACCAGATGGTCGGCCAGGTCGACGAGGCGCTCGCCAAGACCGGCAAGGCCGTGAAGGGCGAGAAGGTCGTCATCATCTCGGGTTCCCCTCCCGGAATCCCCGGCACCACGAACGACGTGCGCGTGCACGTCGTCGGCGAGGTGCTGTAGACCCCGCCATGAGAAGGAGCCGGCCCGCAAGGGCCGGCTCCTTCGGCATTCGGGGGCGGATGCCGCCGGGTACCGCCGTGGCACGCTGCAGGGGTGAGTGTGCGATTCGAGTGCCGGACGATGCTGGCGATGTCCCCGGCGGAAGCGTTCGACCGTTCGCTCGACATCGACGAGCACCTCGCCTCGATGTCGCACACAGGCGAGCGCGCGGTCGGGGGAGTGGCCGCCGGGATGATCGGCCCTGGGCGAGGAGGTGACGTGGCGTGCGCGCCACCTCGGGCTCGTCTGGCGCATGACGAGCCGGATCACCGAGCTCGAGCGTCCTCGGCGCTTCGTCGACGAGCAGGTGCGCGGACCGTTCCACGCGTTCCGGCACGTGCACCGCTTCGAACCGGCCGGCGACCGGGCGACGTTGATGATCGACGAGGTCGCCTTCTCGGCGCCGTTCGGCCCGATCGGGCGCCTCGCCGAGCTCGTGCTCGGTCCGTATCTGCGAGGACTCATCGAGCGGCGCAACCGGCATCTCGGGGCGCTGCCCGAGGTGTGATCCCGGCCGGGGATCGGTACGGTGCCGGTGGTGGGGGTCGAACCCACACGCCCTTTCGGGCAAAGCATTTTGAGTGCTCCGCGTCTGCCATTCCGCCACACCGGCCAGAGGCCTCGCCCAGAATACCGTAGGCTTTCCTCCGTGACAGACACCGAATCAACTCAGCCGGCAGCTCCGCGCCGCGTGGTCGTGGCGGAGGATGAGTCGCTCATCCGCCTCGACATCGTCGAGATCCTGCGCGACAACGGCTTCGAGGTCGTCGGCGAGGCGGGTGACGGCGAGACCGCCGTGGCGCTCGCGACCGAGCTCCGACCCGATCTCGTCATCATGGACGTCAAGATGCCCCAGCTCGACGGCATCTCCGCCGCCGAGCGCCTCTCGAAGGGGCACATCGCCCCGGTCGTGCTCCTCACGGCCTTCAGCCAGAAGGAGCTCGTCGAGCGTGCGAGCGAGGCAGGCGCCCTCGCCTACGTCGTGAAGCCGTTCACGCCGAACGACCTCCTCCCCGCGATCGAGATCGCCCTGGCCCGCCACGCGCAGATCATCGCGCTCGAGGCGGAGGTCGGCGACCTCGTCGAGCGTTTCGAGACCCGCAAGCTCGTCGACCGGGCCAAGGGCCTGCTCAACGAGAAGATGGGCCTCTCCGAGCCCGAGGCGTTCCGCTGGATCCAGAAGGCGTCGATGGATCGACGCCTCACCATGAAGGACGTCTCCCAGGCGATCATCGAGCAGCTCGCCGCCAAGAAGTAGGGCGCCCCGCCCCGAACGACGGATGCCTCGACGACACGTGTCGTCGAGGCATCCGTCGTTCGCATTCGCGGGCACCGCGCGCGTCGGGGAGTGTCGGCGGCCGCTTGTAGTCTTGTCTGGTGTCGGACGCAGATAAGCCCACCCTCCTCGTCGTCGATGGTCACTCGCTGGCCTTCCGAGCCTTCTACGCCCTCCCGGTCGACAGCTTCACCACGCGCGACGGGCAGCACACGAACGCCATCCACGGCTTCCTGTCGATGCTGCTCCTCCTGCTGCAGAACGAGAAGCCGACGCACCTCGCGGTGGCGTTCGACATCTCGCGGCACTCGTTCCGCACGCGCGAGTACCCCGAGTACAAGGGCACCCGCGGCGAGACCCCGGTCGAGTTCAAGGGGCAGGTGCCGCTGCTGCAGGACGCACTGAAGGCGATGGGCGTGCGCACCCTCGAGAAGGAGGACTACGAGGCCGACGACATCCTCGCGACGCTCGCCGCACGCGGCCGCGCCGAGGGCTACCGGGTCCTCCTCGTGTCGGGCGACCGCGACACCATCCAGCTCGTGAACGACGACGTCACGCTCCTCTACCCGAACACGCAGGGCGTCTCCCAGCTGAAGCGCTACGACACCGAGGCCGTGCTCGAACGCTACGGCGTGCGCCCCGAGCAGTACCCCGACATCGCCGCGCTCGTCGGCGAGACGAGCGACAACCTCATCGGCATCACGAAGGTCGGCGAGAAGACCGCGGTGAAGTGGCTCGGCCTCTACGGCGACCTCGACGGCATCCTCGAGCACGCCGATGAGATCAAGGGGGTCGTCGGGCAGAACCTGCGCGACCAGAAGGAGAACGCGATCCGCAACCGCCGGCTCAACCGGCTGGTCCCCGACGTCGAGCTCGACGTCGTGATCGACGAGCTCGAGGCGAAGCCGATCGACATCGAGGCGGTGCGCCCCGTGTTCGAACGGCTCGAGTTCCGTACCCTGTTCGAGCGGCTCCGCAAGCTCGCCGCGGGCGAGACGAACGGCAACGGCAACGGCAACGGCGGTGCGAGCGCTCCGGCGGCCGCGCCCGTTCCCGAGCAGGCGGCTCCGCCGATCCCGACGCCGAGGCTCCTCCTCGACGAGGAGCTCGAAGCGTGGCTCGCCAAGGCCGTCGCGGCCGAGCCGGCGGGCCTGGGCCTCAGCCTCGAGGTGGTCGACGGGCAGGTGATCGGCGCTGGCATCGCGACCGCCGCCGAGACCGTGCGCCTGCCGTGGCAGGCCGGCCGCTCCGACTACGCGCCCTTCGAGGCCTGGCTCGCGAGCGATGCGCCGAAGATCATGACCGACGCGAAGCCGCAGCTCGAAGCGCTCCAGCGGTCTGGCCTGGCCATCGACGGGCTCGTGCTCGACACCCTGGTCGCGGGCTGGCTCGCGCGCCCGATCCTCGCCGAGAAGACCCTCGCCGACCTCGTCGAGCGCTACCTCGGCGAGACCGTGCCCCAGGCGGATCCCTCGCAGCTCGTGCCCGAAGAGGGCACCGACGCGGGCGCGCCCGAGTACGCGTGGTTCACCCTGCGGGTCGCCCCGGTGGTGCTCCGTGCGCTGCCCGAGCCCTCGCGAACGCTCCTCGCCGAGGTCGAGATGCCCCTCGTGCCGGTGCTCGCCGCCATGCAGCTGCGCGGCGTCTCGGTCGATCACGGCGAGCTCGCCGCCCTCTCGAGCGAGCTCGGTGATCGCGCGGCCGGCCTCGCCCAGCTCGCCTTCGCCGAGATCGGCCGAGAGGTGAACCTCGGCTCGCCCAAGCAGCTCCAGGAGGTGCTCTTCGACCAGCTCGCGATGCCGAAGACGCGGGCGACGAAGACCGGCTACACGACCGACGCGAACGCGCTGGCCGACCTGCAGGAGTCGAACCCGCATCCGTTCCTCGGCTACCTGCTCGAGCACCGCGACGCGACGAAGCTGCGTCAGATCGTCGAATCGCTCGACAAGTCGATCGCCGCCGACGGCCGCATCCACACGACGTACGGCCAGATCGGCGCCGCCACCGGCCGCATGTCGTCCAACGACCCGAACCTGCAGAACATCCCGATCCGCACCGAGGACGGCCGTCGCATCCGCAAGGCGTTCCGCCATGGAGCCGAGTACACCGAACTGCTGACCGCCGACTACTCGCAGATCGAGATGCGCATCATGGCGCACCTCTCGGGCGACCCCGGGCTCATCGAGGCCTTCAACGCCGGAGAAGACCTGCACCGGTTCGTCGGCGCGCGCGTGTTCTCGGTCGACCCGGCCGACGTCACCCCGCTCATGCGCACCAAGGTCAAGGCGATGTCGTACGGCCTCGCCTACGGCCTCAGCGCGTTCGGCCTCTCGAAGCAGCTGCGCATCGACCGCGCGGAGGCGAGCCAGCTCATGAAGGAGTACTTCGAGCGCTTCGGCGCCGTGCGCGACTACCTGCGCGGCGTCGTCGAGCAGGCGAAGATCGACGGCTACACCGAGACGATCTTCGGCCGCCGCCGTCCGTTCCCCGACCTCAACAGCCCCAACCGGGTGCACCGCGAGAACGCTGAACGCGCTGCGCTCAACTCGCCGATCCAGGGCTCCGCGGCCGACATCATGAAGATCGCGATGGTGAGCGTCGAACGCGAGATCGCCGCGCAGGGGCTCGAGAGCCGCATGCTCATGACCGTGCACGACGAGCTCATCTTCGAGGTCGCGGCCGGCGAGAGCGAGCCGCTCGAGGCGCTCGTGCGCGAGAAGATGGCGAACGCCGCCGAGCTCCTGGTGCCGCTCGACGTGCAGGTCGGGCGCGGGGCGAACTGGGAGGACGCGGGGCACTGACCGAGGGATCCTCGACGTCGACAGATCGACATCGGCTGTCCTAGGTTCGAGGGATGGCATCGAGTGAGCGCACCCCGACCGACGTCGACCGCATCGCGGAAGGCTGGGTCGACACCCTCGTCGACCTCGACCCGAGCATCGGCACCTACATCGGCCGGACGAGCCACGACGACCGGCTCGCCGACTACTCGCCGGCCGGGAACGAGCGGCGTGTGGCCGCCATCCGCGAGACCGCCGCGGCCCTGCGCGCCGCGACGCCGGTCGACGAGGTCGACCGGATCACGGTCGCCGACCTGGGCTCCGACCTCGAGCTCGACCTCGAGCGGTACGACGCCGGCCTCCACCTGCGCGACCTGAACGTGATCGCGAGCCCGGCGCAGGAGATCCGCGACGTGTTCGACCTCATGCCCACCGCCGACGTCGACGACTGGTCGCGCATCTCGGGCCGGCTCGGCGCCGTCCCGGGCGCGCTCGACGGCTACATCGAGACCCTCCGCGCCGGCGTCGCCGCGGGCACGGTTCCCGCTGTGCGGCAGGTGCGCGAGGTCGCGGCCCAGGCTCGGCGCATCGCGAAGCCCGACGGGTTCTTCGCGACCTTCGCGGCGAACGCGACGGCGGGGGAGTCGGGGCTGCCCGAGGCGCTCCGGCGCGACCTCGAGTCGGGCGCCGCGACGGCGAGCGAGGCTTACGGCCGGCTCGCCGAGTTCCTCGAGTCCGAGCTCGCGCCCGTCGCGGGCGACGCCGACGCGGTCGGCCGCGAGATCTACGCACTCGAATCGCGCCGCTTCCTCGGCGCCGTCATCGACCTCGACGAGACCTACGAGTGGGGCATCGAAGAGCTCGCCCGCATGGTCGCCGAGCAGGAGGCGATCGCGAACGAGATCAAGCCCGGGGCATCCGTGCTCGAGGCGATCGCGTTCCTCGACGGCGACGCCTCCCGCAAGCTCCACGGCACCGAGGCGCTCCAGCGGTGGATGCAGGAGACGAGCGACCGTGCGGTCGCGGAGCTCGCCGGCACCCAGTTCGACATCCCGGAGGAGATCCGGAGGCTCGAATGCATGATCGCGCCCACCCAGGAGGGCGGCATCTACTACACCGGCCCGAGCGACGACTTCTCGCGGCCCGGTCGCATGTGGTGGTCGGTGCCCGAGGGCGTGACCGAGTTCGACACCTGGCGCGAGCTCACGACCGTCTACCACGAGGGCGTCCCCGGACACCACCTGCAGATCGGCCAGGCCGTCGTGAACCGCGGGCAGCTGAACACGTGGCGCCGGCAGCTCGCCGGGACCTCCGGCCACGCCGAGGGCTGGGCGCTCTACGCCGAGCGGCTCATGGAGGGGCTCGGCTACCTCGACGACCCGGCCGACCGGCTCGGCATGCTCGACGGGCAGCGCATGCGCGCCGCCCGCGTCGTGCTCGACATCGGCGTGCACCTCGGCAAGCCGCGCCCCGACGGGCAGGGCACGTGGACGGGGGAGTTCGCCCACGAGTTCCTCTCGCAGAACGTGAACATGAACGAGGGCTTCGTGCGCTTCGAGGTGAACCGCTATCTCGGCTGGCCCGGGCAGGCGCCCTCGTACAAGGTCGGGCAGCGCATCTGGGAGCAGCTCCGCGACGAGGTCGCACGTCGTGAGGGCGCGTCCTTCGACATCCGGGAGTTCCACCGGAACGCGCTCGCGCTCGGCGGCGTCGGGCTCGACACGCTGCGGTCCGCCCTCCTCGGCTGAGCGCCGGCGAACGGCGACCCGCCCCGCTTGCCGCGGACCGAGTGAATCCGTTAGGATCGAACGTCACTCTTGTGACATCCCTGTCCGCATGCCCATCGCGGCACCAACATCACGCTCTCCCGCGCGATGGGCTCGATATTGTCCTTTACGGAGCATTCACTACATGACAACCGCAACGACCAAGGCACCCAAGCAGGTCGCCATCAACGACATCGGATCTGCTGAAGACTTCCTCGCCGCGGTCGAAAAGACTCTGAAGTTCTTCAACGACGGCGACCTCATCGAGGGCACCGTCGTGAAGATCGACCGCGACGAGGTCCTCCTCGACGTCGGCTACAAGACCGAGGGCGTCATCCCCTCGCGCGAGCTTTCGATCAAGCACGACGTCGACCCCAGCGAGGTCGTCGGCGTCGGCGACACCGTCGAGGCCCTCGTTCTCCAGAAGGAGGACAAGGAAGGCCGCCTCATCCTGTCGAAGAAGCGTGCTCAGTACGAGCGCGCCTGGGGCGACGTGGAGAAGATCAAGGAAGCCGATGGCGTCGTGACCGGTTCGGTCATCGAGGTCGTCAAGGGCGGCCTGATCGTCGACATCGGCCTCCGCGGCTTCCTCCCGGCGTCGCTCATCGAGCTCCGCCGCGTGCGCGACCTCACGCCGTACCTCGGCCAGGAGATCGAGGCGAAGATCCTCGAGCTCGACAAGAACCGCAACAACGTCGTGCTCTCGCGCCGCGCGCTCCTCGAGCAGACGCAGTCCGAGTCGCGTTCGACGTTCCTCGCGAACCTCCACCCGGGCCAGATCCGCAAGGGCGTCATCTCGTCGATCGTCAACTTCGGTGCGTTCGTCGACCTCGGCGGCGTCGACGGTCTCGTCCACGTCTCCGAGCTCTCGTGGAAGCACATCGAGCACGCCAGCGAGGTCGTCGAGGTCGGCCAGGAGGTCACCGTCGAGGTGCTCTCCGTCGAGCTCGACCGCGAGCGCGTCTCGCTGTCGCTCAAGGCGACGCAGGAGGATCCGTGGCAGGTCTTCGCCCGCACCCACGCGATCGGCCAGGTCGCCCCGGGTAAGGTCACGAAGCTCGTTCCGTTCGGTGCGTTCGTCCGCGTCGCCGACGGCATCGAGGGCCTCGTCCACATCTCCGAGCTGTCGGGCAAGCACGTCGAGCTCGCCGAGCAGGTCGTGTCGGTCGGCGAAGAGGTCTTCGTCAAGGTCATCGACATCGACCTCGAGCGTCGCCGCATCTCGCTCTCGCTGAAGCAGGCGAACGAGGGCGTCGACCCCGAGGGCACCGAGTTCGACCCGGCGCTCTACGGCATGCTCACGGAGTACGACGAGCAGGGCAACTACAAGTACCCTGAGGGCTTCGACCCCGAGACCAACGAGTGGCGCGAGGGCTTCGAGGCCCAGCGCGAGAAGTGGGAGCAGGACTACGCTGCCGCTCAGGCTCGCTGGGAGGCGCACAAGAAGCAGGTTGCTGCTTCGCTCGCCGCCCAGGCTGCCGACGACTCGTTCTCGGCCGGCGGTGCCTCGTACTCGAGCGAGTCGGCCGGTGCCGGCACCCTCGCCGACGACGCGTCGCTCGCGGCGCTGCGCGAGAAGCTCTCGAGCAACAACTGATCGCATTTCGCGAGACGGAAGGCCGGTCCCCTCGGGGGCCGGCCTTCCGGCGTTTCACGGTGCGGTCGACGGATGCTCCGCGCTGCGCTCGCGCTGCGTTCGGCGTCGACGGATGACGAGGACGACGGCGATCGCGAGCAGCACTGCGCCGAGCAGCACGAGGACCGGAGCGAGGATCGCCGCGAAGGCGAGGGCGAAGCTCCCCGCATCCTCGACGGCGCTCGCGACGGGCGCGCCGACGCCGGCGGTCGCGGTGTTGATCACCGGGCGCGCCAGGGCCTTGCCGAGATGGACGAGGAGTGCGAGTCCCACGCCGACGGCGATGGGCACCCACTGCGAGGAGCTGAAGAAGGCCTCGGGGTCGGTGACCGCGACGGTCTCGGCGCCGATGCCCGAGGTGAAGGCGAGCCCGCCCGCGGTCGGGCGCACCACGGTCTGGACGACGTCGTTCACCGAGTCGAGGCCGGGGATCTTGTCGGCGACGAACTCGACGACGAGCAGCACCACGAGGATCAGCAGCACCCACTCGTTCGCGAGCCAGGCCCAGGCCGCCGGCAGTTCGACGAGTCCGGTGAACCGGTCGAGCGCCCCCAGGATCACGAGGGGGATCCACGCGTTCAGGCCGGCGGCGAGTGCGAGTCCCGTGCCGGTCAGCAGTTCGAGCATGCGGCCTCCTCATCGAACGAGTCGAGTGTCGCACGATTAGAGTGGTCACGTGTATCTGATCGGCCTCACGGGCGGCATCGCCTCAGGAAAGTCCACCGTCGCGCGGCGCCTCTACGAGCACGGCGCCGTGCACCTCGACGCCGACGAGCTCGCGCGTCGCGTCGTCGAGCCCGGCACCCCCGGGTTGGCCGCGATCGTCGCCGAGTTCGGCGAGGGCGTGCTGCGCGCCGACGGCTCGCTCGACCGGGCGAAGCTCGGCGAACTCGTCTTCAACGACGACGAGGCCCGCGCCCGTCTGAACGCCATCGTGCACCCCGCGGTCCGTGAGCTCTCGAGCCGGCTCATCGCGAAGGCCGAGGCCGAGAACCCCGATGCGGTGGTCGTGTACGACGTGCCGCTCCTCGTCGAGGCATCCGTCGACCACCCCTTCGACCTCGTCGTCGTGACCAACGCGCCGCGCAAGACGCAGGTGAAGCGCCTCGTCGAGGAGCGGGGGTTCGACCTCAATCAGGCGGTCGCTCGCGTCGACGCGCAGGTCGACAACACCCGTCGACTTGCGATCGCCGATGTCGTGATCGACACCGACGGCACCCTTGCGCACACGATGAGCCAGACCGACGCGCTCTGGGCCGACATCGTGGCGCGACGCGCCGCGCGCGCGTAGTCGCCGCGGAGCGCCCTCCTCGCGTTCATCGAGCGCACGGAGCGCACGGGGCGAGCGCTGCCGGCCCCGATGTCGGCGGTCGAACCTAGACTTGAGGGATGCAGGCCACGCGTTCAGTTCGTCCGTTCGAGGTCGTCAGCGAGTACCGTCCGAGCGGTGATCAGCCGCAGGCGATCGCCGAGCTCGCGGGTCGCATCAACGCCGGCGAGACCGACGTGGTGCTGCTCGGCGCGACCGGCACCGGCAAGTCGGCGACGACCGCGTGGCTCATCGAGCAGGTGCAGCGGCCCACGCTCGTGCTCGCGCACAACAAGACCCTCGCGGCCCAGCTCGCCACGGAGTTCCGGGAACTGCTGCCGAACAACGCGGTCGAGTACTTCGTGTCGTACTACGACTACTACCAGCCCGAGGCCTACGTGCCCCAGACCGACACCTTCATCGAGAAGGACTCGTCGATCAACGCCGAGGTCGAGCGACTGCGGCACTCGACGACGAACTCGCTGCTCAGCCGCCGCGACGTCGTCGTGGTGTCCACGGTGTCGTGCATCTACGGCCTCGGTACGCCCGAGGAGTACCTCGGCGCCATGATGCCGTTGCAGGTGGGGCAGCGTGTCGACCGCGACTGGCTCATCCGCAAGTTCGTCTCGATGCAGTACCAGCGCAACGACGTCGACTTCTCGCGGGGCAACTTCCGCGTGCGCGGCGACACGATCGAGATCATCCCGATCTACGAAGAGCTGGCGATCCGCATCGAGATGTTCGGCGACGAGATCGAGGCGCTCTACAGCCTGCACCCGCTCACGGGGCAGGTCGTCGCGAAGCTCGACGCGGTGCCCGTGTTCCCCGGTTCGCACTACGTGGCATCCACCGAGGTCATGCAGCGGGCGATCGGCACGATCCGCACCGAACTCGACGAGCGGCTGGCCGAGCTCGAGCGCGAGGGCAAGCTGCTCGAGGCCCAGCGCCTGCGTATGCGCACGACCTTCGACCTCGAGATGATGGAGCAGATCGGCTTCTGCTCGGGCATCGAGAACTACTCGCGGCACATCGACGGGCGCGAGCCGGGCGAGGCGCCGCACTGCCTGCTCGACTACTTCGCCGACGACTTCCTCGTCGTGATCGACGAGTCGCACGTGACGGTTCCGCAGATCGGCGCCATGTACGAGGGCGACTCGTCGCGCAAGCGCACCCTCGTCGAACACGGCTTCCGGCTGCCGAGCGCGCTCGACAACCGCCCGCTGAAGTGGAACGAGTTCAAGAACCGAGTCGGGCAGACCGTCTATCTCTCGGCGACGCCCGGCCGGTACGAGATGGGCGTCGCCGACGGCGTCGTCGAGCAGATCATCCGACCGACCGGCCTCGTCGACCCGCAGATCGTGGTGAAGCCGTCGAAGGGGCAGATCGACGACCTCCTCGAGGAGATCCGGAAGCGGGCCGAGCGCGACGAGCGTGTGCTCGTCACCACGCTCACGAAGAAGATGGCCGAGGAGCTCACCGACTTCCTCACCGAGGCGGGGGTGCGGGTGCGCTACCTGCACTCCGACGTCGACACCCTGCGCCGCGTCGAGCTCCTCACCGAGCTGCGCGCGGGCGTCTACGACGTGCTCGTCGGCATCAACCTGTTGCGCGAGGGTCTCGACCTGCCCGAGGTGTCGCTCGTCGCGATCCTCGACGCCGACAAAGAGGGGTTCCTCCGGTCGTCGACCTCGCTCATCCAGACCATCGGCCGTGCTGCCCGCAACGTCTCGGGCGAGGTGCACATGTACGCCGACGTGCTCACCGACTCGATGAACCAGGCCATCGACGAGACGACCCGCCGGCGCGAGATGCAGCTCGAGTACAACCGGGTGAACGGCATCGACCCGCAGCCGCTGCGCAAGCGCATCGCCGACATCACCGAGGTGCTCGCGCGCGAGGAGGCCGACACCGCGGCGCTGCTCGCGGGCCGCGACGGCCGCAAGAAGTCGCCGGTGCCGAACCTGAAGCGCGAAGGCATCGCGGCGGAGGGGGCGAACGATCTCGAGGACCTCATCCGCGACCTCAACGAGCAGATGCTCGAGGCCGCCGGCGAGCTCAAGTTCGAGCTCGCCGCGAGGCTCCGCGACGAGGTGTCCGAACTCAAGCGCGAGCTGCGACAGATGGAGAAGGCGGGACACCTCGGCTGAGCGTCCGGGGCGGTCGGCGAAGCGCCGTCCATCGCGGTGCTCGACGCCGATCGAACATATGTTCGCTCAGAGCGCGTGCGCCCCGGCCGTGCGTGTCGGTGGTGCTCCTTAGACTCGAAGGGTGCCAGTTTCACGTCTCGATGCCCATTCGCGCCTGAGTGTCCGCGGAGCCCGCGTACACAACCTGCACAACGTCGACGTCGAGATTCCGCGCGACGCGATGGTGGTGTTCACCGGGCTCTCGGGGTCGGGCAAGTCGTCGCTCGCCTTCGACACGATCTTCGCCGAAGGTCAGCGGCGCTACGTCGAGTCGCTCTCGGCGTACGCGCGGCAGTTCCTCGGGCAGGTCGACCGTCCCGACGTCGACTTCATCGAGGGGCTGAGCCCCGCCGTCTCGATCGACCAGAAGTCGACGAACCGCAACCCGCGCTCGACGGTCGGCACGATCACCGAGATCTACGACTACATGCGACTGCTCTGGGCCCGCATCGGCGTGCCGCACTGCCCGGTCTGCGGCGAGAAGATCCAGCGCCAGACCGTGCAGCAGATCGCCGACCAGCTGATGGAGCTCGAGGCGGGCACCCGGTTCCAGGTGCTGAGCCCCGTCGTCTCGAAGAAGAAGGGCGAGTTCGTCGACCTGTTCCGCGAGCTCGCGGCGCAGGGCTACTCGCGCGCGGTCGTCGACGGCGAGGTCGTGCGACTCGACGAGCCGCCGAAGCTGAAGAAGCAGGTCAAGCACGACATCTCGGTCGTCGTCGACCGGCTCGTCGCCGGGCCCGACGTGCTCGGGCGACTGACCGACTCCCTCGAGACGGCGCTCCGGCTGACCGACGGTCTCGTGCAGGTCAACTTCGTCGACGAGGAGGGGCCCGCGGCGTGGGCCACCTTCTCCGAGAAGCTCTCGTGCCCGAACCAGCACCCCATCCAGCTCACCGAGATCGAACCGCGCACCTTCTCGTTCAACGCCCCGTTCGGCGCCTGCCCCGAGTGCTCCGGCCTCGGCACCCGAATGTCGGTCGACGAGGCGCTGCTGCTCGGCGATCCCGAGCTCAGCATCGCCGAAGGCGTGATCCTCCCGTGGACCTCGCAGGGCAAGAGCCTCTACAACTACTACGAGAAGCTGCTCGACGGCCTCGCGAGGGATCTCGGGTTCTCGCTCGACACCCCCTGGGAACAGCTCGGCGAGGACGCCCGCAACGCGGTGCTCCGCGGCGACAACTTCGAGGTCAAGGTGCGGTGGCGCAACCGCTACGGCCGCGAGATGAGCTACAGCTCCGGCTTCGAGGGCGTCGTGCCGTACATCGAGCGGCAGTACCTGCAGGCCGAGACCGACGTGCAGCGCGCGCGGTGGTCCGAGTACCTGCGCGAGGTGCCGTGCCCCGTGTGCGACGGCAAGCGTCTGAAGCCCGAGGTGCTCTCGGTCCTCATCCACGACCACAGCATCGCCGATGTGGGTCTCCTGAGCCTCACCGACGCGCGCTCCTTCATGGACCGGCTCGAACTCACCGAGCGCGAGCAGACCATCGCGGCCCAGGTGCTCCGCGAGATCAAGCTGCGGCTCGACTTCCTCATCAGGGTCGGCCTCAGCTACCTCGACCTCGCCCGCGCGGCGGGCACGCTGTCGGGCGGCGAGGCGCAGCGCATCCGACTCGCGACCCAGATCGGCTCGGGGCTCACCGGCGTGCTCTACGTGCTCGACGAGCCGAGCATCGGCCTGCACCAGCGCGACAACCGCCGGCTCATCGACACGCTCGTCGCGCTCCGCGACCTCGGCAACACGCTCATCGTCGTCGAGCACGACGAAGACACCATCCGCACCGCCGACTGGATCGTCGACATCGGTCCCGGTGCCGGGGTGAACGGCGGCACCGTCGTGCACTCGGGCAGCTACGCCGACCTCGTGAAGAACACCCGGTCGCTCACCGGCGACTATCTCTCGGGCCGCCGCGAGATCGCGATCCCGGCGCATCGCCGGGCGATCGACCGCGAGCGGATGATCTCGGTGCAGGGTGCCGAGGCGAACAACCTCCGCGGCGTCGACGTCGAGTTCCCGCTGGGCGTGCTGACCGCCGTCACCGGGGTCAGCGGCTCCGGCAAGTCCTCGCTCGTCAACGACATCCTGTACCGGGTGCTCGCGAACCGCCTGAACGGCGCCCGCAAGGTGCCAGGCAAGCACCGGCGCGTGACGGGCCTCGAGCACCTCGACAAGGTCGTCCACGTCGACCAGGCTCCGATCGGGCGCACTCCGCGATCGAACCCGGCGACCTACACGGGGGTGTTCGATCGCATCCGAACGCTCTTCTCCGAGACCAACGAGGCGAAGGCACGCGGCTATCTGCCCGGCCGCTTCAGCTTCAACGTCAAGGGCGGCCGCTGCGAGGCGTGCTCGGGCGACGGCACCATCAAGATCGAGATGAACTTCCTCCCCGACGTCTACGTCGCCTGCGAGGTCTGCGGAGGCCAGCGGTACAACCGCGAGACTCTGCAGGTGCACTACAAGGGCAAGAACATCGCCGAGGTGCTCGAGATGCCGATCAGCGAGGCGGCCGAGTTCTTCGAGCCGATCTCCGCGATCCACCGCTATCTCAAGACCCTCGTCGACGTCGGGCTCGGGTACGTGCAGCTCGGCCAGAGCGCCACGACCCTCTCGGGCGGCGAGGCGCAGCGAGTGAAGCTCGCGACCGAGCTGCAGCGCCGCTCCAACGGTCGCAACGTCTACGTGCTCGACGAACCGACGACGGGCCTGCACTTCGAAGACGTGCAGAAGCTCCTGAAGGTGCTCGGCAAGCTCGTCGACAAGGGCAACTCGGTGATCGTGATCGAGCACTCGCTCGATGTCATCAAGTCGGCCGACTGGATCATCGACCTCGGGCCCGAGGGCGGTTCGGGCGGAGGCCAGGTCGTCGCGACCGGCACGCCCGAGCAGGTGGCGTCCGTGTCCGAGAGCCACACCGGGTACTTCCTCCGCGAGATCTTCGACGCCGCGGCCGACCGCGCCGACGTCGCCAGCTGAGGCGATGAGCAGACCGTCCGACGACCAGAGCGTCCCGTACCGGCCCAAGGCGGGGGAGATCCCGACCGAGCCCGGCGTCTACCGCTTCCGCGACGCCGAACGGCGCGTGCTCTACGTCGGCAAGGCGAAGAACCTGCGGGCGCGGCTCTCGAACTACTTCGCGCCCCTCCGCAGCCTGCACGAGCGAACGCGGCGCATGGTGACGAGCGCCGCCTCGGTCGAGTGGACGGTCGTCGGCAGCGAGGTCGAGGCGCTGCAGCTCGAGATCACCTGGATCAACGAGTTCCACCCGCCGTTCAACGTGCGGTTCAAGGACGACAAGTCCTACCCGTACCTCGCGGTCACGATGGCCGACGAAGCCCCCCGCGCGTTCGTCACCCGCAACCGGAAGCTGCGCGGTGCGCGCTACTTCGGCCCCTACCCGAAGGTCTGGGCGATCAACGAGACGCTCGAGATCCTGCTCAAGCTGTTCCCCATCCGCACCTGCAAAGACAGCGACTACCGACGGGCGATGGCGAGCGGCAAGCCGTGCTTCGCCGGGCAGATCGGCCGCTGCTTCGGGCCGTGCTCGGGCCGGGTCACGATCGCCGAGCATCGTGAGAACGTCGAGCGCTTCGTCGCGTTCATGCAGAACCAGGACCGTCGTATCCTCGGTGAGCTCGAGCAGCGGATGCGGGCCGCCGCCGGAGCCCAGGAGTACGAGGCCGCCGCCCGGTACCGCGACCGCCTCGTGGCCGCGACCGCCTTCTTCGAGAAGAGCGCGATGGTGCTCGGCGACACCGTCGACCTCGACGTCTTCGGCATCGACCACGACGAGTTGTCGGCGGCCGTCCAGCTCTTCATCGTGCGCGGAGGCCGCGTGCGCGGCATCCATTCGTGGACGGTCGACAAGGAGCTCGACGTCCCGCTCGGCGAGCTCGTCGACTCGGTCGTGCAGAACGCGTACGGCGACGAGCTCGGCCCGCCCGGCGAGGTCGTCGTTCCCGAGCTTCCCGACGACGCGTCGGCCCTCGAAGCCTGGCTCGGCGAGCAGGCCGGTCGCAAGGTCCGGCTCCGCGTCGCGCAGCGCGGCGACAAGGCCTCCCTGCTGCAGACCGCGACGCAGAACGCGAAACAGACCCTCATGCTCTACAAGACCCGGCGCAGCGCCGACTTCACGACGCGGTCGCGTGCGCTCGAGGACATCCAGGAAGCGCTCGGCATGGCGGATGCCCCGCTCCGCATCGAGTGCTACGACGTCTCGCACCTCAGCGGAACGAACATCGTCGCGTCGATGGTCGTCTTCGAGGACGGCCTGCCGAGGAAGGACGAGTACCGCAGGTTCACGATCCCGAGCTCGACCGACGACACCGACTCCATCCACCAGGTGCTGACGCGCCGACTCGCGTATCTCGCCAGCGCCGGCGCGGGCGCAGACAACACCGGGTCGGAACAGGCCGACGCGCCCGGGGCCCCTGGCGGGAGCGAAGCCACAGAGCCCGCCGACGCGCCCGAGGTGTCGGAGCGTCGGAAGAAGTTCGCCTACCGCCCCAACCTCCTCGTCGTCGACGGCGGGCAGCCCCAGGTCGCCGCAGCCGCACGGGCGCTCCGGGAGTCGGGCGTCGAGGGCATCTACCTGTGCGGCATCGCGAAGCGCCTCGAGGAGATCTGGACGCCGGAGGCCGACTTCCCGGTGATCCTGCCGCGCAACAGCGATGCGCTCTTCCTCTTCCAGCGGGTGCGCGACGAGGCGCACCGGTTCGCGATCACGCATCAGCGGCAGCGACGCAAGCGCGACATCGGCTCGGTGCTCTCCGAGATCCCGGGCCTCGGCCCCTCCCGGGTGAAGGAGCTGCTGCGGCATTTCGGCTCCGTCGCACGCCTGCGCGCCGCCGACGAGACCGCGATCGCCGAGGTCAAGGGCGTCGGACCGACCCTCGCCGCGACGGTGCACGCCCGACTCCACGCCGATGAGGCCCCTGTGCCCCGATAGGCTTGGATGTCGGTACGCAGAAGGGGGTCGGGATGGCGGCGGAGGAGCCCGAAGAGCAGGAGATGCTCATCGTCACGGGGATGAGCGGGGCCGGTCGATCGACCGTCGGCAACGCGCTCGAGGACCTGGGCTGGTACGTCGTCGACAACCTGCCGCCGCAGATGCTGCGGCCGCTCGTCGAGCTGGTCGAGCGCGCCGGCACCTCGCTTCCGCGCATCGCCGCGGTCGTCGACATCCGCGGCCGAGACTTCTTCTCCGAGCTCCAGGACATCATCCAGGCGCTCCGCGCCGGAGTGAACGTCCGGGTGGTGTTCCTCGACGCGAACGACGCGGTGCTCGTGCGCCGATTCGAATCCGTCAGACGTCCGCACCCGCTGCAGGGCAACGGCACGCTCCTCGACGGCATCGGTGCCGAGCGGGCGCGCCTCGCCACGCTCCGTGAAGCGAGCGATTTCGTCGTCGACACCTCCGACCTCAACATCCACCAACTCGCGAACCTCGTGACCGAGACGTTCGCCGGCGTCGATCACGCCGGCCTCCGGGTGACCATGCAGAGCTTCGGCTTCAAGTACGGCGCGCCGACCGACGCCGACCTCATCGCCGACGCCAGGTTCCTGCCGAACCCGTTCTGGAACCCCGAACTCCGACACCTCACCGGCGAAGACGCCGAGGTGAGCGAGTTCGTGCTGAGCCAGCCCGGGGCGATGGAGTTCCTCGACGCCTACGCGCGCGCACTCGAGCCCGTGCTGGCCGGCTACCAGCGAGAGAACAAGCGACACGCGACGATCGCGATCGGCTGCACGGGCGGCAAGCACCGCTCGGTGGCGATGGTCCGCGAGCTCGCGGAGCGGGTCGCGAAGATGCCCGGCGTCGTCGTGAGCGTCAAGCATCGCGACCTCGGTCGCGAATGACGCCGGGTCCCCGCAACACAGATTGGATGACGAGGTGGCATTGACCGCTGATGTGAAAGAAGAGCTCGCCCGGGTCGAGGTCTCGAAGACGAGCGTGCGCATCGCCGAGCTCGCCTCGGTGCTGCGGTTCGCAGGTGGGCTCCACATCATCTCGAATCGGATCGCGATCGAGGCGGAGCTCGACTCCAAGAACGTCGCACGCCGCGTGACGCGCGACCTCGGCGAGATCTACGGGGTTCGGCCCGACGTCTCCGTGGTGTCGCCGACGGGGGTGCGCCGCACCAACAACTACCTCGTGCGTATCCTCGAGGGCGGCGAGACCCTTGCCCGGCAGACCGGGCTGCTCGACGCCCGGCGTCGCCCGGTGCGCGGCCTTCCGAACAAGCTGACGACGGGGTCCCGCGACGAGGTCGCGGCGATCTGGCGCGGCGCGTTCCTCGCGCAGGGGAGCCTCACCGACCCGGGCCGCTCGGCGGCCCTCGAGGTGACCTGCCCGGGCAACGAGACCGCGATGGCCCTCGTCGGCGCCGCGGGCCGACTGGGCATCGCCGCGAAGGCCCGCGAGGTGCGCGGCATCCATCGCGTGGTCATCCGCGACGGCGAGGCGATCAGCGCCATGCTCGCGGCGATGGGGGCGAGCACGACCGTGCGCAACTGGGAGGAGCTGCGCCAGCGCCGCGAGGTGCGCGCGACTGCGAACCGTCTCGTCAACTTCGACGACGCGAACCTCCGCCGTTCGGCGCAGGCCGCGGTCGCCGCGTGCGCTCGCGTGGAGCGTGCGATGGAGCTCCTCGGCGACGACATCCCCGACCACCTGAAGTACGCGGGCGAACTGCGCCTCGCACACCGTGAGGCGAGCCTCGACGAGCTCGGCCACCACGCCGACCCGCCGATGACGAAGGACGCGGTGGCCGGACGGATCCGGCGCCTGCTCGCGATGGCCGACAAGCGCGCCGCCGATCTCGGGGTGCCGGGCACCGAGGCGAGCCTCCCGGCCGATCTCGACGAGGTCTGACCCGGCGTTCGGCTGCGTCGTGTCGACCCCGGGGCGGGAGTCTCCTCCGGCCCCGGGGTGTTCGGCGCGCCGTCACACGGCGACGCGGTCCCGGCACCATCCCGGCAGCGCCCGCCTGCGCGGGCATAGACTCGGGAATGCCGCCGCGGAGATCCGGGGAGACGCCCGGGTGCCCCGGCGCACCTGACAAGGAGAAGCAATGGCTGACTACACCCTCCCCGATCTCGCCTACGATTACGCGGCGCTCGAGCCGGCGATCAGCGGCACGATCATGGAGCTGCACCACTCGAAGCACCACCAGGCCTATGTGACCGGCGCGAACACCGCGCTCGCTCAGCTCGCCGAGGCGCGCGACTCGGGCAACCTCGCGAACGTGAACAAGCTCGAGAAGGACCTCGCCTTCAACCTCGGCGGTCACGTCAACCACTCGATCTTCTGGACGAATCTCTCGCCCGAGGGCGGCGACAAGCCGACCGGCGAGCTCGCCGCGGCGATCGACGACCACTTCGGCTCGTTCGAGAAGTTCCAGGCGCACTTCACCGCGACGGCCCTCGGCGTGCAGGGCTCGGGCTGGGCGGTGCTTGCGTGGGATTCGCTCGGCGGACGCCCGATCATCGCGCAGTTCTTCGACCAGCAGGGCAACCTGCCTGCGGGCCTCATCCCGCTGCTCATGCTCGACGTCTGGGAGCACGCGTACTACCTCGACTACAAGAACGTCCGTGCCGATTACGTCAAGGCGTTCTGGTCGATCGTGAACTGGGAGAACGTCCAGCAGCGCTTCACCGCAGCTGGTGAGAAGACCTCAGGGCTGCTGCTACTGTCATAAACGGATGGTGTCCCCGGACTCCTCCGGGGACACCGCCGTCCGATCAGTCCACCCGTGCAACGGCGCTGTCGGCGCCACGTCATACAGGAGACATCTGTGTCTGTAAAGATCGGCATCAACGGCTTCGGCCGCATCGGCCGCAACTACTTCCGCGCGGCACTCGCTCAGGGCGCGGATCTCGAGATCGTCGCGGTGAACGACCTCACCGACAACAAGACCCTCGCGCACCTCCTGAAGTACGACTCGATCACGGGCCGACTGGACGCGACCGTCGACTACGACGACGACAACATCATCGTGAACGGCACCGCGATCAAGGCCTTCTCGGAGCGCGACCCCGCGAACCTGCCCTGGGGCGAGCTCGGCGTCGACATCGTGATCGAGTCGACCGGGTTCTTCACGAAGGCCGCCGACGCGCGCAAGCACCTCGAGGCCGGCGCGAAGAAGGTGCTGATCTCGGCGCCCGCCACCGACGAGGACGCGACCTTCGTGATCGGCGTCAACGAGCAGGACTACGACCCCGAGCGCCACCACATCATCTCGAACGCGTCGTGCACGACGAACTGCCTCGCGCCGCTCGCCAAGGTCTTCAACGACGCCTTCGGCATCGAGCGCGGCCTCATGACGACGGTGCACGCCTACACGGCCGACCAGAACCTCCAGGACGGCCCCCACCGCGATCTCCGACGCGCCCGTGCCGCCGCCCTCAACATCGTGCCGACCTCGACCGGTGCAGCCAAGGCCATCGGCCTCGTGCTGCCCGAGCTCGTCGGCAAGCTCGACGGATTCGCGCTGCGCGTGCCCGTGCCCACCGGGTCGATCACCGACCTGACCGTGACTTCCTCGCGACCGGTGACGGTCGACGAGGTCAAGGCCGCCTACAAGGCGGCCGCCGAGGGCCCGCTGAAGGGCATCCTCAAGTACACCGAGGACGAGATCGTCTCCAGCGACATCGTCTCCGACCCGCACTCGTCGATCTTCGACGCCGGACTCGTCCGCGTCATCGGCGATCAGGTGAAGCTCTCGAGCTGGTACGACAACGAGTGGGGCTACTCCAACCGTCTCGTCGACCTGACCGAGTACGTCGCCGACCGTCTCTGAAAGAACACTGAATGACCCTGCGAACGATCGATTCCCTCGGTCCGCTCGCCGGCAAGCGCGTCGTCGTCCGTTGCGACCTCAATGTCCCCCTGCGGGACGGGGTCATCACGGACGACGGCCGCGTGCGGGCGTCGGTCCCCACCATCCAGGCCCTCCTCGGGCAGGGCGCCCGCGTGATCGTGGTCTCCCACCTCGGCCGCCCCGAGGGCGCCCCCGACGAGCGCTACAGCCTCGCCCCGGTCGCGGCGCGACTCGGCGAGCTGCTCGACGCCCCGGTCGCCTTCGCGACCGACACCGTCGGTGAGGATGCCACGGCCAAGGCCGCCGCCCTCGCCGACGGCGAGGTGCTCGTGCTCGAGAACCTGCGGTTCAACCCTGGCGAGACCTCGAAGAACGAGGCCGAGCGCACCGCGTTCGCGGGCGAACTCGCGGCATTCGCCGACGCGGTCGTCTCCGACGGCTTCGGCGTCGTGCACCGCAAGCAGGCGAGCGTCTACGAGCTCGCCGAGCTGCGACCGAGCGCCGCCGGCCTGCTCATCGCGGCCGAGCTCGACGTGCTCGACCGCCTCACCGAGAACCCCGAGCGCCCCTACACGGTCGTGCTCGGCGGGTCGAAGGTCTCCGACAAGCTCGGCGTCATCGCACACCTGCTGCCGCGCGTCGACCGCCTCCTGATCGGCGGCGGCATGCTGTTCACCTTCCTCGCCGCCCAGGGCCACAAGGTCGCCGCGAGCCTGCTCGAGGCCGACCAGATCGACACCGTGAAGGGCTACCTCGCGGAGGCAGCTGAGCGCGGCGTCGAGCTGGTGCTGCCGAGCGACGTCGTCGTCGCGGCCGCCTTCTCGGCGGACGCCGAGCACGTGGTCGCCCCGGCGGACGCGATCGAGGACACGCCGTTCGGGTCATCCGGCCTCGGACTCGACATCGGGCCCGACACGGCGGCGGCCTTCGCCGCGCAGGTGCGCGACTCGAAGACGGTGTTCTGGAACGGCCCGATGGGCGTCTTCGAACTCGCCCCCTACGCCGCGGGCACTCGCGCGGTCGCGGAGGCCCTCACCGAGGTCGACGGCCTCAGCGTGGTCGGCGGCGGCGACTCGGCTGCGGCCGTGCGCCAGCTCGGATTCGCCGACGATCGATTCGGACACATCTCGACGGGCGGGGGCGCGAGCCTCGAGTTCCTCGAGGGTAAGAAGCTCCCCGGACTGGAGGTCCTCGGATGGCAGTGAAGCGCACCCCGTTCATCGCAGGAAACTGGAAGATGAACCTCGACCACCTGCAGTCGATCGCGTTCGTGCAGAAGCTCGCCTGGGCGCTGTCGGACGCGAAGCACGACTTCGCCGACGCCGAGGTCGCGGTGTTCCCGCCGTTCACCGACCTCCGCAGCGTGCAGACGCTCGTGGCCGCCGACTCGCTGCCCATCGGCTACGGGGCGCAGGACATCTCGAAGCACGACTCGGGCGCCTACACGGGCGAGATCTCGGGCGCCTTCCTGAAGCAGCTCGACTGCGCCTACGTGATCATCGGCCACTCCGAGCGCCGCACGCTGCACGCCGAGACCGATGCCGACGTGAACGCGAAGGTCGTCGCCGCGCACCGCCACGGCCTCGTCCCGGTGCTCTGCGTCGGCGAGACGGCCGAAGACCTCGAGCAGCACGGTGCGAGCGCCGTGCCGGTCGCGCAGCTGCGTGCCGCACTCGAGGGCGTCGACGTCTCGAAGGGGCTCGTCGTCGCCTACGAGCCGGTCTGGGCGATCGGTTCCGGCCAGGCGGCGACGCCGGCCCAGGCCGAGCAGGTCGCGGCCGCGCTGCGCGCCGTCCTCGTCGAGATCGCGGGGGAGGAGCTCGCCTCGGCGACGCGCGTCCTCTACGGCGGCTCGGTGAAGGCGGCGAACATCGCCTCCTTCCTCCGCGAGCCCAACGTCGACGGCGCGCTCGTCGGCGGTGCGAGCCTCGACATCGACGAGTTCTCGAGCATCGTCCGTTTCAAGAAGCACGTCGGCGCGTGACCCGATCGGGTCGGGGCGATCCGCCCCGACCCGAGGTTTCGCCCGGCTAAACTCGGCTGTGCTGATAGTCTGATTGGCGGCATCGACCCCCTGCGTCGTGCCCGGAAAGGTTCACCGTGGAGATTCTCCAGGTCGTCCTGCAGGTGCTGCTCGGTCTCACGAGCCTCCTGCTGACGCTGCTCATCCTGCTGCACAAGGGCCGTGGTGGCGGTCTGTCCGACATGTTCGGCGGCGGCGTCACCTCGAGCCTCGGCGCCTCCGGCGTCGCCGAGCGCAACCTGAACCGCATCACGGTGATCCTCGGACTGATCTGGGTCACCTGCATCGTGGTGCTCGGGCTGATCACCAAGTTCGACGCCGGAATCTGACGAGGAGTCGAGATGGCATCAGGCAACAGCGCCATTCGCGGGTCCCGCGTCGGGGCCGGTCCCATGGGCGAGCAGGATCGCGGCTTCCACGCCGATCGTGTCGCCGTCAGCTACTGGGACGCCCAGGGCAATGAGACCGTGCGCTACTTCGCGGCGAGCCTCCCCGACGAGGAGATCCCCGAGGTCATCGACAGCCCGTCCACCGGGCTTCCGGCCGGCCGCGACCGCGAGAACCCGCCGTCGGTCTCGAAGCTCGAGCCCTACAAGACGCACCTCGCCTACGTGAAGGAGCGCCGCACCGAAGACGAGGCCGCTCAGCTGCTCGACGACGCGCTCACCCAGCTCCGCGCCCGCCGCGGGCAGGCGCCGAAAGACTGACCACCGGTCGCACGACGAACGACGAGAGCGGGGCGGGCCGAATGGCCCGCCCCGCTCTCGTCATGTCGTCCGGCTGCGACGTTCAGTAGTCGCGGGCGATGAGCGCCTCGGGCACCTCGGCCGCGGCGTCGCGATCGACGAAGAACACCGTGCGGCGACGCCCCTTGATCCCGGCGACGGGCACCTCGTCGCGGCTCGCACCCGCGAGGGCGAGACCCAGCGCCGAGGCCTTGTCGGCGCCGGCGAGCACCATCCACACCCGCTGCGAGCTGTTGAGCACCGGGCGGGTGAGGCTGAGCCGCTCGGGCGGCGGCTTCGGCGACTCGCGTACCGCGATGACGGTCTGGTCGGTGACGGCGATGCCCGAGCGATGCGGGAACAGCGAGGCGATGTGCCCGTCGGGGCCGACCCCGAGGAAGGTGATGTCGAAGGCGGGGTGCGCGAGACCGTCGGCGGCGTGCTCGGCGAGCTCGGCCGCATACGCCGTGGCGGCCTCGTCGAGGGTCAGCCCCGAGTCGGAGGCCGGGAACGGGTGCAGGTTCGCTGCGGGGAGATCGAGGTCGTCGAGCAGGGCGTCGCGCGACTGCCGGTCGTTGCGTTCGGCGTCGCCCGCGGGCACCCAGCGCTCGTCACCCCACCAGAAGTGCACGCGCGACCAGTCGATCGACATGCGCGCGGGGGAGGAGGCGACCGCCTCGAGCACCGCCGAGCCCATCGACCCGCCGGTCAGCACGATGTGCACGACCGGTTGCGCGTCGAGGAGGTCGAGCGTCTTCGTGATGAAGCGGGCCGCGACCGCGCCGGCCAGCGTGGCCTTGTCGGGGTGCACGAGCACCCGCCGTTCGTTCGTCACGCAGTGACCTCCTGGGCTCCGTCGAGGAGCGCCAGCCCCTTCGCGATCACTTCACCGTACAGCTCGTCGGGGTCGAGGCGGCGCAGCTCGTCGGCGAGGCAGTCGCGAAGACTGCGCCGGGGCAGCGCGACGTCGTGCAGCGGCTGGTCGGGCTGGCGGAGCGTCGCGATGCCGGGGACGTCGCGGACGAGCTCGACCAGGCCGCTCGCGCGTTCGAGCTGCACGCCGTGGATGCCGTGCGAGCCGTCTTCGACGGAGGTGAGCTCGACGCCGGTCGCGCAGCGCAACTGGAGTCGCAGCCATGCGCCGAGCAGCGTGGTCGACGGCGAATCGATCGCGCCGCTCACGTGCACCTTCGTGATCGGCTCGTACGGCGGCTGATCGAGCACGGCGGCCAGCTGGGCGCGCCACAGCGTCAGCCTCGTCCACGCGAAGTCGGCGTCGCCGGGGGTGTAGCTGCCGGCGAGGGCATGCAGTGCGGCCTGCGGGTCGGGCTGCGCCGAGGCATCCGTGATGCGTCGCTGCGCGATGCGACCGAGCGGTGAACGACCGGGCACGGCCGGCGCCTCGCCTGGCCACCAGGTGACGACCGGGGCATCCGGAAGCAGCAGCCCCATCACGAGGCTCTCCTCGTCGCGGGCGGCGTCGCCGCTCGCGCGGAGCACGATGACCTCGCTCGCGCCGGCGTCGCCGCCGACCCGGATCTCCGCGTCGAGGCGCGGCGCCACGTCCGAGGTGGCGGTGCCCGGTTCGATCGAGACGACGATGACGCGCATCGGATGCTCGCGCGACGCGTCGTTCGCTGCTTCGATCGCCTCCTCCTCCTGGCCGGGGGAGGTGGCGATGACGAGAGTGAGTACCCGTCCGAGGGCGACGACGCCGCCGTCCTCGCGGATCTTCACGAGGGCCTTCGAGACCTGGCTCGTGGTGGTGTCGGGAAGTTCGACGATCATGGGCGCCTCCAGCTCCGTCCGTCTCGTGCGAGCAGCTCATCGGCCGAGCTCGGGCCCCAGGTGCCGGGCCGGTACTGCTCGGGCTGCCCCTGTGTCGCCCAGAACTCCTCGATCGGGTCGAGGATCTTCCAGCTGAGCTCGACCTCCTCCTGACGCGGGAAGAGCGGCGGGTCGCCGAGCAGCACGTCGAGGATGAGGCGCTCGTAGGCCTCGGGGCTCGCCTCGGTGAAGGCGTGTCCGTAGCCGAAGTCCATGGTCACGTCGCGCACCTGCATGCCGGCGCCCGGGACCTTCGACCCGAACCGGATGGTGACGCCCTCGTCGGGCTGCACCCGGATCACGAGCGCGTTCTGGCCGAGCTCGGAGGTCTGGCTGTCGGCGAACACCTGCTGAGGCGCGCGCTTGAAGACGACCGCGATCTCGGTGACGCGACGGCCGAGCCGCTTGCCGGCACGGAGGTAGAACGGCACGCCCGCCCACCGGCGCGTGCCGATGAGGAGCTTCATCGCCGCGTAGGTCTCGGTCGTCGACTCGGGGTTCATGCCGTCCTCGTCGAGGAAGCCGATGACCTTCTCGCCGCCCTGCCAGCCGCCCGCGTACTGCCCGCGGGCGGTGCCGGTCGCGAGGTCGTCGGGCAGTCGCACAGCCGCGAGGATCTTCTCCTTCTCGGCGCGCAGGTCGGCCGCGTCGAACGAGATCGGCTCCTCCATCGCGGTGAGCGCGAGCAGCTGCAGCAGGTGGTTCTGGATGACGTCGCGTGCTGCGCCGATGCCGTCGTAGTAGCCCGCGCGACCGCCGACGCCGATGTCCTCGGCCATGGTGATCTGCACGTGGTCGACGTAGTTCGCGTTCCAGATGGGCTCGTAGAGCTGGTTCGCGAAGCGCAGCGCGAGGATGTTCTGGACCGTCTCCTTGCCGAGGTAGTGGTCGATGCGGAACACCGAGTCGGGCGGGAACACGCTCGCCACCACGTCGTTGAGCTCACGGGCCGTCTGCAGGTCGGAGCCGAACGGCTTCTCGATGACGACGCGACGCCACTGGCCGTCGCGCTGCTCCGTGAGCCCCGAGCGCTTGAGCTGCTCGGTGACGAGCGGGAACGACTTCGGCGGGATCGAGAGGTAGAACGCATGGTTGCCCATCGTCCCGCGCTTCGCGTCGAGCTCCTCGACGACGGAACGCAGACGGTCGAAGGCGTCGTCGTCGTCGAAGGTGCCGGTGACGAAGCGGATGCCCCGCGCGAGCTGCTGCCAGACGTCCTCGCGGAACTCGGTGCGGGCGTACTTCTTCACCGAGTCGTGCACGACCTGGGCGAAGTCCTGGTCGACCCAATCACGGCGCGCGAAGCCCACGAGCGCGAAGCCCGGGGGCAGGAGCCCCCGGTTCGCGAGGTCGTAGACCGCGGGCATCAGCTTCTTGCGCGACAGGTCGCCCGTGACGCCGAAGATGATGAGGCCCGAGGGCCCCGCGATGCGGTTGAGGCGATAGTCCTTCGGTGATCGGAGCGGGTTGTGCTGCGCCGAGATCTCTGCCGAAGCCAATTCGGGTCCTTTCGTCGGTCAGCCGACGGCGTCGACGAGCGCCGGGATGTTCGCGGCCGGGTCGGTGAGCGTCAGCGTGAGCACGGGGCGGCCGTGCTCGGCGAGGACGCTCGCGTCACCGGACGCCTGTGCGGCGATGAGCTCGCCGAAGCTGAACGGGCGCTCGGGGATGGCGAGGTCGGTGACGGGCGCCTGCGTGATCTGGAGGAACACGCCGACGGCGGGGCCGCCCTTGTGGAACTGGCCGGTCGAGTGAAGGAACCGCGGGCCCCAGCCGAAGGTGACCGGTCGTCCTGCGCGCGCCGCGAGGAGGTCGCGCAGCTGCGCGAGCTCGGGGTGCGCGACCCGGTCGACGTACGCCTGGATCGAGAGGTACCCGTTCGCCGGCAGCTCCTCGAGGAGCACCTCGATCGCCGAGGCCAGGTCGCTCGAGGCGCCGATGACCTCGGGCGTGCCGCGCACCTCGATGCCGTCGGCGACGAAGGCCGCGGGCTCGGGCGCGGGGCGTGCGTCGAGGAGGCCGCGTGCGGCGATCTTCGCCGACTCGACGTCGGGCTGGTCGAAGGGGTTGATGCCGAGCAGGCGGCCGGCGACCGCGGTCGCGTACTCCCAGACGAGCAGCTGCGCGCCGAGCGTGCCCGAGACGAGGATGTCGTCCGAGTCGTCGCGACGGAAGAGCTCCTCGCCCGCGTCGTCGACCAGGCGCACGATCTGCACGTCGGGCAGCGAGCCGTCGAGCTCGGGGGCGGTCGTCTCGAGCACGACGGGCAGGATGCCGGTGCCCTCCTTGCCCGTGGACTCGGCGATGAGCTGCTCGGCCCAGTCGGGGAGGCCGACGATGTGCGTGCCGTCCGCGACGATGCCGAGCTTGTCGCGGAGCGGCGACGTGGCGGCGATCGCCGCGCCGAGCACGAGCCCGGGGTTCTCCTCGGTGTCGATGGCGAGCGAGAGCTCGATGGTCTCGGCCTCGTCGAGGATCTCCGAGATGTCGACGCCCGCGAGGCCCGAGGGCACGAGGCCGAACGCCGTGAGCGCGGAGTAGCGGCCGCCGACGTTCGGGTCGGCGTTGAACACCCGGTAGCCCGCGGCGCGGGCCGACTCGTCGAGCGGTGAACCGGGGTCGGTGACGATGACGATGCGCTCGACGGGGTCGATGCCCGCGTCGCGGAAGGCCTGCTCGTAGGCGCGGCGCTGGCTGTCGGTCTCGACCGTCGAGCCCGACTTCGACGAGATCACGAGCGCGGTCGTCGCGAGGCGGTCGGCGAGGGCGGCGAGCACCTGTCCGGGCTCGGTCGAGTCGAGCACGGTGAGGTCGACGCGGGCGGTCCGGGTGATGACCTCGGGGGCGAGCGAGGAGCCGCCCATGCCGCCGAGCACGATGTGGTCGACGCCCGCGTCCTCGAGCTCGACGCGGAGGGCCTCGATCTCGGCCACGAGCGGGCGCGAGATCGCGACCGCCTCCGTCCACCCGAGACGCTTCGAGGCCTCGTCTTCGGCTGCGGCGCCCCAGAGCGCCGCGTCCTGCGCGGTGATGCCGCTCGCGACGAGGTCGGCGACCAGCGCGGGCACCGTGCGGCGCACGGCGTCGGCGGCGGCGCCGCCGACCGAGATGCGGAAGCTCATCGTGCAGCCTCCAGCGCGGTGCGGACGCTGTCGAGCAGTTCGCCCCACGACACGATGAACTTGTCGACGCCCTCGTTCTCGAGGAGGAGGGTGACGTCGTCGTAGTCGACGCCGACGGAGGCGAGCGCGTCGAGCACCTCGCCCGCCCCGGCGTAGGCGCCGGTCACCGTGTCACCGGTGATGACGCCGTGGTCGAACGTCGCCTCGAGGGTCTTCTCGGGCATCGTGTTCACGACGCCCGGTGCGACGAGCTCGGTCACGTAGAGCGTGTCGGGCAGGGCCGGGTCCTTCACGCCGGTCGAGGCCCACAGGGGGCGCTGCTTGTTCGCGCCGGCGGCGAGGAGGGCGGCTGCGCGCTCGCCCGCGAACTGCTGCTCGAAGAGCTCGTAGGCCAGACGGGCGTTCGCGACGCCGGCCTTGCTCTTCAGCGCGAGCGCCGCGTCGGTGCCGATCGCGGTCAGGCGCTTGTCGATCTCGGTGTCGACGCGCGACACGAAGAAGGAGGCGACCGAGTGGATCGTCGAGAGGTCGTGGCCGGCGGCCTTCGCCTGCTCGAGACCCGAGAGGTAGGCGTCGATGACCTCGCGGTAGCGATCGAGGCTGAAGATGAGGGTGACGTTCACGCTGATGCCGGCGCCGATCGCGGCGGTGATCGCCTCGAGGCCCTCGACCGTGGCGGGGATCTTGATCATCGCGTTCGGACGGTCGACCTTGGCCCAGAGCGCCTTCGCCTCGGCGACGGTGCCAGCGGTGTCGCGGGCGAGGCCGGGCGCGACCTCGATCGAGACTCGGCCGTCGAACCCGTTCGAGCGATCGTAGACGGGGCGGAACACGTCGGCGGCGGCGCGCACGTCGTCGGTCGTGATCTCGAAGACCGCGGTGTCGACGTCGGCGCCGGCGGCGGCGAGCGTGTGCAGCTGCTCGGCGTAGCCGTCGCCCTTCGCGAGGGCGCCGGCGAAGATCGTCGGGTTCGTGGTGACGCCGACGACATCGCGTTCGGCGATGAGGCGGGCGAGGTCGCCCGAGGCGATGCGCTCGCGCGAGAGGTCGTCGAGCCAGATGCTGACGCCGGCCTCGGAGAGGGTGGCGGTGCGGGAGGTGGTCATGGGGATGTCTCCTTCGTGCTCGCGTCAGGCCGACGCGAGCGATTCCTTCGCGGCGGCGACGACGGCCTCGGCCGTGATCCCGAACTCGCGGAACAGGGTCTTGTAGTCGGCGGAGGCGCCGAAGTGCTCGATCGAGACCGCGCGGCCGCGGGTGCCCAGGTAGCGCTGCCACGACAGCGCGAGGCCGGCCTCGACCGAGACGCGCGCGGTGACGCCCGAGGGCAGCACCTGCTCGCGGTACTCGGCCGGCTGCGCCTCGAACCACTCGAGGCTCGGCGCCGACACGACGCGCGCGCCGATGCCCTCGGCGGCGAGCGTCTCGCGGGCGGCGAGGGCGAGCTGCACCTCGGAACCGGTCGCGATGAGGATCACGTCGGGCGTGCCCGAGGCGGCCTCGGCGAGCACGTAGGCGCCCTTCGCGACGTGCGACGCGCTCGCGAGCGTGTCGCCGGATGCCTCGCCGTCGCCCCGCTCGAACACCGGGATGTTCTGGCGGGTCAGCGCGATGCCCGCGGGGGCATCCTGCTGCTTCAGCACCTCGAGCCAGGCGTAGGCGACCTCGTTGGCGTCGGCGGGGCGCACGACCGTGAGGCCCGGGATCGCGCGGAGGGTCGCGAGCTGCTCGATCGGCTGGTGCGTCGGGCCGTCCTCGCCGAGGGCGACGGAGTCGTGCGTCCAGACGAAGATCGAGGGCACCTTCATGAGCGCCGCGAGGCGGACCGAGGGGCGCATGTAGTCGCTGAAGATGAGGAAGGTGCCGCCGAACGCGCGGGTCGGGCCGTGCAGGACGATGCCGTTGACGATCGCGCCCATCGCGTGCTCGCGGATGCCGAAGTGGAGCACCCGGCCGTAGGGGTCGCCCGAGAACTCGTGCGTCGACCACTCGGCGGGGATGAACGACGGCGCGCCGTTGATCGTCGTGAGGTTCGACTCGGCGAGGTCGGCCGAGCCGCCCCACAGCTCGGGGAGGACGCCGGCGAGGGCGTTGATGACCTTGCCGGACGCCGCACGGGTCGACAGCTCGGTGCCGCCCTCGAAGACCGGCAGCACCTGCTCGACGTCGGCCGGCAGCTCGCCGGCCTCGAGGCGGTCGAGGAGGGCCTTGCGCTCGGGGTTGGCCGCGGCCCAGGCGTCGAAGGCGAGCTGCCACTCGGCGTGCGCCGCCGCGCCGCGCTCACCGGCGGCACGGGTGTGGGCGATGACGTCGTCGGCGACCACGAAGGTCTCCTCGGGGTCGAAGCCGAGCACCTCCTTCGTGGCGGCGAGCTCGGCCGCGCCGAGGGCGGAGCCGTGGATCTTGCCGGTGTTCTGCTTGCCGGGGCTCGGCCAGCCGATGATCGTCTTCAGGATGATGATCGAGGGCTTGGACTGCTCGCCCTTCGCCGCCTCGACGGCGCGGTGGAGCTCGGCGACGTCCTCGACGTACTCGCCCGTCTTCTTCCAGTCGACGGTCTGCACGTGCCAGCCGTACGACTCGTAGCGCTTCGCCACATCCTCGGTGAAGGCGATGTTCGTGTCGTCCTCGATGGAGATCTGGTTCGAGTCGTAGATGACGACCAGGTTGCCGAGCTGCTGGTGGCCGGCGAGCGAGGACGCCTCGCTGGTGACGCCCTCCTGGAGGTCGCCGTCGCCCGCGATGACGTACACGAAGTGGTCGAAGGGGCTCTCGCCGGCCGGGGTCTCGGGGTCGAAGAGCCCGCGCTCGTAGCGGGCGGCGTAGGCGAATCCGACGGCGGAGGCGAGCCCCTGGCCGAGCGGGCCCGTCGTGATCTCGACGCCGTCGGTGTGGCCGTACTCGGGGTGGCCCGGGGTCTTGGAGCCCCAGGTGCGCAGCGCCTCGAGGTCGGCCAGCTCGAGGCCGTCGCCGGCGAGATAGAGCTGCACGTACTGGGTGAGCGACGAGTGTCCGGCCGAGAGGATGAAGCGGTCGCGCCCGAGCCACGCATGGTCGGCGGGGTCGCGGCGCATCACCTTCTGGAAGAGGAGATAGGCGGCCGGGGCGAGGCTCATCGCCGTTCCGGGGTGGCCGTTGCCGACCTTCTCGACGGCGTCAGCCGCGAGCACCCGTGCGGTGTCCACCGCTCGATCGTCGATGGGATCCCAGTGCAGAGTTGCCACGAGGTGCAGTTCCTTCCGTTCGTGACGGCGACGGGAACCGATCGGCCCCCGACCCGCCGAGGACGTTGCGGCGCGGTACCGCCGGGCGTGCGACCTTGAGGATTGCCGTGTGGGGGAATCGTGGATCGCGCAGCCAAGCGCGCTTTCCTCAGTATATGGAGTTCGTGACCCGCGATGACGGGGTATGACTCACACTCGAGCATGCCCTTTGTGAGGCCTGGTATGCCCACGTCGGCGTACCGCGCCGGATGGCCTAGAATCGACGAGAGGCGGCGCGGGGCCCGGCGATGGTTCGCGCGCGCGCTTCGGAAGAGGAACGATGCAGGCAGCCGTAGACACCCGTGACGCCCGACCGGCGATGACCGTTCGGCGCAAGCTCGCCGCCTACCTCGCGCTCACCAAGCCGCGGGTCATCGAGCTCCTGCTCGTCGTCACCGCCCCCACGATGATCCTCGCCCAGCAGGGCCTGCCCGACCTGTGGCTGCTCATCGCGACCCTCATCGGCGGCGCGATGAGCGCCGGCTCGGCCGGGGCGTTCAACTGCTACATCGACCGCGACATCGACCGGGTCATGAAGCGCACGCAGGGGCGCCCGCTCGTGACCGGCGAGCTCACCGACCGCGAGGCCCTCGTCTTCGCCTACGGGCTCGGCGTGGCATCCATCGTCTGGCTCGGGGTGTTCACCAACTGGCTCGCCGCCGCGCTCTCGCTCGGCGCGATCCTGCTCTACGTCGTCTTCTACAGCCTGATCCTCAAGCGCCGCACCGCGCAGAACATCGTGTGGGGCGGCGTCGCGGGCTGCATGCCCGTGCTCATCGGCTGGGCCGCGGTCACCGGCGACCTCAGCTGGCCGCCGTTCATCCTGTTCCTCATCATCTTCCTCTGGACGCCGCCGCACTACTGGCCGCTCTCGATGAAGTACAAGGACGACTACGCGGCCGCCGGCGTGCCGATGCTCGCCGTCGTGCGAGGCCGTGCGCAGGTCGGGCTGCAGGTCATCCTGTACGCATGGGCGACCGTCGCGTGCTCCCTGCTGCTCATCCCGATCGCCGACATGGGACTCGTGTACTCGACGGTCGCGGTCGTCACCGGCGTGTGGTTCATCTACGAGACGCACCGCCTCTACAACCTCGCGATCCGGCACGAGCAGGTCTCGCCCATGCGGGTCTTCCACGGCTCGATCGCGTACCTGTCGCTGCTGTTCCTCGCGGTCGGCATCGACCCGCTGCTGCCCTTCTAGGATCATCGGCGGCTCGCGTTCACGCGCCCTGACATCCAGGCGGCCCTCGGTGCCAGACTGGGACGGTGGCCAGGCCATTCGAGCCGCCATCGCCGGTGTTCGTCGGGCGAGCGCGTGAACTCGAACTCATCAGGGGTCTCCTCGATCGCTCCGCCGCCGAGGAGGCGCAGACGCTCATCGTCTCCGGCGATGCAGGCGTCGGCAAGACTGCGCTGATCGCGCGGGCCTGCGGGCTGGACGGCCGGCCGACCACGACCCTGATCGGCGCCTGCCTGCCGCTCGCCTCGATGTCGATTCCGCTCCTGCCGATCCGCTCCGCCCTGCGCGATATCGGCGAGCCGATCGACTCCGCCGACGCCGGCCACCCCGACGTCGACGGGCGCGACGCGACCATTCGATTCGACGGATGGCTCGATCGTCGCTGCGCGACGCAGCCCGTCGTGCTCGTGGTCGACGACGTGCAGTGGGCCGACCGGAGCACGCTCGACGCACTGATGTACCTCGTCGCGGGACCCGCGCGGCGGAGGCTGAGCGTGATCGCCACGCTCAGATCGGGCGAGGTCGGGCTCGGACATCCGCTGCAACGCTGGCTCGCCGACATCCGACGGCTGCCGCGCACCTCGGAACTCGAGCTCGAACCGCTCGATCGGGCCGGCACCGCGGCGCAGATCGAAGGCCTGATGGGCGTGCCGCCGCATCAGACGCTCATCGACGACGTCCATCGGCACGGGCGCGGCAATCCCTACTTCACCCGGCTGCTGGTCGGCGGCCTGCCGCCGGACGCCCGGAGCGCGCCGACCGAGTTCCCGGCGACCCTGAGCTCGGCCGTGCTGCAGTCGTGGTCCCTCCTGTCCGCGCCGACCCGGCGGCTCGCGACGGTCCTCGCCGTCGGCGGTCGCCCGATGCGCGCCGACGAACTCGCCGAGGTGATGGGCGACGAAGCGCTCGCCCCGATTCGAGGACGACTGGACGAGGCCGTGGCGGGCGGAGCGATCGAGGTCGTCGAGGGCGGCGCCTACTGGTTCCATCACCCGCTGAATGCCGAGGTGCTCGAGGCGCAGCTCCTTGCGGACGAGCGTCGCGAGCTGCACCGGCGCTTCGCGGACGCCATCGAAGCGCGACTGAACGACGGGGCGGCCGCGGCGACGATCGTGGCAGTCGCCGACCATCGGGAGGAATCGGGCGACGCGTCGTCCGCGCTCGACTGGGCGATGCGGGCCGCCGATGCGCTCGACGCCACCGACGGGTGGGCCGAGCAGCTGCGGCTCCTGCGGCGCGCCCGGGCTCTGCTCCCCGACGGCCCCGGTGCGGAGGCGCGGCGCGGGGCGCTCCTGCGACGGCAGCGCTCCATCGCGGCGGCCGCGGGCGCCACGCTCGATGAGCTCGAGGCCGTGGAGGCCCTGCTCGTGCGGGCCGATTCCGACGGGGAGCCGCTCGTCGCGGCGGAGCTGATGGTGCGACGGATGCACCTCCGCTTCATGGCCGGGCGGGGCTTCATCGAGGTCGGGGCGATGCGCGAGGCCGTGCGTCGCGCGAACGCCGATCCGTCGAGCGCCGAGTACGCCCTGGCGTTGGCCGAGCTCGCCCACGCCGAACTGTGGGCAGAACTGCCGGACGCCGCGGCGCACGCACGCGCGGCGATCGTCGTGGCCCGCGGTGCGAACGATCCGCGTGCGCTGTCGCACGCACTCGCCGCGGCCTCCATGGCGGCGACGTTCGCCGAGGACCTGCCGCTCGCGAGCTCGTACGGACGTGAGGCGGTCGAGGCCGCGCTCTCGGCGCACGATTGGATGGCATTCGTCCATGCCCTCCTGTGGGAGGCCAACGCCGTCGAGACCTGGGCGTCGGAGTGGTTCGCGGAGCGGATGGCCGAGCGCCGGCTCGAGCTCGTCGCGCGCGGAGGCCCGCAGGCGTACGTCGCCTGGCTCTCCGCGAGCGAAGCGAGCTCCCTGCTCGTCATCGGGCGCGGAGCCGAATGCGAGGAGCGCCTTCGCGTCGCACTCGGATCGAACGCCGGTCCGCTGGGCGATGTCGCGGCGCGCCTGACGGCGGCGCGATTCGCATCGTTGCAGGGTCGCCGCGCCGAGGCGCAGGGGCACCTGCTGCGAGCGGATGAGCTGTTCGCCGACGGCTCGGCGTTCCTCGCATTCGAGTTCGACGCCGTCCGGGCCGAGGTGCGCCTCGGCGGAGGCGATCCGCGTGGTGCGTTCGAAGCGGCGATGGCAGGGGCGACGGGGGAGGGCACTCGACCGACCATGTGCGAATGGCTGCTCCCGCTCGCAGCCCGCGCGCTCGCCGACCTCGCCCGCGCTGCCCGGGACGACGGCGGCGACGCGGGCGAGGTCCTCGCGGAGCTCGACGCGCTCGCCGAGCGATTCCCGGGCGCCTTGCGGGACATCGGCGTGGTCACGCCGCTCGTGGCGCGGCAGATGACCGCCTTCGACGCGCTCTACGCGGCCGAGCAGGCGCGGGCGCGCATCCGCGAGGACGAACCGGCCGCCTGGACCGCGGCTGTGGAGGCCTGTGCAGCTGCCGGCCTGCCCTGGGAGGAGGCCTACGCACGGTGGCGCGCCGCGGACGCGCTGCTCGGCCGTGGTCGGGACCGTCTCCGAGGTGCCGAGATGCTGCGTGATGGGCTCGTGCTCGCACGCCGGCTGGGTGCGGGCCCGGTGGAGGACGAGATGCTCGGCCTCGCCGAACGGGCCCGCATCCCCGTCGGCGAGCCGCCGGACGCGGCATCCGATGCGCCGGCCGCCCTGCCAGGTCTGACCGATCGCGAGCGCGAGGTGCTCGAGCTGATCGCCGTCGGCCGGACCTACGGGGAGATCGCGCGCACCCTGATGATCAGCGAGAAGACCGTGAGCACCCACGTCTCGCACCTGCTCGCGAAGACCGGCACGGCGAATCGCGTCGAACTCGCGGGGCTCGCGCACCGGGTGGCCCGCGAGCGCCCGGACGATCGCTGACGCGCTGCGCGCGACCGTGTCCGGGCCTCGGGCCTCGGGCCTCGGGCCTCGGGCGTCACGGCGTCACGGGGCGCGGAGGTGCGCCCGGATGCCGCCGAGGGGCGAGAGGTCGTCGTGGACCGTCGCTCCGGCCGGGGGCTCGCAGAGACCCTCGGGCGCCTGCTCGCTGATGTAGTCGGGCATGCCGCACACCTCGGCAGGCAGGTCGAGGCGGATGGGAGCGGAGTCGTCAGCGGAGTCGGACTGCCCCCCGCCGCACCCGGTCAGCATCGCCACGGCGACGGCGGCCGGGATGATGACGAGAATTCGGACCTTCATGATCGTGCTCCTTCCTGTCCATCGGACGGAAGCCACGATCCGCTGCGGGGGTCGCCGCGACATCGGGCGGACCCCCTGAGGTTCGCGGACGAACCCCTGAGATGCCGAAGCGCGCGGCGCGGGGTCAGCGCGCGGAGGTCGCCGCGGCGCTCGACTCCGAGGCCGCGGCGTCGGCGGCCACCGGTCGCTTCAGGCGCAGGATGACGAGGGTCATCGCCGCCGCCGTGAGGGCGGCGAGCACCATGTGCACACCGACCGCGAGCACGGGCAGGCCGTTGCGCGCCTGGTAGAGGCCGACCGCGACCTGCACGAGCTCGATGCCGAGGAGCGCGATCGCCCAGCCGCGGGTCGGCAGCGACTCCCGCCAGGCTGCGATCACGAGGACGAGCGTGAGCACGAGGAGGAGGTAGCCGGGCCAGGCGTGGACGTGCTCGAGGATCTCGGCGTCGAACCCGGTCCGTCCGGCCTCGAGGTCGCCCGAGTGCGGCCCCGAGCCCGTGGTGAGCACGCCGAAGACGATCGAGATCGCGAGCACCGCGCTCGTCGCGTGCGCGAGCCCCGCGTACCAGCCGGGCACGGCGCGCTCGCGCGCACCCGCCGGCTCGTCCATGCGGGCCAGGAACGCCGCGGTCACGCAGACGAGCACGAGCGAGGAGATGTAGTGGAAGCCGACGATGAACGGGTTGAGCCCCGTCCAGACGGTGATGCCGCCGACGATCGCCTGGGCGACGATTCCGAGGCCGACGATGAACGAGAGCGCGAACAGGTCGCGCCGTTCGCGGCGGATGCGCCAGACGAGGAGGAAGACGATGAGCGCGATGATGCCCACGACGCCGGTCATGAGGCGGTTCCCGAACTCGATGAGCGAGTGGTAGGTGAGCTCCTCGGTCGGGACGAGCGACTCGGGCGTGCAGGTGGGCCAGGTGGGGCATCCGAGGCCCGAACCGGTGAGGCGCACCGCGCCGCCGGTCGCGATGATCGTCACCTGCGCGACGAAGGAGGCCCAGGCGAAGAAGCGGAGAGAGCGGGGCACGCGGGTCGTTCCTGATCCGGGTCGCTCTGAGACAGGGCTGGGAGTCCGGCCCGATGCCACTGCGACCCTATAGACTTGAGTGGTTGGCGCACCTGCTGCGACGCGCGTTCGCGCGGCAAGCGGGCACCAGCCATCTTAGGTTCGCACTGGAGCCACCCGCACATCACACCCCCTCACCGAGATCCTCGACAGGCGCGGGGAATGAGCCGGACTGATAGCCGGTTGCACGGGAGGAGAAGAGGAAGAGTATGACGGACGTACTGATCGACCGCCCAGAGCTCGAAGGGCTCGGAAACTACGAGTTCGGTTGGGCCGACTCCGATGCTGCGGGAGCCTCGGCTCGCCGCGGCCTGTCCGCCGAGGTCGTCGCCGACATCTCGGGGCTGAAGGACGAGCCCGAATGGATGCTCCAGCGCCGCCAGCGCGGCCTGCAGCTCTTCGAGCGCAAGCCCATGCCGACCTGGGGCGCCGATCTGTCGGAGATCGACTTCGACAACATCAAGTACTTCGTCCGCTCGACCGAGAAGCAGGCCCAGACCTGGGAGGACCTGCCCGACGACATCAAGAACACCTACGAGCGACTCGGCATCCCCGAGGCCGAGCGCCAGCGCCTCGTCGCCGGCGTCGCGGCCCAGTACGAGTCCGAGGTGGTCTACCACCAGATCAACGAAGAGCTCGAGCGCCAGGGCGTCATCTTCATGGACACCGACACCGCGCTGAAGGAGCACCCCGAGTTCTTCGAGGAGTACTTCGGCACCGTGATCCCCGCCGGCGACAACAAGTTCGCCGCGCTGAACACGGCGGTCTGGTCGGGCGGCTCGTTCGTCTACGTCCCGAAGGGCGTGCACGTCGAGATCCCGCTGCAGGCCTACTTCCGCATCAACACCGAGAACATGGGCCAGTTCGAGCGCACGCTCATCATCGCCGACGAGGGCTCGTACGTGCACTACATCGAGGGCTGCACGGCGCCGATCTACAAGAGCGACTCGCTGCACTCGGCCGTCGTCGAGATCATCGTGAAGAAGAACGCCCGCGTTCGGTACACGACGATCCAGAACTGGTCGAACAACGTCTACAACCTCGTCACGAAGCGCGCCACGGCCGCCGAGGGCGCCACCATGGAATGGGTCGACGGCAACATCGGCTCGAAGGTCACGATGAAGTACCCGTCGATCTTCCTCATGGGCGAGCACGCCAAGGGCGAGACCCTCTCGGTCGCCTTCGCCGGCCCCGGCCAGCACCAGGACGCGGGCGCGAAGATGATCCACATGGCGCCGTACACGCAGTCGTCGATCGTCTCCAAGTCGATCGCCCGCGGCGGCGGCCGCGCCGGCTACCGCGGCGAGGTCCGCGTCGATGCGAACGCCCACCACTCGGCGAACAGCGTCGTCTGCGACGCGCTGCTGGTCGACACGATCTCCCGCTCCGACACGTACCCCGCGATCGACATCCGGGTCGACGACGTCAAGCTCGGGCACGAGGCCACGGTCTCGAAGGTCAGCGAGGAGCAGCTCTTCTACCTGATGAGCCGCGGCATCGACGAGACCGAGGCCATGTCGATGATCGTGCGCGGCTTCATCGAGCCGATCGCGCGCGAACTCCCGATGGAATACGCGATGGAACTCAACAAGCTCATCGAAATGGGCATGGAAGGATCGGTGGGCTAGTAGTGACCGCCCAGATGACCAGCACAGCCATGCCCACGGCCGAGCAGCACGGCCTCGTCGCGCACTCCGACGGCGCCTTCGTTCCCGTCCAGACGCGCTCCGAGCGGTTCCGCTCGACGAACGTCGACGACTTCGAGCCCGTCAACGGCCGCGAGCACGAGTGGAAGCTCTCGCCCGTCGCCGCCTTCGCCGACCTCACGAGCGGCGAGCTCGACGGCTCGCGCCTCGCGATCGAGACGACGGACGTCCCCGGCGTCGCCTACTCGTACCTCGCACGCGACGACGCCCGCATCGGTTCGGCCGGGATCCCCGAGGAGCGCGCGAGCGCCAACGCGTGGTCGAGCTTCGGCGAGGCCCTCCTCGTCTCCGTCACCGGCGAAGACGAGAAGACCGCCGTCGTGACCCGCTCGGGCCTCGGCGCCGCGCCTCGCGCCGCGCACACGGTCATCGAGGCCGCGCCGAACAGCCGCGCGATGGTCGTGCTCGAGGGCACGGGCTCGGCCCGGCTCAGCGAGAACGTCGAGATCATCGTGGGCGACGGGGCATCCCTCACCGTCGTCTCGCTGCAGGAGTGGGACGACGAGGCGGTGCACCTCTCCAGCCAGTTCGCGCGCCTCGGCCGTGACTCCTTCCTGAAGCACATCGTCGTCTCGCTCGGCGGCCAGGTCGTGCGGGTGAACCCCTCGACGCACCTCGCCGAGCAGGGCGCCGACATCGAGGCCCTCGGCCTCTACTTCGCCGACGCCGGCCAGCACCTCGAGCAGCAGGTCTACGTGCACCACGACGCACCGCACACCAAGAGCCGCGTGACCTACAAGGGCGCGCTGCAGGGCGCCGGCGCGCGCACGGTCTGGGTGGGCGACGTGCTCATCGGCCAGAAGGCCACGGGCACCGACAGCTACGAGCAGAACCGCAACCTCGTGCTCACCGACGGCACCCGTGCCGACTCGGTGCCGAACCTCGAGATCGAGACCGGCGACATCGAAGGCGCCGGGCACGCGAGTGCGACCGGTCGCTTCGACGACGAGCAGCTCTTCTACCTGATGGCCCGCGGCATCCGCGAAGACGAGGCGCGCCGCCTCGTCGTGCGCGGCTTCCTCACCGAGATCGTGCAGAAGATCGGCTCGCCCGAGCTCGAGGCGCGTCTCACCGCGGCACTCGAAGCCGAACTGCAGGGGAGCTGACGTGGCATCCGTTCGTGTCTGCGCACTCGACGACCTCGTCGAGAACCAGGCGTCGCGCTTCGTCCTCGAGGGCGTGCCCATCGCCGTCGTGAAGGACGCGGCGGGCGACGTCTTCGCGATCGGCGACACGTGCACCCACGGCGACATCTCGCTCTCCGAGGGGTTCGTCGAGGACGACACGCTCGAGTGCTGGGCGCACGGCTCGCAGTTCTCGCTGAAGACCGGCAAGCCCCTCACCCTCCCGGCCTACGAGCCGGTCCCCGTCTACCGGGTCGACATCCAGGGCGGCGACGTCCACATCGACCCCGCGGTCACGCTGACCGTCTGACCCACACTTCTCCGGCCGCGAGCGGTCGGCAACCGAAAGAGATATCCCAGAACATGTCAGTGCTCGAGATCAAGAACCTGCACGTCAACGTCGAGACCGAACAGGGCACCCGCGAGATCCTCCGCGGCGTCGACCTCACGATCAACGAGGGCGAGATCCACGCGATCATGGGCCCGAACGGCTCGGGCAAGTCGACCCTCGCGTACACGATCGCCGGCCACCCGAAGTACACCGTCGTCGAGGGCGAGATCCTGCTCGACGGCGAGGACGTGCTGGAGATGTCGGTCGACGAGCGCGCCCGCGCCGGCCTCTTCCTCGCGATGCAGTACCCGGTCGAGATCCCCGGCGTCACCGTCACCAACTTCCTCCGCACCGCGAAGACCGCGATCGACGGCGAGGCGCCGTCGGTGCGCACGTGGGTGAAGGACGTCCGCGAGTCGATGGCCAACCTCAAGATGGACAAGGCGTTCGCCGAGCGCAACGTCAACGAGGGCTTCTCGGGCGGCGAGAAGAAGCGCAACGAGATCCTCCAGCTCGAGCTGCTGAAGCCGAAGTTCGCCGTGCTCGACGAGACCGACTCGGGCCTCGACGTCGACGCGCTGAAGATCGTCTCCGAGGGCGTCAACCGTGCCAAGGCGAACACCGGCCTCGGCGTCCTGCTGATCACGCACTACACGCGCATCCTCCGCTACATCAAGCCCGACTTCGTGCACGTGTTCGTCGCGGGCCGGATCGCCGAGCAGGGCGGCCCCGAGCTGGCCGACCGTCTCGAGGAGGAGGGCTACGACCGCTACCAGGTCGCCGAGCCCGCCGTCGTCGAATCGGTTCCGGCCGAGTAGGGCGCGGGTAGACTCCCACCATGGTCTCCTCCCTCGCACCCGAGCGCTACGAGCAGGTCGAAGAAGCGCTGAAAGACGTGATGGACCCCGAGCTCGGGGTCAACATCGTCGACCTCGGCCTCATCTACGACCTCGGCTGGGACGACGAGAACGACGCGCTCGTCATCCACATGACGCTCACGAGCGCCGGCTGCCCGCTGACCGACGTCATCGAGGAGCAGACGGCCGAGGCGCTCGACGGCACCGTCGAGGCGTTCCGCATCAACTGGGTGTGGATGCCGCCGTGGGGCCCCGAGCGCATCACCGACGACGGCCGCGACATGATGCGGGCGCTCGGCTTCGCGATCTGATCGCGCGTCGAACCACGACGAACGGATGCCCCGTGCAGCACGCCTGCACGGGGCATCCGCCGTCTGAGCCGAGCGCGCTGCTCAGGAGAGCCCGCGACGGGCGAGGAGCGCGTCGATCGCAGGCTCCCGTCCGAGCAGGCGGCGGATCGACTCCCGGGGGTCGCGTGAGCCGCCCGGCGCGAGGACCTCGGCGCGGAACCGCTCGCCGAGCTCGCGGCGCGCGCCGCCGTGCTGCTCGAACCAGGCCATGATGTCGGCCCCGGGCACCTCGCTCCAGACGTACGAGTAGTACCCCGCGTCGTACCCGCCCGCGAAGACGTGCGCGAAGTAGCCGCTCGAGTAGCGCGGCGGGATCCGCGGGTCGGCGAGTCCGGCGGCTTCGAGTGCGCCCTGCTCGAAGCCGGCGACCGCGTCGACCCCGTCGAGCGCGTCGGACGCGTCGACATCGAGCCGGTGCCAGGCCTGGTCGAGCGCCGCCGCGGCGAGGTACTCGGTGGTCGCGAACCCCTCGCCGAAGGCGCGGGAGGCGATGAGCCGGTCGACGAGCTCGCCGGGGATGGGGGCGCCGCTCTCGTGGTGCACCGCGTATCGGCCGAGGATCTCGGGACGGAGCGCCCACAGCTCGTTCACCTGGCTCGGCAGCTCGACGAAGTCTCGGAAGACGTTCGTGCCGGCGAAGCTCGGGAACTCGACGCGGGCGAGCAACCCGTGGAGCGCGTGGCCGAACTCGTGGAACAGGGTCTCGGTCTCGTCGAAGCTGAGCAGCGTCGGCTCGCCGGGCGGCGGCTTCTGCACGTTCAGGTGGTTCACGACGACCGGGAGCGCACCGGTGAGCTCGGACTGTTCGACGAGCGAGCTCATCCAGGCCCCGCCGCGCTTCGAGTCGCGCGCGTAGAGGTCGAGCAGGTAGAGCCCGACCGGCGCGCCGTCGGCCTCGAAGACCTCGAAGACGCGGGCGTCGGGGTGGTGCGCGACGAGGTCGGGTCGTTCCTCGAAGCGCAGGCCGAAGAGCAGCGTGGCGGCGTGGAAGACGCCGTCGCGGAGCACCCGACCGGCCTCGAGGTAGGGACGCATCGCGCCGAGGTCGACCGCGTGGCGCTCGGCGCGCTCGCGCTCGGCGAGGTGCAGCCAATCGGATGCCTCGAGCGGGCGTCGTCCGTCGCGTGCGGCCAGCGCGGCGAGATCAGCCGCTTCGCGGTGCGCGTTCGCCATGGCGCGCGGCGCGAGCTCGGCGATGAGTTCGGCGACGGCGTCGGGGGAGCCGGCGGTCTCGTCGGCGGTGACCGCACTGGCGTGGTCGGCGAAGCCGAGGAGCGCGGCGCGCGCGGCCCGCACCCGGACGAGTTCGAGCAGGGTCTCGCGGGTGTCGTGCGGGCCGCCCGATGTGCCGCGTCCTCGAGAGGCGGCGAGCAGTCGGTCGCGCACCTCAGGGGTGTCGAGCTCGGCCAGCGCGGGCTGCTGCGTCGGCAGCACCAGGGGGATCACCCACCCGTCGACGCCGCGGTCCGCGGCCGCCGCGCCGGCCGTGGAGCGGCGCGCCTCGTCGAGCCCCGCGAGATCGACCGCACGATCGAGGTGCAGCCCGCGGGAGTTGCCGTCGGCGAGCAGGTGCCGCTGGAACTCGGTCGTGAGCCGGGCGATCCGCTCGTTCAGCTGCGAGAGCCGTGCGCGTCCGTCGGGCGAGAGGCGCGCCCCGGCGAGCACCGCGATGCGGTGGCGTCGTCGGAGCAGGTACGCGCGGGCGGCGGCGCGATCGGGATCGGCGTCGGTGCCGGTGGCCAGGTCGAGCTCGCCGGCCTCGAGCGCGGCCACGAGCGACTCGAGGCGTGCGAAGAGGCGCTGATCGAGCAGCACCGCATCGCGGAGCGCCGCGAGCTTGGGGGCGAACTCGGCCTCGAGCGCGTCGATCGCCGCGTCCGCGTCGGCCGCACTGCGGTTCTCGAAGACCGGCAGCACGCGGCGCAGGAGCGCACCCGACCGTTCGAGCGCGACGACCGTGTTCGCGAAGCTCGGCGGCTCGGGGTCCGCGGCGATCACGGCGAGCTCGGCCTCCTGCTCGGCGATGCCGAGCGACAGCGCTTCGCGGAAGTGCTCGGCGGCGATGAGCTCGAACAGGGGGAGTCGGTAGGGCAGCGGGCTCGGTTCGAGCAGTGGATTGTGCGTCGAGGCGCTCATGCGATCACCCTATGACGAGCCGCGAGCGCCGTGAGGCGCTGCGCGCGTAGGCTCAGGACATGGCCAGCCAATCCTCCGCCCGCGACGCGTACACCCACGGCCACCATGCGAGCGTTCTGCGCATCCACGCCTGGCGAACGGTCGAGAACTCCGCCGCGTACCTCGCACCCCACCTCCAGGCCGGGGCCGACGTCCTCGACGTCGGCAGCGGCCCCGGCACCATCACGCTCGACCTCGCCCGGCGGGTGCGGCCCGGGCGCGTGCACGGCATCGACGCCTCCGCCGAGGTGGTCGCCCACGCGACGGGCCTCGCCGAGAGCGAGGGCGTGCGCAACGTCGAGTTCACCGTGGGCGACGCGTACGCGCTCGACGAGCCCGACGACCGCTACGACGTCGTGCACGCGCACCAGGTGCTGCAGCACCTGGCGCGGCCGGTCGATGCGCTTTGCGAGTTCCGGCGCGTCCTGAAGCCCGGCGGCCTCCTCGCCGTGCGCGACGTCGACTACGGCGGCGTGATCTGGAGCCCCGACTCGGCCGGGCTCACCCGGTGGCTCGAGCTCTACCACGACGTGCACGAGTGGAACGGCGGCGACCCTCGCGCCGGACGTCACCTGAAGCGCTGGGTGCGCGAGGCCGGGTTCGGCGACATCACCGCGAGCGGCACGACGTGGGTGTTCGCCTCGGCGCTGGAGCGCGAGTGGTGGGGCGGATCATGGGCCGAGCGGGCCACCGAGTCGCAGTTCGCGGCGCACGCGATCGAGTCGGGCCACTCGAACCCCGAGGAGCTGCGCGCGATCGCGCAGGCGTGGCGCGACTGGGCCGCCGACGCCGACGGGTGGCTGCTGATGCCGCACGGCGAGATCCTCGCCCGGGCCTGACCGCGGCGTCCGGTCGGCGTCGTGCCGACCGGACGCGGGGCGTCACCAGTCCTCGTCGTCGTCCCGGACGTCGACGATGACTTCGCTCACCACGGTGCCGTCGTCGAGCTCGGCGATCGGGCGCCCTTCGAGCCAGGTGAGGGTCCAGTGGCGGCCGGTGCCGTCGCCGGTGAACGACGACTCCGCCGCCGCGATGCGCGGGCGGAGCTCGTTCGGCACCGACACGGGCGGCTCGGTGCCGAACGCCCAGCGGGTGCCGAGTCGCATCAGGCGTCCATCTCGTAGGTGACCCAGCTCGTGCGGGTCGCGAGCGTGTCGTAGAGCCGCTGGGCCGGCTCGTTGTCGGCCGCGGTGATCCAGCTGACGCCGCCGTGGCCGATCTCGGCCGCACGCGCGTGGACGAACTCGATGAGCGCACGGCCGGTGCCCGTCCCGCGCTGCGACTCGGCGACGTAGAGGTCGTCGAGGAAGAGCCCGTTCGTCGCCGTCAGGGTCGACGGCACCTGGCGGAAGTGGGCGAGCCCCACGGGCGTGCCCTCCTCGTCGACGGCGAGCGCCGCCTGCAGCGGGTTCTGCTCGTCGCGGAGCCAGTTCCAGACGATGAGCGCCTTGGCGTCGTCGAGCTCGGTCTCGTAGAACGTGCAGTACGACTCGAACAGCGGCAACCAGCCGAAGAAGTCGTCGTCGCCGGCGAGCCGGATCTCGTTGGTCATGGTTCCCCCTATTCCGACGGCGCCTCGAAGACGACGTCGCTGACTGCGAACTCCTCCGCCTCGGCGAAGACGAGTTCGGTGATGCGCCCCACCGCGCGCAGGTCGGATGCCACGGACTCGAGCAGGGCGATCGTCGCCGCGGGGGCGTGGATCGTCGCCTGGACGACCGGGGTCTTCTGCGAGGCCTTCGCATCGGTCTTGGCCCGGCGGATGCCGGTGAGCGCGAGGCTCGCGACCTCGAGCAGCTCGCCGCCGGCGTCGCCGCGCGCGGCGAGCTCGTCGGCGGTCGGCCAGTCGGCGCGGTGGACCGAGCCCTCGTGCGACCAGCGCCACGCCTCCTCGGTCGCGAACGGGATGACCGGTGCGAACAGCCGCAGCATGACGCCGAGCGCCGTCTTCAGCGCGGCGACCGCGGAGGCCTGCTCGGGGCTCGGCTCGCCGTAGGCGCGCTCCTTCACGAGCTCGAGGTAGTCGTCGCAGAACGTCCAGAAGAAGGTCTCGGAGAGCTCGAGCGCCCGCGCGTGGTCGTAGCCCTCGAGCGCCCGCGTCGCCCGGTCGACGACCGTGGCGAGCTCGGCGAGCATGCTGCGGTCGACCGGCATGGTGACGGGAGCGTCGGCGGATCCGTCGAAGCCGAGGATGAACTTCGCGGCGTTGAGGACCTTGATCGCGAGACGACGGCCGATCTTCACCTGCGTCGGGTTCTGCGGGTCGAAGGCGGCGTCGGTGCCGAGGCGCGAGGAGGCTGCCCAGTAGCGCACGGCGTCGGAGCCATGCTGCTCGAGCAGGCCCGACGGCGTCACCACATTGCCCTTCGACTTCGACATCTTCTTGCGGTCGGGGTCGACGATGAAGCCCGAGATCGCGGCGTTCGACCACGGCGCGACGCCGTGCTCGAGCTCGGCGCGCAGCGTCGTCGAGAAGAGCCAGGTGCGAATGATGTCCTGGCCCTGCGGACGCAGCGAGTAGGGGAACACGAGGTTCCAGAGCTCGGGGTCGCGCTCCCAGCCGCCGGCGAGCTGCGGGGTCAGCGACGAGGTCGCCCAGGTGTCCATGACGTCGTGCTCGCCGATGAAGCCGCCGGCCTGGCCGCGCTGCGACTCGTCGAAGCCGGGTGCGGGCGCCGACGACGGGTCGACGGGCAGCAGGTCCTGCGTGGCGACGATCGGCTCGTCGAACACGGGGTCGCCCTGCGCGTCGAGCGGGTACCACACGGGGATGGGCACGCCGAAGAACCGCTGGCGCGAGACGAGCCAGTCGCCCGAGAGGCCGCCGACCCAGTTCTCGTAGCGCACCCGCATGAAGTCGGGGTGCCAGTCCATCTCGCGACCGTGGGCGAGCAGGCGCTCGCGCAGCGACTCGTCGCGGGCGCCGTTCGTGATGTACCACTGACGGGTCGAGACGATCTCGAGGGGCTTGTCGCCCTTCTCGAAGAACTTCACCGGGTGCGTGATCGACTTCGGGTCGGCGAGCAGCTCGCCCGAGTCGCGCAGCAGCTGCACCACGGCCTGCTTGGCCGAGAAGGTCGTCTTGCCCGCGAGCTCGGCGTAGGCCGCGCGGCCCGCCTCCGAGGTGATCGCCTCGGGCGCCTCGGCGATGACGCGGCCGTCGAAGCCGATGATCGCGCGGTTCGGCAGGTCGAGCTCGCGCCACCAGACGACGTCGGTCACGTCGCCGAAGGTGCAGATCATCGCGATGCCGGTGCCCTTGTCCTTCTGGGCGAGGTGGTGCGCGACCACGGGGACCTCGACGTCGAAGACGGGCGTCGTCACCGTCGTGCCGAAGAGCGGCTGGTAGCGCTCGTCGTCGGGGTGGGCGACGAGGGCGACGCACGCGGGCAGGAGCTCGGGCCGGCTCGTCTCGATCTCGATCGTGCCGCCGTCGGCCTTGTGGAAGGCGACGCGGTGGTAGTGGCCCGGCTGGTCGCGGTCTTCGAGCTCGGCCTGCGCGACCGCGGTGCGGAAGGTGACGTCCCACAGGGTCGGCGCGAGCGCCTGGTAGGCCTCGCCGCGCTCGACGTTGCGGATGAAGGCGAGCTGCGAGGTGAAGAGCGCCTCGTCGGCGATGGTGCGGTAGCTCTGGGTCCAGTCGACCGAGAGGCCGAGCATGCGCCAGAGCGCCTCGAACTGCTGCTCGTCCTCGACGGTGAGGCGCTCGCAGAGCTCGATGAAGTTGCGGCGCGAGATCGGCACCTGGTCGGCGGCCTTCGTCGACTTGCCGTCGCCGCCCTCGAACGGCGGCACGAAGCCCTCGACGTAGGGGAGGGTCGGGTCGCAGCGCACGCCGTAGTAGTTCTGCACGCGCCGCTCGGTGGGCAGGCCGTTGTCGTCCCAGCCCATCGGGTAGAAGACGTGCTTGCCGCGCATGCGCTGGAAGCGGGCGACGACGTCAGTGTGCGTGTACGAGAACACGTGGCCGATGTGGAGCGAGCCCGACGCCGTGGGCGGCGGGGTGTCGATCGAGTAGAGGCACTCGCGCGTCGCCGACTCGCGATCGAACCGGTAGGTGCCCTCACGCTCCCATGCGCCTCCCCAGACCGATTCGAGGCCTTCGAGAGCGGGCTTGTCGGGGATGCGCGCGGTGTCGGTCATGATGCTCCGGTTCGATATCTGCGGCACCGAGTCCATGATGAGGTGCCTGAATGTGACGCTCAAGCCTAGCGGAGCGCGGCCGTGAATCGCCCGCGCGGACGGGTGCGCGTCGCGGCGAGGGGGCGGGTCGGGGTCGCCCGGTCGGCGCGGCGCACCGGGTCAGCGCACCAGTCGCGGCGCATCCGCGACGAGTCTCGCGGTGTACGGATGCCCGGGCGCGGCGAACACCTGCTCGGCGCTCCCGGCCTCGACGAGTCGGCCCGCCTGCATCACGGCGACCCGGTCGGCCATGTGCCGGACGACGCCGAGGTCGTGCGAGATGAACAGCATGGCGAGGCCCCGTTCGCGCTGGAGCTCGTCGAGAAGGTCGAGGATCTGCGCCTGGATCGTGACGTCGAGCGCCGAGACGGGTTCGTCGCAGACGAGGATCTCGGGGGCGGCGGCGAGGGCGCGCGCGATCGCCACGCGCTGCCGCTGCCCGCCCGAGAGGGTGAGCGGCTCGCGGCCGGCGACGGTGCCGGCGAGGCCGACCCGGTCGAGCAGCTCGGCGACGCGGCGAGAGACGGTCGCGCGGCTCGGATGCCCCGGCCCGGCCTCGGCCGTCGGACCGCCGCCGGCCGCATCGGCCAGGATCCGTCCTACGGTCCAGCGGGGGTCGAAGGAGCTCAGGGCGTCCTGGTAGATCGCGCCGATGCGCGCGCGCCGCGGCCGGCGGGCGCGCTCGTCGAGGGCCGACCAGGGTTCGCCGTCGAGGGTGACGACCCCGCGGTCGGGCGGGGTCAGGGCGAGCGCGAGGCGGGCGACCGTCGTCTTGCCCGACCCCGACTCGCCGACGAGGCCGACCGTCTCGCCGCGACGCACGTCGAGCGAGACGTCGTCGACGGCGGTGAAGCGACCGCCGCCGCGCACGGGGAAGGTCTTCGCGACGCCGTGAAGCGCGAGGAGCGGCGCCGTTCCGGGCGATCCCGCACTCGACTCCGTCGGTGGGGCGCTTTCGGCCACCCGCGCAAGGCCCGGGGTGGTCGCCACGGCCTCGGGCCGGCTCAGCGCGACGCCGCGCGGCACCTCGGCGGGCACCGCGGCGATGAGGGCACGCGTGTACGGCTCGCGGGGCGCCCCGAGCACCTCGTCGACCGTGCCCTGCTCGATGACGCGCCCGTCGCGCATGACGAGCACGCGATCGGCGAGACGTGCGACCACGGCCAGGTCGTGGCTGATGAGCAGCAGCGCGGTGCCGCGACCGCGGACCTCGCCGAGGAGGTCGAGCACCCGGGCCTGCACCGTCGCGTCGAGCGCGGTGGTGGGTTCGTCGGCGATGACCAGGGGCGGGTCGAGGGCGAGCGCCGAGGCGATGAGCGCGCGCTGCCTGAGGCCTCCCGAGAGCTCGCCCGAGCGGCGGCGCACGGCGGCGGCCGGATCGGGCATGCCGACGTCGGCGAGGACCTCGAGGGTGCGCGTGCGGCGATCGGCACGCGGCATCCGTTCGTGGATGCGCAGCGCATCGCCGATCTCGCGCCCGATGGGGCGCAGCGGATCGAGTGCGACGAGCGCGTCCTGCAGGACGAGCCCGGCCTGCCGGCCGCGCACGCCGCGCCACTCGCGTTCGGTCGCGTCGCGGAGGTCGCGCCCGGCGAGCCGCAGGGTCTGCGCCTCCACGCGCGCACCCTCGCCGGCCATGCCGAGCAGGCTCCGCGCGGTGACCGACTTGCCCGAGCCCGACTCGCCGACGATCGCCACGCACTCGCCCGGCGCGATCGCGAGGGAGACCCCGCGCACGACCTCCTCGCGGCCGAAGGCGACCCGCAGCTCCTCGAGCTCGAGCACGGGGCCCGTGCCGATCGCCGTCATCGTGCGCCCCGTTCCCGTCGGGCGAGTGCGCGGCCGAGCACCGTCGTCGCGATGGTCGTGCCGACGATCGCGAGGCCGGGGAACACGGTCATCCACCACGCCGTCTGGAGGTAGGTGCGACCGGCCGAGAGCATCGCGCCCCACTCGGCGGCCGGCGGCTGGGCGCCGAGGCCCAGGTAGCTGAGCGCCGCCGCCCAGACGATCGCCTGGCCGATGCCGAGCGTCGCCAGCACGACGAGCGGCAGCAGCGCGTTCGGCAGCAGGTGGGCGGTGAGGATGCGACGTGGCGGGCGCCCGAGGACGCGCGCCGCCTCGACGTACTGGGAGGAGCGGATCGAGACGAGCTGCCCGCGGATGATGCGCGCATAGCCGGGCGCCGTCGAGAGGCCGACGGCGATGGTCGCGGTGACCGGGCCCGGGCCGGCGACCACGATGACGAGGAGCGCGAGCAGGAGGCCGGGGAAGGCGAACAGCACCTCGACGAGCCGGCCGACGCCGAAGTCGACGACGCGTCCGCCGAAGCTCGCGAGCACGCCGAGCAGCAGGCCGAGCGCCAGGCCGATGGCGGTGGCCGTCACGCCGATGAGGAGCGAGGTGCCGGTGCCGGCGACGACGCGACTGTAGACGTCGCGGCCCGACTCGTCGGTGCCGAACCAGTGCGCGGTCGACGGCGGCTGGAAGGCGTCGGCCGCCGAGATCGCGTTCGGGTCCTGCGTGGCGACGAGGGTCGGGAACGCCGTGGCCGCGAGCAGCAGCACGACGAATGCGCCGGCGAGGACAGTGCCGACCCGGGGGCGAGCGCGGCGGGGTGCCTCGCGATCGTGGACCGCCTCGGCGTCGACCGCCGTCTGGCGGAGTTCGAGCTCGCTCATCGGGCGCCCTCCTGCGCGAGGCGCGGATCGGCGACGCGGGCGACGAGGTCGGTGAGCACCGTCATGACGACGTAGACGAATGCGACGAGCAGCACGACGCCGGTGACGACGGGGATGTCGCGGAGTGTGACGGCTTGCAGCAGCGTGCGCCCGAGCCCGGGCATCGCGAAGATCGTCTCGACGACGACCGCGCCCGAGAGGAGCCACCCCAGCGCCCACCCCGAGAGGCTGATGCCGGGCAGTGCCGCGTGCCGGATCGTGTGGCGGAACCGGATACCGAGGGCGCTCTCGCCGCGGGCGCGCGCCGAGACGACGAAGGGCTGGCGCATCGCGTCGATGAGGCTCTCGCGCATGACCTGGGCCAGGAAGCCCGCGAGCGGGATCGCGAGCGTCGTCACGGGAAGCACGAGGCCCGCGGGTGTGCCGGTCGCGACGGGCGGGAACCAGCCGAGCCCGGTGCTGAACACGGCGATGAGCACCGCGGCGAGCCAGAAGTGGGGGAGCGCGGCGGCCACGAGCTCGATGCCCTGCCCGAGCGCGGAGGCGATCCGGCCGCGACCGGTCGACCAGAGCGACAGGCCGAGGGCGAGCACCCAGGCCGCCGCGAGCGAGCACACCGCCAGGAGCAGCGTGCCGCCGATCTGTGCGCCGAGGAGCTCGGCGACGGGGACCTTGAGCGTGTAGGAGGTGCCGAGGTCGCCCGTGAGCAGTCGACCGAGCATCGCGAAGTACTGCACGATGAGCGGCTCGTCGAGCCCGTAGTCGCTGCGCACCTGGTCGAGCGCCTCCTGGGAGGCCTGCGAGCCCGGTCCGCCGAGGATCGCCTGCGCGGGGTCGCCCGGGATGAGGCGGATCGCGAAGAAGGTGAGCGTCGCCACCGCCCAGAGCACGAAGACGGCGCCGCCGAGGAGCAGCGCGAGGTGCCGCGCGGTGCGACCGCGTCGCGCGCCCCGGGGCGCCGGAACGCCCGTGCCGGCCGAGCGGCCGGTCACGGGCGCGGCCTCACTCTGCGAGCCAAGCGTCGGAGAAGCTCGGCGTCGAGACGGTGGGCAGTGCACGGGCGCCCTGCACCTTCGGGCTCAGCAGGAAGCTGTTCTGCTGGTCGTAGAGCGGCAGCAGGTAGTGCCCGCCGAGGATGAGGCGCTGGGCCTCCTCGTACTGCGCCGCGCGCTCCGCCGGGTCGCTCGTCGACGCGGCACCGCTGAGCAGCGCGTCGATCTCGGGGTCGTCGACCTGGGCCAGGTTCGCGAAGTAGCCGCTCGGCGCCGGCGTGATGCTGTCCGAGTGGTAGAGGATCCGCAGCACGTCCGGTCCGACCTTCGTGTAGGGGGCGCTCACGATCTCGTACTCGTGGGCGAACAGCGCGCCGTACCAGCTCGAGAGGTCGAGCAGCGAGATCTGCACGTCGAAGCCCGCCTCCTTGGCGGTCGCCTGCACCTGCTCGAAGAGCGACTGCTCGGCCGGCACCGACTGGTTCGTGCTCACGGGGAACCGCAGCACGAGGCGCGCGCCGTCCTTCATGCGCGTGCCGTCGTCGTCGCGCTCGGCCCAGCCGGCCTCGTCGAGCAGCGCGTTCGCGCGGTCGAGGTCGGTCGTGAAGAGCTCGGGCTCGGAGTAGGCGAGTGCCTCGACCGAGGAGAGCGCCGAGTAGGAGCGCCCTGCGGTGCCGAAGTAGAGCGCTTCGATGCCGTCGTTGACGTCGACCGCGGCGATGAACGCCTCGCGCACGCGCTCGTCGTCGAAGGGCGCCTGGGACGAGTTCAGCTCGATGCGGTTCGACGCGCCGGGGCGCGGGGCGTCGATCCAGCTGAAGGCGCCGCTCTCATCGGCGGCGGCGATCGTGTCGGGCTGCGGGTTGTCGATGACGTCGACCTGGCCGCCCTGCAGCGCGGCGTATCGCGAGGCGGCGTCGGGCACGAAGCGCCAGTCGATCGCCTCGAGGTACGCGGGGCCCTCGTGCGCGGCGTCGGCGGGCGGCGAGACGTAGTCGTCGTTGCGCACGAGCGAGACGCGCTCCTGCTTGACCCAGCCGTCGACGACGAAGGCGCCAGTGCCGATCGGCGCCTCGCAGTTCGCCTCCATGCCGCGGGCGAGCCCCGCGGGCGACTCGATCGCGAGCCAGGGCTGCGAGAGCGACTCGAGCAGCGCGCTGTCGGGTGCGGTGAGCACGAAGCGCGCGACGTCGGGCGCGACGACCTCGACGCGGTCGACCTTGCCGAGGGCGAGGTAGCCGGTCGACGACTGCGTCGCCGGGTCCTTCAGGTGCTCCATGTTCACCTTGACCGCCTCGGCGTCGAACGGCGTGCCGTCGGTGAACTCGACGTCGTCGCGCAGGGTGAAGTCCCAGCTGAGCCCGTCGGCCGCGGGCTCCCACGACTCGGCGAGCCACGGGACGATCTCGCCCGACTCGTCGCGGGAGACGAGCGACTCGAGGAACTGGCTCGCGAGCAGCGCCTGCGGGTAGTTGCCGCCGACGTGGGGGTCGAGGCAGGTCGGCTCGGCGTCGCCGCTCGCGTAGCGCAGTGTGCCGCCCGCGACGGGCTCCTCCGAGACGGGCGCCTCGCCGGCCTGGCAGCCGGAGAGCAGGACGCCGCCCGCGAGCGCGACGGCGAGGAGGCCGACGGGGCGTGATCGGCGGGCGGGGGTCGGGGCAGTGCGCATCGGAATCCTTGCAGGAGAGCTGGGGGAGCGGGCGGAATGACCTCGACCCGGATTCATCCTGACACCGGCGCGGGGCCGCGACAAGCAAGTTGTTCTATTACCGCTAGAACAATAGAGTTTCAGCATGTTGATCCGGCTCGACCCGACCCTCCCGAGCCCGCTCGCCGAGCAGCTCGCGGGCGGACTCCGCGCGTCGATCATCGACGGGCGCCTCTCGGGCGGCGAGCGGTTGCCCGCCGCCCGTGAGCTCGCTGCCGACCTCGGGGTGAACGTCCACACGGTGCTCCGCGCCTACCACCGGCTGCGCGACGAGCAGCTCATCGAGCTGCATCGCGGGCGCGGTGCCGTCGTCGCCGTGCGGATCGGCGGCCATGCCGCGCTCGCCGGAGCGATCCACGACCTCGTCGACGAGGCGAAGGGGCACGGCCTGCCCGAGGCCGCGCTGCTCGAGCTGATCCGCGAGGCGTACCGCTCCGCGCCGAGCCCCGCCGGCGTCGTCCGTCCGGCGCCGACACGGTACTCTTGACGGCAACGACATCGATCCGGCCATCACCGGGGAGTCTTCGGCAGAACGCGTTCGGCGGCCACGTGGCATCCGATCGTCACTAGAACCGAACGGGGCGGCCCGTCACAGCCGGCAATGAGGGGCCCTCCCGAGCGGAGGGCAAGCGAGGTGGTACCGCGGCGGAGGCTCGATCGAGCGGCCGGCGTCCTCGTGAGAGCATCCGTCCCACAAGGAGCGAGCGTGTACCCCCGTACCCCAGACGACCACGGTGTCGCCCCCTCACCCGACTTCCCCGCCGTCGAGCGCGAGGTCCTCGAGTTCTGGCTGAACGACGAGACCTTCCAGGCCTCGATCGACCAGCGCGAGGGCGCCCCCGAGTGGGTCTTCTACGACGGCCCGCCGTTCGCCAACGGCCTGCCCCACTACGGGCACCTCCTCACCGGCTACGCGAAGGACCTGTTCCCGCGCTACCAGACCATGCGCGGCCACCAGGTGCACCGCCGGTTCGGCTGGGACACGCACGGCCTGCCCGCCGAGCTCGAGGCCGAGCGCCAGCTCGGCATCACCGACAAGAGCCAGATCGAGGAGATGGGCATCGCGGCCTTCAACCAGGCCGCCCGCGACGCGGTGCTCCGCTACACGAAGGAGTGGGAGGAGTACGTCACCCGCCAGGCGCGCTGGGTCGACTTCGAGAACGACTACAAGACGCTCGACGTCACCTTCATGGAGAGCGTGATCTGGGCGTTCAAGACGCTCTACGACAAGGGCCTCGCGTACGAGGGCCACCGGGTGCTGCCCTACTGCTGGCGCGACCAGACGCCGCTCTCGAACCACGAGCTGCGCATGGACGACGACGTGTACAAGATGCGTCAGGACCAGACCGTCACGGTGACCTTCCCGCTCACGGGCGCGAAGGCCGAGTCGCTCGGGCTCACCGCCGTGCGCGCGCTCGCGTGGACGACGACGCCGTGGACCCTGCCAACGAACTTCGCGCTCGCCGTGGGTCCCGGGATCGAGTACGCGGTCGTGCCCGGCGGCCCGAACGGCACCCCCGACGCGACGGTGCTCCGCGAGGGCGCCGAGGGCGTCGCGAGCGACACCGAGGTGCTCGGCGCCGAGTACCTGCTCGCGGTCGACCTCGTCGGCAACTACGCGAAGGAGCTCGGTTACGACTCCGCCGACGAGGCGCGCGCCGCCGTGTCGCGCACCGTTCGCGGCGCCGAGCTCGACGGCGTCACCTACGACCGCCTCTTCGACTACTACGCCGACGTCGAGGCGTACGGGCTCGAGAACGCCTGGCGCATCCTCGTCGCCGACTACGTCACCACCGAGGACGGCACCGGCATCGTGCACCAGGCGCCCGCCTACGGCGAGGAGGACCAGAAGATCGGCGAGGCCGCCGGAATCCCGGTCGTCATCTCGCTCGACGAGGGCGGCCGGTTCCTCCCGGCGGTCACGGATGTCGCGGGGCTGCTCTGGAGCGACGCGAACAAGCCGCTCACCCAGCTGCTGAAGGCCGAGGGCCGGTTGCTGCGCCAGGCGAGCTACGAGCACTCGTACCCGCACTGCTGGCGCTGCCGCAACCCGCTCATCTACCGCGCGGTGTCGAGCTGGTTCATCAAGGTGCCCGAGTTCAAGGGCCGCATGGGCGAGCTGAACCAGGACATCAACTGGGTGCCCGACAACGTGAAGGACGGCCAGTTCGGCAAGTGGGTCGCGGGCGCCCGCGACTGGTCGATCAGCCGCAACCGGTACTGGGGCTCGCCGATCCCGGTGTGGAAGAGCGACGACCCCGAGCACCCCCGCATCGACGTCTACGGCTCGCTCGAGGAGCTCGAGCGCGACTTCGGCCGGCTGCCGGTGGGGCCGAACGGCGAGCCCGACCTGCACCGCCCGTACATCGACGACCTCACGCGGCCGAACCCCGATGACCCGACGGGTCGCTCGACGATGCGCCGCATCCCCGACATCTTCGACGTCTGGTTCGACTCGGGCTCGATGCCGTTCGCCCAGGTGCACTACCCGTTCGAGAACCGCGAGTGGTTCGACTCGCACAACCCGGCCGACTTCATCGTCGAGTACATCGGGCAGACGCGCGGCTGGTTCTACGTCATGCACGTGCTCTCGACGGCGCTCTTCGACCGCCGCGCCTTCTCGAACGTCGTGAGCCACGGCATCGTGCTCGGCAGCGACGGGCAGAAGATGTCGAAGTCGCTGCGCAACTACCCCGACGTGTCGGAGGTGTTCGACCGCGACGGCTCCGACGCGATGCGCTGGTTCCTCATGTCGAGCTCGGTGCTGCGCGGCGGCAACCTCGTCGTCACCGAGGAGGGCATCCGCGAGGGCGTGCGCCAGCTCATGCTGCCGCTCTGGAGCACCTGGTACTTCTTCTCGCTCTACGCCAACACGGCGAAGGAGGGCGGCTACGAGGCATCCCGTTCGACGTCGTCGGCCGACGTGCTCGACCGCTACCTGCTCGCGAAGCTGCGCGACCTGGTCGAGGCCGTCACCGTCGACCTCGACGACTTCGACTCGCCGCTCGCGGCGCAGAAGCTGCGCGACTTCGGCGACGTGCTCACGAACTGGTACGTGCGCCGCTCGCGCGACCGCTTCTGGGGCGGCGTCGCCGCCGACGGCTCCGGCGCCGAGGCCTTCGACACGCTCTACACCGTGCTCGAGACGCTCACGCGTCTCGCGGCGCCGCTGCTGCCGCTCGTCAGCGAGAAGGTCTGGCGCGGGCTCACCGGCGGGCGCAGCGTGCACCTGACCGACTGGCCCGATGCGGCCGAGTTCCCGGCCGACCCGGCGCTCGTCGCCGCGATGGACGCCGTCCGCGAGATCAGCTCCTCGGCGCTGTCGCTCCGCAAGCAGTCGGGTCGCCGGGTGCGCCTGCCCCTCGCGAAGCTCACGATCGTCAGTGCGGATGCCTCGGCGCTCGCCCCGTTCGAGGCGATCCTCCGCGACGAGCTCAACGTCAAGTCGGTCGAACTCGTCGAGCTCGACGAGCACAGCGCCGAGCGCTACGGCGTGACCAAGCGACTCACCGTCAACGCGCGGGCCGCCGGTCCGCGCCTCGGCAAGCAGGTGCAGCAGGCGATCCAGGCGGCGCGCAGCGGCGACTGGTCGGTTGCGGGCGACGCGGTCGTCGCGGGCGGCATCGCGCTCGAGGCGGGCGAGTACGAGCTCGTGCTCGAGGCCGGCGGATCGGGCGACGGCGAGAACGCACTCGCCCTGCTCGCCGACGGCGGCTTCGTGCTGCTCGACACCGCGACGACCCCCGAGCTCGAGGCCGAGGGCCTGGCGCGCGACGTCGTGCGGGCCGTGCAGGAGGCGCGCAAGGCCGCCGGCCTCGAGGTCGGCGACCGCATCTCGCTCAGCCTCGCGCTCGACGCAGCCGGCGCGGCCGCGGCCGAGACGCACCGGGCACTCATCGCGGGCGAGACGCTCGCGACCTCGCTCGAGGTCGTCTCCTCGACGGCGGCCGCAGAGTCCGACGAGGCGAAGCCCGTCGGCGACGATTCACGACTCCTCATCGGATTGGAGCGCGCATGAGCGACGCCCACGACCACGACGCCACCGAGGCCGCCGATGCGGCCGACGCCGTCTACGCCGCGCTCGTCGCACGTGTCGGCGAGGGCGCCCCGCGCCCGCGTCTCGAGCCGACCCGGCGTGCCGTCGAGCTTCTCGGCGACCCGCACCGCGCCGCCCCAGTGATCCACCTGACGGGCACGAACGGCAAGACCTCGACGAGCCGCATGATCGAGAGCCTGCTGCGTGCCTCCGGCCTCCGCACCGGCCTCCTCACGAGCCCGCACCTCGTGCGGTTCACCGAGCGCATCCGGATCGACGGCGAGTCGGTCTCCGACGAGGCGGTCGCCCGCAATTGGGAGGAGATCCTCCCGTTCGTCCAGATCGTCGACGCCGAACTCGAACAGGCCGGCGAATCGCCGCTCACCTTCTTCGAGGTGCTCACGGTGCTCGCGTTCGCGTGCTTCGCCGACGCCCCCGTCGACGTCGTCGTGCTCGAGGTGGGCATGGGCGGCGAGTGGGACTCGACCAACGTCGCCGACGGGCAGGTCGCCGTGTTCACGCCGATCGCGCTCGACCACCAGGCCCGGCTCGGCTCGACCGTCGAGGCGATCGCCCGCACCAAGTCCGGCATCATCAAGCCGGCCGCGGCGGTCGTCACCGCGCGCCAGCCCGACGCCGCACTCGCGGTGCTCGAGGAGGCCACGCTGCTCACCGAGTCGACCCTCGCCGTCGAGGACGACGCCTTCGCGGTCATCAGCCGCACCGTCGCCGTCGGCGGGCAGCTCGTGTCGATCCGGGGCCTCGCGGGGGAGTACCGCGAGCTGTTCCTCCCGTTGTTCGGGGCGCATCAGGCCGAGAACGCGGCCGTCGCGATCGCTGCCGTCGAGGCCTTCATCGGCGGCGGCTCCGTGCGCCTGGCCGACGAGGTCGTCGAGCGGGGACTCGCCGAGGCGACGTCGCCCGGGCGGCTGCAGCTCGTCGGCATCGAGCCGACGATCCTCGTCGACGCGGCGCACAACCCGCACGGTGCACGCGCGCTCGTGACGGCGCTCGGCGAGTTCTTCGACTTCGACGAGTTCGCGATCGTCGTGGGCGTCGTCGACGACAAGGACGCCGCGGGCATCGTCGACACGCTGGCCGAGCTCGACGGCCCGATGCTCGTCACCGTCCCCGACACGGAGCGCGCCCTGCCCGCCGCCGCACTCGAGGCGATCGTCACCGAACGCGTCGGCATGAAGCGCACCCTCGTCGTCGAGCGGCTCGACGACGCGCTCGAGGAGGCCCGCACGTGGGCCGCCGAGGCGCCGAAGCGCGCCGTGCTCGTGACGGGGTCGATCGTGCTCGTCGGCGAGGCCATGGCGATCGCCGACGACCGCGAGTGGGGCAAGCCGTGAGCGACGCGAAGCACGACGGCGATCCGGTGGACGACTCCGGCGAGGCGATCACCGACGCGAACGCCGTGACCACGCCGGCCGCGCCGCCGCGCTCGATCCGGCGGAGTCTCGCCTCGATCGTGCTCGCCTTCGAGACGATCGTCGTCTTCCTCGCCGCGCTCGTGATCTGGGGGCTCGCGCAGGGCGGTGCCGACCAGGCGCTGCCGTCGTGGGTCGCCCTCGCCGCGGGCGGCGTCATCATCCTCGGCCTGATCGCGACGATGGGCCTCCTGCGGTTCGAGTGGGCCTACGTGCTCGGGTGGACGCTGCAGGTGCTGATCGTCGCATCCGGATTCCTCAACCCGGCGATGTTCGTCGTCGGGGCCCTCTTCGGCGGCATGTGGTGGTACTGCATGGTCGTCGGCAGCCGAATCGACCGAGAGCGCGCGGCGGTCGTCGCGCCAGGAAAGGAACAGCAATGACCACTGCGATCGAAGAGACCCTCGTGATCGTGAAGCCCGACGGGGTCGCTCGCAACCTCACCGGCGAGATCCTCCGCCGTATCGAGGCGAAGGGCTACTCGCTCGTCGACATCCGCCTCGTGCAGGCCGATCGCGAGCTGCTCGCGAAGCACTACGCCGAGCACGAGGGCAAGCCGTTCTACGAGCCGCTCGTCGAGTTCATGCAGTCGGGCCCCGTCGTCGCCATGCGCGTCGCCGGCAACCGCGTGATCGAGGGGTTCCGCGTGCTCGCGGGCACGACCGACCCGACGACCGCCGCCCCCGGCACCATCCGCGGCGACTTCGGCCGCGACTGGGGCCTCAAGGTGCAGCAGAACCTGGTGCACGGCTCCGACTCGGTCGAGTCGGCCGAGCGCGAGCTCGCGCTCTGGTTCGCCTGAGCCGTTCGGCAAGAACGACGCCCCGGTCCGAGATCTCGGACCGGGGCGTCGTCGTTCGGGCGTCAGCCGAAGAGGCCCTGCAGGTCGAGCATCACGCGGGGGATGGCGTTCATCTGCAGCTGCGCCAGGAGGATGACGATCGCGTAGCAGACGATCGTGATGAGCGGGATCCACGTGAACCAGCCGGCCGCCAGGCGACGGACTCGTGCCGATGCCGGGATGTTGCCAGACCGGAGGTTGTGGAGCGTCACGACCCAGAACGTCGGGATCGTGACCGCCCACGTCAGCATGCACCAGGGGCAGAGCACGTCGAGCACGTAGATGCTCTGGTAGATGAGCCAGCCGACGAACACGAGCGCACCGGCGACGCCGACGTTGAAGGCCGCCCAGAACCACCGCGAGAACGTCGCGCCGGCGAGGATCGCCACGCCGATCGTGATGACGACGGGCCACGCCATGAGGCCGATGAACGGGTTCGGGAACCCGAACACGGCGCCCTGCCACGATGCCAGGTTCGTGCTGCAGCCGACGAGCACGCCCACGTTGCAGTTCGGCACATGGGTCGGGTCCATCAGCGTGAGGACCTTCTCGACCGAGAGTTCGAACGCGGCGAGGAGGCCGAGCGCCCCCGCGATGATGAGGAAGATCGCCGACGCGACAGGTCGGGATCCGCGAGGGGAGTCGGGCATGCTCGGATTATGGCATGCCGGTTCCCCACGGCGCTGTGAGACCATGCGATAATCGAGGGAGTCGTCCGGGCCGCGCCCGGCACGGCGCCAACGAAGGCTTTGAGGATGCGATGCATCCGAGTGGGCGGGAGACACCCGCAAGACGTGGCGATCCAGGCACCCGCCGATCGCAGTAGTGAAGGTTCGGCGGTTCCGCACACGGTGGAACCGCTCCAGATGAGTAACGGAACGACGGCGCGGCCGTCGGGACCGGCGTAGGAGTGCACCAGAGATGGTGGAAGGCAACGAGAAGAACACGAACGAACCCGATTCGAGGGGTGGCGCGAAGCGACGCGGTGGCCTGTTCGGCTCCCGGAGGGGCCGCGGCAAGGCCGCTCAGCCCGCGGCCGACGCGGTGACGCTGGTCGTCGAGCCCGAGCTCGCCGAGCCCGCGGCCGATGCGGCCCCGGCCGACGTCGCGGCTGCGCCGGTCCAGCCGGCGGCATCCGCCGACGAGGTCGCAGAGCCGGCGATCGCTCCCGAGGCTTCGGAGGACGCGATCGCGGAGGAGGCGGCGGAGACGCCGAGCGAGCCCGCGGTGTCGCCGATCCCGGCAGCGCTGACCACGACCTCGCTCATCTTCCACGCGCCGCCGGTGTTCGCAGTGCCCGAGCGCGACGACCGCCCCGAGCGCGACGAGCGCCCGGCCGACGAGACGTCGAGCGTGCGCCGCCGCACCCGCCGCCGTTCCGGCGAGGAGGGGCGCTCGTCGGGCGACGAGCCCGCCAACAACGTCGTGAAGGTGCGCAAGCCCCGCGAGGTCGAGCTCATCACCGAGCCGCAGAAGGTCAAGGGCTCGACCCGTCTCGAGGCGAAGAAGCAGCGCCGTCGCGACGGCCGCGACGCCGGCCGGCGCCGCGCGGTCATCACCGAGGCCGAGTTCCTCGCCCGCCGCGAGTCGGTCGACCGCTCGATGGTCGTCCGCGAGAAGGGCGGCCGGATCCAGATCGGCGTGCTCGAGGACGGCGTGCTCGTCGAGCACTACGTGGCGCGCAATCAGGACGCCTCGCTCATCGGCAACGTCTACCTCGGTCGCGTGCAGAACGTGCTGCCCTCGATGGAGGCCGCGTTCGTCGACATCGGTCGCGGCCGCAACGCCGTGCTCTACTCAGGCGAGGTCGACTGGGACGCCGCCGCCGAGAACGGCGAGAAGAACCAGCCGCGCCGCATCGAGCTGGCGCTGAAGCCCGGCGACCGCGTGCTCGTGCAGGTCACGAAGGACCCGGTGGGGCACAAGGGCGCCCGCCTGACGAGCCAGATCTCGCTGCCCGGCCGCTACCTCGTGTACGTGCCGAACGGCTCGATGAACGGCATCAGCCGCAAGCTGCCCGACACCGAGCGCGCGCGCCTCAAGAAGATCCTGAAAGAGGTGCTGCCCGAGAACCAGGGCGTCATCGTGCGTACGGCTGCCGAGGGCGCGACCGAGGAGCAGCTGACCCTCGACGTCAACCGCCTCATCGCGCAGTGGGCCGACATCTCGAAGACGCTCGAGAAGGTCCAGGCGCCGGCCCTCCTGCACTCCGAGCCCGACCTGCTCATCAAGATCGTCCGCGACGTCTTCAACGAGGACTTCCAGAAGATGGTCATCGAAGGCGACGAGGCGCGCCAGACCATCGAGCGCTACCTCCGCGCCGTCGCACCCGACCTGCTCGAGCGCGTCGAGGCGTACGCGGGTGAGCGCGACTCCTTCGATGAGTTCCGCATCTCGGAGCAGATCGAGAAGGCGCTCGACCGCAAGGTGTGGCTGCCCTCGGGCGGTTCGCTCGTCATCGACCGCACCGAGGCGATGACGGTCGTCGACGTCAACACCGGCAAGTTCGTCGGCTCGGGCGGCAACCTCGAAGAGACGGTCACGAAGAACAACCTCGAGGCAGCCGAAGAGATCGTGCGCCAGCTGCGGCTGCGCGACATCGGCGGCATCATCGTCGTCGACTTCATCGACATGGTGCTCGAGTCGAACCGCGATCTTGTGCTGCGCCGACTCGTCGAGTGCCTGTCGCGCGACCGCACCAAGCACCAGGTCGCCGAGGTCACGTCGCTCGGCCTCGTGCAGATGACCCGCAAGAAGCTCGGCCTCGGCCTCCTCGAGTCGTTCAGCGAGCCCTGCGAGGTGTGCGCCGGTCGCGGCATCATCGTGCACCACGAGCCCGTCATGAAGCACCGCGCCCCGCAGCAGCAGCCCGAGCGTCGTCGCAACCGCGGCGGCGGCAACGGCGGCGGCCAGCAGCAGCCCGCGCAGCAGCCTCAGGCCGCGAGCGCCCCGCACACGGGCACCCACGCGATCACCGAGGACGTGAAGCACGCCCTGGCGCAGATCGCCGCGTCGACGATCCCGCACACGGAGACGAAGGCCGACGAGGGTCGCCCCGAAACCGCTCCCGTCGAGGCCGCTCCCGCGGCCGAGGGGCCGACGGGCGGTCGCCGCCGCGGCCGGCACCGTCGCGTCTCGCAGGAGCAGGGCACGCCCGAGGCGAGCCCCGCCCCCGACGAGCGTCGGGCGGCCCCCGTCGCGACGCCCGAGCCCGAGCCCGTCGTCGCGGCGAAGGCCGTGCCTGCGGCCGATTCCACGCCGATCCTCGAGCTGCCGGCACCGGCGGTCGAGCGCAAGCGCCCAGTGCAGGCCGCCGAGGCCGAAGTGCTGCTCGACTCGGTGCTCGATGCGCTTCCGGCCCCCAAGAAGGCCGGTGAGGGCCGGGCCCGCAGCCGTCGGGTCTCGACCGCCTCGCTGAGCGCCGGCGGCGCCATGCCGATCATCACCCGTGCCGACGGCGCGGCGGGCGACGAGGCATCCGACCGCTCAGAGTGAGTCGTCGCGCCTGCGGGCGCGCCGCTCTCGCGGCGTGACCCGCAGGCCGCTCCTCGCGAGCCGCACGACCAGTTCGCGCGGCTCGACCGGGTGCGCGCCGGCCGCGACCAGGTCGTCGTACCGCTCGACGGGCACGTCGTAGTGGTCGAGGTCGAACGATCGCGGCGGCAGCTCTGCTCGGCGCGCGAAGGCGTGCAGCTCCTCGAGCGAGGCGTCGCTCACGAGATGGGCCCACACCGTGCCGTGCTTCGGCCAGAGCGGGGTGTCGATGAGGATCACGGGTGCCTCCGCTCGGGGCTCAACGGCCGCACCATCGCGGTGAGTCGATGAGTGCGGCCATACCGGGATCGTACGCGGGGGAGCGCAGCGACGCGCCGGTCGCGTGCGTTTGACCGCTTTCCGCTCATCCGGTAAACTCGTTCGTTGGTGCCGCCGCTTATCACGGTGAGCGCCAACTTGCAGTTCGTTCTGCACATCGTTTTCTGGCAGTCACCACCCTTCTTCCCGCTGGGGCGACCGCGCAGTGACAATCCCATCAGACAGTCGGAACCCCAGGGTTCCCCAGAGATAGGTACGAGTAGTGGTTTACGCAGTAGTGCGCGCCGGCGGTCGGCAGGAGAAGGTCGAAGTCGGCACCATCGTGACGATGGACCGGATCCAGGCTGACAAGGACGGCAACGTCCAGCTCATCCCGGTGCTCCTCGTCGACGGTGAGAAGATCACCTCCGACGCCAAGTCGCTCGCAAAGGTCACGGTCACGGCCGAGGTTCTCAACGACCTCCGCGGCCCCAAGATCGTGATCCAGAAGTTCAAGAACAAGACCGGCTACAAGAAGCGCCAGGGCCACCGTCAGGAGCTCACGCGCGTCAAGATCACCGGCATCAAGTAGCCCGCGGCGCCTCGAAGGAGAATCAGACATGGCACACAAAAAGGGAGCGAGCTCCACTCGCAACGGTCGTGACTCGAACGCGCAGCGCCTCGGCGTGAAGCGCTTCGGCGGCCAGGTCGTCAGCGCCGGCGAGATCCTCGTCCGCCAGCGCGGCACCCACTTCCACCCGGGTGCGGGCGTCGGTCGCGGTGGCGACGACACCCTCTTCGCGCTCGAGGCCGGTGCGGTGCAGTTCGGCAACAAGGGCGGCCGCAAGGTCGTCAACATCGTGGCGGTCGGCGAATAATCGACCGACGGTCATCGTGAGGGCGGGCTTCGGCTCGCCCTCACGTGTTTCATCGCTTGGGAGGGGTACGGAATGGTCAGCTTCGTCGACGAGGTGACGCTGTTCCTGCGCGCCGGGCACGGCGGGAACGGTTGCGTCTCGGTGCGCCGTGAGAAGTTCAAGCCCCTCGCGGGCCCCGACGGCGGCAACGGCGGCCACGGCGGCGACATCGTGCTCGTCGCCGACCCGCAGGTCACCACCCTCCTCGCGTACCACGGCCGGCCGCACCGCTCCTCGGCGAACGGGCAGCCCGGCCAGGGCGACAACCGCTCGGGCGCCGTGGGCGAGTCGCTCGAACTCCCGGTGCCGGTCGGCACCGTCGTGAAGGACGAGGACGGCAACGAACTCGCCGACCTCGCCGAGCCGGGCCTCCGCTACGTCGCGGCCTCCGGCGGCCTCGGCGGCCTCGGCAACGCGTCCCTCGCGACGACGAAGCGCAAGGCACCCGGGTTCGCGCTGCTCGGCACCGACGGCGACGAGCGAGAGATCAGGCTCGAGCTGAAGAGCATCGCCGACGTCGCACTCGTCGGCTACCCGAGCGCGGGCAAGTCGAGCCTCATCGCCGCGCTCTCGGCAGCGCGTCCCAAGATCGCCGACTACCCGTTCACGACGCTCCACCCGAACCTCGGTGTCGTGCAGGCGGGCGACCACCGCTACACCGTCGCCGACGTCCCCGGTCTCATCGAGGGTGCGAGCGAGGGCAAGGGGCTCGGCCTCGAGTTCCTCCGCCACGTCGAGCGGTGCTCGGCGCTGCTGCACGTCCTCGACTGCGCGACCCTCGAGCCTGGCCGCGACCCGCTCAGCGACCTCGACGTCATCCTCGCCGAGCTCGGCGCCTATCCGGTGCCCGAGGGCCAGACGCCGCTGCTCGAGCGCCCGCAGATCGTCGCGCTGAACAAGGTCGACGTGCCCGAGGCGCGCGAGCTCGCCGAGTTCGTGCGGCCCGACCTCGAGGCGCGCGGCTACCGCGTGTTCGAGATCTCGACGGTGAGCCACGAAGGCCTGCGCCAGCTCGGCTTCGCCCTCGGCGAGCTCGTCGACGACGCCCGCACAGCGGCCGCGGCGGAGCCCGCGCCCGAGCGCATCGTCATCCGGCCCAAGGCCGTCGACGAGGTCGAGTTCGTCGTGCGCGCCGAGGGCGGCAGCTACGGCACGCTCTACCGGGTGCTCGGCAAGAAGCCCGAGCGCTGGGTGCAGCAGACCGACTTCGCGAACGACGAGGCCGTCGGCTTCCTCGCCGACCGGCTGGCGAAGCTCGGCGTCGAGGACGAGCTCGTGCGTGCCGGCGCCGTTGCCGGTTCGACCGTGGTCATCGGCAAGGGCCAGGGCGTCGTCTTCGACTGGGAGCCGACGCTCACCTCCACGGCCGAGCTCATCACCGCGCCGCGCGGCGCCGATGCGCGCCTCGACGACAACCGTCGTGCGACGCGCGCCGAGCGCAAGAGCGGCTACCACGAGCGCATGGACGCGAAGGCCGAGGCGCGCGCCGAGCTCGAGCGCGAGCGCGAGGCCGGGCTCTGGGCCGACGGCGTCGTGACCGACTCGGAGGCGGGCTCGGGCGACGAGGGCGAGCGGTGACCGTCCGGTCACGCGCCGACATCGCCACGGCTCGGCGCATCGTCGTGAAGGTCGGCTCATCGTCGATCAGCGGTGAGAACGCCGGCCAGATCGCGCCGCTCGTCGAGGCGCTGGCCGCGGCGCACGGCCGCGGCACCGAGGTCGTGCTCGTGTCATCCGGAGCGATCGCGACCGGCATGCCCTACCTCCGCCTCGACTCGCGACCCACCGACCTCGCCACCCAGCAGGCGGCCGCCTCGGTCGGGCAGAACCTGCTCGTCGTGCGCTACCAGGACGCGCTCGACCGGTTCGACATCATCGCCGGGCAGGTGCTGCTCACGGCGAGCGACCTCGAGAACGAGACCCCGCGCCTCAACGCGCAGCGCGCGATGGACCGCCTGCTCGCACTGCGCATCCTGCCGATCGTGAACGAGAACGACACCGTCGCGACCCACGAGATCCGCTTCGGCGACAACGACCGCCTCGCGGCGCTCGTCGCCGAGCTCATCGGGGCCGAGCTGCTCGTCCTCCTTTCCGACGTCGACGCGCTCTACACGAAGCCGCCGCACCTCGAGGGTGCCGAGCGGATCGCCCACGTGCCGTACGGCGACGAGCTCGCGGGCGTCGAGATCGGCTCGGTCGGTCGCGCAGGTGTCGGCACCGGGGGAGCGGAGACCAAGGTCTCGGCCGCCCGAATCGCTGCCGACTCGGGTGCCGCCGTGCTCATCACGGCGACGCCGCTCGTCGCCGACGCCCTCGCCGGAGCCGAGATCGGCACCTGGTTCGACCCGGCGCCTTGACGTCATACGGCGAGGGGCGTGCGGTCGCTCGCCTAGGCTGGTGCCATGGAGCATCCCGACCTCGACCTCGCCGTGCTCGACGAGCGCTTCGCCGCCGCCAAGGCGGCCTCGCACCTGCTCGCACGCGCCTCCACCGCCGAGAAGGATGCCGCGCTCGAACAGGTCTCGACGCTCCTGCGTGCGCGCGCCGACCGGGTCGTCGCGGCGAACGCGCTCGACCTCGAGTCGGGTCGCGCCAACGGACTCTCGGACGGGCTGCTCGATCGACTGACGCTCGACGTACGGCGCGTCGAGTCGCTCGCCGACGCCGTGCTCGAGGTGATCGCCCTCACCGACCCGATCGGCGAGACCGTGAGCGGACGCTCGCTGCCGAGCGGCGTGCGCATCGACCAGGTGCGGGTGCCCCTCGGCGTCGTCGGCGCGATCTACGAGGCGCGCCCGAACGTCACGATCGACATCGCGGTGCTCGCGCTGAAGAGCGGCAACGCCGTCGTGCTCCGCGGCGGCAGCGCCGCCGAGCAGACCAACCGGGTGCTCGTCGAGGTGCTGCGCGACGCGCTCGACGTCGCCGGCCTGCCCGGTGATGCGGTGCAGACCGTCGACGACTTCGGCCGTGCCGGCGCCCGCCACCTCATGCAGGCCCGCGAGTACGTCGACGTGCTGATCCCTCGCGGCAGTGCCGGTCTCATCCGCGCCGTCGTCGACGAGGCACGCGTGCCCGTCATCGAGACGGGAGCGGGGGTCGTGCACATGTTCCTCGACGAAAGCGCCCCCGAGGAGTGGGCGGTCGAGCTCGTGCACAACGCGAAGGTGCAGCGGCCGAGCGTCTGCAACGCGCTCGAGACGCTGCTCGTGCACCGCGCCGCGGCCGAGCGGCTGCTGCCCGCGGTGCTCGACCGGCTCGAGGCATCCGGGGTGACCGTGCACGCCGACGAACGGGTGCGTGCGCTTCGACCCGACGCCGTGCCGGTGACCGAGGAGGACTGGGCGACCGAGCACATGAGCCTCGACCTCTCGGTCGGCGTCGTCGACTCGCTCGACGACGCACTCGACCACATCCGTCGCTACTCGACCAAGCACACCGAGGCGATCGTCACGAACGACCTCGCCAACGCCGAGCGGTTCCTCAACGAGGTCGACGCCGCCGCCGTCATGGTGAACGCCTCGACGCGCTTCACCGACGGCTCGGAGTTCGGCTTCGGCGCCGAGGTCGGGATCTCGACGCAGAAGCTGCACGCCCGTGGGCCCATGGGCCTGCCGCAGCTCACGAGCACCAAGTGGATCGTGCGCGGCGCGGGCCACGTGCGCGCCTGAGCCCGGCCCGACCGCCGTTCTCGCTAGACTGTCGGGAGCGTTACCAGCAGGATTCGAAAGGAACGGCCGAATGAGCCTCACCACCGCAGCGTTGACCGGCACGCTGTACACCGAGACGGTGCACGCACGGGAGCTGCCGATGGAAGCCTGGATGTACGGGCTCATCGCGTTGATCATCTTCGCCGTCCTCGGCATCGTCACCGCGTCGTACCGCGACGTCGCCAACCGCCACCGTGCGAAGGCCGAGGCCTACGCCGCCCGCCACTCCGGAGACGGGCACGGCCACTGAGGCGAGCGGTCGTCGCGTGACCGACTCGGGCCACCGGCCCCGCATCGGGGTCATGGGCGGCACGTTCGATCCCATCCATCACGGCCACCTCGTGGCCGCGAGCGAGGTCGCGCAGTCGCTCGACCTCGATGAGGTCGTCTTCGTGCCGACCGGGCAGCCGAGCTACAAGACGGTCGTCACTCCCGCCGAGCACCGCTACCTGATGACGGTCATCGCGACCGCGTCGAACCCGCGGTTCACGGTGAGCCGGGTCGACATCGACCGGCCGAAGGCGACCTTCACGATCGACACGCTTCGCGACATACGGCGCGATCGCCCCGATGCCGACCTGTTCTTCATCACCGGGGCCGACGCGATCGCGCAGATCCTCTCGTGGAAGGACGTCGACGAGCTCTGGGAGCTCGCACACTTCGTTGCTGTGAGTCGTCCGGGACATGTGCTGAGCGTTACTGGTTTGCCCGAGCAGGACGTAAGCTTGCTTGAAGTTCCGGCACTTGCGATCTCGTCGACCGATTGTCGGAGCAGGGTGCGCCGGGGTTTCCCGGTTTGGTACTTGGTGCCCGATGGGGTCGTCCAGTACATCTCCAAGCACCATCTCTACCGGAGTGTCGAATGACGTCGTCCAACGAACCGCAGCTCACGCGCCGCGAGCTGCGTGAACTCGAACGCCTGCGAGAGCAGCAGGCCGGTGCGGCGACCCCGGAACATGCCGCTCCTCCTGCGGCTGCGCCCACCTACGCGGCGCCTCCAGCCCAGGCTCCCGCCGCTCCGCAGCAGTACGCGCCCCAGCCCCCGGCTCCGCAGCCCGTCGCCGCCCCGGCGATTCCGGCGCCGGCGCCCGCACCTCACCAGCAGTCCGCGCCCGCGGCCTACCAGGCGCCCGGTCAGGGCTACGCCCCGCCCCGCCCCGCCGGCGGGTTCGAGCAGGCGGCGCCGGTGACGGCGGTCCCGCCGCAGGGGCCGCAGAACCCCTTCGCTCCGCGCCCAACCGCGCCGCCGACGTCGGCGGTCCCGCCGCAGCCCGCGGTCTTGCCGTCGGCTCCCGCCGCCGCGCCGGCGCCGTCGGCTCCCGCCGCCGCGCCGGCCATGCCCTCCGCACCCGAGCGCACGCTGACGCGGCGTGAACTCCGGGCGATGCTCGACGGGGTCGCCCTCGACGACTTCGACGACGAGTTCGACGACGAGCCGGTCGCCCCGGCCGCAGCCGCGCCGTCGCTCCCCGTCGCTCCCGCGATGCCCGGGGCCCAGGCCCCCGTGCAGCCGCAGCGACCCCCACAGCCGATGCCGGCCTCGCTGGCGACGCCGCAGCCCGTGAACCCGGGCTTCGATGCGAGCGTGCCGAATCTTCCCGGCGTCAGCGCGGGTTCGCCCGGCCACTGGACGTCGCAGCTCAACGTCCCCGAAGCCGAGGACCGCGCCGAGCCGTTCGACCAGATGCTCTCGCGCGGTGCGCTGAGCCACGGCGTGCCGACGACCACGAACGCCCTGATTCTTCCGTCGCTGCCCGATCAGGGTGCGTTCGCCAACCAGCTCGCCCAGCCGGGCGAGGTGCTCGCGACCGGCTCGATCGACCTGCCCCGCAGCTTCGGCGCGACCGGCGTGCACCCGAGCCAGGTCGACTCGTCCGACGTCGACCGCCTGTTCGAACACCAGGTCGAAGACGTCGGCACCGGCGTCGCGCCCGTCGCGGCGACCCGCGCGATCAGCACCCAGGGCGCCGCGCGCACCATGATCTCCCCGCCGAAGAAGGAGGGCATGAACGTGCCCCTCGTTCTCGCCGTGACCGCGGGCGTGCTCGCGCTCGGCGTCGTCGGCACCCTCGTCATCGGGGCGATGACCGGACTGTTCTGACCGGCTCGCACCACCACTCGCACACCGGAAATGAGCGTATGACCGCATCCACCCAGGCCCTCGACTCCCTCGCACGCGCGGTTCGCGCGGCCGACGCGAAGGGCGGCGAAGATCTGGTCGCGCTGGATGTCTCGCGGCCGCTCCCGTTCGCCGACGTGTTCCTGCTCGTCACGGGCACCTCCGAGCGCAACGTCGTCGCCATCGCCGACGGCATCGAGGAAGTGCTCGGCCGCGCCGGACGGCGAGAGGGTCACGCGGGTGGCCGTTGGGTGCTGCTCGACTTCGGCGACCTCGTCGTGCACGTCTTCCACCAGGAGGAGCGCATGTACTACGGCCTCGAGCGCCTCTGGAACGACTGCCCGGCGCTGCCGGTCGAGCCGATCCTGGCGGCAAATCCCTGATCAGGAGGGTTCGCATCGGCTGAGGCTCGCTCGATTTCGTTTCGGGCAAGAGGCTGGTGTAAGCTCGAATCGTTGGGCCGCGAGAGCGAGAAACCAACGAAATGGGTCTGTGGCGCAGCTGGTAGCGCACCTGCATGGCATGCAGGGGGTCAGGGGTTCGAGTCCCCTCAGATCCACCAAGAACCCCTGATGAATCGCAAGATTTGTCAGGGGTTTCTTCGTTTCCTGAGCCTCTTCCCGAGGCGGTTGCGGCCACATCGAGACGCTTCTCGTTTCGACCGCGCCGGGTCATGTCGATCCGAAAGCGGTTCCTGCAGATGGTGGACATCGCGTGCGATGCGTACTCCATCGCATCCCGACGTCACGCGCGATCATGGCGCGTCGCTCGGAGCAGTGGCAGGCTGGCCCTGTGCGCGACCGCCCGCATCGGCGGCCGCTCCCGAGAAGGGGGTCGAGATGTCGTTCATCACCAGGGGCTTCACCGGTCGCGGTCGTGAGCGCGACGATCGACTTCCGCCGGGGCAGACGCTCGTGCACGACTTCCCGGTGCTGTCGGCCGGGCCGACCCCCGAGGTCGACACCGCCGACTGGGAGTTCGCGATCCGCTCGGAGCAGGGCGAGCGGAGCTGGAACTGGCGCGAGTTCATGCAGCTCGAGATCGAGGAGATCACGACCGACATCCATTGCGTGACGCACTGGTCGAAGCTCGGCACCCGCTGGCGCGGCGTCTCGCTCGACACCCTGTTCGCGGAGGTCGATACCGGGTACGACTACGTGATGGCGCACAGCTACGGGGGATACACGACGAACGTGCCGCTCGACGAATTGCTCGACGGCAAGGCCTGGGTCGCATTCGAGTTCGAGGGCGAGCCGCTCGACCCCGAGCACGGCGGTCCGGCGCGACTGCTCGTGCCGCACCTGTACTTCTGGAAGAGCGCGAAGTGGGTGCGCGGGCTCGAGCTCATGCCGAGCGACGATCCGGGGTTCTGGGAGCAGAACGGCTACCACCTCCACGGTGATCCGTGGAAGGAGGAACGCTACTGGTGACCGGGATGCCTCGCCTCGCCACCGCGTCGAGGACCGGGTGGCACATCGCCGAGGTGGTCGACACGCGCCGCGAGACGCCGTCGGCCGCGCGTATCTCGCTCGACGTCGACGGCTGGCCGGGCAACCTCGCCGGCCAGCACCTCGACGTGCGCCTGACCGCGCCCGACGGGTACACGTCGACGCGCTCGTACTCGATCGCCTCCTCCGGCGAGGGGGAGCGCGTCGTGCTCGCGGTCGACCGCCTGCCCGACGGCGAGGTGTCGCCGTTCCTCGTCGACGAACTGCGCCCGGGCGACCGGCTCGAAGTGCACGGGCCGCTCGGCGCCTACTTCGTCTGGCAACCACCCGCTGCCGGCTCGATCGGCAGGCCGGTGCAGCTCATCGCCGGCGGGTCGGGCGTCGTGCCGCTCGCCGCCATCGCCCGAGCGCACGCCGAGGCGGGAGACGCGACGCCGTTCCGACTGCTCTACTCGGTCCGCACGCCGGCCGACGTGTTCTTCGCCGCCGAGCTCGAGGCGGCGCAGCGCGGACCGGCCCCGCTCGATATCGAGTTCGTGTACACGCGGAGCGTACCTGCGGGGAGTGATGCTCCCGTGGGCCGGATCACCCGCGAGCGCCTCGCCGCGGCGACCATCGACGCGGCGGCGCACCCGATCGTCTACGTGTGCGGTTCGACGGGGTTCGTCGAGCACGTCGCCGCCTGGCTCATCGACCTCGGTCACGACCAGGATGCGATCCGCACCGAACGCTACGGAGGAACGTGATGCAGCACTTCGACGGCAACCTGCTCGCGGGACCGCTCGCGGGCGTCTTCGCATTCGACCCGACCGCGGTCCGGGCGCGATGCAACGGGTGCGGCGCGGTTGCGGAGTTGGCGACCGCGCTGGTCTACCGCAGCGCAGCGGGCAGCATTGCACGGTGCCGCGGTTGCGGTGCCGTGCTGCTCACGCTCGTCGAGGGCGACGGCCGGATGTTCGTGAACTTCACCGGCACGGGTGCGATCGAGATCCCGGCGACCTGAACGGTCCCGCTCTCCGGTCGAGCTCGGTCCGGTCGGCCTGCGCGGCCCGCATCAAGGGCCGGCCGCGGTACCGACTCGAGGGCGGGGACGCTCTCCGCATCGGCTCTCGCGTGATAGACCTGCGTGGAGGCCAGCGAGAGGTATCCGACTTGGATGTGTACGAAGCCGTGAGCAGCCGCCGATCGGTGCGCGCGTTCAGCGATGCACCGGTCCCCAGGGAGACGCTCGAGCGTGTGTTGCGCGCTGCGGCGCGAGCGCCGTCGAGTGGGAACCTGCAGCCGTGGCATGTGTTCGTCGTGGCCGGCGAGCCGTTGGCCGAGCTGAAGCGGCACGCGACCACCAGAGCGTTGGCGGGAGACCCGGGTGACGAGCGCGAGTATCCGATGTATCCCGCGGATCTCGCCTCACCGTATCTCGACCGCTTCGCGATCGCGGCTTCGCAGCGGTACGAGGCACTGGGGGTCGAGCGCGGAGACCCCGAGCGGCCGACGAAGATCGCTGCATTGAACTCGGCGGCGTTCGGCGCACCGGTCGTGCTGTTCTGCTACGTCGATCGGGCGATGGGGCCGGGGCAGTGGGCCGACGTCGGCATGTTCTTGCAGACCGTGATGCTGCTGCTGAGGGCGGAGGGATTGCACAGCTGTCCGCAGGTGATGTGGACCATGTACCGGAACACCGTTCGGGATGCTGTGGGAGCCGCCGATGGGCTCGTGCTGGTCTGCGGCGTCTCGGTGGGGTACGAGCTCGCAGGCGCGCCCTCGGTACGCACCGGGAGGGCCGATCTCACCGAGACGGTGAGTTTCGTGGGGAGATGATCGCGCGATCTCCGGATCGCCGGAGGCATCCGAGCTGATGCGGCCCGCGCCGGGGCCGTGCGCTCGGCGGCGCACCGGGCGTAGGTTGAGTGCATGAGCACCCAGAAGACGCTGCCGACGGATGCGAGCGTGGATGAGTTCCTCGCTGCGGCGACGCCCAGTCGCCGGGTCGAGGAGGGTCGCCGGCTCGCCGAGATCTTCCGCGAGGTCACCGGCACCGACCCCGTGATGTGGGGGCCGTCGATGGTCGGCTACGGCAGCTACCGGTACATCTCGCCGGCGAACCCGCGCACGCGCGGTGACTGGCCCAAGGCCGGGTTCTCGCCCCGGAAGGCGCAGCTGACCTTGTACGGGCTCAAGGACCTGCCCGAGAGCGCCGAGCTCCTGCCGGAGCTCGGCACGTACACGGAGGGCGCAGGCTGCCTCTACGCCAAGAAGCTCGACGACCTCGACCTCGACGTGCTCCGCCGGCTCATCGAGATCGCCTGGAATCGAGCCGACGATCCCGACCCGCTTCGCCACGACTGAGACCGCGATCGCCGGTCATGGGTTCAGCTGCGACAGCAGCTGATCGGCCCCGACGAGGCGCAGCAGCTCGTACCCGAGGCCCAGCGTGCAGTACAGGGTGAGCAGCCCTCCGAAGGCCTTCTCGCGCCACGAACCGGTGTCACCGAGCAACGGCAGCGCGAGGTAGCCGTTCGGCAGCCACAGGCGGTTCAGCACGGGGATGTCGCCCACGATCTCGGGCGGACGCGGGACCCACGGCCACAGGAGGCCGGGCAGGCCGCCCGTGGTGAGCGCGTCGCCGGCGAGATGGGCGACGAAGCCGAGCGTCACCGCGAGCGGGAACCAGGCGACCTGCTCGGGCGCGATGACCACGATGAAGAGCCCGAGTGCGATGCCGGCGAGCCAGGCGGTGAGCCACGACTCGACGAGGTCTCGCGCCTTCACGGCGAAGGCGGTGAGTGCCGCGGTGCCGATGCCGGCACCGATCGCGACCGTGCCGGGGTCGAAGCGACCGATCGGGTCGACGGGCACGGCCAGCGCGGCCAATGCCCAGGCGGCCGCCGCCACGAGCAGCACCGCGACGGGGGAGTGCGCGCCGTGGCGGTGCCCGCCCGAAATGGCGCCGATCGTGCGCGCCGTGAGCGGGCCGAGGATCGGCACCGAGCGCGAGATCGTCGCGCTGTGATGGTCGGCGTCGGGCAGCAGTGCTGCGCCCGCGCAGACGGTCGCGCCGGCGACCACGCCGACCGGGTCGAGCGGATACACCCCGGTGGCGAGCAGGGGAACGGCGCCGGTGACCGCGACCCAGGCGGCGGCGCCGCTGATCGCGTGATTCATGCCCATCATCGATCGACGATCGTATCGGCGGCCGCCCACATCGCCGTTCGGCGTCGTAGGCTCTGAGGGTGGAACTCCGAGACATCCCCCTGACGACCATCGACGGCGACGCCGTCACCCTCGCCGACTACGCCGACGAGGTGGTGATGGTCGTGAACGTCGCGTCGAAGTGCGGGCTCACCCCGCAGTACACGAAGCTCGAGGAGTTGCAGCGCGAGTACGGCGACCGCGGCTTCACGGTGCTCGGCTTCCCGTGCAACCAGTTCGCCGGCCAGGAGCCGGGCGAGGCCTCCGACATCAAGGAGTTCTGCTCGATGACGTACGGCGTGAGCTTCCCGCTGATGGAGAAGACCAAGGTCAACGGGCGCAATCGTCACCCGCTCTACGAGGTGCTCACGAAGGTCGAGGATGCCCGCGGCAAGGCCGGCCGGGTGAAGTGGAACTTCGAGAAGTTCGTGATCCAGCCCGACGGCGAAGTGGTCCGCTTCCGGCCGACGACCGAGCCCGACGCCCCCGAGATCATCGCGACGATCGAGCGCGGCATCTCGGAGCGGCGCGCCGCCTGAGGCATCCGCACCGGCCCGGCGCGGTTCCTTGACCGCTCGTCCGGGGCGGCCCACAATTGGGGGGTCTATCCGATTGCAGGGGAGCGGAGACCCGATGTCCGACGCGTACGCCCGTCCGAGCCACGACGACCAGCCCACGGTGCCCGACTTCGCGCCGCCGCCGCTGTCGGCCGATGACGCGACCGCAGCACCCCCCGCGACCGCGGGCGAGGGGCGCCCGTGGAGCCGCGACCTGCGGTTCATGCTCGTCGTCCTCGCGGCGATCGTGGCGCTCTTCCTCGCCTTCGCGCTGCTCATCGCGTTCAGCCCGACCGGCGCCGCGATCAGCGCGCTCGCGATCATCGCCGCACCGATCGCCACGATGGTCGCCGCGTACTACGGCATCTCGCTCGCGCTGCGCCAGGTGCGCGACGCCCGCGATTCCGCCGAGTCGTCGGAGGCGCGGGCGCGTGCGGCCGAGACGAGCGCGCGCGAGTCCGACGCCTGGGCGGCGCAGATGGAGTCGGGGCTCCGGGTCTCGGTGGCCAAGCTCCGCGCGGCCGGGGTCGACACCCGCGACGTCGAACGGGCCGCCGGCACGCCCGACGAGTTCTTCTGATCGCGGCACCGCGCGGGGCGTGCACTGAACGGCACGGCCGAGCGCGGTGAGCGCGAACACGCGAACGGCCTCGCCCCGGATGGGGTGAGGCCGTTCGCGGTTCGGGATCAGAGCTCGGCGAGCAGTGACAGCGGCTGTTCGATGCATCCCGCGACGAAGGTGAGGAACGCCGCGGCCTCGGCGCCGTCGCACACGCGGTGGTCGAACGACAGCGTGAGCTCGGTGACCGTGCGCACCGCGAGGGCGCCGTCGACGACCCAGGGGCGCTCGACGAGGCGCCCGATGCCGAGCATCGCCGCCTCGGGGTGGTTGATGATCGCGGCGGAGCCGTCGACGCCCAGCGTGCCGTAGTTGTTCAGCGTGAAGGTGCCGCCCGAGAGCGCCGCGGGTGCGAACACCCCGGTCGCGGCGGCCTCGGTCTGGGTTCCGATCGCGTCGCGCAGCCCGCGCAGGCTCATCTGCTCGGCGCCGTGCACGACGGGCACCATGAGGCCGCGCGGCGTCTGCGCTGCGAGTCCGAGGTTGACCGCGCCGTGCAGCACGACCTCGTCGCGCTCGGCGTCGAAGCTCGAGTTGAGGCGCGGGTGCTTACGCAGTCCCGCGACGACGAACCGGGCGACGAGGGCGGTCGTGCCGAAGCGTTCGCCGGTCGCCGCGTGCAGCTGCTTGCGGGCGGCGACGAGGGCCGTTGCGTCGACGTCCATCCAGACGGTCGCCTCGGGGATCTCGCGGCGCGAGCGCGAGAAGTGCGCCGCGGCGGCGCGACCGATGCGGTCGAGTGGGATCCGTTCGTCACCGGAGGCGGGCGCGGCGACGGCCGCGGGCACCGGCGTCGACGGCGCGGATGCCTCGACGACGGCCTGCGGCGTCGCCTCCGACACCGCCTGCTGCTCGCCGATGAACGCCTCGACGTCGCGACGCATGACGAGGTGGTCGGGGCCCGAGCCGTCGAGCTGCGAGGCGTCGAAGCCGTGCTGCCGTGCGAGCCGCCGCACGATCGGCGAGACCACCGGGGAGCGGCGTGCGCTGTCGAGGCGCGAGGGCGCGGCGACGCCGCCACTGCTCGTGCCGGCGCCCGGGCCGGAGCCCGTCGCAGCACCCGTGCGGCGGCGACCGAATCTCGCCGGCGCGGTGGCCGCGCGCTTCGTCACCGTCGTGGCACGGGTGCCGTAGCCGATGAGGACTGCGCCCGACTCCTCGGTCGCGACCTCCGTCGGCGCGGCGACACCCGGCTCGGCGGCTACGGGCGAAGCCGCCGGCGCGGCCCCGGCAGGAGCCGGAGCTGCGGCCGGCTCAGGCGCCGAGGCATCCGTGTTCGAGGACGCTGCCGCTGCGACGTCGGAACCGAGCGTCATGAGCACGGTGCCCGCGTGCAGCGTCTCGCCGACCTCCCCGCCGAGCGACTCGACGACGCCCGCGAACGGGGTCGGGAGCTGCACGACCGACTTCGCCGACTCGAGTTCGACGACCGGCTGGTCGATGGCGACCTCGTCGCCCGGCGCGACGAGCCACGCGACGATCTCGGCCTCGGTGAGGCCTTCGCCGAGGTCGGGCAGGATGAACTCGCGACTCATGCGTCCCACTCCCAGGTGTCGAGCGCCGCGAGGATGCGGTCGGGCGTGGGCAGCTGGTGCTCCTCGAGCTTCGGCGAGGGGTAGGGGATGTCGAAGCCGGCGATGCGCAGCACCGGCGCCGCGAGGTGGTGGAAGTTGCGCTCGGTCACGCGCGCGGCGACCTCGGCGCCGTAGCCGCCGAACTGCGCGGCCTCGTGGATGACGGCGGCGCGCGAGGTCTTGCGCACCGAGGCGCCGACCGTCTCGTCGTCGAAGGGCGACAGCGTGCGCAGGTCGACGACTTCGATCGAGAGGCCCTCGTGCTCGGCCGCCTCGGCGGCCTCGAGCGCGGTGCGCACCGTCGGTCCGTAGGCGAGCAGCGTGACGTCGGTGCCGGTGCGCACGACCTCTGCGCGGTCCATCGGCGCGGTCGTCACCGGCAGCGCGATCGGGGCCTTCGACCAATACCGGCTCTTCGGCTCCATGAAGACGACGGGGTCGTCGCTCTCGATCGCCTCGCGCAGCATCGAGTACGCGTCGGCCGGGTTCGAGGGCATCACGACCGTGAGCCCGGGCGTCGACGCCCAGTACGACTCGGAGGAGTCGGAGTGGTGCTCGACGCCGCCGATCGCACCCGCGCAGGGGATGCGCACGACCATCGGCAGCGTGACGCGACCCTTGGTGCGGTTGCGCATCTTCGCGACGTGCGACACCATCTGCTCGAACGCGGGGTAGCTGAACGCGTCGAACTGCATCTCGACGACGGGGCGCATGCCGTACATCGCCATGCCGATGGCCGTGCCGATGATGCCCGACTCGGCGAGGGGGGAGTCCCAGATGCGCTCGTCGCCGAACTCGGCCTGGAGGCCGTCGGTGATGCGGAACACGCCGCCGAGCGGCCCGACGTCCTCGCCGTAGACGATCACGCGGTCGTCGGCGGCCATCGCGTCGCGCAGTGCGGCGTTCAGCGCGCCCGCCATCGTGAGCTGCGTCGGTGCGGATGCCTCGGGGCGGGTGTCCTTCGTCGCGGTGGCGGTCATCGGGGGTCCTCCTGGTGGGCGCCGGCGGCGAGCTCGGCGGCGAGCGCGGCGCGCTGCTCGGCGAGCGCGGCACGGGGGCGGGCGTAGACGTGGTCGAACAGCTCGAGCGGATCGAGCTCGGCCTCGGCGGTCATGACCTCGCGGGTCGCCGCGGCGAGCTCTTCGGCCTCGTCGGTGATCTCGGCGCGGAGGGTCTCGGTGAGCGCCCCCTCGGAGACGAGGTACTTCTCGAGTCGCTCGATCGGGTCGCGCCGCTTCCAGTGCTCGACGTCGCGCGCCGCCCGGTAGCGGCTCGGGTCGTCGGAGTTCGTGTGCGGCTCGATGCGATAGGTCACGCCTTCGATGAGCGTCGGCCCGCCGCCCGCACGCGCGCGCTCGACGGCGGCGTGCGTGATCGCGTACATCGCCGCGACGTCGTTGCCGTCGACGTGGAAGCCCGGCATGCCGTAGCCGACGGCCTTGTCGGCGAGGGTCGCGGCGCGGGTCTGCTTCTCGAGCGGCACGCTGATCGCGAACTGGTTGTTCTGCACGATGAAGACGGTGGGCGTCTGCCAGACGGCGGCGAAGTTGAACGCCTCGTGGGCGTCGCCCTCGCTCGTGGCGCCGTCGCCGAGGAAGGTCATGGCGACGATCGGGTCGTGACGCAGCCGGGCGGCGTGGGCGAGGCCGACGGCGTGCAGCGCCTGCGTGGCGAGCGGGGTCGCCTGAGCGGCCGTGCGGAACTCGTGCTGGTCGTAGCCGTTGTGCCAGTCGCCGCGGAAGGACTGCAGGATGTCGGCGGGGGCGATGCCGCGCGTGAGCAGGGCGATGCTGTCGCGGTAGGTCGGGAAGAGCCAGTCACTGCGATCGAGCGAGGCGACGGCGCCGATCTCGCATGCCTCCTGGCCGTAGGCCGAGGGGTAGGTCGCGAGGCGGCCCTGCTTGGTGAGCGCGGTGACCTGCACGTCGAAACGGCGGGCGACGACCATCTTGCGATAGAGCCCGAGGAGCGTGTCGGTGTCGGGCAGCGAGAAGCCGCCGGTCGCGTGACCGGTGACGGCGTGACCCGCGTTGTCGAGGAGCCGGAGGGGCTTCTCCGATGGAAGGGTGCGGGTCAGGGCGTGCTCGACATTGAGGCTCATGCAGCCATGGTGCGACATACTCGACCCTTGCGGTCGGGCGTGTCATCCAAGCGTGAACGAACGGCTCACGAAGCGTGAAACCGTTGCCATTCGTCCACCTTCAGGGTGGTCAGGTGCGCCAGATGTCCAGGGTCTGCGCGGGCGGGTGGCCCTCGATCTCTTCGAGGATGAGGTGCGACCTGGTCGACACGACGCCGGGCATGTCGTGGATGTCGCGGAGGATCGCCTGGCTCAGCTGCTCGTGATCGGGCGCGCTCACGGTGAGGATGATGTCGATGTCGCCCGAGACCGCCTGCACCTTCTCGACGAAGGGGAGCGTGGCGAGCTTCGCCGCGATCTCCTCCCAGGAGACCTCGCCGATGCGCACCACGACGAGCGCGGAGATGTGGAGCCCGATCGAGCGCCGGTCGATCTGGGCGCCGAACCCGGTGATGACGCCGCGCTGCTGCAGCTGCTGCAGCCGGTTGTGGGCCGCCGTGCGCGAGATGTGGACTCGGTCGGCGAGGGTGCGCACCGACAGCCGGCCGTCGCGGCTCAGCTCGGCCACGATTCGGCGGTCGATGCTGTCGAGTGGTTCGTTGCGTTGCGCTGCTTGCGGGGTCATCGTCGTCCTTGTGCTTCACGCTCAGCGTACCGGTTCGCACGTGCCATGCGTCGGAGCGATGCGCGCATCGGGGCGTGGCGGACCGCGGCCGGGAGCAGCGGCCAAACGAGGGCGATGCCCCGCAGCCAGGCTGCGCTCACGCGCTGCGCCCGGGTGGTCCACCGGAAACCGTAGGCTGCGCGGATCGGCGCGGGCAGGAGCGCCGCGGTGACCAGGCGGACGAGCGGAAGGACGAGTCGGCTGCCCGGCGGCAGCGCCGCCGACCCGCCGAGCAGCGTGCGTGCGATCCGGCGGGCGTCATCACCGACGGATGCCTCGGAGAGACGCGCGTGCCACCATGCGTCGAAGTCGGCGCGACTCTCGGGCCATCCCTCGCGGCCGGCCTGGAGGCTCGTGCCGAGCGGGGCGTATCCGCGCACGATCGCGTCGGCGTCGCGTACGTCGAGCTGGCCCCAGAGGCGCTCCTCGAGCGTGATCGCGGTCGCGAGGATGGTCGAGGCGACCCATCGCTGCGCGTCGGCGTCGAACGCCGAGTATCCGGGCGTGCGCGGCTCGCCGGACCCGCCCGGGTCGGCTGCCTCACCGCGGACGGGTGCGTGGCGGGCATTCACCCGCCGGATGGCGGAGCGCCGGACCGACTCGTCGCCGAAGCCGACCGCGTAGACGTAGTCGAGCGTGCCGAAGAGCCGTTCGAGCGGCCGGCCGGCGAAGTCGCTGTGGCGGGCGACGCCGCGCGCGACCCGCGGGTCGGCGAGCTGCAGCAGGATTGCGGCACCTCCGCCGAGGAGGAGGATGCCATCGGCCGCGTGGCGGCGGAAGCGATCGGGGTCGGTGTCTGCGCCGGTCATCAATACCAGTTGTACTGCTCGGAGTGCGCCCACGCACCGCACGGCGCCCCGTAGCGGTCGCTGATGTACGAGAGCCCCCAGTCGATCTGGGTGGCGGCGTTCGTGCGCCAATCGGCACCGGCCGAGGCCATCTTGCTGCCCGGCAGCGACTGCGGGATTCCGTAGGCGCCGCTCGAGGCGTTGTAGGCGTCGGCGCGCCAGCTCGACTCGCGCGTCCAGAGCAGCACGAGGCACTCGTACTGGCTCGAGCCCCAGCCGTAGCGGCCCACCGCACGGGCGGCGTACGCCTTCGCCGCGGCGGGGTCGACGACGACGCCCGGCGGGGGAGCGCTCGAGTCGCCGCCGGAACCGCCCGACCCTCCCGAATCGTTCTCCGCGGCTTCGGCGGCCGCCCGTTCGCGGGCCTCGGCTTCGAGCCGGGCCTGCTCGCCCACCCGGTAGCGCCGTTCGAGCTCCACTGTGCGATCGCGCAGGCTCGCGAGCTGTGCGTAGAGCGTGTCGAGCGCCGTGCGCTGTTCGGTGAGCCGCGCCTCCGCGGCGAGGTGCGCGTCCTCCGCGGCGGCCGAGGCGCGGTCGGCCTCCTCGGCGAGCCGGGACCGCTCCTGTTCGGCGACGTCGGCCTGGGCGCTGATCGACCGGTATTCGGAGCGGGCCGCCTCCGCACCCGCCGCGACCCCCGCGTAGACGTCCGCGAGTCGCGCGCTGCGCGAGAGTGCGTCGAGGAGGTCGGCCGCGTCCTGCTCTCCGCCCGTGAGAAGCAGGCGGAGCGTGACATCCGCACCGCCCGTGCGCGCGAGCACGCCGGTGAGCCGACCGAACTCGGCCTGCGTCCGGCGTGCCGTCTGCGCGGCCGACTCGGCCGATCCCCGGAGCGTGCTCGCGCGATCGGCCGCTTCGCGGCGTGCGTCCTCGGCGGCGGCCGCGACCGCGGCGGCTTCGACCGCGGCGTCGCCGAGGACGGCAGCCTCGCCCTCGAGTCGGTCGACCAGCGCGGTGATGCGCGACGACTCGGCCTCGCGCGCGGCGACGCTCTGCTTCGCGGCCTCGACCTCGCTCCAGCTCGGGTACTCCTCGTCTCCTGCCGGAGCGGCGATCGCGGTGACCGCCATGACGAGGGCGAGCAGGATCGAGGCGCTCACGATCGGGCGTTCTCGGCGCATCGGCTCACCCCCTCGAGGCCGCGAGTCTACCCACGGTTCCTCTCGGCGGTCGCTCGGACACGCAGCGTACACTCGGCGCGTGCGTTCGTCCCGGCTGCTGGCCCCCCTCCTCGTCGCGGTCTCCGTGATGACGCTCGCGGGGTGCGCGGGCGCGGGGCCGACGGCTGCTCCGGCGGCCCCGGCGACACCTTCGGCGACGCGGACTCCGACCCCGACGCCGACGCCGATCGATCCGCTGGCCGCCTGGGTCGATGAGCGGATGGCGGGCCTCAGCACGCAGCAGAAGGCCGCGACCATGCTGATGCTGCATGCCCCGGGTACCGATCCCGCCCCCTCCCGCGCGCTCATCGACGCGGGAGCCTCGGGTGTGATCCTCATGGGCGACAACGTCTCGGGCGACGCGCCGTCGCTCGCCGCGCTGACCGCCGCGCTCGTCGCCGACCCCGAGCTGCCGCCGCTCATCGGCGTCGATCAGGAGGGCGGCGAGGTCTCGCGACTCGACTGGGATGCCGCCGCGAGCGCGGCGACCCTGCGGGACGCACCGCCCGCTGCGACCCGGGAGGCGTTCGCCGCCCGCGCCGCGAGCGTGGCCGCCGGCGGCGCGAACGTGAACTTCGGCGTCATCGCGGATGTCACGAGCGACCCCGGCTCGTTCATCTCGGGCCGGGTGCTCGGGATCGATCCGGCGGGGGCCGCCGAGCGGGTCGCCGCCGCCGTCGCGGGGGAGCGGGGCACGGTGGCGAGCACGCTCAAGCACTTCCCCGGTCATGGTGGGGCGCCGGGCGACTCGCACACGAGCATTCCGACCGCGCCCTCGAGCCTCGCCGAGTGGCGGGCCGGTCCGGCACTGCCGTTCGCGGCGGGCATCGACGCCGGCGCCGAGCTCGTGATGACCGGCCACCTCGCCTACCCCGCCGTCGATGCCGCACCGGCCTCGCTCTCGCCCGAATGGCACCGGATCCTCCGCGAGGAGCTCGGCTTCGACGGGGTCGTCATCACCGACGACATGCTCATGCTCCAGCACAACGGGCTCGCCGAGTACGCCGATCCGGGCGAGAACGCCGTGCGCGCGGTGGCCGCGGGCGCCGACCTGCTGCTGTACGTCCTTCCCGCCGACCCCTCGCAGTTCGGCATCTCCGTCGACGGACTCGTGGCGTCGATCACGGCCGCCGTCGACTCGGGACGCATCTCGGAGGAGCGGCTCGACGAGGCGGTGCGGCACGTGCTCACGCTTCGTCGTTCGCTCGCGTGAGCGGAGCCCACCAAGAAATTTCCATGCGTGGGAATATAACTTGGCGGGGTGCGCGTTGACCCCCGTATGAGCCGACCGGCTCAGTACCGAACACTTGGGAGCAACCGCAGCATGACGACCACCGCCTCGACGATCGAGATCCCCGGCTACCGTGCAGGCACCTGGACGATCGACCCCGCCCACAGCGAGGTCGCCTTCTCCGTGCGCCACCTCATGATCAGCAAGGTCAAGGGCAAGTTCGAGCGCTTCAACGCCACCTTCGTCACCGCAGAGAACCCGCTCGACTCGACCGTCACCGCGTCGGCCGAGGTCGCCTCGGTGACCACGAACGAGCCCACCCGCGACGCGCACCTGCGCACCGGCGACTTCTTCGAGGCCGAGACGTACCCGACGATCGACTTCGTCTCGACCGGCGTCCGCGTCGAGAAGGGCGACTTCAAGGTCGACGGCGAGCTGACCATGCACGGCGTCACGAAGCCCGTGACCTTCGACTTCGACTTCGGCGGCTTCGGCGGCGACCCCTACGGCAACTACAAGGGCGGCGCGACGGCCAAGACCGTCATCAACCGCGAGGACTTCGGCCTGCACTACAACGCGGCCCTCGAGACCGGCGGCGTGCTGCTCGGCGAGCAGGTCACCATCACCCTCGAACTGCAGGCGCAGCTCGAGCAGTAATCGCTCGCGCGATCACGACGACGGGCCGGATGCCATGTGCATCCGGCCCGTTCGTCGTATCCGCTGCGGTCCGGGGCGATCCCCGGCGGCGCCGCGAGCGCTCAGTCCTGGCGCACCGTGACGTCGCCGAGGGTCGTCGACCAGAACCGTGCCCACCGTTCGAATGCGGGAGCGAACTCGTCGGCGTCGACCGACCCGCTGAACGGGGCGAGCTCGATCGCCGTCGCGCCGCGCCGCTCGGGCGCGCGGCGCCAGGTGCCGACGACCTCGCCGTCGGCGACGAGGATCGGCAGGAAGAGCCCGTTCTTGCCCGGCACGACGCGCACGGCGTCGGCGGGGGAGCAGAAGGCCGTGCGATCGCCGTAGCCGAGGAAGTACTCGTCGAACGGCGCGAGCACGTGCCGACCCGGCGAGACCGAGGTCGACTCCCGGTCGGCGTCGGCCGCGACGAATCGCTCGTCGCCCACCGCGACCACGGCATCGCCCGCGGCCGAGACCGCGAGCCGGGCCTGGGTGAGGGTCAGCCCCGTCCACCAGGCGAAGTCGCGCGCAGAGACCGGCCCGTGGCCGCGCGCGTAGCCGGTGAAGAGCAGGGCGAGGGTCTCGTCGGCGTCGCCCGGCTCGCTCGAACCGGCGGGCGACCATTCGTCGAGCAGCACGAAGCGCTGCCGGGCCCGCGTGTCGACCGGGCCGCAGCAGAGCAGGCCCTCGATCGCGAGGCGCCAGATCAGGTGGTACCCGCGCTGGCCCTCGATCGGGATGCCGGCGGCCGCCCACGCCGCCTGGAGTTCGTCGCGGGACGCCGAGCGCCCGCCCTCGAGCTCGTGGATCGCGACCGCACGCGCGGCCGCGTGCACCGCGTCGTCGATGCCCTCGTCGAGATGGATCTTCGACGCGCGCTGCATGAGCCGCGCGGCGGTCAGGCGGAGGATCGGCCGCAGCATCGACGGCTCGACGAAGTGCAGGGTGCCGCGCATCGGCCAGGATCGCAGCAGCGAGCGGTCGTCGATGGCCGACTCGATGCCGGCCTCGCTCGACCCGGGGACTCGCGCGCCGATCACCCACTTCGCGGCGGCCAGGTCTTGCGCCTGCACGCACACGAGCCGCTCGAGCGCCGCGGCGGGCGAGGCGAAGCCGCCTGCGAGCCCCTGCGCGCGGAGCCGTGCGGCCCGCAGCGTGCCGATGGAGGGGGCGCTCGAGGCATCCGTCGTCATGCTGCGATTCTGCCGGGCACCGGCGACATCGACTTGACGCCGCCCCGCGAACGATAGACTGGGCGGCTGTGCCGTTCGGCACCGATTCCCCATCAACGCCCAGGAGGCCCTGCCGTGCTCGCCGTCCACGATCTCGAGATCCGCGTCGGTGCGCGCCTCCTCATGGAGCACGTGAACTTCCGCGTCTCCGACGGCGACAAGATCGGCCTCGTCGGCCGCAACGGCGCGGGCAAGACCACGCTCACGAAGACCCTCGCCGGCGAGACCCTGCCCACCGACGGCAAGATCGATCGCACCGGCGAGATCGGGTACCTCCCGCAGGACCCGCGCTCCGGCGACCCCGAGATGCTCGCGCGTACGCGCATCCTCGACGCGCGCGGCCTCGGCTCGCTCGTGCTCGGCATGCACGAGGCGTCCATGAGCATGGGCAGCGACGACCCGGTCGTCGCCGAGAAGGCCATGAAGAAGTACGGCAACCTCACCGACCGCTTCAACGCACTCGGCGGCTACGCCGCCGAGGCCGAGGCCGCCTCGATCGCCTCGAACCTGAACCTGCCCGATCGCATCCTCGACCAGCCGCTGAAGACGCTCTCGGGCGGTCAGCGCCGGCGCATCGAGCTCGCGCGCATCCTGTTCTCCGACGCCGACACGATGATCCTCGACGAGCCGACGAACCACCTCGACGCCGACTCGGTCGTCTGGCTCCGCGAGTTCCTGAAGAATTACAAGGGCGGCGTCATCGTGATCTCGCACGACGTCGTGCTCGTCGAGGAGGTCGTCAACCGCGTCTTCTACCTCGACGCGAATCGCTCGATCATCGACATCTACAACATGGGCTGGAAGCACTACCAGCGCCAGCGCGCCGCCGACGAGGAGCGCCGCAAGAAGGAGCGCGCCAACGCCGAGAAGAAGGCGGGCGTGCTGCAGTTGCAGGCCGCGAAGTTCGGCGCGAAGGCGTCGAAGGCCGCCGCCGCCCACCAGATGGTCGCGCGCGCCGAGAAGCTGCTCGCGGGCCTCGAGGAGGTGCGCGCCGTCGACCGCGTCGCGAAGCTCCGCTTCCCGACCCCGGCGCCGTGCGGTCGCACGCCCATCACGGCGAGCGACCTGTCGAAGAGCTACGGCTCGCTCGAGATCTTCACCGCGGTCGACCTCGCGATCGACCGCGGTTCGAAGGTCGTCATCATCGGCCTGAACGGTGCGGGCAAGACGACGTTGCTGCGCATCCTCGCGGGCGTCGACGCGCCCGACACCGGCATCGTCGAGGCCGGCCACGGCCTCCGCGTCGGCTACTACGCGCAGGAGCACGAGACGATCGACGTCAAGCGCTCGGTGCTCGAGAACATGGTGAGCTCGTCGCCGAACCTCACCGAGACCGAGGCGCGCAAGGTGCTCGGCTCGTTCCTCTTCACCGGCGACGACGTGCACAAGCCCGCGGGCGTGCTCTCGGGCGGCGAGAAGACCCGTCTCGCGCTCGCGATGATCGTCGTGTCGGGCGCGAACGTGCTGCTCCTCGACGAGCCGACGAACAACCTCGACCCCGCGAGCCGCGCCGAGATCCTCGACGCGCTCGCGCACTACGAGGGCTCGGTCGTGCTCGTCTCGCACGACCCGGGCGCGGTCGAGGCCCTGAACCCCGAGCGGGTGCTCATCATGCCCGACGGCACTGAAGACCACTGGAGCCGCGAGTACCAGGAGCTCATCGAGCTGGCGTAGGGAATCCGTGCCTCGAGCGGTGGGCGGAGCCTGCCCTGGCTTGACTCATTATCCATTGATTTTCGATGGTGAACTATCGAAAATCGATAGATGGAGTCAGGATTCCCGCGCCTGTCGCTGGCCGTCGTCGTGGTCACGCAGTCGCTCATCGCGGTGGGGTTCCTCGGCGGGGCGGGGTTCGTCATCGTCGCACCGGGCCTCTCCGCTGCGGTCGCGGCGAGCCTCCCCGAATTCGCCGCGCTGCGCGAGCCCTTGCTCGCGACGACGATCGCGTTCACGGTGCTCGGGCTCATCGTGCTGACGATGGTCGCGCTGCTCGTGCAACGTGTGCACCGGGGAACGGTGATGGCCCGTACCTCGCTGCGCTGCATCGAAGTGATCGTCGCTGCGAGCGTCGGCGCCATCGTCGTCGTGGTCGTCGGTTCCGTCGTGATCGGCAACGCCCAGGCGGGCAGCCCGATCCTCGCGCTGCTGCAGGCTGCCGCGGTACTCGCGCTCGTCGTTCTCGCGCGTCTCGCCCTCATCTTCAGATCGCGCCTTCGCCGCGCGTTGTCGACGCCGCTCGAGTCGGCCGAGACCGACTGGCGGACATCAGCCGGCGAGAAGGACGAGACGCCTCACCGCCGGTCGAGCACCTGGTCCTCGTAGTCGGCGTCCTCGCCGCCCTTGCTCTGCGGCTTCGGTCGCTTCGGCGCGCGTGGCGAGGCCTCAGACTGGCCGGATGCCTCGGCGAGGCCCTTGCGCTCCTGGTTCGCCGCCCAGGCGAGCCCGATGAAGGCGAGCAGCGCGAAGACGTACCACTGCAGCGCGTACGACAGGTGCGGACCCTCGTCGCGCTCGGGGCGCGGGGCCGCGAGCGGCGGCTCGCCCGCATCGTCGCCCGACTGCACGAGGATGCCGTACGCGCCCGTGTAGGCCGGCTCGCCGACGCGTTCGGCGAGTTCGTCGAGGTCGATCGTCGCGAACTCGATGCCCGTCGAGGTGCGACCCTCGATGCGCCCCTCGCCGGCCTTGAGACGGGCGGTCACCTCGACCTCGCCCGCGGGCGGCGCCGGGATCTCGCTCGGGCGTCCGTCGGAGTTCTGGGCGATCCAGCCGCGGTCGACCATGAACACGGTGCCGTCGTCGAGCTGGAACGGGGTGATCACCTGGAAGCCCGTGCTGCCGCCCATCGGCCGGTTCCGCACGACGACCTCTTCGGCAGGCAGGTACTCGCCCGAGATCGCGACGACCTGCCAGCGCTGGTCGACATCGAACTCCGCGGGGTCGGGGAGCGCCTCGGCGAGCGGGATCGGTGCGGCGTCGTAGTTCGCGTCGATGCGGGCGACCTCGGCGAGCGCCTCGGCGCGACGGTTGAGCTGCCACGTGCCGAGCGCCGAGCAGGCGATGGCGAAGATCACGGTGAGCGCGAGGTAGCCGGCCCAGCGCGGCGCGAGGAGGAAGCGCCACTCGTTCATGCGCCGGCCTCCGCAGCAGAGTCCTCGGACGAGGCGTCGAACGGCGCGACGGCGACCGGGAACGACCGGGCCTCGAGGAAGCCGCGGAGGTAGTCGACGTGTTCGTCGCAGGCGAGCCACGTCTTGCCGCGGTCGCCCGTGTGGATGCGGGGGTTGCGCCAGTCGATGCGCCACAGGGCTGCCTCGCGGCATCCGGATCGCGAACACGTGCCCTGCTCGGGCGCGCCGCCCAATCCGCCGATCATGCGGCTCCTCGCTCGTCGTCGCGACGGTCGGTGGTCTCGGGGCCGCCGGGAGCGGCGGTCGGCGGGGGAGTGCGACGCACGAGGCCGCCGGGGCGGAGCACCCGGTTGGTGCGTCTCGGGCTTCCGACGTTCGCGAGGACGACCGCGAAGTAGGGGAGGAAGATCGCACCGGCCGCGCACACCGCGAGCCACCAGCCGTCGACGAAGAGCATCGCGACGATGCAGAGCACGCGGATCGACATGGCGATCGTGTACTTGATCATGCGCGAGCGCCGCTCCGCCTCGGGCGAAGGCGGCAGCGTGGTGATCGACTGCTGCTTCATGCTGGTCGCCGCAGGCCTGGCGGCGCTCCTCTTCACCTCAAGCCTACGTCGATTCCGGGCCGTCGGATGCCCCGTGGAGCGAGCATCTATGCTGGGACGGGCCGCACGGCCGAACCTGCAGAAACGGAGTCCAGAATGACGACGAGCCGCACCGTCCTCGTGACCGGTGGCAACCGTGGCATCGGCTACGCGATCGCCCGCGAGTTCCTCGCGCAGGGGCACCGCGTCGCGGTGACCGCCCGCTCGGGCGAAGGCCCCGAAGGCTCGCTCACGGTGCGTGCCGACGTCACCGACTCCGAGTCGGTCGACCGTGCGTTCTCCGAGATCGAGGCCGAGCTCGGCCCGGTCGAGGTCGTCGTGGCGAACGCCGGCATCACGCGCGACATGCTGCTCATGCGCATGAGCGACGACGACTTCACGAGCGTCGTCGACACGAACCTCACGGGCGCGTTCCGCGTCGTCAAGCGCGCCTCGAAGGGCATGCTCAAGGCGAAGTTCGGCCGCATCGTGCTGATCTCGAGCGTCGTGGGCCTCTACGGCTCGGCGGGGCAGGTGAACTACTCCTCGTCGAAGGCCGGCCTCGTCGGCATGGCCCGCTCGCTCACGCGCGAGCTCGGCGCCCGCAATATCACCGCCAACGTCGTCGCGCCCGGGTTCATCGAGACCGACATGACCGACGAGCTGCCCGAGGCGCAGCAGGCCGAGTACAAGAAGAACATTCCGCTCGGCCGCTTCGCCTCGCCCGACGAGGTCGCGCGCGTGGTCGCGTGGCTCGCCGACGACGACGCGGGCTACATCTCGGGCGCCGTCATCCCGGTCGACGGCGGCCTCGGCATGGGGCACTGACCCGAAGCGAGCTCTGACGTCCGAGGGCCGGCACGCGACCACGCGTGCCGGCCCTCCGGCGTCTGCCCGCGGCAGCTTGCGGGCTGAGTCAGCCGCGCAGGCCGAGCACCGCGAGCACCGCGCTGAGGTCGGGGCGGTCGATCGCGAGATCGGCCTGCGCCCGCACCACGGGCTTCGCGCAGAACGCGACGCCGAGTGCGGCGCGATCGAGCATCTGCAGGTCGTTCGCGCCGTCGCCGACGGCGACGGTGCGGCCGAGCGGGATGCCGCCGACCAACGCCCACTCCTCGAGCGCCGTCGCCTTCGCCCCGGCATCGATGATGGGGCCGTCGACGCGGCCGGTGAGCCGCCCGTCGGCGGTCTCGAGGCGGTTGGCCCGGCAGAAGTCGAGGCCGAGACGGTCGGCGAGCGGGTCGAGCAGCTCGTGGAATCCGCCGGAGACGACGCCGACGAGCCCTCCTGCCGCGTGCACGCCGTCGATGAGCTCCTGGACGCCGTCGGTGGGCGTCATCCGCTCACGGGCGGCGGCGAGCACCGCCGCATCGAGTCCGGCGAGCGTGGCGACGCGTTCGCGCAGGCTCGCGGCGAAGTCGAGCTCGCCGCGCATGGCACGTTCGGTGACGGCGGCGACGTGCTCGAGACTGCCCGCCTCCTCGGCGAGCAGTTCGATCGCCTCCTCGCGGATGAGGGTCGAGTCGGCGTCGAGCACCACGAGCGGGCCGCGCGAGCGGCCCGGGGCGGCGGGGCTCACGCGGTCGCCCGAACGCGCGAACCCTTGCCGACGACCGTGATGCCGCTGTCGGTCACGATGAAGCCGCGGGCGAGGTCCTCGCTGCGGTCGACGCCGATTCGCGCCCCCGCCTCGACGACGACCTCCTTGTCGAGGATGGCCCGCTGCACCGTCGCCCGGGCGTCGATGCGTGCGCGATCGAAGAGGATCGAGTCCGAGACGTGCGCACCCGAGCCGACGACCGCCCACGGGCCGATCACGCTGCGCTCGACGTGCGCCCCCGAGATCACCGAGCCGAGCGACACGATCGAGTCGATGACGGTGCCGAGCGTGCCGCGCGCGTCGCGGGTGAACTTCGCCGGCGGCGAGTTCAGCTGCTGGCTGAAGATCGGCCATTCGCGGTTGTAGAGGTTGAAGACCGGCATCACCGAGATCAGGTCCTGGTGCGCCTCGAAGAACGAGTCGATCGTTCCGACGTCGCGCCAGTAGTAGCGGTCGCGATCGGTCGAGCCGGGGACGTCGTTCTGCTGGAGGTCGTAGACGCCGGCGTCGCCCTGCGCGACGAACGCGGGGATGATGTCGCCGCCCATGTCGTGGCTCGAGGAGGCCTGTTCGCCGTCGCGGAGCACCGCGTCGATGAGTGCGTCGGCGTCGAACACGTAGTTGCCCATCGAGGCGAGCACCTCGCCGGGGGAGTCGGGGAGCCCGACGGGGTCGGTCGGCTTCTCGAGGAAGCGGTGGATGCGCCCCGGCCGCGCGGGGTCGACCTCGATCACGCCGAACTGGTCGGCGAGCGCGATCGGCTGGCGGATCGCCGCGACCGTCGCCGACGCACCCGATTCGACGTGCGCGTCGATCATCTGCGAGAAGTCCATGCGGTAGACGTGGTCGGCGCCGACGACCACGATGATGTCGGGCCGCTCGTCGTAGATCAGGTTGAGGCTCTGCAGGATCGCGTCGGCCGAGCCGGAGAACCAGCGCTTGCCGAGCCGCTGCTGCGCGGGCACCGAGGCGACGTAGGAATTCAGCAGGCCGTTGAGCCGCCAGGTCTGGGAGACGTGCCGGTCGAGCGAGTGCGATTTGTACTGGGTCAGCACGACCACCTGGCGCAGGCCCGAGTTCAAGAGGTTCGAGAGCGCGAAGTCGATCAATCGGTACTGCCCGCCGAACGGCACCGCCGGCTTGGCCCGGTCCTCCGTCAGGGGCATGAGTCGCTTGCCCTCACCACCTGCGAGGACGATTCCGAAGACCTTGCGCGCAACCATGAGGCAACTGTAACCAGCCGACGCGACTTTCCCGCGTTCGGGTTTCGGTCCGTGTCCTCCACCCCTGCGCTACCGTTGCCTGCATGCGCGTCGACCTCCTCACCCGTGAGTATCCGCCCGAGGTGTACGGCGGTGCCGGGGTGCACGCCGCAGAGCTCGTCCGCGCCCTGCGTGCCAGCATCGACGTGCGCGTCCGGTGCTTCGGCGCACCCCGCGACGAGCCCGGCACGCAGGCCTATCCGACCCCGAGCGCGTTCGACGAGGCCAACCCGGCGCTCTCGACGATGGCCGTCGACCTGCTGATGGCCGGCGACGCCGCCGGGGCCGACCTCGTGCACTCGCACACCTGGTACGCGAACTTCGCGGGCCTGACCGCCAAGCGCCTGCACGGCGTCCCGCACGTCGTGACCGCGCACAGCCTCGAGCCGCTGCGGCCCTGGAAGGCCGAGCAGCTCGGCGGCGGGTACCGACTGAGTTCGTGGGTCGAGCGCACCGCCTTCGAGGACGCCGACGCCGTGATCGCCGTGAGCGAGGGAATGCGACGCGACATCCTGCGCGCGTACCCCGCCCTCGACCCGTCGAAGGTCGACGTCGTCGTCAACGGCATCGACCTCGCCGACTGGGCGCCGTTGCACGACGACGCCGCGGTGCGCGCGCTCGGCGTCGACCCCGAGCGCCCCTCCATCGTGTTCGTCGGTCGCATCACCCGGCAGAAGGGGCTGCCGTACCTGTTGCGCGCGGCGCGGCTGCTGCCGCCCGAGGTGCAGCTCGTGCTCTGCGCCGGCGCACCCGACACCGACGAGATCATGGCCGAGGTCACCGCCCTCGTCGACGGCCTCCGCACCGAGCGCGACGGCGTCGTCTGGATCGACCGCCACCTTCCCCGCCACGAGCTGACCGCCCTGCTCACCGCGGCCACGACCTTCGTCTGCCCGTCGATCTACGAGCCCCTCGGCATCGTGAACCTCGAGGCGATGGCCTGCGGGGCACCGGTCGTGGGCACCGCGACCGGCGGCATCCCCGAGGTCGTCGACGACGGCGTCACCGGCGTGCTCGTGCCCATCGAGCAGGCCGACGACGGCACCGGCACGCCGCTCGACCCCGAGCGATTCGTGCGCGACCTCGCCGACGCGCTCACCCGCGTCGTCGCCGATCCGGCCCGCGCGGCCGAGATGGGCGCCGCGGGGCGCCGCCGCGCCGAGACGCACTTCGCGTGGGACACGATCGCCGCTCGCACGATCGAGGTGTACGAACGGGTGCTCGCGCGCTGATCGGGCGTGCGCCCCGTCGCGTGCGTCAGGCGGGCCTCCGGCTCCCGATAGCATTGACGCATGGCGAGTGCGAGTACGGTTCTGCAGTTCCGCGACGTGTCGGTGGTTCGTGACGGCAACACGATCCTCGACGCGGTGACGTGGAGCGTCGCCTCCGACGAACGCTGGGTGGTGCTCGGCCCGAACGGGGCGGGCAAGACCACGCTGCTGCAGATCGCCGCCGCGGCCATGCACCCGACCTCCGGCAAGGCCGAGGTCCTCCAGGAGGCGCTCGGCAAGGTCGACGTCTTCGAGCTCCGCCCGATGATCGGCTTCGCCTCGACGGCGATGGCGCGTCGCATCCCGCGCGATGAGACCGTGCTCGACGTCATCCTCACCGCCGCGTACTCGGTGACGGGCCGCTGGAACGAGGAGTACGAGAACATCGACCTCCGCCGCGCCGAGCGCGTGCTGAAGGAGTGGGGTCTCGACGGCTTCTCGGGCCGCCGCTTCGGCAGCCTCTCCGACGGCGAGCAGAAGCGCGTGCAGATCGCGCGCTCCGTCATGACCGACCCCGAACTGCTGCTCCTCGACGAGCCGGCGGCGAGCCTCGACCTCGGCGCACGCGAAGAGCTCGTCGGCCTCCTCGGCGGCTACGCCGCGTCGCCGGCGTCGCCCGCGATCGTCATGGTCACCCACCACGTCGAGGAGATCCCCGTCGGGTTCACCCACGCGCTCCTCGTCAAGCAGGGCGGCATCGTCGCGGCCGGTCCGCTCGCCGAGGCGCTCACCGCCGAGAACCTGAGCTCGACCTTCGACATGACGATCGAGCTCAGCGAGCGCGACGGCCGATACGCCGCGCGCGCCGTCTGAGAAGTTCTCCCTCCGATTCTGCTAAACTCGTTAGCTGGCCCTACGGCCAACATGCTTTCCCGCAGCTGAACGGCACCGCGAAGTGCCGCGTTCGCGCGGCGGGAGCTCCACAACCATCGTCCGCTCTCTCAATCGAAATCCAAGGAAGTCTCCATGAAGACCGACATCCACCCCGAGTACAACGCCATCGTCTTCCGCGACCTGGCTTCGGGCGCCACGTTCCTCACGCGTTCGACCGCGACGAGCGACAAGACGATCGAACTCGACGGTGTCACCTACCCGGTCATCGACGTCGAGATCTCGAGCGAGTCGCACCCGTTCTACACGGGCAAGCAGCGCATCATGGACTCGGCCGGCCGCGTCGAGAAGTTCAACCAGCGCTTCAAGGGCTTCGGCAAGTAATCCAGCCGAACCGAAGGGGCGGGCGACGCGAGTCGCCCGCCCCTTCGTCGTGCCCGGACCCGGCTGGTACGGTCGCCGGATGACCACGCGCGAATCCGACGGCCGCCGAGCCGGAATGCCGACGCTCGGCGACGGCGACGGCGACCGCGTGCGAGTGCGAGCCTTCGGGCCGCAGGATGTCCCGCTCATCCTCGAGGCGGCCGACGATCCGATGATCCCGCTCGTCACGACCGTGCCGCCGGTTGCCGACCCGAGAACGGCGAGGGGGTACCTCTCGCGGCAGGCGCGCCGGTTCGCGCGCGGCGAGGGCTACTCGTTCGCGATCGCCGACCGCGACGACAACGCCCGCGGACAGATCGGCCTGTGGCCGCGTCGCGACGACCGTGGGCGAGCGGGCATCGGCTACTGGCTGGCGCCGTCGGCGCGGGGGAGAGGCTTCGCGTCGGCCGCGGTCCGGCTCGTCGTCGACTGGGCCTGGACGCTCGGCACGATCGAGCGGCTCGAGCTGTTCATCGAGCCGTCGAACACCGCCTCGATCGCGGTCGCCGAGTCGACCGGCTTCGCCCGCGAGGGGCTCCTGCGGTCATGGATGCCCGTCGGCGGAACCCGACGCGACATGCTCGTGTACGCCTGCGTCCGCGATCGAGACGGGAACGGGCCAGCTCAGCGGACCGGCCACGCCCCCGAGGTCGTGAACTCGGGCTCGCCGTTGCGGCGGCGCCACGACTGGTAGCTCTCGGCCTGCTCGCGGCACCAGTCGACCTGGCGGGCGTGCAGCTCGGCGACGGCGATGGTCGCGAGCTCGGGGTGGGTGCGCGCGATCGCCTGCGCGACACGCCCCGCGGCGATCGCGTCGGCGCCGGCGTTGTGGGCATCCTCGAGCACGACCCCGTAGTGCTCGGCCGCGGCCGAGAGGGTGCGCTTGCCGCGACGGTACTTGTCGACCGCCTTGTCGATGACGAGCGGGTCGATGACCGGCCCGGGGCCCGGCAGGGGAGCGAGGCCGTACCGGGAGGCCTCGCGCTCGAGGATGGTGAGGTCGTAGGCCGCGTTGTAGGCGACGATCGGCAGGCCGCGGGCGGCGGCATCGGCGAGCGCCGCGATGATCTCGGCGACGGCGGTGGCCGCCGCCTGCCCCTCGAGACGGGCGCGCTCGGTCGTCACGCCGTGGATGAGCGAGGCGGCCGTCGGGATCTCGATGCCCGGGTCGACGAGCCACTCGCGCTGCTCGAGCACCTCGCCGTCGGCGCCGAGCACGCCGACGTGGGCCGTCACGATGCGGCTGACGTCGACGTCGATGCCGGTGGTCTCGAGGTCGAAGACGGCGAGGGTGTTCGCCCACAGGGCGGCATTCGTGGCATCCATGTGCGAAAGGCTATGCAGCGCCACCGTCATCGCCGCGGTGGCGCGGCGCGTGTCCGCGGCATCCGCGACGCGGCGACCCCCGCGGGGCTTCCGTGCAGGCGGGATCCGTAGAATGGCGGGGATGATCGATTCGCCCTACGCCGCCGCGCTCGCCCGCATCCCCGTCAGGGCCCACCGGGTCGACGTCGACGGTACCGAGACCGCATGGTGGGAGTACGGCGAGGCGGATGCCCCCGTGCTCGTGCTCGTGCACGGCTTCCGTGGCGACCACCACGGCCTCGAGCCGGTCGTGGCGCAGCTGCCCGGCTACCGGATCATCTCGCCCGACCTGCCCGGCTTCGGCGAGTCGGCGACCTTCGTCGACCGCGAGCACGACATCGACGGTTACGCGCGCTGGCTCGGCGCCTTCATCGCGGCCGTCGGCATCGAGGGCGACTACGACCTCCTGGGGCACTCGTTCGGGTCGATCGTGTCGTCGGCGGCCGTCGCGGGCGGGCTCGCCCCGCGACGACTCGTGCTCGTGAACCCGATCGGCGCTCCGGCGCTGCAGGGCCCCCGCGGCGTCATGACCCGGCTCGCGGTGCTCTACTACCGCGCCGCCGCCGCACTGCCCGAGAAGGCCGGCTTCGCGCTGCTGCGCAACGGCGTGGTCGTGCGCGTGATGAGCGTGACCATGGCGAAGACCGGCGAGCGCGACCTCCGCCGCTGGATCCACGACCAGCACGACCGGTACTTCTCCGACTTCGGCGACCGCGACCAGCTGCTCGAGGCGTTCCGGGCCTCGGTGAGCCACGACGTGAGCGAGTACGCCGAGCGCATCGCCGTGCCGACCCTGCTCGTCGCCGCCGAGCGCGACGACGTGACGCCGATCGAGGCGCAGCGTCGCCTCGTCGGCCGGTTCCCAGACGCGAAGCTCGAGGTGATCCCCGAGGTGGGGCACCTCATCCACTACGAGACCCCCGGCGACGCCGCCGCGCGCATCGGCCGCTTCCTGCGCACGGAGTCGCACGCATGAGGGTCGTCGTCGACTGCCGCTACACCCGCATCGGGCACCACGACGGCATCAGCCGGTTCACCGCGGGTCTCGTCACCGAGCTCGCGAAGCTGCACCCCGTCACGATGCTCGTGAGCGACCACCGCCAGCTCGACATGCTGCCCGACTTGCCGTGGCAGCTCGTGAGCGCGCCGACGAGCGCCCGCGAGCCATTCGTCGCCCGTCAGGTGCGCCGCCTGCGTCCCGACATCGTGTTCTCGCCGATGCAGACGATGGGCTCGATGGGCCGCGACTACCGGCTCCTCCTGACCCTGCACGACCTGATCTACTACGAGAACCGCACGCCGCCGCGCGATCTGCCCGCACCCGTGCGCCTGCTCTGGCGGCTCTACCACCTCGCGTGGTGGCCCCAGCGACTGCTGCTCAACCGGGCCGACGCCGTCGTCACCGTCTCCGAGACGACGGCGGGGCTCATCCGCGAGCACCACCTCACCGACCGTCCCATCACGGTCGTCTCCAACGCCAGCGACGACCTCGGCGTGCCCGAGCTGCCGCGCGTCCGCCCCGACGGCCATCGGCTCGTGTACATGGGCTCGTACATGCCGTACAAGAACGTCGACACGCTCGTGAAGGCCGTCGCGGCACTGCCCGACCACGAGCTGCACCTGCTCAGCCGGATCGGCCGCGAGGAGCGCGAGCGGCTCACACGGCTCGCCCCCGAGGCGCGGCTCGTCTTCCACGACGGCGTCACGGATGCCGCGTACGCCGAGCTGCTCGCGGGCGCCACCGCGCTCGTGCACGGCTCGAAGGCCGAAGGCTTCGGCATCCCGCTCATCGAGGCGATGCGCCTCGGCACGCCCGTCGTCGTGAGCGACATCCCGATCTTCCGGGAGATCGGCGGCGACGCGGCGCTGTACTTCGACCCGGGTGACGCCGACGACCTCGTGCGGGCGCTCGGCGACCTCGAGTCCGACGACATCTGGCAGGAGCACTCGGCCCGTTCGGTCGAACGCGCCGCGCAGTACACCTGGGCCGGGTCGGCGGCGACCCTGCTCGAGCTCATGCGGCGCACGGTCGCCGAGCACGGCGGGCGCAGGGGACGCGCGGGGCGCCGACGAGGCTGACGCGCCCGCGTCCGCGCCGCGCCGGCCTCAGGACTCGGTGCCCGTGAGCCGCTCGGGCTCGACGAGCTCGAGCGCGCCCGCGGCATGGCGCAGCAGGTGCACCGAGCCGTTCGTGATCGCGTAGCCCGCTCCCGGCAGCGTCCAGTCGCTGAGCTCGAGGATGAGCGAGTGGATGACGCCGCCGTGCGAGACGACGACGACGCTGCCGCCGGGGTGGGTCGCCGCGATCTCGTCGAGCGCGGCGCTCGCTCGCGCGATGACGGTGGAACGGGGCTCGAGCCCCTCGATCGTCGCCGCCTGCGCCTCGACCGCCATCCGGCCGGCGTGGTCCAGCCCCTCGAGCACGCCGTGGCTGCGCTCGGCGAGCGAGGGCATGAGCTGCGGCGCGGGCAGCTCGAGCACCCCGGCGATGATCTCGGCGGTCTCGGCCGCCCGCGAGAGGGTGCTCGCGTAGACGGCGTCCCATTGGTCGTCGGCGAGCCGACCGCCCGTCTCGGCGGCCTGTGCGCGCCCGGTGTCGTTCAGCGGGATGTCGGTCATGCCCTGGATGCGACGCTCGCGGTTCCACTCGGTCTCGCCGTGGCGGACGAGGGCGATCAGCGTCGGTTCGGGGTGGCGCGGGGCATCCGTCATGTCGAAGACTCTCGCATGTCGCGTGCCCGGTTCACGAACCGAGCGCCTCGGCGAAGGCGGTGAGCGTCTCGCTCGCACCGGCGTCGATCTTGACGGCCGCGCGGGAGTCGCCCTTCGTGACCCCGCGGTTCACGACGACGATCGGGAGCTTCCGCCGTCGCGCCTGCTCGATCAGCCGCACGCCCGAGTTCACCACGAGCGAGGAACCGGCGACGAGGAACACGTCGGCCCCCGCGACGAGGGAGGCGGCGGCCTGGAAGGTCGGCGCCGGCACGAACTCGCCGAAGAAGACGACGTCGGGCTTCAGGATGCCGCCGCAGACCGTGCACACGGGGATGACCATCGACTCGACGTCGTCGACGACGACATCGCCGTCGGGCGCCTGGCGGATCGACTGCTCCAGGTCCAGCCCCGGGTTCAGCAGGGTGAGCTCCTCCGCGACGGCCTGTCTTGCGTAGTGCTGGCCGCAGTCGAGGCAGACGACGCGGTCCATGCCGCCGTGGAGCTCTACGACGTGACGGCTGCCCGCCCGCCGGTGCAGCCCGTCGACGTTCTGCGTGACGACGCCCGTGACCGCACCCGCCGCCTCGAGCGAGGCGAGCGCGAGATGCCCGGCGTTCGGCCGGGCGCTGCCGAAGTGCCGCCAGCCGAGGTGGCTGCCGGCCCAGTAGCGCTTCCGCGCGTCCTCGGAGGCGAGGAACCGCTGCACGGTCATTGGCGTGCGCGCCGGTGCACCTTCGCCGCGGTAGTCGGGGATCCCGGAGTCGGTACTGACCCCCGCCCCGGTCAGCACCGCGATGCGCGCCCCGCGCATGAGTTCGATCGCCTCCCGCACCAGTTGCCCGGTGCCGGGCGTCGCGTCGATTCCGATCTCCACGGGAGCTCCATTCAGACGAGGTTGACCCGATTGTAAACACCGTCGTTTTCCGGTTTGTTTCCGAGGCTGGCACTCTTGAGGGGAGGAGAACCATGCACATCGAACGAGTCCGCGACGCGGCATCCGATTCCGTCGCCGACTACGCACGGCTCACCGACGTGACCCTGCGGAGTGCGCAGGAGCCCGAGCAGGGGCTGTACATCGCCGAATCGGCGAAGGTCATCGGCCGCGCGATCGCCGCCGGACACCGACCCCGCTCGGTGCTGATGGAGGAGAAGTGGCTCGCCGGGCTCGAGCCCGTGCTCGCCCCCTTCGACATCCCCGTGCACCTCGCCGACCCCGCGCAGCTCGAGGAGATCACCGGCTACCGCGTGCACCGGGGCGCCCTCGCGGCGTTCGAGCGGCCCGAACTGCGCGATCCGGCCGAGCTGCTCGCGAACGCCCGCCGCGTGGTCGTCCTCGAGGACATCGTCGATCACACGAACGTCGGCGCGATCTTCCGCTCGGTCGCCGCGCTCGGCGCCGATGCGGTGCTCGTGACGCCGCGCTGCGCCGACCCGCTGTACCGCCGGAGCGTGCGCGTCAGCATGGGCACGGTCTTCCAGGTGCCGTGGACGAGGCTGCCCGAGTGGGGCGAGGCCTCGGCCCTCCTGCACGGCGCCGGGTTCACGACCGCGGCCCTCGCGCTCGCCGACGACGCGGTGCCGCTGCGCCGGCTCGCCGCCGACCCGCCCGAGCGGCTCGCCCTCGTGTTCGGCGCCGAGGGCGACGGGCTCAGCCGCAGCGCGCTCGAGGCCGCCGATGCGGTCGTCACGATCCCCATGCGCCACGGCGTCGACTCGCTGAACGTCGCGGCCGCGGCCGCGGTCGTGCTCTACGCCCTCGCCCTGCCGGAGGAATCGACCCCGTGACCGACACGATCGCGCCGACCGGCGCCCCGAACCCGACCGACTCGAACGAGCGCCGGCGGGTCTACCGGCGCCGCCGCATCGTCGTGTTCGGCAGCCTCGCCGTCGTGATCGCGCTGCTCATCGGCGGAGGGGTCTACACGGCGAACGCACTCGGCGCCCCAGTGCCGGCCGCCGCGCCCGAGATCGAGCAGCCCGCCCCCGTCGTCGCCGCGCCGCAGGCGCTCGCGCTGCCGGGGTTCGGCGGCTACGCCGTCGGCGCAGTCGGCTTCGACGGGCTGCTCGCCGCGGGCAACGCCGATCAGCAGATGGCCTCCGCGAGCATCACGAAGGTCATCACCTCGCTGGTGATCCTCGAACAGCACCCGATCGCCGCGGGGGAGAACGGCCCCGACATCGGGTACACCGACGCCGATGTCGACATCTACTGGGACATGATCGCCCAGAACGGCTCGGTCGCCCCCGTCGAGGCCGGCGCGACGCTGAGCCTCCGCGAGAGCCTCGAGGCGCTGCTGCTGCCCTCGGGCAACAACTACGCCATCTCGCTCTCGAACTGGGCGTTCGGCTCGGAGCAGGGGCTCGTCGACGCCGCGCGCACCTGGCTCGATGCCCACGGGCTCGTGAACACGCGCATCGCCGACGCGAGCGGGCTGTCGCTCGAGAACGTGTCGACGCCCGCCGACCTCGTGAAGCTCGGCGAGCTCGCCCTCGCCGAGCCCGTGCTCGCCGAGATCGTCGCGACCCAGCAGGTCGACATCCCCGAGCTCGGCACCCTCGAGAACTCGAACAAGCTGCTCGGCACGCACGGTGTCGACGGCATCAAGACCGGCACCACCGACGATGCCGCGAACCTGCTGTTCTCGGCCGACTACGCGGTCGGCGACACGACCGTGACCGTCGTGGGCGTCGTCCTCGGCGGCGAGAACCACGCGATGCTCCGCGAGGCGATCGCGAAGCTGCTCGACAGCGTCGCGCCCGGATTCCACCAGGTCACGCCGCTCGAGTCGGGGCAGGAGCTCGCGAACTACGACACCCCGTGGGGCGACACCGCGCGCGCACGGGCCGACCACGGGGCATCCCTCGTCGTCTGGAGCGACACCCCCGTCGAGGTCGAGGTGCATGCGGAGCCGCTCACCCTCGCGAACAAGGGCGAGGAGGTCGGCACCGCCGTCGTCCGGGCGGGCGCGCAGGAGATCGTCGTGCCCCTCGTGCTCGACGCCGAGATCGACGATCCGGGCACGTGGTGGCGTCTCTCGAACCCTTCGGGGCTCGAGCCCGCGACCGCTCAGCCGGGCAGCGAGTAGGGCCCCGCGTCGGGCCGCTTCGGCGAGATCAGGTCGCCCGACGACTGGTGGCGGATGCGCCGCACCACCCACGGCACGAGATACTCGCGCGCCCAGGCGAGGTCTTCCACGCGCGCCTGACGCCAGGTCGTCGACGGCAGCGGCTCGGGCTTCAGCGGCTCGAGCGCGTTGTCGACGTTGAGGGCCGAGAGCACCATGCGGGCGACGGTGTGATGGCCGAGCGAGTTCAGGTGCAGGCGGTCGGGCGACCACATGCGCTGGTCCTGGACCTCGGTGAGGGCCCACTGGTCGGCGACGATGCAGTCGTACTTCGCGGCGATCGTGCGGAGGTTCTCGTTGTAGATGGCGACCTTGCCGCGGATGCCGCGGAACACGGGGGAGAAGCCGACGTCGACGCCCGTGAACAGCACGATGGTGGCGTGGTCGCGCGAGAGCCGCTCGATCGCGTACTCGAAGCGCGCGGCGATCTCGTCGGGGTCGGTGCGCGGGCGGATGACGTCGTTGCCGCCCGCCGAGATCGTGATGAGGTCGGGCCGCAGCGCGAGCGCCGGTTCGAGCTGCTCGTCGATGATCTGCTGGATGAGCTTGCCGCGCACCGCGAGGTTCGCGTACGCGAAATCCTCGGTGCCCTGCGCGAGCACCTCGGCGACGCGGTCGGCCCAGCCGCGGTGCCCGCCGGGGACGGAGGGCTCGGGATCGCCGATGCCCTCGGTGAACGAGTCGCCGATGGCGACGTAACGCGACCAGGGATGCTGCTGGGTGACCATCACTCCATTCTGCACAACGTGTCGGTTCGAGGATGTCGCAGGGCTCCGCTACCCTCGAATCCAGTGAGTACAGCGACACCATCCGGGGCCCATCCGGGCACCTCGGCGGCCGAACACCTCTCACCGTCGTTCCCCGAGCGTGCTGCCTGGGGTACCGCGTCGAAGCTGCGGGCCTGGCAGGCCGAGGCGCTCGAGCAGTATCTCGACGAGCTTCCGCGCGACTTCCTCGCCGCGGCCACGCCGGGCGCCGGCAAGACGACCTTCGCGCTCCGCCTCGCCGCCGAGCTCCGCGGTCGGCGCGTCATCGACCGCATCACGGTCGTCGCGCCCACCGACCACCTGAAGCGGCAGTGGGCCGATGCGGCGGCCAGGGTCGGCATCCGGCTCGATCCCGGGTTCCGCAACGCGCACGGCCGCTCGGCGCGGCACTATCACGGCGTCGCCGTCACGTACGCGCAGGTCGCCATGCGGCCCGCGCTGCACCGCGAACTGACCCTCTCGGGTCGCTCGCTCGTCATCCTCGACGAGGTGCACCACGGCGGCGACACGCTCTCGTGGGGCGACGCGATCCGCGAGGCGTTCGAACCGGCGACGAAGCGGCTGTCGCTCAGCGGCACCCCGTTCCGCTCCGACACCGCCCCCATCCCGTTCGTCGAGTACGAGCCCGACGCGCAGGGCGTGCGGCTCTCGAAGACCGACTACAACTACGGCTACGGACGGGCGCTCGCCGACGGCGTCGTTCGCCCCGTCATGTTCATGGTCTACGCCGGGCACATGCGCTGGCGCACGAAGGCCGGCGACGAGATGGAGGCGAAGCTCGGCGAGGACAACACGAAGGACATCACGTCCTCGGCGTGGCGCACGGCGCTCGAGCCGAGCGGAGAGTGGATCCCGGCGGTGCTGCGGGCCGCCGACCGACGGCTGACCGAGGTGCGCCAGTCGATCCCCGATGCGGGCGGGCTCGTGCTCGCCACCGACCAGACGGTGGCGCGGGCGTATGCCGACATCCTGCAGCAGATCTCCGGTGAGCCGGTGACCGTCGTGCTCTCCGACGACAAGGAGGCCTCGGCGAACATCGAGGAGTTCGCGGGCAACACCCGCCGGTGGATGGTCGCGGTGCGCATGGTGTCCGAGGGCGTCGACGTGCCACGCCTCGCCGTCGGGGTGTACGCGACGAGCTCCTCGACGCCGCTGTTCTTCGCCCAGGCGATCGGGCGCTTCGTGCGGGCCCGCCGACGCGGCGAGACCGCCTCGGTGTTCCTGCCGAACGTCCCGGTGCTGATGTCGCTCGCCGCCCAGCTCGAGCGCGAGCGCGACCACGCCCTCGACCGGCGCGGCGGCGCCGACGCCGACGACGACGGCCTGGACGACAGCCTGCTCGAGTCGGCGAACCGCGAGGAGCGCGCCTCGGAGGAGATGGAGTTCGGCACCTGGGAGGCGATCGGCTCCGACGCCTCGTTCGACCGGGTCGTGTTCGACGGCACCGAGTTCGGCACGCTCGCCGAACCCGGCAGCGACGAGGAGTTCGACTTCATCGGCATCCCCGGGCTGCTCGAGCCCGAGCAGGTCTCCGAGCTCCTGCGCCACCGGCAGGCGCGGCAGGCGCGCCGGGCGGGGGAGCGGCGCAAGCACGCGGCGGCGTCGCAGGCCGACGGCGAGGGCGACGGCGGGTCGGCCGAACCGGTCGCACTGTTCCGCACCCTGAAGGAGCAGCGTTCGCTGCTCAACAGCATCGTCGGGCTCTACGCGCGGCAGAGCGGCCAGTCGCACTCGAGCGTGCACGCCGAGCTGCGACGGGCGTGCGGCGGCCCCGAGGTCGCGCAGGCGACGGTGACGCAGCTGCAGTCGCGCATCGAGCTCGTGCGGCGACGACTCTCGGGGCGATGATGGTCGCGTGAAGATCAACGGGTTCGCCGACGTGTGCCTGCGCACGCTGATGCTGCTGGGCGCCCAGCAGGGCGAGCAGCTCACGAGCCGCGAGATCTCCGAGCGCATCGGGGTGCCGTACCACCACGTCTCGAAGGCCGTGCTCGAACTGCGCCGGCGCGGCGCCCTCGAGGTCGCACGGGGCCGCATGGGCGGAGCCCGCATCACGGAGGCCGGGCTCGCGCTCAGCGTGGGCGCGCTGCTGCGGTCGCTCGACGGCCACCAGGATCCCGTGGACTGCATCACGAGCGACGGCGCGAGCTGCCCGCTCATCGCGGGGTGCCGGCTGCGATCGGCGCTCCACCGCGCCCGTGAGGCGTTCTACGCGACCCTCGACGGGCTGACGGTCGAGTCGCTCACGGCGAGCCCGTCGCTCGTCTCGCTGCCGCTGCCCGGCGTGCGCGAGGCATCCGGCGGCGCCTGATTTGCACCCGCATTTCTACAGGGTGTAGAACTGTTCTCGGAATCTCGCATATCAAATGCCAGATACGACCGTTCCGAGGAGAACCATGCTTTCCGAGCAGTCCCGTCCCGTCATCGAAGCCACGCTGCCCGTCATCGGCGGGCGCATCGGCGAGATCACGCCGAAGTTCTACGCCCGCCTGTTCGCCGCGCACCCCGAGCTGCTCGACGGGATGTTCAGCCGGGCGAACCAGCAGAACGGCACCCAGCAGCGGGCCCTCGCCGGCAGCATTGCCGCCTTCGCCTCGCACCTCCTCGCACACCCCGACACCCTCCCCGAGGCGGTCCTCTCGCGCATCGCGCACAAGCACGCCGCCCTCGGCATCCCCGAGTCGGGCTACCCGATCGTCTACGAGCACCTGTTCGCCGCCATCGCCGACGACCTGGGCGACGCCTGCACCCCCGAGGTGGCCGCCGCCTGGACCGAGGTGTACTGGCTCATGGCCGACGCGCTCATCGCGATCGAGCGAGGCCTGTACGCCCGCCAGGCGAACGACGTCATGTGGGCCGAATGGCGGGTGACCGCGAAGGAGGCCGCGGGCGCCGGTTCGATCACCTTCCGCCTCGCGCCCGTCGACGAGACGCCCGTCACCCGGGCGACGCCCGGCCAGTACGTCTCGGTGCGCGTGCAGCTCGCCGACGGGCTCCACCAGGCGCGGCAGTACTCGCTCTCCGATCGCGTCGACTCGCTCACCGAGCGTGTCTTCACGACCAAGCTCGACGAGGGCGGCGAGGTCTCTCCGTTCCTCCACGGACACGTGAACGTCGGCGACGTCGTCGAGCTCTCGAACCCGTACGGCGACATCGAGCTCGACGACACCGACGCCCCCATCGTGCTCGCGACGGCCGGCATCGGCTGCACGCCGAGCGCCTCCATCCTGCAGTCGCTCGCGGGCTCGGCGTCCGAGCGCCGCGTCCTCGTGCTCCACGCCGAGCAGCGGGCCGAGAACTGGGCGCTCGAGGCGCAGATGCGCGAGGCCGTCGCGGCGCTGCCGAACGCGGAGCTCCGCCTCTGGCTCGAGGAGCCCTCGTCCGCCGCCGACGCGGAGAGCGGCTTCATGAGCCTCGACGGCGTCGAGATGCCGGCCGGCGCGAAGCTCTACCTCTGCGGTCCGCTGCCGTTCATGCGCTCCATCCGCTCGCAGGCGATCGCCGCGGGCGTCCCCTCGACCGACATCCACTACGAGGTCTTCGGACCGGACGTCTGGCTCGCCGCCTAGGCGACCGGCGACCGAGGGGCGCCGGCGGCACGTTCGTGCCGTCGGCGCCCCGCTCGGCGTTCACGGGATGCCTCGCCGCGCGCGAGGGAGGCGCGGGGCATCCGCGGCCGGGGATACCATGGCGCCCATGGCTCGCCGCACCCGGGTGCTCGTCATCGCGATCATCGTCTCGTTCATCGCGTTCCTCGACGGAGCCGTCATCAACGTGGCGCTCCCGTCGCTGGCCGAGGAGCTCGGCGGCGGGCTCGCGCTGCAGCAGTGGGCGGTCGATGCGTACCTGCTGACGCTCGGCGCGTTCATCCTGCTCGCGGGATCGCTCTCCGACTCGTTCGGGCGGGCGCGCATGATCCGCATCGGGCTCTACGGCTTCGGCGTCACCTCGATCGCCTGCGCGATGGCCCCCGACGGCGTCTTCTTCGTGGTCGCCCGTGCGTTCCAGGGTGCCGCGGGCGCCCTGCTCGTGCCGAGCTCGCTCGCGCTCATCGTCGCGACGTTCCCGCTCGCCGAGCAGGGGAAGGCGATCGGCCGCTGGACGGCGTGGACGACGGTCGCGTTCCTCATCGGGCCGCTCTTCGGCGGGCTGCTCGTCGACCTCGTGTCGTGGCGGCTCGTGTTCTGGATCAACCTGATCCCGATCGTCGTCGCGCTCGTGATGCTGCGGGGCATCACGAGCGATGAGCCCGCCTCCGAGCACGCCCCCATCGACTGGATCGGCGCCGCGCTCTGCGTCGCCGGCCTCGGCGGCACGGTGTTCGCGCTCATCGAGGGCGAGCGCCTCGGCTGGGACTCGCCGCTCGTGCTCGTGCCGCTCATCGGCGGGGTGATCGCGCTCGGGCTCTTCATCTGGTGGGAGCGCCGCACACCGCAGCCGATGCTGCCGCTCAGCCTCTTCAAGGCCCGCAACTTCGCCGCAGGCAACCTCGCCACGCTCTTCATCTACGCGGCCTTCTCGCTCGGACCCTTCGCGATCACGATCTTCCTGCAGGAGTTCGGCGGGTTCAGCGCCACTGCCGCGGGTCTCGCGACCCTGCCGCCGACGATCATGCTCGTCCTCCTGGGCTCGTGGTTCGGCGGGCTCTCGACGAGGTTCGGCCCGAGGATCTTCATGACTGCGGGGCCGATCGTCGTCGCCGTCGGGTACCTGCTCACGCTCGCCGTGACCGAGGAGGTCGGCTTCTGGACCGAGCTCCTGCCCGGCATCGTCGTCTCGGGGCTCGGCATGGCGATCACCGTCGCCCCGCTCACCGCGGCCATCCTCGGGGCCGTCGATCCCGCCAGGGCGGGCATCGGCTCTGCCGTCAACAACGCCGTCGCACGCATCGCCGGACTCGTGGCGATCGCCTCGATCGGCGTCATCGTCGGATCGACGCTCGACGTCGACGGTTATCACCGGGCCGCGATCGCGACCGCGGCCCTCCTCGTCGTCGGGGGAGTCGTCTCCTGGCTCGGGATCCGCAACCCGCCTCAGGCGGCGCGGGTCGAGGAGCCCTCGTCGGCGTCGCCGGCGGACTGACCGGCGTCGGTGCGGTCTGCACGGTCGGCGCCCGAGGTCGTCCCCGCTGCATCGAGCGCAGCGAGGAGATCGGCCGCGAGGTCGTCGACGTGCTCGAGTCCGATCGAGAGGCGCACGACCGCGTCGCCCGGCTTCGCGGCGCCTGCGACGGGGCGATGTGTGAGCGAAGCCGGGTGCTGCACGAGCGAGTCGACGCCGCCGAGCGAGACCGCGTGGGTGACGAGCTCGCACGACTCGGTGAACCGTACCGCGGCATCGAAGCCGCCGGCGAGCTCGAGCGCGATGATCGATCCCGGCCCCTCGAGCTGCGTGCCGAGGAGACCCTGCGGGTCCTGGCCGGGCAGCCCCGGATAGTGCGCGCGGGCGACCGCGGGATGCCTTGCGAGGCGCCCGGCGAGCTCGCGCGCGGTCTCCTGCTGGGCGCGCACCCGCAGCGGCAGGGTGCGGAGCCCGCGGTGCAGGAGATACGCGGCCATCGGGTGGAGGAGACCGCCGGTGAGCGCCCGCACCCGGCGTAGTCGCTCGACCCAGTCGCGGTCGGCGGCGACCACGCCGCCCATGACGTCGCCGTGGCCGCCGAGGTACTTCGTCGCGCTGTGCAGCACGAGCGTCGCGCCGTGCTCGGCGGGCCGCTGCAGCACCGGGGTCGCAAAGGTGTTGTCGACGAGCAGCGGAACCTCGCCCGCGGCGTCGGCGAGCCGGCTCAGGTCGACGAGCTCGAGCGTCGGGTTGGCGGGGGTCTCGACGACGACCAGCCCGGTCTCGGGGCGGATCGCGTCGGCGACCTCGTCGACCGTCGCCCAGGTCACCTCGGTGCCGAGCAGGCCGCTCTCGAGCACGTGGTCGGTGCCGCCGTAGAGCGGGCGTACCGCGACGACGTGCGGCTTGCCTGCAGATGCGGTCGCGATGAGCACCGCGGCGAGCGCGGCCATGCCGCTGCCGAAGGCGACGGCGCCGTCGGTGCCCTCGAGCCCGGCGAGCGACTCCTCGAAGCGGGCGACCCCGGGCTGCCACAGCCGCTGGTACACCGCCGAGCGTCCCTCGCCGAGGTCGTGGCCGGTGGCGAGCTCCTCGTAGGAGAGCCCCCCGGTCTCGACCGAGCCCAGCGGGTTCGTGGTCGAGAAGTCGATGACGGGAACGTGGGATCCGCTCTCTCGGACTCCGCTCATACCGCCGTGGACGGCGCGGGTCTCGAGGTGCGACGACGATGTCTGCATGGCTCGCACTGAAGCAGATTCTGCTGAATCTCTCAACTCAGCCTGCACGATCATTGCGATACTCTGGATGCCTCGCAGAATCTGCAGAATCGATCCGCTTGGAGTCCACACATGGCGCAGAAACCCGAACTCGATCGCGTCGACCGCGCGCTGCTCCAGGCACTCTCCACGAACGCCAGGGCCTCGGGCGCCGCGCTGGCCGCCGAGGTCGGCGTCGCCGAGTCCACCGTGTCGCTCCGGCTGCGTCGCCTCCAGGCACTCGGCACCGTGCGCGGCTACCGCGTCGAGGTCGATCTCGCCTCGCTCGGGGTCTCGCTGCAGGCGCTCATCGCGGTGCGGCTCGTGAAGCACGACCGCAGCGAGATCGACGCGTTCCGCTCGCAGGTGCCGCACCTGCCCGGTGTGCTCGGCGTGTTCCACATGGCGGGCGCGGAGGACTACCTGCTCCACGTCGCCGCGCGCGACGCCGAGGAGTTGCGCGAGTTCGTGCTCTCGCACCTCACCGGCCACCCCGCGGTCGCCCACACCGAGACGAACCTCATCTTCGAGCACGTCGACGGCGACGGCTGGAACAAGCTCGTCGGCTGACCGCGATCCTCGCGGGTCGATCATCGGCTTGCAGGTTCGCTGTTCGGAGCGTGCTCGTTCGGCGCTCCGAAATGCTGTCAATCCGGGCGAATCGGCCTGCTCGGCCCCGTGGCGCCCGATAGCGTGAACGTCGGCCGTGAGCGCGGCCGCGCACTGGCGCGGGTACCCGGCGGCCTCCCCATCCACCGGTGCGCCCGCGAGACGGAGGAGAGCACATGACCGACGAGCAGCCGCAGGGCACCCCGGCCGAGCGCGACCGCTGGCGCCGCTACCTCGCCGCCGAGCGCGCCGAGGCCGCCGTCTACCGCGAGCTCGCCGCCCGCCGCGACGGCGAGGAGCGCGAGATCCTGCTCGCCCTCGCCGCGGCAGAGGGCCGCCACGAGGCGCACTGGCTCCGCCTCCTGGGCGGCGACGACCGCGGGGTGCCCCGCGCCGACCTGCGCACCCGGATGCTCGCCTCGCTCGCGCGCCGTTTCGGCTCGATCTTCGTGCTCGCGCTGGCACAGCGCGCCGAGGCCCGCTCGCCCTACGCGAGCGACCCGCACGCGACGCCGGCGATGGCGGCCGACGAGCGCATCCACGGCGAGGTCGTTCGCGGGCTCGCCGCACGGGGTCGCCGCAGCCTCGCCGGAACGTTCCGCGCTGCGGTGTTCGGCGCGAACGACGGCCTCGTCTCGAACCTCGCGCTCGTGCTCGGCATCGGTGCGACGGGCGTCGCCCCGGGAGTGGTGCTCTTCACCGGCATCGCGGGCCTCCTCGCCGGCGCGCTCTCGATGGGGGCGGGCGAGTACGTCTCGGTGCGTTCGCAGCGGGAGCTGCTCGAGGCATCCGCCCCCGACCCGACCGCCCGCGAGGCGCTGCCGCACCTCGACGTCGATGCCAACGAGCTCGCCCTCGTCTACCGGGCTCGCGGCATGGGCGAGCAGGAGGCGGTCGAGCACGCCGCGCTCGTCGTCGCTCGCGTGCAGGCCGCCGAGCAGGTGCACGCGCCGACCGACGCGCTCGCGGTCGCCGAGCACGACGACGAGGCGGTCGGCACGGGCATGTCCGCCGCGATCTCGAGCTTCCTGTTCTTCGCCTCGGGCGCGCTCATCCCGGTGCTGCCCTACCTCTTCGGCCTGACCGGGCTCGCCGCGATCGTCACCGCGACCGTGCTCGTGAGCATCGCGCTGCTCCTGACCGGCGCGACCGTGGGTCTGCTCTCGGGCGCCTCGCCGCTCAAGCGCGCGTTCCGGCAGCTCGCGATCGGCCTCGGGGCCGCGGCGGTCACCTACCTGCTCGGCCTCGCGTTCGGCACGAGCCTCGCCTGATCGCCCGTCGGCATCGATGCCGGCACGCGCCCGGGCCCGTCGGCCGGAGGTCCGTAGCCCAGCGGAGTGGCGACGATCGTCAGACTCGCGAGCAGCGCGAGCACGGTGCCCACTACGCACAGTCGCACGGCGACGACCGACGCTCGTACGCCTGAGCGCCGCCGGGCGAGCGCGAGCAGCGCGAACCCGGCAAGGCCCCCGGCGGCATTCGTGATCACATCGGTCGTATCCGTGCTGCCGACGGCGAGCGTGTACTGCAGCGTCTCGAGGGCGAGACTGACCGCCGCGGTGATCGTCGCCGCCCGCCACCACCGCCACGTCGGCCGGAGGAGGCCGAGGTAGACGCCGAACGGCACGAAGAACGCAATGTTCGCGAGCACCTCGCGGGGTGCGCTCGCCCCGAACTCGGCGGTGTCGGCGAACGGCACGAGCTTGATCACGCGGCGCGATCCGCCCCCGATCCACGGCGCCTCGAACTTCCACAGCACGATCCACACGAGCAGCGCGAGGTAGCTCGCGAACAGCACGATCACGAGCGCGCGGGTCGAGGGCCGCAGCCGGGATGCCTCGACGTCGCGTGCGGCCGGGTGGCGCGTCGTCGTCGTGGTCATCGCTGCATCCGGGGATCCTCGGTGGGGTCGGCGTAGGGCTCGGGGCATCCGTCGTCGACCGCCTCTGGGCGCAGCTCGAAGTGCCACGATTCGTTCGCGTAGATCTGGCAGAGGCCGTAGGCGGCCCCGTGCTCCGAGAGCCACGTCGTCGCCTCCCACCAGCCGAGGTCGATCGCGTCACCCTGCACGTGCGGCGAGGTCGCGGCGGTGGCGACCCATCGTGCCGCCTCCTCGGCCGAGCCGTACTCGGCGATGGCGTCCTGCAGCAGCTCGTCCTGGTACTCGGCCGATCGCCAGCCGCTGTTGACGACGAACGCGATCCCGGCGGCCTCGGCGTCCGTCGCCGCCCGGCGGACGGCGTCGAGGAGCGCGGGGTCGAGATTGGCGATCGCGGCCTCGCCGTCGTCGAAGACGGTCACGCCGCCGCCGAGGCGACCGTCGCCCGGAAGCGGTGCGGCTCCGGCACCGGTACCGGTACTGGCGAGCGGATCCCCGCCGGTCACCGGCGTCGCCGACGACGGCGGTTCGCCGAGCGAGCCGACGATCGCCGTCACGAGCAGCGCGGTGGCGATCGCGAGGGCGAGCATGATGAGCAGGGCGAACGGGCCGGCGCGACGGGTGCGGCCGGCGCGGTTCGCGGAGGTCTCGGGATGGAGCTTCGAGGTCATGCGCACCAGCCAACGCGAGGGCGTGTTGCCGGAGCGTATGCCGATTCGCATACGCGGGCGATATGCGCCGCCTCGTACCATCGGAAGCGTGCGCGTGCTGATCGTCGAGGACGAACCACTCCTGGCCGGGGCCATCCGCGACGGGCTGCGGCTCGAGGCGATCGCCGCCGACATCGCCGGCGACGGCGACACCGCCCTCGAACTGCTGAGCGTGAACGCCTACGACCTCGCCGTGCTCGACCGCGACATCCCCGGTCCCTCGGGCGATGAGGTGGCCCGACGCATCGTCGCGTCCGGCAGCGGAATCCCGATCCTCATGCTGACCGCGGCAGATCGGCTGGACGACAAGGCCTCTGGGTTCGAACTCGGCGCCGACGACTACCTCACGAAGCCCTTCGCGCTGCGCGAGCTGGTGCTGCGCCTGCGTGCCCTCGATCGCCGTCGAGCGCACAACCGGCCGCCGGTCCGCGAGATCGCCGGTCTGCGGCTCGATGCGTTCCGCCGCGAGGTGCACCGCGACGGGCGATACGTCGCGCTCACCCGCAAGCAGTTCGCGGTGCTCGAGGTGCTCGTCGCAGCTGAGGGCGGCGTGATCAGCGCCGAGGAGCTGCTGGAGCGGGCGTGGGACGAGAACGCTGACCCCTTCACCAATGCGGTTCGCATCACCGTCTCGGCGCTGCGGAAACGACTCGGGGAGCCCTGGCTCATCGCCACGGTGCCCGGCGTGGGCTATCGCATCGACACCGGTCGGGCCACCGGCGACCGGGCGGGCGACGAACCCGCCGAGCATGGGGGCGGATCGCATGGATAGGGCGCCCGGAATCAGCGTGCGGCTCAAGCTCACCCTGAGCTACGCGGGGTTCCTCATGGTCGCCGGCGCGCTGCTGCTCGCCGTGGTCTGGGCGTTCCTCCTGCGTTACGTGCCGGCCGAGGCGATCGCGACCATCGGCGGCTTCGTGCCGGGGCGTGACGACCTCATCCGCGCCTTCGCTCCGGCGGTCGCCTGGGCGCTGCTCTTCCTCCTCGTGCTCGGGCTCGCCGGCGGCTGGTTCCTCGCCGGTCGGATGCTCGCTCCGCTGCGCCGCATCACGAGGGCCACGCGGCGGGCCGCGAGCGGCTCGCTCTCGCACCGCATCGAGATGGAGGGACGTGACGACGAGTTCCGCGAGCTCGCCGACAGCTTCGACGCGATGCTCGCGCAGCTCGAGGCCCATGTCGACGAGCAGCGTCGCTTCGCCGCGAACGCCTCGCACGAGCTGCGCACCCCGCTGGCGATCACCCAGACGCTCCTCGACGTCGCCCGCGACGATCCGCAGCGCGACACCGCGGCGCTCATCGAGGGGCTGCAGACGGTCAACACTCGAGCGATCGACCTGATCGAGGCGCTGCTCATGCTCAGCCGCGCAGACCAGCAGTCGTTCGCCAGGGAGTCGGTCGATCTCTCGCTGCTCGCCGAGCAGGCCGCCGAGACCCTGCTGCCGCTCGCCGAGCAGCGCGGCATCTCGCTCGAGGTCTCCGGCGAGGTCGCCGTCGCCCTCGGCTCGCCGGCGCTCCTGCTGCAACTGACGACGAACCTCGTGCACAACGCGATCGTGCACAACCTCCGTGCCGACGGCACCGTGCAGGTCACGACCTTGTCGCGCACGGGGGAGGCGGTGCTCGTCGTCGAGAACACCGGCGAGCCGCTCGATCCCACGCTCGTCTCGACGCTCACCGAACCGTTCCGCCGTGGCGGCGACCGCATCAGGACCGACCGCAGCGGCGTCGGTCTCGGCCTCGCTATCGTGAAGAGCATCGTCCGGGCGCACGGCGGCTCCCTCGCCCTCGCGCCTCGCGAGGGCGGAGGGCTTCGCGTGGTCGTGACGCTGCCCGCCGCATCGTGACCTGTTGACCCGTCCGCCTTCGAGGAGGCCCATGACCCGCCCCGTCGCCCTCATCACCGGCGCCGGCCGTCGCAACACGATCGCCTGGGCGATCGCGACCGCCCTCGCCGCCGACGGCTGGGACATCGCGTTCAGCCACCTCGGCGACTACGACCGGCGGATGCCCCTCGGCGGCGACCCCGATCGCGACCCCGCCGCGCTCGAGGCCGAACTGCGGTCGTTCGGAGCCCGCGCGATCGCGCTCGACGCCGACCTCGCCGACCCCGAGGTGCCGGCACGTCTCGTCGCGCGGGCGGCCGAGCTCGGCCCCATGCGCGCGCTCGTGCTCTCGCACGCGCAGAGTGTCGACTCGGGCATCCTCGACACCTCGCTCGAGAGCTTCGACCGGCACTTCGCCGTCAACGCGCGCGCCGCGCTGCTGCTCGTGCAGGCGTTCGCCGAGCAGCTGCAGGCCGTGGCCGACGGCGGCGCTGCCGCCGACGAGGGCGGCGTCCGTGGCGGCAGCATCGTCGCGCTCACGAGCGACCACGTCGTCGGCAACGTGCCCTACGGCGCGTCGAAGGGAGCGCTCGACCGCATCGTGATCGCCGCGGCCCGCGAGCTCGCCCCGCTCGGCATCACCGCGAACCTCGTGAACCCGGGTCCGGTCGACACCGGCTGGATGGACGAAGCGACGCGCACGGCGCTCACCGCCCAGCAGCCCACCGGGCGGCTCGGCACCCCCGAGGACGCCGCCCGGCTCGTGCGATTCCTCGTCTCGGACGAGTCGCGGTGGGTGACCGGCCAGCTCATCCACAGCGACGGCGGCTTCTCGATCTGAGATCGAGCCCGCCGAGCCGTGACGGAGTCGTCTCCGCTCCGTTCGCGAGGGTTCAGGCGGGCGTCGTGACGAAGTCGATGAGCTCCTCGACCCGGCCGAGCAGCGCGGGCTCCAGGTCGCCGTAGCCGCGCACCTGCCCGAGGATGCGCTGCCAGGCGCGGGCGATGTCGGCCTGATCCTCGTGCGGCCAGCCGAAGGCCTCACAGATGCCGTGCTTCCACTCGGTGCCGCGCGGGATCGTCGGCCACTCGGTCTTGCCGATGCGGGCGGGCTTCACGGCCTGCCAGATGTCGATGTACGGATGCCCCACCACGAGCACGTGCGCGCCGTGCGGGCCGCGGGCGACGGCATCGGCGATTCGTTGCTCTTTCGAGCCGGGCACGAGGTGGTCGACGAGCACGCCGACTTTCCGGCCGGCGCCGGGGCGGAATTCCGCGAGGGTCTCGGGCAGCACGTCGACGCCCTCGAGGTATTCGACGACGACGCCCTCGACGCGGAGGTCTGCGCCCCAGATCTTCTCGACGAGTTCGGCGTCGTGCCGACCTTCGACGAAGATGCGGCTCGGCAGGGCGACCTTCGCGGGGGAGGACTCGGCGACGAACGAGCCCGAGGCGGTGCGCAGCCGGCCCGTCGGCGCCTTCGGCTTCGGCGCGACGAGCTGCACGGCACGGCCGTCGACGAGGAAGCCATGGCCGAGCGGGAACATCCGGTGCTTGCCGAACCGGTCCTCGAGGGTCACCGTTCCCTTCGCGACGCCGATCACGGCACCGCAGAAGCCCGACTCGGCGAGTTCGACGACGAGCTCGCGCTCGGCCTCGACCGTGGGGATCACGGTGCGGCCCCGGGCGCGCCAGTCGCCCGAGAGCACGTCACCGCCGTAGCGGTCGGTCGGGTCGTGGTCGAAGGGAGGCGTTGCGGGCACCGCACGAGGCTATCGGAGGCCGGGCCGGGTCCTCGTGCGACACGAGCGGGTGCGGGCAGGCCGGCCGGCGGGGTTCACCGGAAGTCGCGCGACCGCGAGGGCGCGGCGACGGTGAGCGACTCGAAACGGTCGACGATGAGGTTCGTCACCCCCTCCTTCGAGCGCTCGAGGATGCCGCGCACCACCATCGCGGGCGCCTCCCGGGCGATGCGCCGGTACCGGTTCCAGACGCCGACGCCGGCGATCACGTTGAGGGTGCCCGATTCGTCTTCGAGGTTCAGGAAGGTGATGCCCGAGGCCGTCGCAGGGCGTTGCCGATGCGTCACGACCCCGCCGACCTCGATCCGTCGACCCGACTCGACGTCGCGGAGGCGGTCGATGCGGATCGCCCCGCGCTCGTCGAGCCGCTCGCGGATGTGGCGGATCGGATGGTCGTCGGGGGAGATGCCGGTCGACCAGAGGTCGTAGACGACCTGCTCGGCCGGCGAGAGCATCGGCAGGAGCGGCGGCTGCACCACGACGACCGAGCCCGGCAGGAACTCCGCTCGATCCTGCGCCGCCTCGCCGGCGAGCCACAGCGCCTCGCGCCGGGCGAGCCCGAAGCCGTCGAAAGCGCCGGCCGCGGCGAGGGCCTCGAGCTGCTCGGTGTCGAGACCGGCCCGCCGCGAGACGTCCGCCATGTCGCGGTACGGGCCGTGCGCCTCGCGCTCGTCGACGATGCGCTGCGCCACCTGCTCGCCGATCGCCTGCACATCGGCGAGGCCGAGCCGCACGGCGAAGGCGCCATCGCGCCGGTGCTCGGCCGAGCGGTCGGGCGCCTCGCGATCGAAGTCGCCGATCGGCGGCTGCTCGGCCTCGGTGCAGCTGCGGAGCCCCGTCGGCGGGCGGCGGACGTCGCGGGGCGACCACGTGGCATCCGCCCCACTACCGGCGCCGCCCGAGCCGCCCGCCGGCTCGAGCACCTCGAGCCCCGCGTGCGCGCCCGAGCGCAGCACGTCGGGGCGCAGCACCCGCACGCCGTGCCGCCGCGCGTCGGCGGTGAGCGTCTGCGGCGAGTAGAAGCCCATGGGCTGCGCACGCAGCAGCGCCGCCAGGAACGCGGCGGGGTAGTGCAGCTTCAGCCACGAGCTCGTGTAGACGAGCAGCGCGAAGGCGAGGGCGTGGCTCTCGGCGAAGCCGAAGTTCGCGAAGGCCTCGATCTTCGCGTAGATCGCCTGGGCGTCGTCGTCGGAGATGCCGTTGGCCGCCATGCCCTCGAAGAGCTTCGCGCGCAGCTTCGAGATCTTCTCGACCCCGCGCTTGGACCCCATCGCCCGGCGCAGCAGGTCGGCGTCGGCGGCCGTGCAGCCGCCGACGGCGACCGCCATCTGCATGAGCTGCTCCTGGAAGAGCGGCACGCCGAGGGTGCGTTCGAGAACCGGCTTCAGATTCGGGTGCAGGTAGCTGACCTCCTCCTCGCCGGTGCGGCGGCGGATGTACGGGTGCACCGCGCCGCCCTGCACCGGGCCGGGCCTGATGAGCGCGATCTCGACGACGAGGTCGTAGTACCGGCGCGGCTTCAGCCGGGGGAGGGTGCCCATCTGCGCACGGCTCTCGACCTGGAAGACGCCGATCGAATCGGCACGGCAGAGCATGTCGTACACGGCGGCCTCTTCTTTGGGAATCGACTGCAGCTCCCATACCTCGCCCGTGTGCTCGCGCACGAGGTCGAAGGTGTACTGCAGGGCGGCGAGCATGCCGAGCCCGAGCAGGTCGAACTTCACGAGCCCCATCCAGGCGCAGTCGTCCTTGTCCCATTGCAGGACCGTGCGGTTCGGCATGCGGGCGTGCTCGATGGGGCAGACCTCGCCGACCGGCCGGTCGGTGAGCACCATGCCGCCCGAGTGGATGCCGAGGTGCCGCGGGAAGCCGAGCACCTGCTCGGCGAGCGCGATCACCGGTGCAGGGATGTCGTGGTCGTCGGTCTCGACGACGGCGCCCCAGCGTTCGACCTGCCGCGACCACGCGTCTTGTTGCCCGGTGCCGTAGCCGAGCGCCTTCGCCATGTCGCGCACCGCGACCTTCGGCCGGTAGCTGATCACGTTCGCCACCTGCGCGGCGTTCTGCCGGCCGTACTTCGCGTAGACGTACTGGATGATCTCCTCGCGCCGGTCGGAGTCGAAGTCGACGTCGATGTCGGGCTCCTCGTCGCGCAGCGCCGAGAGGAAGCGTTCGAAGGGCAGGTCGAACTTGATCGAGTCGACGGCGGTGATGCGCAGCGCGTAGCAGACGGCCGAGTTCGCGGCAGACCCGCGCCCCTGGCAGAGGATGCCCCGCCGCCGGGCCTCGCTCACGAGGTCGTGCACGATCAGGAAGTAGCCGGGGAAGTCCTTCTGCTCGATCACCGCGAGCTCGTGCTCGAGCCGCGCGCGCACGTGGTCGGGCACCCCGGGGTAGAGCTCGGCGGCGCCCTGCCAGACGAGTTCGCGCAGCCAGCTCATCGAGGTGTGCCTCTCGGGCACCTCTTGTCGGGGCAGGCGCGGACGGGCGCTGCGCAGGGTGAAGCCGAGCTCGTCGGCGAGCACGACCGAGTGCCCGACCGCGCCCGGGTAGCGGGCGAAGCGGGCCTGCATCTCGGCGCCGCTCCGCAGGTGCATGCCGTCGGAGGCCGGCAGCCACCCGTCGAGCTCGTCGAGGCTGCGCCGGGCGCGCACCGCGGCGAGGGCGTTCGCGAGCCGGTGCTCGGGCGGGGTCGCGTAGTGCACCGCGTTCGTCGCGAGGAGCGGGAGCCCCGCCCGTTCGGCGAGCCCCGCGAGCACGTCGTTCGCGCGCTGGTCGGCCGGAGCGCCGTGGTCGAAGAGCTCGACCACGACCTGCTCGGGCCCGAAGAGCGCGATCAGGCGGTCGAGCTCGCGCCACGCGGCGTCGGCGCCGCCGTCGTGGAGGGCGCGTCGCACCGCGCCCTTCCGGCAGCCGGTGGGGATGACCCATTCGCCGCCCGCCTGCTCGGCGAGCGCCTCGAGCTCGTAGACCGGACGGCCCTTCTCACCGCCCGCGAGCTGCCCGGCGGTGATCGCCGAGGCGAGCCGGTGGTAGCCCTCCTCACGGCGGGCGAGCACGAGCAGGTGCTCGCCCTCGGGGTCGGCGGCGCCCATCTGCGGAGCGCTGAGCCCGAGCGAGAGCTCGGCGCCGAAGACGGTGGTGAGCTCGGGGAAGCTCTCGGCCGCCTCGGCGAAGCGCACGATGCCGTAGAAGCCGTCGTGATCGGTGATGGCCATGCCCGAGAGGCCGAGCCGATGCGCCTCCTCGACGAGCTGCTCGGGCGCCGAGGCGCCGTCGAGGAAGCTGTAGTTGGAGTGCGCGTGCAGCTCGGCATAGGGCACCACCGGCCCGTCGGGCGAGGCGAGCCCCTCGCTCGGACGGTACGGCTGGCGCTTGCGACTGAACGCCGGGCCGTCGCCGCCGTCGGCGATGAGCTTCGACGCGCCCGGGTTCGGGCGACGCCGGTCGGAGAGCGTGCGCTCGAGCTCCGACCAGGGGATCTCGGGGTTGTTCCACCCCATCAGTCGTACCTCGCCTCGGCCCACCAGCCCTCGTCGTCGCGCACGAGCAGCCACGCGCAGCCGTCGTGGTCGACGATCTGGAAGCGATGCACCCGGCGGGCCCGATCGGCGTCCCACCAGCGTTCGACGACGGGCCACGGCCCCGCCCACGCCCGCACCTGCTCGGAGGCGCCGCGGCCGACCGCGAAACGCTCGGGCGGGGCCGAGATCGCTCCACGCTCGTCGATCGCGACGGGGGCGCCGGCCGCGTCGAGCAGGGCGACCGGATGCCGCTCGCGGAACACGCTCGCCGGTGCGAGTGCGGGCAGGCTGCCGGGCCACGGCGCCTCCCGGTGCTCGGGTGCACGATCGCCCCACGGCACGAGCACCTGTCGGTCGGCGAGCATGCGACCGCCGCCGACCGCCGCCGTCACCACCCCCTCGTGCCCGAGCATGCTCTGCACGCGGGTCAGCGCGTGGTGCACGCGCTCGTCGGGCCCCTGGCCCCAGAGCCCGGCCTCGTGGTTCGCGGTGCCGTCGACCCGCTCGGGGATCACCCGCAGCTTCGTGATCGGCGAGGCGAGCCCGGTGTCGGCGGTGCCGGCGCCCTGCAGCTGCCAGCGCACCCGGTCGACCACGTCGGCCGGAGTGAACCAGCGCGGGTGCAGCCAGCTGCGGGCGGAGTGCCCGCCACGTTCGTCATCGAGCTCGACCCGGATGGCCGTGCACACGAGCCGCGCGGCCCGCATGCGGTCGATGAACTCTTCGGCGCGCACCCGGAACGCGAAGGCGAGCTGGTCGATGCGGTCGAGCGGCGGTTCGAACTCGGCGGCGATCTCGAACTCGGGCGGCGGGGTGCGGGCCGCCACCCCCGTCGACTCGCGCCCGGCCGCCCGGTCGTGGCCGAAGGCGCCTGCGGCGCCGAAGCGCCGGCGCACGTCGCCTTGCGGGAGTGCCGCGAACTCGCCGAGCGTGCGCACGCCGAGCCGGTTGAGCAGTGTGCGGGTGCGATCGTCGACGACGAGGCCGACGGGCAGCGGCGCGAGGAACTCGGCGGAGCCCCCGGGCGCCACGATACCCACGGGCGAGGAGCGCACGGCACGCGCCGCCTGCTCGGCCGCGAAGGGGCCGTCGGCGATGCCGACCCGGGCGCCGGCCACCCCGAGCCGCTCGACGGTCTCGAGGAGGGCCCGCGCCGCGGCATCCTCACCGCCGTAGTACCTGGCCGGCCCGCGGGCGCGCATCGCGAGCGTGCCGGGCCGCACGACCTGCACCCCTGGGACGGTCTGCTCGACCTGCCGCACCACCGGTTCGAAGGCGCGCACGTCGAGCACCGGGTCGTACGGCAGCACGGTGATCGCGGGGGAGCGGTACTGCGCCTCGCGCAGCCGCAGCCCTCGCACGACCCCGTCGCGGCGGGCGGCCGCCGAGCACGAGTGCACCGCGCCGCCCTCGGTGAGCGCGAGCGGCGCCGCGGGGTCGAGCCCGGCCTCGCGGGCGGCCGCGAAGACGGGCCAGTCGGGGCACCAGAGCACGATCGCGCGGGCGGGGGAGACGGCGGTCATGCCGGCCTCGCGAAGTCGGCATGGATCACGGGCGCGAGCCGCGATGCCGCGGCGACGGGATGGGTCGGGCCGACCTCGCCCGAAGCGTCGTCGGCCACCGCGAACCCGAGCGCACGATCGGGCAGGCGCAGCCGCGAGCGTCGCCGCTTCGCGAACCCGCCCCGGCCGGCGGCGCTCACGACGACCTCGCGCTCGTCGAGGAGGCCGTGCCCCAGTTCGAGGCCGTGCCATTCGCTCAGCTCGACGCCGAGGCTCGCGTCGGCGCCGGGCCAGGCGCCGGCGGCGATGAGCGTGGCGCCGCGCTCGCGCAGGCGGGCCGCGAGCCGCGACGCCTCGGCGGGAGCGACCCGCTGGGCCGGTCGGACGGCGACGACGGGGATGACGTCGGCCAGGGCCGCCACCACCGCGAGCCACTGTCGCCCGGGCTCTGGGACGAGCACGAGCCGCTCGAGCTCGATGCCGAACCGGGCGGCCGCCTCGACGCCGAACTCGGGCATGCCGACGACGGCGACCCAGCGCCCGCTCGCCGAGGGGGTCGCGAGCAGGGCCATCACGAGGGTGGTCGAGCCCTGCGCCTCGACGACGGTGCCCTCGCGCAGGCTGCCGCCCGGCAGGAGCCCCGCGAAGGCCGGGTGGGTGGGCACCGCGCGGGTCTCGAGCCGGGTGGACTGCATGCCCTGGATGCGCGCCTGCAGCTCGTCGACGCGCTCGAGGCGAGCGGTCGGGGAGTGGAGCGGAGCAGCCAGTGTCACCACCTCAGTTTCGAACAAATGTTCGAATACGGCAAGTCGGATGCACCGTCCGTCCACCCCGCTCGGATGTCGGCGGCGCGGGGTAGCCTGACGCCATGTGCGGACGCTTCGTCATCTCCGATACGGCCCCCGACCTGGTGGCGCTCTTCGACATCGACACGGTCGGCGAGGGGCTGCCAGAGCCGAGCTGGAACGTGCGGCCGACCGAGCAGATCCCCGTCGTCATCGAGTCGAACAAGGAGGGGCCCGTGGTGCGGCGCCTCGAGTCGGCGCGCTGGTCGCTCGTGCCCTCGTTCTCGAAGGAGCTGAAGCTCAAGTACCCGACCTTCAACGCCCGGTCCGAGGGCGTCGCGACCTCCTCGGCGTTCCGCGCCTCGCTGCAGGGCAAGCGGGCACTCATCCCGGCCGACGGTTACTACGAGTGGCACACCGTCGGCAAGCGCAAGACGCCGTACTTCATCCATGCCGACGACGGCCCCATCGCCTTCGCGGGGCTGTATTCGTGGTGGCGCGATCGCACGAAGGCCGACGATGACCCCGACCGGTGGGTGCTCACCGCGACCATCATGACCGCCGACGCGACGGGCGGGCTCGCCGACATCCACGACCGCATCCCGGTCATGCTGCCGCCCGAGTTCTGGTCGACCTGGCTCGACCCCGAGACGAAGGGCGATCAGTCGCTCGTCGACCAGGCGGTCGCCGCGTCACGGCCGATGGTGCCCGAGCTGCGATTCCACGAGGTCGCCCCGCTCGGCGACAACGGCCCCGAGCTCATCGAGCCGGTCGAGCCGAGCGAGACGCTGTGACCTGAGGCGGCATGGCGACCTGCGGCGGTGCACCCGACCCCTGAAACGCGAGAAGGCCGGATCAGAATCTGATCCGGCCTTCTCGACACAAGCGTGCGCGAGGGGGGACTTGAACCCCCACGCCCGTTAGGGCACTAGCACCTCAAGCTAGCGCGTCTGCCATTTCCGCCACCCGCGCTTGTGTCTCTCCGCTGATCTCTCAGCGGCCGTAGAAGAGATTAGCACGGTTTCAGAGGCCGTTTTGACCAAACGGCGCCCTGTGCTCGCTCGCCCCGGTGAAACCCCGGATGGCACCCCGAAAAACCGGTTCCGAACCACCTTCTCAGCCGTCTGGGGCACGGAACGAGGCCAGCGACTAGCGTGGAGCGCATGGTCGAGGCATCCGAGAAATCAGCGACGAACCCCGTGACGATCCCTGCGGGGACGGAGCTCGACGAGACGGCGGTGATCGCCCGCGACCTGATCCGCTTCGACACCTCGAACTACGGTTCGGGCCGGGCCAACGGCGAGCGCGAGGCCGCCGAGTACGTCGAGGCGAAGCTCGCCGCCCTCGGACTCGCCCCGCAGCTGTTCGAACCCGAGCCCCGCCGCACGAGCGTCGTCGCGCGCGTGCCCGGCCGCAATCCCGAGAAGCCGGCGCTCGTCGTGCACGGCCACCTCGACGTCGTCCCCGCCGACGCCCGCAACTGGAGCGTCGACCCCTTCGCGGGCGAAGTCCGCGACGGCATGCTGTGGGGCCGCGGCGCGGTCGACATGAAGGACATGGACGCGATGATGCTCGCCGCCCTCGGCGACATCCTCGGCTCGGGGCGCCTGCCCGAGCGCGAGCTCGTGTTCGCGTTCTTCGCCGACGAGGAGGCCGGCGGCGGTGCCGGTTCGAGCTGGCTCGTCGACCACCACCCCGAGCTCTTCGCGGGGGCGACCGAGGCCATCAGCGAGGTCGGCGGCTACTCGATCACCGTCGGCGGCCGGCGGGCGTATCTGCTGCAGACGGGGGAGAAGTCGCTGCTCTGGATCAAGCTCGTCGCCCGCGGTGTCGCTGCGCACGGATCCCGCCGCATCCGCGACAACGCGATCACGCGCCTCGCCGAGGCCGTCGCCGTGCTCGGACGCACCGACTGGCCGATCCGGCTCACCGACACGACGCGCGAGCTCCTCGGCGAGATCGCGGGCGTGCTCGGCGTCGACCCCGAGCAGGTCTCGCCCGACGAGCTCGCCCTCGCGACCGGCTCGGCCTCGGGGTTCATCACCGCCACGCTGCGCACGACCTCCAACCCGACGCTGCTCGAGGCGGGCTACAAGCACAACGTCATCCCCGACCGCGCGGAGGCGCTGATCGACATCCGCACCCTTCCCGGCGAGGAGGAGGCGGTGCTCGCCGAGGTGCAGGCGCTCGTCGGCGACGACATCGAGATCGAGATCGTGCATCGCGACGTGGGGCTCGAGAGCTCGACCTCGGGCAGCCTCGTCGACGCGGTGAAGCGCTCGCTCGAGGCGCACGATCCGGGCGCGCCGGTGTTCCCCTACCTGCTCTCGGGCGGCACCGACAACAAGGCGCTCAGCCGGCTCGACATCGCCGGGTACGGCTTCGCCCCACTGCGGCTGCCCGAAGGCTTGGACTTCCCTGCGATGTTCCACGGCGTTGACGAGCGGGTGCCGCTCGACGCACTAGTCTTCGGGAGGCAGGTCCTCCGCGACCTGCTCCTCGAGTACTGACCGGCCCGTCGACGGCCGAAGCAGAGATCCGCCGCGCGCGGAGACGGAAGGCGACAGCAACCACGTGATCGAAGCGCTCATCCTCGGACTCGTCCAGGGCCTGACCGAATTCCTCCCGATCTCCTCGAGCGCCCACCTGCGCATCCTCGGGGAGTTCCTGCCCGGCGCGCAGGACCCGGGGGCGGCGTTCACCGCCATCACGCAGCTCGGCACCGAGACGGCGGTCGTGGTCTTCTTCTGGCGCGACATCGTGCGCATCATCTCGCACTGGTTCGGCTCGTTCACCGGTCGCGTGCCCCGCAACGACCCCGACGCGCGCATGGGCTGGCTCATCATCATCGGCTCGATCCCGATCGTGGTGTTCGGCATCCTCTTCCAGGACGCGATCGAGTCGACGCTCCGCTCGCTCTGGATCACGGCGACGATGCTCGTCGTCTTCGGCATCATCCTCGGCCTCGCCGACTGGGCCGGGGCGAAGCGCCGCAAGCTCGACCAGCTCACATACCCGCACGGCGTGCTCTACGGCTTCGCGCAGTCGCTCTCACTCATCCCGGGCGTCTCGCGGTCGGGCGGCACGATCACGATGGGCCTCCTGCTCGGCTACGAGCGCGCCGCGGCCGCCCGCTACGCGTTCCTCCTCGCGATCCCCGCGGTGTTCGGCAGCGGCTTCTTCCAGCTCGTGAAGAGTCTCGACGAGCCCACGGTCTACGGTCCGATCGAGACCGCGGCGGCGACCCTCGTCGCGTTCGTCGTCGGCATCCTCGTGATCGCGTTCTTCATGAGCTGGATCTCGAAGCACAGCTTCCTGCCGTTCGTGATCTACCGCATCGTGCTCGGCGGCGCGCTGTTCGCCATGCTCGCCACCGGCGCGATCCAGGCTTGAGCGACCGACGCGGTCGACCGGGGCGGCGCGGCCGCGTCAGCTGGGCATCCGTCAGCGCGAGGTGCGGTCGGGCTCGGCCGTCTGCGCGCCTCCGTCAGGGTGCGGCCGGGCCGCCGCGCCCGTCGGCGCGCCCCTCGGGGCCGTCGCCGCGGCGACGGAGGTAGCGCTCGAACTCCTGCGCGATCGCCTCGCCGCTCGCCTCGGGGGCGTCGACCGCGTCGCGGGCCTGTTCGAGCTGCGTGATGTAGCCGGCCATCTCCTCGTCCTCGGCGGCGAGCGCGTCGACGCCGGCCTCCCACGCCTGCGCGTCGACCTCGAGGCTGCCGCGCGGGATCGAGAGCCCGGTGAGCTCCTCGAGCTTGCCGAGCAGCGCGAGCACGGCCTTCGGCGACGGTGCGTTGTGCACGTAGTGGGGGACCGAGGCCCAGAGGGACACGGTCGGGATGCCCGCGCGCTCGGCCTGGTCGGCGATCACGCTGAGGATGCCGACGGGACCCTCGTACGTCGAGCGCTCGACGCCGAGCGCACTGCGCACCTCGGGGTTCTCGCTCGAGGCGAAGACGGTCAGGGGGCGCGTGTGCGGGGCGTCGGCGAGCATCGCGCCGAGCAGCACGACGCCGTCGATGTCGGCGGCGAGCGCCGCGTCGACGAGCTCGGCGGCGAAGCCCTTCCAGCTGCGCGCGGGCTCGGCGCCCATGAGCACGTGCAGTCCGGATGCCCCGGGGCCGGTCACCGGGTCGTCGAGATCACCCCGGCCGCTGGGGCCGAGGATCGCCGCGCCCGGCCATTCGAGCTGTCGGGAGCCGTCGTCGGCGGTGACGATCGTGGGGCGCGTGAACTGGTAGTCGAAGTAGATCTCGGGATCGACCGCGGCGATCTCGACGAGGCCGAGCCGCTCGCTGAGGAGCTTCGCTGCTCCGGTCGCCGCCTCACCGGCGTCGTTCCAGCCCTCGAAGGCGACCACGAGCAGCCTTCGACCTTCGAATCCGGCCGGCTGATTCACTGCTGGTGCCCCGCTTCCCGCCCCGGACGCCCGGGGTCCTCTCCACAATAGGGCGTGCCCGTAGACTTGGGGGTTGTGACCACACGACTGCCTGCCGCCGCCCTCTGGGACATGGACGGAACCCTCGTCGACACCGAACGCTACTGGATGGCCGCCGAGGAGGAGCTCGTCGAGGCCTTCGGCGGCAGCTGGAGCCACGAGGAGGCGCTCGCCCTCGTCGGCAGCGGCCTCTGGGAGTCAGCCCGGGTCTTCCAGGCGAAGGGCGTCGACCTCGACGCCGACACGATCGTGAACCGCCTGACCGGCCGCGTCAGCGAGATGCTCGTCGAGCACGGCGTGCCGTGGCGCCCGGGCGCCCGCGAACTGCTCGAGGCGCTGCGCGAGGCATCCGTGCCCACCGCGCTCGTGACCATGTCGCTGCGCTCGATGGCCGACGAGATCATCTCGGCGATCCCGTTCACGGCCTTCGACGTCATCGTCACCGGCGACTCGGTCGAGCACGCGAAGCCGCATCCGCAGCCGTATCTGCAGGCCGCAGACCTGCTCGGCGTCGACATCGCCGACTGCGTCGCCTTCGAGGACTCGCCCGCGGGGCTCACCTCGGCCTTCACCGCCGGTGCCGTCGCCGTCGGCGTCCCCAACATCCTCGAGCTCGACGACGTGCCCTCGACGGTCATCTGGCCGACGCTCGAAGGCGCGACCGTCGCCGACGTCGCCGCGCTCCTCACCGCAGAGGAGGTCGCACGATGAATGCGAGCCGTGGCGAGCAGAGCGGGCCGTTCCGCGTCGGCGACCGGGTGCAGCTCACCGGCCCCAAGGGCCGCATGCACACCATCACCCTCGAGCCGGGCCAGATGTTCCACTCGCACAAGGGCCTCATCGCGCACGACGACCTCATCGGCCTGCCCGACGGCTCGGTCGTCGCGAACCAGGTCGGCATCGAGTACCTCGCACTTCGCCCGCTGCTCAGCGACTTCGTGATGTCGATGCCGCGCGGTGCGGCGATCGTCTACCCGAAGGACGCCGCGCAGATCCTCGCGCAGGCCGACATCTTCCCGGGCGCGACGGTCGTCGAGGCCGGCGTCGGCTCGGGCGCGCTCTCGCTGTGGCTGCTCCGCGCGATCGGCGCGAACGGGCGGCTCCACTCCTTCGAGCGGCGCGACGACTTCGCCGAAGTCGCCCGCGGCAACATCGCGACCTTCCACGGCGCCGTGCCCGAGAACTGGTCGATCGGTCTCGGCGACCTCGCCGAGGTGCTGCCCGAGACGGTCGACGACGGCAGCGTCGACCGGGTCGTGCTCGACATGCTCGCGCCGTGGGAGTGCCTCGACGCCGTGTCGGCCGCTCTCAAGCCCGGCGGCGTGCTGCTCTGCTACATCGCGACCGCCACCCAGCTCTCGCGCGTCGCCGAGGCGATCAGGGCGACGGGGGAGTACACCGAGCCCCAGTCCTCCGAGACGATGGTGCGCGGCTGGCACGTGCAGGGCCTCGCCGTGCGCCCCGATCACCGCATGATCGCCCACACCGGCTTCCTCATCACGGCCCGCCGCCTCGCGCCCGACACCGTGCTGCCCGAGCTCAAGCGCCGCCCGTCGAAGACCGAGTTCAGCGCCGAGGACGTCGAGGCGTGGACACCCGGCGCCCTCGGCGAGCGGCAGGTCAGCGACAAGAGCCTCCGCAAGCGCGTGCGCGCGGCCGGCGCCGCGGCCCGGAAGGCCGGTTCCACCGGCCCAGCCGACGAGAACGAACCGTCCGACTCGGACGGGTAGGCTTTCAACGCCCCTCCGCGACCCATCGAAGAATCGAGGATCAGTGCGCTCGTCATTCGCGCTCATCGCCACGGCCGGCCTCGTCGCCGTCGCCCTCACCGGCTGCACCGCCCCGGCGCCCGCGCCCGAGGCCTCCACGGGCGGCTCGTCCGAGCTGGTCGAGGCGACCGGTGAGTTCGGCTCGGCGCCGAAGGTCGACTTCCCGACGCCGCTCATGCCGAGCGAGACGGAGTGCACCGAGATCGTCGAGGGCGAGGGGCCCCTCCTCACCGAGGGACAGATGGCCCTCGTCGGCCTCGCCGTCTACAACGGCGCGACCGGTGACGAGCTCCAGGTCACCGGCTTCGGCGATGAGGACGCGGTGCCGCTCACGGTCTCCGACACGACGCTGCCCGGCCTGAAGAAGGGCCTGACGTGCGCCCGCGAGGGTTCGCGTGTCGCCGTCGTCGTCCCCGAGAAGGACGGCTTCGGCCCGAACGGCAACCAGTCGATCGGCATCGCCCCGGGCGACAGCCTGGTCCTGGTGCTCGACGTGCAGCAGGCGTTCCCGTCGCGTGCCGACGGCGCCGTGCGCCTCAGCCGCGACGGCTTCCCCGCGGTGGTGCTCGCTCCCGACGGTCGCCCCGGCATCACGGTGCCGAAGAACGACCCGCCCGAGCAGACCGAGGTCGAGGTGCTGAAGGAGGGCTCCGGCGAGGTCGTCGAGTCCGGCGACACGGTGGTCGTGCAGTACACGGGCGTCCTCTGGGACGACAACAGCGTGTTCGACTCCAGCTGGGAGAACGGCAGCCCGGTGACCTTCACCGTCGCCGAGGGCGAGGGTGCGCAGGTGATCCCGGGCTTCTCGAAGGCGATCATCGGCCAGACCGTGGGCTCCCAGGTGGGCGTCATCGTGTCTCCCGAAGACGGCTACGGCGACCAGGCGAACGCGAAGATCCCCGCGGACTCGACCCTCTTCTTCGTCGTCGACATCCTGGGCGTGCTCTGATCACGCCTGCGCGGCCGGCCGGCGCGAGCGTTTCAGTATGATCGCTCGTGTGGCCGGGGGAGAGCGCAGGGGCGAAGTGAAGGTACCGGTCGAGGACCGACTGTTCAGTCTGGTGCTGGCGCTGCTGGCGACCGAGACGGGGCTCCTGAAGTCCGAGATCCTCTCGACCGTTCGCGGCTACGCCGAGCGCTTCGACGCCTCGGGTGCGAACGCGAACCTCGAGCGCCAGTTCGAGCGCGACAAGGACGACATCCGCGAGCTCGGCATCCCGCTCGAGACCGTCGAGTCGCCCGACCGGCCTGGCGACAACCAGGCGCTGCGCTATCGCATTCCGAAGGGGCAGTACGAACTCCCCGAAGAGGTGCGGTTCACGCCCGACGAGCTCGCGCTCCTCGGCCTCGCGGCCGAGGTCTGGCGCGAGGCATCCCTGTCGGCCGATTCGCAGCGTGCGCTCACGAAGCTGCGCTCGCTCGGCATCGAGCCGCACGAGCCCGTGATCGGCTATGCGCCGCGCCTGCGGGTGCGCGACGCGGCGTTCGAGCCGTTGCGCCAGGCCCTCGACCGCCGGCAGGCGGTGCGGTTCCGCTACTTCAAGCCGGGCGAGCAGGCGCCGCGCCAGCGCACGGCCAACCCGCTCGCAGTCGTGCTGCACGAGGGGCGCTGGCACCTGCACGCCTTCGACCTCGACGCCCAGGAGCCCCGCACCTTCCTGCTCTCGCGCATCGTCGGCGAGGTGACCACGGTGCCCGGCTCGAGCTTCGACGCCCCGCCGCCCGGCATCCAGGACCAGGTGATCGCCGACCTCAGCGCGCTGCGCCTCGCGAACGCCGCCGATCTCGCGGTCACCGCGGGCAGCGACGCGGAGGTGCGCCTCGGCAAGCGGGCCTCGCTGCGCGACGAGGACGCGGGCGTCATCCGCCTCCACTACACCGACGCCGCCATCTTCGCCGACGAGCTCGCGGCCTACGGGCCCGAGGTCCGGGTGCTCTCGCCGAGCTCGCTCCGCGACGCCGTCCGCGCACGGCTCCGTGCGGTCGCCGAGGCCCATCGCGAAGGAGACATCCGATGAGCGCGAAGCGCGCACGCCCGCTGAAGGCGCCCGACAAGCTCGTCTTCCTCCTGTCGTTCGTGCCGTACCTGCTCGAGCAGCAGGTCGTCGACGTCGACGAGGCCGCCGCGCACTTCGGCATCGGCGCGGAGGAGATCCGCGATGCCGTGCGACTGATCGCCACCTCGGGGCTGCCCGGCGCGACCGGCACCTACCAGCCGAACGACCTCTTCGACATCGACTGGGACTCCTTCGAGGACGACGACGTGATCGTCATCGTGCACCACGTCGCGATCGACGACGCGCCGCGGCTCTCCGCGCGCGAGGCGTCCGCGCTCATCGCGGGCCTCCAGTACCTCTCCGCACTGCCCGAGAACGCCGGGAGCGCCTCGCTCGCCGCGCTCATGCAGAAGCTCACCGCGGGCGCCTCCGCCGCGCCGAGCCGCCTCGCCGTCGCGGAGTCCGAGGCGGACGCCTCGCTCGCGCGCATCCGCGAGGCCGTCGCGGGCGGCCGCCAGCTCGAGTTCGACTACCGCAACGCGCTCGGCGTCGCCGGGCGTCGCCGGGTCGACCCGCTGCGCATCCTCTCGCAGGACGCCGACTGGTACCTGCAGGCGTACTGCCACACCCGCGAGGACGTGCGCAACTTCCGCGTCGACCGCATGAGCGACCTCGTCGTCTCCGAGGTGCCGATCGACCAGCACCCCGAGCGCGAGGTGCCCGACACGCTCTTCCAGAGCTCCGAGTCCGACTTCGACGTCGTGGTGGATGTCGCGCCCGAGGCGCTGCCGCTCCTCGCCGACTACCTCGCCGACTCGACGACCGCCGAGGTCGACGGGCGCCTGCGGGTGACCCTGCGTCTCGCGCACGTGCACGGCCTCAAGCGGCTCGTGGCCGGCCTCCCCGGCCTCGTGACGGTCGTCGGGCCTCCCGAGGCGCGAGCGGCGGTCGCCGGATGGGCCGAGGCGGGTCTCGCGGGCTACGTCGATGCCGAGGCATCCGCGCTCACGGACGACCCGCCGAACTGATCCCTCCGACGCGACGCGCGGGCATCCGTCCACAGGAGTGGACGGACGGAAACCTCCGACAGGTAGACTGTCGCCAACATCCCCCGAGAAACGGACGAATACCTATGTGGCAAGGCTTCACCGGTTGGCACGCGCTGATCATCCTCGTGGTCATTCTGCTGCTGTTCGGCGCCCCCAAGCTTCCGGCGCTCGCCCGCAGCCTCGGGCAGTCGATGAAGATCCTGAAGACCGAAGTGCGCTCCGACAAGGGCGACGGCGACGCAGCCGCGCCTGCTGACGAGCAGACGAAGTCCGAAGAGCCGGGTTCCGGCAAGAGCGCCTGACCTCGATGACCGCGGTGAAGGATCGCGGAGAGAAGAACCGCGAGAAGCGGATGTCGCTCGGCGCGCATCTCATCGAGTTGCGCAAGCGGCTGTTCATCTCCGCGATCGCGATCGTCGTCGGCATGGTCGCCGGCTGGGTGCTCACCGACCTGTACGTGTGGGACGCCATCCAGGAGCCGGTCGTCCGCGTCGCCGAGGCGCGCGGGCAGGACGCCGAGACCGCGATCGTCTTCCCGACGATCTCGAGCGCGTTCGACCTGCGCCTGCAGATCGCGCTGACCCTCGGCCTCGTGATCTCGAGTCCGGTCTGGCTGTATCAGATCTTCGCGTTCCTGGTGCCAGGGCTGAACAAGAAGGAGCGCAGCTTCACGCTCGCGTTCTTCATGACGGCGATCCCGCTCTTCTTCGCGGGCTGCGCGGCCGGCTGGTTCGTGCTGCCGAACATCGTGAAGCTGATGACGAGCTTCGTGCCCGAGGGCGCGATGTCGCTGCTCACCGCGAAGGAGTACATCGACTTCGTGCTGAAGCTCGTCGTGGCGATCGGCATCGCGTTCGTCGTGCCGGTGTTCATCGTGCTGCTGAACTTCGCGGGCGTGATCAGCGCCGCGTCGATCATCAAGTCGTGGCGCGTCGCCATCCTCGTGATCGTGCTGTTCACGGCGATCGCGACGCCCTCGGCCGACGTGGTCTCGATGTTCATGCTCGCCATCCCGATGATCGGCCTGTACTTCGCGGCCTGGTTCATCGCGAGCCTGCATGATCGCCGTGTCGAGCGCCGCAACCGCTTGGAGTTCGGCGACGCTGTCTAGGCTGGAGGGGTGATGAGCCTCTCGCCGGCCGAGCGCTACGCGCTGTCCCGCCAACAACGCCGGCAGCCCCGGCTCGCCGAGTTCGCCGCGTCGGTGCGATTCGACCTCGACCCGTTCCAGCGCGCCGCCTGCGCCGCGCTCGACGAGGGACGCAGCGTGCTCGTCGCGGCCCCGACCGGGGCGGGCAAGACGGTCGTGGCCGAGTTCGCGGTCTACCTCGCGATGCAGGAGCCGGGGGCGAAGGTCTTCTACACGACGCCGATCAAGGCACTCTCGAACCAGAAGTACCAGGAGTTCGTCGACGCCTGGGGCGCCGAGAACGTGGGCCTGCTCACGGGCGACACGAACGTCAACTCGGGCGCACGCATCGTCGTCATGACGACCGAGGTGCTGCGCAACATGCTCTACGCCGAGTCGGCGCTGCTCGATCGCCTCGCCTACGTGGTCATGGACGAGGTGCACTACCTCGCCGACCGCTTCCGCGGCGCCGTGTGGGAGGAGGTCATCATCCACCTCCCCGAGGCGGTGCGGCTCGTCTCGCTCAGCGCGACCGTGTCGAACGCCGAGGAGTTCGGCGACTGGCTGCAGGCCGTGCGCGGCGACACCGACGTCATCGTGTCGGAGGATCGGCCGGTGCCGCTCGAGCAGCACGTGCTCGTCAAGCAGAAGCTCGTCGACCTCTTCGACTCCTCGGGGCAGGCCGCGACCCATCGAGTGAATCCCGAGTTGAAGCAGCTGGCGCGCATGGGCGGCCGCTCGATCTCGCAGCGTTCGCAGCGGGGGCGGCGGGGCGGCGACCGCGGCCGCTTCCACCAGGGCGGGCCCGGCTCGGGGCGCCTCGATCGCCCCGAGGTGGTCGCCCTGCTGCAGGGCAAGAACCTGTTGCCGGCGATCGTGTTCATCTTCTCGCGCGCCGGCTGCGACCAAGCGGTGCGCCAGGTGCTCCGCTCGGGCATCCGGCTGACCGAGGCGCACGAACGCAGCGAGATCCGCGCGATCGTCGAAGAGCGGGCGAGGATGCTCCGTGACGAGGACCTCGCGGTGCTCGGCTACTGGGAGTGGCTCGAGGGACTCGAGCGCGGCGTGGCCGCCCACCATGCGGGCATGCTGCCCGCGTTCAAGGAGATCGTCGAGGACCTCTTCCAGCAGAAGCTCGTGAAGGTGGTCTTCGCGACGGAGACGCTCGCGCTCGGCGTGAACATGCCGGCCCGCTCGGTCGTGCTCGAGAAGCTCGAGAAGTTCAACGGCGAGGCGCGCGTGCCGATCACCCCGGGGGAGTACACCCAGCTCACCGGGCGCGCCGGCCGGCGTGGCATCGACGTCGAGGGGCACTCCGTCATCCAGTGGGTCGACGGCCTCGATCCCGAGTCGGTGGCGGCACTCGCCTCGCGGCGCAGCTATCCGATGAACTCGAGCTTCCGGCCGACGTACAACATGGCGGTGAACCTCATCGACCAGTTCGGGCGCGACCGCACCCGTCAGATCCTCGAGCTCTCCTTCGCGCAGTTCCAGGCCGACCGCGCCGTCGTCGACCTCGCCCGGACCCTCCGCAAGCAGGAGGAGTCGATGGCGGGGTTCGAGGACGCCATGCGCTGCCACCTCGGCGACTTCGCCGAGTACGCGACGCTGCGCCGCGAGATCGGCCGACTCGAGCGGCAGTCGTCGAAGGGCAACCCGTCACATGCGCAGCGCGAGCGGATGCAGCGAGAGCTCGTCGCCGCGCGCAAGGCGCTCCGCGCCCACCCATGCCACGGCTGCGCCGAACGCGAGCAGCACGCGCGCTGGGCCGAGCGCTGGTGGCGCCTGAAGCAGGAGCACGACGACCTCCTCCGGCAGATCCGCACGCGAACCGGCCAGGTCGCGAAGCGCTTCGACAAGGTCGCCGAGGTGCTGACGAAGCTCGGCTACCTCGAGCGCGACGCGAAGGGCGCGGTGGTCTCGACGCCGGCGGGTCGCATCCTGAAGCGCATCTACGGCGAACGCGATCTCCTCGTCGCCGAGTGCCTCCGGCACGGGTTGTGGGACGGGCTGGATGTCGCGGGGGTGGCCGCGATGGCTGCGTCGCTCGTCTACGAGCCGCGACGCGACGATCGCAACGTCGACTTCCGGCTGCCCCGCGCCGGCTTCCGCGAGGCGTTCGATCGCACGCTCGACGTCTGGAGCGAGCTCGACGACCTCGAACGCGACCATCGCCTGCCGGGCAGCGACCAGCCGTCGCCGGCCCTCGCCTCGGCGATGCACTCGTGGGCGCGCGGCGGCGACCTCGGCGGGGTCCTCGAGGACACCGAGCTCGCAGCAGGCGACTTCGTGCGGTTGACGAAGCAGGTCGTCGACCTGCTCGACCAGATCTCGATCGTGGCCGACGCCGAGCTCGGCGCCACGGCGCGCGCGGCGATCGATGCCGTCCGTCGCGGCGTCGTCGCCTACGGCACGGTCGTCTGACGCCCCGCCCCGCGCTCGTGACGCGCCGGTGCGTCGCCTAGGCTGATCTGGTGCCCGAGAGCCCCACACGTCGCCTCCTGCCGCTGCCACTCTGGGCGGCCGTGCTCGCCGCCGCGGTGGGCGGCTCGGTCTACGACCTGGGATTCCCCGGGCTCGGCATCTGGCCGCTCGCCTTCGTCGGCATCGCGCTCGCGCTCCTCAGCCTGATCGGTCGACGAGCCTGGGGCGCTGCGCTCGTCGGGTTCGTCTTCGGGCTCGCGTTCTACCTGCAGCAGGTGTCGTGGACCTCGCTCTACCTCGGCCCGATCCCGTGGCTCGCCCTGTCGTTCCTCGAGTCGCTCTTCGTGGCGGGCGGGGCGGTGCTCATCACGCTCGCCTACCGCTGGGTGCCGCGGGCGAACGATTCGCGCTGGGTCAGACTGATCGTGCTGCCACTGCTCGTGGCCGGGCTCTGGATCGTCCGCGAGACCGCCAACGGCACGCTGCCGTACGGGGGATTCCCCTGGGGGCGCGCGGCGCTCAGCCAGGCGGAGAGCCCCTTCGCCGAACTCGTCTCATGGGTGGGGTCGACCGGCCTCGGGTTCGTGATGGTCGCGATCGTCGCCGGCGTCATCGAGTGGGTGCGGCTTCGCGGATGGCGCGACCTCCGCACCGCGGTGCCGGTCGCCGCGCTCCTCGTGGTCGCCGTCGTGCTGCCCGCGTGGCCGACGACGCCGGTCGGCGAGCTCCGCGTCGCGAGCGTGCAGGGCAACGGCCCCTCGGGCTACTTCGACGAGCGCACCCAGGGCGATGTGCTCGCCGCCCAGCTCGAGGCGACCGAGCCGATCCTCGGCGAGGAGGGCGTCGACGTCCTCCTCTGGCCCGAGGGCGGCTCCGACATCGACCCGACCCGCAGTGAGGCGGCGGCCGAGGTGTTCGACTCGCTGAGCACCGCTCTCGACGCACCGGTCGTGCTGAACACCGTCACGGTGCGCGGCGAGGAGTACTTCAACACCTCACTGCTCTGGCGCGCGGGGGAGGGCGCGGTCGACAGCTACGACAAGCGGCATCCGGTGCCGTTCGGCGAGTACATCCCCGACCGCTGGTTCTACGACGCGATCGTGCCGAACCTGACCGGGCTGGTGCAGCGCGGGTACTCGCCCGGCGTGAACCCGCCGGTGTTCGATCTCGGACCGGCCGTCGCCGGCCTGGCGATCTGCTTCGACGTCATCTACGACGAGGTCATCTGGGAGGGTGCGCGCGACGGCGCGGAGGTCTACCTGTTCCAGACGAACAACGCCGACTTCCGCGGCACCGACGAGAACCAGCAGCAGCTCGCCATCGCCCGGCTGCGGGCGATCGAGACGGGGCGCTCGGTCGTCAACATCTCGACGGTCGGCACGAGTCAGGTCATCGATCCGACGGGTCGGACGATCGATGCGCTGCCGGCAGACGAGCCGGGCGCGATGGTGACCGATGTCGAACTGCGCCAGGGCATCACCCCGTCGGTGGCGCTCGCCGGATGGGTGCCGATCACGATCGTGCTCGCGGCACTCGCGGGCCTCATCGCGGCAGGCGTGCTCGCGACGCGTTCAGGTTCGCGTCGGGAATCGCGCGACTGAGGGTTCGGCGCTGAGCGCCCGGCTCAGGCGCCGATCTTCTGCTGGCCGCGACGGGCGCGCAGGTAGGTGAGGCGCTCCTCGAGGAGCTCCTCGAGCTCGGCGCGCGTGCGGCGCTCGAGCAGCATGTCCCAGTGGGTACGGGCGACCTTCTCGCCCGAGCGGTCGATCTCGACCGGCTTCGAGTCGACGAGGAGCGTGGCGGCGGCACCGCACTGACGGCACTCCCACGTCTCGGGGAGTTCGGCGTCGGCAGAGAAGGTCATGACCGTCTCGTGGCCGCAGGCCTCGCATCGATACGTGTGCTCCGCACGGTCGGCGAACACCACGCCGTCTTCGCTCTGCAGGCTCTGTGCGCCGATTCGCATGCCTCGAAGGCTCCGGTCCGCCATGGTGTTCTCCCTTTACTCGATCGTCTGACATTGTCAACGATCAAGCTGGGCGTTCCCTTTCCGCCGCCTGAGGTTTTGCGGGGAATTCTCAGCTTCGAGCGGCGATGACCTGCATCGCGAGGTCGGCCCGGTCGGTGACGAGCCCGTCGACGCCGAGTTCGAGGAGCCGCGTCATGTCGGCGGGGTCGTTGACCGTCCAGACGTGCACCTCGGCACCGACGCGGTGGGCGAGGTCGACGAGGGGACGGGTCACGAGGTGAACGGGCCCGCTGCGCTCGGGGATCTGGAGTGCGAGCCCACCGTGGAGCGCGCGGGTCGCGGACGCCGGGGAGCGGAGGAATGCGGCGCTCCGGAATCGGAGCACACCCGTGCCGCCGACCGAGGTCACCGCGCCGGGAACGAGTCGGGCCAGCCGCTGCCGGCGTCGCTCGGAGAAGCTCGTCAGCAGCACCCGGCCGGCCGCCCCGGTGCGCGCGATCGCGGCGATCGTCGGCTCGACCGCCGCCTCCTCCTTCACGTCGATGTTGAACCGGGCGTCGGGGAACGCGTCGAGGGTCGCTTCGAGCGAGGAGAAGCTCTGTCCGTGCCCGAGGTCGATCCGGCCGAGCTCGTGCACGGTCAGTTGCCCGACCGCCACCTTCCGCCCGGCGACACGCTCGAGCGACGGATCGTGCGACACGACCGCGACCCCGTCGTGGCTCGCATGCACGTCGGTCTCGAGGTAGCCGGCACCGACCGCGATCGCCTTCGCGAACGCGAGCAGCGTGTTCTCTGGTGCGTCGACCGCGAGGCCCCGGTGCGCAAGCACGCGGGGCCTCGCGGGTTCGAAGTACGTCGAAGCCACTCCGCGACTCACGCCTGCGGCGGGAACGTGCCGGGCGGCGCCACCGGCGGAGCGGCGGCTGCGGTGGGCGCAGCCCCGCTCGCAGGCGCGGCGCCCGCGGCCGGGGGAGTGAAGGCCCGGCCGATGCCCTTGAGCGCCTCGGTCAGCTCGCTCGGGATGACCCAGAGCTTGTTCGCGTCGCCCTGCGCGAGCTGCGGCAGCATCTGCAGGTACTGGTAGCCGAGCAGCTTCGGGTCTGGGTCGCCCTTGTGGATGGCGTCGAAGACCGTGAGGATCGCCTCGGCCTCGCCCTGTGCGCGCAGCACGGCGGCCTTCGCGTCACCCTCGGCCTGGAGGATCGCGGCCTGCCGCTGCCCCTCCGCGGTGAGGATGGCGGACTGCTTGGTGCCCTCGGCCGTGAGGATGAGCGCACGGCGGTCTCGTTCGGCGCGCATCTGCTTCTCCATCGAGTCCTGGATGGAGATGGGCGGGTCGATCGCCTTGAGCTCGACGCGCGACACGCGGATGCCCCACTTGCCGGTCGCCTCGTCGAGCACGACGCGCAGCTGTCCGTTGATGTTGTCGCGAGAGGTGAGCGCCTCCTCGAGGTTCAGCCCGCCGACGACGTTGCGGAGGGTGGTGGTCGTCAGCTGCTCGACCGCGCCGAGGTAGTTGGCGATCTCGTACGTCGCGGCGCGGGCATCGGTGACCTGGAAGTAGACGACCGTGTCGATCGAGACGACCAGGTTGTCCTCCGTGATGACGGGCTGCGGGGGGAACGAGACGACGGTCTCGCGCATGTCGACCAGGGGGCGCAGCCGGTCGATGAACGGCACGAGGATGTTGAGGCCCGGCGTGAGCGTCTTGTGGTAGCGGCCGAGGCGTTCGACGACGCCCGCGTAGGCCTGGGGGATGATTCGGACGGATCGCGCGATGACGACGATCACGAAGATGACGATCGCGATGACGACGATCGTCACGATGATGCCGGAAATGTCCATTACTCGGCCGAACTCCTCTCTACCGGCACGACGACGGCCGTCGCACCATCGATGCCCGTGACGAGCACGCGCCCGCCGACCGCGACATCCGCCTGCTCGGTCGCCGGTGACAACCGTGCCGTCCAGGTCTCGCCGTTCTGCAGCCTGACCTGCCCGCCGGCTGCGCCGACCGTGTGCACGACCGTGCCCTCGGCGCCGATCAGCGCGTCGATGTTGCTGCGCGCCGGGTCGGAGCCCCGTCTGAGCGCGCGGAGCAACGGCGGCCGCAGGACCAGGATCAGGGCGACCGCGACGACCGCGGCGATGACGAACTGCGCCCACCAGGGGATGCCGAAGAGCCCGGACAGGAGTCCGGCCACGCTGCCGAGCGCGAGCATGAGGAAGGTCATCTCGAGCGTGAACACCTCGATCGTCGCGAACGCGAGAATCAGCACGAGCCAGGCGATCCACGCGTACTGGGTCAGCACATCCAAATCGGGTCTCCTTCGCACGCGGGTCGGCTGATTCGAAACTAGCAGTGCCGGGAGCGGCATGGGGGAGTTGATAGTCTCGGTTCGCTGCGGCGACGCTCGTGCGCCGGCCCGCTCTGAACTTCGAGGAGACCTCCAGTGACCAACCCTCTCGCCCCCGGCTCGCTCGCCGGCCGCGTCGCGCTCGTGACCGGATCGTCGCGCGGAATCGGTGCCGACACCGTCCGTTCCCTCGCCGCAGCCGGCGCCTCGGTGGTCGTGAACTACCGCAGCAAGGCACCGCGCGCCGACAAGGTGGTCGCCGAGATCGTCGAGGCCGGCGGCACTGCGATCGCCGTCGGTGCCGACCTCACCGACCCCGAGTCGGTCGCCGCGATGTTCGAGCGCACCGTCGCCGAGCTCGGCCCGATCGACGTGCTCGTCCTGAACGCGTCGGGCGGCATGGAGACCGGCATGGGCGAGGACTACGCGATGCGCCTCAACCGGGACGCGCAGGTCAACGTCGTCGACGGGGCGCTGCCGCACCTCGCCGACGGAGCGCGCATCGTCTTCGTGACGAGCCACCAGGCCCACTTCATCCGCACCACGCCCACGATGCCCGAGTACGAGCCCGTCGCGCTCTCGAAGCGCGCCGGCGAAGACGCGCTGCGCGCCAAGCTGGCCGAGTTCGACGCCGCCGGCGTCGAGTTCGTCGTCGTGTCGGGCGACATGATCGAGGGCACGATCACGGCCACCCTCCTCGAGCGCGCGAACCCCGGCGCCATCGACGCCCGCAAGCAGGACGCGGGCCGCCTCTACAACGTGGCCGAGTTCGCCGCCGAGGTCGCGGCCGCGGTCGTCGAGCCCGTGCCGGCCGATCACACGCGCTACGTCGGGGATGTCTCGGGCTTCGCCCCCGAGGCCTGACGAACCCGTCGCGAACGAGAAGAAGGCCGGCCCCGGAGCATCCGGGGCCGGCCTTCTTCATCGCCGAGCGGCGATCGCTCAGGCGGTCGCGGCCGCGGTCGCGCCGCGCCCGAAGGTGAACGCGCGCACGATCTGCACGATGCCGAGCACGATGAGGGCGATGCCGATCAGCCACCAGAGCGCCACGACGTAGAGCGGCGAGAACAGGAGCACGAGGCCGGCGAGGATGCTGAGGATCGCGAAGAAGACCGCCCAGCCCTTCGACGGCGCATCTCCGAGCTGCACGAGCGCGACGACGCCCTCGACGATCCACAGCACGCCGATCAGGATGCCGATGAAGAGTCCGAGGAACGCGGTCGTGGCCGAGAGGTTCGCGAGGGCGAGGATGCCGCCGACGACGAACAGCAGGCCGAGGATGATGTCGAGCGCCCGTGCACCGCCCGAGATGCCCTTCGAGAAGATGCCGAGTCCGAGGTACGCGACACCCGCGATGAGGAAGTACACCGCGAGGATCGCCGCGAGGACGACGGCCGAGTCCTTCGGCCAGAACGTGATCAGGATTCCGACGATGAGCGCCACCACGCCGCTGATCCCGAGGGTCGCGCGAACGGTGTTGATCGCCGACTTCGAGAGCTCCTCGGAGTCGAGCGAGAAGGTGGCGAAGAGCCCGGTGCTCTGCGGGTTCGACATGGTGTGTCCTTTCATGGGCGAGTTGAGGCAAGGCTATGGCCGAATGCAAGCTGGGCAATGGATGTGAATGCGCGCGTCGCAATGCGACGGAGTGCGTCGGTATGCCGTCGAATCGCCGGTATCGCAGTGCGATCGGTCACGAATCGAGAAGCCGCGGATGCCTCGCAGGAACTACCGTGACGGCATGTGCCTCATCGTCCGCGCCCGTGAACTGCCCGCCGATCACCCCGCGTCCTCCGGCGGCGTGCCCTCGACGTCGCCCGACGATGTCGGTGCGAACTGCTTAGATCGAGTGATCGACCTCGAACAGGGTGGGCACGCGGTGCCGGCTGCGCACGTGCCAGACCCCCGACTCGCGATGGAGAACCGATGAGCACCGCCTCACCGCACCAGGCCGACCGCCACGATCTCATCCGCGTGCAGGGCGCGCGTGAGAACAACCTGAAAGACGTCGACGTCGAGATCCCCAAGCGACGGCTGACGGTGTTCACCGGGGTCTCGGGCTCGGGCAAGAGCTCGCTCGTGTTCGACACGATCGCCGCCGAGTCGCGGCGCATGATCGACGAGACGTACAGCGCGTTCGTGCAGGGCTTCATGCCGTCGGTGCCGCGGCCCGACGTCGACGTCCTCGACGGGCTCACCACCGCGATCCTCGTCGACCAGGAGCGACTCGGTGCGAACCCTCGTTCGACGGTCGGCACCGTGACCGATGCGAACGCGATGCTGCGCATCCTCTTCTCGAAGCTCGGCGAGCCGTACATCGGCGGCCCGACGGCCTTCTCGTTCAACATCCCGACGCAGAAGGCGAGCGGCGTGATGATCGGGCAGAAGGGCGAGAAGAAGATCGTGAAGGACGCGATCTACCTCGGCGGCATGTGCCCGCGCTGCGAGGGGCGCGGCTCGGTCTCCGACCTCGACCTCTCGCAGATCGTCGACGAGTCGAAGTCGCTCGACGAGGGTGCGATCATGGTGCCCGGCTACACGGCCGACGGGTGGATGGTGAAGGGCTTCTCGCAGTCGGGCTTCTATCCCGCCGACAAGCCGATCGACCAGTTCACCGAGAAGCAGCGGCACCTCTTCCTCTACGGCGAGGTCACCAAGGTCAAGATCAGCGGTATCAACATGACCTATGAAGGGCTGATCCCGAAGATCACGAAGGCGATGCTCTCGAAAGACCTCGACGCGCTGCAGCCGCACATCCGCGCGTTCGTCGAGCGCGTCGCGACGTTCGCGCGATGCCCCGAGTGCGACGGCACCCGCCTGACCGAAGGGGCCCGGTCGTCGAAGATCGACGGCGTCAGCATCGCCGACGCGTGCCGCATGCAGGTCACCGATCTCGCCGCCTGGGTGCGCGGGCTCGACCTGCCCGAAGCCCGGCCGCTGCTGTCGGCGCTCAGTGCGAACCTCGACGCCTTCGTCACGCTCGGCCTCGGCTACCTCAGCCTCGAGCGGCCGAGCGGCACGCTGTCCGGCGGCGAGGCGCAGCGCATCAAGATGCTCAGGCACCTCGGCTCCTCGCTCACCGACGTCACCTACGTCTTCGACGAGCCCACCATCGGGCTGCATCCGCACGACATCCAGCGCATGAACTCGCTCCTCCTGCAGTTGCGCGACAAGGGCAACACGGTGCTCGTCGTCGAGCACAAGCCCGAGACCATCGCGATCGGCGATCACATCGTCGACCTCGGCCCCGGGGCCGGCCGCAACGGCGGCGAGATCTGCTTCGAAGGCACGGTCGAGGGACTCAAGTCGAGCGGCACGCTCACCGGCCGGCATCTCGACGACCGCGCGACGCTGAAGGCGACGGTTCGCACCGCCGACGGGGCGATCGAGGTCCGCGGCGCCGACGAGAACAACCTCGAAGACGTCGACGTCGACATCCCCCTCGGGGTGCTCACCGTGGTCACCGGCGTCGCCGGTTCGGGCAAGAGCTCGCTCATCCACGGGTCGGTCGCCGGGCGCGACGGCGTCGTCTCGATCGACCAGGGCGCGATCAAGGGGTCGCGGCGCAGCAATCCCGCGACCTACACCGGGCTCCTCGAGCCGATCCGCAAGGCGTTCGCGAAGGCGAACGGCGTCAAGCCGGCCCTCTTCAGCGCGAACTCCGAGGGAGCCTGCCCGAGCTGCAAGGGCGCGGGCGTGATCATCACCGAGCTCGGCTTCATGGACACGATCGAGACCCCCTGCGAAGACTGCGGCGGCAAGCGGTTCCAGGCGGGAGTGCTCGAGTACAAGCTCGGTGGGCTCGACATCACCGAGGTGCTCGACCTGCCCGTCGCCCAGGCGCACCGCTTCTTCGACTCGCCCGAGGCGAAGCTGCCGGCCGCCGTGAAGATCCTCAAGCGACTCGAAGACGTCGGGCTCGGCTACCTGACACTCGGACAGCCGCTCTCGACGTTGTCGGGCGGCGAGCGGCAGCGCGTCAAGCTCGCCATCGCGATGGGCGAGCCCGGCGAGGTCTACGTGCTCGACGAACCGACGACGGGCCTGCACCTCGCCGACGTCGAGAACCTGCTCGGCCTGCTCGACCGGCTGGTCGACTCGGGCAAGTCGGTCATCGTCATCGAGCACCATCAGGCCGTGATGGCGCACGCCGACTGGATCATCGATCTCGGTCCGGGTGCGGGGCACGACGGCGGGCGCATCGTCTTCGAGGGCGCGCCGGCCGATCTGGTCGCCGCACGGTCGACGCTCACGGGCGAGCACCTCGCGGAGTACGTCGGCGCATGAAGCCGACTCGCGTCGCCGCCCCTCGCATCGACGAACTCGTGCTGCGCGACCTCGTCGACGGCGACGATGACGAATTGGCGTCGGGTGCCAGGCTCGAAGGGGTGCGTTTCAGGGAAGCAGACGTCAGCGCACGCGATCTGACCGGCCTTCGGCTCATCGAATGCGAGCTCGACGGCGTCGCCGCCCATGAGGCGAGGCTGCGTGGTGCGGTGATCAGCGAGACGCGGATCGAGCGACTCGAGGCACCGGTGCTGCACGCGCCGCGCGCCGAGTTGCGCGACGTCGTCGTCACGGGTTCGCGGCTCGGTTCCGTCGAGTTCATCGACAACCGATGGCAGTCGGTCCGGTTCATCGGCTGCAAGCTCGGCTTCGTGAACCTCCGCGGATCCGAGCTCCGGGATCTCCGATTCACCGACTGCGACATCGAGGAGCTCGATCTCGGCAACGCCCGCGCGGAGCGGGTCGCGTTCGACGGCTGCGAACTCCGAGCACTCGCGGTCACCGGGGCGACGCTTCGCGACGTCGACCTCCGAGGGCTCGACTTCACCGCGATGTCGACGCTCGACGGCATCGCCGGCCTGCGCGGCGCGACGCTCGACAGCATGCAGGTCGCCCTGCTCGCACCGAGCCTCGCGACGCACCTCGGAATCAGAATCATCGACTGACCGGCAATTTCAGTGCCCGATCAAATTTCTGGTACGGCAGCCCCGCCGACGCATTGAACGGCAAGGTGCTCTGCTTCTTCCAGGAGTCGACGAAGTTCAAGCTCCGGTACTCCACGCTCGGATTCCACGACGTGGCGAAACTCGACGACGGCACGATGTGGGCGACCTCGTTCGCGATCACCTCACTCAGCGAAGCCGACGAGGCTCGCTTCGTCGATCTCATCACGCGCGCCGTCTCGTGATCGGTCGAAATGGCGCGTGAACGGTCGCGCTGACGAGAGCGAACAGCGGCTCGGCACGCGGTGGACGTCTCACCGCGAGTGAAGCCGGCGTTCGCCCTCCGAGTCGATCCGCGCGGCGGCCGCAGTCCGGCCGGGCGAGGTGCCGAGATGGCGACCGAACTCCATGAGGATCCGGTCGCCTGCCTGTCGTGCCGACGGTGACACCGTGTCGAGATTGATGAAGCCGTGGACCATCCCCGGAAGGTCGTGGTGGGCGACCAGGCTGCCTCCGACTTCGAGGCGTTCGGCGAGTTCTGCGCCCTCGTCGTGCAGCGGGTCATGCTCACTGGTCACGACGATCGTCGCGGGCATTCCAGCGGCCGGCAGCTCCAACGGGCTGTACACGTCCGCGTTCGCCCGCTCGTCGGGAATCCATTTCTCGATGAACCAGTGCAATGCCGTTGTGCTAAGGCCCCACCCGTGCGCCTTCGTGCGGATGCTCGCTCTGCTCAACCTCAGGTCCGCGTTCGGATTCAGAAGAAGGAGACCCTCGACTGTCGTGCCGTGCGCCACGAGCCGGTGCGCGGCGAGGTACGCGATGAGGCCGCCTGCGCTGTCACCGGCCAGCCCGAGCGGGGTCGTCGGCAGCTCGCCGAGTATCGCCTGTACCACCGCGATGACGTCATCGACGCCAGCCGGGGCCGGATGCTCCGGAGCGAGGCGGTAGGCCACGGCGACGACATCCACATCGCCCAACGTCGCGAGTCTGCGGCACGCACGGTCATGGGAGTCGAGGTCGCCGAACACGAAACCGCCGCCGTGCACGAAGACCACGGTCGGCCGAGTGCGGCCGGCATGCCGATACCAGCGGACCGGGATGCGCACCTCGGCTTCGACGAACGAGTCCTCGACGACATCGACCTCGGGACCTCGCGCGCGAGACCGCTCGGCACGAAGCTCCTCGAGCAGGGGCTCCGTCTCGGGCTCGCGTCGAACGGCGTCCAACCACTGGGCAAGCTCTGCGTCCGCGATCACGAGTTCAGAGTACCCAGCGGTGAGCAGCACCCCCGGTGGGGGAGCGGGGACCCGGTGATCATGAAGGGACTTCTGCATCCCCGGGCCGGATTCACGATGAGGCGACCGCTCGTTCGCCGTCCGTCGCGCCGACGGTGCCCGCCATCCGCCGACGCAGAACGGCCGCCAGCCCGGGAACATCGACCGGCGTGCTGGTCTCGACCGGGAGCACCGGCAGCCCCGAGAGCGGGGCGGCGTTCGACGTCAACGCCTCCCATTCTGATCGTCGCGCCTCATCGAAGTGCGCCCGGTGACGTTCGCGCGTCAGGAACCGCTTCCGTGCGAGATCATGGCGCGTGTAACACCAGATCTCGACGCCCCGCGGTGCACCCAGCAGATCGAAGCCTCGGTGGAAGTGCGACTCGTCGCGATCGGTGGCCCAGAACGACTCGAGCATCACCGTCCCGCTGAGCATGCGCGCGATCGCCCAGAGGTTCTCAGCGGCGACCGCGCGAGCTCCGACGTCGGGAGCGAGACGTCGACCGCGTCGCTGAGCGCCTCCTTGATCGCATCTTTCGCGACGAGGGGAACGGTGAGCTCGCGTGCGAGCGGTCTCGCCAAGGTGGTCTTGCCCGCACCTGGAATCCCGTTCACCACGATGAGGAAGTCGATCACCGTCCGAGCGTATTGGTACCGACAGTACCGGGGGAGTGCCGATCCTGAGTCGCCGTGGAGGGCCGTTTCACGATGAAGCGACTTCCCGATCACTTCGGCGTCGGCATCGGCGACGCCGAAGGCAGGTCCGCCGAGGAGCGTGGAGCGGATCGAGCCGAGGCACGGAACGCGCCGGGTGTCACACCCAGCGTGCGTCGGAAGTGACGAGTGAGGTGCGCTTGATCGTGGAACCCCGCGAGGACCGCGGCATCGACGGGGGAGTGCCCGTCGATGAGCAGCCGCCGCGCTCGATCGACACGGCGGCCCACGACGTAGCGATGAGGAGGGATACCGTACGCACGCGTGAACGCACGCACCAGGTGGCTCGGATGTGCGCCGAGTTCCCGCGCCGCTGCGGCGATCGTGAACGGCTCGCTGAGGCGCTCGTCGAGCAGCAGGCGCAGGCGCTTGGCGAGTGGCGCATCGGGAACCTCGACGTGGACGCCGCCGAAGCCGTGGGCGATGATGCGCCCGAGCTCGAACACCCAGTGTTCGGCCGCATCGGCGTCGCCGGGCAATCGGAGCGCCGCGTGGACGCGCTGCACGGCCGAGAGCGCAGCGGGAGTCGTGATCGTGGGACGTGCTGCCGCGGCGTCTGGCGCCCACCGCGGCAACCAGTCGGCCGCGAGGTAGAGCACGCGCTTGCGGTACTCGGCCCCACCGACCGCGGTACGTCCGTCGTGCGGCACTCCCGGTGGGAGCAGCGCGATCACGCCGGGTCGAGCGTGGTGCGCGACCCGATCCAGCTCATAGCTGACGGCGCCGTCGTCGACGAGCATCACCGTCCAGTCGTCGTGCGTGTGCGCCGGGTACTCGTGCCGACCGAAGGTCGCATGCAGCACCTCGCGGACCGCGGGCACTCCCGGCCGCCATGCGCGCACTGCCTCGACCATGCAAGAAACGTACAAGACCCGCCTGCGCGCCGGATGAAGACTGGAGACGTCGACCGTTGCCGCACCACGAAGGAGCATCATGAACACCCCGACATCCCGACGCCTGCGCGATCTCGTGTACGAGACGTTCGCGAACGAGGGCCGGGCCCCCTCGATCGCCGAGCTCGCGCGCCGCACCTCGAGCGGCGTCGACGACGTGCGGCGTCAGCTGCACGACCTCGCGGACGCGCACGCCCTCGTGCTGAACCGTGACGGCGACGCGATCCGCATGGCGCACCCGTTCACGTCCGCGCCGATGGCTTTCGTCGTGACTCCGGCCGACGGCCATGACGATCGGCGCTGGTGGGGCGGATGTGCGTGGGACTCGTTCGGCATCAGTGCAGCCCTCGGCCTCGAGGTGCGGATCGAGACCGCGTGCCCGGAGTGCGGAGCGACGATTTCCTTCGCCGCAGGCCCGACGACACCGCCGCCCGCCGAACTCGTGGTGCGCTTTCCGCGCCCGGCCGCCGAGTGGTGGGACGACGTCGTCGCCACCTGCACGATGATCCGGCTGTTCTGCACCCGCGAACACGCCGAGTCGTGGGGCGCCGAGCACGCTCCCGACACGGGATACCTCGAGCCGGCGACGACCGTGTGGAGCCTCGCGAAGCCGTGGTACGGCGATCGCCTTGCAGCCGACTTCACTCCGCACACGCGCGAGCACAACCAGGCGCTGCTCGACGAGCGCGGCCTGGTCGGCGAGTTCTGGCGTCTGCCATAGCGGGTCACAGAGATCGGATGTCTCGGCGGCGCGCCAGTCGGCTCGCACAAGACGGTCGAGGGGGAGTGGCGGTGCCTCCCGCGCACCGTCGTTCGTCTAGCCGGTGGGCTCATCCGCTGGATCGGGAAGGTAATCGGTGAAATCGATCGGTTTGATGATCGGCAGTTCGGGCTCAAGCGGCACGGATGAAGACGGCATCGAATTCCTTTTCGGCCGGTGATGAAGCCGGCTGCGCACAGGGCAGCGCAGCCGGCTACCGGCACATGGATATGTCCGGGTGGAGTCGTTTGGTTCCCAGATCCATCCCTTGATCCGGAGTCTCTTCTCCGCGATCATCGAGCGCATGACCCGACTTCACGCCCGGCGGCCGCTGATGGCCGCCGGCTGGTGCCTCGCCCTTCCCGTGGCATCCCTCTTCGTTCTGACCGCATGCGCAGCGCCGCCCACCGGCGAGGCCGCGGCTGCACCGACGGACGCGACCTCCGCCGTTGTGAGCATCGAGATGCCCGACCTGGCGCCGTACCCTGAACCCGATCCGCCGCTCACGGAGGCGGAGTCGGAGGCGAAGCGGCTCGACGATGCCGACGTGCGCTGGCAGGGTGTGCTCGCGAGCTACCCTGACGCCGTACGACCGGATGTCGCTTTCGAGGGCTACGTCACCGACGAGAATCGCATCGAGGTGCTCCGCGCCTGCTACGAGGCGGGCGGCCTGCAGGTCGACGAGGGGCGAACGTCGGAGAACATCGACGGGCCGCCCGACTCCATCGGGTGGACGGGCGGTGGCAAGGCAGAGATGATCGCGGCGTTTGCCTGCGACACCGCGCACCCGACGAAGATCACCAGCGCACGCCCGAACGATGCGGAGCTCGGGTGGGTCTACGACTATCTCACGGAGTTCTACGGCCCATGTCTCGCTGCGAACGGCATCGAGGTGCCGGAGCCTCCAGGCCGCGACGTATGGGTCGAGGCGTGGCCCGGATTCGTCTGGTTCCCGTCTGTCGCCGACAACGAACGATTCATGGAGCGGGACATGGATGCCGCGCTCAGAGAAGCGTGCCCTGATCCGGATACCTACGTACTGACCGTGCTGCGGTAGCTTGAGCGAACCGTCACCAAGGGGGAGAACATGAGCGCATACGTCATCGCCTTCATTTCGACCGGAGCTGTCACGGCCGCAGCTACCTTGGTGGCGATCACGACGCTGATGGGGCACCGTCCACGACTCGCTGCCGCTGGAGCCGACCGGCGGGTGCAGAGCGAGCTCGCAGAGATTCAGCGCCAGATCGACCGGGGGCGGCACGGCGTCTGACACGCTGGCGTTCACCAGGTGAGGCGCTCCCGGCGCGGAAGATTATGTCCGTAGGACCGTTGCAGTGGTTGCCAGACAGACGACTCGTGACGAGCTGGGCGCTGCTGATCGCGCCTTGCACAACGCGCTCGACGGATCATCCCGATCCTCGTGGTTGTCGCGCCGTTGGTCACACGTGGAGCAGTCTCCGCGTCGATCTGACCGAAGAAGACCTCCTGCGGATGGCAGGCAGCTGAGGATCCTCCGATCATTCGTGAGATAACCGATAATGCACATTATGTCGGAATAGAAGTTTCGAGGGAGATGGAACCTGCTCCCCCTGCACCCCGTGCGCCCTAGACTCAACCTCATGTCGCCCATCGCATTGCTGATCGCCGGGATCATTCAATTCGGCATCGCTCTGGTTCTGATCATTGGTCGGCGACCAATTGCCGACTGGCTGGCGACGAACATCGCACCGCTCGATGTTGCGTGGTTTCATGTGCGGGGCGAACTGTTGATGGGATTCGTGGGCCTCAGCGGCTGCATCGGTGGCATCGCGTTCCTCGCGCTCGGATCACTCTCGCTCGCGTCCGCGTGAAGGAAACGCTCATCGCGAGTCGCGTTTGCGACGCACGAATTACGCTGGCCGTGCCCGCCGTTCGACGATGAAGGCCTCCTTGCCGCCTATGTAGGCGATCCGGTCGTCAGGATGCTGGATGGACAGATTGAGCTTGAGCTCCCGGTACGCATCGCGTTCAGCCGGGTGAGCTCGCAGGAAATCGCGGAAACCGATGTAGTACTGCCACTCTTGTGACCCGTACACCAGTACGTGGAGATTTGCGAGCCGAATCATCGGCTGGAGTTCATAGCCGTACATGCGATCCGGACGGACGTCGTTCGCGTCACCACGGAACACGAACCCGAGTCCGGCGAGCCAGTCATGTATCTCGTCCTGCACGTCGCCATCCCGGATAGTGTGACGAACGCCAATTCCGATGTCCAGGATCGGCTTCGCCGCCAGCCCAGGGACCGACGTCGATCCAATGTGCTCGATCGCAACCACCGCATTCGGTGCGTCGAATGCCATGGCTGCGCGAACATCATCAAACGTGCGCGCCCAAGCATCAGTGGCAGGCGCGATCTGCACGACGCCTCGAGGGAGCCCAAGGGCTGAATCGGCGAAGGCGACCGAAACAGCACCAGCGTGAGAGGACATCCCGCCAGAATAGTCCGGCGACATCTGTCGAGTCTCAGCACCGAACGCTGTCGAAACTGTCGAACTCCAACTCGAACTGCTCAACGCCTGTGCGGATTCCTCCGCTCACCAAGACGGAAGCCCATGAGCGCACAACCAGCACCGTCGCTTACTCGACAACGACGACGTAGGCGTCGTGGAGTTTCGCCCAGTCGGTAGCCGCGGCGACCATCGCGTCTCGGTCGCTGGTACCTGCTAGCCCGGTCCCGCCGGATTCGTCGACGGAGGAGACCGTGCCCCAGGCACCGATGCCCCAATAGACGATGACGATGGTGCGACCAAACTCGTTCGCGTATGAGGTTGCCACCTCGCGGAGGCTTCTGATTCCCGCCATGGGCGCAAACTCGTCGTCGGTCTGTGCCTGGGCTGCGCCGGGCGCCGCGTCGGCGACGATCTGGTCGATGACCGGCTGCGGGAGGGGCTCTCCGGGTGTCACGACAGCGACGGTGCCATCGTGAAGGGTGATGTCGCGGGGTGCGTTCCTCGCGAGCACCTGCTTCTCGAACTCGGAGAGTTCACCGTCCTCGTCCGTGTCCCCTTCGATCGCATCGGAGGCGGCCGCGTTCGGGGTCGTGTCGGTATCGGGCAGGGACGAGGCGTCCACGGGGGTACAGCCGGTGAGCAGGAGGAGGGGCAGCAGCGCGGTGAGGGCGACGCGGCCAGCCGGGGTCTTCATCATTCGGCGAATCTATCGCCCGCGGCCAACTCTGCGAGCCGGGCGGCGCAATCAGAGGGTTCCAGGCGATCACGACGGCCCGCCACTCCCCTGACCTTCGCATCCAACGATCGACCCAGGACTTCGTGCGATCCGAGCGCACCGAGGCCTGGGTGCCCTCGGTGACCACGACGAAAACTGGCTCGGGTCGACCTCGTGCGGAACGGTAGGCTCCTGCTCGTGCACATCGAGCGGGCGAATCGGACTCTGCGGGGGTCTCTGGTCGCGCTCACCGCGACGTTGCTGGCGTCGCTCGCACACACGATCGGCGGCGGAGCACCTCCCGGCACGGTCTCGATCGTCGTCGCGCTCGCGTTCTCCGTGCCGTTCGGCATCGCGATGGTCGGAACGGGAACACAGCCGCTGAGAACCGCGTTCGCAGCCGTCGGCGCGCAGCTCGCGCTGCACACGACCTTCTCCCTTTCGGCCGGCGCGGCGACAGGCGGTCAGCGAATCGAGGGCGCCCTCGCACACAACGGGCACTCCCCCACGGCCGTGCGTGGCGCATGGCTCGAGCTGGCGGGCGCCCCTGCAGCGACGCATGCGGAGCATTTCGGCGGGACGATGCCGCTTGCGCACGTCGTCGCGGCCGTGGTCGCCGTTGCCGGAATCCGGCTCGTCGACGGAGCCATTCGTGCGATCGCGGAGGTCTGGCGAAGCATCCTCGTCGCAGTCGCCCTGCTGCTCGCGCCGTCGCGCGCGGTCGCGCTGCGACGGAAGATGTGCACCCGTACGACCGTGCGCGTACGCCCGCTCCTCGCGCGTCTGGAATCGAGCGTGGTACGGCGCGGACCGCCGCGTGGAATCGGCGTCGCCATCGCGGCGCATGTGCTCTGATCTTCCGATTCCACACGAAAGAACTCACCATGTCTGAACGACCCTCCTTCCGTCCTGCCCTCATGACCGCCGCCGCACTCGGCGCCGGCGCACTCCTCGCGATCGGCGCTCCGCTCGCCGCGAGCGCGCATGTCGGCGTCGAGTCCACGTCGACTGCGGCGGGCGCGTACACCGTGCTCGGCTTCGGCATCCCGCATGGCTGCGGCGAGAGCCCCACCACGAAGCTCACCTTCACCATCCCCGAGGGCATCGACCGGGTCACCCCGACCGTCAACCACGGTTGGACGATCGAGAAGGTGATCGAGACTCTGCCTGAACCGAAGACCGACTCGCACGGAGCGAACGTCGTCGACCGGGTGAGCCAGGTCGTCTACACGGCGGTCACTCCGCTGCCGAGCGATCTGCGCGACGTCATCGAGCTGTCGCTGCAGCTTCCCGCCGACGCCGAGGGCGAGATCCTCGCGTTCCCGGTGCTGCAGGAGTGCGCCGAGGGCTCGACCGACTGGAGCGCCCCCGTCGTCGAGGGCGAGGAGGAACCCGAGCACCCGGCCCCTTCCATCACCGTGACCGCTGCGGAGGCCGATGGGCACCACGGCGGAGTGGTGAGCGCCTCCGACCACGGCGACGCGGATGCCTCGGCCACGTCATCAGACTCGGCCGCCGCCTCGGCGAATGACGCAGTGGCGCGTGCCCTCGGCATCACCGGCATCGTGGTGGGCGTCGCTGGCCTCGGACTCGGCCTCGCCGTCGCGCTCGGCGCACGTCGCTCGCGCAAGTCGGAATAGTCGACCGATACCCACTGCAGGATCGCGGCTCCGGTCCCGGCCGGGGCCGCGATCTTGTGGATATCCGCCGGCTTTCGTCGGCCGAGCAGCATGGAAAGCCTTGGGTGGCCGCGTCGGCTGCAAGAACCACTGTCCAGTGGCGGGGCACTGTGATAGAAAGCCGGGATGCACGAGTTTCTCGCGTTCCCCGACCGGCTGCGGCTGATCGACGAACGGTCGGCCGCCTTCCAGGCTGCGGTCGCCGCGGCACCCAGCCTCGACATGCAGATGCCGACCAATCCCGAGCGGACGCTGTTCGATCACGTGCAGCACGTGGGCATGGGTCGCCGCAAGGCAGCCGCCATCGTCGCCGCCGGCCCTGCGGACGCTCCGCCGGAGGAATCCGCTTGGGGTGGCGGCACGGGTGCACCTCGGGAGCGCGAGGCGCTCCTGGCCTGGTGGGTCGAGTCCGTCGAGCAGCTGATGAGCGTGCTGCGCGAGGCGGGCCCCGATCGCGGCTGCTGGACGTGGTGGGATGACTCGCCGTCACCGCAGACCTCAGGGGCCTGGGCGCGGCGCCAGCTCCACGAGATCGCGGTGCACACCTACGATGTCCAGCTCGCCGGCGGCGCCCCGCAGCCCATCCCGGAGCAGATCGCCCTCGACGGGTTCGACGACTGCCAGTTCACCCTCTGCGCGACGACGGTCGCCTGGCCGCACGAGCCCGCCACCGTCGAGTACCACGCGACCGAGAGTCGCTCCTGGCGCCTCCGGCTGTCCCCCGACGGAGCACAGGTCGCCCACCTCGCGCCCGTCGCCGGCGAGGAGGACTCCGACATGACCGACGCCTCCGCCCGGGGCACGGCCAGTGACCTGGTCCTGTTCTTCTACGGCCGCATTCCGCTGGAATCGTTGGAGTTCCAAGGCGACCGTCGCATCTTCGATCAGCTCGCGGCCTGGGATCCGTCCGTGTGACGACCCGCGTGATGCGATCGTACGAACCCGGAGGTCGAGGCCGACGCCGACGATTTCACGACGGGCAGCGAGTGCCCTGTCAACGAATTCCTCCCTGCTTCTCGGTCTCCAGTGATTTCCGAGACCGAGCGACCACCTCAGCTCTCAGGGTCGTACATGAACGCGCGCACCTCCTGCGCGCATCGGCAGGCAGCCGCGATCTTCGCCGCCCATTCGAGTGCGGCCTCGCGGCTCGGCACCTCGAGCACCGTGAATCCCCCGTCGAGTCGAGGGCGCTCGGGGTAGGTGCCGTCGCGCACTGCACCGTCACCCTCGACCAGGACGGGCGCGACACTCTCGTCGACTCCCCCGCCGAACACCCAGACTCCGGCTGCCTTCGCGGCCCGCACGACCTCGCGCGAGTCGTGGTCGGCCGCCTGCAACTCCTCGGCAGTGAGATGCTGCATCGCGGCACTCGGGAACGAGATCAGGTACTTCGTCATGGCTTCGCTGCCCCTTCGTTGTCTCCGCTCGAGGGTTCGCCCCGAAGCATCTTGCGCATCTGCTGCGTGGTCACCTCGTACCCCGCCGACTCGTACAGCCCGATGCCGGCGGTGTTCTTGCCGAACACGTTCAGTTCGAGCGCCGCGGCGCCGGCTTCGAGGGCCGCGCGTTCGACCACCTCGAGCAGCGCTCGCCCGAGTCCGCTCCCCCGCCGCGCCTCGAGGACCTCGATGTCGTAGAGAAATGCGGCGTCGGGCGCGCCGCGCGGGTGGTCGAGACCGACCCAAGCGCGCCCGACCGGCTCGCCGTCGGCGTCGATCCCTCGCAGCACGAGCATCCGTGGCGTGTCGACGCCCTGCGGGAGCAGGAGGGCGTTCTCGTCTCGAGCGCGCTCGACCGCACCTTCGGCCCGCCATCGTCCGGCCGCGATCTGCTCGGTCGCGTACTCCTCGGCGATCTCGGTCTGCCACTCGTCGAACTCGGCGCGCGTCATCGCACGCACAGTCACGTTCGTCATGCAAGCCATGGTTGCATGCGCGAGGTGCCGCCGGTCAAGGCGGTACTGGAAATGATCCTGTGGAGCGGACGACGGGGTTCGAACCCGCGACCTTCACCTTGGCAAGGTGACGCGCTACCAGCTGCGCTACGTCCGCATCGGGGCGGATGCCCCGTGGCCGACTCTCTCGAGCGGCCGTGAACGAGTATACCGGATTCGGAATGTACTGATTCACCACTCCCCTCTCCGACGAGATCTGTCACACGGCGAACTCCCCCGCGTCGTTCCCAGTAGGGCGCGAATCCGCGCGCCGATCTCCCGAAAGGAACCCCATGTCGACTCCGGTCACCTCGCTCGACCAGCTCAACCTCGCGTTCGCCGAGCGCTTCAACGCGCGCGACCTCGACGGGCTGCTCGCGCTCAACATCCCCGAGGCGGTCTTCGTGCCCGCGCCGGGGCAGCCCGTGCAGGGCGTCGGGCCGGTGCGTACCGCGCTCGAGCAGTTCCTCGCCCTCGAGCTGCCGATCACGATGACGGTGCGCCACGCCTTCGCGAGCGGCTCGACCGGACTCACGATCGCCGACTGGACGATGCAGGGCACCGGTCCGGACGGCAGCGCGATCGAGCTCGGCGGCAGCACCTCGGATGTCGCGATCTTCGATGAGGCGACCGGATGGCGTTTCGTCATCGACAACCCCTTCGGCACCGCCTGAGCGCAGCGCGGGCCGGTCCGCCGTCAGGCGGCGGGCCGACCCGGCAGGCTCGACGTATCCGCCACCCGAGGATGCTGCTTCAGCGCCCGGCGCGCACGGGCGACCCGCTGGCGCGCGGCAGCCGGGGTGATCCCGAACCGCTCGGCGATCTCCCCCGCCGACTTCCCGTCGACGGCGCTCATGAGCAACGCATCGCGGAGTTCGGGTTGGAGTTCACCGATCGATCGCAGCACTGTCACGAGTTGTGCCTGGAGTTCGGCCTCGTGCTCCACATCATGCCGAGCCCGCAGCCGCTCGCACTCGACTTCACCGTCGGTCGGCGGATTCCGTCGCGCGAGGTCGATCGCGGTGCGACGCGCGATCACGTCGAGCCAGGCGCACATCGTGCCGGCGTCGGCGCGCTCGAGCCCGTCGATCGAACGCCAGGCTCGCATGGCGGCGATCTGGGCGGCGTCGTCGGCGTCATCGCGCCGAACACCCAGCGAGATGCTTCGCCGCCGCAGTCGATGCGGTTCGGCGGTGAGCATCGCGGTAAGCGTGCGCCGCCGCTCCACTGCCGTGCTCACTTGAAGTCCGGTCACGGCGTCTCCACTCTTCGGCCCATTTCCAGGCGGCGAATTTCTATGCAGGCGCATGCTACTGGAGGAGAGTGGAGTCCGCTCCCCCGGAGGCGTCGAGAATCCTCAGGCCTGCGGCGACTGTGCCGCCCGCTCGGCGCGCCGGCCGCTCAACGGCATGCCGAGCTCGTTCAGCGGCGCGTTCGTGGGCCGCTCGGGCAACCGTTCGTCGGTCGGGCACGTCATCACGATGTTGCCGGCCGTATCGTCGAAGCGATGCTCGGAGATCGCCTGGCCGCAGACCGGACACGGTCGCGTCATCAACTCCGCAGGATCGGCCTGCTCGATGCCTTCCGTGATGGGCGGGGCGCCGAAGATCGGCTCGAGTGCGTGATCGACTCGATCGAAGAACCGGGTGAATGCGTTGCCGTCATCAGGGCGGCTCGCTGCGTCGCGTGCCATACGCCAGATGGTACGCCCTGAGGCATCCTCATCGCCAGTGACGCGGCCGTAGGCTTGCAGCATGACGGATGCCTCGCTCCCCCGCCCGGTCACGATCATCACCGGTGCGAGCCGCGGCATCGGCGCTGCGATCGCCGAACGGCTCGCCGCCGAGGGCCACGACCTCGTGCTCACCTACCGCGAACGCGCCGACGAGGCCGACGCCGTCGCACAGCGCTGCAGCGCCGCGGGTGCCAAGGTGCTCCTCCTCCAGGCCGACCTCGGCGATCTCGACGCCGCGGCGAACGTCGTCCCCGCGGCGATCGCCGCCTTCGGGCGCGTCACCGGCCTCGTCAACAACGCGGGCATCACCGGACGCATCGGGCCGTTCCTCGACGCCGAGCTCGAGGAGACCGAGCTCCTCTTCCGCGTCAACGTGCTCGCACCGATCGTGCTCACGCGCGCGGCCGTCGCGCACATGGCGACCGACCGCGGCGGCGCCGGCGGGTCGATCGTGAACATCTCCTCGGGCGCGGCGAAGTCGGGCTCACCGAACACGTACATCCCGTACGCGATGAGCAAGGCGGCGCTCAACGCCCTCACGACGGGCGCATCGAAGGAGTTCGGCCCGGTCGGTGTGCGCGTCAACACCGTCTCCCCCGGCACGACGCGCACCGAGATCCACGCGGCGGCCGGTCGGCCCGACGCCCCCGACGAGCGCGCCCCGGGCATCCCGATGCGCCGCCCGGGCGAAGCCCACGAGATGGCGGGCGCCGTCGCCTACCTGCTCTCCTCCGACGCGAGCTACACCTCGGGAGCCGACATCCGCATCGCCGGCGGCAACTGAGCTCCGCGCGCGAGCCCTAGTGCTCGCCGAACCCCGATGCGGCGAGGGCGGCGAGGGCGTCGACCTCGCCTGAACCGGCGACGTCGTCGGTGGCGATCTCGACCTCGGCGCCCTTCGTGAGCCCCAGCGACATGATGCCGAGCAGGCTCTTCGCGTCGGCGCCGTTCACCGTCACGCGGTGCTCGAAGGTCGCCGCCAGTTTGACGAGCTCCGCGGCGGGCCGGGCATGCAGGCCGTCGGCGTTCACGAGCGTCACCGTCCGCGAATAGCCGGATGCCCCGGCGTCGCCGCCGCCCGGAGCCACGTCGTCCGCGCCCGATGCCGTCGACCCGGCGCCGCTCGCGCCGCCGTCGCCCCGCGCCGACTCCGCGGCGGCCACGACCGCATCCAGCCCGTCGCCGGCCTCGGCCGCCACCGACGCGGCGACCCCGCCCTCGACGAGCGGCGCATCGACGAGGCGCACCCGGGCGCGCAGTTCGTCGTCGAGGAAGTCGAGCGCCGTCTCCGTCGTGAGGATCGCCGACCCGAGGTCGCAGAGCACGACGGCCCCGTGCCCCGAGTCGGCCGCGGAGATCGCTGCCGACACGAGGTCGAAGCTCGTGCCGATGCGGCCGTCGTCGGTGCCGCCGGCGGCCTCGAGCGCGGCCGTCGGGGCCATCTGACGGGCGAGTTCGACGAGACCCGCCGCGATCTGCGACGAGTGCGAGACGAAGACGAGACCGACCTTGCCCGGGGTTCCTCCGCTCATGCCCCTGCCCCGTCGGCCGCGGCGTCGGCGCCGGCGCGCAGCAGCAGCGCGCTCGACTCGGCGCCCGGGTCGCGGTGTCCGGCCGAGCGCTCGCCGAGATAGCTCGCCCGACCCTTGCGTGCGACGAGCGGTTCGGTTGCGACCGCGCCCGCCTCGGCGGCGGAGGCCGCTGCGGCGAACACCTCGGCGGCGTCGGCGCCGGCGCTCGCCGCAGCCTCGGCGGCGTCGACGGCCGGGGTCCACGCGTCGACCATCGTCTTGTCGCCGGGCTCGGCCTTGCCCCGGCTCACGATGCCGTCGCGTGCGGCGGCGAGGAGGCCGGCGACGGCGGCGCCGTCGAGCGAGGTCGCCCCGCCGACCGCGCCCGAGGCCTTCAGGTACGCCGTGCCGTAGAGCGGTCCGGCCGCGCCGCCGACCGTCGAGATGAGGGTCGTCGCGACGAGTTTCAGCACGTCACCGGGCGTCGAGCCCGCCGGCAGGTCGTCGAGTTTCGCCACGACCGCCTGGAATCCGCGGTCCATGTTCTCGCCGTGGTCGCCGTCGCCGATCTCGCGGTCGAGCGTGATCAGCTCCACCCGATGCTCCGCGATGCGATCCGCGCTCCGCCTGACCCAGTCGACCGCCCAGGTGATGTCCAATCCCACCGGTTCTCCCTCGCCTTCCCCGTCTACCGACCCCATCGGAGTGCAGCCGTCTGCACCGGGGCATCCCAGAGTTCGATCATCTCGTCATCGAGCTTCAGCAATGTGATCGACATCCCCTGCATCTCGAGCGAGGTGATGTAGTTGCCGACGAGCGATCGTGCGATCGGGATGCCGCGCTCCGCGAGCACCTCGGCCGCCCGGCGGTAGGCGAGGTAGAGCTCGACCTGCGGCGTGCCGCCCATGCCGTTCACGAACAGCAGCGCGCGCTCGCCGGAGGCGTAGGGCAGGTCGTCGAGGATCGGCTCGAGCAGCCGGTCGACGAGACGGTCGGCCGGCTCGAGCGCGACCCGCTCGCGGCCAGGCTCGCCGTGGATCCCGATGCCGATCTCGATCTCGTCCTCGGCGAGCGTGAAGCTCGGCTCACCGGCGTGCGGCACGATGCACGGAGTGAGTGCGAGCCCCATCGACCGGGCTCCCGCGTTGACGCGCTCGGCGATCGCGGCCACCTCGTCGAGCGAGTCGCCCCGTTCGGCGGCCGCACCCGCGATCTTCTCGACGAGCACGGTGCCGGCGACGCCGCGGCGCCCTGCCGTGTAGAGCGAGTCCTTCACGGCGACGTCGTCGTTCGTGACGACCGCGCGCACCGTGATGCCCTCGGCTTCGGCGAGGTCGGCCGCGGTCTCGAAGTTCAGCACGTCGCCCGTGTAGTTCTTCACGATGTGGAGCACGCCGGCGCCCCCGTCGACCGCCTTCGTCGCCGCCAGGATCGGATCGGGCGTCGGCGAGGTGAACACGGCACCCGGCACCGCGGCATCAAGCATGCCGAAGCCCACGTACCCGGCGTGCAGCGGCTCATGCCCGCTGCCGCCGCCGCTCACGATGCCGACCTTGCCGGCGATGGGCGCATCGGCGCGGACGACGTGGATCGGGTCGGTCTCGACCCGCACCAGGTCGGCGTGCGCGAGCGCGAACCCTGCGACCGATTCGTCGACGACCCGCTTCGGGTCGTTGATGATCTTCTTCACGGACACCCCTTCCGCCAGGCTGCCTGCGGCCGCGCGACCGTGCATCGACCCCGACGCAGCACTCCCTCGCCAACCTACGCCCGCGGGCGCCCCGCACGTAAGGGGCATTCCGACGATTCCGGCCCGGCCATTCCCCCAGAAGGGGCCACGAGACTATCGTGACCCTTGAGCGGGGGCGACGACGCTTCCGCGTCGAAGGGGGTTGGAATGAATCTCGGAATCATCTTCCTCTCGGAGATGGTCGGCACAGCGATGCTGGTCCTCCTCGGTTGCGGCGTGGTCGCCAATGTCGCGCTCATCAGGACGAAGGGCCACAACGGCGGGTTCCTCATGGTGAACATCGGCTGGGGCCTCGCGGTCTTCTCCGGCGTCATCGTGTCGTACGCGTCCGGGGCCCACCTCAACCCGGCGGTCACGCTCGGACTCACCGTGAACTTCCTCGGCAAGGGCGAGACCGAGTTCGTTCCGGGGATCCCGATCGACGGGGCATCCATCGGCACGTACATCGGCGCGCAGATGGTCGGCGCACTGCTCGGTGCGGTCTTCTGCTGGCTCGCATACAAGCAGCACTTCGACGAGGAGCCGGAACCGGCGGCGAAGCTCGCCGTGTTCTCGACCGGTCCCGCGATCCGCTCCTACGGGTGGAACCTCGTCACCGAGATCATCGGCACCTTCGTGCTGGTGTTCGTCATCCTCGGATTCAGCTACGGCGGCACGCCGGCCGAGCTCGGGGCGATTCCCGTCGCGTTCCTCGTGATCGCGATCGGTGCGTCGCTCGGTGGCCCGACCGGCTACGCGATCAACCCGGCCCGTGACCTCGGTCCTCGCATCGCGCACGCCATCCTGCCCATCAAGGGCAAGGGGTCGTCCGACTGGTCCTACTCCTGGGTGCCGGTCGTCGGCCCCGTCATCGGCGGTCTCATCGCCGGGTGGGCGGCGCTCGCGCTGCTCCCCGTGCTCGGGTGACCCACGGCGGCGGAGCCGTTCCCGGCTCCGCCGCCGAACCGCCCAGCATCGAACCGAGCGTGCGCGGCGACGGGCCTCGTGCGCATGAATGAGAGGAAGTCATGGCCGACTACATCCTGGCTATCGACCAGGGCACGACCAGTTCCCGCGCGATCATCTTCGACAAGGCCGGATCGATCGTCTCCACCGGGCAGCTGGAGCACGAGCAGATCTTCCCCAAGGCGGGCTGGGTCGAGCACGACCCCGCCGAGATCTGGCGCAACACCCGGGAGGTGATCGGCCAGGCCCTCGGCAAGGCCGACCTGACGCGGCACGACATCGCCGCGGTCGGCATCACCAACCAGCGCGAGACGGCCGTCGTGTGGGACAAGCACACCGGCGACCCCGTCTACAACGCGATCGTCTGGCAGGACACCCGGACGCAGCCCATCGTCGACCGCCTTGCCGCGGACGGCGGCGTCGAGCGATTCAAGGAGCAGGTGGGCCTGCCGCTCGCGACCTACTTCTCGGGCACGAAGATCGTCTGGATCCTCGAGAACGTGCCCGGCGCACGCGAGAAGGCCGAGGCCGGCGACCTCCTGTTCGGCACCACCGACACCTGGGTGCTCTGGAACCTCACGGGCGGCCACGAGGGCGGTGTGCACGCGACGGATGTCACGAACGCGAGCCGCACGATGTTCATGGACCTCGAGACCCTGCAATGGGACGACGAGATCCTCGCCGCGTTCGGCGTGCCCCGCTCGATGCTCCCCGAGATCAAGAGCTCGTCGGAGATCTACGGCACCGTCGAGCCCTCGAGCCTGCTCCGCGAGGTGCCGGTCGCCGGCATCCTCGGCGACCAGCAGGCCGCGACCTTCGGCCAGGCCGCCTTCGATCCGGGCGAGTCGAAGAACACCTACGGCACGGGCAACTTCCTCATCTTCAACACGGGCGAGGAGATCGTCCACTCGAAGAACGGACTGCTCACCACGCTCGGCTACAAGCTCGGCGACCAGGCCCCGCACTACGCGCTCGAGGGATCGATCGCCGTCACCGGTTCGCTGATCCAGTGGCTGCGCGACAACCTGGGCCTCTTCGCGAGCGCCCCCGAGGTCGAGGACCTGGCGAAGTCCGTCGAGGACAACGGCGGCGCGTACTTCGTGCCGGCGTTCTCGGGGCTGTTCGCGCCGTACTGGCGCCCCGATGCGCGTGGTGCCCTCGTCGGCCTCACGCGCTTCGTGAACAAGGGCCACATCGCCCGCGCCGCCCTCGAGGCGACGGCGTTCCAGACGAGGGAGGTGCTCGACGCGGTGAACGCCGACTCGGGCGTCGAGCTCACGGAGCTCAAGGTCGACGGCGGCATGATCGCCAACAACACGCTCATGCAGTTCCAGGCCGACATCCTCGGTGTACCGGTCGTCAGGCCGGTCGTCGCCGAGACGACCGCGCTCGGCGCAGCCTACGCCGCGGGCCTCGCGGTCGGCTTCTGGTCGAGCCTCGACGAGCTGCGCGCGAACTGGCAGGAGGACTCCCGCTGGGAGCCCGAGATGGATGCCGCGGAGCGCGACCGGCAGCTGCGGCTCTGGAAGAAGGCGGTCTCGAAGACCTTCGACTGGGTCGATGAGGACGTGAAGTAGGACACCTCCACAACAGCGCGGGCCCCGTGGATGCCACGGGGCCCGCGCCGCTGTTCGGGTCGGCGTCAGCGCTTGGTCGCCGCGATCCACTCGTCGAGCTTCGCCGCGGCGGCACCGCGATCGATGGTCTCCTCGGCGATCGCCATCTTGTCGCGGAAGCGGTCGAGGATCGGGCGCTGGAACTGCGACGGGTCCTTCGCGAGCTCGAACGCGACGAGTCCGGCCGCGGCGTTCAGCACCACGATGTCGCGCACGGGGCCGCGCGCGCCGCCGAGCACCTCGTGCACGATCGCGGCGTTGTGCGCCGCGTCGCCGCCGGTGAGCTGGTCGATGCTCGCACGCGGGATGCCGAGGTCGCGCGGGTCGAGGTCGTGCTCCTTCACCGTGCCGCCCGACACCTCCCACATGTGGCTGTGCCCCGTGGTCGTGAGCTCGTCGAGCCCGTCGTCGCCGCGGAAGACCAGCGCCGTCGCGCCGCGCGTCTGGAACACGCCGACGATGAGCGGAACCCGATCGAGGTGCGCGACGCCGACGGCCGACGCCTCGGGGCGCGCCGGGTTGCAGAGCGGACCGAGGAAGTTGAAGACGGTCGGCACGCCCAGTTGCGCCCGGACGGCGCCGGCGTGGCGGAAGCCGGGGTGGAACGCCGCGGCGTACGCGAAGGTGATGCCCGCCTCGTCGAGGACCTGCGTCACGCGCTCGGCCGGCAGGGCGAGGTCGAGGCCGAGTGCGGCGAGCACATCGGAGGAGCCCGAGGCCGAGCTCGCGGCGCGGTTGCCGTGCTTGATCACGGGGACGCCAGCCGAGGCGGCGACGATGGACGCCATGGTCGAGACGTTGACCGTGCCGAAGCGGTCGCCGCCCGTGCCCACGATGTCGAGCGCCATCGGGTCGGCGTCGAGGGGAACGGCGTGTTCGAGCACGGCATCGCGGAAGCCCACGATCTCGTCGACGGTCTCGCCCTTGATGCGGAGTGCCACGAGGAAGGCGGCGAGTTGCGCCTCGGTCGCGGCGCCCGTCATCACCTGCTCCATGCACCACGCGGCATCCGAAACACTCAGATCTACCCCCTGTAGAAGGGAGTTCAGGATGTCGGGCCAATTCTGGTGAGCGGGCATGTCCCGATCCTATCCGCCCGATTCGCGGCGGATTCACGGGCTTCCCACAGCCCGACTTAGGGTTCCCTTACCCCTCTCGAGCGACACGGTCCGCCCGGATGACGAAAACTCAGGCCTGATTTCGGCCATAATGGGGGGGTGACGAGCACCTCAATCACTTATCAGGCGAGCGCGCCCGTGATCAATCGACCGAACACCGTCGCGGTGGGAACGATCGTCTGGCTGGGCAGCGAGGTCATGTTCTTCGCCGGCCTCTTCGCGATCTACTTCACGCTGCGATCGACGTCGCCCGAACTCTGGGCGTTCGAGGCCGATCGACTCAACTTCCCGTTCTCGCTGACGAACACGATCATCCTCGTGCTCTCGTCGTTCACGTGCCAGTTCGGCGTCTTCGCGGCGGAGCGCATGCAGCCGTACGCGACCGGCGCGTGGTACAACGTGGCGAAGTGGGGCATGGTCGAGTGGTTCTTCCTCACCTTCGCCATGGGCTCGATCTTCGTCGCCGGCCAGGTCTGGGAGTACGCCACCCTCGTCTCCGAGGGCATCGCGATCGACTCCAACGCCTACGGCTCCGCCTTCTACCTGACGACCGGCTTCCACGGCCTCCACGTCACCGGCGGCCTGATCGCGTTCCTGCTCATCATCGGCCGCGTGTTCGCCGTCAAGAACTTCGGCCACCGCGAAGCCACGAGCGCGATCGTCGTCTCGTACTACTGGCACTTCGTCGACGTCGTCTGGATCGGTCTCTTCCTCGTCATCTACGTACTGAAGTAAGCCGCCCCGAGAAGCGTCAACCCTCATGCCCGTGAACAGGAAGAACCACATGACTCGCTCGAAGCGACGCGCCGGACGCCGGCACCCGCTCGCCACCGTCGCGCTCCTCGCGCTCGGTCTCGTCTTCACCGGCGGCGCCTACGCAGCGCTCAGCACCGGCACCGTCGCCCAGGCAGAAGTCGACCCCAACTCGCAGCAGACCATCGAGGAGGGCAAGAAGCTCTTCCAGGCGAACTGCGCGACGTGCCACGGCCTCGAGGCCCAGGGCACCGACAACGGACCGAGCCTCATCGGCGTCGGTGCCGCGTCCGTCGACTTCCAGGTCGGCACCGGCCGCATGCCGATGCAGATGCAGGGCCCGCAGGCCCAGCAGAAGCCCGTGCAGTTCACCGACGAGCAGGTCAAGCAGCTCGCGTACTTCGTCGCCTCGCTGGGCCCCGGCCCCGAGATCCCGAGCGACCACCTCGTCAACGGCGGCGGCGATGCCGCCAACGGCGCCGAGCTCTTCCGCATCAACTGCGCGATGTGCCACAACGTCGCCGGCGCCGGCGGCGCCCTGACCGAGGGCAAGTTCGCTCCCCCGCTCACGGATGTCTCGGGCGTCCACATCTACGAGGCCATGGTCACGGGCCCGCAGAACATGCCGGTGTTCAACGACCTGAACATCTCGCCCGAAGACAAGCGCGACGTCATCACGTACCTCAAGTACGTCCAGGACAACCGTTCCCCCGGCGGAATCGAGCTCGGCTCGCTCGGCCCGGTCGCGGAGGGCCTGTTCATCTGGATCTTCGGTCTCGGCGCGATCGTCGCGATCACCGTGTGGATCACGGCGAAGTCCAACTAGCGCACGCCCGGCACTGAAGAAGCTACGAAGGAGAACCATGGCACAGGACGACCACAGCAGCGCGGAGATCGCCGCTGCCGACTCGTCGCACGCCGCGCACGATTCAGCCGTCTCGCCGGGTACCGCGGTCATCGCCGCTGACGCGTTCGAGAACCCCGGATTCCCGCCGCACCGACCCCGCGTCACCGACGAGGACCCGAAGCGCGAGAAGCGTGCGCAGCGCACCGTCTACACGCTCTTCTACCTCTCGATCCTCGGCAGCGTGTGGGCGATCGCCGCCTACATGCTGTTCCCGATGGAGTCGAACAACGTCGGCGACGTGCGACTGAACAACATGTTCATCGGCCTCGGCGCGACGCTCGCCCTGTTCGGCATCGGCTTCGGCGCGGTGCACTGGGCGAAGGCGATCATGACCGACGTCGAGCTCGCCGACGAGCGTCACCCGATCGGTGGCTCCCCCGAGACGCAGGCCGCGGCCGCCCAGGTCTTCGCCGACGCCGACCGCGAGTCGGGCTTCACCCGTCGCGCGGCGATCCGCAACAGCCTCATCGGCGCGCTGCTGGTCTTCCCGCTCCCGGCCGTCGTGCTGTTCCGCGGGTTCGCTCCCCAGGACCAGATCCCCGTCGAGCTCCTCAGCCACACCATGTGGAAGAAGGGCACGCGTCTCGCGCTCGACCCCTCCGGAACGCCGATCAAGGCCTCCGACGTCACGATCGGCAGCGCCTTCCACGTGATCCCCGAGGGCCTCACCGAGCTCGAGCACGGCAAGCTCGAGGAGAAGGCGAAGGCGGCAGTGCTGCTCATGCGCCTGAACCCCGATGAGCTCAACGAGCTGCCCGAGCGCGAGAGCTGGTCGTACGAGGGCATCGTCGCCTACTCCAAGATCTGCACCCACGTCGGCTGCCCGGTCGCCCTGTACGAGCAGCACACGCACCACCTGCTCTGCCCCTGCCACCAGTCGCAGTTCGATGTGGCGAACCACTGCGAGGTCATCTTCGGCCCGGCCAAGCGGCCCCTGCCGCAGCTGCCGATCGCCGTCGACGACGAGGGCTACCTCATCGCGCAGAGCGACTTCACCGAACCCGTCGGCCCGAGCTTCTGGGAGCGCCATTGAGCACCGCACCGTCCGCCACAGCGCCGCAGAAGCGGTCGTTCACCGCGGCTGCCTCCGTCTACGTCAACGAACGGACGAGTGTCGCCGGCTTCGTCAAGGAGCTCGGCCGCAAGGCGTTCCCCGACCACTGGTCGTTCCTCCTCGGTGAGGTCGCGCTCTTCGCCTTCGTCGTGGTGCTCATCTCGGGTACCTTCCTGACGTTCTTCTTCCAGGCGTCGATGGCCGAGGTCCACTACGACGGCTCGTACGTGCCCCTCAAGGGCGTCGAGATGTCGGTCGCGATGGCGTCGACGCTCGACATCTCGTTCGACATCCGCGGCGGCCTCTTCGTGCGCCAGATGCACCACTGGGGCGCGCTGCTCTTCGTCGCCGCCATCGGCCTGCACATGCTGCGCATCTTCTTCACGGGTGCGTTCCGCAAGCCGCGCGAGCTGAACTGGGTGATCGGTTTCATCCTCTTCATCCTCGCGATGGCCGAGGGCTTCACGGGCTACTCGCTCCCCGACGACCTGCTCTCGGGCAACGGCCTCCGCATCATCGACGGCATGGTCAAGGGCATCCCGCTGATCGGCACCTGGACCTCGTTCCTCCTCTTCGGCGGCGAGTTCCCCGGTACCCAGATCGTGGGTCGTCTCTACACCCTGCACATCCTGCTGCTCCCGGCGCTCGTGGTCGCGCTCGTCGCGCTCCACCTCGTGTTCGTGGTCGTGCACAAGCACACCCAGTACGCGGGCCCCGGCAAGACCCAGCAGAACGCGGTGGGCCCGCCCATCCTCCCGATCTACGCGGCCAAGGCCGGCGGGTTCTTCTTCATCGTCTTCGGTGTGCTCGCACTCATCGCCTCGATGTTCACGATCAACCCGATCTGGAACTACGGTCCCTACGACCCGTCCCCCGTCTCGGCCGGTACCCAGCCCGACTGGTACATCGGCTTCGCCGACGGCGCCCTGCGTCTCATCCCGCCGGGCTGGGAGTTCGTGTGGCTCGACCGCACCTGGTCGTTCAACATCATCGTCCCGCTCGTCGTGCTCGGCGGCTTCATCGTCACCGTGCTCATCTACCCGTTCATCGAGGCGTGGGTGAAGGGCGACAAGCGCGAGCACCACATCGCCGACCGTCCCCGCAACGCACCGACCCGCACGGCGATCGGCGCCGCAGGTGTCACGTTCTACGCCGGCCTCTGGGCGGCGGCGAGCTCCGACATCCTCGCGACGCACTTCTCGCTCACGATGGAGGGCGTGATCCACGCGCTCCAGGCGACCGTCATCCTCGGCCCGTTCGTCGCGTACTTCATCACGAAGCGCGTCTGCATCGCGCTGCAGAAGAAGGACCGCGAGATCGTGCTGCACGGCTACGAGTCGGGTCGCATCGTCAAGCTCCCCGGCGGTGAGTTCATCGAGGTGCACCAGCCGCTCGACGAGTACGAGCGCTGGCGCCTGGTGAGCTTCGAGAGCTACGAGCCGCTCATGATCCGCCCGAACGCCCGTGGCAAGATCACGGTCGGTCAGCGCATCCGCGCCTCGTTCTCGCGCTGGTTCTTCGAAGACCGCATCGCGCCGGTCTCGAAGGGCGAGCTCGAAGCCGGCCACGACGGCCACCACTGACGCACGCGTCTGACAGTTCCGGGCACCGAACCATGTCGATCGACTCGACGTGGCTTCGGTGCCCGAACTGTTTCCTCGACCTCTCCCCCGTCGACGACCGCACCTTCGGCTGCGAGACGGGGCATCGATTCGACCGGTCGAAGCACGGCTTCCTGACGCTGCTGCCTCCGAAGGCGCCGCGCACGGTCGGCGACGATCCCGGGATGCTGCGTGCCCGCGCCGGGCTGCTCGGCAGCGGCGCGTACACGCCGATCTCGGACGCCCTCATCGAGGCCGTGCGGTCGGTGTCGGACTCGCCGCAGACCCGGGCCGCGGGCGAGTCGGGTTCCCCGCTGCGCGTCGCCGATCTCGGCTGCGGCACCGGCCATTACTCGGCCGAGCTCGCGCGTGCACTGCCCGAGCTCGGGTTCCTCCTCGCAGACCGCTCCCCCGATGCGGTTCGCGCGAGCCTGCGGGCGCTGCCCGCAGCCACCGGCGTCGTGCTCGACATCTGGCGGCCCCTCCCGCTCCGCACCGACTGCGTCGACGTCATCCTCAACGTGTTCGCCCCGCGCAACCTCGACGAGTTCGCGCGAGTCCTCCGTCCGGGAGGAACCCTGCTCACCGTCGTGCCGACCGAACGGCATCTGCGCGAGTTGCGCCGCGACGGCCTCATGCTCGACATCCCCAGCGGCAAGTCGTCAGGGCTCACCGAGCAGCTCTCCGCACTCGGCTTCGCGACGGACTCGATCACGGCGATCGAGTACCCACTCCAGGCGGATGCCACCACGCGGCTGCTGCTCGCCGACATGGGGCCCTCGGCGCACCATGCCGAGACGCTCGCGCAGGATGCCACGGCCGGAAGCACGGGCGCGGAGGCGACGGTGCCCGTCACCGTCTCGATCGAGCTGCTTCGCTTCACCCTCGCGGCCGGCGGAGACGTCTGGCACGCGTGACGTGCGCGGGCGGCGCTCCGGCTCCATACTGGCGGCGTGGATGACTGCTGCAGCGCCGGCGACGAGCCGAATGGCCGCTCCGGCGACGGGAACGAACGCTACGATGCCGTGTTCGACGAGCGGTTCGCGAAGCGCATCGCACGCCAGTACGCCAAGCGGGGTCTGACGAGCCCGGAGCGCCGCATCGTCGACTACCTCGTCGACGAGATCGGCGTCGACGGCGCACGGGTCTTGGAGATCGGCGGCGGGGTCGGCGAGCTGCAGTTGGCGTTGCTCGAACGGGGCGCCTCGAGCACGGTCAACCTCGAGCTGTCCGCGGCCTATGAGTCGACTGCGCGCCGACTCGCATCCGAGGCAGGCGTTGCCGATCGGATGACCAGGACGGTCGGCGTCGACCTCGCCGAGCGCCCCGACGCCGTCGGTACCGCCGACATCGTCGTGCTGCATCGCGTGGTCTGCTGCTACCCCGACGCTGAACGCCTGCTCTCTGCTGCAGCCGACCGCGCGACCAGGGCGCTCGTCTTCAGCCACCCGCCGAGGAATCTGTTCAGCCGGGCCGGCGCGGTCGCAGTCAATCTGATGATGCGACTCGTCGGGCGGAGCTACCGCGGATTCATCCACTCCCCCGACGCCATGGTCTCGGTGCTCTCCGCGCATGGGATGCGGCCGGACTACCGACACCGCGATCTCTCGTGGTGCATCGTCGGCGCACGACGGTGAGCCGAGCTCCGGCACACACGACGAAGCCCCCGGCACCTCTGAGGTGCCGGGGGCTTCGAATACGCGGAGATCAGCGAGCGAAGTTGCCGCGGTAGTACTCGTACACCCAGCCGACGAGGCTGATGAGGCCGATGCCGACCGCGATGAACGAGATCCAGAACCCGACCGCGAGACCGAGGAACAGGAGCGCGGCCGCGCCGGCGAGCATGATCGGCCACCAGCTCCACGGGCTGAAGAAGCCGAGCTCGGCGTCGCCGTCGTCGATGTTGGCGTCGAGGCGGTCCTCGGGCAGCTCAGCGCCCTGGGCCTTGTGCACGCGGCTGAGGTAGAACGCGATGAATCCCGACAGGATCGCGCTCAGGCTGATCGCGACGGTTCCCGCCCACTCGGGGTGGTTGAGCCCGTGCGAGGCGTTGTCGGCCCAGCTCCAGGCCGTGTAGACCCCGGCCATGATCACGAAGAAGACCGTGAGGATCCAGAACAGGATGACGTTGGCGCGCATTACTTGATCTCCTCCGTGGCGGCGTCGTACGTCGGTGCCTCAGGGGCGTCCTTCGCGGGACCGATGCCGACCGGGATGCCGGCCTCGGGGTGGTTCAGGTCGAACGCGGGACGCTCGGAGCGGATGCGCGGGATCGACGTGAAGTTGTGCCGCGGCGGCGGGCAGCTGGTGGCCCACTCGAGCGAGCCGCCGTAGCCCCACGGGTCGTTGACCGTGACCTTCGGTGCACGACGAGCCGTGATGTAGACGTTCAGGAAGAACGGGATGAGCGAGATCGCGAGGATGCCCGCGCCGATCGTCGACAGCTGGTTCATCCAGGTGATGTTGTCTTCGGGCAGGTACGAGTAGTACCGGCGGGGCATGGCCACGACACCCAGCCAGTGCTGGACGAGGAAGGTCGTGTGGAAGCCGATGAAGAGCAGCCAGAAGTGCCACTTGCCGAGCGTCTCGTTGAGCATCTTGCCGGTCCACTTCGGCCACCAGAAGTAGAAGCCGGCGAACATCGCGAACACGACGGTGCCGAAGACGACGTAGTGGAAGTGGGCGACGACGAAGTACGTGTCGGAGACGTGGAAGTCGAGCGGCGGCGAAGCCAGGATGACGCCGGTCAGACCACCGAAGACGAACGTGATGAGGAAGCCGAGCGACCAGATCAGCGGCGTCTCGAAGGTGATCGAGCCGCGCCACATCGTGCCGACCCAGTTGAAGATCTTCACACCGGTCGGAACCGCGATGAGCATCGTCATGAGGGCGAAGAACGGCAGCAGCACCGAGCCGGTGACGTACATGTGGTGAGCCCACACGGTGACCGAGAGGGCCGCGATCGCGATCGTCGCGTAGATCAGCGTCTTGTAACCGAAGATCGGCTTGCGGCTGAAGACCGGGAAGATCTCGGAGACGATGCCGAAGAACGGCAGCGCGATGATGTAGACCTCGGGGTGGCCGAAGAACCAGAACAGGTGCTGCCACAGGATGACGCCGCCGTTGGCGGGGTCGTAGATGTGGGCGCCGAACACGCGGTCGGCGGCGGCCGCGAGCATCGCGGCGGCGAGGACGGGGAACGCCATCAGCACGAGGATCGAGGTGACGAGCGTGTTCCACGTGAAGATCGGCATGCGGAACATGGTCATTCCGGGGGCGCGCATCGTGATGATCGTCGTGATGAAGTTCACCGCACCGAGGATGGTGCCGAAGCCCGAGAGGCCGAGGCCGATCATCCAGAGGTTGCCGCCGACACCGGGCGAGAAGGTCGTCGACGCGAGCGGCTGATAGGCGAACCATCCGAACGACGCGGCACCCTGCGGGGTGAAGAAGCCGGCGACCGCCATGAGCGAACCGAAGTTGAAGAGCCAGTACGCGAAGGCGTTCAGACGCGGGAACGCCACGTCGGGCGCACCGATCTGCAGCGGCATCAGCACGTTCGCGAAGCCCGCGAACAGCGGGGTCGCGAACATCAGCAGCATGATCGTGCCGTGCATGGTGAACAGCTGGTTGTACTGCTCACGGGTCTGGATGAGCTCGAGACCGGGCTCGAACAGCTGCGCACGGATGATCAGCGCCATCACGCCGCCGATGCAGAAGTAGATGAACGCCGTGATCAGGTACATGTACCCGATGACCTTGTGGTCGGTGGAGGTGATCCACTTCACGAGGATGTTGCCCTTGCGTTCGACCTTCGAGGCGCCGAGCGGCAGGCTGCTCGACTGAGGTCGAGCCGGTGCGGTCGTGGTGCTCATTCGGCTTCGTGCTCCTCATTCAGTTCAGGCGCGCCCGTGCCGGGCAGGTTCTGATTGCGATCGAACTCGCTCGACAGCTGGCCTTCCTGGCCGGCGTCGCGAAGCGACTCGATGTAGTCCTCGTACTCGGCCTCGGAGACGACCTCGACGTTGAAGAGCATGAGCGAGTGGTACTCGCCGCAGAGCTCGGCGCACTTGCCGGCGTAGGTGCCCTCGCGCTCGGGGACGAACGACATGTAGTTCGTCTTGCCCGGGAACATGTCCTTCTTGTAGAGGAAGTCGACGACCCAGAACGAGTGGATGACGTCGCGGGACTCGAGTTCGATCTCGACGTTCTTGCCGACGGGCAGGTACAGGGTCGGCAGCTCGGACTGGACGAGCGAGCCCTTGGGGCCCTCGTCGTCGAGCTGGCCCTGGATGCCGGGCGAGTAGACGTCTTCGTTCACGTAGTTGAAGTCCCAGGCCCACTGCTTGGCGATGACCTCGACCTTGACGTCGATCTCGTCCTCGGCGAAGCGCTGCTCGATCGCCTGCTGGTCGCGCGCGGTGAACGCGAAGAACCCGAGCACGAGGATGAGCGGGACGATGGTGTAGAACACCTCGATCGGCATGTTGTAGCGCAGCTGCACCGGAAGGCCGGTCTGGCCCTTGCGGCGGCGGTACGCGATGACCGCCCAGATCGTCAGACCCCAGGTGATGATGCCGACGATGAGCAGCACGATCCACGACGTGACCCACAGGCCCGAGATTCGCTCGGTGTGGTTCGTGACCGGTGCCTCGCCTTCGACGAAGCCGGGGAGGAATCCGTTCAACTGAGCCTGCGTGCACCCGGCGAGTACGAGGCTGAGTGACGCTGCGATCGGGATTGCAGCCCATCGGAGACGGCGATTGTGGCGCACCGGTGACCTTTCGGGAGACTCGAAGGCGCTTCACAGCGAAGCGCGTTGATCGTTGTCTAGCCTACTCCGACTCCGCCCCCGAGGTGTGCATCCGGGGCCGGTGTCGGGCGTGCCGCGCCGCAGAAATCCGCTTCGATCTGGAGAAAACACGAAAGGAGGCCGCTTTTCGCGGCCTCCTTTCGGCGGGATGGGGTATGGCTCAGTGGAACGAGTCACCGCACGCGCAGCTGCCCTGCGCGTTGGGGTTGTCGATCGTGAAGCCCTGCTTCTGGATCGAGTCCTCGAAGTCGATCGAGGCTCCGTCGAGGTACGGCACGCTCATCTTGTCGACGACGACCTCGACGCCCTCGAAGTCGACGACCGCGTCGCCGTCGAGCAGGCGCTCGTCGAAGTACAGCTGGTAGATCAGCCCCGAGCAGCCGCCGGGCTGCACCGCGACGCGCAGACGCAGGTCGTCGCGGCCCTCCTGCGACAGCAGGCTGCGCACCTTGTCGGCGGCGGGGTCGCTCAGCTTCACGCCGTGCGTGGTGTCGGTGATCGTGTCGCTCATGTCTCTCCTCGATGCGTCTTGAAACGCGTGATCCTCATCCAATGGTAACCGCCGGAGCCTGGCCGACGGCAGGGAGCGCTCAGGAATCTTCCCCGCGCGCGTCGAGCCGCGCGAGGAAGAGCGCCTCGGCGAGCAGCGCGCGCTGGAAGACGCCCAGGTGCAGCGACTCGTTCGGGCTGTGCGCCCGCGAGTCGGGGTCCTCGACGCCGGTCACGAGGATCTGCGCCGCGGGGAACTCGTCGACGAGCTCGGCGATGAACGGGATCGAGCCGCCGACCCCGATCTCGACCGGGGCCTTGCCCCAGGCATCCTCCATGGCGCCGCGGGTCTCCGCGACCGCCCATCCGCTCGTGTCGACGAGGAACGGCTGCCCGGTGTCGACGTCCTCGAAGGTGAGCCGTGCGCCGAACGGCGCATTCCGCTCGAGGTGCGAACGGATGGCCTCGTACGCCTCGCGGGCGTCCTGGCCGGGCGCGACGCGCGCGCTCACCCGCACCCGCACACCGGGCACGAGCGTGTTCGAGGCGTTCGCGATGTCGGGGGCGTCGATGCCGGTGATCGTGATCGACGGCTGCGACCAGATGCGGGAGAGGATCGTGTCGTTGCCGACGGGGACGACACCGTCGAGAAGTCCCGTCTCGGCGCGGAGCTGCGCCTCGTCGTACTCGGGCGTCTCGAGCCCGGCCGAGGTGAGCCCCTCGACGGCGACGGAGCCGTCGGCGGCCCAGAGCGTGTCGAGCAGCCGGATGGCCGCGAACATCGCGTCGGGCACCGCGCCGCCGAACATCCCCGAGTGCGAGGCGTGGGCGAGCGTGTCGATGCGGAGGTTGAACGCGACCGCGCCGCGCAGCGCGACGGTGATCGCGGGCGTCTCGAGGTCCCAGTTGCCCGAGTCGGCGACGATGATCGCGTCGGCCTCGAGGAGGTCGCGGTGCGCGTGGAGGAAGTTCCCGAACGACTGCGAGAGGTACTCCTCCTCGCCCTCGATGAAGAGGGCGATGCCGAGGTCGAGGTCCGTGCCGAGCACCTCGGTGAGCGCTCGGATCGCGCCCACGTGCGCCATGATCCCGGCCTTGTCGTCGGCAGCGCCGCGGCCGTAGAGGCGGTCGCCGCGGAGGGTCGGTTCGAACGGCGCGGAGTCCCAGTCCTCGTCGCGCCCGGGGGGCTGCACGTCGTGGTGCGCGTAGAGCAGCACCGTCGGGCGGCCGTTGCGCGCGGCGCGGTGCGCGATGACGGCCGGGGAGCCGAGCTGCGGGTCCTCGTCGTCCTCGGCCCCGGCGACCGGGGCGCGGCGGACGTCGACGAGGTCGAACACGTCGAGGCCGCGCACGAGCTCGGCGACGGCCTCGGCGCTCGCCTGGAGGTTGGCGGGGTCGAAGGCGGGCCACGACACCGAGGGGATCTTGACGAGGTCGGTCAGGTCGGCGATCGTCGACGGGAATCCGGCGGCGACGGCCGCACGGATCGCCTCGACCTGCGGGTTCGCCGCATCGGCTCCGGCGACAGTGGGGAGAGAGTCGGTCATGCCGGTAATCTTAAGGGGAACCGATTCGAGGACCCCGTGGCAAAGCAACCCAACAGCACCGAGCAGCCGAGCGCCGAGACGCTCGAAGAGACCCAGGCACGACTGAAGAGCGGCGGCAAGGGCGCGCCGACTCCGACGCGCGCCGAGCGCGAGGCCGCGAACAAGCGCCCCCTCGTGCCCAACGACCGCAAGGAGGCGGCGAAGCAGGCGCGCGTGAAGGCCGCCGACGCACGCGAGAAGGCCCGCGTCGGCATGGCGATGGGCGACGAGCGCTACCTGCCCGCCCGTGACCGCGGCCCGCAGAAGAAGTACGTGCGCGACTACGTCGACGCCCGCTTCAGCATCGGCGAGGTGCTCATCCCCGTCATGTTCGCGGTCATCGTCCTGACGTTCATCCCGAGCGCCGAGGTCCAGGCCATCGGCATCATGTCGCTCTGGGCGTTCTTCCTCGTCGCGGTGATCGACGTGATCATCCTCGGCCAGGTGCTGACCCGCAAGCTCGCGGCGAAGTTCGGCGCCGACAAGGTCGAGAAGGTGCGCTGGTACGCGGCGATGCGCGCGCTCCAGCTGCGCGCCCTGCGCCTGCCGAAGCCGCAGGTCAAGCGTCGTCAGTACCCCGCCTGATCGATTCGAACATCGAGGATGCCACGTGGCCGGCCGGCCACGTGGCATCCTCGCGTTTCGGCGACGTCAGGAGCGCTCGTAGGCGCCGCGACGGATGAGCGGTACCCGCACCTCTTCTTCGCTGAGCGAACCGTGCTGGCCGATCATGGACTCGGCCTGCCGGTCGGCGGCCCGGCGGTCGTAGTACGCGATGCCCGACCTCGCGGCCACGAGGAGGTCGCCGATCCGGGGCTCGACGTCGGGGGCCACCTCGCCGAAGAGCCCGGCCGCGATCGCCTCCTCGCGCGACGCCACCCAGGAACGGCCCGACTCCGACGCGCGCCACTGCTCGACGAGCCGCTCGCGCGACGCCGCGTCGAGGGAGTCCTCGAAGTAGAGCTGGAGGAATCGGGGCTCGCCGCCGACGTGGCGGACGCCGTCGACGAGCTCGGGCTTCGCGTCGATGAAGACGTGCCGGTGCGCCGGGACGTCGACCACGCCGTGGTCGGCGGTGACGAGGAGGCCGGTGCCCCGTGGCATCCGCCGTTCGAAGGCCGCGACCTCGGCGTCGAGCTGCTCGAGCAGCCCCAGCCAGCGGTCCGACTCCCAGCCGTCGGCGTGGGCCGCTTGATCGAGTTCGGGGATGTAGAGGTAGACGAGGGCCGGCGCTCCCCCGTCGAGCACGCCGAGCGCGGCCTCGAAGCGGTCGGCCATGGTCAGGCCCGGGACGTAGCGCGCTCCGCGCAGCACGGCGCGCGTGAAGCCGGAGTCGGCGTAGCGCGGGGCCCCGATGACGACGGCGTCGACGCCGCCCTCCGTGGCCGCCTCGAACAGCGTCGGTCGCAGCTGCCACGTCTCGGGGCGCATGCCGGCGTCCCAGCCGTTGAGCTGGTTGACGAGCCGGTCGTGGGCGCGGTCGAGGGTGCGGTAGCCGACCAGTCCGTGGGCGCCGGGCATCGCGCCGGTGGTGAGGCTCGCGAGCGCCGCCGCGGTCGTCGACGGGAGGACGGTGTGGACGACATCGCGCTTCGCCATGGCGCCCGCGAGATGGCGGGCGTGGCCGGCTCGCTGCCGCAGGTTCGCCGCGCCGAGCCCGTCGACGAGCACGACGACCGCACTGCGGGCCGGTGCGAGTCCGAGCGAGTTCGACGCCCCGGTGAGGCTCGCGAGCGAACTGTCGAGCACCGCGGTGAGGCGCGGGGCGGTGTCGGCGGGCACCGGTAGCATGGCAGACATCGCGCCCAGTCTGGCACAGGCCGGGCGCGCCCCCGTTCCCCCGCGTGCCCCGCACGCACGGCCCAGAAACGACGGATGACCCGAGCCACATCGCAGCCCGCCGACGAACCCATCGTCGAGCGCATCGAAGACGTCGACGTCGCCACCGAGATGCAGGGCTCGTTCCTCGAGTACGCCTACTCGGTGATCTACTCGCGAGCCCTGCCCGATGCCCGTGACGGCCTGAAGCCCGTGCAACGGCGCATCCTCTACCAGATGAGCGAGATGGGCCTCCGGCCCGAGAAGGGCCACGTGAAGTCGGCCCGCGTCGTCGGCGAGGTCATGGGCAAGCTCCACCCGCACGGCGACACCGCGATCTACGACGCGCTCGTGCGCATGGCGCAGGCCTTCACACTGCGGGTGCCGCTCATCGACGGCCACGGCAACTTCGGCTCGCTCGACGACGGGCCCGCCGCCCCCCGGTACACCGAGGCGCGGCTCGCCTCGACCGCGCTCGCGATGACCGAGGGCCTCGATGAAGATGTCGTCGACTTCGTGCCGAACTACGACAACCAGCTCACCCAGCCCGAGGTGCTGCCCGCGGCGTACCCGAACCTGCTCGTGAACGGCGCCGCCGGCATCGCCGTCGGCATGGCGACCAACATGGCCCCGCACAACCTCATCGAGGTCGTCGGCGCCGCCCGCCACCTCATCGCCAACCCCGACGCCACGCTCGACGAGCTCATGGAGTTCGTGCCAGGGCCCGACCTGCCCACGGGCGGCACGATCGTCGGCCTCGCGGGCGTCAAAGACGCGTATGCGACCGGTCGCGGCAGCTTCAAGACGCGCGCGAAGGTCTCGGTCGAGCAGATCACGGCGCGCAAGACCGGGCTCGTGGTCACCGAGCTGCCCTATCTCGTCGGCCCCGAGAAGGTCATCGAGAAGATCAAGGACGGCGTCAACGCCAAGAAGATCAACGGCATCTCCGACGTCACCGACCTCACCGACCGCACCAACGGGCTTCGGCTCGTCATCGGCATCAAGACCGGCTTCAGCCCCGACGCGGTGCTCGAGCAGCTCTACCGGCTGACCCCGCTCGAAGACTCGTTCAACATCAACAACGTCGCCCTGGTCGACGGCGGCCCGCAGACGCTCGGCCTGCGCGAACTCCTGCAGGTCTACGTCGGCCACCGCATCTCGGTCGTCACGCGCCGCTCCGAGTACCGCCTCGCACGTCGCCGTGAGCGCCTGCACCTCGTCGACGGCCTGCTCATCGCGATCCTCGACATCGACGAGGTCATCCAGCTCATCCGCGGCTCCGACGACACGGCCGCCGCCCGCAGCCGCCTGATGGAGGTCTTCGACCTCAGCCAGGTGCAGGCCGAGTACATCCTCGAGCTGCAGCTGCGCCGCCTGACGAAGTTCTCGCGCATCGAACTCGAGACCGAGCGCGACAAGCTGCGCGCCGAGATCGCCGAGCTCGAGGCGCTGCTCGCGAGCCGTCACCGCATCGAGGCCCTCGTCTCCGACGAGCTCGCCGAGACCGCCGAGCGCTACGGCACCCCGCGTCGCACCCTCCTCACCGATGCACGCCCGTCGATCGCCGGCGCCGCAGCCAAGCGCGCGGCGGCGGCCGCGCTCGAGGTGGCGGATGTCCCGTGCCGCGTCTTCCTCTCGGTGACAGGCCGCATCGCCCGCGTCGACCTGCCCGAGGGCCCCGACGGTGCGCCGACCATCACGGTGCCCGCCCGACGCAGCAAGCACGACGCGATCGCGTCGACCCTCGCCACGACGAGCCGCGCCGAGATCGGCGCGGTGACGAGCCGCGGCCGGCTCATCCGGTTCACCCCGGTCGATCTGCCGATGCTCCCTCCGACCTCGGTGCAGCTCGGTGCCGGGGTCAAGGTCGCCGACTACCTCGCGCTCCCCAACCGCGACGAGCGGGTTCTCGCGATCGTGTCGCTCGACGCCGATCGCTCGATCGCGATCGGCACGAAGCAGGGCGTCGTGAAGCGCGTCGCGACGGGCGCCTACCCGAACAAGCCCGAGTTCGAGGTCATCGGCCTCAAGGCCGGCGACGAGGTCGTCGGCGCCGTGCAGGGCGACGAGAGCGACGAGTTGGTGTTCGTCGCCTCCGACGCGCAGCTGCTGCGATTCCCGGCGGCCTCCGTGCGGCCCCAGGGCTGCCCCGCCGGCGGCATGGCGGGCATCAACCTCGGATCGGGCGCGCACGTGATCCACTTCACGAGCGTGTCGGCCGCCGAGACCGCCGACTCCGTCGTCGTGACCGTTGCGGCCTCGACCGACACCCTGCTCGGCACCGACCCGGGCAGCGCGAAGGTCAGCGACTTCGCCGAGTTCCCCGCCAAGGGCCGCGCGACCGGCGGGGTTCGTGCGCAACGGTTCCTGAAGGGCGAGGACGCGCTGCACCTCGCCTGGGTCGGCCCCTCCCCCGCACTCGCCGTCGGGCCCGACGGCAGCACCCGCGAGCTGCCCGACTCCGGCGCGAAGCGCGACGGGTCGGGCCAGCCCCTCGAGTCGGTCGTCGCCGCGGTCGGCCGCCGAGTCGGCTGACGGTTCGATCGAAAGAAGGAGGCGGGCACCCGGTGGGGTGCCCGCCTCCTTCGCTGTTCGGCGTGCGACCGCTGCTGCGGCTTCTGGCCGGTCGAGCTTCGCAACGGTCGAGCTGCGCGGCCGGTCGCGTCGCCGCGCAGCTCGACTCAGGCGTCGATGCGGTCGCGCTCGAGCGCGTCGGAGCTCTCGATGATGAACTCCTTGCGGGGGGCGACCTCGTTGCCCATGAGCAGTTCGAAGACCCGCCCGGCGCTCTCGGCATCGCCGATGCCGACCCGACGGAGCGTGCGGTGCCGCCGGTCCATCGTGGTCGTCGCAAGCTGGTCGGCGTCCATCTCGCCGAGACCCTTGTATCGCTGGATCGGGTCCTGGTAGCGCTTCTTCTGCTTGTCGAGCCCGGCGAGCACGCCCTTCAGCTCGGCCTCGGAGTACGTGTAGATCGTCTCGTTCGGCTTCGTGCCGGGGTTCATCACGACGACGCGGTGCAGCGGCGGCACGGCCGCGAAGACCCGCCCCTCCTCGATCATCGGGCGCATGTAGCGGAAGAACAAGGTGAGCAGCAGCGTGCGGATGTGCGCACCGTCGACGTCGGCGTCGGCCATCAGGATCACCTTGCCGTAGCGCGCCTGGGCGAGGTCGAAGCTGCGCCCCGAACCCGCACCGATGACCTGGATGATCGAGGCGCACTCGGCGTTGCCGAGCATGTCCGCCACGCTCGCCTTCTGCACGTTGAGGATCTTGCCGCGGATCGGCAGCAGCGCCTGGTGCTCGCTGTCGCGGGCGAGCTTCGCGGTGCCGAGCGCCGAGTCGCCCTCGACGATGAAGAGCTCGCTGTGCGCCACGTCGTTCGAGCGGCAGTCGACGAGCTTCGCCGGCAGCGACGAGCTCTCGAGGGCGTTCTTGCGACGCTGGGTCTCTTTGTGGGCCCGCGCGGAGATGCGCGACTTCATCTCGGCGACGACCTTGTCGAGGAGCAGCGCGGACTGCGCCTTGTCGTCGCGCTTCGTCGACGCGAACCGAGCGCCGAGCTCTTTGGTGAGCACGCTCGAGACGATGTTGCGCACGGCCGGGGTGCCGAGCACCTCCTTCGTCTGGCCCTCGAACTGCGGCTCGGGCAGGCGCACGGTGATGACGGCGGTGAGGCCGGCGAGCACGTCGTCCTTGTCGAGCTTGTCGTTGCCGGCCTTCAGGCGGCGCGCGTTCTGCTCGACCTGCTGGCGCAGGAACTTCAGGAGGCCCTGGTCGAACCCGGTCTGGTGCGTACCGCCCTTCGGCGTCGCGATGATGTTGACGAACGAGCGCACGACGGTGTCGTACCCCGTGCCCCAGCGCAGCGCGATGTCGACGTCGCAGGTGCGGGTGAGCTCGGTCGGCACCATGGCGCCGCCTTCGCTCAGCACGGGCACGGTCTCGGTGAAGTTGCCGGAGCCGCTCAGGCGCCAGATGTCGGTGATGCCCGAGTCGGGTGCGAGGTGGTCGACGAACTCGGAGATGCCCCCCTCGAACTGGAACGAGGTGGTGTGGGCGGTCTCGCCGCGCTCGTCGGTCACGTCGATCGCGAGGCCGGGGACGAGGAAGGCGGTCTGCCGGGCGCGCCCGAGCAGCTCGTCGGTCTGGAACTCGGCGCCCTTCGTGAAGATCTGCCGATCGGCCCAGTAGCGGATGCGGGTGCCGGTGACGCCCTTCTTGACCTTGCCGACGACGCGGAGCTCGCTGCGCTCTTCGAAGGGCGTGAACGGCGCGTCGGGCGAGGGGGCGCCGGAGTCGGCGAAGATGCCCGGCTCGCCGCGGTGGAACGACATCGCGAAGGTCTTGCCGTCGCGGTCGACCTCGACGTCGAGCCGCTCGGACAGCGCGTTGACGACCGAGGCGCCGACGCCGTGGAGGCCGCCGGAGGCCGCGTACGAGCCCGAGCCGAACTTGCCGCCGGCGTGCAGCTTCGTGAACACGACCTCGACGCCCGTGAGGCCCGTCTTCGGCTCGACGTCGACGGGGATGCCGCGGGCGCGGTCGCGCACCTCGACGCTGCCGTCGGGATGGAGGAGCACACCGATCTCGGAACCGTGGCCGGCGAGGGCCTCGTCGACCGAGTTGTCGATGATCTCCCAGACGCAGTGCATGAGACCGCGGGAGTCGGTCGAGCCGATGTACATGCCGGGGCGCTTGCGCACCGCCTCGAGCCCTTCGAGGACGGAGAGATGGCGGGCGGAATAGTCGGAGCTCACGTCGAACAAGCCTAGTGAGCGTCACCGACACCGTCGTACAGGCGCTACGCGCTGAGCGAAATGCCCGGCGACATGGAAGGGAGCCGCTCCCCCGCGTGTTTTCATTGATGAACGGACATTCATGAGCACGGAGGAGGAGCCATGACCCAGTACACCGAGACCACCGGTGCGGTCGATGAACTCGAGACCCCCTACGAGCTCACCGCGCTCGACCGCTGCGATGCCTGCGGCGCGCAGGCGTACATCCGCGTCGTCGTCGCGAGCGGCGAACTCCTCTTCTGCGCCCACCACGGTCGCAAGCACCAGGAGAAGCTCTCGCAGATCGCGCACAGCTGGCACGACGAGTCGAGCCGCCTGCTGGCCGACGACAAGCGCTGAGCGCCGCCGAACGCACGAAGAAACGCCCCGGGTCATTCCGGGGCGTTTCTCGTTGATGGACGGCCGAGGCGCTGCGGCCGAGCGCTCAGACGGCGGATGCCTCGACGCCCGCCGCACGCAGCTGCGCGGCTCGCGCCGCCGCGGCATAGCCGTCGACCTCGGTCGCCCGAGCCCCCGGTGCGTACGAGAGCCCGGCGCGCGCGGCCATGATGCCGAGCAGATGATCCGCGAACTCGGGGTTCTTCGCGAGCACCGGTCCGTGCAGGTGCGTTCCGAAGACGGCACCCATGACGACGCCCTCCTGGCCGGAGTCGCGGCCGTTGCCGGCGCCCGACCGCACCCGGCCGAGCGGCGAGCCCTCCGCGCCGACATAGTCGCGGGCATGGTTCTCGAATCCGACGAGCGTGCCGACGAGCGGCGACTTCACGACGAGATCGCCCGTGACCCGGCCGTCGCGGGGCACGGCGCGACCCGGCAGGATGCCGAGGCCCTCGATGCTGCGGCCGGCGCCGGTCTCGATCCCCCAGCTGAGCAGCTCCCAACCGGTGCCGACCGCGAGGATCGGAACGCCCTCGGTGCCCCACTGGCGGAGCTCGTCGTGCAGGCCGAGCAGCGCTTCGCGACTCGTCTCGAGGGAGGCGTCGCTGCCCGAGCCGAGCACGACCGCGTCGACCCGCGCGGGCAGGGCCGAACGGTCGTCGACCGCCACGACCTCGGCCTCGAGCCCGGCCCAGCGTGCACGCTGGGCGAGCACCGCGGAGTTCTGCGCGTCGCCGTTGGTGTTCTGCAGCGTCGGCAGAAGGGAGACGATGGTGAAGGTCATTCCGTTCCCGTCAGTCCGAGGTGGGCCCGCGTGCGGCGCATCGAGTCGGCCGAGAAGACGATCGTCTTCACGCCGCGCTCGGGTGCGGGCGCCGCGAGGAAGTCGTCGAGGGCGATCCCGAGCTCGGGCTCCACCCGGTCGATCTCGACCCCGTCGTACGCGAGCATGAGCGCTGCCTCGGCGGCCTTCGAGCCGCTGACGATCCGCACACGGCCCAGCGACGAGGCGTCGGCCGGCCAGAAGTACGAGGGATCGCGCACGTCCGAGCCGATCGCGAACAGGATGTCGCTCGTGCCCTGTTCGATGCTGTCGACGTTGAGCTGGTAGCTCGCCGGGTTCTGCACGAGCACGAACTCGACCTCCTGGCCCCGCACGGTGACGCGCTCGCCGCGACCGAAGACCGCCGGGATCGCGCTGAGCGCGTTCGCGGCCGTCTCGGGCGAGAAGCGCTCGCCGAGCACGGCGCGCGCGGTCTCGTAGGCGCATGCCGCGTCGACGGCGTAGTGGATGCCGCGGGCCGGCAATCCGGCTCGCACCTCCGCACCGCGGTCGTCGAGCACGACCTCGCGACCCTCGACCGCGTCGATGAGGAGCCCGGCGCCCGCAGTGAGGCGCCGCGCGGCGGTCTCGGTGTACCCGAGCCCGCGAGGGGCCGAGTCGAGCACGGCCTGGGAGACGCCGAAGCGATGCACCGCGACCTCCGGTCGCAGCTTCGCTGCGAGCCGTTCGAGGTACGCGTCGTCGGCGTTCACGATGACCGCCTCGCCCGCTCGTGCCGCGATGCGGCCGAGCATGCCGGCGACCATCTCGGAGTCGTGGAAGCGGTCGATCTGGTCGACCATGACGTTCGTGAGCGCGACGACTCGGGCGTCGACGCCCTGCATGACGAGCGCACCGTGCCCCTCGTCCATCTCGAGCACCGCGACCTCGCCGGGCACGCGGCCCCGCCAGTCGGCCTGCTCGAGCAGCGCGGAGGTGAGCCCTTGGCTGATGTTCGCCGTCGACGGGTTCGTGAAGACGTCGACGCCGTGCTCGCGCAGGATCGCGACCAGCATCTTCGTGGTCGTCGACTTGCCGGCGGATCCCGACACGACCACGAGCCCCTGCGGGAAGCCCGAGAGGGTGCGCTTCAGGTACTTCGGGGCGACGCGGTTGACGACGAGCCCTGGAACGGCCGAACCGCCGCCCGGCTTGCGCAGCCGGGCGGCGAAACGGGTGAGTCGGCCGACGAGGATCGCCGGCGCGTAGCGCACCGGCGGCCTACTCGAGGTAGTCGCGCAGCGACTGCGACCGCGACGGGTGGCGGAGCTTCGCCATCGTCTTCGACTCGATCTGGCGGATGCGCTCGCGCGTCACGCCGAAGGTGTCGCCGATCTGGTCGAGGGTCTTCGGCATGCCGTCGCCCAGGCCGAAGCGCATGCGGATCACGCCCGCCTCGCGCTCGGAGAGCGAGTCGAGCAGCGACTCGAGCTGCTTCTGCAGCATCGTGAAGCCCACCGCGTCGGCCGGCACGACCGCCTCGGTGTCCTCGATGAGGTCGCCGAACTCGCTGTCGCCGTCTTCACCGAGCGGCGTGTGCAGCGAGATCGGCTCGCGGCCGTACTTCTGCACCTCGATGACCTTCTCGGGGGTCATGTCGAGTTCGCGGCTGAGCTCTTCGGGCGTGGGCTCGCGGCCCAGGTCCTGCAGCATCTGGCGCTGCACGCGCGCGAGCTTGTTGATGACCTCGACCATGTGCACGGGGATGCGGATGGTGCGGGCCTGGTCGGCCATCGCGCGGGTGATCGCCTGGCGGATCCACCACGTCGCGTAGGTCGAGAACTTGAAGCCCTTGGTGTAGTCGAACTTCTCGACCGCACGGATGAGGCCCAGGTTGCCCTCCTGGATGAGGTCGAGGAACTGCATGCCGCGACCGGTGTAGCGCTTGGCGAGCGAGACGACGAGGCGCAGGTTGGCGCCGAGCAGGTGGCTCTTGGCGCGCTGGCCGTCCTTCGCGACCCACTGCAGCTCGCGACCGAGCTGCGAGCGCTTCTCGGCGTCGGTCATCGCCGACAGCTTCTCCTCGGCGAACAGGCCCGCCTCGATGCGCATCGCGAGCTCGACCTCTTCGGCCGCGTTCAGGAGCGCGACCTTGCCGATCTGCTTCAGGTAGTCCTTGACGGGGTCGGCCGTCGCGCCCGTGATCGCGGACGAGTAGACGGGCACCTCGTCCTCGTCGTCGGCAGCGCGGAGCACGAGCGCGCCCGTGGGGTGCGGCTCGACCGCGATGGGCTTCGCGTCGTCGTCGCCCTCGTCGGCGCCGTCGACCTCGACCTCGTCGAGTTCGACCGGCTCGACCTCGTCCTCATCGTCGTCGGACGCCTTGCCCTTCGCCTTCGCGCGCGGCTTCGCGGCGGTCTTCGCCGTCGCGGTGCGCGGCGTCTTGGACGCGGTCGTCGTCTTCGCCGCAGCCTTGGCTGCGGGCGCCTTGGCGGGGGCCGACTTCGCGGCGGTCTGGCGCTTCGCGGCAGGGGCCTCAGCCTCGCCGGCCGCCTTCGCCTTCGTCGTTGCCATACGTTTGAACCTCTCCTACCGTCGGCCGGCGTGTGCCCTCGTCGGAGGGCGCGGCTCGAGCTGTCGGTCCGGTCGTTTTCGGACACTATGAGGACCCATGTCAAGTCCGCGTGATGACACGACCTCGATCGTGCCCGCGGACCCGAACGGGTCCTGCCTTAATTATACAGCTCCGCGGCCGCGTGCACGCACATGCGACACCCCGGCGTTCACCAGTGGTCAACGCCGGGCGGCGCCCGGGAATTCCTTGCTCGTCGGCCCCGTCAGCCTGCGCGCGGCGGCTCGTCGTCGCGCGATCGGCGGAACGCGAGGAACTTCTCGAGCTCGGCGGCGATCTCGTCGGCGCTCGGCAGCTCGCCGTCCTCGTCGGTGAGCGGCGACCGCAGCGTCGTGCCCTCCATGTAGGCGTCGTGGCGCTCTTCCAACGTGCCGACGAGCTTCGCGAGCTCGCCGTTCTCGCCCACCTGCTCGTCGATGCGCCCGAGGAACTCGCGTCCCTGCTCGCGCAGCGCGTCGGTCGGGAAGATCCGGCCCGTGGCCGCGCTGATCGCCTCGAGCGCGGCCACGGCCGCCGACGGGTACTCGGCGTCGGCGAGGTAGTGCGGGATCAGGAGGACGAACCCGGTCGTCGGATGGCCGAGCTCGACCAGGCGGTACTCGATGAGGTGCAGGGCGTTCGACGGCACCTGCGTCGTCGGCCGCCACACCGACATCGTCTCGATGAGCTCCTCGCGGTTGCCGCTCACGGTGACCCGGATGGGCCTGGTGTGCGGCACCGGCATCGGGATGGAGTTCACCCAGGTCGTCGACGAGACCTGGAACTCGTCGACGAGCAGCAGCACCGCGGCGCTGAACTGCTCCCACCGGAAGTCGGGTTCGAAGCCCGTCAGCAGGAGGAACGGGCGACCGAGCTCGTCGCGCGCGAGCTCGAGCGCCAGCCGCGGCGGGGTGTAGTCGCTCAGATGGTCGCCCTCGAAGAGGATGATCGGGCGGCGGGCGCGGTAGTCGAGCAGCTCGTCGATGTCGAAGGTCGCGACGACGGTGGTGTCGAGGGTCTCCCTCAGGTACTCGGTCGTCTGCGCGACCGCGCCGCCCGCGTCGGCGGAACCGGTCAGGCCCGCGACGAGCGGCAGGCCCGGCGGCACCGACACATCGGCGTTCAACTCGAAGAGGGAGCGGGGATCGCGCATGATTCCAGCCTAGTGACGCTGCTCGGGGGCCCTCCCGAACGCGGCGTCGGGCGTTCATGCCCAGAGCGAACACGTACCATCGGGAGTCATGACCGTTCCCACGCTCTCCGTCACCTCCTCCCCCGCAGCCGACGCCGACGTCGACGTCGCGCTGCTCGTCGCAACGAAGGGTGCGGACGGTCCCGAACTGATCGCCGCCGACGGATTCGAGTGGGTCGTCCCCCAGCTCGTCGCGCTCGGCGCGACCGGCGCGAGCGAGGAGCTCACGCGGATCCCCGGTCACGAGGGCGGCGCCCGCGTGATCGCCGTCGTCGGCGCCGGCGAGCAGTCGGATGCCGCGAGCGTCCGCCGCGCAGCGGGCTCCGCCGTCCGCCGCCTCAGCTCCACCGAGTCGGTCGCGATCACCGCGGCCGTCGACGACGCTGAGGTGGCCGCGGCACTCCTCGAGGGCGCGGCCCTCGGTGCGTACGCGTACAACGAGTACCGCGGCGACGCGAAGCCCCCGGTCGCGCGGATCGCGCTGCACAGCGGCTTCGCCGCGGACGAGATCGGCCTCGAGCGGGTCCGGGCGGTCGTCGCCGCGGTCGCACGTACGAAGGACCTCGTCAACGCGTCGCCCTCGGAGCTCTACCCCGAGACCTTCGCCGCACTCGCCGTCGAGGCCGCGACCGCGGCCGGCGTGACGAGCAAGGTCTGGGACGAGGCCGCGCTCGCGACCGACGGGTTCGGCGGCATCGCCGGCGTCGGGCAGGGCTCCAGCCGGGGTCCCCGGCTCGTTCGCCTCGAATGGGCTCCCGACGGGGCATCCACGCATGTCGCCTTCGTCGGCAAGGGCATCACCTTCGACTCGGGCGGCCTCTCGCTGAAGCCGATGGCCTCGATGGTCGGCATGAAGACCGACATGGCGGGCGCCGCGGCCGTGCTCTCCTCGATCGTCGCGATCGCGGAGCTCGGTCTGCCGATCCGGGTCACCGGCTGGCTGTGCCTCGCCGAGAACATGCCCTCCGGCACCGCGATCCGGCCGAACGACGTGCTCCGGATCCGCGGCGGCAAGACGGTCGAGGTCGTGAACACCGACGCGGAGGGGCGCCTCGTGCTCGCCGACGCGCTCGTCGCCGCCAGCGAGGAACAGCCCGACGCCATCATCGACGTCGCGACGCTGACCGGCGCGCAGGTCGTCGCGCTGGGCCACCGCATCACGGGGCTCATGGGCGACGACGAGCTCGTCGCCCGGGTCCGCGCCGTCGCGGACGCCGTCGACGAGACCACCTGGCCGATGCCGCTGCCCGCCGACCTGCTGCCCCTCCTCAAGTCCGACGTGGCCGACCTCATGAACACGAAGCTCGGCATGACCGTGCCCGGCATGCTGCTCGCGGGCGTGTTCCTGCAGCAGTTCGTCGGGAAGCAGGACGGCTCGGAGGAGCGGATCCCGTGGGCGCACCTCGACATCGCGGGCCCCGGCCACAACGGCGGCGCCGGGTGGGGATTCACCGGGACGGGCGCGACCGGGGCGGCGGTCCGCACCCTCGTCGCGCTGGGCGAGGAGCTCTCCGCGAAGTAGTAGGGTCATATGGGCGAGAACGTCGCCCATACGCCCTGCCGCGGCGACACGCCGGCGGCGGTCCGTGACGCAGATCAGATGCGCAAGGGAGATTGCGGTTGTCCGAGCAGAACTTTGACATGGTCGTCCTCGGCGGAGGAAGCGCGGGTTATGCCGCTGCGATCCGCGCCGTCGAACTCGGACTCACCGCGGTGGTGATCGAGAAGGACAAGCTCGGCGGAACCTGTCTCCACCGCGGCTGCATCCCGACCAAGGCGCTGCTGCACGCGGCCGAGGTCGCGGAGGTCTCGAAGGACGCCGCGAAGTACGGCGTGAAGACGGCGTTCGAAGGTATCGACATCAACGGCGTCTCCGCGTACCGCGAGGGGATCGTCGCCAGCAAGTGGAAGGGCCTGCAGGGCCTCCTCAAGGCTCGCGGCATCCCCGTGGTCGAGGGCGAGGGCCGCCTCGTCGCCGCCGACACGGTGCAGGTCGGCGACGACCGCTACGTCGGCAAGAACGTCGTGCTGGCCACCGGCTCCTACTCGCGGTCGCTGCCCGGCCTCGAGATCGGCGGTCGCGTCATCACGAGCGAGCAGGCGCTCGAGCTCGACTTCGTGCCCAAGAAGGTCGCGGTGCTCGGCGGCGGCGTCATCGGCGTCGAGTTCGCGAGCGTCTGGCGCTCGTTCGGCGCCGAGGTGACCATCATCGAAGCGCTCCCCCACCTCGTGCCCAACGAGGAGGAGTCGATCTCCAAGCAGCTCGAGCGCGCGTTCCGCAAGCGCGGCATCGACTTCTCGCTCGGCGTTCGCTTCCAGAGCGTCACGCAGGACGAGCAGGGCGTCGTCATCACCCTCGAGAACGGCCAGAGCTACGACGCCGAGCTGCTGCTCGTCGCCGTCGGCCGCGGCCCCTCGACCCAGGGGCTCGGCTTCGAAGAGGCCGGCATCACGGTGGACCGCGGCTTCGTCCTCACGAACGAGCGCCTCGCGACGAACGTCCCCGGCGTCTACGCCGTCGGCGACATCGTCCCCGGCCTCCAGCTCGCGCACCGCAGCTACCAGCAGGGCATCTTCGTCGCCGAGGAGATCGCGGGCCTGAACCCGATCGTCGTCGAGGACGTCAACGTCCCGAAGATCACCTACTGCGAGCCCGAGATCGCCTCGGTCGGCTACACCGAGGCCAAGGCCGCGGAGAAGTTCGGCGCCGAGCAGATCAGCTCGTACGACTACAACCTCGCGGGCAACGGCAAGTCGAGCATCCTCGGTACCGGCGGCTCGGTGAAGGTCGTGCGCGTGAACGACGGCCCCATCGTCGGCGTGCACATGATCGGCGGACGCGTCGGCGAGCTCATCGCCGAGGCCCAGCTGGCCGTGAACTGGGAGGCGTACCCCGAGGACATCGCCCCGTTCATCCACGCGCACCCGACGCAGGCCGAGGCCTTCGGCGAGGCCGTGCTGAAGCTCGCCGGCAAGCCGCTGCACGCCATCTGAGCCCCGCCGCCCGCCCAACGACTGCAATAAGCTAGAAAGCGTTCCCACGCTGTGAAGGAGACAAGCGCATGAGCGAATCCGTCAGCCTCCCGGCACTCGGTGAGAGTGTCACTGAAGGCACGGTCACCCGCTGGCTGAAGAATGTCGGCGACCGTGTCGAGGTCGACGAGCCGCTGCTCGAGGTCTCGACCGACAAGGTCGACACCGAGATCCCGTCGCCCGTCGCGGGTGTCATCGAGGCGATCCTCGTCCAGGAGGACGAGACCGTCGAGGTCGGTACCGCGCTCGTGACGATCGGCGACGGCTCCGGTGCTGCGGCACCCGAGGCGGCCGCCCCCGAGGCAGCTGCGCCCGCGCCCGCCGAGGCACCCGCCGCCGAGCCGGTCGCGGCACCGCCTGCGCCCGAGCCCGTCGCGCCGGCCGCTCCGGCTGCCGCACCCGAGCCCGCCGCACCGGCGGCTCCGGTGGCCGCACCCGAGCCCGCTCCGGCTCCGGCCGCCCCGGCCGCCGCACCCGAGCCCGCCGCACCGGCGGCTCCCGCTGCCGCGCCGGCACCGGCCGCCGCACCCGAGCCCGCTCCGGCTCCCGCAGCCCCGGCCGCTCCCGCCGCGGCTCCCGCGCCCACCGGCGGCGCGCACGCCGGCCCCTCGGGCTACGTCACCCCGATCGTGCGCAAGCTCGCGAACGAGCAGGGCGTCGACCTCGCCAGCGTCACCGGCACCGGTGTCGGCGGTCGCATCCGCAAGCAGGACGTGATCTCGGCTCACGCGGCGCCCGCCGCCGCTGCCGCAGCCCCGGCGGTGCGCACGCCGCTCGAGACCTCCCCGCTGCGCGGCACCACCGTGCCGATGACGCGTCTGCGCAAGGTCGTCGCCGAGCGCGCGGTCGTCTCGATGACGTCCACGGCGCAGCTCACGACGGTCGTCGAGGTCGACGTGACCCGCGTCGCGCGGTTCCGCGACCGCGTCAAGGGCGACTTCCTCGCGAAGACCGGCAACAAGCTCTCGTTCCTGCCGTTCTTCGCCCTGGCTGCCGCCGAGGCGCTGCGTGCGTACCCGATCATCAACTCGACGGTCGACGGCGACAGCATCGTCTACCCGGCGCAGGAGAACATGAGCATCGCGGTCGACACCGAGCGCGGCCTGCTCACGCCGGTCATCCGCAACGCGGGTGAGCTCGACATCGCCGGCCTCGCCGCGCAGATCGCCGACCTCGCCGACCGCACGCGCAACAACCAGCTGAAGCCCGACGAGCTCGCCGGCGGCACGTTCACCCTGACGAACACCGGTTCGCGCGGCGCGCTGTTCGACACGCCCGTCGTGTTCCTGCCGCAGTCGGCGATCCTCGGCACCGGCATCGTCGTCAAGCGCCCGGTCGTCGTGAGCCAGGACGGCGCCGACGCGATCGCCGTGCGCTCGATGGTCTACCTCGCCCTGTCGTACGACCACCGCATCATCGACGGCGCCGACGCCGCCCGCTTCCTCACGGCGGTCAAGGACCGTCTCGAAGAGGGTGCGTTCGACGCCGACCTCGGCATCTAGTCGAAGAGTTCTCGAAGACGCCAACCGGCCTCGCTCCTCATCACGAGGAGCGAGGCCGGTTCGCGTTCGGGGTCGGCGTACGGCACCCGCACGAGCACGGCATCCCCCATCGCAGCGGTGACCTCAAGAGCGTCGAGGGCGTAGCCCGTCGGCTCGATGTCCGCTCCCTCGCGCGCGGCGGACAGCAGCGCGAGGTCGGCCCGCTCGATCGCCGAACCCGGCTGATCGACCTGCGCGAGGCACGCCGCGTCGAGCGCGTCGAAGCAGTCCTGCCGGAGCGCGAGCAGCGCCACGGCCGCCTCGACCGGATCCTCGACCGCACCGCGGTCGGGTTCAGCCACGGGATCCGCCGCCATGCCGTCCGGGGCCGCAGCACTCTCGTCGCCCGCAAGCGTCGCCTCACCCCCGCCTGCCTCCTCGACGGCCCCGCCGATGCCGGCGGGCGCGACGCCCGCCCCAGTAGTGCTCCCGGCGTCGCCAGCGGCCTGCCGGCCGGCGGGCGGCACGAGCGTCAGCAGCAGCACGAGCGCGGCACCGCCCGCCAGGCCCGCGACGAGCACGGTGCGGCGACGCGCGAACAGCGCCCGCCGCAGTCGCGAGGCGAGCGACGGCACGGGGTCGACGTCCGCGAGGCTCGCCCCGTGCTCGAACGCATCGACCGGCACCTGGGCGAGTGCCGCCAGTGTGCCGATCAGCCCGCGACGGGGTGACCGCTGGGCGGCGCGTCCCGGCGTCGTGTCGCCCTGATCGAAATGGCCTGGCTCCCCCGCCGGCCCGGCCGTTCCCCGTGGATCAGCCACGCGCGCGGGAATCGCCCCGGGCCGGCCCGTCACGCGAACCCCGCGCAGCGGCGAGGCGGCGGCCGACTCGAACAACGTCCGCTCCAGCAGCGCCTCGCTGCGGACGAACGGCCGCGCGGCGGCCGCATCGCCGATCGCCGAGACTGCCCGGTCGAGGCTGCCGACGGGCCGTGTCGCCTCCGCCACCGCCGCGACGAGCTCGGCCAGCACCGCATGGCCCGCACGGAGCAGCTCGGTGCGTTCGATCGCACTCGAGAGCTCGTCGAGCCGCCGGATCGCGCCGAGCCCGATCAGCCTCGGGCGGCCGACGCCGTCGATGAGCACGTCGTTCGGCGCGAGCCTCGTGTGCACGTAGCCCGCTTCGGCCAACCCGGCGACGGCGACCGCGATGGGAGCGAGCAGCGTGACGGCCTCACCCGGTTCGAGGGCCCGTTCCGTCAGCAGGCGTGCGAGCGTCGGTCCGGCGATCCGTTCGACGGCCAGCACGCAGCGCCCGTCGTCGAGTGCGGTGACATCGATGAGCGCAGGCAGCGTGCCCGTGGCATCCGCCGTCATCGCCGAGATCTCGGCGGCGACCCGTGCGTCGTCGCCGCCCGCCTCGTAGATGCGCACGGCGACCACCGCGCGCGGCGAATCGGCCTCGGGCGGGTGGACACTGCTCGCGAGGTAGATCGTGGCACGATCGCCCGTCGCCAGGCGCCGCAGCAGGCGATAGCCCGAGACGACCGCCCGGTCGCCATCGGCGGGGGTCGGCTGCGCCGCAACGGCGCCCGAGCCCGAACCCGTCGGCGGTGGCGTGGCCGGGTCCGGTCGGCGGCGCGAGTGTCTTCTCATCCCCGAACTCTCGTCGACGGCGCGCACCCGTCTCGATCCAGCGGGCGGACCGGGGCGACGGCGGAAGCCGTGCCCTCTGGGGAGGACGAGTCGCCTAGACTGGCCGAATGCTCGACATCGTCGTCACGGGGCTAAGCGCCAACTCCGTGCCGTACATCGAGGGTCTCGACCTTCAGCGCGCCGTCCATCGCGCGGTCGTCGCGGGCGAACGCCCCGACACCGTCCTCCTTCTGGAGCACCCCTCCGTCTACACCGCCGGGAAGCGCACCGCTCCCGATGAACGACCCGACGACGGCACCCCCGTCATCGACGTCGATCGCGGCGGCAAGATCACCTGGCACGGGCCGGGTCAGCTCGTGGGGTACCCGATCATCCATCTCACCGAACCGGTCGACGTGGTCGGCTACGTCCGACAGCTCGAGGGCGTCCTGATCGACGTGCTCCAGGGCCTCGGTGTCGACGGTCGCCGCGTCGACGGCCGCTCGGGCGTCTGGGTCGGCCCCGAGGGCGGTGAGAACAAGATCGCCGCCATCGGCATCCGCGTCGCCGACGGCGTCACGATGCACGGGTTCGCCCTCAACTGCTCGAACTCGCTCGAGCCGTACGAGAAGATCGTCGCCTGCGGCATCCGCGACGCGGGGATCACCACGATCAGCCGCGAGCTCGGACGAACGGTGACGCCGGCCGATCTCGTCGACGCCGTCAGCGCACGCCTCCGCCTCGAGTTCGACAGGGCGCTGGCCGCGTGAGCACCGTCCCCGAGGGGCGCAGACTGCTGCGCCTCGAAGTCCGCAATGCCCAGACGCCCATCGAACGCAAGCCCGAGTGGATCAAGACGCGGGCGAAGATGGGTCCCGAGTACCGTGCCCTGCAGTCGCTCGTGAAGAGCGAGGAGCTACACACGGTCTGCCAGGAGGCCGGCTGTCCGAACATCTACGAGTGCTGGGAGGACCGCGAGGCGACCTTCCTCATCGGCGGTTCGCAGTGCACGAGGCGCTGCGACTTCTGCCAGATCGACACCGGCAAGCCCGCCGACTTCGACGCCGACGAGCCGCGCCGGGTCGGAGAATCGGTCGTGCGCATGCAGCTGCGCTATTCGACCGTCACGGGCGTCGCCCGCGACGACCTGGCCGACGGCGGCGCCTGGCTCTACGCCGAGACGATCCGCGAGATCCACCGGCAGTCGCCCGGCACCGGCGTGGAGATCCTCGTGCCCGACTTCAACGGCGTGCCCGAGCTCCTCGGCGAGGTGTTCTCCGCACGGCCCGAGGTCTTCGCGCACAACGTCGAGACGGTGCCGCGTATCTTCAAGCGCATCCGCCCGGCGTTCCGCTACGAGCGATCGCTCGACGTGATCACCCAGGGTCGCGACGCCGGGCTCATCACCAAGTCGAACCTCATCCTCGGCATGGGTGAGGAGCGTGAGGAGGTCTCCCAGGCTCTCCGCGACCTCCACGACGCGGGCACCGACATCATCACGGTGACCCAGTACCTGCGTCCGAGCCCGCGCCACCTGCCCGTGGCGCGGTGGGTGCGACCCGAGGAGTTCCTCGAGATCAAGGCGGAGGCCGAGGAGATCGGCTTCCTCGGCGTGCTCGCCGGCCCGCTGGTGCGATCGTCGTACCGGGCGGGCCGGCTCTGGGCGCAGTCGATGCGGGCGAAGGGCCGGGAACTCCCGAGCGAACTCGCGCACCTCGCCGACGCGTCGCTCGGGTTCGCTCAGGCCGTCGGCTGATCCAGTCCCGAACCGGTACCACCTGCTCGGACCGCGATGTCCCACGCGGTCCGAGCAGGCCCCGGCCGCCGGTATCCTAGGAACCATGGCACGCACCAAGGACGCATCGAAGGCTCAGAAGGAGCCCGGCCGCCTCAAGCAGATGTGGCAGGTCTTCCAGATGACCCGCCGCTACGACTCGACCGCGCAGTGGCTGATGCTCCTGGCGTTCCTCGGTCCGATCGTCGTCGGCCTGGCGCTCGCGCTGTGGCTCAGCGAGGGCAACGGCTTCACCATCGCGCTCTGGATCGTCGCCGGCGTCCTCGCCGGCCTCCTCCTCGCGCTCCTGGTGCTCGGCCGCCGTGCCGAGCGCGCCGCGTACTCGCAGATCGACGGCCAGCCGGGCGCCGTGGGCGCCGTGCTCCGCAGCGGCCTGCGCGGCAGCTGGGTCGGCAACGAGATGCCCGTCGCCGTCAACGGCAAGACCCAGGACGCGGTGTACCGCGCCGTCGGCAAGGGCGGTGTCGCGCTCATTAGCGAGGGCCCGATCTCCCGCACCCAGCGCATGCTCGACGACGAGCAGCGCAAGGTCGCGCGAGTGCTCCCGAACGTGCCCATCACGCTCATCTCCGTCGGGCACGACGAGGGTTCGATCGAGCTCTACCGTCTCGCCGCGACCCTGCGCAAGACGAAGAAGGCGCTGACGAAGCCCGAGGTGCTCGCGGTCTCGAACCGACTGAACTCCCTCCAGACGTCGCTGCCGATCCCGAAGGGCATCGACCCCATGAAGGCGCGGCCGCAGCGCGGCAAGATGCGCTGAGCGCACACGTCGGCCACGCGGCATCCGTCTCGATTCGACGGGTGCCGCGTTCGTCGTTCAGGGCCCGTTCGTCGTTCGAGGCCCGGATGCCCCGCCTGCGACTACGAGCGGATGAGCACCGTGCGGGCGACCTTGTCGTGGAAGCCGCGCTGGTCGGAGTCCCACACGAGCGCGGGGATCACGAGGAGCAGGAGGCCGGTGCGCACGATCGGGCGGACGAAGCCGACCCAGCCGCCTTCGACGGCGACGACGTGCATGCCGAACAGGCGGTGCCCGATGCTGCCGCCGATGGTCGGGATGAAGACGATCTGCAGCACCGCGAAGACGAGCGGCGTGACCCACGTGTACGCCACCGATTCGTAGGGCGTCACGAGCAGCGAGAGCAGCATCGCACTGCCCCAGTCGACGAGCAGGGCGAGGATGCGCCGTCCCGCACGTGCGACAGAACCACGCCCCTCGTCGGGGAGTCCGAGTCGTTCGCCGGGCCACCGGCTCGGTTCGAGATCGCCGAATGTCTGAGGTTTCGCGTCGGGCACCTGATGATTCTACCGAAGCCGTGCTGGCGTAACATGGCCGAAACATTCCGGTCATGGTCGGGAAACGGCGCGCGGATAGCGTCGCTCGTGGCTGTGCAAGACCGTTCCGCTACCCGCCCCCTTGGAGACGCCGAAACATGTTCACCGATTCGTCCGAAGTGCTCAAGTTCATCAAGGAGACGGATGTCAAGTTCCTCGACATCCGCTTCACCGACCTCCCGGGCGTGCAGCAGCACTTCAACATCCCGGCCTCGACGGTCGACGAGGAGTTCTTCACGGTCGGTCAGCTCTTCGACGGCTCCTCGATCCGCGGCTTCGCGAACATCCACGAGTCGGACATGCAGCTCATCCCCGACGTGACGACCGCGTACGTCGACCAGTTCCGCGCCGAGCGCACGCTCGTCATGGTCTTCGACATCTACAACCCGCGCAACGGCGAGATCTACGCGAAGGACCCGCGCCAGGTCGCCAAGAAGGCCGAGAAGTACCTCGCCTCGACCGGCATCGCCGACACCGCGTACTTCGCCCCCGAGGCCGAGTTCTACATCTTCGACGACGTGCGCTACGAGATCAACCAGCACTCGAGCTTCTACTCGGTCGACTCCGAAGAGGGCGCCTGGAACAGCGGCCGCGCGGAAGAGGGCGGCAACCTCGGCAACAAGACGCCCTTCAAGGGCGGCTACTTCCCCGTCAGCCCGGTCGACAAGACGGCGGACCTGCGCGACGACATCTCGCTCAAGCTCATCGAGGCGGGCTTCCAGCTCGAGCGTTCGCACCACGAGGTGGGCACCGGCGGGCAGCAGGAGATCAACTACCGCTTCGACACGATGGTGCACGCGGCCGACGACATCCTGAAGTTCAAGTACATCGTGAAGAACACCGCCGACCAGTGGGGCAAGACGGCGACGTTCATGCCGAAGCCGCTCTTCGGCGACAACGGCTCGGGCATGCACACCCACCAGTCGCTCTGGAACGACGGCAAGCCGCTGTTCTACGACGAGGCGGGCTACGGCGGGCTCTCCGACCTCGCCCGTTGGTACATCGGCGGCCTGCTGAAGCACGCTCCGGCCGTGCTCGCGTTCACCAACCCGAGCGTCAACTCCTTCCGCCGCCTCGTCCCCGGCTTCGAGGCTCCGGTCAACCTCGTGTACTCGGCCGGCAACCGCTCGGCGTGCATCCGCATCCCGATCACCGGCACCAACCCGAAGGCCAAGCGCATCGAGTTCCGCGTGCCCGACGGCGCGTCGAACCCGTACCTCGCCTTCGCCGCACAGCTCATGGCCGGCCTCGACGGCATCAAGAACCGCATCGAGCCGCACGAGCCCGTCGACAAGGACCTCTACGAGCTCCCGCCCGAGGAGGCCAAGGCCATCCCGCAGCTGCCGGGTTCGCTCGACGCCGCGCTCGACGCGCTCGAGGCCGACCACGACTTCCTCCTCGAGGGCGGCGTGTTCACCAAGGAACTCATCGAGACCTGGATCGACTACAAGCGCGAGAAGGAGCTGAAGCCCCTCGCTCAGCGCCCGCACCCGTTCGAGTTCGAGCTCTACTACGGCGTCTGATCCACTCGCAGCCCCCTGCTGCCCCGGAAGGGCCGTCCCGCGCGAGCGGGGCGGCCCTTCCGTCGTCGTACGCGAGTTCCACTGCATCGCGAGGGCGACGGCATGGATGCCATGGGCCGCCCCGTGGCATCCGCGCCGTCGCTCGTGGTGAGCGTCAGACGGTGGGTTCGCGCTTCGGCTCGAGACCGTAGAAACCGCGTTCGAACACGGCGCGGGCCCGGCGCGTGAGCTGCAGGTAGTCGTGCTCGAGCTGGGTCGCCGAACCGGCGGGATACCCCATGATGCGGGCGACGCCCTCGAGCTGCGAACGCTCGACCGGCAGCACGTCGGTCGTGCGGTCGAGCCAGAGCGTCAGCGCCGACCGGGCACGCGATGAGAACACCCAGGCGGCACGAAGGGTCTCGGCGTCGTCGGCGTCGATGAGCCCGGCCTCGGTCGCGGCTTCGAGTGCCCCGAGGGTCGACGTCGTGCGGAGCGCGGCGATCTCGGCGGCGTGCTGCAGCTGCACGAGCTGCACGAACCACTCGACGTCGGAGATCGACCCGCGGCCGAGCTTCAGGTGCCGGGTCGGGTCGGCGCCCTGCGGCAGGCGCTCGTTCTCGACGCGGGCCTTGATGCGCTTGACCTCGCGCACCGCCTGCTCGGCGATCTCGTGCGGGTAGCGCACGGTGTCGGCCAGCTCGGTGAAATCGGCGATGAGCGCCGCGTCGCCGGCGACGCCGCGGGCGCGCAGGAGCGCCTGCGCCTCCCACGTCAGCGACCAGCGCGAGTAGTAGGCGCGGTACGCGTCGAGCGAGCGTGCGACGACGCCGTTGCGCCCCTCGGGCCGGAGGTCGGCATCGAGGTCGAAGGGCAGCCGCGCGTCCTCGGAGAGGCGCACGAGCTCACTCACGATGCGGAGGGCCCGCGAGTGCGCGGCGTCGGCCTCGGCCCCCTGCGAGCGGTACACGTAGATGATGTCGGCGTCGGAGCCGATGCCGAGCTCGCGCCCGCCGAAGCGCCCCATGCCGATCACGGCGAACTCGATGCCGTCGGGCTCGTCGCCCCGGATCGCGGACACGAGGGCGGCGATGTGGTTCTCGGTGAGGTCGCTCAGCCCGTGGCCCAGCTCTTCGACGGTGCACACGTCGAGGATGCCCGCGAGGGCGAGCCGCAGCATCTCGCGGCGGCGGACGGCGCGGAAGATCTTCGCCGCGTCATCGGTCTCGCCATGGCGGCGAAGCACGGCGCGGGTCTCGTCCTGCAGGGCCGCGAGCGAGCGCGGCCGCAGCTCCTCGACGTCTTCGAGCCAGGCGACCGCCTCGGGGGCGCGCTCGAGGAGTTCGGCCGCATAGCGCGAGCCCGACAGCACGCGGGTGAGTCGGAGCGCGGCATCCGAGGAGTCGCGGAGGAGCCGGAGGTACCAGTGCGTCGTGCCGAGCGTGTCGCTCAGGCGCCGGAACGAGAGCAGGCCGAAGTCGGGATCGGTGCCCTCGGCGAACCAGGAGATCAGCACGGGCATGAGGTGCCGCTGGATCGTCGCGCGACGCGACAGCCCCGAGGTCAGGGCGGCGATGTGCGCGAGCGCCCCGCGCGGATCGCGGAACCCGATCGCGGCGAGACGAGCCTCGGCCTGCGCGCTCGTGAGCTCGAGGCCCGACGCGGGCAGCGCCGCGACCGCCGAGAGGAGCGGGCGGTAGAAGAGTCGCTGGTGGAGGCCGCGCACGCGCTGCCTGGTCGACTGCCAGACCCTCGTGAGCTCAGCGGCGTCGCGGCCGAGGCCCGACGCCCTGGCGAGCACGCGCAGCCGGTCGGCGTCGCGGGGCATGAGGTGGGTACGGCGCAGGCGCTCGAGCTGCAGTCGATGCTCGAGCACCCGGAGCACGCGATAGTCGCGGGAGAACTCCCCCGCCTCCTCACGGCCGACGTAGCCGCCGTCGGCCAGCGCGGTGAGCGCGAGCAGGGTGCCGCCCTGGCGGATCGAGTCGTCGCTCGCGCCGTGCACGAGCTGCAGCAGCTGCACCGTGAACTCGATGTCGCGGAGCCCGCCGGGGCCGAGCTTCACCTGCACGTCGACCTCGTCGGCCGGGATGTGCTCGGTGACCCGCTCGCGCATGCGCTGCACCGATTCCACGAAGCCCTCGCGGCTCGAGCTCGACCACACCATCGGTGCGACGCCCGCCGCATAGCGGGCGCCGAGTTCGAGATCGCCGGCGAGCGGGCGGGCCTTCAGCAGGGCCTGGAACTCCCAGCTCTTCGCCCAGCGCTCGTAGTACTGGAGATGCGAGTCGAGGGTGCGCACGAGCGCCCCGTCCTTGCCCTCGGGGCGCAGGTTCGGGTCGACCTCCCAGAGCGGCGGCTCGATGCCGTGCTCGCCGATGAGGCGCATCGCCACCATGGCCAGACGAGTGGCGATCTCGACGGCTCGGGGGGTCGACACGACCGCTTCATCGCCGGACTCGGCCACGAAGATCACGTCGACGTCGCTGACGTAGTTCAGTTCGCGGGCACCGGCCTTGCCCATGCCGATGATCGCGAGCCGCGTCGCGGCCGCCTCGGCTGCGGGATACCGTCCGGGCGCGGCGGGCGCACCCTCGCCGCGCGACACGATGCGGCGTGCGCCGGCGACCGCCGCGTCGAGGGCCGCGCCCGCGAGGTCGGCGAGCCCGGCGGCGACGACGTCGACGACGTCGACCGCGTCGTAACGCGTGAGGTCGTAGACCGCGATACCCACGAGGAGCCGACGGTAGCGTGCTCGGATCGCGGCGGCGACCGTGTCGGGATCGTCGGCGACGGCGGCGGGAAGCTCGTCGACCGCGGCGAGCAGGTGGGTTCGGGCCTCGGCGGACGAGGGCGGCGGCATCGGCAGCGCGCGGAGCAGCTCGATGTCGGCGGGGTGGCGGGACAGGAAGTCGGCGAGCCCGCGCGAGGCGCCCACGAGCCGTGCCAGCCGGTCGGCCGCCGCGGGCTCGGCGAGCACCGCGACGACTTCGGCGGGGGCGCGGTCGTGAAGGCGTTCGAGCTCGGCGAGGGCCGAGTCGGGGTCGGCCGCGGCGCCGAGCGCCTCGAGCAGCGCTTCGCCGTCGAGACCTGTCGCCTCGGCGAGTCGGCTCAGGCCGGCCGCCGCCCGATCGAGATCATCGAAGCCCGCCCGCGCGAGCCGACCGAGCGTCGGAGCCTGTCGAGACACGTCGCGGTCAGAGGATCTCGAGGTTGCGCTGCAACTCGAACGGCGTGACCTGCGAACGGTAGTCGCGCCATTCGGCCCGCTTGTTCGCGAGCACGTAGTTGTAGACCTGCTCGCCGAGCGTCTCGGCGACGAGCTCGGAGCCCTCCATGTACTCGATCGCGTGGTCGAGGCTCGCCGGCAGCGGGTTGTATCCGAGGGCACGTCGTTCGCTGTCGGTGAGGGCCCAGACGTCGTCCTCGGCCTCGGGCGGCAGCTCGTAGCCCTCCTCGATGCCCTTCATGCCGGCCGCGAGCAGCAGCGAGAAGGCGAGGTAAGGATTGGCCGCCGAGTCGATGGCGCGGTACTCGACGCGGGCGCTCTGGCCCTTGTTGGGCTTGTAGAGCGGCACCCGCACGAGCGCCGAACGGTTGTTGTGGCCCCAGCAGATGAAGCTCGGGGCCTCGTCGCCGCCCCAGAGGCGCTTGTACGAGTTCACGAACTGGTTCGTCACGGCCGAGATCTCGTTCGCGTGCCGCAGCAGGCCGGCGATGAAGTGGCGGCCGATCTTCGAGAGCTGGTACTGCGCGCCGGGCTCGTAGAAGGCGTTCGTGTCGCCCTCGAAGAGCGACAGGTGGGTGTGCATGCCCGAGCCCGGGTACTGCGAGAACGGCTTCGGCATGAACGTTGCGTAGACGCCCTGCTCGATCGCCACCTCTTTCACGACCGTGCGGAAGGTCATGATGTTGTCGGCGGTCGTCAGGGCGTCGGCGTACCGGAGGTCGATCTCGTTCTGGCCGGGACCCGCCTCGTGGTGGCTGAACTCGACCGAGATGCCGAGGTCTTCGAGCATGCGCACCGATCGACGACGGAAGTCGTGCGCGGTGCCGCCGGGCACGTTGTCGAAGTAACCGGCCGAGTCGACGGGGATGGGGCCGTCTTCACCGAACTTCGACGAGCGCAGCAGGTAGAACTCGATCTCGGGGTGGGTGTAGAAGGTGAAGCCTCGATCGGCCGCCCGCTCGAGCGTGCGCTTCAGCACATTGCGGGGATCGGCGACGGCCGGCTCGCCGTCGGGGGTCGTGATGTCGCAGAACATGCGCCCGGTCGGGTCGATGTCGCCGCGCCACGGGAGCGTCTGGAAGGTCGACGGGTCGGGGTAGGCCAGGAGGTCGGACTCGAAGGTGCGGCTGAGCCCCTCGATGGCGGAGCCGTCGAAGCCGATGCCCTCGGTGAACGCGCCCTCGACCTCGGCCGGTGCGATCGCGACCGACTTCAGGGTGCCGACGACGTCGGTGAACCAGAGCCTGACGAACTTGACGCCCCGCTCCTCGATCGTGCGAAGAACGAAGTCACGCTGCTTATCCATCCACACCCTCTCTCGCATCATCCAGAGTACTGGCTCGCACTCGCTTCACCGCGACGTTCCGTGAGCGGATGCCTCGCCGGCGTGTGCGAGGATGGCGACATGTCAGGCGAGCCCCAGACCGCAGCATCCGACGACCAGCCGGTCGAGCAGAACCCGTACGGGGGCGCACCGACGCCGGGTGCCCCGAAGCGGGTGCGCACGCGCCATTTCCAGAACGCGAAGCGCGACGGCATCAAGATCACCGGGCTCACGAGCTACGACCAGCTCACGGCCCGCATCTTCGACGAGGCCGGCATCGACTTCCTCCTCGTGGGCGACTCGGCCGGCAACAACGTGCTCGGCTACGAGACCACGCTCCCCGTCACCGTCGACGACCTGATCCCGCTGACCCGCGCCGTGGCCGGCGCCGTGAAGCGGGCCTTCGTCATCGCGGACATGCCGTTCGGCTCGTACGAGAACGGCCCCGAGGACGCGCTGCACACCGCGGTGCGCTTCATGAAGGAGACCGGCGCCCACGCCGTCAAGCTGGAGGGCGGTGAGCGCAGCCACAAGCAGATCCGCCGCATCGTCGGTGCCGGGATCCCCGTGATGGCGCACATCGGCTACACCCCGCAGAGCGAGCACGGCCTCGGCGGCCACGTCATCCAGGGGCGCGGCGAGGGCGTCAAGCAGCTCCTCGCCGACGCGAAGGCCGTGCAGGACGCGGGGGCGTTCGCCGTCGTGCTCGAGATGGTGCCCGCCGACGCGGCGCGTCAGGTCACCGAGCTCCTCGAGATCCCGACGATCAGCGTCGGCGCCGGCCCGCACACCGACGGACAGCTGCTCGTCTGGACGGACTGGGCCGGGCTCACGATCGGGCGCGTGCCGAAGTTCGTCAAGCAGTACGCCGATCTCTCGGGCATCCTCGCGAACGCCGCCAGGGCGTGGCGCGACGACGTCGAGTCGGGCAGCTACCCCAACGCCGAGCACTCGTACGAGTAGCGCCCGGCGGCGCGGACGCCGCTCAACTCTCCTGGGCGTCCTCCTCGGCCCACTTCGCGCTGTTCGCACGCAGGATCTCGAGCGCCCGCTCGGCCTCCGCGTGCGTCTCGAACGGGCCGACCCGATCGACCGACGGCGAGACGAATCCCTGCTCCACCTCGCCCGTCTTGAGGTTGTACCAGTACCGGTGCTCGATGTCCTCGGCCATAGGCTGATCCTATGCCCAAGGATGCCTCCGGCCACCTGATCCCCGGCCGACTGTCACCGAATCGCGCCGTCCCGGCGTCGATCGTCCGACCCGAGTACGTCGGCCGTGCCGCCCCCGCCGCGAACCGCGACGGCGACCGCTACACGCCCGACGAGGTCGAGCGCATCCGGGCAGCCGGGCGCGTCGCCGCCGGCGCCATCGAGGCGGCGGCCGCGGCGATCCGGCCCGGGGTCACGACCGACGAGCTCGACCGGATCGCGCACGAGTACGTCGTCGCGCACGGCGCCTACCCGTCGACGCTCGGGTACCGCGGCTACCCGAAGTCGAGCTGCACCTCCGTCAACGAGGTCATCTGCCACGGCATCCCCGACGACACCGCGCTCGCCGACGGCGACCTCGTGAACATCGACGTCACCGCCTACCTCGACGGCATGCACGGCGACCTCAACCACACCTTCCTCGTCGGTGAGGCGAGCGACGAAGCGGCACTCCTCGTCGAGCGCACGCGCGAGGCGCTCGCGCGAGGCATCCGCGCCGTCGCCCCCGGCCGCCAGGTGAACGTCATCGGACGCGCGATCGAGGCGTACGCGAAGCGCTTCGGCTACGGCGTGGTGCGCGACTACACCGGGCACGGCGTCGGGCGCGCGTTCCACACCGGGCTCGTGATCCCCCACTTCGACGATCCGAGTGCGACGACCGTGATCGAGCCCGGCATGGTGTTCACGATCGAGCCGATGCTCACCCTCGGCACGATCGAGTGGGACGTCTGGGCCGACGACTGGACGGTCGTCACCCGCGACCGCTCGCTCACCGCCCAGTTCGAGCACACGCTCGTGGTCACCGAGCGGGGCGCCGAGATCCTCACGCTCCCCTGAGCCTCGACGGTCGCCCCGCGTGCTCGGGCTAATGTGAAACGCATGAGCACGGAACTCGCGATCGGCATCGACATCGGCGGCACGGGCATCAAGGGCGCCGTCGTCGACCTCGGCTCGGGCGAGCTGGTCTCCGACCGCATCAAGGTGAAGACCCCCGAGGGCGGCCGCCCCGACGACATCCTCGCGGCGACCGAGGAGCTGCTCGGGCGGCTCTCCGCCGACTTCGACGACTCGCTCCCCCTCGGCGTCTGCTTCCCCGCGATCGTGAAGCGCGGGCGCACGCTCTCGGCCGCGAACATCTCGCCCGAGTGGATCGGCCTGCCCGCCGAGGAGCTCTTCGAGCAGACCTTCGGCCGCGAGATCCACTTCATCAACGACGCGGATGCCGCCGGCTACGCCGAATCGCGCTACGGCGCCGCGGTCGACGCCGACGGCCTCGTCATCCTCACCACGCTCGGCACCGGCATCGGCTCGGCGTTCCTCTACGACGGCGTGCTCGTGCCGAACACCGAGCTCGGGCACATCGAGCTCGACGGGCTCGAGGCCGAGAAGCGCGCCGCCTACTCGGCGATGGAGCGCGAGGCGCTCGACTGGGCGCAGTGGTCAGAGCGGCTGCAGCGCTTCTACGCCCACATCGAGTTCATCTTCTCCCCCGACCTGTTCGTCGTCGGCGGCGGCGTCTCGAAGCACCACGAGCAGTTCCTGCCGCTGCTCGAACTGAAGACCCCGATCGTGCCGGCGGTGCACCGGAACAACGCGGGCATCCTCGGCGCCGCGTCGCTCGCGGCGAAGTAATGGGGCGAGCGGGCCGGCTGCGACGCCGGTTCCGTTCACCGGAATCGGCGACTCACTCCTGCTTCGCGGCGGACACGTCGACGCAGACGACTCCCGTGTTGCCGTCCTGGTCGGCGATCACCGTGAGCGAGGGCGCGTCGCGGTCATCGACGACCGTCCCACCCGCGGCGACCGCGGCGGCGATCCGTTGCTCGGACACCTCGGGCGCCACGTAGACCTCGAGGTGGAACCGCTGACGCGGAGTCCGGTGCTCGTCGCCGTCACCGTCGCCGTCACCGAACCAGAGGTTCGGCACCCGTCCCGTGGCGTCTCGGATCTCGTCGCTGGGAGACCCCCGTCCCTGCGACTCGGCGCTCCCGGTCAGCAGTGCGGCCCACACCGGGGCGATCGTCGCCGAGCGGGACGTGTCGAGACCGAGCTCGATCTCGCTGACGGAGGCCGGGTCGGCGGCGACCCCGTGGTCCGCGGCGATCTCGGTGATCCGTCGCGCGAGCTCGACGTCCTGCAGGGTCACCCACTCGACGACGTGTTCGGTGCCCTCGTCGTCGCGGTAGACGGCGTCGTCGCTGACCAACTCCAGATCGACGTGTCCTTCGCCGATCGACACGCGCGGGTGGTGGCCGAGCGCGTCGCCTGCTTCGCCCACCGCGACGACGAACCGTGCACCGGCGCTGAAGTCGTCGACCACGAACCGGGCATGCAGTCCCTGGGCCAGCTTGCGCCAGTCGGTCAAGTTCGCCGCGGCGATCTGCTCGCCCTTCAGCATGTCCATGGACGCGGAGTCTAGCCATGGTCGGCGGCGGCGGCCATCGACACGGCACGAACGCGGATGCGCCCGCCGGACACGGGAAGGCGGCCGCAGACGTCAGGAGGGGTGCGAGCGGGCCGGCTGATACGCCGGGTTCTGTTCACCGGGCGCTTGCGCGACACCGGCTGGACGGCCATCTCTCTCGGGGGCACGTTGCCGTGACCCTCCAGCGGCCTACCCGGAGACGGGGCGGGCAGCCCCATGGTCTCCTGTCTGGCCTTGCTCCGGACGAGGTTTACCGAGCCGATCGCGTCACCGCGACCGCTGGTGGGCTCTTACCCCACCGTTTCACCCTTACCCGGCGCTTGCGCACCGGGCGGTCTGCTTTCTGTGGCACTGTCTCGCGGGTTGCCCCGGGTGGGTGTTACCCACCGTCCTGCCCTGTGGAGCCCGGACGTTCCTCGGCGCACGATCGAGACCGTGCGACGCGACCGTCTTGCCGACCCACTCGCCCTTGCAGTCTAGCCTCAGAGACCCGACTCGTCGGTGCGCACGAGGATGCGGTCGCACTCGGGGCACTGCAGCACCTCGTCGGGCGCGGCGCGGCGCACCGACTCGAGATCGGACCCGGTGAGCGTCATCGTGCAGCCGCCGCAGGTGCGCTGGCGCAGCAGGGCCGCACCGACGCCGGCACCCTTGGTGCGCCGCTGCTCGTAGAAGGCGAGCAGTTCGCCCGGGACGCCCGCGGCGACGACCTCACGGTCGCGTTGGGTCTGCTCGCGCTCGACCGTGAGGGTGCCCGCGGCCTCGTCGCGCTCGGCTTCGAGGGCGGCCACTTCGGTGACGATCGCCGCGCGCTGGAGGTCGATGCTCGAGACGGCGACCTCGGCCTCCTCGACGCGCTCCATGACGACGAGCTCCTGGTCTTCGAGGTCGGAGCGGCGCTTCGCGAGCGAGGCGAGCTCGGCCTCGAGGGCGTTGACGTCCTTGACCGAGGAGGTGTGCTGGAGCCGCTCGCTGTCGCGGGCCATCCGCGCCTCGACGAGCGCGACGTCGGACTCGAGACGCGCGAGTTCGGCCTTCGCGTCTTCGAGGGTGCCGATCGCCTCGGCGCGGGTACCGCGCACGTCGGCATCGCGCTGTGCGAGTTCGGCCAGCGGGGCCGTCTGCGGCAGTGCGCCGAGACGATGCGCGAGCTGCGCGATCCGGGTGTCGATCGACTGCAGGCGCAGGAGTTCCTGCTGCTCGGCGGGGCTGGCCTTCACGTGTTGCTCCTCGTGGGGGTCGGGGTGGAAGTCATCATTGCACGACCTGGAAATCCCAGGGGTCGGTGCGGATCTCGCTCACGGCGACCTCGACGCCGGGCAGCGCCGCGCGGAGCTCGGCGGCCGCGGTGTCGAGCCAGAGCCATTCGCTCGCCCAGTGCGAGACGTCGACGAGCGCCGGGCCGCCGCCGAGCAGCGCCTGCTCGCGCGCCTCGGAGGCGGGGTGGTGGCGAAGGTCGGCGGTGACGTAGACGTCGGCCGCGCGCACGAGCGGGTGGCCGAGCAGCGAGTCGCCGGCGCCGCCGCACACGGCGACGGTCTCGACGGGGTCGTCGAAGTCGCCGGCGACGCGGACGCCGGTCGCGGTCGGCGGCAGCACCTCGGCGAGGTGGCGGGCGAGCCGGCCGAGGGTGGTCGGCTCGGCGAGCCGGCCCACTCGGCCGATGCCGGTGACGCCGTCGTCGGATGCCTCGATCGGCTGCGTCTCGACGAGCCCGAGCCGCTCGGCGAGCACCGCGGAGGTGCCGGTCGCGACGACGTCGGCGTTCGTGTGCGCGGCGAGCAGCGCACTGCCGCCACGGATGAGCTTCGCGAGCAGCGCGCCCTTGTAGCGGTCTTCGGCGATGCTCGTGACGCCGCGGAGGAGCAGGGGGTGGTGCGCGATCAGGAGATCGGCGCCCTGCTCGACGGCCTCGTCGACCGTCGCGGCCACGGCATCGACCGCGAGGAGGATCCGGCGGACCGGCGCGTCCGTCGCCCCGGAGACGAGCCCCGAGGCATCCCACGGTTCGGTGCCCGACGCCGGCCACAGTCGTTCGGTGACGGCGAGGACATCGGCGAGTTGCTGGGGCACCCGTCCAGCCTAGCGTCGGGCCCCCGCGGCGACGAGCGACCCGACCGCCGGGCCGGCGTCGTCTCGTCAGGCGGGTGCGCCGCCGACGCGCACGAGCATCTTGCCCGTGTTGGCGCCGCGCATCATCGCGAGGAACGCGTCGACCGTGTGCTCGATGCCGTCGACGACGGTCTCGTCGTACGCGATGAGGCCCTCGGCGAACCAGCCCGTCATCCGTTCGGTGAACTCGGGCGCCAGGTGCAGGTACGCCGCGAGCGTGAACCCGGTGACGCTGAGGCCGCGGGTGATGGTGTTCGCGAGGTTGTCGGGCCCCGGCACCCGCTCGGTCGTGTTGTAGCCGGCGATGGCGCCGCAGAGCGCGAGCCGGCCGCCGTCGTTCATCACGTCGAGCGCCGCCTCGAGGTGGTCGCCGCCGACGTTGTCGAAGAAGACGTCGACCCCCTCGGGGGCGAGTGCGGCGAGCTGCTCGCGCACCGGAGCATCCTTGTAGACGAACGCCGCGTCGTAGCCGTACTTCTCCGTGAGCAGGGCCGCCTTCTCGGCGGTGCCTGCCGACCCGATCACCCGCTTCGCGCCGAGGAGCTTCGCGATCTGCCCGACGGCGGTGCCGACGGCTCCGGCCGCACCCGAGACGAAGACGGTGTCGCCCTCCCGCAGGCCGGCGATGGCGGTGAGGCCGACGTAGGCCGTCAGCCCGGTCATTCCGAGGATGTGGAGCCGGAGCGACGACGGCACGCCGGGCACCTCGGGCACCGCGCGGAAGGTCGCGGCCGGCGCCTGGACGGTATCGGCCCACCCGTGCTGGTGCAGCACCACGGTGCCCACGGGCAGCTGCTCGGCGGCCGAGGCGACCACGCGACCGATCGCGCCGCCGGTGATCACCTCGCCCAGTGCGTAGGGGGCGACGTAGCTGCGCACGTCGTTCATGCGCCCGCGCATGTACGGGTCGACGGAGACGAACTCGTTCGACACGCGCACCTCCCCCGGCGAGAGCTCGGGGTGCACGACGGTGACCGTGCGGAAGTCGTCGTGCGTCGGCCAGCCCTGCGGGCGGCGGGCGAGGTGGATCTGCGTGCTGGTGGTGTTGCTCATGGCTCTTCTCTGCGAGTGCTGCGGGGCGGAGTCGGGGTGGCCGGCGGGAGGCCTGAATCGATCGTGCGGTCGGTTCGCGTCAGAGCGCGAGTCCGATCGCGAGCGCGAGGACGCCGAGCGCGGGGATGACCCCCTGCTTGAGCGCGGCGCCCGCCTTGTCGGGGCTCGACAGCAACAGGACGAGGCTCGCGGCGACCATCGAGCCGGCACCGGTGAACACGAGCGTCACGCCGATGACGGGCTCCCCCGCGGCGAAGAACACGATGCCGATGGCGACCGCGACGGCGAGGAAGAGGTTGTAGAACCCCTGGTTGAACGCGAGCTCCTTCTGCACGGCGGCCTGTTCGACCGTGCCGGTGCCGAAGATGGTCCGGGCCCGCTTGCTCGTCCAGGCGATGGACTCGAGATAGAAGATGAAGACGTGCACGAGCGCCGCGATGCCGGCGAGCACGAGTCCCGCGATGACCATATGGGGAGTCCTTTCGAAGCGGCAGGGTGCCGAGAGTGATTACTGTACCGTTCGATCCAATATATACTGGACCGACCGGTACGCAAATCGAGATGGAGTCACGATGGGACGCACGCAGACGTTCGACACGGGCGACGTCGTGCGCGCCGCCCGCGCGGTGTTCTGGGAGCACGGCTTCGAGAGCGCGGCGCTGCCCGAGCTCGAACGCGTCACCGGGCTCAGCCGATCGAGCATCTACCACGCGTTCGGCTCGAAGCGGGGCCTGTTCGACGCAGCCGTCGACAGCTACCTCGATGAGGTGATCCGCCCCCGGCTCGCACCGCTGACGGTCGACCCGGTCGCCCCGACCGCGCTCGAGGAGTACCTGGCCGGCCTGCGCGATGCGCTGACCCGGCACGGCACGCTGCCGGCGTCGAGCGGCTGCCTCCTCGTCAACGCCTCCGCCTCCCCCATCGGGCACGACGACGCCGTCGCGCGCACGATCGCCTCGTACCGGGCGGAGCTCCGCGCGGCGTTCGGCAACGGGGTCCGAGCCCGCGTGGCGGGCGGGACGCCCGAGTCCCAGGATCTGCTCGCCGACATCTGCACGGGGCTCGTCATCTCGGCGCTCGCGTCGGTGCGCGTCGACCCCGACGCCGCGGCCGGCTATCTCGACAACGCGAGGGCCCTCATCGCCGCGCATTCCGCCTGACGCGCCATCTCGACGACGGACAGAGGGCCGGCGAGCGGGGACGGAGAATGTGGGCCCTGCCGGGCTCGAACCGACGACATCCACGGTGTAAACGTGGCGCTCTACCAACTGAGCTAAAGGCCCGTCGCGTGTGCGACGCATCCGTCATGCTATCGCGGGCGGCCGTCGGCCGCGGGCACGAGCAGCCCGCTCAGCCCGCGCGCAGCAGCTCGAGCGCCTCGCGGTACTGCTCGATCGAGCGAGGCTCGCCGGCCGGCTTCGCGAAGGCGGCACGGATCACGCCCGCCTCATCGATCACGAAGGTCGCACGGGCCGCGTAGCCGCGGTCCTCGACGAACGCGTCGTACGCCCTCGCGACCTCGCCGTGCGGCCAGAAGTCGGACAGCAGCGGGAACTCGTAGCCCTCCTCCTCGGCCCACGCGCGCAGCGCGAACTTCGAGTCGACCGAGACGCCGACGAGGTGCACCCCCGCATCCTCGAACAGCGAGAGGTCGTCGCGGAGCGCGCACAGCTCGCCCTGGCACGTGCGCGAGAAGGCGAGGGGGAAGAAGACGAGCACCACCGGCTTCTCGGCGCGCAGGCCGGCCAGCCCGACCGTGCGGCCGTGCTGGTCGACGAGTTCGAAGTCGGGGGCGGGAGCACCGATCTGCAGCGGCATCCGATCTCTTCTCTGCTTTGTCGGAAGGCTGAGCGAAGGCACAGCCGACCGAGCCGAAACGTTGTGCGAATGTCACTAGTATGGCCAAGTGTGATCGGTCGAAACCCGGCCGTTCGTCGTGCGCGCAGCACCCCGCGCGCCGTAGATCTGCCGTAGAGAAAGGTCGAGTGTGACTGTCAACGACCAGGACCCTTACTCCGTCGAGGCGATGGACGCCGATCCCGAGGAGACGAGCGAGTGGGCCGAATCCCTTGACGCCCTCGTCGCCGAGAAGGGCCACCAGCGCGGGCGCGAGATCATGCTCAGCCTGCTCAAGCGCTCGAAGGAGCTCCACCTCGGCGTGCCGATGGTGCCGACGACCGACTACCTGAACACGATCGCCCCCGAGAACGAGCCCGCGTTCCCCGGCAACGAAGACATCGAGCGCCGCTACCGCGCCTGGCTCCGCTGGAACGCCGCCATCCTGGTGCACCGTGCGCAGCGCCCCGGCATCGCCGTCGGCGGCCACATCTCCACCTACGCGGGCGCCGCGTCGCTCTACGAGGTCGGACTCAACCACTTCTTCCGCGGCCAGGACCACCCGGGCGGCGGCGACCAGATCTTCTTCCAGGGCCACGCCTCCCCCGGCATGTACGCCCGCGCGTTCCTCGAGGGTCGCTTCGACGACCACGACCTCGACGGCTTCCGCCAGGAGAAGTCGCGTGCCCCGCACGGCCTCTCGAGCTACCCGCACCCGCGCCTCATGCCCGAGTTCTGGCAGTTCCCGACCGTGTCGATGGGCCTCGGCCCGATCAACGCGATCTACCAGGCGCAGCTCAACAAGTACCTCACCAACCGCGGCATCAAGGACGCCTCCGACCAGCAGGTCTGGGCGTTCCTCGGCGACGGCGAGATGGACGAGGTCGAGAGCCGCGGCCAGCTCCAGGTCGCCGCGAACGAGGGGCTCGACAACCTCAACTTCGTGATCAACTGCAACCTGCAGCGCCTCGACGGCCCCGTGCGCGGCAACGGCAAGATCATCCAGGAGCTCGAGAGCTTCTTCCGCGGCGCCGGCTGGAACGTCATCAAGGTCGTCTGGGGCCGCGAGTGGGACGACCTGCTCGCGCGCGACCACGACGGCGCGCTCCGCAACCTGATGAACGTCACCCCCGACGGCGACTACCAGACCTACAAGACCGAGTCGGGCGCCTACGTGCGCGAGAACTTCTTCGGTCGCGACCCGCGGGCGCTCGAGCTCGTCTCGCACCTGAGCGACGACGAGGTCTGGGGCCTCAAGCGCGGCGGCCACGACTACCGCAAGATCTACGCGGCGTTCAAGGCGGCGACCGAGCACAAGGGCCAGCCCACGGTCATCCTCGCGAAGACCATCAAGGGGTACGGCCTCGGCAAGTCCTTCGAGGGGCGCAATGCGACGCACCAGATGAAGAAGATGACGCTCGACAACCTCAAGACCTTCCGCGACGAGATGCGCATCCCGATCTCCGACGCGCAGCTCGAGGAGAACCCGTACCTGCCGCCGTACTACCACCCCGGTCAGGACGACGAGGCGATCCAGTACCTCCAGGAGCGCCGCCGCGAGCTCGGCGGCTACGTGCCCGAGCGCCGCTCGAAGCACGTCGCGCTCAACCTGCCCGACGACTCGACCTACGCGATCGCGAAGAAGGGCTCGGGCACGCAGGAGATCGCCACGACGATGGCCTTCGTGCGGCTCCTGAAGGACCTCATCCGCTCGAAGGACTTCGGCCACCGCATCGTGCCGATCATCCCCGACGAGGCGCGCACCTTCGGCATCGACGCGTTCTTCCCGACCGCGAAGATCTACAACCCGAACGGCCAGCACTACACCTCGGTCGACCGCGAGCTGCTGCTCGCCTACAAGGAGAGCCCGCAGGGGCAGATCGTCCACGTCGGCATCAACGAGGCCGGCGCGTTCGCCGCGTTCACGAACATCGGCACCTCGTACGCCACGCAGGGCGAGCCCCTCATCCCGGTGTACGTCTTCTACTCGATGTTCGGGTTCCAGCGCACGGGCGATGCGATGTGGGCGGCCGGCGACCAGATGGCGCGCGGTTTCATCATCGGCGCGACCGCCGGACGGACCACCCTCACGGGTGAAGGCCTCCAGCACGCCGACGGTCACTCGCCGCTGCTCGCGTCGACGAACCCCGCGGTCGTGTCGTACGACCCCGCCTACGGCTACGAGATCGGGCACATCATGCGCGCCGGCCTCGAGCGCATGTACGGCGGCAACCACGCCGACCCGAACGTCATGTACTACCTCACCGTGTACAACGAGCCGATCGTGCAGCCCGCCGAGCCCGAGGGGGTCGACGTCGAGGGCCTGCTCCGCGGCATCCACCGCCTCTCGGAGTCGGCCACCGCCGGCCCGAAGGCGCAGCTGCTCGCCTCCGGCGTCGCCGTGCCGTGGATCCTCGAGGCGCAGCAGCTCCTCGCGGAGGACTGGGGCGTGTCGGCCGACGTCTGGTCGGTCACCAGCTGGTCGGAGCTGCGCCGCGACGGCCTCGCCGCCGACGAGCACAACTTCCTGAACCCCGACGCCGAGCGTCGCGTCTCGTACCTGACGCAGAAGCTCGCGGGGGCCCGCGGCCCGTTCGTCGGCGTGTCCGACTACATGCACGCGGTGCCCGACCAGATCCGCGCCTACGTGCCCGGCCAGTACGCGACGCTCGGCGCCGACGACTTCGGATTCTCCGACACGCGTCCGGCCGCACGCCGCTTCTTCAAGATCGACGGCCCCTCGGTGGTCGTCCGCACCCTGGAGATGCTCGCCGAGCGCGGCGAGGTCGACCGCTCCCTGCCCGCGCAGGCGATCGAGAAGTACCGGCTGCACGACGTGAACGCCGGCACGACCGGATCGGCCGGCGGCGAGAGCTAGCAGGCGACGAGGTGGCGACGAAGCCGAAGACGAAGGCGGAGACGCTCGCGTGGTTGCGGACCATCGCGGGCGAGCTCGCGACCGCGACGCTCAAGCGACTCGAAGACACGTTGCCGTGGTACGGCGACATGCCGCCGAGCCGCCGCTCCGCCGTCGGCCTCGTCGCCCAGGCCGGCATCTCCTCGTTCATCGCGTGGTTCGACGACCCTCGATCGACGCCCTGGATCGCCGCCGACGTGTTCGGCGCGGCTCCGCGTGAGCTGCTGCGATCGGTGAGCCTGCAGCAGACGCTGCAGCTCATCAGGGTGACGGTCGAGGTCGTCGAGGACCGCGTGAAGGACGGCGGCGAGCCGCTCCGCGAGGCGATCCTGCTCTACTCGCGCGAGATCGCCTTCGCCGCGGCCGACGTGTACGCGCGCGCCGCCGAGGCCCGCGGCCTCTGGGACGCGCGGCTCGAGGCGCTCGTGGTCGACTCGATCCTCTCGGGCGAGGCCGACGACGAGCTGCCGAGCCGCATCGCGGCCCTCGGCTGGCACGGCCACGGCGAGGTCGCGGTGCTCGTCGGCACCGCGCCGAAACAGCTCGACGTCGACCACGTGCGACGGGCCGCCCGGCACATGCACGCCGACGTCCTCATCGGCGTGCAGGGCAACCGGCTCGTGCTCGTCATCGGTCGGGCCGACCCGCTCGCCCGTGAGGCCGACGAGGCGATCGGCACGGCGCCTGCGCTGACCTTCATGGAGATCGCCGCGCAGCTCGAACCGCACTTCGGCCCGGGACACCTCGTGCTCGGGCACGCGGTGCCGAACCTCGTCGACGCGTCGAAGAGCGCGAAGGCCGCCCTCGCGGGATTCGCCGTCGCCCGTTCCTGGCGACACGCGCCCCGGCCGGTGCACGCCGACGACCTGCTGCCCGAGCGCGCCCTCGCGGGCGACCCGCTCGCCCGGGCGACCCTCGTGCATCGCATCTACCGCCCGCTGCGCGCGCACTCGACCGAGCTGCTCACCACACTGTGGAGCTACCTCGACAACGGCCGCTCGCTCGAGGCGACGGCGCGGGAGCTGTTCGTGCACCCGAACACGGTGCGGTACCGCCTGAAGCGCGTCTCCGACGTCATCGGGTGGGATGCCACGGGCGCCCGCGAGGCGCTCATCCTGCAGTCGGCGCTCATCATCGGTTCGATGAGCGATCACGAGCACGGCACGCCGCCGCGCCGCCCCTGATCGGACATCGCTCGACGCGTTCGCGCGCGTCTCAATGCCCGACGCTGTGACGTCAGCACAAGGGTTTCGCGAAGAGCTTGTAGCGTGTGCACACCACTTGCGGCCCGGTGATTGGCAGACTGGGGTGGTGATCGTCGTCGTCTGCCCTGGACAGGGCTCTCAGACCCCCGGATTCCTCGCCCCCTGGCTCGACGTGCCCGGCTATGCCGAGCGCCTCGACGCGTTCTCCGCCGCCGCGGGCCTCGATCTCGCCGCGCACGGCACCGTCAGCGACGCCGACACGATCCGCGACACCGCGGTCGCGCAGCCGCTCATCGTCGCCGCGGGCCTGCTCACCCTCGGCGGGCTCCTCGCCGACGGTCGCGCCGAGCGCATCGGCGGCATCGCGGGCCACTCGGTCGGTGAGATCACCGCGGCCGCCGGCGCGGGAGTGCTCAGCGACACCGACGCGATCGGCTTCGTCGCCGAGCGCGGTCGCGCCATGGCGGATGCCGCGGCGCAGGTCGCGACCGGCATGAGTGCCGTCATCGGGGCCGACGAGACCGAACTCCTCGCGCGCCTCGCCGAACTCGGGCTCGAGCCCGCGAACTTCAACGGGGGCGGCCAGATCGTCGTCGCCGGCGCGCTCGACGCCCTCGAGCAGCTGAAGGCCGAGCCGCCCGCCGGGGCGCGGGTGATCCCGCTGCAGGTCGCCGGCGCCTTCCACACCCGCTACATGCAGCCCGCGGTCGAGCGCCTCGCACAGGTCGCCGCGACCCTCGCTCCGGCCGACCCCGCACTGCCGCTGTGGTCGAACCGCGACGGCGGCCGCGTGGCATCCGGTGCGACCTTCCTCGAGCTGCTCGTCGGCCAGGTCTCCTCGCCCGTGCGCTGGGACCGCTGCATGGAGTCCTTCGCGGACGCCGGCGTGACCGGCATCATCGAGCTCGCCCCTGCCGGCGCGCTCGTCGGACTCGCGAAGCGCGCCCTGAAGGGCGTGCCGACCGTCGCCGTGAAGACGCCCGACGACCTCGCCGCCGCGATCGACCTCATCGATCAGGCCGCCTGATCCCCCGCACTACGAGAAAGCCGAGCATGACGAGACCTACGCTCCAGCAGTCGCACGGACCCGCGTACACGCGCATCTACGCCCTGGGCGCCGCCCGCGGCGCGAATGCGGTGCCGAACGACGACCTCATCGGCCCGATCAACTCCTCCGACGAGTGGATCCAGCAGCGCACCGGCATCATCACGCGCGCCCGTGCCGGCGCCGAGGTGTCGGCGCTCGACCTCGCGACCGACGCGGCGAAGGAGGCGATCGAGCGTTCGGGCGTCGCGCCCGAGCTCATCGACCTCGTGATCGTCGCGACGATCTCGAACGTGCAGCAGACGCCGTCGATGGCCGCCGTCGTCGCCGACCGGGTGGGGGCGAACCCCGCCGCGGCCTACGACAGCAACGCCGCCTGCGCGGGCTACGCCTACGCGGTCGCCCAGGCCGACGCCCTCATCCGCACGGGCGGCGCGCACTACGCGCTCGTGATCGGCGCCGAGAAACTCTCGGACGTCGTCGACCCGACCGATCGGAGCATCTCGTTCCTGCTCGGCGACGGCGCCGGCGCCGCAGTGATCGGCCCGAGCGACACGCCCGGGATCGCGCGCACGGTGTGGGGCTCCGACGGCTCGAAGGCGGGCGCGGTCGGCATGAACGGCACGCTCGTCGAGTTCCGCGACGGCACCGCCGAGTGGCCGACGCTGCGCCAGGAGGGCCAGACGGTCTTCCGCTGGGCCGTCTGGGACATGGCGAAGGTCGCGAAGCAGGCACTGGATGCCGCGGGCGTCACGAGCGCCGACCTCGCCGCCTTCATCCCCCACCAGGCGAACATGCGCATCATCGACGAGTTCGCGAAGCAGCTGAAGCTGCCCGAGTCCGTCGTGATCGCCCGCGACATCGCGACGACCGGCAACACCTCGGCCGCGTCCATCCCGCTCGCGACGCACCGTCTGCTCGAAGAGCACCCTGAACTTTCCGGGGGCCTCGCCCTCCAGATCGGCTTCGGCGCGGGCCTCGTGTTCGGCGCCCAAGTGGTGGTTCTTCCCTGAACCGCCGACCCCTGTCCATCTAGACTGTCTCTCGGTCAAACGAGACACCCCTCAAGGAGAAGAACCATGGCATTGTCCACCGAAGAAGTGCTTGCCGGCCTGGCCGAGCTCATCAACGACGAGACCGGCATCGCAACCGACACGGTTGAGCTGGACAAGTCGTTCACCGACGACCTCGACATCGACTCGATCTCGATGATGACCATCGTCGTCAACGCCGAAGAGAAGTTCGACGTGAAGATCCCCGACGAAGAGGTCAAGAACCTCAAGACCGTCGGTGACGCCGTGAGCTTCATCGTCAAGGCCCAGGCCTAGTCGCTGCGACGAGCGGGCCGCGGCATCGCCCGGCCCGCTCGATCCGTTTTCCTTCGCCTTCCTCCCCGGAGTGTTTTCGTCATGACCAAGAAGATCGTCATCACGGGTATCGGTGCGACCTCGCCCATCGGCGGCACCGCTCGTGACAGCTGGAAAGCCCTGCTCGCAGGCGAGTCCGGCGCCCGTGCCCTCGAGCACGATTGGGTCGCCGAGCTCGAACTGCCCGTGACCTTCGCCGCGACCGCCAAGGTCGCCGCCTCCGAGGTGCTCGAGCGCCACGAGATGAAGCGTCTCGATCCCTCGAGCCAGTTCGCTCTCATCGCCGGCCGCGAGGCCTGGGCCGACGCGGGCGCCCCCGAGGTCGAGCCCGAGCGGCTCGCCGTCGACTGGGCGACCGGCATCGGCGGCGTCTGGACGCTGCTCGACGCCTGGGACACCCTGCGCGAGCGCGGCCCCCGCCGCGTGCTGCCCATGACCGTGCCGATGCTCATGCCGAACGGCCCGGGCGCGGCGGTCGGCATGGACCTGCACGCCCGTGCCGGCATCCGCACCGTCGTCTCGGCGTGCGCGTCGAGCACCGAGTCGCTCGTCAACGCCTACAACCAGCTCCAGGCGGGCGAGGCCGACGTCGTCATCGCCGGCGGCTCCGAGGCGGCGATCCACCCGATCACCATCGCCTCGTTCGCGTCGATGCAGGCGCTCTCGAAGCGCAACGACGACCCCGCGACGGCCTCGCGCCCCTACGACGTCAACCGCGACGGCTTCGTGATGGGCGAGGGCGCTGCTGCGCTCGTCGTCGAGACCGAGGAGCACGCGAAGGCCCGTGGCGCCCGCATCTACGCCGAGCTGCTCGGCGGGGCGGTCACGAGCGACGCGTACCACATCACCGCGCCCGACCCCGCGGGTCTCGGGGCCTCGCGGGCGATGCGCGCGACGCTCGAAGCGGCGGGCCTCGAGCCCGGCGACGTCGCGCACGTGAACGTGCACGCGACGAGCACGCCGGTCGGCGACATCGCCGAGTACACGGCGCTCCGCGAGGTCTTCGGCGACCACCTCGACAACATCGCGATCAGCGCGACCAAGGCGTCGACCGGGCACCTGCTCGGCGGCGCGGGCGCGATCGAGGCGATGTTCACGGTGCTCGCGCTCCACGAGCGCACCGCTCCCCCGACGATCAACGTCACCGAGCTCGACCCCGAGATCCCGCTCGACGTGGTGCGCGAGCCGCGCACGCTCGCCGACGGCGAGCTCGTCGCGATCTCGAACTCGTTCGGGTTCGGCGGACACAACGCGGTCGTCGGATTCCGGTCGGTCTGACGCCCACTGCATGACGAAGGTCCCGGTGCGAATCGCACCGGGACCTTCGTCGTCGTCGGGCCAGCTGCTTCACTCGTACGGCTGCCGGGAATCCCCCTTCCGACCTCCGCGTCGCGCCGCAGCGGGCCCTCGGTCCGTCACCCCACCTGGTGCAGCCAGACGACGGGGGCGAAGTCGCTCGCGTGGCGGAACGGCTCGAGCTCGTCATCCCACGCCTGGCCGAGTGCGAGCCGCAGTTCGCGGTGCACCTCGAGCGCGTCGAGCCCGCCGACCTCGAGGGCGTAGCGGACACGGTCTTCGGGGATGACGGTGTTGCCGGCGGCGTCGGTCTGCGCGAAGTAGACGCCGAGCTCGGGCGTGTGCATCCACCGGGCACCGTCGTTGCCGGGAGTCGGATCCTCGCTCACCTCGAAGCGCAGCTGCTCCCAGCCGCGCAGCGCCGACGCGATCTTCGCGCCGGTACCGGGTTCGCCCTCCCAGTAGAACTCCGCGCGCATGGCGCCGCGAAGCACGGGCTGCTCTTGCCAATCGAAGTTCACGGGTACACCGAGGGCGCGCCCAGCGGCCCACTCGACATGCGGACAGAGCGCCCGCAGCGAGGAATGCACGAACAGCACACCCCGCGCGGAGCGTGCGGCCCGCGCGACCGTCTCTGCCATCTCCTTCTCCGTTCTGCTGAGGTGCGTCTTCCCCTACGACCTCTGAACGGCGGGTGGCCGGATGTTCGATTGTGCGCGGCAAGCGCCGCATCGCCGATTATGCCCCGGATCAGGGCGGTTCACAAGAGCCGCGGCCGGTGCGGTGCATCGTGGTCCGAGGATCACTATGCTCGGTGAGGTATTCGCCCGACACTGAAGGAGTCGCGGATGGCCGTACGTGAGGCACTGCTGGCATCGCTCATCCCCGGCCCCGGCTACGGCTTCCAGCTGCACGGCGCACTCGCCACCCGGACGGGCGGTCGGCGCCAGGTCAACGTCGGCCAGAGCTACGCGACGCTCGAGCGGGCGACCAAGGCGAAGCTCATCGAGGCCGCCGGCGCGACCGACGACGGGCTGCCGCTGCACCGGCTGACCGCGGTGGGGCGCGCCGCCGCCGACGCCTGGCTTGGCGGCGAGGATGCCTCAGGCGCCGACCCGTGGGATGAGACCGTCGACCGCGTGCTGATCGCGGCCTCCCTGCCCGGCGTGGACGCGCGCCCGATCGTCGCGGCCGAGACGCAGCGCTGGCGCGCACGGCTCTCCGAGTCCGAGTCCGAGCTCGAGAAGGGCGACGACGACACCACGGGCTCCGCCGCCGCACTCGTCGAGCTCGCCCGGGCGGCCGATGCCGCGCGGGCCCGGGCGGCGGTCGACTGGCTCGAGGGTGCGGCCGTGGCCGTGGCATCCGGACCTTCGCTCGAGCTGGTGCCGAGCGCCGAGCGCCCCCGACGCGGCCGGCGCCCGTCGGCGGCGGCCGCGGCAGACGACGCCGACGCTCAGCCTTCGGCCAACGCGTAGCTGTCGACCACCGCGAGGTCGAGCGGGAAGTCGACCGGGAAGTCGCCGAAGAGCAGACGCCCCGAGCTCGCAGCGCAGTCGGCGACTGCAGCGGCGACCTCGTCGGCGCAGTCGGCGGGCGTGTGCACGATGATCTCGTCGTGGAGGTAGTACACGAGGTGCGGGACCGCCGCGAAGGCCGGACCGGAACGCGGGGCCGGGGTGCTCGACGGCGGAAGCGCGCTGAGCCGGGTCCGGAGGGCCGCCATCCAGCAGAGGGCCCACTCGGCGGCGCTGCCCTGCACGACGAAGTTGCGGGTGAACCGGCCCCACTCGCGCGCGACGGAGCGCGCCCGCCGCTCGTCGACGGCCGTGGCCTCGGGATCGCTCGCGCGTGCCTGGGTCTCGCGCCACGACGCCGGCGGCAGCGGTGAGGAGCGGCCGAGGTTCGTGGTGACCTGGCCGCCGCGCTCCCCCACCGCCGCGGCGCGGTCGACGAGCGCCATCGCACGTGGAAACGCCCGCGCGAGCCGCGGCACCAGGCGGCCACTGTCGCCCGTCGTCGCGCCGTACATCGCTCCGAGGATCGCGACCTTCGCCTGGTCGCGCGTCTCGACGACCCCCGCGTCGACGATGCCCCGGTAGAGGTCGGTGCCGCGCGCGGCGCCCGCGAGCGCCTCGTCGCGCGCGAGCCCCGCGAGCACGCGCGGCTCGAGCTGCGCGGCATCGGCGACGACGAGCTTCCACCCGGGGTCGGCCACCACGGCGGCGCGCACGTTCTTCGGCAGCTGCAGCGCGCCCCCGCCCGAGGTCGCCCACCGCCCGGTGGCCGTGCCGCCGGGCACGTAGTCGGGGCGGAACCGCCCGTCGACGATCCACTCGTCGAGCCAGGACCAGCCGTTCGCGCTGAGGAGCCGTGCGAGTCGCTTGTAGGCGAGCAACGGCTCGATCGCCGGGTGGTCGTGCTCGCGCAGCTCCCACTTGCCGGTGGAGGCGACCTGGATGCCCGCACGCCGCAGCGCGCGGAGCAGGTCGACCTGCGAGTCGAGGTTGACCGTCGGCTGCTCGAGCGCGGCGCGCACCTCGAGGGCGAGCGCCTCCATGCGCGCAGGCTTCCACCCGGGTTTCGGCTTCGGGCCGAGCTCCCGTTCGAGCACGGCTTCGTGCACCCCGCGATCCCACGGCAGGCCGGCCGCCTGCAGCTCGACGCCGATGAGCGCCCCCGCCGACTCGGCAGCGAGCAGGAGTTGCATCGCGCGCGGTCGTGCGCTCGCCTCGACGAGGCGCAGCTGCCGCCGGTACTCGGCGACGACGGCGTCGACCGAGACGTCGCCGGCGAGCGTGTCGGATGCCTCGGCGTCGCCGCCCGACGCACCGGGAGGCACGACGCTCGCAGCCTGCGCAGCTGCCTCGGGGTCGGCCCCGGCCGGTTCATCGGCGAACTCGTCGAAGTCGAACAGGGCGGTCGATCGTGCGGCCGCCGCGACGGCGCTCGGCGCGACGGCGATCGCCCCCTCGAGGCTCGCGAGGTTGGGTGCCGCCGAGAGCCACCGCGGGCGCGGCTCGTCGTCGGCCGCACGTGCCGCGACCGTGTCGGCCGAGCCCTCGACGATCGCACCCCCGAGCAGGAGGTCGTGGCAGCGCTCGACGCGCACTCCCGCGCTGAGCAGCGCCGGATACCAGCGTCGCGCGTCGCTCCACACCCAGCGGGGGCGCTGCCGCTCGAGCTCGGCGACCGCGGCGGGCAGCTCGTCGGGCTCGATCACCGCGAGCGGGTGCGAGGGATCGTCGACGTCGACGAGCGCGACCCGGCCGCGCGGCGCCGTTCCGATCGCGATCCGCATCCCTCCATTCTCGTGCCGAGCACCGACAGCGGAGCACCGCGGATGCCACGACAGAGCGGTGTCGGTGGTGCGGGGCAGGATCATCGGTATGAGGAGCACGGGAGGCGGCGCATGGTCGCCGTGAGATTCCGCTGCGGGCACGGGGCCGCGTCGGGCGACGGCGCGGTCACACTCTCGCGCGGCTGCCCGATGTGCATGCTCATCGACGAGACGCAGCGCTCGCGCAGCGAACTGCTGCGCAGAGTGGCTCCCGCCCAGCGCGCGCGACTCGCGGTCGAGACCCGCATCGGCGCCGAGTACGACTGGCGCTGCGATCGCGGCCACGACCGCTACACCGCGACCGTGCGCGAGGCCCTGACGAGCCCGGGGTGTCCGAAATGCCGCCGCAACGCCGCCGGACCGAGCGCCGCCCGCGAGGCGGGGCTCGCGTACATGAACCACGGCCTGCGCACCCGTACCTCCGCGACCGAGCAGCGACTGCGCATCCTGCTCGGCGAACGCATCCGCCTGCATCATCGGGTCAACGCCGTGCGCATCGCCCGCACCTTCTACGGCCGCCAGGAGGTGTGGCCCGACATCCTCGTGCCGCAGCTGCGCATCGCCGTCGAGTACGACGACCCGGGCCGCTCGCGACGGGCGCACTCGGGTCTGAAGGCCGCCTCCGACCTCGAGAAGGACGAGGCCCTGCACGAGGTCGGATGGGACGTGATCCGCATCCGTGCCGGCGGGCTCGAGGCGATCAGCCCGACGAGCATCGTGTGCCGTGCGCTCACCGTCGAGGTGGTCGACGAGGTGGTGTCGATCATGCGGCGCCTGCGCGGCGACGCCGCGGTCGATGCGCTCGCCGTCGGCGGCGCGGTGATCGCCGCCGCTTCATCGTGAATCGCCTTCCGTGAATCGACTGCTCTGAGCGGCGACCTCTCGATGGCGGCGGTCGCGAACCGGCGGCATCATGTAGGCACACACCGATGAAGGGCACACCATGCTGATCTATTCGATGAGCGCCTCGATCGACGGCTACATCGTCGACCGCGACGGGAGGTTCGACTGGTCCGTGCCGAGCGAGGAGCAGTTCCGCTTCCATCTCGAAGAGACCCGCTCGCTCGGCGGCGTCGTGTGCGGCCGCAGGCTCTACGAGACGATGCTCCCCTGGGAGAACGACCCCTCCCTGCGCGATGAAGAACTCGGTGCTCAATTCGCCGACGCCTGGAACGCGCTGCCCAAGATGGTCTTCAGCCGCACGCTCGACCGCGTCGAAGGCAACGCCCGTCTCGCCGAGGGCTCGCTCGCCGACGAGGTCGCGGCCGCGCTCGCCGCGACCGACCAGCACGTCGAGATCGGCGGTGCGGGCCTCGCCGCCGCGGCGATCGAACTCGGTCTCGTCGACGAGTTCCGCGTTTTTCGCAACCCGGTCATCGTCGGTGGCGGAACCCCGTTGCTGCCGCCGGTCGCCGCGCAGATCGACCTCGAACTCGTCGAGACGCGCACCTTCGCATCGCGGGTCGTCTACGAGCGGTACCGCCTCGCCGGGCGCGGCCGGGCGTGACGCGACGGCCGAACTCCTCGCCTAGCTCACGAGTTGCGTGAAGAGCTCGTAGACCATGAAGGCGGGCCAGAAGATGCCCTGGAAGAACGCCCAGATGAACAGCCAGAACTCGTCGGCTTGCTGGAAGAAGAACACCCAGGCGCCGATGACGCCGAGCCCGTAGATGGCGCCGCCTCCGGCGAAGCATCCCGCGTTGGAGTTCCTGTCGGTCATCTCGCGCCTCCCTGCATCGATGGCCCGCCCGTCAGCTGCAACCTACTCCGAGCCGACGCCGACGGAAAGGGAGATCGCGTCCCGAGTTCCGGCACGTCCGCCCGGGGCTGCGCGAGGCCGATCCGGGCCTTCGTCTTGGCTCTGCGAGACCTCGTCTGCTAGGAAGGGTGCGCCCCCTATCGGCACGACGATTGGACCCGACGATGAGTTCCTCCACCCTGCAGACCGAGCCCGAAGCCCTCAGCGACTACGCCGCAGTCGGCGGTGCCCCGGCGATCACCGCGGTGGTCAACCGCTTCTACGAGCTGGTGCTCGGCGACGACGACCTCGTGCGCTACTTCGACGGCATCGAGATGGTCCGCCTCAAGCGGCATCAGGTCGCGCTCGTCTCGCACGTGATGGGCGGGCCGGTCGTCTACGAGGGCCGCGACGTGCGCACGGCGCACGCCGGCATGGGCATCTCCGCCGACGACTTCGCGGCCGTCGCGGGGCACCTCGTGACCGCGCTGACCGAGGCGGGCGTGCCGGCCGAGATCATCGACCGCACCGTGAGCGCGGTCGCGGCGACGCAACCCGACATCGTCGAGGTCACCTCGACGCAGGAGTGATGCGGTGGACACCGCCGCACTGAAGCACAGCTGGTCGCTCGCCGAGTCGCTCGGCGACGAGGTGCCGCTGTTCTTCTACTCGCACCTCTTCTACACCCACCCCGAACTGCGGGGGATGTTCCCGGTATCGATGGCGACCCAGCGCGACCGGCTCGTCGGCGCGCTGGGACGCATCGTGTCGAACGTCGACCAGCTCGACGAGGTCACCGCGTTCATCCAGCAGCTCGGTCGCGATCACCGGCGCTTCCAGGTGGTCGCGGGACACTACGACGCGGTCGGCCTCTCGCTGCTCACGACGCTGAAGCACTTCCTCGGTGAGCAGTGGACGCCCGAGCTCGCGGCAGACTGGGCCGCGGCGTACGGCGTCATCGCCACCGCGATGGTGCAGGCCGCCGAGGAGTCGGAGAGCGACAGCCCGGCTTTCTGGGAGGGCCTGGTCACCGCCGTCGAACGACGGAGCATGGAGCTCGCGATCGTGCAGGTGCGCCCCGAGCCCGCGCTGGCCTTCGAGCCCGGTCAGTCGGTCGCGGTCGAGACGAGCTACGCCCCTCGCCTGTGGCGGTATCTCAGCATCGCGAACGCGCCCCGGCCCGACGGCTCGCTCGAGTTCCACGTGCAGCTCGTGCCGGGCGGCCAGGTGTCGAGCGCGATCGTCCGCAAGCTCAAGGCCGGCGACGTGCTGCGCCTCGGGGCGCCCGTCGGCAACGAGCTCACCCTCTCCTCCGACGAGCAGGGGCGCGATCTGCTGATGGTCGCCGGAGGCACCGGGTTCGCGCCGCTCCGCGCGCACCTGGAGCGCATCGACCTCGACTGGCAGCAAACGGGCCGGGCCCCCCGCGTCCACCTCTTCCACGGGGCACGCGTGCCGTGGAACCTGTACGAGCACCGCCTGCTGCAGAGCCTCGCGGGCCGGCCCTGGTTCACCTACACGCCGGTCGTCTCCGACGACCCGAGCTACCCGGGTCGCACGGGGCTGGTCGGCGAGGTCGCGGTGGCCGAGGGGCTTCGTCCCGACGCCCTGGCGATGGTCTGCGGCTCCCCCGCCATGGTGCGGCACACGCTCACGCAACTCCGCAGCGCCGGCCTGAAGGCCGGTGATCTCCGATTCGAGCAGTTCGCGACGCTCGAAGACGACGGTGCGAGCGGCCCCCGTCGCGACATCCGAGATGGGCAGCCGTCAGCGCAGCCCGCCGAACGATTGGGAAGTGCACGATGACGCCCGACCCCGACAACGAACTGCAACCCGACGCCCTTCCGACGCCGACGCCCGCGCCCGACCCTGTCCCTGTGGTCGACCTCGCCCATGCCATCGCCCGGCTTCCCAAGACCGACCCGGCGAAGTTCACCGTGCGCCACATCGGGGCGGGCTACGACCGCTCCGAGATCGACGAGTTCCTCGCCGAGCTCAACGAGGCGATCGACACCGTGCGTGCCGCGGCCGAGCATGATCGCCGCGAGATCGACGCACTGCGCGCCGAGAATGCGCGACTCAGCTCCACCGCCGAGGCGAAGCACGACGAGGAGGTCACGCTCGGCGCCGTCGACCTGCTCTCGCAGGCGCAGACGATCGCCGACCGCGCGGTCGCCGACGCCGAGCAGTACGCGCGAGACCTCGTGCTCGCCGCGCGCGAGGAGTACCGCGACGTGCTCGAGCGCGCCGCGCGCGCCGAAGAGGCGCACGCCGTGGCCGGTGCCGCCCAACCCGCCGCCGCATCGCACGGCTCGATGCCCGAGATCGAGTACGTGCGTACTTACGCGAAGGTCGCGCAGGTGCAGCTGCGGTCGGTGCTCGAGGCCCTCGCCGAGCAGGTCGACCGGCTCGGCTCGTTGCCGCAGCCCCGAAGCGCCCCCGCGAGCAATCCGGAGGATGCATCCGATGACCACGACGGCATCGACGACGAGCCCGACTGGCTGCCGGCGGTGCCGCCAGAGCCCGCCATCCAGCGGCAGACGTACATCAAGCCCTGACCGCGCTCGGTGCGGCCGACGGAGGCGTCGGCCGCACCGCATGCGCGGGCAACCACGCCGGTCCGCGCTGCGGCCCGGCCGGAACCCGGCTCGGGACGCAGCTCGGAGTGCTTCGTCAGGTACGGCCGGTTCGGCCCCCTTCTCCGACCCATCGCTGTCATCGGACACGACGGCCACGGAGACCCCTGCCCCTCCCGACTCGGTACAGCTAGCTCACGAGCTGCGTGAAGAGCTCGTAGACCATGAAGGCGGGCCAGAAGATGCCCTGGAAGAACGCCCAGATGAACAGCCAGAACTCGTCGGCCCGCTGGAAGAAGAACACCCAGGCGCCGACGACGCCGAGCCCGTAGATGGCGCCGCCTCCGGCGAAGCATCCCGCGTTGGAGTTCCTGTCGGTCATCTCGCACCTCCTGGGAAGGGTGGATCGCAGCTCGGGGTGACCGCACCGGGCGGCCAGCCGACGAACCGGCAGTGACCGCCCGAGCGCGACCCCGGCGATCGCCGCTCAGTGTACGCGCGGCCGGGCGGGGCCGACACCTTGTGGAAGGTGCAGTTGCCCTCGGCTGCGGACGACGGCATGCGGGTCTAGTCGGCCCGCGGCTCTGTCATCCCGTCCTGCTCGACCGTGTGCACCTTCAGTGGCACAAACCCGCCCTCGAGCTCCTCGATGGTGAACGGCGAGCTCAGCGTAGGCAACCCCTGCAGCAGCGCCATCGAGTACTCGCGAGCTTCATCGTGCTCCAGCATCGCGAAGGCGGCGGTGATGCCATCGGCGACCCTGCGCACCCGGTCCCACTCCTCCTGCGGCGTCTGGACGCGCAGCCGCTGTCGGATCAGCTCGATGTCGAAGGGCAGCGGATCGCCCGGCCGTGGACGGCGCGTCGGGTTGTACATCTCCTGGTAGCGGCGGAGGAAGACCTTCAGACACCCCTCGAACTGGCGCGTGTACGACGGATCGATCTCCACGACAGCCCCGCGGACGCCGATGAGGACACTCGGCCTCGCTGTCGGCTGCGACAGCACGTTGCCCGTGACGTCGGCATCCGTGATCGCACAGCCGACGGTGATCGGGAATCCGCCGGTGACCCCCGTGACGGTGATGTCGAGGCCGTTCGACGTGACCGCGTACCCCAGCACGACGGAGGCCGGATACTCGTCGGGCTCCTTTCCGCTGAAGCCCTGAACTGTCACGGAGAGCGTGATCGTCCCCGAGGCTGCGCTGAGTGCGTGCCCGTTGATCGTCCACGCGGAGGTCTTCGCGGTGCGGAATCCGGTCGCGTCGAAGCGCACGTGGATCCGCTCATCGAGGGCGGAGGTCTTCCACCAATAGTCGCGGTCCGCGATGCAGAAGGAGAGCCCGCCCTTGCCAGGCCGGAACGTGCCCTCACCGAGCGTGCGGCGCGACGTCTCGCGGAGCTTCACGCGCAGCCGTGCGGCGTAGCCCTCGTTGACGGGGATCACCGTGCGGCCGTGCGCATTCGACCAGTAGGCCTGCAGCTTGACGTCGTCGGTGTAGGCGGTCTGGTCGGTGGCGTTCGCCGTCCACGGTGTATTTCCGGGCCGCGGCGACTGGCCGGCGTCGACGATCTCGTTCGCACCGCTGTTGACCTCGGTGTGCCAGCCGTCGCCCTCGGGGTCGGTCACGATCTCGGCGATCTCGTGCGCGACCGTGACCACGGTCTCGTCGGGCGCCGAGCCGACGGCGTCGGCGAGCAGCACCCAGCCTGCCCAGTACTCGTCGGAGTCGAACGGCCCGTCGAAGTCGTAGTCGTGCCAGTGCGCGCCGAGACCGCCGTCGGTGACCACGTAGCCGTCGGGAAGCAGGACGACGAACGCGATGCGCGGGCCGTCGTCGGGATCGGGGAACACGTCGTCGTCGAGCAGGTCGTCGACCATGTCGAGTGTGGCGCGCATCGTCTCCGTCCCGCTGCCGCTCATCGGCGGGCCCGGCGAGATCACGGTCATCGCGCCACGCCAGACCGGCGCTCGCGGAATCCCGTACTGCACGAGCTGCGTGAAGTAGCGGGACGCGAGCAGCCGATGGGTCTGCGCGATGATCTCCCCCTTCATGCCGCTCCCCGGGCCGTTCCACCACGAACCCCAGAAGAGCAGCTGCACGGGGACGCCGGTGGCCGTGCCGGCGATGGTCCCACCGTGGTGGGTCATCTTCGCGCCGTCCATGTTGTGGTCCGCGAAGATGTAGATCGGGTCTCGCACCCGGCTCCAGACCCCCTCGTAGGACTCGTCGCTGAGCTTGTTGGTCAGGATCTCCGCGACGACCGCGTCATCGAGACGTTCGAACGCGTGAAGGAATCGTTTCGTCATCTGCTCGCCCCCCGAGCTGCCGACCGCGGGCGAATCCGCCCGACAGTGCGAGCGTGGCACCGTGATGGGCTGTGGTCAAGCGTGCGCCGACCTCGTCAACGGCTGTGCAGCTCTTCGGGCTCGACCACGAGATCGACGAGTGCCCCGTTGCGCAGCACGGTCATCTCCATACGGCGGCCGATCGCGTCCTCGACCATGAGCCGCTGCACGCCGGTCGGGTCGAACACCGGGATGCGGTCGATCGTGATGACGATGTCGCCCCTGCGTGCTCCGGCAAGCGCGGCCGGGCTGCCGACGACCGTCGACATGACCTGCATGCCGGTGGGCGATCCGACCCGTGCGGCGGCCTCGGGGCTCAACGGCACCTTCGCCCCGGCCACGCCCAGCCACGCCCGACGCACGCGCCCGTCTGCCGTGAGCTTCTCGATGATGCTGAGGGTCGTGGCGTTGATCGGCACCGCGAGCCCGAGCCCGAAGCCGGCGACCGCGGTGTTGACGCCGACAAGCCGCCCCGCGCTGTCGGTGAGCGCTCCCCCGCTGCTGCCGGGATTGAGCGCGGCATCCGTCTGGATCACCTCGTCGATTACCCGGCCCACGCCGGTCGGCAGCGAACGGCCGAGTGCTGAGACGATGCCGGCGGTGACGCTGCCGGCGAGCCCGCGCGGGTTGCCGAGGGCCACGACGAGCTGTCCGACGCGCAACCGCGTCGCGTCGCCGAGCGGCACCGGGCCAGGTGTCGGCCCCGTCGCGCGCAGCACCGCGAGGTCGGAGAGCACATCGGCGCCGACCACCTCGGCCGAGGTCGAACTGCCGTCGGCGAACGCGAGTTCGACCGCGGACGCGTCCACGACGACGTGGGCGCTCGTCAGGAGGCGGCCGTCGGTGCTGATCACCGAGGCACTGCCGGCACCGGCGCCCGCCGCGGTGCGCACGCTCACCGCCGCGATCGACGGCAGCACCGTCTCGGCGACACGCACGACCGCGGCCGAGTAGGCGTCGAGAGCGTCGCTGTCGTCCATGCAGCCAGTCTCGACCCGCGGGAGGCACTTGGGGCCGAGGTTCGCGCAGAGCGGAGGTGACGACGGCCCACCGAACGCAACGCGGGGATATCGCCGACGGCACCGGTTCCTCGCTCACCGCGCGCATCGAGGAGGAGCACCTCGCGCTCAGGACGCTGGTGGTCGGCAACGTCAGGTGAACCGGCAGGTCACCGCCCCCAATGGGCCGAAGTCGGCGTGAACCGTGTCGCTCGGCTCGACCCACATGGGCCGCGTGAACGAGCCTGCGAGCACGAACTCTCCGGCGGCGAGTCCGGAGCCGTGCCGGGCCAGCTTGGTCGCAAGCCACGCGACGCCGAGCGCGGGATGCCCGAGCACCGCCGCGGAGACACCGGACTCCTCGATGCCCTCGTTGCGCGAAAGCACCGCCGAGACCCATCGGAGGTCGATCTCATCCGGTGCGACCGGCCGACCGCCGTACACCGCGGCCCCGAGCGCCGCGTTGTCGGAGATGGTATCGACGATCGTGCGGCCCTCGAGTTCGACGTGCGAGTTCAGGATCTCGAGCGCAGGAACGACGTACTCGGTCGCACGCAGCACGTCGAACACCGTCGCGGGCGCCGTCACGGCCTCGCCCAGAACGAACGCGAGCTCGACCTCCACCCGCACACTGCTGAAACCCGCATGCTCGATGAGCGCCCCGGACTCGAGCAACTGGTCGTCGAAGATCACGCCGTAGTCCGGCTCCATGATGCCGGTCGCGGCCTGCATGACCTTGGAGGTGAGGCCGATCTTGTGGCCGATCACGCGATGACCGGCCGCGACTCGGCGGCCGGCCCATTCCGCTTGAACGGCATAGGCGTCTTCGACGGTCATGTCGGGATGCCGCGCCGTCAGCCTCGGCAGCACCGCGCGTGTCTCGTGCGCGGCGTGCAGTTCATCCGCGATCGCCAGGATGTCGTTGCGCGCGAGCACCTCAGTGCACTCCGAGGAAGTCCTCGAGAGTCGCCGGGCTCGCCGTCACGAGCGGCTCGTGCACGAGCTCGCCGGGAAACTCGCTCGCCTCGAAGAACCAGCGACGCGATGCGGGCATGCCCCACAGCTGCGCACGCTGCGGGTTCGAGACATCCCACCGGATCGGCTCGGCCTCGAGGTCGATGAACTGGTAGTGGGTGGTGAAGAGCTCGATGCGGTGCTGGTCGGGGTCGCGCAGGTAGAGGAACAGGGCGTTGCTGATGCCGTGACGCCCGGGCCCGCGATCGATCTCCTGTCCGAAGCCGGTCGCGCCCGCGACATCCGCCGCATGGATGAGGGATGCCGCATCCGGCACCGTGTACGCGAAGTGGTGCAGCCTCGGGCCACGGCCGTTGGTGAAGACGAGGTCGTGGGTGTTGCCCTTGACCTCCATCCAAGTGCCCCAGAGCTCGTCGGTGCCGTCGGTCGCGGTGTACTCGCTCATGCGCATGCCGAGCCCGGTCCAGAAGTCGGTCGCGGCCTGCACGTCGTAGGTGACGACCTGAAAATGGTCGAGGCGCTGCGGTGCACCCGCGACGAACTCGTCGTACTGCTGCATCCTGCGCTCGACGACGTCCATCGATGAGGTGAGCTCCATGTGCGTGCCGACCGGGTCGCGGAACCGGATCGTCGGCCCCTGGTGGTCGACCTCGACGCGCTCGAAGTCGATGCCCGTGGCCGCGAAGTGCCGCTCGGCGGCCACGATGTCGTCGTCGGTGCGCACGCGCAGGCCGACCGCGAGCGCCTTCGCCTCGGCGGCGAGTTCGAGCCGCAGGCTGTGGTGGGAGGCCTCCTCGAGACCGCGCAGGTAGACGACATCGTCGGTCTCCTCGGTGACGACGAGGCCGATCGTGTCGCGGTAGAAGTCGCGGCTCGCCTCGAGGTCGGTCACGGCGAGTGCGACGTGGCCGGCGCGCGTGATCGCGAACGGCGGAGTCTGGTTCCGGGTGGGCAGCATGGCGGGAGTCCTTCCGAGTGTCGAACACTTCAAGGCTCGCAACGCGCGGTCGTTCACGGAACTACCGATGCGCTCTGTCAGCCATAGGCAAGCGCTATTGAAAGGATGCCACGATAGGCTCAACCCATGGAACTGCGTCACCTGCGGTACTTCCTCGCCGTCGTCGAGGCCGGATCGCTGACGGCCGCCGCGAAGGCGCTGCACATGTCGCAGCCACCGCTCAGCGTCGCCATCGCCCAGCTCGAGACCGAGCTCGGCACGCCGCTGCTGGTCCGCACCTCACGCGGCGTCGAACCGACGAGCGCCGGCAGGTCGCTGCTCGAGTCTTCGGGCCGCGTGCTCGGCGAGGTCGACGAGATCGTCGCGACCGTGCGTCGCTCGGCCGGGCGCGGCAGCGGCGTCCTCACGGTCGCCGCCGTGCCCGCGCTCATCTGGCATCGCATCCCGCGCCTGCTCCGCGAGGTCGCCTCCGGCGCCCCCGACCTCGAGATCCGACTCGTCGACCCGCCGCCGTGGACCGCGATCGATCTGGTCGTCAACGGGCGGGCGGACGTCGCGGCCATCCTCGTCGCCGACCCCAAGCGGTTCGTCGCTCGGCACGGCGATGCCTTCGAGATCCGCGACTGGGGCGCCGTGCCCCTCGTCGCCGCGCTGCCACCCGGCACCGAGGCGCCCGACCCGCTGCCGCTGCACTGGTTCGACGACCGCATCGTGCTGCTCCCCCAACGCACGGCCGCGGTGCCGAGCCTGCCCGAGCTCGTCGAGGCCGAGTTCCTGCGGCTCGACGTCGTCCCCCGCGAGGTGCGCACGGTTCCGACCATCCAGAACATGGTTCCGCTCGTGGAGGCCGGTCTAGGTGCGGCGCTGCTTCCCGACGCCGACCGCGCGAGCGTCGGCCGATTCGACATCGTCGTGCGCGCGACCGCGCCCTCCCCCGCGCCATTGCGTGCGCTCGTGATCGCGCGCCGCGGTGCCGCGGCGGACCCTGTGGTGGGCAGCCTGCTCGAACTCGTCTCCGCGACATCCGCCGATTCCGTCGTGGACGACCCAGATCGTGTGCGATTTCCCATACAATCGACGAACGCGCGAGAGGACCGATGATGGCAGCGAGCAAGGCAGAGCAGGCGTACACCGTCCTCAAGGCGCGCATCACCGATGGCACCTACGGGCCGGGGTACCGGCTCGTCATCGATCAGCTCGTGCGCGAGCACGGCATCAGCTCGGGGCCGTGGCGCGAGTCGCTGCGCCGGCTCGAGGCCGAGGGGTGGGTCGAGATCGTGCCCAACGTCGGCGCCCTCGTGCGTACGTTCGACGCGCAGGCGTTCGAGCGGACCATCCGCCTGCTCGCCCGGCTCGAAGGACTGGCGACCGCGGTCTCCGCGCCGCACCTGACGGCCGACGATCTCGCCGAAGCCAGGGCGTTCAACGCCCAGATGGCCGACGCGCTCGCCGGATTCGACACCAACCTCTTCGGGCGGCTCAACCGACGCTTCCATGAGGTGCTCTGCTCGAAGTGCGACGACCCGCGCCTCAACGATCTGCTCGCCACCGAGTGGGCGCGACTCGACTTCATCCGCCGATCGGCCTACTGGCACGCGCCCGGCCGTGCGCAGGCCTCGGTCGCCGAGCACGAGAACCTCGTCGCGCTCATCGAGAGCGGTGCCGAGCCCGACGAGATCGAGGCGGCCGCCCGAGACCACGAGGTCAACACGCTCATCGCGGTCACGACCTACGACGCCGCGCTCGCGGGGCACAGCCCGAGCGAGTCACTGCTGGCGTGAGGGCCTGACCCCGAATCCGATTCCGAAGGGCGATCTGCTCCGGCCCCACGGCGGTCAGGCGTCGCCGCCCCCACGCCATTGCGCGATCCACGCGCGCCCGTAGTCGTTGCCGTTCGGCAGGCGCAGGGTGGTGTGCACGTGGAAGCGCGCGGGAAGGCGGTTCGCGAGCCACACGCCCGCGTGATTGTCGAGTTCGGCGATCACGACCGGGCTCTGAATGCGGAAGTACACGGGCTCACTGCCGTCGGTCGCGCCGTACCAGGAGAACCACGTCTCGTCGAGGTGCGCGTCGTAGCAGGCGAGCATCTCCGCCCTCTGGGGTTCACGCAGCAGTGCATGGAAGTCGGCCACGATGCGGCGCACGAGCGCCTGCTGCACCGCATTCAATCGCGACACCGGAATGCCCTCGTAGGGCACCACGCGGTTGTCGCGGAAGGCTCCCGCGACGTGGCGTTCGTCGGCCGGGTGCAGGCGGCCCTCGGGCATGGCCGGGTCGAGCACCGACGCGAACACCACGGCCTCGGCGCGCTGCTCGGGCGTGAGCGAGCCCGCCAGTTCGAGCGCGAGGTGCTCGCGCTCGTCGAACAGAGGCGGGCGGGCGCCGTCGGAGAGCGCGGGCTCGGCGCCGATGAAGACCGGCGCGATGACGTCGCGTCCGCCGACCGTCACGAAGTTCAGCGCGACGTGGTGGCCGAAGAGCTGCCAACCCCAGGGGCCGTCAGTCGTGGGAGTGCCGAAGAGCGAGAACCAGTAGCTGCGCTCGTTCATGATCGTCGGCAGTCCGGTGAGCTCGCCGAGGTAGCCGTTGAGCGCCATCGCCTCGCGCACCTGCGCGAATCCTTCAGGGCTGAGGGATGCCTCGACGAGGCCCAGGATCGCCGCGACCTGCCGGTCGGAGAGGTCCTCGAGCCGAAGCCCGTTGCGGTGGAACACGAACTCGGGGTTGCTCCAGCCGCGCCAGTCGGGGGCGTCGACGTCGTACTGCGCGCGCTCGCGCAGGTCGCCGGGCAGCTCGGCGAGCACATGCTCGGCGGCGGCCACGAGTGCGGGGTCGCCGGACGCGACCGCGAGCCCGACCGGGCCACCGGACGAGCCTGGTGCGGATGCGGCATCCGCCCACACCTCGCGGCAGACGACGCCACCGGACGTGATGCCGGTGAACGGCTCGTCGTAGAGCGCGTCCCAGTCGCGCAGCAGCGCCTGGAGGAACTCGTTGCCCTGCCGGGCGGCCGTGAACTCCTCGTACGACATTCCCCGCCAGGGGGCGAGTTCGTCGCCGTCGAGCGGGTACAGGTGGTCTCGGAAGCTGCCGTCGTCGAGCTCCACCGCCTCGTCGCGGGCGCTCACGCGCGCCTCCGAGAAGAAGCCGTCGATGTCGCGGTCATCAGTCATCAGCAGAGGCCTCCGTCGGTGCTGCGGGCGACGCCGGCGAATCGGCACCCTCGGCAGAGCCGGGGGCATCTGCCCCCGCGCGCTGCCGGAGGCGCGCACGCGCTCCGTTCGTGTAGATCGCGGCGACGATGTCGTCGGGCGTCATGGGCGAGGTGAGCTCGCGCTGGATCCCGCCGTCGGCGAAGACGAGCACGCGATCGCACACGAGGGCGAGCTCGTTCTCGTCGGAGCCGGCGACGACGACGTAGGTACCGGTCTCCGCGGCATCCCGGATGGCGGCGCCGATGATGTGGCGTGCGCCGATGTCGACCGCCTGCGTGGGCTCGTGCAGGAGCAGCAGCTTCGGGTCGGTCGCGAGCCACTTGGCCACGAACACCTTCTGCTGGTTGCCGCCGCTGAGCGTGCCGACCATCGCATCGGGGCGGGGCGGGCGCACGTCGAGGCGTCCGATCCACTCGTCGGCGAGCGAGCGTTCGCCACGCGACGAGAACGGCAGCAGGCCGCGCTTCGCGCGCGAGGTCTGCGGGAACGCGATGTTCTCGGAGACCGACATGCCCGCGGCGATGCCGCTGTGCTCACGGCCCTCGGGAACGAGCGAGATGCCGGCGGCGATCGAGTCGCTCGGAGTGAGCCCCGTGAGGCCGATGGTCGATCCCGCGAGGGCCACATCGCCCGAGGTCGCCTTCGAGACGCCCGCGAGCAGGTACGGCACGTCGTCGTAGCCCGAGCCGGCGAGGCCCGTGAGGCCGAGCACCTCTCCCGGGCGCACTTCGAAGGCCACGTCGTGCACGCCGAGGCCCGTGACGCCGGCGACCGCGACCGGGTCGCCGGTCAGGCCGGGCAGCGGGGCGCGGTCGCCGAGGTCGATGAGCTCGCGACCGAGGATCAGGCCCGTGAGCGTGGCCTCGGTCATGCCGGCGACCTCGCGACCCGACTCGACCACGGCACCGTCGCGCAGCACGGTCACGCGGTCGGCCGCGTCGACCACCTCCTCGAGGCGATGCGTGATGAGCAGCACCGCGGTGCCGGTCGCGACGATCTCGTCGAGCAGCGTGAAGAAGCCCTCGAGGGCGCGGCGGCCGAGTGCCCGCGTCGACTCGTCGAAGATGATGAGGCCCTTGCCGGGCGTGGCATCCTGCAGCGCGCGGGCGATCGCGACGATGGCGCGGTCCTCCTCGCTGAGGTCGCCGACGAGCGCATCGAGCGGCACCGAGCGCTGGATGCGGTCGAAGACCGCCTGGGATGCCGCGCGCTCGCGCTTCCAGTCGATGCGACGGAACGGGCCGGTGGGCGTCAGGCGACCGACGCGCAGGTTCTCGAGCACCGTGAACGAGTCGACGAGGCCGAGGCTCTGGTGCACGATCGCCATGCCGCGGGCGCGGGCGTCGTGCGGGGTGACGGGCAGGTCGAAGGGGCTGCCCTCGAACGAGACGACGCCGCCCTCGTCGGGTGTGTAGAGGCCCGAGAGGATCTTCGCGACGGTCGACTTGCCCGACCCGTTCTGCCCGACGAGCGCGTGCACCTCGCCGGGGCGCACGTCGAACGTGATGTCCTTCAACACCCGCGTGCGGCCGAACGTCTTCGAGAGCGATTCGACCGTGAGGCGGGCGCCCCGGGGAGCGGGCGCTGCCGCCCGCTCCCCGATGGTGGTGCCGAGGGTCATGCAACACCCCACAGCGCTTCGAAGTCCTCGCGGAACGTCGTCGGGCCGAACCATTCGCCGGAGGCCTCGGCCTCTTCGGTGAGGGTCACGTCGCCGATGTTCTCGCGCGTGAAGAGGCGCACCGGGATGGTGTACTCGGGCACCGCCGAGCCGGTCATGAGGCGCAGTGCGAGGTCGGCCTCGACCCAGCCCTGGTAGGCGTTGGCCTGACCGGTCGCGGCGTAGAGGTACGTGTTCGACGCGAGCGCCTGGAGGGCGCCGATGCCGGCCGAGCCGGTCACGCCCTTGACGGACTCCATCATGCCGGCGGCCTGCACGCCACCCTGGGTGGGCTGCAGGAACTGCGCGAAGTCGTTCACGACGTACCCGATGGTGGGGTCGTTCAGCAGCGCGGCGCTCACCGACGGGGTGACCTGCGGGAAGTTCGACGACGACACGTCGTTGATCGTGTAGGTGCAGTCGGGGCAGATCTCGTCGAGCTCGTCGGTGCCGGCCTGCACGTAGGCCTTCTGCGAGGGGCCGTCGGCCGTGCGGTTGATGAGGATGTTCGCGGTGCCGCCCGAGTCCTTCGTGATCCACTGCGCGATCGCGATCTCCTGGTCGGAGCCGCCCGCAGGCACGTAGCCGAGGGTCTCGGAGGCGGGGTGGCTGTCGTCGGGGATCTGGTTCGAGATGACGACGGGAATGCCGGCCGCCTGGGCCGCGTCGAGCGCGTTGGCCGCGAGGCCGTATGGCACGGCGTCGGTGACGATCGCGGCGGCTCCGGCCTGGGTGCCCTGGCCGATGCACGAGCCGATGTCACTCGGGTTGCCCTTGCCGTCGCACACCTGCACCGAGATGCCGACGGTCTCGAGGGCCTCGGTGAGTTGTGCGCTCACGATGCTGAACTGCGGCGACTGCAGCGTGACGGGAACGTAGTAGACGGTCTTGCCGGCGAGATCGGCGACGCCGTCGACCGCCTCGGTCGGCACCGGGTACGCGTCGAGCGGTGCGGAGACGGCCGCGAGGGCGGCGTCGAGGTCGGAGTCGCCGCTCCCGGCCGCGGCCGACGCCGAGGGCGAGGTGGCGTTGCCGGGCTCGGCGCAACCGGCCAGTGCGAGTGCGCTGACGGCGACCGCGCCTGCGGCCACGAGGCCCCTGATGCGGCGGGCGGATGATGCGTTCATGCGGTGTTCCTTACGTGACGACGTTGACAGTTCGGACAGGGACTTGCGGGGTGTTGCCGGGTCGCCTACCTGGTACGGCGATGGAGCACGGTGGAGATGCTGACCGCGATGATCAGCACGCCGCCGTAGAAGATGTTCGAGATCGCGGGGCTCGCGCCGAGGAACTTGAGGCCGAGCACGCCGGTCGCGAGGAAGTACACGGCCACGAGCGTGCCGAGCGGGTTGAAGCGGCCCGGCTGGAAGATCGCGGTGCCGAGGAACGTCGCCGCGAACATGGGGAGCATGTACGTCTGCGAGGTCATGGCTTCGGCGCCGCCGAAGTACGCGGCCGAGAGCACGCCGCCGAGCCCGGCGATGACGCCCGCGGAGACGAACGCGCCGATGCGGATGCGGTTGACGCGCACGCCGGCGAGGCGACTGACCTCGCGGTTCTCGCCGACGAAGCGCATGTTGCGGCCGAGTGGCGTGAACTGCAGCAGGTAGGCGAAGCCGAGCATGAGCACGAGCGCGAGGTAGAAGGTCGTGGGCAGACCGCCGAACGTGGTGGTCGCGACCTTCGAGAACTCGGCGGGCAGGCCGCTCACCGGCTGCAGGTTGCTCGCCCAGCTTGCGATGCCGAGCAGCACGGTTCCCATGCCGAGGGTGACGACGATCGTGTTGACGCCCAGCCGCACCACCAGCAGTCCGTTGATGAGGCCCGCGAGGGTCGCGATCGCGATCGCGAACAGCGCGGCGACCCAGACGTTCCACCCGTGGTTCACGTTGAGCACGACCGTGAGGATCGATGCGAGGCCGAAGTTCGATGCGACCGACATGTCGACGAACTCGCCGACGATGATCGTGCACAGCAGCGCCGCGGAGAGGAACACGAGGTCGGATTGCCCGCCGAAGATGGACGCCCACGTGCCCGCGTGGAACATGTTCTGGGGCCGCAGCACGGCGAAGATCGCGATGAGCAGGATCCAGACGACGATCACCGAGAAGCGGGACGACGCCCAGCCGATCCACGATCGGGGCTGCGTCTCGCGAGCGGTCGCGATGGCGACCGTCTCGTTGGGGCTGGTCTTCGTGTTCGTCATGGGGGTTCCTGCTCCCGTCCTCGCACCATTGCGTCGCACGTTCGTCGTGCGGTCGGTCGAGCCGGGCGCATGCCCGGACTGAGTTTCGTGTGTGAGATCATATGCGATCTCCTGCTTGATTGCGGTCATCGGATGCGGCCCCTCGGGCGCTCCTCGATCACCGCGGTGAGTTCGGCCTGCACGAGCGAACCCCGATCGAGCGGCGCGGCCATCACCCGACGCGCCGGCCGGTCCGCGGCATCCGGGAACATCGCGACCCATTCGCGGTTGATGGCCTCCCGTTCCCGGTGGTCGGCCACCCAGAACGTGAGCTTCAGGATGTCTCCGACGCCGCCGCTCGCCGCCGCCATGACCTCGCGCACCCGTTCGAACACGAGCGACACCTGGGTGTCGAGGTCCTCTGGGATCTCGCCCGTGCGCGGATCGCGGGCCGTGAGCACGCCCGACTGGACGAACGGGCCGATGCGGCACGCGGCCGGCACCGGGTTCTCGTGCACGAACCCGTCGATCTCGATCGTGATGCGGGTCACGGGTGCACCACGATCGATTCTTCGACGACCCGATTCTCGATGACGCCGAGCCCCTCGATCTCGGCTCGCACGACATCGCCGACCTTGAGGAAGTCGCCCGTCGGTGCACCGATGCCTGCAGGCGTGCCGGTGGCGAGGATGTCGCCCGGCTTCAGCGTGAACACCTGCGTCAGGTACGCGATCTGCTCGTAGACGTCGTAGATCATGTCGTCGGTGCGCCAGTCCTGACGCACTTCGCCGTTGACCGACAGCGTCATGCGCAGGTCGAGCGGGTCGGCGATCTCGTCGTCGGTCGTGAGCCACGGCCCGATCGGCCCGTGCGTGTCGAACGACTTGCCGAGCGTGAACGTGGGCGACCGCTTCTGCAGCCAGTCGCGCACCGACACGTCGTTGGCCACGACATATCCCGCGATCACCGATCGGGCGTCCTCGACCGAGACGTGCCGGCACTCGCGGCCGATGACCACACCGAGCTCGATCTCGTAGTCGAGCTCGTCGGAGACGTCGGGCTTCACGATGTCGCCGTACGGGCCGTTCAGGCAGGTGACCTGCTTGTTGAACCACAGCTGGCTCGTCGGAATGGGGATGCCCGCGGCGCGCGCCTCCTCGGCGTGCTCCCGGTAGTTCATGCCGATGCCGAGGTACTTCTGCGGGTCGTCGATGGGCGGCAGGAGCCGCACGTCGGCGAGTGCATAGGCAGGGCCGTCGGCCGCCCGGATCACGGGAGCGAGCGACTCGAGGTCGGGCAGGATCGCCCGGAGCGACGTGCCGACGCCCGGCACGTCCGAGACATCGACGAGCACGTCGTCGTCGACGCGGCCGATGCGCGGTTCGCCGCCGTCGATGCTGAACCTGGCGAGCTTCATCGTGCAGCCTCCTTCTCGACCTCACCGGTCGCGGCCCGCTGTTCGGAGGGGAGCTTGCCCCACACCTCCTCGCCGCGCGGCGTGAGCTGGAAGTTGAGGAAGCGCCACGCGGCATCCGCCTCGCCATCGCGCACGACGACCTGGGTGACGACCCCGTGCTGTGTGCGCGTGCTGCCGTCGGGGTTCGCGAGCTCGTTCACGATCGGGCCGGTCACGACGGCGACCTCCCCGATCACCCGGATCTCGAGGTCGCCGCGCTCGATCGAGCGATAGGCGCGGCGGGTGCCGACGTGCTCGAGCAGCATGGCCTTGTCGTGCACGACGCCGGGCGCGTGGATGTGCACGAGCCGGTCGTCGAAGATGCGGGCGAGCGTGTCGACGTCGCCGTCGACGAGCGCCCGCTGCCGGGTCGCCTCAAGGGCGAGGATCGCGTCGCGTTCCGCGGCATCCGCGGTTCTGATGACGGTCATGCGCGACCCGCCTCGGCGGTGCCGGCCTGGGCGGCGGCGACCTCCCAGGTGCGGAAGCCCGTCGCCTCGCCCGCCTCGTGCCCCGGGCGCGGGGCACCGACGAGCGCGTGGTACTTCGAGAAGATCTCGTCGGCCTCGGCGAGGGGCAGCACCTGCTCGATGTCGGCGAAGGGCTGCCCGTCGGTGCGCTCGGCCACGATGCGGCGGATGACCTCGTAGCCCTCGCCGCGCATGCTGTCGGCGATGCGGTTCACGATCTCGCGGCGGGCGCGATCGTACGCGGCGAACGCCTCGCGCGGGTCGCCGAGCTCGATGAGCTTCTCGGTGAGCACACGGGCGTCGAGCATCGCCTGGGTGATGCCGTTGCCGCCGCGCGGGTACATCGCGTGGGCGGCGTCGCCCAGCAGCACGACCCGTCCGTCGACCCACGTGTCGAGCGGGAAGTGGCGGATGAGCGGGAAGAGGTAGACCTCGCGCGCGTCGCGGATGAGCTGCTGCACGTCGAGGAACGGCAGCTCCAGCGAGGCGAACGCGGGGATGATCTGCTCGGGGTCGGCGACCTGGTTCCAGTCCTCGACGGTCTCCTCACCGTTGGTCTCGACGACCCAGTTGATGAGGTCGAGGCCCGAGCCTTCGAAGTCCTCGGCGATCGGGTAGACGATCATCGTCGAGATTCGCGGGTCGCCGAGGTGCAGAATCGTGTGCCCGCCGCGGATCGGCTCGCGCAGCGTCGTGCCGCGCCACATGGTGATGCCCGAGAACTCGGGCTCGGCCTGGTTCGGGTGCATCTGGCGGCGCACGGCCGACTTGATGCCGTCGGCGGCGACGACGGCGCCGTGTCGCACCTGCTCCGTGCGTCCGTCGCGGTGCTCGAGGTCGAGCGTGACGCCATCGGCGTCCTGGCTGTACCGCACGACGCGCGCGCCGAGCACGACCGCGTCGTCGCCGAGCCGCTCGAGCACGGTGCGGAACAGCAGCAACTGCAGGATGCCGCGATGCACGAACCGCTGCTCGTGCAGGTAGCCCATGTGCACGCCGCACTTCTCGGCGTAGATCTCCTGACCGAAGTGGTTGAAGAAGATGGAGTCCTCCGCGTCGACCGAGATCGCGCGGAACTCCTCGAGCACCCCGAGGTCGTCGAGCTCGCGCGTGCCGACCGTCTTGATGTCGACCCCGACGCCGAGCGGTTTCAGTTCGGGCACGGTCTCGTAGATCGTCGGGCTGAACCCGGCTTGGTGCAGCCGCAGGGCGGTGACGAGCCCGCCCGGGCCCGCACCGATGATGGCGATGTCGGTCATGTGCTCCTCTGTTCTCTGACTCAACGGGCGCTCGTGCGGATGCCGGCGGCGGCGCCGGTCACCTCGCCGAGGAAGTCGATGGTGCGCGCCCACGCCCTGGCGGCGTTGCGCGGGTGGGAGGCGGCGCCCGGCATGCCGAGCGCGTCCGCCTTCGGGTTGGTGAAGGCGTGCTGCGTGCCGCTGTAGAGGTCGAACTCCCAGTCGAGGCCGGCGCCAGTGAGGCCCGCCTTGACGGGCTGCCAGTGCTCAGGCGCGGCCATGGGGTCGTCGGCGCCGGTGCAGAGCAGCACGGTCGCCGAACCGGTCGCGGCCGACCAGTCGTGGGCGACGAGGTCGAGGCCGCCGTGGATGCTCACGGCCGCGACCACCGGTGCGCCCGTGCGCACGTACTCGAGGGCCGACGATCCGCCGAAGCACGCGCCGACGATCACCGTGCGGTCGGCGTCGAACTCGGGCTGGGCGGCGGCGGCCTCGTGCGCGGCGGCGAGGCGCGCCATCCAATCGTCTCGGTCGCCGACCATCGAGCCGATGAGGCGGCCGATGTCGGCGCCGTCATGCGCTTCGGTGCGCTCGCCCCACACATCGGCGGCGAAGACGGCGTAGCCGAGCTTCGCGTAGCGAGCGGCGAGGGCGATCGTGTCGGCGCCGAGACCGAAGGCGTCGTGCACGAGGAGGATGCCGGGGAGGGGCGCGCCGACACAACCGCCGGGCGCAGCTGCCGACGCCACGAGGCATCCGATCATGCGCGTGCCGTTCGCCTCATAGGCGACGTCGCGCTGCGTCAGCTCGGCCATCTCGGCCCCTCTCTGCGCCCGGAGGTCGACGAGGTTCGTTCGACGTCGAGCGCGGGATTGATCCTACACAGGATCGCACACGATTTCCAACACGATGTGACTATGCTGAATCGACATCACGCGAAGAAGCGAGAAGGAGCACCTGACCATGACGGTCGTCGACATCAACATCCACCACCTGCCCGAAGACCTCTTCACCAACGAGAAGATCCTGCACGGCTTCCTCGACTCAGCCCCCCGCGGGTTCGGCGAGATCGCCCGGGTCATCGAGATGGACAGCGGCAAGAAGCAACTCATCCTCGAGAAGCCCGCCGGCCACCAGAATCTCAACTACGTCGAGGGCGACTACTCGGCCGAGGCGAAGCTCGCCGCCATGGACGAGGCGGGCGTCGACTACGGCATCATGCGCGTGCCCGTCTGGCAGGAATGGCTCGGCCTCGAGACGTGCAAGGCAGTCAACGACAACGCCGCCGAGATCGTCGCGCGATCGGGCGGGCGCCTTTTCGCCACCGCGTGCGTCCCGCCGTGGGGCGGCAAGGAGAACATCTACGAGCTCGAGCGCAGCGTCGGAGACCTCGGTGCCGTCGGTGTTCAGCTCGCCTGCCACTACGGCCAGCTCTACCTCGACGACCCGGTGTTCGAGCCCTACCTGAAGGTCATCGAGAAGCTCGACATCCCGGTCATCGTGCACCACACGCCGCTGCCCGTCGAGTGGAAGTCCGTCATCGACTACACGAACCTCCGCCGCGAGTACGGCCGCATCATCGACCAGGGCATCGCCGTCGGCCGCGAGCTCTTCAGCGGCATGTTCGACCGCATGCCGGGACTTCGCTTCATCCACACCATGATGGGCGGCAACTGGTTCGCGAACACCGCCCTGCTCACCCCGCACGCCACGAACAAGGCTGAAGCCATGCAGCGCCTCGACCCGACCGGCGGCGAGAAGATCAAGCAGTACCTGGCCGAGAACATCTTCTTCGACATGACCCACCCGCACTCGTGGGGCAAGACGCAGGTCGAGGCCGCGCTCGAGATCAACGGCGCCGACCACTACCTCTTCGGGTCGTCGTTCCCCGTGTTCTACAGCTGGATGGGCCAGGGCGTCGACTTCGTCAAGAACGAGCTCGACCTCAGCGACGCCGACCGGGAGCTCGTGCTCGCCGGCAACGCCAAGCGGTTGTTCAACCTGCCGATCGACGTGTAGGACATCGGATGCCTCGTGTGCGGCGCGCACGAGGCATCCGCAGTCGGGAGGTCCGCGGCCATCCAGTTCCACCACACGACGCCGCGAATGCTGAGCGGGTCGGTCAGCCGACGCCCGCCAGGGGATCGTCGAATGAGTGCCGGAATCCGGACCTCGGAAGGCACGCGAGCGTTCTTGGAGGCGTCAGCAATACTGTGGGTGTGGAGTACGTGTCCAGGGTGCCCGGTCCCCCATTGGACGGGCTGATCAGCGACCTCTACTACCTGGAGGGTGCTCCGCCGTACTCCCGGCTGATGCTGCCGGCGGCGCCCGCGCCGTTGCTCATCGTCAATCTCGGGACGCCGTTCCTCATCCGCGCGGGCACCGACGTCGAAGCCGTGGAGTACGCCGACGGCTGCGCGGTCACCACGCCCACCCGTGCGTGGGAATTCGGCTACCCGAACCCGACGCGCTCCGTGGGCGTCCACTTCAGACCGTGGGGGCTGGCGCCGTTCATTCCGATGCCCGCAGCCGAGTTGTGCGACCGACCGGCGACGGTGGAGCAGATCTGGGGCCGGTCAGCTGTCACCGAGTTGCGACACCGACTGACCGCGGCAGACGCACCGCACGAGATGCTGATGTTGCTCGAGGAGGAATTGGTGCGACGGCTGCGCGCGATCGACGGCCTCGACCTCGTCCGCCACCTGGGCAGCGCCATCGCCGAGACCCATGGAGCGGTGCCGATCAGCGACCTCGGCGTCGCCGCCCGCGCCAGCAGCACGTACGTCGCGAAGCGATTCAAGGAGATCATCGGCGTCACACCGAAGCGACTCGCGCGCAGCTACCGGTTCACCGCCACCGTGCTGGCCCTCGACGTGGCCGTACCGATCGACTGGGGCGACGTCGCCGCCCGCGCGGGCTACTTCGACCAGGCGCACTTCGTCCACGAGTTCCGGGAGTACACCGGCCTCACGCCGACGCGGTACGTCGAAGTCCGGCAACGCTTTCTCCGCGAACATCCCGACCACGCGCTCGAGGGATGGCCGCTGCCGGCCGATTGATTTCTTACAAGAGCGATCACTCACGACCGACGAGACTTGGGACGCCAGACGGAGGAGGAACTCATGGGGAGACTGGTCATGAATGCGTCGGTCTCGGTGGACGGCTTCATCGCGGCTGAGAACGACGATCCCGGTCCGCTGTTCGAATGGTTGGTCAGCGGCGACGTTCCGCTGGACGACAGCGGCGTACTGAACGTGTCGCAGGCGTCCTACGACCACATCCGGCCGTACTGGGACGAGATCGGGGTGACGATCGTCGGCCGTCACGTCTTCGACATCACGGACGGCTGGGACGGGAAGCCTCCGAGCGGGATCGACCACGTGGTCGTCGTGACACACCGACCGGCGCCCGAGGGCTGGGACTCCAACGCGGCGTTTCACTTCGTCGACGGGATCGAGGCGGCCGTGGCCACGGCGAAGGAGCTCGCGGGTGACCGCACCGTCGAGGTCGCCGCCGGCGACGTCGGCGGCCAAGTGCTCGCCGCAGGTCTCGTCGACGAGGTGCGCATGGACGTCGCACCCGTCGTGCTCGGGTCGGGCAAACGCTACTTCGGCTCCGTCGACTCGCACCACCTGCTGGAGGATCCCGACGTGGTGGTTCGGGGTAACCGGGTGCTTCACCTGCGCTATCAGGTGCGCCGCTGACCGATCTCGGTGCGAACGCCCCAGCGCGAGGACCCGATGCGTAGGGCGGACGGGACTTGAACCCGTGACCGATGGATTATGAGTCCACTGCTCTGACCGGCTGAGCTACCGCCCCGCGCGCCGCGTCACTCGGGGAGCGCTGCCGGCGCGACATCGGTGACCGGGTCGGTCACCGGCCTCCCACGATACAGGCTCTCGAACGTCGAGAGCGTGCGCTGGATGTCGTGGGCGGCGATGAGCCGGATCGACTCCTCTTTCAGCCGGCGGTACTCGTCGGGCGACGCCTCGAGCACGGTGCGGAGCTTCGCCGCGAGGTCTTCGGGGTTCGACGGTTCGAAGAGGTAGCCGTTCTCGCCGTCGTGCACGAGGTGCGGCAGCGCCATCGCGTTCGCGGCGACGACGGGCAGTGCCGAGGCCATGGCCTCCATCGTCACGATCGACTGCAGTTCGGCGATCGAGGGCATCGCGAGCACGGATGCCCGGTGGTAGGCCTCGCGCAGCTCCTCATCGGTGACGTAGCCGGTGAAGGTCACCCGGTCGGCGATGCCGAGCTCGACGGCGAGGTGCTCGAGGTTGCGCTTCTGGTCGCCGCCGCCGACGATCTCGACCTTCGCGTCGAGCGAGGCGGGCAGCAGCTTCAGGGCGCGCAGCAGTACGTCGATCTGCTTCTCACCGGTCACGCGACCGACGAAGAGGATGCGGTTCTCGGTGCGCTCGTCCCAGTTCGGCGAGTACTTGTGCGCGTCGATGCCGCAGGAGATCGCGTGCACGTTCTCGAGGCCGGTGTGCTTCTCGAGAAAGTCGGCGGCACGTCGGGTCGGCGTCGTGACGGCTTCGGCACGGCCGAAGGTGCGGCCCGCGGCCTTCCACGCGAGGCCGACGGCCCAGTCCTGCCAGGCCTTCGGCAGCAGCGAGAACTCGAGCATGTTCTCGGGCATGACGTGGTTCGTGCCGATGATGCGGATGCCGCGCTTCTGCGCTTCGATCGAGAGACCGCGGCCGACGACGATGTGCGACTGGAAGTGCACGACGTCGGGCTTCACCTCGTCGATGACGCGGGCGCTGTTCTGCTTGATGCGCCATGGCAGCGCGAAGCGCAGCCAGTCATGGGGGTACCAGCGCCAGCTGAGCAGGCGGTGCGCGGTGAGCTCCTGCCCCTCGTGCACCTCCTTCCAGGTGCCGTGCTTGCGGCTCGCGGCGGGCGCCATGATGTGCACGTCGTGGCCTCGTTCGACGAGGCCTGCGGCGAGGCGCTCGGCGAAGCGGGCGGCACCGTTGACGTCGGGGGCGAAGGTGTCAGCACCGATCAGGATCTTGAGGGGGCGATCGAGCTCGGCGCCGGCGGGCGTACTCGCACCGGGGGTGTCAGACACGGGTCGTGTTTCCTCACAGTTCTGGGGGCGGGACGGTCGGTCCCGTCGAGTCCACGGCGCGCGCGATGGGCGCTCCGGACTGAATCCGACCCTAGTCTACGCAGCGCAGCCGTGCGGATGCCGTACGCGCATGTCGGAAGCTCGGGGCGAAACGTGCTCAGAGCCGCGTCTGCGGGTGGTTCCTCGCGAGCTGGAAGACGCCCCACACGGCGATCGCGCCCGACACGACGTACACGATGATCGCCCACAGCGGCGCCTGCGACGCCTCGCCGAGAACGGCGATGCCGATGATGACGGCGACGAGCGGGTCGACGACGGTGAGGCCGGCGATGACGAGGTCGGGCGGGCCCGAGGCGTAGGCGTTCTGCACGAAGTACGCGCCGATCGCCGTCGCCGCGAGCATGCCGAAGATGCAGAGCATGGTGAGCCAGCCGAACTCGCCCTGCTCGAGCTTGCCGAGCACGACCTTCGCGAGCGTGGCGACGAAGCCGTAGACGACGCCGGCCATGATCACGTAGTAGATCGCACGGATCCTCGCGCGGAAGAGCACGAAGGTGATGCCGGCGATCGCGAGCACCACCGCGAGGATGATGAGGATGACGATGAGCTGGCGGTCGGTCACCGGTTTGTCGACCGCGGTGAAGGCGGCGACGCCGACGAACAGGAACACGCCGCCGACGCACATGATGATCGCGATGATCGACTTGCGGTTGAGCTGCACGTGGTTCACGCGCGAGTTCACGATCGAGGTGACGACGAGTGCGATCGCCCCGAGCGGCTGCACCACGATGAGGGGCGCGAAGTAGAGGCTCGAGAGCTGGAACACGATCGCGAGGCCCAGCATGAGCGTGCCGATGACCCACGACGGGCGCGCGAGCAGCAGCGCGAGCTGCTTCAGGTTGAGGCCCTTGCCGAGCGTGTCGGTCGTGTGCTTCTCGACCTTGACGACGCCGCGGTGCTGGAACTGCGCGCCGAGCGAGAGGAAGACCGCGCCGATGAGCGCGAGCGGGATGCCGATGAAGGTCTGGGGGTCGAGCGGGATCTGCTCGACGATTTCGCTCAGGTCGGGATCCACGCAACGACCCTACCCGTTCGCCGACGGATATCCTTGCCGAATGGCCGTGCTCCCCATTCGAATCTCCGGTGATCCGGTGCTGCACTCCCCCGCCCGCCCTGTCGAGACCATCGACGACGAGCTGCGCACGCTCGTCGCCGACCTGTTCGAGACGATGGATGCCGCGCCCGGCGTCGGGCTCGCCGCCCCCCAGGTGGGCGTCGGCCTGCGCCTCTTCACCTACGGCTGGGTCGACGAGGAGGGCACGAAGTGGCGCGGCGTCGCCATCAACCCCGAGCTGTGGATCACTCCCCCGCCCGCCGGCGAGCCCGACCTCGACGAGGAGTCGGAGGGCTGCCTCTCGTTCCCGGGCGAGCGCTTCGGCCTGCGCCGCGCCGAGCACGCGATCCTCCGCGCCACCGACCTCGACGGCGAACCCTTCGAGATCGAGGCACACGGATGGCTCGCCCGCATCTTCCAGCACGAGTTCGACCACCTCGAGGGCACCCTCTACACCGATCGGCTCGGTGAACGCGACCAGAAGATCGTCGCGAAGATCAGTCGCAAGCTCGGTTGGGGTCGCCCGGGTCAGCAGTGGATGCCCGGGGTCGACGACCTCGAGGGCTGAGTTCCACGGCGGATGCCACGTGCTGCGCGCCGCTCGTTCGCGCGGCGCCGCACACGCGGCATCCGCTCAGGTGAACGCCCGGATGCCGGCGGCGACGGCCGCCGCGACGATCACGACCACGACGAACGGCACGCGGAGGGCGTAAAGCGCCGCCGCGACGATCACCGCGGGGACGCGCGCGTCGATCACGATGTCCTGCCCGGCGCCGAGGGTCTGCACCGCGATGAGCGCCGCGAGCAGCGCCACGGTGAGAAGATCGGCGATGCGCGCCGGACGCTCTCGTTCGAGGAATCCGGCGGGCACCAGGTGCCCGGCGAGCTTCAGGGCGAGCGTCGCGGCCGACGCGATGAGGATGATGTGCCACGTCGTCATGCGGCGCGCCTCCGGGAGAACAGGTCGAACCAGCCGACGACGACGGCGACGACCGCGGCGACGAGCACCGGCAGGCCGGGCATCAGCACCGGGGTCGTCAGCGTCGCGACGACGGCGGCGCCGACGGCGACGGCACCCGCCTGGAACCGCTTGAGGCGAGGCCAGAGGAGCCCGAGGAATGCGGCGGCCGCGGCGGCGTCGAGCCCCCAGGCGCGGGTGTCGCCGATCGCGTCGCCGATGAGGGCGCCCGCGAGGGTGGTGAGGTTCCAGCCGATGAAGATGACGACGCCCGTGACCCAGAAGCCCGTGCGGGCCGCCCGGTCGTCGGACTGCGCGAGCGCGACGGCCGTCGACTCGTCGATCGTGATCCAGGCCGCGGCGACGCGACGCCACACGCTCGCGGGGCGGCCGTCGGCGTCGGGCGGCGTGACGAGCGGCTTCATGCGCATGCCGTAGATGACGTTGCGGATGCCGAGCATCGCCGCGGTGGCGATCGCCGAGCCGCCCGCCGCGACGCCGCCGGAGGCCAGCACGCCCACGAGGGCGAACTGCGAGCCGCCCGTGAACATCACGAGGCTGAGGAAGCACGTCTGCCAGACGTCGAGCCCCGCGGCGACCGCGAGGGCACCGAAGGAGATGCCGTAGACCGCGGTGGCCAGGCCGACCGCGAAGCCGTCGCGGCGGGCCGCGCGGCGGGCGGCCGCGAGCTCTTCTTCGCCAAGCCCGTCAGTGCCGTCGGTCGCTGCCGTGCCGTCGGCCTCCTCGGGGAGGACGTCGTCCGGGCGCTCAGTCATCCCGATCCTCCGTTGCGGCGTCGCCGGCGGCGATCCGCCCGGCGATGCGCAGTTCGAGGTCGTCGAGCTCGCCCGAGACATCGGTCACGAGCCACGCGCGGTCGCGCTTGCGGCCGGTGATCTCGCGGATGACGCCCGCCGCCTCGAGCCGCGCCACCGCGGGCGCCAGGTTCGCGGGGCCCGAACCGGTGACCCGGCCGATCTCGTCGATCGAGAAGACCGGGTGGTCGAGCATCGCCGCGATGAGCTTCGCCCCCGCCGAGTCGGCGCGGAAGGGCACCGCGGCGGCCCATGCCTGCGGCAGCTCGATGAGGCGCTCGGCCGAGACCCGCGACTCCTCGGCCGCAAGTCGGAGCCCCTCGGCGAGGTCGGCGACGAACGGAGCGACGCGACCGGCGCGATACTCGTCGATGAAGGCGAAGTAGCGCTCGCGCTGCGCGAGCAGCGCGCTCGCGACCGGCACGACGCTCGTGCCGGTGACCCCGCGGCGGCGGAGCACCGCGTTGATGATCGCGCGCCCGATACGGCCGTTGCCGTCGGTGAACGGGTGGATCGACTCGAACTGCGCGTGCCCGACGGCCGCCTGCACGACGATGGGAACGTCGTCGCGGTTGAGATAGGCGACGAGGTCGGCCATGAGCGCCTCGACGCGGCCGGGCGCGGGCGGCACGTGCAGCGCGGCCCGGGGGGCGTGATCGCTGCCGCCGATCCAGTTCTGCATCGTGCGCCAACGCCCCGCGTAGCGGCCGTCGAGGGGGTCGTCGCCGAGCAGACGGCGGTGGGCCTCGAGAATCGCGTCGCAGGTGATCTCACGACGGGCTCCCGCGTCATCGACGAGGCCGGCCAGCGCGCGCGTCGCCGCGACCATGCTCTGCGCCGAACTGTTCGCGCGGCTGCCCGCGAGCGCGCGCGCGAAGTCCTCCGCACTCGCGTCCTCGTACTCGATACGGCTCGAGGCGACCGAGTCGGTGCGCATCAGGAACCGGCCGAGCGCCGCCAGACCGCCGGTCGCGTGTTCGGCCCGCGCGATCTCGACGACGGCCCGCTCGCACGCGGCGGCGAGACTCGGCGGCGCCTGGAGGTCGAGCCCGGCGATCATCGGCGGAACGCTCGCGTCGACGTGATCGAGGGTGCGGTCGTCGCGACTGCCGCCGCGCACCACCTGTCGCCACGGAAGCCGCTCGACCTCGTGCGCGGGCCAGTCATGCGTCTCGACGAGATTCCTCACGCGTGCTCACCCCTCAACTGACATCTACTCGCTCGAGAGTATCACTTCTGCTAGCTAAGTGATCATACCGCGATCGTTGAGTGCACCCGTGTGCTACCGTCATGGCGATCGTGACCCGTCGACAGGAGGTGAGACCCATGACCGCAGTATCCGTAGTGGGCGCTCCCCCGAGTCCACGATCGCGCGACTGACCTCGTCGCCGCCGGGAGCGCCGCCAGGCATCGCGAAAGGCGACTCCCATGAACTCGAACGCTTCTTCATCCTCATCTTCCTCCTCCTCTGCGCGGCGGCGAGCCCTGGTGCTCGGCGGCGGTGGATCGACCGGCAACGCGTGGCTGATCGGCGTCGTCGCCGGCCTGCATGACGCGGGGCTCGACGTGACCGACGCCGAGCTGACCATCGGCACCTCGGCGGGCTCGACCGCCGCCGCCCAGCTGGTGGGCGCCGGCCCGGCCGAGCTGTATCTGGCCGCGCTCACGCCGATCTCGCCCCCGCCCCATCGTCGGCCGGCCCACGCCGAGCACGGAGCCGCTCGGAACGCATCGGTGCACGACCACCTCGAACGGATGCATCGGATCATCGATGCCTCGGCCGACGCCGGCGACCTCCGCCGGCGCATCGGCTCGGCGGCCCTCGAACTCCCCGCATCGAGCGACGACGTTCGGCAGGCCCAGTGGCGCGCCACCGTCGCCGCCCGGCTGCCCGAGCCCGACTGGCCCGAACGCGCGGTGCTCGTCACGGCGATCGACGCCGAGTCCGGCGCACCGGTCGTCTTCGACCGAGGCAGCGGCGTCGAGCTCGTCGATGCCGTCGCCGCCAGCTGCTCGAGCGGCTTCGCCTACACGATCGGCGACCGGCGGTACCTCGACGGCGGCTTCAGATCGAACGCCGAGAACGCAGATCTGGCCGCCGAAAGCGATCGCGTGCTCGTGCTGTCGCCCTTCAGCGGCCGATCGCTGACGCCGATCGAGTGGGGCACGCACCTCTCGACCCAGCTCGACGAGCTGCGTGCGGGCGGCAGTCTCGTCGAGACGATCTTCCCCGAGTCGGCGGCCGAGCATCTGTTCGGTGCGAACGCCATGGACCTGAGCCTGCGCCCGGCTGCGGCTCGTGCAGGCTACGAGCAGGGCGTCGCCCTGGCCGGGCGGCTCACCGGGTTCTGGGGCTGACGAAAGCAGGAGGGCGGTAGGCCCGGCATCCCGATGGGGTGCCGGGCCGTATGAAGCACCCCCGTCACGCAGCGTCACCGGATGGTCGTCACACCGGGCAACACGACGACACGCGAGGCCGCCCGATCGTCGCATCCAGCGCGGTTTCGCGACGCATGCCGTCACGGCCATTCACACCGCGACACGCTCGGGCGCCGCCGTGCGAGCTTCACTAGGTTCGCGTCATGCCCCGCACCGCCGTCCTCCGCTCCGCTCAGAACCCCGCCGATGATTGACCTCGACTGGCTCTCGCTGGCCGCGCTCGCCGCGACCGCCGTGCTCTTCGTCGGCGTCTTCCTGCTCCGACGTGCCGGCGCCTCGTTCACGCTGCTCACGGTGCTCGCCCTGGTGGTCGGCATCGGCGTCGGCCTGCTCTTCCAGGGCCATCTCGACTACGTCGACGTGATCGGCACCGTCTACGTGAACGTCATCACGGCCATCGTCGCGCCGCTCATCATCGTGTCGGTGCTCGCGAGCATCACCTCGCTCGGCAGCCTCGCGAAGCTGCGCACGATAGGACTGAGCTCGGTGTTCTGGCTGCTGCTCACGAACCTCATCGCAATCCTGCTGACCCTCGGGCTCGCGCTCGCAACCGGCATCGGGAAGGGCGCGCAGCTCGAACTCGACGGCGTCGACGGCTCGACGCTCACGGGGCTGCTCCGACCGCTCGACGAGGTCGTCGTCGGGCTCTTCCCGTCGAACGTCGTCGGCGACATCGCGTCGAACAACATCATCGGCATCATCCTCTTCACGCTGCTGATCGCGGTCTCGTATCTGTTGGTCGCCGACCGCAAGCCCGAGAAGGTGCGCGCGTTCAAGGAGGTCGTCGATGCCACGAAGCGCGTGTTCTTCAAGGCCGTGGGCTTCATCATCGTGCTGACCCCCTACGCGGTGCTCGCCCTCGTCGCCTCGACGACGTCGACCGCGGTCGCGAGGCTCGAGACGGCGCTCTCGCTGCTCGGCGTGCTGATCATCGCCCTCGTCGCCTGCTTCGTCGACGCGTACCTCGTGAACGGCGTGCTCGTGAAGCTGTTCGCCGACCTGTCACCGCTGCGCTTCTTCAGGCTCATCACGCCGCCGCAGTACACCGCGTTCACGACCCAGTCGAGCATCGGCACCCTGCCGCTCACCATCTCGACGCTCGTGCGAAAGGTCGGCGTGAGCGAGGAGGTCGCCGGCTTCACCGCACCGATCGGCACCACGATCGGCATGCCGGGGTGCGCCGGAATCTGGCCCACGCTCGTCGCGGTGTTCACGGTCAACGCGCTCGGGATCGACTACACGGTGCTCGACTACGTCGTGCTCGTGGTGCTCGGCCTGCTCGTGAGCCTCGGCACGGCCGGCGTTCCGGGAACCGCCATCATCACCGCGACCGCAGTGCTTACCGCCGTCGGCCTGCCGATCGAGGTGCTCGTGCTGCTGATTCCGATCAGCGCCGTCGCGGGCACGGCGAGCACCATGGCGAACGTGACGGCCGCCGCGACGAGCGCCACGATCGTCGCCCGTCGCGCCGGGCTCCTCGACGTCGAGATCTTCGCGGGACGCCGGCAGGTGTCCGACGACGACACCGACCAGCCCGGACGCCCCTCCGCCGGTGCGGACTCGACCGCCGATCCCGCCCCGGACGCCGACACCTCCGCCACCGCCCACCTCACGCCGGTCCTGTGACCGGTCCGACCGAAGGACTGACCATGACCACCTCCGTGCGTTCCAGACTGCGCACCCTCGCCGCGACCATCGCCCTCGCGATCACGGTGCCCACCTTCCTGCTCCTCTGGAGCGAACCGGCGCACGCGTCGGGCGACGTCTGCGACCTCTGCTCGATCAACTTCGACCTCGGCGCCTGCGAGGATCTCGGCGGCTACCCGTACGACAGCACCCAGGAGGACCCGCCTGCGGCGATCAGCGGCGGCGCGCCCGCCCCCGCGCCGGTACCCGCCGCCCCGGCGCCCGCCGCTCCGGCGCCCGCCGCTCCGGCGCCCGCGGCACCCGCGCCGAGCGCGGGCACTTCGGGAGGCAGCGCCGCTTCGGGCACGTCCAGCTCCTCGAGCACGACGACGGATGCCGCGGCCACCGTCGACCAGCCCGCGGCCGCCGTCCGGACGGCGCCCCAGGCACCCACCGCGCCGAAGCTCGTCACCACGGGCGCGTCTCTGACGATCACGTGGGCGGCGCCGGCCGATGGCGGATCGCCGATCACCGGCTACAAGCTCTCGCTGAACGCGGGCACCCCGATCAAGGTCGCGGCCGGAACCACGACCTATACGTTCCCCAAGCTCGGCGCAGGCTCCTACACCGCCACGGTCGTCGCGACGAACGCGCTCGGCGACGGCGCGGCATCCGCCGTCTCCGCCGCCGTGAAAGTGGCGGGTCCGACGCCGGCCCCCACGGTCGATGCCGCCGAGCGCACGGCGGTCGCGACCGACTCGGGCGCACCGAGCTGGCTCGCCGGCGCCGGCATCCTCCTCGCCCTCGTCGCCGTCGGCGCGCTCGCACTGCTCGGCCAACGTCTGCTCCGTCGGCGCAGGACCGGCGCGGCGCCGACGGACCACGCCTCGACGGACGTCACCCCCTGACCCCCAGCACCCTCCACGAAAGGAACCCCATGACCGACCAGCGACACCCGCCGGGACGCCGCAACCGCGCGGTGGCGATCACCGCCGCGCTCGCCCTCGGGGGCGCAGCCCTCCTCGGCACCGCCGTCTCGGCCGCGCCCGCGGCCGCCGCACCGAGCGGAGCGACGATCGACACCGTCGACTACGTGGCCGACACCTACGGCATCGACGACAGCGTGATCGAGACCGTCACGTTCGAGCGATTCGAGTGGCTGCTCGGCCAGCAGGGCCGCTTCGCGTTCCTCATCGGCGGCGCCCACGACGACCGCACCGAGGCGACGATCGCCGCGATCGATGCGGAGGCGAAGAAGGCGGGCGTCGAGCAGGTGTTCACCTTCGACCCGAAGCTCGACGGCGAGAGCCTCGATCTCCGCACCACGACGAACCCAGATGTCGCACCGCTGTGGTCGCGGCTCGTGACGAATGCCCTCTCGAAGGACACCCAGACGCCGTTCGACGGCACCGACGACCCGTATTTCTTCGTCTACGACGCGTCGCACACCGAGGGCGGCGTCGAGGACCGCATCGTGAGCGCCCTGACCGCGCCGGTCACGACCGCGCAGCTCGCGGCGCCCGCTGCACTCGAGGCCTATCGGGCCGAGGTCGCGGCCCTCTTCGCCTCGGCGGGCGAGCTCACGACGAGCAGCCAGTTCGCCTTCACCTCGAGCGCGGTGAACGCCAAGCACCTCAAGGACTACAAGGGCGCCGACGCCTACGGCGGAGCGACCATCCTCTCCGACGAGGACTCCGACTGGCGCGTGGAGACGGTCACCTATCCCGAGCTGGTGCACCTGCTCGAGAGCGACGGCGACTTCGTGCTCTTCTTCGGCGGCACCTGGTGCCACAACACCCGCGCCGTGCTCAAGCACGTGAACGCTGAGGCGGTCGCGAACGACGTCGAGAAGGTGTACTTCTTCGACCTCCGCCTCGACGGCGCCTCGTCGAACGACCTGCACATCCGCGACACCGGCTCCGAGTTCGCCGACTTCTACGGCGACCTCGTCACGACCTACCTGCCGAATCTCGTCACCCAGTACGTGCCCGGCGTCTCCGGCCAGGTCGAGTTCTACCCCGGCGGCGACCGCAGCCAGCCGCTCGCGACCGCGAAGAAGCTGCAGGTTCCCTACGTGCTCGAGTACGAGCGCGGCCGCGTCGTCGACGGCAAGGCCGCACCCGTCGTGCGCCAGTGGATCCACGACAACGGCGACGGCACGTACAAGGAGTACATGACCGAGTGGTGGTACGTCATCGACAAGCCCGGCCGCTACGAGTCCCGCCCCGACCCCGCAGGCCTGGCCGCCCAGCTCGCCTTCGCCGACGAGGCGATCGCCGCACTCGACACGTTCTTCGGCGACATCGGCGAGGGCACCACGGTCGAGCCGACCACGCCCCCGACGACGCCGCCGGCGACGCCGCCGGCGACCACGCCGCCGGCCACTGGCGAGAAGCCGTCGGAGGTGTTCGGCTCCGTCGCCGTGACGGGCGACCTCCGCCCCGGCGGCAGGATCACCGTCACGGGCAGCGGCCTCGCCGAGGGCACGAGCGGCTTCACGGTCGAGATCCGCTCCACGCCGCAGACGCTCGGATCCGTGAGCACCGACGCCGACGGAGCATTCACCTTCAACGGCACCATCCCGGCGTCGATCCCGGCGGGTGCGCACACCATCGCCGTGACGATCGACGGGGTGACCGTGGCCTCCGCGTCGATCACGGTGTCGGCCGACACGACGTCGAGCGCCTCCTCGGCCGGCCTCGCCGACACGGGCGCAGGCTTCGCCGGACCGCTCACGTGGACGGCGATCGCCCTCCTCATCTCGGCGGCGGCCGTGATCACCATCGCCCGCGTACGGGCACGATCGGCCGCGTAGCGGCAGGCAGGCGTCCGAGCGCACCGGAACGGGTGCGGATGCAGGTGCATCCGCACCCGTTCCGCGTCCCACGACCCGGCGACGACGAGCATCACGGCGCGGTCGGCCAGGTGTCGGCGACCATCATGGCCGGGATCGAGACGGACACGAGGACGACGGTCAGCAGTGTCGAGCTGACGTCGAACCGCCACATGAGTCCGTTCAGGATGCCGTCGACGACGCCCGGCTTGTAGAAGTTGAGACGGCACGGAAGCGCCACACGCAGTCCGATGCAACGCAGAAGCCCCGCATTCCGATGAAATGCGGGGCTTGTTCGCTCCCCCACTTGGACTCGAACCAAGAACCTATCGGTTAACAGCCGATTGCTCTGCCAATTGAGCTATGGAGGATCACGCGCATTCGGACCTCACGGCGCCTCTTGCGTGCAGAGATACTGTAGCAAAGGGATGCCCCGACTCCCAATTCGAGGCGGCCTCGCATCTGTGCGCCGTCTGAACAGGCGTCAGTAGCCCGCGTCGAGATCGATCCGACCGACGAACTCGGCCTCGCCGAGGAAGGCTCGGACGTTGTGCTCGACCCGTGCCGCGAGCAGCGCGGGCGTCGTCGCCATCGCGTCGGCGACGTGCGGTGTGATGACGCAATCGGGCGAGCTCCACAGCGGATGCCCCGCCGGAAGCGGTTCGGGATCGGTGACGTCGAGCCCCGCACCGCCGAGCCACCCCGACTCGAGCGCGGCGACCAGGGCCGCCGTGTCGATGATCGGGCCACGACCCACGTTGACGACGACCGCACCGGGCGCAAGGGCGCCGAGCACCTCGGCTCCAACGGCCCCACGCGTCTCGTCCGTCAGCGCGGCCGCGACGATGAGCACGTCGGCGCCCTTCACGACCTCGGCGAGACGATCGAGCGTCACCGTGCGGGCGGCGCCCGGGAGCTCGCCGGCACTCCGGCGCACCACCGAGGCGCGCACCCCGAACGGCGCGAGCAGGCGCAGCAGCTCGACCGCGATGCCGCCGGCACCGACGATGACGACCTCGGCGCCGTGCAGGCTGCGGCTCGAGTGGTCGCGCCGCCACTCGCCGGCGCGCACCCGTCGCGGAATCCGGCGGAGCAGCGCGAGCGTCAACGTCAGGGCGTGCTCGGCGACCGGACCGGCGTACACGCCCTTGCCGCTCGTCCACACGCGCCCGTCGCCGCGGAACCGCGGCAGGACCTCGGCGAACGGGTCGATGCCCGCCCACGGCAGCTGCACCCACTCGACCCCGGGTGCTCGCTCCAGCGCCTCGACGAGGGCGGCACCGCCCGACGAGCCGCTCCACACGATGCCGCGCGTTCGGGCGTCGAGCGGGGCGACCGCTCCCCCGGCCCGCTCCACCGCGGCCACGAGCTCGGGCTCGGCCTCGGGCACGACCGCGATCGTGCCGCGGGCGTCGACCGTGCCGCGCGCGGCCGAGGCATCCGTCATGCCAGTGGCTCGGCCAGGTCGTCGATGACCGCGTGCCCGCCGTCGAGCGCCCCCGCGAGGGCCTGGACGTACGGGTGATGCGGGTCGTGGAAGACCTCCTCGATGGTGCCGATCGCAGCGAGCTCGCCGCGATCGAGCACCGCGATGCGGTCGGCGACGCTGCGCAGCACCGGCAGGTCGTGGGTGATCATCACCGCCGAGAACGCGTGCCGCTCGCCGAGCTCGGCGATCAACTGCGCCACCGCATCGCGCACCGTGAGGTCGATGCCCGCCGTCGGCTCATCGGCGATGAGCACCGAGGGGCCGAGCACGAGGGCACGCGCGAGCGCGACACGCTGGCGCTGCCCGCCGCTCAGCTCGTACGGGTACTTCTCGAGCATGCCGAGCGGCAGTCGCACCCCGTCGAGCATGGTGGCGACCCGGGTCGCGAGCGCCTTGGCGTTGTACCGGCGGTCGCGCTCGAGGATGGGCTCGCCGATGATCTCGGCGACGCTGTGATCGGGCGGCAGCGTCGACGCGGCATCTTGAGGCAGGTAGCCGACGTGGAACCGGTACTCGGCGACCTTGCGCTTCGGCAGACCGCGCAGCGGCTGGCCGAGCACGGTCGCCTGACCGCCGGTGATCACCGGGCGCGCCTCGTTCGAGCGCGTCTCGAAGGCCACGCCCGAGAGCACCTTCGCGAGCGTCGACTTGCCGCTGCCCGCACTGCCGAGCACGCCGAGCACCTCGCCCGGCGCGACCTGCAGCGTCAGGCCGTGCAGGGCCACGTGCGCCGGGCTGGCACCGCGCGGCGGATACTCGAGCGACAGGTCGCTCAGGACGATCGGGTACCCGTGTGCCGCGCCGCGCATCAGTTCGCCTCCCGGAGTCGGCGGAGTTCCTCTCGGCGTTCGGCCTGCGCGACCGGGTCGGGCACCGGCAGCGAAGCGAGCAGGCGCTGCGTGTACGGGTCGCGCGGCGCGCCGAGCACCTCGGCGCCCGTGCCCTCCTCGACGAGGCGCCCGTGGTACAGCACCGCGATGCGGTCGGCCAGCAGGTCGACGACGGCGAGGTCGTGGCTGATGAACAGCGACGCGAAGCCGAACTCGCGCTGCAGCTCGGCGAAGAGCTCGAGCACGCGCGCCTGCACCGAGACGTCGAGCGCGCTCGTCGGCTCGTCGGCGATGAGCAGCTCGGGCTCGAGCGCGAGCGAGCGCGCGAGGCTCGCGCGCTGGCGCTGGCCGCCCGAGAGCTCGTGCGGGTAGCGGTCGCCGTACGCCTTCGGCAGCTGCACCGCCTCGAGCAGCTCGTCGACGCGGGGGCGCGCCGCGACGGCGTCACCGGCACGGCCGTGGATGATGAGCGGCTCGGCGACGCACTCGGCGATCGTCAGCAGCGGGTTGAAGCTCGACGCCGGGTCCTGGAAGACGAACCCGATGCGGCTGCGCAACGGGCGGAACTCACGCTCCGAGAAGCCGTTCATCTCGTGCCCGAGCACCCTGAGCGAGCCGCCCGTGACCTTGGTGAGGCCGGCGATCGACCGACCGATCGTGGTCTTGCCCGAACCCGACTCGCCGACGAGCCCCAGGACCTCGCCGGGCCGGATCACGAGGTCGACGCCGTCGACCGCGCGGAAGCCGGGCCTGCCGAAGCGCCCCGGGTAGACGATCTCGAGCCCCTGCGCGGCGACGACCGGTGCCTGCTCGGCCCAGCCCGCGGGGCGGGCCGCCGCACGCTCGGCGGTCTTCGCCGAGCCGGTGCCGACGTAGGGCACTGCGGCGAGCAGGGCCTTCGTGTACTCGGCCTTCGGTGCCGAGAACAGGGTCTTCGCATCCGCCACTTCGACGACCTTGCCCTGGTACATCACCGCGACCCGGTCGGCGAGATCGGCGACGACACCCATGTTGTGGGTGATGAGCACGATGCCCATGCCGAACTCGTCGCGGCAGCGGCGCAGCAGGTCGAGGATCTCGGCCTGGACCGTGACGTCGAGCGCCGTCGTCGGCTCGTCGGCGACGATGAGCCCCGGGTCGAGCACGAGCGCCATCGCGATCACGATGCGCTGCTTCTGACCGCCCGAGAACTCGTGCGGGTAGTGGTCGATGCGCACCTCGGGCTCGGGGATGCCGACGCGACGCAGCACGTCGATCGCCTTCGCGCGGGCCTCCTTCTTCGAGAGATCGGAGTGCGCGCGCAGGCCCTCGATGATCTGCCACCCGACGGTGTAGACCGGGTTGAGCGCGGTCGACGGCTCCTGGAAGACCATGGCGACGTCAGTGCCGCGGATGGCCCGGAGCGTGCGCTTCGGGATCGAGACCACGTCGTGCTGGGCCGTTCCCGCCTTGTTCGACAGGATCACCGCCCCGCTCGCCGTCGCCGTCTCGGGGAGGAGGCCGAGGATCGTCTTCGCGGTCACGGTCTTGCCGCTGCCCGACTCGCCGACGATCGCGAGCACCTCGCCGCGTTCGACCGACAGCGAGACGCCGTCGACCGCCTTCACCGCACCGGCGTCGGTCGAGAACGAGACGCCGAGCCCTTCGATGCTCACCACCGTGCTCATGGCTTGACCTCGATCCCGTGTTCGTCGAATGTCGCTTCGTCTTCCAGTCCGGCGAGGCCCCCGGGGCCGGCCGTCAGCGTGCCGCCGGGCACGACCGAGGTCTCCGCGACGACGCCCGACGACTGGGCGACCCGGCGGCGACCGCGCAGGCGCGGGTCGGCGAGGTCGTTGAGGCTCTCGCCGACGAGCGTGATTCCGAGCACCACGAGCACGATCGCGAGACCGGGGTAGAGCGAGGTCCACCAGATCCCGCTCGTGACGTCGGAGAGCGCCTTGTTGAGGTCGTAGCCCCACTCGGCCGCGGCGGTCGGCTCGATGCCGAATCCGAGGAAGCCGAGGCCGGCGAGCGTGAGGATCGCCTCCGACGAGTTCAGCGTGAAGATGAGCGGCAGCGTGCGGGTCGCATTGCGCAGCACGTGGCGGAACATGATGCGGCTGTTCGACGCGCCGAGCACCTTGGCCGACTCGACGAAGGCCTCGGCCTTGATGCGCACCGTCTCTGCACGGATCACCCGGAAGTACTGCGGGATGAAGACGACGGTGATCGAGAGCGCCGCCGCGAGCACGCCGCCCCACAGGTTCGACTGGCCGCCCGAGATCGCGATCGCCATGACCATCGCGAGCAGCAGCGAGGGGAACGCGTAGATCGCGTCGCACACGACGACGAGCACCCGGTCGAGCCAACCGCCGAAGTACCCCGACAGGAGGCCGAGCAGCACGCCGGCGAAGATCGACAGGATCACCGCGATGATGATCACGAGGATCGCGGTCTGCGCGCCCCAGATCGTGCGGGAGAGCACGTCGTACCCGCCGACCGTGGTGCCGAACGGATGCTCCGCCGACGGCGGCTGCTGGCTGCCGAACGGGCCGTCGGCGTTGCGCAGCTGTGCGAATCCGTACGGCGCGAGGAGCGGCGCGAAGACCGCGGTCAGGATGAAGATCGCGGTGATGATCAGGCCCGCGACGAGCATGCCGCGCTGGAGGCCCACACTCTGGCGGAGCTGGTGCACGACGGGGATGCGGTCGCGGAGCCGGCGCTTCTGCGCGGGCGCCGCGACGGCGTTCGATGCGGTGGTCGACATGTCAGTACCTCACCCTCGGGTCGATGAGCGCCGCGATGATGTCGACGATGAAGTTCGTGAGGGCCACGATGACGGCGAGCAGGGCGACGATGCCCTGCACGGCGACGAAGTCGCGCGCCTGGATGTACTCGACCAGCTGGAAGCCGAGGCCCTTCCACTCGAAGGTCGTCTCGGTGAGCACGGCGCCGCCGAGGAGGACCGCGATCTGCAGGCCGATGACCGTGATGATCGGGATGAGCGCCGGGCGGTAGGCGTGCTTGCGCAGCAGCCGCGACTCGGCGACGCCGCGCGAGCGGGCCGCGTCGACGTAGTCGGTGCCGAGCGTGCCGATGACGTTCGTGCGCACGAGGCGGAGGAAGACGCCGGCGGTGAGCAGGCCGAGCGCGATCGCCGGGAGCACCGCGTGGGCGAGCACGTCGCCGAGCACTGCGGGGTCGCCGGTCATGATCGCGTCGATCGTGTAGAAGCCCGTCTTGTTCGGCAGGAACTCCATCTCGATCGTCGCCCCGGTCGAGGCGCGGCCCGCGACCGGCAGCCACTTCAGCCAGACCGCGAAGACGAGCTTCAGCAGGAGGCCGGCGAAGAACACCGGCGTCGCATAGCAGAGGATCGCGAAGACGCGGAGGAGCGCGTCCTGACCCTTGTCGCGGAAGTAGGCCGCGATGAGCCCGAAGGGGATGCCGACGGCGAACGCGACGAGGAGCGAATAGAAGGCGAGCTCGAAGGTGGCGCTGCCGTAGGTGAACAGCACCTCGGTGACCGGCCGGTTGTCGCTGATGGTCATGCCGAAGTCGCCGGTGAAGACGCCGCCCATGTACTCGAGGTACTGGACGATGAGCGGTCGGTCGAAGCCCGCGGCGTGGATGCGCTCCGCGAGCTGGTCGGGCGGCAACTGGCCGCCCAGCGCTGCGGTGATCGGGTCACCGGTCGTGCGCATGATGAGGAACACCACGCTCACCAGGATGAACACCGTGGGGATGATGAGGAGTGCGCGGATGATGATGTAGCGGCCGAGGCTGCCGCCCGAGGATCTCTTGGATCGCTTCCGGACGGGATCAGCGCCGGTGGCGGCCGTCGTCGTTGAGGTCAATGTTCGCCAATCAGGGGTGTGGCTCGAATGCGGGTGGCCCGCTCACGAAGAGCGGGCCACCCGTTCCGGTATCAAAGCGACTCTAGTCGCTCAGTTCGCTCAGCCCTTGGTGAGCGAGGCGAATCGGAACTTGAACGAACCGTCGAGGACCGCGCCGTCGATGTCGGTGCCGGTGACGGCCACCTGGGCGCCCTGGAGGTACGGCACGGTCGACAGGTCGGCCGCCACCTTCTCCTGGATCTCCTCGATGATGGCGGTGCGCGCGGCGACGTCGGTCGTCACGGCCTGCTCGAGGATGAGGTCGTTGACCTCGGGGTTGTCGTAGTGGTTGCTGAGGAAGTTCTCCTTGAGGAAGAACGGCGTCAGGTAGTTGTCGGCGTCCGAGTAGTCGGGGAACCAACCGAGCTGGTAGGCCGGGTAGACGTCGGCGACGCGGTCCTCGGAGTACTGCACCCACTCGGTGGTCTGCAGGTTCACCGTGAACAGGCCGTCGGCCTCGAGCTGGTCCTTGATGAGCGCGTACTCGTCGGCCGACGAGGGGCCGTAGTGGTCGTTCGAGTACTGGAGGTTCAGCTCGACCGGCGTGGTGACGCCGGCAGCCTCGAGCGCCGCCTTGGCCTTCTCGGCGTCGGGCGCACCGGCGCCGTCGCCGTAGAGCTCCTTCAGGGGCTCGACCGCGCCGGCCAGGCCCGCGGGGATGTAGGAGTACAGCGGCGTGTAGGTGCCCTTGTAGACCTGCTCGCCGAGCTCCTCGCGGTCGATGAGGCCGGCGACGGCCTGACGGACGGCGAGAGCCTTGGCCGGGTCGGCCTCGGGGGTCTTCGCGCCGTAGGGCTGCGTGTCGAAGTTGAAGACGATGTAGCGGATCTCGCCGCCGGGGCCGTCGACGACCTTGACCTTGTCGTTGCCCTTCAGGTCGTCGATGTCGGTCGCAGACAGGCTGCGGTACGCGACGTCGATGTTGCCCTCCTGGACGTCGAGCTTCATGTTCGACGACTCGGCGTAGTACTTCAGGTTGACCGTGTCGGTCGACGCCTCGGCGAGCAGGCCCTTGTACTCGGGGTTCTTCTTGAACGAGATCAGGTTGTTGAAGTCGTAGCTCGCGATCTGGTACGGGCCGCCGAAGGCCTTCGCCTCGACGATGTCGTCGTCGGAAGTGAGGGCGTCGGGCGAGAACACCTCGTCGTCGACGATGGCGCCCGGGAAGCTCGTGAGGATGAGCGGGAAGACCTGGTCGTTCTCGGCCTTGAGGTGGAACACGACGGTGGTGTCGTCGGGGGCGTCGACGCTCTCGAGGTTGTAGAGCAGGCTCGACGCGCCGTTCGGGTCGGCGATCTTCAGCTGACGGTCGAACGAGAACTTCACGTCGGACGAGGTGAGGTCGTTGCCGTTCGCCCACTTGAGCCCGGCGGGCAGCGTGACCGTGTACTCGGTCGGCGCGGTGAACTCGGCGGACTCGGCGAGGTCGGGCACGACGTCGGTGCTCTCGTAGTCGGTGTTCAGCAGGTACGGGAAGACCTGCGTCTGCACCGCGAGCGAACCGTTGTCGTACGAACCGGCCGGGTCGAGCGTCGTGACCTTGTCGGTCGTGCCGACCGTGATCGAACCGCCCGAAGCGTTGTCGCCGTCGCCACCGCCGGCCGAGCAGCCGGCGAGCACGAGCGCGGCCGCCGAGAGTCCGGCTGCCGCGATGAGCGCGCGGCGGCCGTTCTTGGTTGCGGATGTCATATCCGTCTACCTCTTCCTGTCAGGACTGAAGCGCACCGCGGCTTCCACGGCGCGTTCTCGTATCACTCAGAGGTAGCACAACGATCCGAAGTGATGCAGGGAGGTGCCGTCGAACGTCGGAATGTTTACCGATCTGCAACCTTGCGCGCAACGGATCGTCGCACGGCGTCGCACGGCGACGGATTCCGTCAGTCGGCGCGAAGCGCCCGGCGCTCCTGCTCGAGCTCGACGAGGGCGCGCTGCAACGCCGAGAAGGTCGCCTGGTCGCCGGTCGACAGCCGCTGCAACCGACCGAGCAGCTCGGACTTCTGGCGCAGCAGCTCGCGGTCGATGAGCGAGCTCACCACCCCGCGCGCCCACGCCTCGAGCTCGGTGTCGTTGCGCTGCGGCACGGGCAGCACCGCGAGCTGCTGCACGACCCCGGCGAACGGCGCGGGCACCTCGGCGACGACCCGATCGACGCGCAGCCTCGGATCGGTCGACCCGAGCACCGCAGCGACGCCGTCGCGCACGACGGCGAGCGTCGCGTCGCCGAATCGCGAGTCGACCGCGTGCCGGAGGAGTTCGTCGCCGACGCGGTCGGGGAACTGCAGCATGGCCTGCAGGGCATCGCGCTCGAGCCTCGTCGACGGGTCGTTCGGCAGGGTCGCGATCGAGAACGGACGCTCGGTCGCCTCCCCCGCGTTCGAGGCGGGCGGTGCGGATGCCTCGCCCCGCGGCTGCGGCGCCGTCCCCGGTGCGCGACCGCGGCTTCCCCCGCCGGCGCCGCGCACCGCGCGGGTCACCTCGGCGAGCTCCATGCCGAGCATGCGGGCGAGCTCGCGCGTGTAGCCGGGCCGCAGCGAGGCATCGCGGATCTCGGCGACGATGGGCGCCGCGGCGCGGAGCGCGCCGACCCGGCCTTCGACGGTCTCGAGGTCGTAGCGGTTCAGCGTGTGCCGGATCACGAACTCGAACATCGGCACCTTCGTCTCGACGAGGGTGCGCACCGCGCCGTCGCCGCGAGCCAGCCGGAGGTCGCAGGGGTCGAGGCCGTCGGGCGCCACCGCGACGAAGGTCTGGGCCGCGAAGCGCTGCTCTTCGGCGAAGGCTCGCATCGCGGCCTGCTGGCCGGCGGCGTCGCCGTCGAAGGTGAACACGACCTCGCCAACCCCTGAGGAGTCGCCGAGCACGCGCCGCAGCACCTTGATGTGGTCGACGCCGAACGCCGTGCCGCAGGTCGCGATCGCCGTCGTCACGCCGGCGAGGTGGCAGGCCATGACATCGGTGTACCCCTCGACCACGACCACGCGATGCGTCTTCGAGATGTCGCGCTTGGCGAGGTCGAGCCCGTAGAGCACCTGCGACTTGTGGTAGACCGCCGTCTCGGGGGTGTTCAGGTACTTGGGGCCCTTGTCGTCGTCGAGCAGGCGCCGGGCGCCGAAGCCGACGGTCTGGCCCGTGACATCCCTGATGGGCCAGACGAGGCGGCCGCGGAACCGGTCGTAGACCCCGCGGTCGCCCTGCGAGACGAGCCCGGCGGCGCTCAGCTCTTCGGCGGAGTAGCCCTTCGCCTTCAGGTGATTCGTCAGCGCGTCCCAGCTCTTCGGCGCGAAGCCGACGCCGAACCGGCGGGCCGCCTCGGCGTCGAAGCCGCGCTCGCCGAGGAACCGGCGGCCGATCTCGGCCTCGGGCGCGCCGAGCTTCTCGACGAAGAACTCGGCGGCGGCCTGGTTCGCCGCGAGCAGCCGCGCGCGGTTGCCGTGGTCGGGCGCCTGCCCGCCGTCTTCGTAGTGCAGCTCGAAGCCGATGCGGCCGGCGAGCCGCTCGACCGCCTCGGTGAACGAGACGTGGTCCATGCGCTGCATGAAGGTGTAGACGTCACCCGACTCGCCGCAGCCGAAGCAGTGGTAGTAGCCGACGCCGGGCCGGACGTTGAAGCTCGGGCTGCGCTCGTCGTGGAAGGGGCACAGGCCCTTCAGCGAACCGACTCCGGCCGACTTCAGGCTGACGTGGTCGCCGATGATGTCGGCGATGTTCGTGCGGGCCTTCACCTCGTCGACATCGCTCTGTCGAATTCGGCCCGCCATGCTCACATCCTAATCTCGGTCGACGGTTCACTGGGCGGGTCTGCGGCGGCCGCGGCCGCGCCGGTCAGCGCTGCACGAGCCGTTCGTACCAGCTGAGCGCCGACTGGTCGGTGAGGCTCGCGACCTGGTCGACGACGACCCGCTTGCGCGCGGCGTCGTCTGGCGCGGCCGCCCAGTCTTCCGCGAAGCCCGCGTCGAGGTGCTCGTCGCCGCTCGCGTACAGCACGTCGGCGAGCGAGCCCAGCACCTGCCGCTGCTGGAGGTAGATCGGCTGGCGCGTGTTGCGCGACATCACGAAGGCCGCGACGATGCCCTTCAGCACCGCGATCTCGGCCTGGATCTCGCGAGGCACGACGACGTCGGCGTCGAAGCGGATGAGGCTCGCGAGCGGGAACGCCGAACGCGTCGCCTCGGTCGCCGAGTGCGCGAAACGCCCGATGAGCTGGCTCGTCAGGTTCTTCAGCCGCGCCTGGTCGCGTCGGCTGCCCGTCCACTCGTCGAGCCACCCGTCGAGCGAGTCGAGCCGGTCGAACGCCGCGATGAGCTCGTCGTGCGGGATCGCACCGCCCACCCACTCGTGCATCGAGGCGACGAGCTCGTCGTGGTCGACGCGGGCGCCGAGCGCCGCGACGTCGATGTAGCCGCCGACGATCGCGTCCTCGAAGTCGTGCACCGAGTAGGCGATGTCGTCGGAGAGGTCCATCACCTGCGCCTCGATGCAGAGCCGACGCTCGGGTGCGCCCGCGCGCAGCCACTCGAACACCGCGACGTCGTCGTGGTAGAAGCCGAACTTCTGCCGCCCCGACGGGTCGGCGACCCCCGTCGCCTCGGGCCACGGGTACTTGCAGCTCGCGTCGAGGCTCGCGCGCGTCAGGTTCAGGCCGTAGCTGCGGCCGTCGTCGCCGAACACCTTCGGCTCGAGCCGGGTGAGCAGGCGCAGGGTCTGCGCGTTGCCCTCGAACCCGCCGATGTCGGCAGCCCAGTCGTTGAGCGCCTTCTCGCCGTTGTGGCCGAACGGCGGGTGGCCGAGGTCGTGGGCGAGGCACGCGGTGTCGACGACGTCGGGGTCGAGCGCGAGGTTCTCGGCGAGTTCGCGCCCGATCTGGGCGACCTCGAGCGAGTGGGTGAGCCGGTTGCGCGCGAAGTCGAGGCCCGAGGTCGGGCTCAGCACCTGCGTCTTCGCCGCGAGGCGTCGGAGCGCGCTCGAGTGCAGCAGGCGCGCCCGGTCGCGCGCGAAGTCGCTGCGCCGCGAGGAGTGCTCTTCGGGCAGCATCCGTTCGGTGTCGACGGCCTCGTAGCCGCCGAAGAGTCGATCTGCCACCCGGCTACCCGCCGCTCGTGTCGAGCTCGGCGTCGACGAGCGTCACCCGGTCGTGGCCGACCAGCTCTTGCGAGTCGAGCCAGCCCTCGGGCAGCGTCGGGTTCTTCGGTGTGCCGGCGCGGCCGCGCGGGCCCTCGGCCCCCTCACCCGGGTACGGCATCGACCAGTCGAGCGTACCGAGGAGGTCGTCGAGCATCGCGAGCGACTCGACGGTAGCGAGACGGGCGCGCAGGTCGCCGCCGACCGGATACCCCTTGAAGTACCAGGCGACGTGCTTGCGGATGTCGCGGCAGCCGCGCTCCTCGCTGTCGAAGAACTCGGTGAGCAGCTCGGCATGGCGCCGGAAGGTCTGCGCGACCTGCCCGAGCGACGGCTGGAACAGCGCGCCGTCGTCACCCGCGAGCTCGCCGCGGAATCCCGCCGCGAGATCGCCGAAGAGCCAGGGGCGGCCGAGGCATCCGCGGCCGACGACGACGCCGTCGCAGCCCGTCTCGTCGACCATGCGCAGCGCGTCGGCGGCCGACCAGATGTCGCCGTTGCCGAGCACCGGCACGCTCGTGACCGTCTCCTTCAGCTTCGTGATCGCCGACCAGTCGGCCTGGCCCGAGTAGAACTCGGCGGCGGTGCGGGCGTGCAGGGCGACCGCCGAGACGCCGGCACCCTCGGCGATGCGCCCGGCCTCGAGGTAGGTGAGGTGGTCGGCGTCGATGCCCTTGCGCATCTTCACCGTCAGCGGGATGTCGCCCGCGGCCCGCACCGCCCCCTCGACGATGTCGCGGAAGAGGCCCGTCTTCCACGGGAGCGCAGAACCGCCGCCCTTGCGGGTGACCTTCGGCACGGGGCATCCGAAGTTCAGGTCGATGTGGTCGGCCCGGTCTTCGGCGACGAGCATCGTGACCGCCTCGGCGACGGTCTTCGGGTCGACGCCGTAGAGCTGGATCGACCGCGGCGTCTCGGACTCGTGGTGCGTGATCAGGCGCATCGACTCGGGCGTGCGTTCGACGAGCGCGCGCGAAGTGATCATCTCGGAGACGTAGAGGCCCGCGCCGAACTCGCGGCAGAGCCGGCGGAACGCCGTGTTCGTGATGCCGGCCATGGGCGCGAGCACGACGGGAACGTCGAGCTCGATGCCGCCGATCGCGAGCGGGCCTGCGGGAAGCGTGGTGGTTGAGGACATCACCGTCGATTCTCCCAGAGATCGGGGCCCACTCGCCCGATGCCGCCGTGCGAGCCTAGGATTCACTGCAGGTCGACCATTGGGGAGGACGAGATGGCGGAACTCACGGGTGCCGAGCGGGTGCAGGCGGATGCCGCGGCGCGCGGCCTCGACGTCGAGATCATCGAGCGGCCCGCCGCGCGCAGCCTCGAGGAGGCGGCCGAGCTCATGGGAATCTCCCCCGGCGACATCGTGAAGTCGCTCGTGGTCAAGCGCAGCGACGACACCTACCTCTTCGCCCTCGTGCCCGGCGGCCGCAAGATCAGCTGGTCGAAGCTGCGCGCCCTCGTCGGGGTCAACAAGCTGCAGCTGCCCGACGCCTCGCTCGCGCTCGCCGCGACCGGCTACGAGCGCGGCACGATCACCCCGCTCGGCTCGACGACGCCGTGGCCGGTGTTCGTCGACGAGTCGATCGCCGGTCGCCGCGTCTCGATGGGCGCCGGCGAGCACGGCCGCAGCCTCTTCGTCGACGCCGACGCGCTCATCTCGGCCCTCGACGCGACGGTCGCCGACCTCAGCGATCCCGAGTAGCGGAGGCGCTCGGCCGTTTCGGGAATGCCGCGCGCACCCGACGCGTTCGCATCCATCGTGACTTCCCCCATCAAAATCGACATCTGGTCCGACATCGCCTGCCCGTGGTGCTACATCGGCAAGCGCCACTTCGAGGAGGGCCTCGCGTCGCTCGGCGACGACGCGCCCGACGTCGAGATCGAGTACCACTCCTTCGAGCTCGCCCCCGACACGCCCGTCGACTTCGAGGGCAGCGAGATCGACTTCCTCGCGAAGCACAAGGGCCTGCCTGCCGAGCGCGTGCAGCAGATGCTGCAGCACGTCACCGGCGTCGCCGCGAACGCCGGGCTCGACTACGACTTCGACGCCCTCCAGCACACGAAGACGCTGAAGGCGCACGAGCTCCTCCACTTCGCGAAGGCGCAGGGCCGTCAGCTCGAACTCTCGGAGCGTCTCTTCAAGGCCTACTTCACCGAGGGCCGCCACGTCGGCCGCATCGACGAGCTCGTCGAGCTCGCCGTCGACGCGGGTCTCGACGCCGGCGCCGCCCGCGAGGCGCTCGAGTCGGATCGCTACGCCGCCGATGTGCAGGCCGACATCGCGCAGGCCGGGGCGTACGGCATCAACGGCGTGCCGTTCTTCGTGTTCGAGGGCAAGTACGGCGTGTCCGGCGCGCAGCCCGCCGAGGTCTTCGGCCAGGTGCTCACCCAGGTCGCGGGCGAGCGCGACGGCGAGGCCGCGTGAACCCCGAGATCGGGGCGGATGCCACGGGCGCCGCCCCGCTCGTCGCCGCCCCCGCGAACGGCGCCCCCGGCGAGGCATCCGCGTCACCCTTCACCATGCTGCCCGGCGCCGCCGGTGCCATGGTCTGCGAGGGCGACGTCTGCTTCGTCCCCGGGCTCTCGGGCGAGTAACCGGGCGGCGTCCGAGCCTAGAGTGGTCGGATGCCCGATCTCCCGCGCCGCATCCTCGTCGCCGGCGCGAGCGGCGCTGGCAAGACGACGCTCGCGCGGCGGATCGCCCAGGCATCCGGCCTGCCCTTCCAGGAGATCGACGCGCTGTTCCACGGCCCGGAGTGGACGCCGCGACCGAGCTTCGTCGACGATGTCGACGCGTTCACCTCGCAGCCCGGATGGGTGATCGAGTGGCAGTACGGCGCGGTGCAGCCGCTGCTCGCGGAGCGCGCGCAGCTGCTCGTCTTCCTCGACTATCCGCGGCGACGGGTGATGCGGCAGGTGATCGTGCGCACGCTACGCCGCCGGCTCCGACGCGAGGAGCTCTGGAACGGCAACCGGGAGGCGCCGTTCCGCACGATCCTCACCGACCCCGAGCACATCGTGCGCTGGGCGTGGCGAACGCACGGCACGCGGGCGGCTCTCGTCGACGAGGCCGGCGCCAGGAACCCCGGTCTCGCGGTCGTGCGGCTCAGGCACCCGCGCGAGGCCGAATCCTGGCTGCGGGAGACCTTCCCTTTCGCGAGATAGCGATATATCGTTGAGTATCGTTCGCATCTCGCGGGAGGTCATCATGAACGGCAATCGCCCGAACGGCGGATTCGGCGGCGCAGGCTTCGGCGGAACGGGACCCGGCAACCCGGGCGCCGCGATCTGGGAGGCGATGGAACAGTTGCGCTCCTCGTTCGACCAGCGGCCCGGCATGCGACGCATGGCGCGCGGCGACGTGCGCGCGGCGGTGCTCGCGCTCCTCGCCGAGCAGCCGATGCACGGCTACCAGATCATCCAGGAGATCGACGAGCGCAGCGGCGGCTCGTGGAAGCCGAGCGCAGGCTCGGTCTACCCGACGCTGCAGCTCCTCGCCGACGAGGGGCTGATCGTCGCCGACGAACTGCAGGGTCGCAAGACGTACTCGCTGACCGAGGCCGGCCGCGACGAGGCCGCCGCCGCCGCCGACAAGCCCGCACCGTGGGCATCGCCCTCGGCGCAGGGCGGCGCGCACCGCGCCCTCTCGAAGGCCGGCGTCGAACTCGCCGCCGCCGCAGCGCAACTCGGTCGCAGCGGCTCGCCCGAGCAGATCCAGCAGGCCGTCACCGTGCTCGACGAGGCGCGGCGCCGGCTGTACTCGATCCTCGCCGAGGGCTGATCGGGTGCCGCTGCGCGTGCCGCATCCGTCGCGACGCGAGAGGATGGCGGCATGACCGACGGTGCCCACCGCGCGCGCTCACGCCGCATCCTCGGATTCGCGGCGCGCCAGCTCGTGCAGCTCTGGTGGTACGAACTCGTGCTGCCGAAACTCGGTCTGGGCGGCATCGCCGATCGTTCGCGTGAGCGACGGATGCGATCGCTCGCATCGAAGTTCCGCAGCCTCGCGGTCGACCTCGGCGGCCTCATGATCAAGGTCGGGCAGTTCCTCTCCGCGCGCCTCGACGTGCTGCCGCCCGAGATCACCACAGAGCTCGCTGGCCTGCAGGACGAGGTCCCGGCCGTGCCGTTCCCCGAGATCCGCGCGCTCGCCGAGGCCGAGCTCGGGGCTCCGCTCGATCGGGTGTACGACCGATTCGACGAGGCCCCGGTCGCGGCGGCCTCTCTCGGGCAGGCGCACCGCGCCCGGCTCTCCGCAGGCGACGCCGCCGCCACCGGGCTCGCCGAGGTCGTCGTGAAGGTGCAGCGCCCCGGCATCGAGCAGATCGTCGCCGTCGACCTCGCGGCGCTCCGCCGGGTGGCGGGATGGCTGCGACGCGTGCGCATCGTCGCCGACCACGTCGACGCGCCCGCCCTCGTCGAGGAGTTCGCGCAGACGAGCCACGAGGAGATCGACTACGTGCACGAGGCCCAGAACGCCGAGCGCTTCGCGGAGTCGTTCGCCGACGAGCGGCGCGTGTACGCCCCCGCGGTCGTGTGGGAGCGGACGACCCGACGGGTGCTGACGCTCGAAGACGTCACCGCGATCAAGATCAACGACACCGACGCGCTCGAGGCCGCCGGCATCTCCCCCACCGACGTCGCACGAGTCTTCGCCGAGGTCATGTTCGACCAGGTGTTCACCCACGCGTTCGTGCACGCCGACCCGCACCCCGGAAACATCTTCGTCACGCCGCTCGTGGGCGACCCTGCGAGCGGCACGCCGGCACGAGACATCCCGTGGCGCCTCACCTTCGTCGACTTCGGCATGATGGCCGAGGTCCCCTCCGAGCTGCGGGCCGGGCTCCGCTCGCTCGTCATCGCCGTCGCGTCGCGCGACGGCCACGGGATGATCGAGGCCGCGCACGAGATCGGCGTGCTCATGCCCTCGGCCGACACCGGCGAGCTCGAGCGGGCGCTCACACAGCTGTTCGAGCGCTTCGGCGGCATGGGCTTCGCCCAGCTGAAGGAGGTGGACCCGCGCGAGTTCCGCGACTTCGGCGTCGAGTTCGGCGATGTCATGCGCTCACTTCCCCTGCAACTCCCCGAACACCTGCTGCTCCTCATCCGGGCGATGGCGCTCACCTCGGGCATGTGCAGCTCGCTCGACCCCGAGTTCAACGTGTGGGACGCGGTCGAGCCGTACGCCACGCAACTCCTGAATGAGGAGCGCGGCGACCTCGCCCAAGATCTCCTCGGGCAGGCGATGACGAGCGCAGGGCTCCTCTGGGGCATGCCGAAGCGCGTCGACGCCCTCATCACCAAGGCGGATCAGGGCCGGATGTCGTTCGACACCTCGCGCCTCGAACGACGCCTCGATCGGCTCGAGGGCGTCGCGCGCCGGATCCTCTCGGGCGTCCTGTTCGCCGCACTCCTCATCGGCGGCGCGCTGCTGCTCGCCCCGAACCCGGCACTCGGCACCACGCTGATGATCGCCTCAGCCCTGCCGCTGCTGCACGCGCTGTTCGCCGGCGTCGTCGGGCGGATGCGCCGCGGACGCCGCTAGCGGCTCGAGCGCGCTGTCGCCCCTGCGGGATCGGTGTCGGCGTTGCGCGGCCATCGGCGCGACACCCAGACGACGAGCACCGCGACGACGGCGAAGGCGAGCGCGATCACGACCACCCAGAACGCGACGCCGAGGTAGCCGTTCTCCTGGCGCGCCGGATTGAGGAAGGGATACGGGTACCACGTCTCGACCGACCGGACCTGGTCGAACACGAACGGCCCGCGCACGAGGGTGTAGGCGACCCATGCGATCGGGAACGCGAGGATGACCCAGACTCGCCGCCAGTCGAGCCGCGGGCGCCCCGGGGCGACCAGCCAGTCGACGACGAGGAACAGCGGCGCGATCACGTGCAACACCTCGTTGGTCCACGGGTGCGAATCCTCACCGGCCCCTGTCACCGGGAGACCGCGCAGCAGCAGGTTGTAGACGAGGCCCGTGATGGCCATGTACGTGACGGCGCACGCGCGCAGGATCGCGAACCACATCGGGTCGGGCAGGCGCCGCGCGAACGCGAGCGCAGCGCCGATGAGCAGCACGACCGCCGCGAGCAGGTTCGACTCGATGGTGAAGTAGCTGAAGAAGTTGACGTTGAGGGTGGCGAGGTCGGCGTAGCCCTCCTCCCGCCACGAGCCCGATGAGCCCTGGTACGTCACGACCGTCGCGGCGATGATCGCCGCCGCCATCACGATGCGGAGCACCGCCCACACGATCGAGAAGCCGGTGCGGGGCGGAGCGGAGAGTCGCTGGGGCGCGGTGTCGACGGTCACCCGACCAGCCTAAGGTCGTCCCCCGCGGCGGCGGGAGTCCCTCGCGGAGCTTCGCCTCAGCCGGCCGTCGGCGCGTCGATCGCCCCGCCGAACCGGCGATTGCGACGGGCGTAGATCTCGATCGCCTCCCACAGCTGGGTGCGCGAGAAGTCGGGCCAGAGCGTGTCGAGGAAGACCATCTCGGCGTACGCCGACTGCCAGAGGAGGAAGTTCGAGGTGCGCTGCTCGCCCGAGGAGCGCACGAACAGGTCGACGTCGGGCAGTTCGGGCACGTAGAGCCGCTTCGCGATGAGCTTCTCGCTCACCGCCGAGGGCCGCAGCCGGCCGGCCGCGACATCGTCGGCGATGGACCGCACGGCGTCGGTGATCTCGTTGCGTCCGCCGTAGTTGACGCACATCGTGAGGGTCAGCACGTCGTTGCCCGCGGTGAGCTTCTCGGCGAACTGCAGCTCGTTGATGACCGAGGCCCAGAGACGGGGGCGACGGCCGGCCCAGCGGATGCGCACGCCCCACTCGTTCAGCTGATCGCGCCGGCGGTGCAGCACATCGCGGTTGTAGCCCATGAGGAAGCGCACCTCCTCGGGCGACCGCTTCCAGTTCTCGGTCGAGAAGGCGTACACCGAGAGGTGCTTCACTCCGGCCTGGATCGCGCCGGCGACGACGTCGAGGAGCGCCGCCTCCCCCGCCTTGTGCCCTTCGATGCGGGTGAGTCCGCGCTGGTTGGCCCAGCGCCCGTTGCCGTCCATCACGATCGCGACGTGCTCGGGCACCGCCCCCTTCGGGAACGCGGGCGGGTGGATTCCCGTCCAGTCGAGCGGCTTGTAGGGCACCGCGTCGCGATGGGTGAAGGGCTTCGGGGTCACAGGGTTCCTCAGAGGGCGGGGTGCGGGGCGGATGCCTCGCGGCTGACGTGCGGCAGCGAACGGAGGCCCCGTTCGAGATGCCACTGGGTGTAGGCGGCGACGATGCCGCTCGCCTGGTTGCGGTCGCATTCGGGTGCGGCCTCGGCGTAGTCCCAATCGCCCGAGAGCAGCGCGCCGAGCAGCGCCACCGTCGTGCGCTCGATGCGCGGGGTGCCGGGCGGCGCGCACTCGTCGTCGCAGACGACGCCGCCGAGTTGCACGACCACCGCCGTGTGCTCGCCGGGACGACCGCAGCGGGCGCAGTCGCCGAAGCTCGGCGCCCACCCCGCGAGGGCGAGGGCGCGCAGCAGATACGAGTCGAGGGTGAGGCTCGCCCCGTGCTCGCCGCGGGCGAGCGAGCGGAGGGCGCCGACGAGCAGCAGGTACTGCTGCAGCGACCCCTCGGACTCGGTGAGCTTGTCGGCGGCCTCGACCATGGCGTTCGCCGCGGTGTACGCCGCATAATCCTGCGTGATCTGCGCGCCGTACGAGCCGAGCGACTCGGCCTGGTTCACGACGTCGAGGCTGCGGCCCTCGTAGAGCTGCAGGTCGGCGACCATGAACGGCTCGAGGCGGGCGCCGAACTTCGACCCCGTGCGTCGCACCCCCTTCGCGACGGCGCGCACCTTGCCGTGCTCGCGCGTGAGCAGCGTGAGGATGCGGTCGGCCTCGCCCAGCTTGTGGGTGCGCAGCACGACGGCTTCATCTCGATACACGGGCACACGTCGATTCTCCCATCACTGCGGCGCGTGGCATCCGTGATTCACTGTGATCGTGGAAACCGCAGAGTTCACGATCCCCCTCTGGCTCGACCTGACCGCCGTCGGCCTCGGCGGCGTGCAGGGCGCACTGTTCGCCTCCGGATTCCGCGGCGAACGCCGCCTCGATCTCCTCGGCGTCGCGATCGTCGGCATCGTGATGGGCTTCGGCGGCGGTGCGATCCGCGACCTGCTCCTGAACCAGCCGATCGGCGCGCTCCAGAGCAACTGGTACCTCGTGACCGCGGTCGCGGCATCCCTCGTCGGCATGCTGCTCGCGGCTCCACTGCAGCGCCTCAACGGGGTGATCGTCGGACTCGACGCGCTCGTCATCGGCATGTTCGGCGCCTTCGGCACGACGAAGGCCCTCGACCTCGGCCTGCCCGTGCTTCCTGCGGTGTTCGTCGGCGTCGCGGCCGCCGTCGGCGGCGGCATCCTGCGCGACATGCTGATGAGCCTGCCGGTCGCGATCATGCACGTCGGCTCGCTCTACGCGGTCGCCGCCGCAGCCGGATGCCTCGTGCTCGTCGGTCTCGACGCCTTCGGCGTGCCGCTGCTCATCGCGGGCATGGTCTGCATCGTCGTGACGAGCCTCATCCGCTGGCTCGCGGTGATCTTCGACCTCTCGCTGCCCGAGCAGCGCATGCTCTACCGTCGCAAGGTCGCGACGGAGACCGGCGTGCTGCCGGTCATCCGCCGCTGACCTCGCGACGCGTTCAGGCGCCTGCGGTCGCGAGTGCTGCCGCCGTCTGGTCAGGGCGTCGCTGACCCTGCGCGGCGCTCAGGCGCCGGCGGTCGCCAGCTCGGGCTCGGGAGTGCGGACCCGCAGTGCGCGGTTGACCGCCGAGACGACCGCCTTCAGCGACGCGGTCGAGATGTCGGCGTCGATGCCGACGCCCCAGAGCACCGTGCCCTCGACCTCGAGCTCGACGTACGCGGCCGCCTGCGAGTCGCCGCTCGCCGAGAGCGTGTGCTCGACGTAGTCGCGCAGCTTCACCTCGACGCCCTCGGCCCCGAGCACGTTGAGGAACGCCGAGATCGGGCCGTTGCCGCTCGCATCGGCCTCGACGCGCTCGACGCCGTCGCGGAGACCCACCCGCACGTTGACGACCCCGTCGAGGGCGCTCTCGGTGCGGAGGCTCAGGAGCTCGAAGCGGCCCCACTTCTCGTCGGGGCGGTCCTGCGGCGCCGGCAGGTACTCGTCGATGAAGACGCGCCAGATCTCGTCGCTCGAGACCTCGCCGCCCTCGGCGTCGGTCTTCTGCTGCACGACGCCCGAGAACTCGATCTGCAGGCGTCGCGGCAGGTCGAGCGCGTGGTCGGTCTTCAGCAGGTAGGCCACGCCGCCCTTGCCCGACTGCGAGTTCACGCGGATGACGGCCTCGTAGCTGCGGCCCAGGTCGCGCGGGTCGACCGGCAGGTACGGCACCGCCCACTCGAGCTCGTCGACGGAGACGCCGCGGCGCTCGGCCTCGGCGGCCATCGCCTCGAAGCCCTTCTTGATCGCGTCCTGGTGCGACCCCGAGAACGCCGTGTAGACGAGGTCGCCCGCCCACGGGTGCCGCTCGGGAACCGGCAGCTGGTTGCAGTACTCGACGGTGCGCTTGACCTCGTCGATGTCGGAGAAGTCGATCTGCGGGTCGATGCCCTGCGTGAAGAGGTTCACGCCGAGCGCGACGAGGTCGACGTTGCCGGTGCGCTCGCCGTTGCCGAAGAGGCAGCCCTCGATGCGGTCGGCACCCGCCAGGTAGCCGAGCTCCGCGGCGGCGACGGCCGTGCCGCGGTCGTTGTGGGGGTGCAGCGAGAGGAGGACGTTCTCGCGATGCGCGAGGTGGCGGCTCATCCACTCGATCGAGTCGGCGTAGACGTTCGGCGTCGCCATCTCGACGGTCGCGGGCAGGTTGATGATGACCTTGCGCTCGGGCGTGGGCTCGAGGATCTCGAGCACCTGGTTGCAGACGTCGACGGCGAACTCGAGCTCGGTGCCGGTGTAGCTCTCGGGCGAGTACTCGTAGTAGACGGTGGTGCCCGGGATCGTCGCCTCCTGCTCGCGGCACTTGCGCGCGCCGTGCAGGGCGATGTCGATGATGCCCTGCTTGTCAGTGCGGAAGACGACTTCGCGCTGCAGGATGCTCGTCGAGTTGTAGAGGTGCACGATCGCCTGTTTCGCACCGGCGATCGCCTCGTAGGTGCGCTCGATCAGGTGGTCGCGCGCCTGCGTGAGGACCTGGATCGTGACGTCGGCGGGGATCGCGTTCTCGTCGATGAGGCTGCGCACGAAGTCGAAGTCGGTCTGGCTCGCGCTCGGGAACCCGACCTCGATCTCCTTGTAGCCCATCTTCACGAGGAGGTCGAACATGATGCGCTTGCGCTCGGGGCTCATCGGGTCGATGAGGGCCTGGTTGCCGTCGCGCAGGTCGACGGCGCACCAGCGCGGCGCCTGCTCGATGCGCTTGGACGGCCACGTGCGGTCGGGCAGTTCGACCGAGATCTGCTCGTGGAAGGGGCGGTACCGGTGAACGGGCATCGCCGAGGGCTGCTGGGTGTTCTGCATGAGGTGCTCTTCTCGCTTGTTCGGATGTATTCAGCCGACGACGAACTCCGCAGCGAGGGAGGCCTTCGAACTAGGACTCGCTGCGGCAGCTAAGGAGAAGCAGGCCGTGAAGCACGGCACAAGGCTAACATCCGAGCGCGGCGGCCGCATGCATGTGACGCGCCGGCGGCACGGGCGGGCAGACGGAAGCGGGCGGCGGCCTCCCCCGAGGCCGCCGCCCGCCCTTCCCTCCCGTCCCCCGCGGTCCCCCTAGTCGACCGCGAGGGCGACCACCGGCGAGACGCGCATCGCGCGCCGCGCCGGGGCGATGGATGCGACGAGCGTCAGCACGCCCGCCGCGACGACGAGTGCGCCGATCATGACCCACGGCACGCCCGGCAGGACGAACACCGGCTCGCCCTGGGCACCGCCCAGGAGCGCCTGCGCGCCGGCCCAGCCATAGCCGAAGCCGAGCACGAGGCCCGTGAGCGTCGCGGCGACGGTGAGCGCGGCGCTCTCGACCACGATCATGCGGCGCAGCTGCCCGCGATCGAAGCCGAGCGCACGCAGCAGGCCGAGCTCGCGGGTGCGCTGCATGACGCTGAGCGAGAGCGTGTTCACCATTCCGATGGCGGCGATGAGGGCGCTGAAGCCGATGAGCACCGTGAACACGGCGATCGTCGCATCGAGCATGGTCTCGATGCCGGCGTAGACCTCGGGCTGCGCCTCCTGAGCTGCGAGCAGCATCGCGCGGTACGACTCCATCGTCACCGAGAAGGTCGTGACGAGGGTGACGCCGATGACGAGGCCGATGGTCATGCGCGAGCTCCGCTCGGGGTTGCGCACGGCGTTCTCGGCGGCGAGCCGCGCGGCCGGCGAACGGCCGAAGAGGCGGCCGACGAGTCGCAGCACGGGCGGCATCACGACATCGGCGCCGAGCACGACGCCGGTGAACGAGAGGATGCCTCCGGCGAGGCCGATGAGGACGCCCATCGGGTCGGTGAGGCCGACCACGACGCCGGCGGCGAGCAGGCCGATGCCGATGACGACCAGCACGATCGCCGCGATGTTGCGGCCCCGGCGGCGACCGAGCTCCTCGCGGTCCTGCGCGTTCGAGTTCGAGATCGCCTCGATCGGGCGCACCCGGAGCACACGGCGCGACCCGACCCACGAGGCCAGCCAGGTCGTGAGCACGACCGCGACGGCGGGCAGCACCACCGCGGGGTTGAGGTAGTCGTACTCGGTCGGCGGCAGCATCCGGTTCGCGACGGCGAACTGCTCGACCCCGTAGGCCGCGCCGGTGCCGGCGAACACGCCGATCACCGCGCCGGCGACGCCGACGACGAGCCCCTCCTTCGCGATCTGCGCACGCTGCGCGCGGGCACTCGACCCGATGAGGCGCAGCAGCGCGATGGTGCGGGTGCGGCCGGCGACGACCGTGGCGACCGTGTTCGAGGTGACGATCGCACTCACGTACACGGCGATCACGACGAAGACCGTCGCGAGGAAACCGAGCATGAGGGCCACCGTGTCGCTCTCGCCGGTGACGTCGTCGGCGCGGATCGCGGCGGCGAGGAGCCCCGTCACGTGCAGCAGCAGCACCCCGAAGGTGCCGGCGAGGACGGCGACGAGCAGCGTCGGCCACTGGTCCTTCAGACGGGTGCGCATCAGGCCGCCAGCTCCATCGACAGCATGAACGCCGAGATCTCCTCGGGCGTCGAACGGCCCGAGTCGCGCACGATCTTCCCGTCGGCGAGGAACAGGATGCGATCGGCGTGGCTCGCCGCGACCGGGTCGTGCGTGACCATCGCGATCGACTGCCCGTAGCGAGCGCTCGCGACGGCGAGGAGCCCCAGCACCTCGCGGCCCGTGCGGGAGTCGAGGTTGCCGGTCGGCTCGTCGGCGAACACCAGGTCGGGGCGGGTCGCGAGGGCCCGCGCGATGGCGACGCGCTGCTGCTGCCCTCCCGAGAGCTCGTGCGGGCGGTGCGTGAGGCGGCCGCCGAGGCCGAGCGTGTCGAAGAGCTCGTCGATCCACGCCTGCTCGTCGAGGGTGGGCCGGCGGCCGTCGAGCTCGAACGGCAGCATCACATTGCCGCGCACGTCGAGGGTCGGCACCAGGTTGAACGACTGGAAGATGAACCCGATGCGGCGCCGGCGCAGCACCGTGAGCGCCGCATCGCCGAGCTCGGTGATGTCGGTGTCGCCGAGCCAGACCCGGCCGGACGTCGGCGAATCGAGGCCGGCCATGATGTGCATGAGCGTCGACTTGCCCGAGCCCGACGGCCCCATGATCGCGGTGAACTCACCGCGGCGGAGCCCGAGCGACACGTCGTCGAGTGCGGTCACGGCGCCGGCACCGTGGCCGTAGCGCTTCGCGAGGCCCGCGACGCGGGCGATGAGACCGAGGTCTGAGGGTTGGATCTGCATGTCTCCGACGCTACGGAGTCACCCACGCTCGGGTCATCCGACCAGGGATCGGTTCGCGGTCATCCTCTGGGATGACGTCGACGGCACGGCGTAGGCTCCACGCATGGTCTCCGACGGCGTCGCGGAACTCGGCATCGAGGGCTCGGCGCTCGACGCCGCGGTGGGCGAGCGATCGTTCACCGGCGTCGTGACGGTCGACGTCGGCGGTCGTCGCCGCTTCGAGCGCGTCGAAGGCGACGCGCACCGCGCCTTGCGCGTGCCGAACACCGCCCGCACCCGCTTCGCGATCGCGAGCGGCGGCAAGACCTTCACCGCCCTGGCCGTGCTCCGGCTCGTCGAGGAGGGCGTGCTGTCGCTGAGCACGCGCGTCCGCGGCATCCTGGGCGCCGACCTGCCGCTCATCGACGCCGAGGTGACCGTCGAGCAGTTGCTCACGCACACGTCCGGCGTCGGCGACTACCTCGACGAAGCGGCGGACTGGGAGCCGGCCGACTACGTGCTCCCCGTTCCCGTGCACCTCCTCGCCGGCACCGAGGCGTTCGTGCCGGTCGTCGACGGCTACCCGCAGTCGTCCCCGCCCGGCCAACGCTTCGCCTACTGCAACGGGGGCTACATCGTGCTCGCGCTGATCGCCGAGCGTGCGAGCGGCGTCGAGTTCCACGACCTCGTCGAGGCAGAGGTCTGCGCGCGGGCGGGGCTGCGGCGGACCTCGTTCCTCAGGTCGGACGACCTTCCCGGCGACGCCGCAGTCGGCTATCTGTACGACGAGGGCGACCGCACGAACGTGCTGCACCTCCCGGTGCGCGGGAACGGCGACGGCGGCATCTACACCACGGCCGACGACCTCCACACCTTCTGGCGCGCGCTGCTCGACGGCCGCATCGTGCGCGAAGAGACCGTCGAGGAGATGATCCGTCCACGTTTCGACCTGCCCGGCGAGCGCCTGCGGTCGGGTATGGGCGTCTTCCTCGGCGCGACCGGCCCCCGGCTCATCATGGAGGGCCACGACGCGGGCGTCTCGTTCCGATCGGTGCACGACCCGCGCTCCGAGACCACGGTCAGCGTGCTGGGCAACAGCTCCGACGGGGCGTGGCCGGTCATCGCCCTGCTGATGGAGGCGATGTAGGCGGATCGCCGCCCGCTCATCGCCGCCGCGACAGCGCTACCCGTTCGACGACAGCTCGTGCTCGTAGGCGAACACCACGAGCTGCACCCGGTCGCGCAGGCCGAGCTTTGCGAGGATCCGGCTGATGTGCGTCTTCACCGTCGCCTCGCTGAGGTACTCGGATGCGGCGATCTCGCTGTTCGAGAGCCCGCGCGCGGCCAGGGCGAAGATCTCGCGCTCGCGCGGGGTCAGCTCGAACCACGCCGCCGGCGCGGGACGCCCCGCCGGCGCCGTCCCGACGTGCGCGAACAGTGCGCGCGTCGCCGAGGCGGCGATCACCTGGTTGCCCTGATGCACCGTCCGGATCGCCGCGAGCAGGAACTCGGGGTCGGCGTCCTTCAGCACGAACCCGCTCGCACCGGCGCGGATCGCGCGTGCGGCGTTCTCATCGAGGTCGAAGGTCGTCAGCACGAGCACCCGCGGTGCCGGCCTGCCGTCGCGGTCGGCGTCCGCGAGGATCCGCTCGGTCGCGGAGATGCCGTCGGCGAGCGGCATCCGCACGTCCATCAGGATGACGTCGGGTCGCTCGGTGGCGGCGAGGGCGACCGCCGCGACGCCGTCGCCGGCCTCGCCCACGACGTCGAGGTCGGGCTGCGACTCGATGAGCATGCGCACGCCGGCGCGGAACAGGGCCTGGTCGTCGACGAGCGCGACTCGGATGCTCATGCGGTCCTTCCGGGTTGGGCGGGGATGCGGGCGGTCAGGCGGAACAGGCCGTCGTCGCCGGCTGCGGCGTGCAGGCTGCCGCCGGTGAGCTGCGCGCGCTCGCGCATGCCGGGGATCCCGTGGCGGAACGCGTGCGAGTCGGTCGCTGCGGCATCCGGCCGTTGGGAGTTGACGAGCCGCAGCTCGACCCCCGCCTGATCCCAGTCGAGTTCGAGGACGACGGGCTTCGTCGTGTCACCGTGACGCAGCGCGTTCGTGAGCCCTTCCTGCACGATGCGGTACACCGCGATCTGGTGGCCCGTGCCGAGTTCGGGGCGCGAGCCCGACTCGGAGAATCGCACGTCGAGCCCGGCGGCGCGCACCTGCTCGAGCAGGGCGCCCAGGTCGTCGAGCACGGGCTGCGGGGAGGCGCTCTCGTGATGACGGAGCTCGGCGAGCAGCAGCCGCACGTCGCCGAGCGCGCCGCGCGCGACCCCGGCGATCGTGCCGAGCGCGTCGACCGCCGACTCGGGCCGGGTGCGGGCCGCGAAGCGCGCGCCGTCGGCCTGCGCGATCACGACCGCGAGCGAGTGGGCGACGACGTCGTGCATGTCGCGCGCGATGCGATTTCGCTCCTGCTCGACGACGTACCGGTACTGGGCGAGCTCGCGTTCGCGGTTCGCGACCTCCTCACGGCGCGCCACCTCGCGGTTGTCGCGAACGGCGCGCACCAGGAGCCCGGCCGTCCACGCGAGCACGAGCACCGCGATCGAGGCGACGAAGAGCATCCCCGTGAGCACCAGCATGCTGATCGGGTCGCCGCCGATCGCCGCCGCTCCGCCGAGCAACGGCTTCACGACCGCGAGGTACCCGGTCGCGAGGAGCGCGCCGACGCCGGCCGACCCGAGCCCCAGCCACTTCACGACCCGGCCGCCGTGCGCCGCGGTCGAGTAGAGCACCCCGAGCACGGCGGCGTCGTAGAGCTGCAGGTCGCGCAGCAGCAGCATCTGCGTCAATGCCGAGGCCCACGCGACCGCGAGCGACCACCGCACGTCGTAGCGACGGATGACGAGGGCGGCCGTGAAGCCGGAGAGGATCACCAGATCGGCGACGCCGCCGAGCAGGGCGAACGGCAGGCACATGAGTGCGAACACGCCGGCGAGCACGATGTCGGTCGTGAACTTCGCGCGGCTGATCCTGGTGGGCACCGATCCACCGTACGCGCTCGAACGACGAGGAGACGCCGTTCACGGGCGGAATCATCCTCGAGTCGTACGAACGGCGCTCACCGATTCCGCCCGGAGACCCAGCCGGCCGAGTGGAATCAGGCCAGAGTCGCGCTCCCGCTCAGAAACCCAGCCGGCCGAGTTGCTTCGGGTCGCGCTGCCACTCCTTCGCGACCTTGATGTGCAGGGCGAGGTGCACCTTGCGCCCGAGCAGCCCTTCGATCTGCGCACGCGCGGTCGTGCCGACCTCGCGGAGGCGCGAACCGCCCTTGCCGATGATGATGCCCTTCTGGCTGTCGCGCTCGACGTAGAGGTTCGCGTAGATCTCGAGCAGGTCTTTGTCCTCGCGCTCGACCATGTCGTCGACGACCACGGCGATCGAGTGCGGCAACTCGTCGGAGACGCCCTCGAGGGCGGCCTCGCGGATGAACTCGGCGATGCGGTCGGACAGGTCTTCGTCGGTGAGTGCGTCGGCCGGGTACAGCGGCTGCTCGGATTCGGGCAGGAGCGCGAGCAGCTCGGAGACGAGCACGTCGAGCTGCTCGCCGCGCGGCGCCGACACGGGGATGATGGCCGCCCATTCGCGAAGCGCGGAGACCGCCAGCAGCTGCTCGGCGACCTTGGACTTCGACGTGGCATCCGTCTTGGTGACGATCGCGACCTTCTTCGCGCGCGGATACTGCTCGAGCTGCTCGTTGATGAAGCGATCGCCCGGGCCGATCGGCTCGTTCGCGGGCACGCAGAAGGCGATCACGTCGACATCGCCGAGCGTCGACTGCACGAGCGTGTTGAGGCGCTCGCCGAGCAGGGTGCGCGGGCGGTGCAGGCCCGGGGTGTCGACGAGGATGATCTGGCCGTGCTCGCGGTGCACGATGCCGCGGATGGCCCGGCGGGTCGTCTGCGGCTTCGAGCTCGTGATGGCGACCTTCTCACCGACGAGCGCGTTCGTGAGCGTCGACTTGCCGACGTTCGGGCGCCCGACGAAGGACACGAATCCGGCACGGTAGTCAGTCACGATGGTTCCTCTCGACGGAGTCACCCGCATCGAACGCGGTGCGCGCGTCGATGAGGGCCTGATCTGCCTCGACGAGAATCGTCGAGATGCGCTTGCGACGGCCTTCGGTGCGTTCGGCTTCGAGGCGCAGGCCCGACACCATCGCATGCTCGCCCGGTTTGGGCAGGCGCCCGAGCTCCTTCGCGAGCAGTCCCCCGGCGGAGTCCACATCCTCGTCCTCGAGGTCGAGCCCGAACAGTTCGCCGAGCTCGTCGACGGGGAGGCGCGCATTGACGCGGTACCGACCCGCGCCCAGGTCTTCGACCTGCGCGGCCTCGCGGTCGTACTCGTCGGAGATGTCGCCGACGAGCTCTTCGATGAGGTCTTCGAGGGTCACGAGCCCCGCGATGCCGCCGTACTCGTCGACGACCATCGCGAGGTGGTTCGACTCGAGCTGCATCTGCCGGAGGAGCGCGTCGGCCTTCATCGAGTCGGGCACGAACACCGCCGGCCGCACGAGCTCGCCGACGGTGAGCCCCTCGGCGTCGAGCGGACGCTCGAACCCGAGCCGTGCGAGGTCGCGGAGGTAGAGGATGCCGGCGACGTCGTCGGCGTCGTGCTCGATCACCGGGATCCGCGAGTAGCCGGCCTTCAGGAACACCGACATCGCGTGCGGCAGGTGCGCGGTGGCGTCGATCGTCACCATGTCGGTGCGCGGCACCATGACCTCGCGCACGACGGTGTCGTTGAACTCGAAGATCGAGTGGATCAGTTCGCGGTCGCCCTCTTCGAGCACCTCGAACTCGGCGGCCTCGTCGACCATGCTGAGCAGCTGCTCCTCGCTCGAGACGCCGGCGAAGCGCAGACTGCCGGGCGTGACCCGGTTGCCGAGCGAGACGAGCGCGCCCGCGAGCGGCCCGATGAGCACCCGGAGGAAGTGCACGAGCGGGGCGGTGAGGCGCAGCACCATCGGGGCGTGCTCGCGCCCGACGCTCCTGGGGCTCGCCCCCACGAGCACGAACGACGCCGCCGTCATGATGAGCGCCGAGCACAGCAGCACGAGCCAGATGTCGTCGATGAAGAAGGTGAACGCGAGCGTCACGAGCACCGCCGCGGTGGTCTCCGCGATGATGCGCACGAAGTTGACGGTGTTCACGTGGGCGCCGGTGTCGTCGGCGATCGCGAGGATCGACCGGCGCGCACGGGCGCCGACGGCGAGGTCGTTCAGGTCGGCGCGGGAGCTCACGCCGACCGCCGCGTCGACGGCGGCCATGAGGCCGCCGAATGCGACGAGGAGGAAGGCGGCGCCGAGGAAGAGCCAGGGCAGCATGGTCAGCGGCGGCGCTCCTGCACGGAGAAGCCCACGAGGATGTCGCGCTGGAGGCCGAACATCTCCTTCTCCTCGTCGGGCTCCGCGTGGTCGAAGCCGAGGAGGTGCAGGATGCCGTGCGTCGTGAGCAGGAGCAGTTCGTCGACGAGCCCGTGCCCCGCGGTGCGGGCCTGCGACTCGGCGACCTGCGGGCAGAGCACGATGTCGCCGAGGAGCCCCGGCGGGGTCGGCGCCTCCTCGGTGCCGGGCCGGAGCTCGTCCATCGGGAAGCTCAGGACGTCGGTCGGGCCGGGCTCGTCCATCCACTGCACATGGAGCTGCTCCATGGCGCCCTCGTCGACGAGCACGATGGCGAGTTCGGCGTCGCGGTGCACGTGCATCGCGTCGAGCGCGTAGACCGCGAGCCGCTGGATCGCGGCCTCGTCGACCTCGATCGCGGATTCGTTGTTGATCTCGATGCTCAAGACGTGCCCCTTCTCGGCAGGTGGTCGCGGGGACCCGCATGTCCGCGCCGTTCGGCGCGGTTCGCGAACTCGCGGGCCTCGGCGCGTTCGTAGCGCTGGGCCTGCTGCCGCTGGTCGAACTCGGTGTAGGCGTCGACGATGCGGCCGACGAGGGTGTGACGCACGACGTCGTCGCTCGTCAGGCGGGCGAAGTGGATGTCGTCGATGCGATCGAGGATGCGGGTGACGAGCCGGAGCCCGGAGGCGCCGCCCGGCAGGTCGACCTGGGTGACGTCGCCGGTGACGACCATCTTCGAGCCGAATCCGAGCCGGGTGAGGAACATCTTCATCTGCTCGGGCGTCGTGTTCTGCGCTTCGTCGAGCACGACGAACGAGTCGTTGAGGGTGCGGCCGCGCATGTAGGCGAGCGGCGCGACCTCGACCGTTCCCGAGGCGAGCAGCTTCGGCACGAGCTCGGGGTCCATCATCTCGTTGAGCGCGTCGTAGAGGGGGCGCAGGTACGGGTCGATCTTGTCGGTCAGGGTGCCGGGCAGGAAGCCCAGCCGCTCCCCCGCTTCGACGGCGGGGCGGGTCAGGATGATCCGGCTGACCTCCTTGCGCTGGAGCGCCTGCACGGCCTTCGCCATCGCGAGGTAGGTCTTGCCGGTGCCCGCGGGGCCGATGCCGAACACGATCGTGTTCTCGTCGATGGCGTCGACGTAGGCGCGCTGGCCCTCGGTCTTCGGCCGGATGGTCTTGCCCCGGCTCGAGACGATGACCTGGCCGAGCAGTTCTGACGGCTTCGCGTCGGGGTCTGCGTCGAGCATGCGAGCGGAGCTCCTCACTTCGGTCGGGGTCGGGTCCTGGTCGTGGCGCACGAGCTCGAGCAGCTCTTCGATGAGCCGGCGCACCTTTCGGCGCTGCTCGAGTTCGCCGCGGATCGAGATCTCGTTGCCGCGGACGTGCACCTCGACCCCCGGGTACTCGCGCTGCACGGTGGTGAGCAGTCGATCCTGCGGGCCGAGCAGCCGCACCATCGCCACGCCGTCGATGCTGAGGCGCTCCTCGTCGGCGCCCGCCACGGGCGCGTCGGCGTCGGTCGATTCAGGCTCCGGCAAGCGTGTCCTCCTCGAGGCCGCCGGCGAGGACGTGCGCGTGCACGTGGAAGACGGTCTGGCCCGCGGATGCCCCGGTGTTGAACACGAGGCGGAACTCGCCGTCGCCGAACTCGGCGGCGACGCCCTGCGCGACCGCGACGAGTTCGGCGAGCAGCGCGGGGTCGCCGGCCGCGAGGCCCACGACGTCGCGGTAGTCGGCCGTCTTCGTCGTGACGACCACATGCACCGGCGCCTTCGGCGCGATGTCGTGGAAGGCGATGACCCGGTCGGTCTCGGCGACGATGCGGGCGGGGATCTCGCGCGCGACGATGCGTTCGAAGACGGTCGGTTCAGCGGGCGAGTCGGTCATCTTCCCATCGTAGCGAGCGATCGGCTACCACCGCCCGAGCGCGGCGTTGAGCACGGCGATCGCCGCCGGCCCCGCCGTGGAGGTGCGCAGCACCGAGGCCCCGAGACGCACGGGCTCGGCACCGGCCGCCGTGAGCTTCGCGAGCTCGTCGGGCGAGATGCCGCCCTCGGGGCCGACGACGAGCGCGAGGTCGCGGCCGTCGGGGCGCAGCTCGGAGAGCGGCGTCGCCGCGGTCGGCTCGAGCAGGAGCATCCGCACGCCGTCGAGGCGCGCGGGAAGCTGCGCCGTCGTCGCGACCGGCGCGACCTCGGGCAGCCACGCGCGGATCGACTGCTTGACGGCCTCGCGGACGATGCTGGCCCAGCGGGCGCGGCCCTTCTCGGCCTTCGGCCCCTCCCAGCGGGAGACGGAACGCGCCGCCGCCCACGGGATGACGGCGTCGACGCCGAGTTCGGTCGCGGCCTGGACGGCGAGTTCGTCGCGGTCGCCCTTCGCGAGGGCCTGCACGAGCGTGATCGTGATCTCGGGGCGTTCCTCGACGAGCACCTCGTCGGCGAGCAGCGTGAGCTCGCGCGACTCGGTCGCGACGACCTCACCGCGCACCACCACTCCGCGGCCGTCGCCGATCGAGATGCGCTCGCCCGGTCGGACCCGCGCGACGGTGACCGCGTGGCGGGCCTCGTCGCCCGCGAGCCGGAGCTCGGTGCCCGGCGCGAGCGCCGCGAGGTCGAGGCGCTCGTCGAGGTAGAGGCTGCTCATCGTGCGGCCCTGCTCAGCCCAGGAACCGGTCGCGCAGGCGTGCGAAGAGCCCCTGCTGGAAGTGGGTGAGCTCGGGAGCCGGCGACTTCTTCGAGGCGGCGAACTGCGAGATCAGGTCGCGCTCCTTCGAGGAGAGCTTCGTCGGGGTCACCACCTGGACGCCGACCTTGAGGTCGCCGCGGCCGTTGCCCCGGAGGCGCGTCACGCCGCGGTCGCGCACGGTGACGACCTCGCCGCTCTGCACGCCCGCCTTGAGCTCGACCTCGACGTCGCCGTCGAGCGCGTGGATCGTGGCGGTCGTGCCGAGGATCGCGTCGGTCATCGCGACCTCGAGGGTCGCGAGCAGGTCGTCGCCGTTGCGGCTGAACACGTCGTGGTTCTTGACCTTGATCTCGAGGTAGAGGTCGCCGTTCGCGCCGCCGGCGGGGCCGGCCTCGCCCGAACCGGGCATCTGCAGCCGCACGCCCGTGTCGACGCCCGCGGGGATGTCGACGGGGACGGTGCGACGGGCGCGCACGCGGCCCTGGCCCTGGCAGGTGACGCACGGCGTCGCGATGATCGTGCCGTAGCCGCGGCAGGTGCCGCACGGGCTCGAGGTCATCACGTTGCCGAGGAGCGAGCGCACCTGACGCTGGATCTGGCCGCTGCCGCGGCAGATGTCGCAGGTGACCGGCGAGGTGCCCGGCTGGCAGCACGACCCCTGGCAGGTCTCGCAGCGCACGGCCGTGTCGACCTCGATGTCGCGGTGGGTGCCGAAGATCACCTCGTCGAGGCCGACCTCGACGCGGATCAGGGCGTCCTGACCCCGCTCGCGCCGCGACCGCGGCCCCCGGCTCTGCTGCCCGGCGCCGAAGAAGGTCTCGAAGATGTCGCCGAATCCGCCGAAGCCCTGGCCGCCGAAGCCGCCCTGGTCGCCGAGGTCGTACTGCTGGCGCTGCTTCGGGTCGGAGAGCACGTCGTACGCGTGCGTCACCTCCTTGAACCGCTCTGATGCCTCGGCACCGGGGTTCACGTCGGGGTGGAGTTCGCGAGCCAGTCGGCGGTACGCCTTCTTGATCTCGTCGGGCGTCGCTTCGCGCGAGACGCCGAGGACCTCGTAGTGGTCGGCCACGGAGGGCTTGTCCTTTCGGTTGCGGATGCCGGTCTTGCGACGGGCGGAAGGTCAGCTCTCGCCGAGCGTGCGGGAGAGGTAGCGGGCGACCGCACGGACGGCGGCCATGCTGTTGGAGTAGTCCATGCGGGTGGGACCGACGACGCCGAGGCGCGAGATGTCGCGGCCCGGGATCTCGAACGCGCTCGAGACGATCGAGGTCTCGCCGAGTCCGAAGGAGGCGTTCTCGCGCCCGATGCGCACGGCGACGGCGTGCTCGTCGCCGGACATCTCGCCGAAGAGCTTCAGGAGCACGACCTGCTCCTCGATCGCCTCGATCACGCCGAGGATCGAGCCGGCGAAGTCCTGCTCGGTGCGCACGAGGTTCGCCGCGCCCGCGACGACGAGCCGGTCGCTGCGCTGCACCCGCGCCTGCTCGGCGAGGGTCGCGGCGAGCGTGTGCAGCACCGCCGCGTGGCGCGGGTCGACGGCATCGATCTCGCCCGACAGCAGCGCCGTGGCATCCGCCATGGTGGTGCCGGCGACGAGTTCGTTCAGCCGGAGCCGCAGCTCGGCGAGCGTCGACTCGTCGACGGGCTGCTCGAGCTCGGCGAGCCGCTGCTCGACCTGGCCCGAATCGGCGATGAGGATGCAGAGCACGCGGTTCGGCGAGAGCGAGACGAGTTCGACGTGGCGCACCCGCGCGCTCGCGAAGCTCGGGTACTGCACGACCGCGAGCTGCTTCGTGAGCTGCGAGATGAGGCGCACGGTGCGGGCGAGGAGCTCGTCGAGGTCGCTCGACTCGCCGAGGAAGGTCTCGATGGCCTGCCGCTGCGCGGAGCTCAAGGGGCGCACCTCGGTCAGCTGGTCGACGAAGACGCGGTACCCCTTGTCGGTGGGGATGCGACCCGAGGAGGTGTGCGGAGCCGCGATCAGCTCCTCCTCTTCGAGGAGCGCCATGTCGTTGCGGATCGTGGCCGCCGAGACGCCGAACGCGTGCCGCTCGACGATCGTCTTCGACCCGACGGGCTCGCGCGACGCCACGTAGTCCTGCACGATCGCCCGAAGCACGGCGAGACTGCGTTCTGAGGCCATGCCCCGCTCCCTCCGACGACTTAGCACTCGTTCTGTCTGACTGCTAATCATATCGCGACATCCGACGACGAGGCCGTTGCCCGCGGCGGTTCGCGGCGCTACCGTATGGATGTCCCGCGAGTCCTCACGACCGCGAACCCCTCCCGAAACCCGAGACCACCGAAGCCCGAAAGGCGCGTCATGACCGAGCCCAACGCTCAGCAGCCCGATCCGAACAGTCAGCCCCAGCCCGCAGCCGCCGGCCCCCTCACCCAGGAGCAGGACCTGCAGTGGGCGTCCTTCGCGCACCTCGGCGGCATCATCGGGTTCCTGCCCTCGCTCATCATCTGGCTCGTCTTCAAGGACCGCGGCCAGTTCACGAACACCGAGGCCAAGGAGGCGCTGAACTTCCAGATCACCGCCACGATCGCGTACGTCGCGATCCTCATCGTGAACTCGATCCTCACCGCGATCACGTTCGGCTTCTGGGCGCTGATCGGCTGGATCCTCCCGCTCGCCCTCTGGGTCGTCGTCATCGTCTTCTCGATCCAGGGCTTCCTCAAGGCGAAGGACGGCAACCACTACCGGTACCCCTTCGCGATCCGCCTCATCAAGTAGGCAGCACCTTTCGAGCGCGCCGTCGGGGCTCTTCCCGCGGCGCGCTCTGCTGTGCCAGCATGACGGTTGACGAAGTCTCGCCTTCGGGCGACCCGAGCAAGGAGAACCCCATGTCCGACGCCACCCCGCCTCCCCCGCCGGCGAACCCCTACCAGCAGAGCCAGCCGCTGAGCCCCTCCGACGAGAAGCTCTGGGCGACGCTGATCCACATCGGCGGGGCGATCTTCAACTTCCTGCCGGCGCTCATCGGCTACCTCGTCCTGAAGGACAAGGGCCCCTTCATCCGCGGGCACTCCGCGACGGCCCTGAACTTCCAGCTGACGATCCTCATCGCCTACATCGCGAGCGGCCTGCTGATGTTCGTGTTCATCGGCTTCCTGCTCTACCCGGCCGTGTGGGTCATCAACATCGTGTTCTGCATCATCGCCGCGATCGCCGCGAACAAGGGCGAGCCGTACACGTACCCGCTCGCGATCAAGTTCGTCAGCTAAGCGTCGAGCAACTGCCGAACGACCGCGTCGGCCAACAGCCGCCCTCTCCTGGTGAGCGTCAGCACACCCGAGAGGGCGGCTTTCGCGTCGACGAGGCCGTCGGCGATGAGCGCGGCGACCGCGTGCCGACCCCCGGTGTGCAGCGTCGAGATCTCCAGGCCCTCGCGGATGCGCGTCGAGAGCAGCACCCGCTCGGTCTCGCGGGTCGGCGCGTCGAGCACCTCGCGACCGACGGCGGGCGACACGCCCGCGGCGATGCGGTCGGCGTACGCCGAGGGGTGCTTCGCGTTCCACCAGCGCACGCCGCCGACATGGCTGTGCGCGCCGGGGCCGACGCCCCACCAGTCGTCGCCCCGCCAGTAGCCGAGGTTGTGTCGCGAGCGCTGCGCAGGGCTCGACGCCCAGTTGCTCACCTCGTACCACTCGTACCCGGCGGCTTCGAGGCGTTCGTCGACGAGTTCGTACATGTCGGCCTCGAGGTCGTCGTCGGGGGTCGCGAGCTCGCCGCGGCGGATCTGACGTGCGAGCTTCGTGCCGTCCTCGACGATGAGCGCGTAGGCGCTCAGGTGGTCGGGGCGCTGCGCGATCGCGTGCTCGACGCTGCGTCGCCAGTCGTCGAGCGACTCCCCCGGCGTGCCGTAGATGAGGTCGAGGCTGACGTCGAGGCCCGCGTCGCGCGCCCACCCGACGACGAGCGGCACGCGCTCGGGGTCGTGCGTGCGATCGAGCGCGGCGAGCACGTGCGGCACGGCCGACTGCATGCCGAACGAGACGCGGGTGAAGCCGCCCTCCGCCAGCCGCGCGAGGTCGTCGGGTCCGACCGAGTCGGGGTTCGCCTCGGTCGTGACCTCGGCGCCCGGTGCGAGCCCGAACTCGTCGCGTACGGCGCCGAGCATGGCGACGAGGTCGCCGGCGGGCAGCAGGGTCGGCGTCCCGCCGCCGAAGAAGACCGTCTGCGCGGGTCGGGCGGGCAGCCCGGATGCCTCGAGCATGCCCCGTGACATCCGGATCTCGCCGATCGCCTGCCCGGCGTAGTCGCTCTGCTTCGCCCCGCGCAGTTCGTCGGAGGTGTACGTGTTGAAGTCGCAGTAGCCGCACCGCACCCGGCAGAACGGCACGTGCACGTAGACGCCGAACGCCCGCACGTCGGCGCCGAGTGCGGCCGAGGCGGGCAGCAGGCCGTCGGCCGGTGCGGGTTCGCCGAGCGGCAGCGCGGCGCCCACGGCTACGCGCCGCTCGCGGGGTGGAGCGCCCGGAGCTCGTCGCGGGTGAGCTCGCGCCGATGACGACGCGTGAACGGTGCGCGCACGCTGCGTGCGCCGCCGGCGGTGGCGAGGATCGATCGGATCGTCAGCCACACGGTGTCGTCGTCGCGGTGCTCGAGGATGAACGACTCCTCGCCCGTCTCGGCGCCGTTCGACGTCGTGCCGTACGCGAACCCGATGCGGTTCGGCTCGTCGATCACGTAGACGACGAGCACGGGGGTCTTCGCCGCGCCGAAGCGGCGACGCCGCACGAGCGTCGCGGTCATGCCCGCGGCGATGTAGGCCGTGCCGTCGGCGCCGAAACGGTCTTCGGTACGCGGCGCGGGCTGGTCGGAGAGGGGCGCGCCCTCGGGGTCGAACACGATGCCCGGGTACTGGGCACCGGTACCCGCGGAGACATCGGCGACCGTGAACCCGGCGCCGCGCTGCACCCCCCAGGTCATGAGCGCCTCGGCGGAGCGTTCGAACCGCTCGCGGCCCGAGCCGAGCCGCACCGAATCCTCGGCCGGCCGGAGGCCCGTCGGCGGGTAGCGCAGGAAATCGGGGTCGAGGGTCGCGCCGATCGCGCCGTAGGTGACGGACTGGTCGGTGAACGTGCTTCTGCGGGTCATCGGGAGCTCTACTTCTTCGCGTCCTTCTTCTCGACGTCGCCGCTGAGGGCTGCGATGAACGCCTCCTGCGGAACCTCGACGCGGCCCACCATCTTCATGCGCTTCTTGCCCTCCTTCTGCTTCTCGAGCAGCTTGCGCTTGCGGCTGATGTCACCGCCGTAGCACTTGGCGAGCACGTCCTTGCGCATCGCGCGGATCGACTCGCGGGCGATGATCCGGGCGCCGATCGCGGCCTGGATCGGCACCTCGAACTGCTGGCGCGGGATGAGCTCGCGCAGGCGCCCCGTCATGAGCACGCCGTAGGCGTAGGCCTTGTCGCGGTGCACGATCGCGCTGAACGCGTCGACCTGCTCGCCCTGCAGCAGGATGTCGACCTTCACGAGGTCGGCGGCCTGGTCGCCCGTGGGCTCGTAGTCGAGGCTCGCGTACCCCGCGGTCTTCGACTTCAGCTGGTCGAAGAAGTCGAACACGATCTCGCCGAGGGGCATGTTGTAGCGGATCTCGACGCGGTCCTCGCCGAGGTACTCCATGCCGAGCAGCGTGCCGCGGCGCGACTGGCAGAGCTCCATGATGGTGCCCACGTAGTCCTTCGGGGCGAGGATCGCGGCCTTGACGACCGGCTCGCGCACCTCGGTGATCTTCGCGCCCGTCGGGAACTCGCTCGGGTTCGTCACCGTGACGGTCTTGCGGTCTTCGGTGGTGACCTCGTAGACCACGCTCGGCGCCGTCGCGATGAGGTCGAGTCCGAACTCGCGCTGGAGGCGCTCGGTCACGATCTCGAGGTGCAGGAGCCCGAGGAAGCCGCAGCGGAAGCCGAAGCCGAGCGCCACCGAGGTCTCGGGCTCGTACACGAGCGACGCGTCGGAGAGCTTCAGCTTGTCGAGCGCCTCGCGGAGCTCGGGGTAGTCGCTGCCGTCGATCGGGTAGAGGCCCGAGAACACCATCGGCAGCGGCTCGGTGTAGCCGGCGAGCGCCTCGGTGGCGGGCTTCACGGCCGTGGTGACGGTGTCGCCGACCTTCGACTGGCGCACGTCCTTCACGCCGGTGATGAGGTAGCCGACCTCGCCGACGCCGAGGCCCTTCGACGGCTGCGGCTCGGGCGCGCTCACGCCGATCTCGAGGATCTCGTGGGTCGCCTTCGTCGACATCATCTGGATGCGCTCGCGCGGCTTCAGCTGCCCGTCGATCATTCGCACGTAGGTGACGACGCCGCGGTAGCTGTCGTAGACGGAGTCGAAGATCATGGCGCGCGGCGGCGCATCGGCGTCGCCGACCGGGGCGGGAATGCGCTCGACGACGCGGTCGAGCAGCTCCTCGACGCCGACGCCCGTCTTGCCAGAGACCTTCAGCACGTCGTCGGGCGATCCGCCGATGAGGTCGGCGAGCTCCTTCGCGTACTTCTCGGGATCGGCGGCCGGCAGGTCGATCTTGTTCAGCACCGGGATGATCTCGAGGTCGTTCTCGAGGGCCAGGTAGAGGTTGGCGAGGGTCTGCGCCTCGATGCCCTGCGCGGCGTCGACGAGCAGGATCGCGCCCTCGCACGCGGCGAGCGAGCGCGAGACCTCGTAGGAGAAGTCGACGTGGCCGGGCGTGTCGATCATGTTGAGCGCGTACGCGCGGTCGCCCTGCTGCCAGGGCATGCGCACCGCCTGGCTCTTGATCGTGATGCCCCGCTCACGCTCGATGTCCATGCGATCGAGGTACTGGGCGCGCATGTCGCGGTCGCTGACGATGCCCGTGATCTGGAGCATGCGGTCGGCGAGCGTCGACTTGCCGTGGTCGATATGCGCGATGATGCAGAAATTGCGGATCGACGCAGGGTCGGTGGCGGCGGGCACCGGCGGGTTCACAGCTCTCGGAGACATCCAGACGATTCTCCCATGACTTCGCTTCAGACTTTCGACGGATGCCTCGTGCAGGGCCCCGAGACTACGCTCGAAGCACCATGATGACGGCTGCAACCGCCCTTCCGGGCGACGAGACCGTGGCGCGATCGGCGCTGCGGCCGGTGTTCGTCGCGCTCCGGCTCGGGCTCCACCTCCTGGTGGTCGGGCTCACCCTCTTCGTGATCGTGCGGGCACTGCTCGCCGACGACTCCGCCGAGGTCCCCATCACGATCCTCGCCGTCGCCTTCCTCGCCTGCTACGGCGCGGGCATCGCGACCGCGCATCGGCACCTGCCGACGTTCGCGCGCGTGCTGTGGCTCGCGTCGCTTCTGGCGCTCTGGGTCGGCATGTCGGCGCTGACGCCCGATGCGGCGTTCCTCGCCTTCCCGCTCTTCTTCCTCGAGCTGCACGTGCTCGCCGCTCCGATCTCGGTGCCGCTCGTCGTCATCACCTTCGGACTCTCGGTCTGGGGAACGGCCACGCACCTCGGCTTCGAGGTGGGCTCGATCCTCGGGCCGCTGATCAGCGCGGGCGTCGCGATCGTCATCGGGCTCGGCTACCGCGCCATGTCGCAGGAGACGCAGGAGCGCCAGTCGCTCATCCTCGACCTCATCGCGACGCGCGAGGAGCTCGCAGCGGCGAGCCGCGAGGCCGGCACCCTGGCCGAGCGCGAGCGACTCGCCCGCGAGATCCACGACACCGTCGCGCAGGGACTCTCGAGCATCCAGATGCTGCTGCACGCGGCCGAGCGCGACGTCGACGACGAGCGGGTCGCCGAGAAGCTCCGGCTCGCCCGCGAGACCGCCGCTGAGAACCTCGGCGAGGCGCGGCGCTTCATCCGCGAGCTCACCCCGCCCTCGCTCGACGAGCAGACCCTCCCCGCGGCCCTCCGCCGCCTCACCGAGGCCGTGAACGAGCAGGCGAGCCAGGCCGGCGCCGACACCCGCGTCGAGTTCGCGACGAGCGGCGACCCCGTCCTCCTGCCGATGACCGTCGACGCCGCGCTCCTCCGCATCGCGCAGGGCTCGCTCGCGAACGTGCTGCGCCACGCCGACGCCCGAGCCTGCTCGCTCACGCTGAGCTACCTCGGCGACGAGATCGCGCTCGACATCGTCGACGACGGCCGAGGCTTCGACGCCGAGGCGGTGGCGCGCCGCGCCGATCCGGCCGAGTTCGGGCTCCGCGCCATCCGCCGCAGGGCCGAGGAGCTCGGCGGCACCGCCGACGTCGAGACCGCACCCGGCGAAGGCACCGCCCTCTCCGTCCGCATCCCGGTGGTGCCCGCATGATCCGGCTCCTCCTCGCCGACGACCATCCCGTCGTCCGTGCCGGCATCAGGGCGATGCTCGAATCCGAGGCCGACCTCGAGGTCGTCGGCGAGGCCGCCACCGCCGAGGACGCGGTGCGGCTCGCGCGGGGCGACTCGGTCGACCTCGTGCTCATGGACCTCCAGTTCCCCGGCGCCGTGCAGGGCGCCGAGGCGACCCGCCGCATCCGCGCGGTGCCCGGCGCACCGCGGGTGCTCGTGCTGACGAACTACGACACCGACGCCGACATCCTCGGCGCGATCGAGGCGGGCGCGAGCGGGTACCTGCTGAAGGATGCCCCGCCCGACACGCTGCTCGCCGCGGTGCGCGCGGCCGCGGTCGGCGAGCAGGCGCTCGCACCCGGGCTCTCGTCGCGGCTCGACGCCTCGCAGGCCGCGGGCGAACGACTCACCGTGCGCGAGTCCGAGGTGCTCTCGCTCGTCGCCGAGGGACGCACGAATCGGGAGATCGGCAAGACCCTCTTCCTCAGCGAGGCCACCGTGAAGTCGCACCTCGTGCACATCTTCACCAAGCTCGGCGTGGGCTCGCGCACGGCGGCCGTCGCGCGGGCCCGCGAGCTCGGGGCGATCAGGGCGGGCTGAGCGATGCCTCGCGCACGCATCGTGCTCGTCCACGGCATCCGCACCTCGGCGACGATGTGGCGGCGGCAGCTCGAGGCGCTCTCGGCGCACGACCTCGAGGTCGTCGCGATCGACCTGCCCGGTCACGGCACGCGCATCGGCGGCGACTTCTCGATCGACGAGACGATGACGATCATCGATGCGGCGTTGAACCCGGCCGACGCCGGTGCCCGTGCCGATGCCGACGACCCCGCCGATGCCGACGCCCGGGCCGATGCCGACGTGCCGCGGCTGCTCGTCGGGCTGAGCCTCGGCGGCTACCTCGCGATCGAGTTCGCGGGGAGGCATCCCGACCGCCTCGACGGACTCGTGGCGGCCGCGTGCGGAACGCTCCCCCGCGGCTCGGCGCTCGCCGCGTACCAGTCGCTCGCCGCCGCGATCGCCCGCACGCCCGACCGTGGACGCGCGCTCAACGACGCCATGGCGGCGCTCTTCCTGAACAGCGACGCGGCGCGCGACGTCGTCGCCGGCGGCGTCGCCCTCGACGTGATGGGCCCGGCGCTCGCCGCCGTCGGACGCCTCGATCCCCAGGCGGCGCTCGCGAAGGTGCAGGTGCCGATCTGGTTCGTCAACGGGCGGTACGACCATTTCCGGCTGCAGGAGCGCACGCTGCTGCGCGCTGCGCACGACGCGCGACTCGTGATCGTGCCCGGGGCCACGCACCTGGTGAGCCTCACCCGGCCCGACGACTTCACCGCCGCCGTGCTCGGCGCGGTCGCCGAGCTCGACCGTCGTGCCGCCGTTCGCCGTCGCCACGACGCTCGCCGCATTGGTGCCGCTCGCGCGTAGCTGGTATCGTTGTCTGTTGGCTTGCCGTGTGGGTCCCACCCCGCACGATCGCCGGGCACGAGCCCCTCTACCTCGTGACGGCACATCCTGTACCCACACGAGAACGAAAGACGAACCACACGTGGCAAACATCAAGTCGCAGATCAAGCGCATCAAGACCAACCGCAAGGCCGAAGAGCGCAACAAGGCCGTGAAGAGCGAGGTCAAGACCGTCGTCCGCGCCGCTCGCGAGGCCATCGCCTCGGGCGACAAGGAGAAGGCCACCGCCGCCGTGCGCGTTGCCGGCCGCAAGCTCGACAAGGCCGTCTCGAAGGGCGTCATCCACAAGAACCAGGCCGCGAACCGCAAGTCGGCGATCGCGAAGCAGGCTGCCGCGCTCTGAGTCGCGCAGCACTGCAGGTCGGCTGAAGGCCCCGCTCCGGCGGGGCCTTCGTCGTTCCCGGGCGGGTGCCGCGTGGTGCTGCAAGCACCCGCCGGCCCTTCACCCAGAGCGCCACCCGCGCACTCTGTGCGCCGGTTCACGTGACGCGGACGGCATTGAACTCACGCAGCGCGCGGGACTCGGACGGCGCAGGGCGTGCCCGCATGGCACTCCGCGGGCGCGAGCCCGCGCCGCTCAGCGGCGGCCGCGGGCCGCGATGACGCCGACGAGGCGCTCGAGCGCGAAGACGGGGTCGCGCTCGGCGCCCTTGACCGCCGCGTCGGTCTGCGCGAGCGTCTCGATGGCGACGCCGAGGCCCGCGTCCGTCCACCCGGCGAGGTCGCGGCGGGCCCGGTCGACCTGCCACGGCGCCATGCCGAGCGAGGAGGCCAGCTGGCCGCCGCTGCCGCGCGAACCCGAGACCTTCGCCATCGTGCGGAGCTTCATCGCGAAGGCCGCGACCATCGGCACCGGGTCGGCGCCGCTGTCGAGCGCGTGGCGCAGCGCGATGAGCGCCTCACCGTGACGGCCCGCGATGGCTGCGTCGGCCACCGCGAAGGAGTTCGTCTCGACGCGGCCGCCGTAGTACTTGGCGACGATCGCCTCGGTGATGTCGCCCGGTGCGTCGGAGAGCAGCTGGCGGCTCGCCGCGGCGAGTTCGCGCAGGTCGTCGCTGAACGCCCCGACGAGTGCACGGAGCGCGCCGGGCGCGATCTTGCGCCCCGCCGCACGGAACTCGGCGACGACGAAATCCTGCTTCTCGGCGTCCTTCTTGAGCTCGGCGCAGACGATCTCGATGCCGCCCCCGCCTCCGGCCCGGATGGCATCGAGGAGCTTCTTGCCGCGCACGCCGCTGCGGTGCCGCAGCACGAGCGTCGTGGCGTCGGCGGGCTGCTCGAGGTACTCGAGCGCGTCGAGCAGGAAGTCGTCGCTCGACTTCTCGACGCCGCTCACCCGGATGAGTCGGGGTTCTCCGAACAGCGACGGGCTCGCGAGGGTGAGGAGTTCGCCCCGACGGTAGCCGTCGGCCTCGAGGTCGCTGACCTCGAGCGCCGGGTCTTCGGAGCGGAGGAAGTCGCGCAGCATGCCGATCGCCCGCTCGGCGAGCACGTCTTCGGCGCCCGAGACGAGCACGATCGGCGCCGGCCGCACGGCGTGCCACGCCAGCTGCGGAATCGCGACCTTCGTTCGCGCCGAAGCGCCCGCTCCGCGTGCTGCCACCCGTGCCTCCCTGTTCCGTCTTCAAGTCTAGGGTCGGCCACCGACGCCCGAGTTCGGGCGCCGCTCCCCAGACCCGGCAGACGCCATTGCGTCCGCGCTTCGGCGCTCGCTCCACACGCGCATGCCGCCCTCCGCGGGTGAGAGCGTGATCGTGCCCGAAAGGTCGGTGCGCAGCGTCGCCGTACCGACGCGGTCGAGCAGCTCGAGCAGCCGTGAGGTCGGGTGTCCGTAGCCGTTGTCGGCGCCGACGCCGATGAGCCCGACGGGCGCGGCGAGCCGTTCGTACAGCGCGTCGCGCTGGTCGGCGGAGCCGTGGTGCGCCACCTTCACGAGGTCGACGCGCCCGAGCCCCGAGTCGGTGAGCATGCGTCGCTGCGCATCCTCGCCGAGATCGCCGAGGAACACCCCGTGATAGCTCGGCGACACGACCTCGAGCACGACGCTCGCGTCGTTGCCGGGTGGCGTGTCGGGCAGCGGCCAGAGCGTGCGCCATCGCGTGCGGCCGAGGATGCCGCGGGCACCGGCCGTCACCTCGATCGCCTCCGCGCCATCGGCGACGAGCGGGTCGAGCGCCCGAGAGGAGCGTTCGCCGTCGAGAGGTCCGTGCAGCACGGTCGACACCATCCCCTCGACCGCGGCGACTCCGCCGACGTGGTCGGCGTCCCAGTGGGTGAGCACCAGCAGGTCGATGCGGTCGACGCCGAGCAGCTCGAGGCATCGGGTCAGCGCCGCCGGGTCGGGCCCCGCGTCGACGAGCGCGGTCGCCTCGCCTGATCGCAGGAGCACGGCATCGCCCTGACCGACGTCGCAGGCGGCGACCTCCCAGTCGCCGGGCCGCGAGACGCGCGCGATGACGTTGCCACCGACGACGACACCGAGCTGCACGGCAACGGCGATGACCAGCAGGGCCACGATGGTCATGCGTGCCCGTCGCCCGAGCGGTCGGCCCAGTGCGAGTCTGAGCGCGAGCGCGGTGCAGCCCGCGAGCAGCAGCGCGCCCGGGGCATCCGGAAGCCAGGGCAGGCGCCCGCCAGGGAGCGCCGCCATCGTGTGCGCCACGACCGCGATCCACTGCGCGGGCAACCACGCGAGCTGCAGGGCGGCGAACCCGACCGAGGGCAGCACCGGCAGCAGCAGGCAGCCGATGAGCCCGGCGACCGTGCCGACGGGCGCCGCCGGCGCGGCGAGCAGGTTCGCGGGCACCCCGTAGACCGCGATCGCCGGGTCGAGCAGCACGAGCACCGGCTGGCACGCGAGCTGGGCGGCGAGCGGCACCCCGAGCATCACGGCGAGCGGCACCGGCATCACGCGCGCGAGCGCCCGTGAGAGCGGTGCAGCGAGCAGGAGGAGCCCGGCGGTCGCGCACACCGAGAGCGCGAAGCCGTAGTCGCGCGCGTACCAGGGATCGATGACGAGCAGCACGACGACGGCCAGCGCGAGGGCGGCGACTCCGCCGCCGGGCCGCCCGGCCGCGAACGCGATGAGCACCACGACGGCCATCACGGCGGCCCGCACGACGCTCGACTCGGGCGTCACCAGCACGACGAACGCGGCCAGCGCGACGAGCGCCACGATCACCCGGATGCCTCGGCGCAGCCCCAGCGCCGCGGCGAGGGCGAAGGCTGCGGCCGTGATGATCGCGCAGTTCGCCCCCGACACGGCGGTGAGGTGGCTGAGCGAACTCGCCTTCATCGCCGCGTCGAGCGGTTCGCCCACGGCGCTCGTGTCGCCGATCGCAAGCCCGGGCACGAGCGCGCCGCCGTCGCCGCCCAGGCGTGCGGCCGCGTGGGCGAAGCCGGTGCGGAGGCCGGCACTCCAGGCCAGCCAGGCGGGCGGCGCGGCGACCTCGACGTCGGACTGCGCGCGGAGTCGGAACGCGGAGGCCTCGACCGACGGTTCGGGCGACGCCCGCGCGGTGAACGCGAGCGTCGCCCCGAGCTGCAGCGTCGCCGGTACCGCATCGACGACCCCGCTCACGGGGACGGGAGCGACGGAGACCCCGTCCACACGCAGGAGACGCCCCTCGATCCGCATCGACGAGCGCGCCGGCTCCGTCGCCGCGTCATCCCCGCGCTCGTCGCCGGCTTCGGAAGGCGCGGCCCACGGCATCACGGAGATCATCGCCCGCGGCGCCGCGGTGAGCTCGACGACGACCTCGACCGTCGATCGGGCATCCGCCGCGCGCGCGAGCGGTGAGGCGTGCCGGGCGGCGAGGGAGAATCCGGCCGAACTCGCGACGAGCGCCGCCGCGACGGCCGCGATCGAAGCGGTGGCGGCCACGCTCGCGAGCGGCGAAGCTCCGCTGTGGCGACCGGGTCGGCGGGCGAGCAGCGCGGTGACGAGCAGCAGGGCAGCGACCGCCCAGAGCGCGGCCGTCGCGATCGACGGATCGACCCCGACGTCGGGTGCAGCCACCGTCGCCCACGCCGCCGCCCAGGCAGCCGCGACCGGCGCGACCAGCCTCGCGTCGCGCATTCAGGGCGCCACCAGCTCGGCGAGCCCCGAGTAGACGGCGTCGCCGATGCCCGCGACATCGAGCAGCTGCTCGGTGCTCGTGAACGGGCCGTTGGCCTCGCGCCAGTCGATGATCCGCTGCGCGAGCGCCGGGCCGATGCGCGGCAGCGTGTCGAGCTCGGCGACGTCCGCCGTGTTGAGGTGCACTTTTCCGTCGGCCGGGGCGCCCGCGCCCGCGCCCGTCGCGGCGGCCGGCACCGGGGCCGCACCAACGACCGGCACGACGAGCTGCTCGCCGTCGGCGACCGCGCGCGCGAGGTTCACCCCGGCGGGGTCGGCCTCGGCCGTCAGCCCGCCCGCCGCGGCGATCGCGTCGACCACCCTCGCACCCTCGCCGAGCTCGACGAGTCCGGGTTCGGTGACGGCGCCGAGCACGTGCACCAGCACCACGGGCGGGGCCGCCCCCGCCTCGACTGCGACGCCCGAGCCATCCCCTGCACCGTCGCCCGTGGAGCCCGAGAAGGAGACGCTCGGCTGCGCTCCCCCGCCCGAACTCGTGAACGACAGCATCGCCGCGACGGCCACCGCCGCGATGAAGAGCGCGACGGCCGCGCCGACGCCGAGGCGCACGCGCGCCGACGCCCGTCGTGCCGAAGGATCGAGCGCGGCGAGCGGATCGGGGGTGTCGGGGCGCGGCATGCCCGCACTCTACGAACGCCCGACGAGCGTCAATCGGCCCACCGCATGAGCTCCCTCGAATCGGCGCCGCTCACGGCCTGTCGAGGAGGAGTCCGCTGCGAGCGGGCGACGAAGCCGGCCCCATCAGCGAGGTCGTCGAGAACGCGGCGCCGACCGCGCGAACCGGCCGACCGCCGCCTGCGCTCGCACCGCCATCCGCCGCAGCCGAGGACCGAACGGCACCCGGTGCAGGGCAGCTCGGAGCCGCGGAACGCGGTGCGAGCGGCGCAGATCGCGACGCGCCCGCGCCCACGACAGCTCCCGCGCCCAGGTCGCGACGACCCGGCGCTCGTCGAACGCTCGCGCGCTGCGCACGGCTGCCCGTCGCATCGCGGCGACCTTCCGCGGCGGCATGCGCTGCAGCGAGCCGATCGCGGCCGCGAGCGCTTCGAGGTCGCCGCTCGGCACGAGCAGTCCGTTCCTTCCGTGGCGGATGAGATCCGCCGGCCCGTAGCGGATGTCGTAGGCGATCGGGATGCAGCCCGCCGCCATCGCCTCCACGAGGACGAGCGGGAAGCCCTCCGAGCGCGAGGTCAGCACCAGGAACGACCTCGTCGCGAGCTGCCGACGCGCATCGGGTGCGAAGCCGTGCAGCTGCACGCCGGGTGCCTCGGATGCCCGGCGTGCGAGCGCCTCGCGCTCCTCGCCGTCGCCGTAGACGTCGAGCGTGAGCGGCGCAGCGGCATCACGCTGCGCCGCCGCCACCGCCGCGATCGCGTCCGACACCCGCTTGCGCGGGGTCAGCGAGGCGAGGACGACGCCGGCGCCGACCGGTCGCGGCGGCGAACCACGCCGCCGCCTGCGCGTCTCCGCGTCAGCATCGCGCGGCGGGCGGGCATTGGGGATGACCGTGAGGTGCTCGTGCGGGCCGACGAGTTCGGCGACCTCGGCCGCCTGACGCTGCGAGAGCAGCGCGACGAGGTCGAAGTCGTCGAGGTGCGCGAACACCTCCCGCCGCGAGGCACGCACCGGGTGCTCGGCGCCCCGCCCGGCGCGGTGCGAGGCATGCACCACATGAGCGGTGATGACGTGCGATCGCCGATAGCCCAGCATGAACGGGGCGATCGTCTTGCTGTCGACGATCATGCAGCTCGGCTCCGACGCCGTGAGCGCATCGAGCCAGGCGGTGTACATCGGCCAGGCACGGCGCCACGACCGGACCGGCGCGCCCGAGGCGTCGCAGAGCACCAGCGAGCGCCCGCCCGGCTCGCCACGACGCCGGGTGTCGCGTCGATCGCTGAGCACGAGGCTGCCGTCATCGCGCAGGTGGTCGATCTGCAGCAGACGACCGCCGTCGTCACGACGCACCCGGGCGATCACCCGTCCGTCGTCGCGGCGAAGCATCTCGTCCGCCTCGCCCTCGGCGAGGGGCGTGAACGTCTCGCGGTCGAGGCGCAGGCTGCCGCCCGGCAGCGGGTTCGATCGCAGCCACTCGACGAGGTTCACGATGCGCACGCCTGTGGCGATCGCACCGCGATCGCGGAGCCGGGCCTCGAGCGACGGAGTGTCAGCGCACGCGTCGAACGTCAGCACCTGCACCTCGACCCCGCCGAGCCGGGCGAACGCCGAGGAGCGCGCGAGCAGCGCCGCCGTCATCCCGCCGTAGTCGTCCGGAATCGACCAGGTCACCGCGAAGTGGCGGCCACGGGGCATCCTGACTCGATCGGTCGCGCCCCCATCACGATCGAACATGCTTCGACGCTATTGCGACAGCCTTTGCACAAACTGTGTGCAGAACGGCGCGGCGGCCGACCCGAAGGGGTCGACCGCCGCGCCGTCGTCGGACGCGCCGCCGCTAGCCGCGCGTCGCGATGTTCACGAGCCGCGGCGCGCGCACGATGACGTTCACGATCTCGCGATCGCCGACCGAGCGGATCACCGCCTCGGAGGTGCGGGCGAGCTGCTCGAGCTCGTCGGCCGAGATCTTCGGCGAGATCTCGAGGCGGTCGCGCACCTTGCCGTCGACCTGCACGACGGCGGTGACCTGCTCTTCGATGAGGAGCGCCGGGTCGGCCTTGCGCCACGGCACGAGCGCGATCGTCGGCTCGTAGCCGAGGCGCTGCCACATGTCTTCGGCGGTGTACGGCGCGAACAGATCGAGCACCATCGCGGTGACCTCGGCCGCTTCGCGCACGGCGGCGTCGGATGCCCCGGGCCCCGAGTCGATCGCCTTGCGGGTCGCGTTCACGAGCTCCATGAGGCGCGCCACGATGACGTTGAACTTGTACGCCTCGGCCAGCCCCGGAGCATCCGCGAGCAGTCGGTGGGTGACCCGGCGCAGCGCCCGGTCACCGGTCGACCAGTCGACGTCGGGCGACGAGGTCACCTCGCCGGCGATGCGCCAGGCGCGCGCGAGGAACTTGGCGGAGCCGACGGGCGACAGGTCGGCCCAGTCGATGTCGTCCTCGGGCGGGCCGGCGAAGGCGAGCGTCACGCGCAGCGCGTCGGTGCCGTGCGCGGCGAGCTCGGAGGCGAACTCGACGAGGTTGCCCTTCGACTTCGACATCTTCGAGCCGTCCATGAGCACCATGCCCTGGTTGAGCAGCGAGGTGAACGGCTCGGTGAAGCCGAGGTAGCCGAGGTCGAACAGCACCTTCGTGATGAAGCGCGAGTAGAGCAGGTGCAGGATCGCGTGCTCGACGCCGCCGACGTACTGGTCGACGGGAGCCCACTTCTCGGCCTCGGCCGGGTCGAAGGCCTTGGTGTCGTCGTTCGCGTTCAGGTACCGCAGGTAGTACCACGAGCTGTCGACGAAGGTGTCCATCGTGTCGGAGTCGCGCTTCGCCGCGCCGCCGCAGTTCGGGCAGGCCACGTTCACCCAGTCCTCGGCCGCGCCGAGCGGGCTCGAGCCCTTCGGCTTCAGGTCGAGACCGGCCGCGTCGGGCAGGCGCACCGGCAGCTCGCTCTCGGGCACGGGCACCTCGCCGCAGTCCGCGCAGTGGACGATCGGGATGGGCGTGCCCCAGAAGCGCTGCCGCGAGATCAGCCAGTCGCGCAGGCGGTAGTTCTTCGCGGCGCGACCGGTGCCGCGCTCGTCGAGGATCTCGATCGCGCGACGGATCGCGTTCGACTTCGAGAGGCCGTCGAGCGGGCCCGAGTTGATGAGGCGGCCTTCGCCGGTCAGCGCGACGCCGGTGCCGGCCGGGTCGAGCGGCTCGTGGTCTTCGGGGAGGTACGGCACGCCGTTCTCGTCGACGGGGATGACCGGGATGACGCCCGTGACGGGCGCATTCGTGTCGACGACGACGCGCACCGGCAGCTCGAAGGTGCGGGCGAAGTCGAGGTCGCGCTGGTCGTGCGCGGGCACGGCCATGATCGCGCCGTGGCCGTAGTCGGCCAGCACGTAGTCGCTCGCCCAGATCGGCAGCCGCTCACCGTTCAGCGGGTTGATCGCGTAGCGCTCGAGGAACACGCCGGTCTTCGGGCGGTCGGTGGCGAGGCGCTCGATGTCGGTCTCGGCGCGCACCGAGTCGAGGTAGTCCTGGAAGTGCATGCGCACCTCGGGCGAGGCGCCGCCCGCGAGCTCGGCGGCGAGGTCGGAGTCGACCGCGACGACCATGAACGTCGCGCCGTAGAGCGTGTCGGGGCGGGTCGTGAACACCGGCACCTTGCCCTCGCGGCCCTCGATCTCGAACTCGACGTCGGCACCGGCCGAGCGGCCGATCCAGTTGCGCTGCATCGAGACGACCTTCGAGGGCCAGCTGCCCTCGAGCTGGTTGAGGTCGTCGAGCAGGCGGTCGGCGTAGTCCGTGACGCGGAAGTACCACTGCGTCAGCGCCTTCTTCGTGACGACGGCGCCGCAGCGCTCGCAGTGACCGTCGACGACCTGCTCGTTCGCGAGCACCGTCTGGTCGTTCGGGCACCAGTTGACCTGGCCCGCCTTGCGGTAGGCGATGCCCTTCTCGTAGAGCTTCAGGAACAGCCACTGGTTCCACTTGTAGTACTCGGGGTCACTCGTGTGGAGCTCCCGCGACCAGTCGAAGCTCGGCGCGTACTGGCGGAACGAGGCCTTCTGCTGGGCGATGTTCGCGTAGGTCCACTCGCGCGGGTCGGCGCCGCGCTTGATCGCGGCGTTCTCGGCGGGCAGGCCGAACGAGTCCCAGCCGATCGGGTGCAGGACGTCGAAGCCCTGGTGACGCCAGTAGCGCGCCGCGATGTCGCCGAAGCCGAACGCCTCGGCGTGCCCCATGTGCAGGTCGCCGGAGGGGTACGGGAACATGTCGAGGACGTACTTGCGGGGCCGCGTGTCGCCCGACGTCCCGGCGCGGAACGGCTGGAGCTCGTCCCACACGGGAAGCCACTTCGCCTGGATGGCGGCGAAGTCGTACGCGCCGGGTTCGGCGTGTGCAGGGTCGTGATCGTGTGCCACGTGACTCTCAATCGTGTGTCGCTCGGCGGGCGCGGCCCGCGGGGTCTGCAGGGCGCGCCGGAGCACGGCGCACTCGGGTATCCAGCCTAGTCACTCGGCGGGGGTGGATGCCGCGCCGAGCACCGCGAGGAGGGCGCGGGCCTTCACCCGGGTCTCCTCGATCTCCTCCGCCGGCACCGAGAGCGCCGTGATGCCGCCGCCCGTGCCGATGCTCGCGCCCGACGGGGCGAGCACGATCGAACGGATCACCATCGCGAGGTCGGCTCCGCCGTCGACGCCGAGGTAGCCGAACGCACCCGAGTAGATTCCGCGCGGCCCCTGCTCGAGCCCGTGCAGGATCGACATCGCGCTGTGCTTGGGCGCCCCGGTCATCGAGCCGGCCGGGAAGGCGGCGCGCACGACGTCGAGCACCGAGCGCGGCGGCGCGATGCGGGCGTGCACCGTCGAGACGAGCTGGTGCACGTGCGCGTACTCCTCGACTTCGAGGAGGCCCTCGACGCCGACGCTGCCGAGCTCGGCGATGCGGCCGAGGTCGTTGCGCATGAGGTCGACGATCATGAGGTTCTCGGCGCGCTCCTTGTCGCTCGCGAGGAGCTCGGCACGGAGCTCAGCGTCGCGGACGGGGTCGGGGTCGCGCGGCCGGGTGCCCTTCATGGGCTTCGTCGACACGCGGCCCGACGGCTCGACCAGGAGGAACTGCTCGGGCGAGGCGCTGAGCAGCGCGACCTCGCCGAACCGAACGAAGCCGCCGTGGTGGCTCGGACTCGTCGCCCGGAGCGCGAGGTAGGTCGCGGCGGGGTCGGGGTGCACGTCGACGTCGACCCGGTTCGTGAGGCAGAGCTGGTAGGCGTCGCCGCGCACGATCGCGGCCTGGCAGGCCTCGATCAGCTCGGCGTAGCGGGCGGCGTCGTGGCGCCACGCGGCCGCGGCGGGCGGCGCGGTCGTCGAGGTCGATCGGTGCGGATGCCCCGTGGCCGTCGTCCCACCGTCGTCGCCGATCATCTCGCCGAGCGCCGTCGCCTCCGCGTCGGCCCACGCGGCCCCGTCGTCCGAGTCGAGCCAGACGAGCCGCAGTTCGCGTGCGGCGTGGTCGAAGACGAGCGCGCGGTCGACGAACAGGAAGGCCGCGTCGGGCGTCTCAGCGCGCGACACCGGCACGCCGTCGGCCGCGGCGCCGAGCTCGTAGCCGAACCAGCCGAACCAGCCGAGCGGGCCGGGTGCCGGCTCCCCCGGCTCGAGCTCGACCGCGGGCATCGCGAGCGCCTCGGCCAGCAGCTCGAGCACCGCGCCCTCGCGCACGGTCGCCGCCGTCGCCCGAGTGTCCGTCACCGGGCGCACCGTCTCGACGCGGCCCGTGCCGAGCGTCGCGCCTTCGCGGGCGTCGAGCACCGCGGTGACGAGCTCGCTCGCCTGATGCGCCCGCCCGAGCACGCTCATCCCGCTCGCATCGTCGCCGCCGTCGAGCCAGACGACGTACTCGGCGTCGGCGTGGCGGAGCCCGAACACCTCTGCGGGGTCGCGCCAGAAGGGCAGCACGCGAGACCGGATTCGACGGGGCATCCCCCAAGCCTAGGGCGCGGCTCGCGCCGTCGGCCGCGCGACCATCCCACGGTATCCCGCTCCCGACGGTCGCGGCCGGAAACCGGCGGGATGGCCGCTGCGATCCTCCGACACTGACCCGCCAGGCGACCCAGTGTCGGAGGACGGCGGAAGCGGGCACGTCACCCCGGCGTCTCAGCCGAGGGGGCCTGCCGCGTCCGCCTCGAGTGCGCGCCCGCCGGCGATGGTCACGACCCGATCGACGAGCGCCGGGTCGACGGGAACGTGCGAGATGAGCACGACCGTCCGGCCCTCGCCCTCCGCGGCGCCGAGGAGATCGCGCAGCAGGGCGTCGGCCCGGTCGCGATCGACGTTCGCGGTCGGCTCGTCGAGCACGAGCACGGGGAACCCGGCGAGCATCGCCCGCGCGAGCGCCAGACGCTGCGCCTGCCCGCCCGAGACGAGCGAGCCGCGCTCGCCGACGCGCGCGCCGAGCCCGCCGCGTTCGAGCACCCACTCGCGCAGGCCCACCCGGTCGAGCACGTCGAGCAGCTCGTCGTCGGTCGAGGTGTCGCGTGCGAACACGAGATTCTGGCGCACGTCCTCGTCGAAGAGCCACGGGCGCTGCTCGACGAGGCCGACGAGTCGGCGCACGTCGCCGGGGTCGAGCTCGGATGCCTCGACGCCCCCGATGCGGTACGAACCGCTCGTCTCGAGGAAGCGCACGAGCACGTGCGCGAGCGTCGACTTGCCCGCGCCCGATTCGCCGCGCACGAGCACGCGCTCACCGGGCGCGAGTTCGAGGTCGAGGCCCTCGAGCGTCGGTGCGGGGGCACTGGGCCAGCTCGCGGTGACGCCGCGGAGCGAGATCGCCGGCGTGGGCTCGGCGGCCGGCGGTGCGACCGGCATCGCGGGCGCCACCGGGATCTCGGCCGGCACCTCCCCGGGAACGGCGCTCGCGACGCGCTCCGCGCTCACCCGCCCGAGCCGCCACGCGCTCGCCGCGGGCGGGATCGCCGCGGCGACCTCGGCGATCGCGAGCGGCACGAGGCACAGCACCGCGAAGGTCGGGCCGTCGATGCGTCCGGCGGCGAGGAGCGGTTCGGCGGTCACGATCGCCAGGGCGACCGCGATGCCGCCGATCGCCGACATGATCGCGGCCGCCGCACCGGCTGCCGAAGCGCTCTCCCGGGTCATCCGGGCAAGTCGCTCGCCCAGCGCGTCGATGCGCGCCCGCCCAGCCGCCGCCGCGTCGAAGGCGACGAGCATCTCGAGCGACTGCACCTGATCGACGACCGCGGCCTGCAGTTCACCGCGCAGCGGCGCGAGCCGCGTCTCGGCCCGCGCGGCGACCGCACGTTGCACGAGCAGCGTCGCGCCGACGCCGGCCACGAGGCATCCGAGCAGGGCGAACGCCGAACCGGGCGCCAGCAGCGCGACCCCGACGACGGCGCCGAGCAGCACGACGAGCGCGCTCACGACGGGTTGCACCGCCCGCAGGGGCACGTTCTGCAGTTCGTCGACGTCGCCCACGAATCGCGACAGCAGCTCACCGCGCCGGAGCGCGGAGATGCCGTCGGGGGCGACGGGGAGCATCCGTTCGAAGATGCCGCCGCGGATCGCGGCGAGCTGCCGGAACGCGGCATCGTGCCCGCTGAGTCGTTCGAGGTAGCGGAACACCGCGCGGCCGAGCGCGAACGCCCGGACTCCGACGATCGCGAGCGAGAGGTAGAGCACGGGGGGCTGCTCGGCTGCGCGGGCGATGAGCCACGCCGAGCAGGCGAGGAGCACGACGGCCGAACCGCCCGACAGGATCCCGAAGAGCACCGAGGGCAGCAGCCGGGCGAACGGCGGGATGCTCGTGCGGAGCACCGAGCGGGTGTCGGCCCCGCCCTGCGGGCGCGCTTCAGACATGGGCCACCGCCGGTTCGATGATGCCGTCGGCGGCGTGGACGAGCGCCGGACGATGCGTGGCGACGAGCACGGTGACGCCCCCGTCGCAGAGTGCGCGAACACGTTCGACGAGCGCCGACTCGCGGCCCGCGTCCTGCGCCGAGGTGGGCTCGTCGAGCAGGAGGATCGGCAGCCGCCGCGCGAGCAGGCGATGCACCGCGCGCGCGATCGCGACCCGCTGCGCCTGCCCTCCCGACAGGCCGGCCCCGCCCGGACCGAGCACGAGTTCGGCCGGGACGTCGACCCCCGCGACCGCGAACGCCCGCTCGAGGAGCTCGGGGGCCGCCGATTCGTCGCCCAGGCGGACGTTCTCGGCGACGGTGCCGGCGAGGAGCATCGGCGACTGGCCGGCCCACGCGATGAGCTCACGGCCCCGGGCGCCGAGCGAGCGGCCGTCCCACGTGATCTCCCCCGCCGCGACCGGCGCGAAGCCGAGGAGGGCGGCGAAGAGCGTCGACTTGCCGCTGCCGCTCCGGCCGGTCACGGCGATGAGCGAGCCCGGGGTGACGACCGCGTCGAGGCCGTCGATCACCGCGTGGTCGCCACGGTGGATGACGAGTCCGGAGAATGCCAGGCCTGAGCTCGGCGTGGGCGTCGGGGCATCCGCGTGCTCGACGGCCGCTTCGTCGGGTCCCGCGCCGGCGGCCCCGGCCTCCGCGGTGTCGAGCAGTTCGAACGCGTCATCGGATGCCGTCACCCCGGCCGCGGAGGCGTGGAACGCCGCGCCGACGTTGCGCAGCGGCAGGAACACCTCGGGCGCGAGCACGAGCACGAAGAGACCTGGCGCGAGCGACATGTCGCCCGCGACGAGTCGCAGGCCGATCGACACCGCGACGAGTGCGACCGACAGGCTCGCGGCGAACTCCAGCGTGAAGCCCGAGAGGAAGGTGATGCGGAGGACCTTCATCGTGCGGCGCCGGTAGCCGTCGGTCACCTCGCGGATGCGGCGCGCCTGCCGCTCGGCCCGGCCGTACAGGATGAGCGTCGACAGCCCGCCGACGACCTCCAGGAAGCCGCGCGAGAGCACCGACAGGCTCTCCCACTGGCGGCGCTGCACCGCCTCGGTCGCCATGCCGATGAGCGCCATGAACACGGGGATGAGCGGCAGGACGATCACGAGCACGAGGCCCGAGACCGGGTCGGCGATCCACGCCGCCGCGATGCACGCGGGCGTCGCGACGACCGTGAGCACGAGCTGCGGCAGGTAGCGGCCGAAGTAGTCGTCGAGCGCGTCGAGGCCCGGGCCGAGCAGGGTCGCGATGCGAGCCGTGGAGAAGCCGGCGATGCCGCCGGGGCGGCGCTCGAGCGCCGCCAGCAGCTCGGCCCGGAGCTCGCGCTTGACGCGCTGCGCGCCCGTCGCGCCGACCAGCTCCCACGCCCAGCTCGCGAGCGCCCGTGCGCACGCGGCGCCCAAGAGCACGGCGAGGGCCGGCCAGGCCGCGTCCATCGGCATGCCTTCGATGAGGCCGACGACGAGGGTCGCGATCGACCACGCCACCGCGATGATCGCCGCGGCCTGCACGACGGCCAGCGCACCGCCCGCGATGAGGAAGCCGCGGGCGGCGCGCGAGCGGCGCACGAGCCGGGGGTCGAGAGGTTTCACGCGAGCCGGCTCAGTGGGTCGCCGCTTCGATCGTCGAGCGGCTCACGCGCTTGCGGAAGACCCAGTAGGTCCACCCCTGGTACGCGAGGATGAGCGGCAGGAAGATCAGCGCGACCCAGCTCATGAAGGTGAGCGTGTACGTCGTCGACGAGGCGTTCTCGATCGTGAGGCTGTTCGCCGGGTCGTTCGAGGCCGGCATGACGTCGGGGAACAGCGCGGCGAACAGCGCGAACACCGCTGCGGCGATCGTCGCGGCCATGAGCGTGAACGCGACGCCCTCGGCGCCCCGCAGGTTCGCGAGCCAGCCGCCGATGAGCGCGACCGCGGCGACCGCCGCGAGGATCCAGAACCAGAACGTGCCGAAGGCGAGCCCCGTCCACAGCAGGAAGGACGCGGCCACGACGATCGTCACGATCCCCGAGCGCACCGCCAGGCGGCGCGCCCGCTCGCGCAGCTCGCCCTCCGTCTTCAGCGACACGAAGACGACGCCGTGCGTGAAGAAGAGGAGGAGCGTCGTGAGCCCGCCGAGGAGGGCGTACGGGTTCAGGAGGTCGAACAGGGTGCCGGTGTAGTTGTGGTCCGTGTCGAGGGGCACGCCCTGCACGATGTTCGCGAACGCGACGCCCCAGAGCAGCGCGGGCACCGCCGAGCCGATCACGATCATCAGGTCGAAGCGACCCTTCCACTGCGACTCGGGTCGCTGGTGGCGGTACTCGAACGAGACGCCGCGCACGATGAGCGCGAGCAGGATGAGCAGGAGCGCGAGGTAGAAGCCCGAGAAGAGCGTCGCGTACCACTCGGGGAACGCCGCGAAGAGCGCGGCGCCCGCGACGATCACCCAGGTCTCGTTGAGGTCCCAGACGGGGCCGATGGTGTTGATGAGCACTCGGCGGTCGGTGTCGTCCCTGCCGAGGAACGGCAGCGACATGCCGACGCCGAAGTCGAAGCCGTCGAGTACGAAGTAGCCGACGAAGAGGAACGCGACGATCCAGAACCAGAGCGTGGGGAGATCCACTTGTCCTCCTCCTTTCAGTAGACCGTCGTGGCGGGTTCGATGCGGCCCGACTCGGGGTCGGGTTCGCCGAGTTCGGGTGGGCCCTTCTTGATGGCCCGGAGGATCAGTCGCACCTCGACGACCGCGAGCGCGCCGTAGACGAGCGTGAACGCGATCAGGGAGATGAGCACGTCGAGCCCGGTGACGTTCGGCGAGACGGCCGATTCGGTGGGCAGGAGGCTGAACACGATCCAGGGTTGGCGCCCCATCTCGGTGAAGACCCAGCCGACGCTCATCGCGGCGAGCGAGAGCGGGAAGCTCCAGATCGCGACCTTCCAGATCCAGCGCTGCCTCGGCATCCGGCCCTTGCGGGTGAGCCACAGGCCGACGACCGCGACGAGCACGTGGAGCATGCCGAGCCCGATCATCCAGCGGAACGCCCAGTAGGTGACCCAGATGGTCGGCGCGTAGTCGCCGGGGCCGTAGAGCTCGGTGTACTGCGCCTGCAGGTCGTTGATGCCCTCGACGCAGCCGTCGAACGAGTGCGTCGAGAGGAGCGACAGCAGGTACGGCACGCGGATCGAGAACAGCTCGCTCGTGCCGTCGGGCGTGCCGAGGGTGAACAGCGAGAAGGAGGCGTCGGCGCCGCAGACGGTGTCGTAGGTCGCCTCGGCGGCGGCCATCTTCATGGGCTGCGTGGCCACCATCGCAAGGCTGAGCTGGTCGCCGAAGATCGTCGTGAGGATGCCGGCGCCGACCATCGTCCAGAGCCCGAACTTCAGCGCGGGGCGCATCGTGTCGAGGTGCTGGTTGCGGGCGAGGTGCCAGGCGGCGGCCGAGATGATGAGGCCGGCGGTCACCATGAAGCTCGCGGCGATCGTGTGCGGGAATGCGGCGAGGGCCACGGGGTTCGTGAGCAGCGCCCCGATGTCGACGAGCTCGGCTCGACCCTTCTCGGCGTTCATCTCGTAGCCGACGGGGTTCTGCATGAAGGCGTTCGCCGCGAGGATGAAGTACGCCGACACGATCGTGCCGATCGCGGTGCACCAGATGGTCGCGAGGTGGATGCCGCGCGGAAGCTTGTCCCAACCGAAGATCCAGAGGCCGATGAAGGTCGCCTCGAAGAAGAAGGCGAGCAGGCCCTCGAGCGCGAGCGGAGCGCCGAAGACGTCGCCGACGAAGCGCGAGTACTCCGACCAGTTCATCCCGAACTGGAACTCCTGCACGATGCCCGTGACGACGCCCATGGCGAAGTTGATGAGGAAGAGATTGCCGAAGAAGCGGGTGATCTTCAGGTACTCGACCTTGTCGGTGCGGAACCAGGCGGTCTGGAAGACCGCGACGGTGGTCGCGAGTCCGATCGTGATCGGGACGAACAGGAAGTGGTAGACGGTCGTCAGACCGAATTGCCATCGAGCGAGCAGCAGCGGGTCGAGCAACTCATTCACACGGATGCCTCTTTCACACGGAGAGAACGCCGAAGCGACGTTCTTCTACGAAGCGTAGAACAAATCCGAGATCGGCGGTAGTCTGGTGGCATGGCGAGTCTCGGAGATCTCGAGCGCTCCGTGATGGAGGTGCTCTGGTCGAGCGACGCCGCGCTCTCGGCCAACGAACTGCGCGACGCGCTCGCGATGCGCGACGGCGAGAGCGGGCGCACGGTCGCGACGACCACGGTGCTGACCGTGCTCTCCCGACTCGAGCGCAAGGGCTTCGTGAGCCGCACCCGCGAGCACCGGCCCCACCGCTACCAGGCGCTGCTCTCCCGCGAGGAGCACACCGCCGAGCTCATGCACGAGGTGCTCGACCGTTCGAGCGACCGCGACGCCGCACTGGCCCGATTCGTGGGCACCGTGAGCGACGGCGAGGCGGCGACCCTCCGACGCCTCCTCGACGAGCTCGTCCGACGCTGACCGTGGTCGCCGTCGCCGTGGGGCTCGGCGCCCTCGCGCTCACGCTCGCGTGGCCGATCCCGCTGGTCCTCTCGCGCGCGGCGTGGCCCGCGCGCTCCCCCGCCGTCGCCCTGGCGCTCTGGCAGGCCATCGCCATCGCCGGCGGCGTCTCGATGATCGGCTGCCTGCTCGTCTTCGGCGCCTCCCCGGCCGGCTCCCTCCTCGGCGCCTGGCACGCCCTCGTGCCCGCGCTCTTCACGGGCCCGATCCCGCCCGAATTCGGCGTCGTGCACCTCGCCGCGATCACCCTGGCGGCCGGGCTCGCCGTGCATCTCGCCCTGAACCTCGCGCTCACGGCGGTGCGGGCCGAGCGCGAGCGGCGCCGCCAGCACCAGCTCGTGTCCCTCCTCGGCGACCCGATGCCGGGCCAGCCGCACACCCGGGTGCTCGCCCACCCCGCACCGCTCGCCTACTGCGTCCCCGGCATCCGCACCGCGACCGTGCTCACCGACGGGCTCATCGACGCGCTCTCGCCCGACGAGCTGGCCGCCGTCATCGCGCACGAACGCGCCCACCTCGACCAGCTGCACCACCTGGTGCTCCTCGCGTTCCGCGCCTGGCACAGCGCGCTGCCGTGGTTCCCGATCGCGAACCGCGCCGAGCGCTCCGTCATCCTCCTCGCCGAGATGCTCGCCGACGACCGCGCACGACGCGCGGCCGGCGACGACGCGCTCCGCGGGGCGCTCCTCGTCGTCGGCGAGGGCGGTCCGGGCGGCTACGGCGACGATTCCGTCATCGCCGACGCCGACATGCTCGAGGCCCGGCTCGACCGGCTCGGCGTCGTGCCCGCGGCATCCTCGTCGTCGGCGATGCCGCGCGCGATCGTGCTCGGCGTCTCCGCACTCCTCCTCCTCGTCCCGCTCGCGGCCTATACCGCGGTACTGGCGGATCATCCCGCAGGGTGACGCGACGGCGCCCGCCCGCGGTTACGCTCGAACGATGAACGAGATCCTCGACTGGATCCTGAGCACCGTGCAGGCGGTCGACCCGGTCGCCCGCACTCTCCTCGCCGGCCTCGGCATCATGCTCGAGACGAGCGTGCTCATCGGGCTCGTCGTGCCGGGCGACACCATCGTGCTCGTCGCCGCGACCGCGGTCGACAGCGTCGGCGAGTACCTCGGCCTCACGTTCACGGTCATCGTCGGCGCGCTGATCGGCGAGAGCATCGGGTTCGGCCTCGGACGCTGGTTCGGCCCGCACATCCTCCACTCGCGCCTCGGCCAGAAGCTCGGCGAGGAGAACTGGCATCGCGCGCAGCGCTACCTCGACCGCCGCGGCGGGCCCGCGATCTTCATCTCGCGCTTCCTGCCCGTGCTGCACTCGCTCATCCCGCTGACCGTCGGCATGAGCACGATGCGCTACCGCAAGTTCATCGCCTGGACGGCGCCCGCCTGCGTCATCTGGGCCTTCGCCTACGTCTCGGTCGGCTGGGCCGCCGCGGGCAGCTACCGCGAGCTCAGCCGCGAGCTGCACTGGGCCGGCTACATCTTCGTCGCCGTGATCGCGCTGTTCCTCCTCGTCGTGTGGGGCGCCAAGAAGCTCATCGTGCGCTCCGAGGCCAAGCACATGGAGGCGGCCGAAGCCTCCGACGACTCCGGTGCGCTCGACACGGCCGTGGGCACTCCGGCGGACTTCACGCGCGCAGCAGCACCGACGACGGCGCCGGCGCGCGTCCCCCGCCGCGACGAAGGGCCGGATGCCTCGGCATCCGACCCCTCGGAACACGACGCCGACCGCTAGCCGGCAGCGACCTGGCTCAGAACAGGCTCTGCTCGGCGAGCCAGTCGCTGGCGATCTGCTCGGCCGACTGCTGCTCGTCGACGCTGAGCGCGTTGAGGGCGACCAGGTCGGCGGCCGTGAGCGCGGCGCTCACCGTGTTGATCACCTCGGCGGCCTCGTCGTCGACCTTCTCGCTCACCACGGGCACGACGTTCGAGGCGAGGAAGAGGCCCTCGGGGTCTTCGAGGGTCACCAGGTCGCTCGTGGAGATCGCCGGGTTGGCGCTGTAGATGTTCACGAGCTGCACCGCACCGTCTTGGAGGGCCTTGATGGTGAGCGGCCCACCGCTGTCCTCGATGGGCGTGAACGCGACATCGACGCCGTACACCGACTTCAGGCCGTCGGGCCCGTAGGGCCGGGTGGCGAGCTCGGAGTTGCCGCCGAGCGTCAGCGGCGTCTCGACCTTCGCGAGGTCGGCGAGGCTCGTCACGCCGTTCGTCTCCGAGAACTCCTTCGTGACGTTGTACGAGTCCTGGTCGGTTGCCGACGACTGGTCGAGCACGCGCAGGCCCTCGGGCAGCGCGCCCTCGAGCTCGGCGTAGACGTCGTCGGCGGTCGTCGCCGTGGTGTCGGGCACGTAGTACTGGAGGAGGTTGCCCGTGTACTCGGGGAAGACGTCGATCGCGCCGCTCTCGATCTCGGGCATGTAGACCTCGCGCTGCCCGATGCGGGGCTGGAGGTCGACCGTGAAGCCGTTCGCCTCGAGCGCCTGGGCGTAGATCTGCGCGATGATCTCGTTGGAGTAGTAGTCCTGCGAGCCGACGACGAGCGTCTCGCCACCGCCGTCGGTCTCACCCGATCCGCTGTCGAGCGGGTCGCCCGATGCGCACCCTGCCAGGGCCACTGTCGCCCCGACCGCGACCGCCGCCAGCGCGACGAGTCGGCCTTTTCCTGCTGTGATCATTGCCTGTTCCCTTCATGGATGGGTCGCCCCAGAACCGTTCGCGGCCGGGCCGGCCGCGAACGGAGTTCACGAGTTCGAGTCGCCCGCACGCCGGCGGGCACGACGAGGCGCTGCGCGAGTGCGAACGCGCCGTCGACGAGGAGGGCGAGCAGGATCACGAGGATCGAGCCGCCGAGCATCTCGCCGTAGTCGCGGGTCTTGAGCCCCTGGAAGATCGGCCGACCGAGGCCGACGTCCGCCACGTACGCCGCGAGGGTCGCCGTGGCGATGATCTGCAGCGCCGCCGAGCGCACGCCCCCGACGATGATCGGCAGGCCGAGCGGCAGTTCGACGCCGCCGACGATCTCGCGCTCGCGCATGCCCATCGCACGCGCCGCGTCGATCGTGCGCCGGTCGACCGATTCGAAGCCCGCGTAGGCTCCGGCGAGCAGCGGCGGCACGGCGAGGATGACCAGCGAGATCACCGGGGCCGCGAGCCCGATGCCGAGCCAGAGGCCGAAGAGGGTCAGCACGCCGAGCGTCGGCAGCGCGCGCAGCCCGCCCGAGACCATCACGACGAGCTGCTTGCCGCGCCCGGTGTGCCCGATCACCGCGCCGGTGGGCAGGGCGATCGCCGACGCCACGAGGAGCACCACGAGCGAGAGGAGCAGATGCTGGGCGATGCGCTCGGGGATGCTGCCCGCACCCTGCCAATTGGCCGGATCGAGGATCCAGGCGATGCCGTCCGCGACGAGGTTCACGACAGTGCCTCCTCCGTCGCGGGAGCGGTCGGTGCGGTCGCAGAGGAACGGCGCCCCGTCCCGACCCTCGTCCACGGCATGAGCAGCCGGCCCGCCAGCACGGCGAGGAGGTCGAGCAGGAGGGCGAGCAGGATCGTCGCGACGATGCCGGTCGCGATCTCGGCCTGGATGCCGCGCTGGAACCCGTCGGTGAAGAGGCTGCCGAGGCTCGGCACCCCGATCACGGCGCCGATCGTCGCGAGGCTGACCGTGCTGACGATGACGACCCTGAGCCCCGAGAGCAGCACCGGCCCGGCGAGCGGCAGCTCGACCGCCCGGAAACGGCCGAACGCGGCATAGCCGACCGCGGTCGCCGACTGGCGCACGTCGCGGTCGATCGCGTCGAAGGCGTCGGCGGCGGTGCGCACGATCACGGCGATGCCGTAGAGCGTCAGCGCGACCACGAGGTTCACGGGCGACCGCACGCCGAGCCCGGTGAAGACCGGCAGCGCGATGAGCAGCGCGAGCGACGGGATCGCGTAGAGCAGCCCGCAGAGCGTGAGCAGCACGCCGCGCGACCACCGGTACCGGTGCGCCAGCCAGCCGATCGGGACGGAGACCACGAAGCTCAGTATGATCGCGGGCACCGACAATGCCAGGTGCACGAGGCTCAGCTCGCCGACCAGGTCGAGATTCGACCAGAGCCAGGTCACGAGGCGAGCACTCCCGCCGCGCGCCCGTCGCCGTCGACGACGACCTGCCGTCCGTCGACGTCGCGGAGGTGCAGCACGCGCTTGCCCCGATCGGCGCCGACGAAGTCGGCGACGAAGTCGTCGGCGGGACGCGCGAGGATCTCGGCGGGCGACGCGGCCTGCGAGATCCTGCCGCCCTGCTGCATGATGACGACCTGGTCGCCGAGGAGGAACGCCTCGTCGATGTCGTGGGTCACGAAGACCACCGTCTTGCCCAGCTCGCCCTGCAGTCGAAGCAGCTCCTGCTGCAGCTCGGAACGGACGATGGGGTCGACGGCGCCGAACGGCTCGTCCATCAGCAGGATGTTCGGGTCGACGGCGAGGCCGCGCGCGACGCCCACGCGCTGCTGCTGGCCGCCCGAGAGCTGGCTCGGATACTTGTCGGCGAGCGACCGGTCGAGCCCGACGGTGTCGAGGAGCTCCAGCGCCCTGGCGTGCGCCTCGCGCTTGCGGGTGCCGCGGAGGATCGGGACGGTCGCCACGTTGTCGATCACCTTGCGGTGCGGCAGGAGCCCGGAGTTCTGCATCACGTAGCCGATGCTCCGGCGGAGCGCGACGGGCTCGAGCGTCGAGACATCCGTGCCGTCGATGAGCACCTGCCCTTCGCTCGGATCGACCATGCGGTTGATCATGCGGAGGAGCGTCGTCTTGCCCGAGCCCGACGAGCCGACGAGGACCGTCGTCTTGCGCGGCGGGATCACGATGTCGACCCCCGAGACCGCGAGGGTGCCGTCGGGGAAGCGCTTGGAGACGCCGCGGAACTCGATCATGCTGGCTTCATCCCGTCGTCGGCCTTCGCTCGATGTGCAGGCTCAAGCCAAACACCGATCGCGCCGCAGGGCAACGGATTGACGCCGCGCGTCGCGAGCCGGTTCAGGCCGCGTCGGCCGCCGCGAGCACCGAGCCGAGGTGTTCGGCGAGGTAGTCGTGCACGAGGCGCTTCGCCTCGGCGAGGTACCGCTCGTCGCCCTCGGGGCTGCGCTCGAAGGCGCGGCTGATGAGGGCGTCGCCGATCTCCATCCCGACGCCGAGGCGGAAACGGAGCTCGGCGCGATCGGACTCGTCGCCGAACTCGGCCTCGATGAGGCGGGCCATGCGGTGGGCGAACTCGGGCTCGATGTCGTCCTCGGCGAGCTCGCGCTGCGCCGCGTGCACGACGGTGAAGCCGGGTTCATCGCGGTACATCGTGGCGCACGCCTCGAGCGCGGTCTCGACGACCGTCCACCAGGACTCGAGCTCGATGCCCTCCATGTCGTCGGCGACGCGCTCGCGGTAGCGGCGGACCGATCGCTCGCGGAGCGCGTACAGCACGGCGACGCGGTCGGGGAAGTAGCGGTACACCGTGCCGATCGAGGCCCCGGCACGCTCGGCGACCATCTGCGTGGTCAGCCGCTCGAAGCCCGACTCGTCGACGATCTCGGCGGCGGCGTCGAGCAGTGCGTCGAGACGCTGGCTCGAGCGACGCTGCGTCGGCTCGGTGCGGACCGAGCGCCTCCGGCTCGGATCGGCCCCGAGGATCAGGTCGATGTTCGGCACGGAACCTCCTCAGTTGCTCGGACCACTCTATCGGGCGGCGGACGGCCCACCGTACCGATCGCGGCCGTTTCGCGACCCGGGGCGCTCGCATGACAGACTGAGTGGATGCCGGCGAGCTCCCCCACCCCGGCCGGATCCCGAGAGCGCCAGGTCCGGCATCGTGCCGCGCGCATCGAAGACTGGATCCACGACGTCCGATCTCGCTGGGCGCGCCGTCGCGGCCACATCCCGACCGTGGTCCCCTACACCGGCTACGGCTCGACCGAGTGGGTCCGGGTGTTCTGCCGGGTGCTGCTGCACAAGCCGATCCCGCCCGAGGCGTCGAAGCGCCGCCGTCGTCGGGGCGACCAGGGCATCCGCGGATGGCGCAGCTTCACGAGCGTGCCCGTCGGCGACGTGCCCGTCGTCATCGAGATCGGCGGCGAACGCATCGAGGTGCTCGCCGACCGCGGCGGCGTCGTCGACACGACCGTGCCGGTGTCGCTCGAGCCCGGCTGGCACCGTGCGACGCTCAGCACCGAGGGTGCGAACCCCGTCGAGGCGCCCATCCGCATCGTCGGTCCCGACGTCGAGTTCGGCATCATCTCCGACGTCGACGACACCGTGATGGTGACGGCGCTCCCCCGGCCGCTCGTCGCCGCGTGGAACACCTTCGTGCTCGACGAGCACGCCCGCATCCCGACGCCCGGCATGGCCGTGCTCTTCGAGCGCCTCGCCCGCTCGCACCCGGGCTCGCCGGTCATCTACCTCTCGACCGGCGCCTGGAACGTCGCGCCGACGCTGACGCGCTTCCTCTCCCGCAACCTCTACCCCGCCGGCCCCCTGCTCCTCACCGACTGGGGCCCGACGCACGACCGCTGGTTCCGCAGTGGGCGTGAGCACAAGCACGAGAACCTGCGGCGCCTGGCCGAAGAGTTCCCGAACGTGCGGTGGCTGCTCATCGGCGACGACGGGCAGCACGACGAGGAGCTCTACGCGCAGTTCGCCGCGGAGCACCCCGACCGGGTCGAGGCGATCGCGATCCGGCGCCTCTCGACGGGTGAAGCCGTGCTCGCCGGCGGTCGCACCAAGGCCGAGGAGCACGGCACGGAGGTGCCGTGGGTCTCGGCGAGCGACGGGTCGACCATCGCCGATCGGCTGGCCGAGGTCGGCGTCGTCTGAGCGCACCGGCGGTTCGTCCGGCCCGACGAACCGAGTCGGGCGCGCGGGGCGCGCGGGCCGCGCCGCCTACTTCGCGGCGACCGCCGGCACGCGCGAACGGCGGAACGCCGCCAGCCCGCGGTTGACCTGCCGCGCCCACAGCGGACCCCGGTAGATGAACGCCGAGTAGCCCTGCACGAGCGTCGCACCGGCGTCGAGCCGGTCCTGCACGTCGGCCGCGGTCTCGACGCCGCCGACCGAGATCACGCAGAGCTCCGCCGGCACGTGCCGGCGGACGAGCTTCAGCACCTCGAGCGAGCGCCCGGCGAGCGGCGCACCCGAGAGACCGCCGGCTCCGATCGACTCGACGACGGATGCCTCGGTGCGGAGCCCGGCGCGGGAGATCGTCGTGTTCGTGGCGATGAGCCCGTCGAGGCCGAGGCGCACGACGAGCTCACAGATGCGCACCACCTCGGCGTCGTCGAGGTCGGGGGCGATCTTCACGAGGAGCGGCGTGGTGCCGCTGGCGGCGCGCACGGCTTCGAGCAGCGGCGCGAGGGCGTCGAGCTCCTGCAGGCCGCGGAGACCCGGCGTGTTCGGCGAGCTGACGTTGACCACGAGGTAGTCGGCGTAGGGCGCGAGCAGCTTCGCGCTGCGCTCGTAGTCGCCGACCGCGTCCTCGACGGCGGTGACGCGGCTCTTGCCGATGTTGATGCCGAGCACCGGGCGGTGCGTGCGGCGCGACAGCCGCGAGAGGCGGCCCGCCGCGGCATCCGCGCCGCCGTTGTTGAAGCCCATGCGGTTGACGAGCGCGCGATCCTGCACGAGGCGGAACAGTCGCGGGCGCTCGTTGCCCGGCTGCGCGATCGCCGTGATCGTGCCGACCTCGACGTGGCCGAACCCGAGGTTGCCGAGGCCGAGCACCGCGTACCCGTCCTTGTCGAAACCGGCGGCGACGCCGAACGGTGACGGGAAGCGCAGTCCGAGCGCCTCGACCGCGAGCGAGGGGTCGGGCGCGGTGAACCGCTCGACGAGCCGCCCGACGCCGAGCGTCGGCAGCGCCTTGATCACCCGGAATGCGAGGTGATGCGCGTCTTCGGGGTCGAGCTTGGAGAGGAACGCGGAGAAGAGAAGTCGATACATGCCGGATTCAGGGTACCGGTCGCGGCACCCTGCCGCGTCACTCGACCGGTCGTGCGGGCAGGCGCCCGTGCTCCTCGCGGAGCAGTTCGATCGCCGATTCGAAGTCGTCGAGCGAGTCGAACGCCTGGTACACGCTCGCGAATCGGAGGTACGCGACCTCGTCGAGCTCGCGCAGCGGCGGCAGGATCGCGAGGCCGATATCGTTCGCCTCGATCTGCGAGGCGCCCGTCGAACGGATCGTCTCCTCGACCTTCTGCGCGAGCACCGCGAGGTCGGAGTCGGTGACGGGCCGGCCCTGGCACGCCTTCTTCACGCCCAGCACGACCTTCTCACGGCTGAACGGCTCGACGACGCCGCTGCGCTTGATCACGACGAGGCTCGCCGTCTCGGTCGTCGAGAAGCGCCTGCCGCACTCGGGGCACTGGCGACGGCGACGGATCGAGAGCCCGTCGTCGCTCGTGCGGGAGTCGATGACGCGCGAATCGGGGTGGCGGCAGAACGGGCAGTACATGGTGTCACCCAGCCTAGCGGCGGCGGGCGGTGCGCCGCCGACGACCCCGCGTCGCGCCGGCCGGGCCGCCCCCGCCGATCACGCCCGGTCGAAACGCGCGGTGACCGCCTCGCCGTGGGCCGGCAGGTCCTCCTCCGCCGACAGGGCCGCGATGACCGGGGCGACCTCGCGGAGCGCCTGCTCGTCGTAGCGCACGACCTGCTGCGGGCGCAGGAAGGTGGCGGCCGAGAGCCCCGCGGCGTATCGCGACTGGCCGCCCGTGGGCAGCACGTGGTTCGAGCCCGCCGCGTAGTCGCCGAGGCTCACCGGCGAGTAGGGGCCGACGAAGATGGCGCCGGCGTTCTCGATGCGCGCGAGCACCGCGTCGGCGTCGCGCACCTGGATCTCGAGGTGTTCGGCGCCGAAGGCGTTCGCGAAGTCGGCCGCCTGTTCGAGGTCGTCGACGAGCACGATGGCGGACTGCACGCCGTCGATGGCCTGCCGCACCCGCTCGCGGTGCTTCGTCGCGTCGGCCCGAGCCTCGAGGCGGGCGACCACCCGCGCGGCGAACTCGGCCGAGTCGGTGACGAGCACCGAGGCGGCGAGCTCGTCGTGCTCAGCCTGGCTCACGAGGTCGGCGGCAACGAAGTCGGCGTCGGCCGCGTCGTCGGCGATCACGAGGATATCGGTGGGCCCGGCCTCGGCGTCGATGCCCGTCACGCCCTGGACGAGCCGCTTGGCGGCGGCCACGAAGACGTTGCCGGGGCCGGTGACGCGCTGCACGGGCTCGAGGCCGAGCTCGGGCACGCCGTGGGCGAAGGCGCCGATCGCGCCCGCGCCGCCCATGGCGTAGACCTCGGTGATGCCGAGGAGCGCCGCCACGCCCGCGATCGTCGGGTGCACGCGCCCGCCGAACTCGGCCTGCGGCGGTGAGGCGAGGGCGATCGAGCGCACACCGGCGGCCTGCGCCGGCACCACGTTCATGACGACGCTCGAGGGGTAGACGGCCTTGCCGCCCGGCACGTAGAGACCGACCCGGGCGACCGGCTGCCAGCGCTGCTCGATGACCGCGCCGTCGCCGAGCACCGTGCGCTCGGGCGCCGGCACCTGTGCGGCGCTCGCGGCGCGCACGCGCTCGATGGTGCGGAGGGCGGCGTCGCGGATCTCGGGCGCAAGGGCGTCGCGGGCCGCCTCGAGCTCCTCGGCGGGCACCCGCACCGACGACGGCCGCACCCGGTCGAACCGCTCGGCCTGGTCGAGGAGCGCGGACTCGCCGTGCTCGCGAACAGCGTCGATGAGCGCACGAGCCGGCTCGAGCGCGGCCGAGACGTCGGTCGCGGCGCGGGGCACGAGCGCGAGCAGCTCGGTCGTGGAGGGACGGGTTCCGCGGAGGTCGATGGTACGCATGGCCCATCAAGCCTAGCGAGCGCCCGTGCGCCTCCGTCGGGCGGGCGTCACACGAGGCAGTTCGGCCCGAGCAGGCTCTTCAGCTCGCCGTAGAAGTCGGCGCTCACCTTCACCGGGTACGGCAGCTCGAAGACCCGGGCGCTGCGCCCGCGGACGAGCTTCAGCCGCACCTCGGTGTCGCCCCGGTGCCTGATGAGCACGTCGCCGAGCGCGGTGACGGTCTCGGTCGTCGCCCGCTGCTCGGGCAGCGAGATCATCACCGGACCGCTCTCGTCGCCCTGGCCCAGCTCGGGGGTGAACACGCTGTACGCGTGCAGGTTCATGCCGTCGTCGCGCATGCTGACCCGTCCGCGCACGACGGCGATCGAGTCGGCCTGGAGGCCCGGGGCGAACTCCTGGTACGCCTTGCCCATGAACATGACCGTGATCTCGCCCGAGAAGTCCTCGACCTGGATCATGCCGTACTGGTTGCCCGAGGCCTTCGCGACGCGGTGCTGCACGCTCGTCACGAGACCGGCGATCGTCACGGTGTCGCCGTCCTGCGTGGCGTCCGAGCCCATGAGGTCGGTGATCGTCGTCGAGGCGTGCTTGGCGAGGGGTGCCTCGAGCCCGGCGAGCGGGTGGTCGGAGACGTAGAGCCCCAGCATCTCGCGCTCGAAGGCGAGCTTGTCGCGCTTGGCCCACTCGGGTCGGTCGGGCACGAGCGACGGCGGCGCCTCCTCGTGCTCGGCGAGCAGCGAGTCGAAGTCGAAGCCGGCCTGGCCGGTCGCCTCGACGCGCTTCTCCCCCACCGCCGACTCGACCGCACCCTCGTGGATCTCGACGAGCGCCCGCCGGGTCGCCCCGAGCGAGTCGAAGGCCCCGGCCTTGATGAGCGACTCGACGGTGCGCTTGTTCGCCACCGGCAGGGGCGACTTCTTCAAGAAGTCGTGGAACGACTCGAAGCGCCCCTTCTCGTCGCGCGCGGCACGGATCGCGTCGACGACGTTGAAGCCGACGTTGCGCACGGCGCCGAGCCCGAACCGGATGTCGTCGCCGACGGCCGCGAAGAAGCCGATCGACTCGTTGACGTCGGGCGGCAGCACCTTGATGCCCATTCGGCGGCACTCGTTGAGGTAGAGCGCGAGCTTGTCGCGCGCGTCGCCGACGCTCGTGAGCAGGGCCGCCATGTACTCGGCCGGGAAGTGCGCCTTGAGGTACGCCGTCCAGTAGCTCAGCACGCCGTAGGCGGCGGAGTGCGCTTTGTTGAAGGCGTAGTCGGAGAACGGCAGCAGGATCTCCCAGAGCTTGCCGATCGCCTCCTCGGAGTAGCCGTTTGCCTTCATGCCGTTCGAGAAGCCCTCGTACTGCTTGTCGAGCTCGGACTTCTTCTTCTTGCCCATCGCACGGCGGAGGATGTCGGCCTGGCCGAGCGAGAAGCCGGCGACGCGCTGCGCGATCGCCATGACCTGCTCCTGGTAGATGATCAGGCCGTAGCTCGTGTCGAGGATGTCCTTCAGCGACTCCGCGAACTCGGCGTGGATCGGCGTGATCTCTTGCAGGCCGTTCTTGCGGAGCGCGTAGTTGGTGTGCGAGTTCGCACCCATGGGGCCGGGGCGGTACAGCGCGATGACGGCCGAGATGTCCTCGAAGTTGTCGGGCTTCATGAGGCGCAGGAGCGCCCGCATGGGCCCGCCGTCGAGCTGGAACACGCCGAGCGTGTCGCCGCGCGAGAGGAGCGCGTACGCCTCGGGGTCGTCGAGGGCGAGGTCTTCGAGCACGGGGCGGAACCCGCGGTTGGCCTCGATGTTGTCGAGCGCGTCGTCGATGATCGTGAGGTTGCGCAGCCCCAGGAAGTCCATCTTGATGAGGCCGAGCGACTCGCACGCGGGGTAGTCGAACTGCGTGACGATCTGGCCGTCCTGCTCGCGCTTCATGATCGGGATGATGTCGATCAGCGGGTCGCTGGACATGATGACGCCGGCCGCGTGCACGCCCCACTGGCGCTTCAGGTTCTCGAGGCCGAGCGCCGTGTCGAACACGGTGCGGGCCTCGGGGTCGGTCTCGACGATCGCGCGGATGTCGCCGGCCTCTTTGTAGCGCGGGTGGTTCTTGTCGAAGATGCCGGTGAGCGGGATGTCCTTGCCCATGACGGCCGGCGGCATCGCCTTCGTGAGCTTCTCGCCCATCGAGAACGGGAAGCCGAGCACGCGCCCCGAGTCCTTCAGGGCCTGCTTCGCCTTGATGGTGCCGTAGGTGACGATCTGCGCGACGCGCTCCTCGCCGTACTTCTCGGTCACGTACTTGATGACCTCGCCGCGACGACGCTCGTCGAAGTCGACGTCGAAGTCGGGCATCGAGACGCGGTCGGGGTTCAGGAACCGCTCGAAGATGAGGCCGTGCTGCAGCGGGTCGAGGTCGGTGATCCGCATGGCGTACGCGGCCATCGAGCCCGCACCCGAGCCACGGCCCGGTCCGACGCGGATGCCGTGCTCCTTCGACCAGTTGATGAAGTCGGCGACGACGAGGAAGTACCCCGGGAAGCCCATCTGCAGGATGACGCCGACCTCGTAGTCGGCCTGCTTGCGCACCTCGGCCGGGATGCCGTTCGGGTAGCGCACCGCGAGGCCCCGGTCGACCTCCTTCACGAACCAGGTCTCTTCGCTCTCGCCGGGCGGCACCGGGAATCGCGGCATGTAGTTGGCGCTCGTGTTGAACTGCACGTCGCACCGCTCGGCGATGAGCAACGTGTTGTCGCACGCCTCGGGGTGGTCGCGGAAGACGTGCCGCATCTCGGCCGCGGTCTTCAGGTAGAACTCGTCGGCGTCGAACTTGAACCGGTTGGGGTCGTCGAGGGTCGAGCCCGACTGCACGCACAGCAGCGCCGCGTGGCTCTTCGCGTCGTCGGCGTGGGTGTAGTGCAGGTCGTTGGTCGCGACGAGCGGCAGCCCGAGGTCTTTCGCGAGCCGGTGGAGGTCCTCCATGATCCGGCGCTCGATGCCCAGGCCGTGATCCATGATCTCGGCGAAGTAGTTCTCTTTGCCGAAGATGTCGCGGAAGTCGGCGGCCGCCTTCACCGCCTCGTCGTACTGCCCGAGCCGGAGCCGCGTCTGCACCTCGCCCGACGGGCAGCCGGTCGTCGCGATGAGCCCCTTCGAGTACGTCGAGAGCAGCTCGCGGTCCATGCGCGGCTTGAAGTAGTAGCCCTCGATCGACGCGCGGCTCGAGAGCCGGAAGAGGTTGTGCATGCCCTCGGTCGTCTCGGAGAGCAGCGTCATGTGCGTGTACGCGCCCGAACCCGAGACGTCGTCGCCCCCGCCGTTGCCCCATCGCACCCGGGTCTTGTCGCCGCGCGCGGTGCCCGGCGTGATGTAGGCCTCGGTGCCGATGATCGGCTTGATGCCGGCGTCGGTCGCCTGCTTCCAGAAGTCGTAGGCGCCGAACACGTTGCCGTGGTCGGTGACCGCGACGGCGGGCATGCCCTCGCCCTGCGCCGCCTTGATCAGCTCGCCCACCCGGGCCGCTCCGTCGAGCATCGAGTACTCGGAATGCACGTGCAGGTGGACGAATGAATCGGCGGCCACGGGGCTCCTCTTCGGATGCTGCGGGGTGGTTCTGGGGGTGTGTTCGAGTCTAGGCCGACCCGCCCACGCCGGAGCCGGTCGGCCCGCGGTTCGAACGGATCGCGTCAGTCGCCGCGCAGCAGCTCGAGCGCGTGCGCGAGGTCGGCCGGGTACTCGGAGACGAAGGTCGTCCACTGCCCGGTGCCGGGGTGCGTGAGCGAGAGCTCGTGCGCGTGCAGCCACTGACGGGTCAGGCCGAGGCGCTCCGAGAGCGTCGGGTCGGCGCCGTACATGGCGTCGCCCGCGCACGGGTGCCGCTGCGCGGCCATGTGCACGCGGATCTGGTGCGTGCGCCCCGTCTCGAGGTGCACCTCGAGCAGCGACGCGTACGGGAAGGCCTCGAGCGTCTCGTAGTGGGTGACGGCGTGCTTGCCGTCGGCGGTCACCGCGAACTTCCACTCCGAGCGCGGGTGGCGCCCGACGGGGGCGTCGATCGTGCCCGCGAACGGATCGGGGTGCCCCTGCACGACCGTGTGGTAGATCTTCTCGACCTCGCGATCGTGGAACTGCCGCTTCAGCTCGGTGTACGCGCGCTCGGACTTCGCCACGACCATGAGGCCGCTGGTGCCCGCGTCGAGCCGGTGCACGACGCCCTGCCGTTCGGGTGCCCCCGAGGTCGAGATGCGGAACCCCGCCGCGGCGAGGGCGCCGACGACCGTCGGGCCCGTCCAGCCGAGCGAAGGGTGTGCGGCGACGCCGGCGGGCTTGTCGACCACCACGAGGTCGTCGTCGTCGTGGACGATGCCGAGCTCGGGCACCGCGATCGGTTCGACCGCGAGCGTGCGCGGAGGCTCCCAGCTCACCTCGAGCCAGCCTCCGGCGCGCAGCCGGTCGGACTTGTCGACCGTCGCGCCGTCGACGCTGACGCCTCCGGCCGAGGCGATCTCGGCGGCGAGGGTGCGCGAGAAGCCGAGGAGCTTCGCGAGCCCGGCGTCGACCCGCGAGCCGTCGAGCCCGTCGGGGACGGGGAACGAACGATGCTCCATCAGGCCTCGTGCGCGCGCAGCGGGTCCGCGGCCGGAGGCCGGGGCGCCTCAGGGGCGTCGTCGTCGGCCGAGGCCGGCGCCGTGGCATCCGGTGCGTTCTTCGCGGGGCGGACCTCGCGCGAACCGTCGAGCCCGACGCCGCGGATCGTCAGGATCATGAACAGCACCATGCTCGACACGATCGCGATGTCGGCGACGTTGTAGATCGCCGGAAGCATCCACGGCGTGGAGATGAAGTCGATCACATGGCCCAGGCCGAAGCTCGGCTCGCGGAAGAGCCGGTCGGTCAGGTTGCCGAGCACCCCGCCGAGCAGCAGCCCGAACACGAGCGCCCACGCGATCGAACGGATGCGCCGGGCGAACCAGATGATGAAGGTGATCACGCCGGCTGCGAGGATCGTGAAGATCCACGTCATGCCGCTCGCGAGGGAGAATGCCGCGCCGGGGTTGCGCACGAACTGCCACTGGAGCACGGAGCCCAGCACCGGCACGATCTCACCCTCGGTGAGGTTCGAGACGACGAGGAACTTGCTCAACTGGTCGAGGCCGTACGCCGCGATCGCGGCGCCGGCCAGGACCAGCAGGGCGGTGGTGGTGCCGACCTTCGCGGCCGGCTCAGCCGCCAAAGCCCTGGAAGGTCGGTGCCGGCTGCTCGGCGGGGGCCGAGAAGCCCTGGTTGCCCGACACCTGCACCGGGGCGGCGGTGTCGAGGTCGCGCAGCTGGCCCTCGATGTAGCTCTTCAGCTTCGCGCGGTAGTCGCGCTCGAAGGTGCGGAGCTCGTCGACGCGCTTCTCGAGCGCGACGCGCTCCTGGTCGAGGATGCCCATCTGCTGACGCTGCTTGGCCTCGGCCTCGGCGACGACGCGCGCGGCGGTGGCGTGACCCTCGGCGATGAGCGCATCGCGCTTCTCGATGCCCTCGCGCACGTGCTCCTCGTGGAGGCGGCGGGCGAGCTGCAGGAGGTTCGTGGTCGAGGTCTGCTCGTCGAGCTCGGACTGCACGGCCGGGGCCTGCGTCGGCACGGCGACGGTGGGGGGCGGCGCGGCCGGCTCGGTGTACACCGCGGCCGGTGCCGGCGCAGCGGCGGCGGGCGCCTGCGCGGCCTCCGCGGCACGGGCCTCGGCCGCCGCCACACGCTGGCGCAGCTCGTCGTTCTCCTGATTCAGACGACGCAGTTCGACGACGACCTCGTCGAGGAAGTCATCGACCTCGTCCTGGTCGTAGCCCTCCCGGAACTTCGTCGCCTGGAAGCGCTTGTTGACCACATCTTCCGGAGTTAGCGCCATGGCTTTCCACCCTCAAATCTGTTCGATCGGTTCGATCACGTTCTGCTAACGGTAGCAAACACCACCTGTGAGTCGTGAGCGCCGATCGTCTCGGCTTGTCACGATCGCAGGAGATGCTCAGGCCGCGGCGGCTGCCGCGGCCAGCCCCGACACGATGGTCATGGCGAGGATGACGACCAGCATCGCGAGGCTCCACCCGAGATCGAGTGCCACCTGCCCGATGCGGATCGGCGGGAGGATCCGCCGGAAGAACTTCACCGGCGGATCGGTGATGCTGTACACGACCTCGACGACGACGAGCCAGAAGCCCTTCGGGCGCCACGAGCGGTTGAACGCCCGCACGAGATCGAGGACGAAACGCCCCCACATCACGAAGAAGTAGATGAGGAGGAGTGCGTACAGGAGGTTCCAGACGACGAGCAGCGCGCCCACGGGCGGCTACGCGTGCGTGAAGAACGACGCCTCGACGTCGCCCTCCGCATCGCCCGTCTCCCCCGAGACGACCACGTGCGCGGGCGAGAGCAGGAACACCTTGCTCGTGACCCGCTCGATCTTGCCGTAGAGGCCCTGCGAGAGGCCGCTCGCGAAGTCGATGAGACGGCGCGCGTCGGCATCGGACATCTGCGAGAGGTTGATGATCACCGGGACGCCCTCACGGAAGGACTCGGCGATGACTTGCGCGTCGCGGTACTGACGCGGGTGGACGGTCAGGATCTCGTTCATCTCCGCCTGCGGGGTGCTCGGTTGGACGTGGTGCTTGCGCAGCGGGGTCACCGCGGCGCCGGTCTTCGGCGCGGGGGCCGGGGCGGCGTGCACGACCGGAGCGGGTGCCGCCGCAGCCTGCGGCTGCGCGTGGGGAGCCTCGTGCTCGAGCTCCTCATCGGCGAGTCCGAGGTAGACCATGGTCTTCTTGAGCGGGTTCGACATCGATGCCTCCGTCTGTGTTCCGTCTCTTCGAGGTTAACCGGCGGCCGGCCGATTCCCGGTGATTGCGCTCCCGATCCGGAGGTGTGTCGCACCCTCCAGAATCGCCTCGCGAAAGTCGTGGGACATCCCCATGGACAGATCGCGGGCATCCGGTGCGAGCCGGACGACCCGCTCGGAGAGCTCGCGCACCCGGGCGAACGCGGGACGTGCCGGTGCATCAAGCGGGGCGACCGCCATGAGCCCGCGCAGCGTCAGTCCCGGCGTGCCGAGCACCCGCTCCACGAGCTCCTCGAGCCCGTCGGGCGCGACGCCGCCCCGGCCGGGATCGTCGGTGAGGTTCACCTGCACGAAGCAGTCGATGGATGCCTCGTCGGAGCGCAGCGCGTCGACGAGCGCCGGCCGGTCGACCGAGTGGATCGCCGAGGCGTAGGCGCGCACCTGCTTCGCCTTCTTGCTCTGCAGCTGCCCGATGAAGTGCCAGCGGAGCTCGAGGTCGGCGAGCTCCGCGGCCTTCGCCTGCGCCTCCTGGTGCCGGTTCTCGCCGATGTCGCGCACGCCGTGCGCGGCGAGCTCGCGCACGAGGGAGGCCGGGTGGAACTTCGTCACGACGATGGTCGTGATCTCGGATGCCTCGCGGCCCGCCTCGCGCGCGGCGTCCGCGACGCCCGCCTGGACGGCCGCGAGGCGGTAGCCGAGCCCGCTCACTTCAGGAAGTCGGGGATGTCGAGGTCGTCGTCGTTGTCGTCGAAGGCCGGGTCGGTGACGATCTGGTCGGCGCTCGAGCTCTGCGCCTCGCCCCAGTTCGCCGTCTCGACGAGTTCGTCGATGTCGATCTCGGCGATGACCTCCGCGACGTCCCCGCCGAGCGCATCTCCGAGCGAGCCGGTGCCGCCGACTCCCGCGCCGACCGCGGCGGCCGCCGCGGGGACGAAGTTCGTCCGACGCGCCTCGACCGGCTTCGCGTTCGGCTCGCCGCCGTCGAAGCCGGCGGCGATGACGGTGACGCGCACCTCGTCGCCGAGCGTGTCGTCGATGACGGCGCCGAAGATGATATTGGCCTCGGGGTGTACCGCCTCCTGCACGAGCCTCGCCGCGTCGTTGATCTCGAAGATGCCGAGGTTCGATCCGCCCTGGATCGAGAGCAGCACGCCGTGGGCGCCGTCGATCGACGCCTCGAGCAGCGGGCTCGCGACGGCGAGCTCGGCGGCCTTGATGGCACGGTCGGCCCCCCTCGAGGAGCCGATGCCCATGAGTGCGGAACCGGCGCCCTGCATGACCGACTTGACGTCGGCGAAGTCGAGGTTGATGAGCCCGGGCGTGGTGATGAGGTCGGTGATGCCCTGCACACCGGCGAGGAGCACCTGGTCGGCGGTCGCGAACGCCTCGAGCATCGAGATGCCGCGGTCGCTGATCTCGAGCAGGCGGTCGTTCGGCACGACGATGAGGGTGTCGACCTCTTCCTTCAGGCGCGCGACGCCCTGCTCCGCCTGCGTCTGGCGGCGCTTGCCCTCGAAGCCGAAGGGCTTCGTGACGACACCGATGGTGAGCGCACCGATCGACTTCGCGATGCGGGCGACGACGGGAGCGCCGCCGGTGCCCGTGCCGCCGCCTTCGCCGGCGGTGACGAAGACCATGTCGGCGCCGGCCAGCGCCTCCTCGATCTCCTCGGCGTGGTCCTCGGCGGCGCGACGGCCGACTTCGGGGTCCGCGCCCGCGCCGAGCCCGCGGGTGAGGTCGCGGCCGACGTCGAGCTTGACGTCGGCGTCGCTCATCAGCAGCGCCTGCGCATCCGTGTTGATGGCGATGAATTCGACTCCGCGGAGGCCGAGTTCGATCATGCGGTTGACGGCGTTGACGCCGCCACCGCCGATACCGACCACCTTGATGACGGCGAGGTAGTTCTGGTTTGTCGACATGTCCGGCCTTCCGTGCGAACTCTGAACCCTGAACCTCTAGTCGAAGGTTAAAGTTTTGCTGAGTATGCAATTCCTGTGATGACGGTACGAGGAGCACCGCGCGCGCCGCGCAAGGCGGGCTCGGCGTGTCGCGATCCGACCGCCGAGAAAGCCTCCGACGACCTCGCGCAGGGCCTCCGCGCTAGTAGGTGACCGCGCTCTCGGGCGACGAGACGTCGTACCCCGAGACGGTGTCGGGCGGTGCGACCGCCATCAGGCGCGCGAGCACCGCGGCCTTCGTGCTCGAATCGTTCGATCCGCCCCACACGACCGGCACTCCCCCGGCGAGTTCGAGCCGCACGTCGTCGGCCGTCTCCGCCGACGCGCCGACGAGCAGTGCCCTGACCTCCGCAGGCAGGCTGCGCACGACCGCCGCGACCGCCCGGAAGCCGTCCGAGGCGGTGCCGCCCGGGGTCTCGATGAGCGGCTGCCCGTCCGGACGCGACTCGGGTCGGTCGATGACGACCCCCGCGCCGTCGACGAGCTCGAGGCCGCGGGCGGTCTCGATGACGCCGACCGGCGTCCGCTCGACGATGCGCACGACCAGGGTCCCGGGCGGGATCGTCTCGGTCGAGTACGTCTCGATCAGGCGGAAGTCGGCGAGGGCCCGATGCACGTCCTCGCGCGTGACGAGCGGCAGCGGGGTTCCGAGCTCGCCGTCGAACGCCGCGACGATCTGCTCCGGCGGAATGCGGGCGGCTCCCTCGACGCGCACCTCGCGCAAGGCCATGAGCGGCGAGTACGCCCCGCCGACCACGACCACCACGAGCAGCGCCAGCGCTCCCCCGACGACCGCCCAGACGAGTCGGCGCCGGCGCGACCGCTTCGTGAAGCGCCGCACCTCCTGCTTCTCGTAGCGGCGACGCTCGCGCTCGGCCGCGGCCAGGGCTCGTCGCGCGCTCTTCTCGTCGACCGCCGGCTCCGGGGTCGGAGCCGTGGCGTCCTGCGGCGCCTCGCTCGGCGACCCTTCCGCGGCGAGTCCGCGGCGGAGATCGTCGAGCGGCACGGTCTCCTGATGGTCGCGCGACGCACGCGAACCCGCCGCACCGACACCGGCGCCCGCGCCGGCCACGACCGCGATCGGCTCGGTGCTCACCCGGTCGCCGCCGCGGGCATCCCGCGACTGCGGCGCCTGGGCGCCGGCCGCCGGCCCGGCCTGCGAGGGCGCCGGCCCGCCGAGCGACGGCCGCCGGGGCGGCCGCGCCTCGAAGCCCTGCGGCCGCTTCACGAGCGGACCACCGTCATCCGCGCTCCCGCTCGAGCGAGCCGAGCAGCTGCGGGACGATGCGGTAGACGTCGCCGCAGCCGAGGGTGATCACGAAGTCGCCCTCGCGGGCGATGCGCGCGGTGTGGTCGGCCGCCTCCTGCCAGTCGGGCACGAAGGCGACGTGCGAGGCGTCGGCGAAGCGTTCGCTCACGAGCGCGCCGGTCACGCCGGGCACCGGGTCCTCCCGCGCGCCGTAGACGTCGAGCACCACCGTCTCGTCGGCGAACTCCTCCAGCACCTCGGCGAACTCCTTCGCGAAGGCCTGGGTGCGGCTGTACGTGTGCGGCTGGTGCACCGCGATGATGCGCCCCTCGCCCACGACGGTGCGCGCCGCAGCGAGGGCGGCGGCCACCTCGGTCGGGTGGTGCGCGTAGTCGTCGTAGACGGCCACGCCGCCCACGACGCCGTGCAGCTCGAATCGGCGGCCGGTGCCGGCGAATCGGGCGATGCCCGCGAGGGATGCCGCGGGGTCGAAGCCGAGCCCCACGAGCACGGCGAACGCGCCGGCGGCGTTGATGGCGTTGTGCTTGCCCGGCACGAGCAGCTGCGCGCGGTGGTCGACGCCGTCGTACGCGATCGAGAACGCCACGGGTCCGTCGGTCTCGATGGAGTGGACCCGCACCGTGGCATCCGCCGCCTCACCGAATGTGACGACGTTCGAGTGCGACAGGCGCTCGGCGACCCGCTTCGCGCCGGCGTCGTCGGAGGAGACGACGACGAGCTCGCTCGCACGGTCGGCGAAGTCGACGAAGGCCTGCTCGAAGGCTTCGCGGGAGCCGTAGTGGTCGAGGTGATCGGGGTCGACGTTCGTGATGAGCGCGATCGCGGTGTCGTAGAGGAGGAACGAGCCGTCGGACTCGTCGGCCTCGACGACGAAGAGCTCGTCGGCGCCCGCCGCGGAGGAGACGCCGAGGCCCTCGATCACGCCGCCGTTGACGAAGCTCGGGTCGGCGCCCTGGGCGAGGAGGCCCGTGACGATCATGCCCGTCGAGGTGGTCTTGCCGTGCGCGCCGGCGACCGACACGAGGCGCTGTCCCGAGATGAGCCACGCGAGCGCCTGCGAGCGGTGCAGCACCGGCAGCCCGCGCTCGAGCGCCAGCCGGTACTCGGGGTTGTCCTGCCAGAGGGCGCCGGTGACCACGACCGCCTCGGCGTCGCCGAGGTTCTCGGCCGCGTGGCCGATCGCGATCTCGGCGCCGAGCTCACGGAGTGCGGCGATGTTCGCCGAGTCGCGCACATCGGACCCCGTCACCCGGTGGCCGGCGTCGAGGAACAGCCGTGCGATGCCGCTCATGCCGGAGCCCCCGATGCCGACGAAGTGAACGGCGCCGAGCTCGGCGGGGATCTGGATCGAGAGATCGGGCTTGATGGTCACGTTCGGGTGCTCTTCCTCGGTGCTGGTCGGTCGGGTCGTCGCACGACGACCGGGGGGATGTTCGAGGGCCGGATGCGCGGGACATCCGCCACGCTCCACGTTACGCGCCTCAGGCCGGGTGCGCGGCTCCCCCGCCGCGGGCGGCGTCGATGAGCGCGACCATCCGGGCGGTGCCGTCGCGGACGCCCACGGTCGCCGCGGCGGCGGCCATCGCGGCGACGCGATCCGCATCGGCGAGGAGCGGCACCAGCTCGGCGCCGACCCACTCGGGAAGGAACCGGGCGTCGTCGACGAGGATGCCGCCGCCCGCCTCGACCACGCCGGCCGCGTTGAACCGCTGTTCGCCGTTGCCGACCGGGTACGGGACGTACACGGCCGGGAGCCCGAGGGCGGCGAGCTCGCTCACCGTCGCGGAGCCGGCGCGCGAGACCGCGAGGTCGGCGACCGCCAGTGCGAGGTCCATGCGGTCGGCGTACTCGACCATGCGGTAGTCGGCGACGCCCGGGTCGTCGACCTCGGACTTCGCCCCGGTGATGTGCAGCACCTGCCAGCCGGCGCCCGTGATCGCACGGGCGCTGTCGACCATCGTGCGGTTGATGCGACGCGCACCGAGCGAGCCGCCGGTCGCGAGGAGCACCGGTCGGGCCGGGTCCAGGCCGAAGTACTCCGCGGCCTCGGCACGGAGCGACGCGCGATCGAGCGATTCGATCTCGCGTCGCAGCGGCATGCCGACGACCTCGGCGTGCGGCAACGGCGTGCCCTCGAACGCGACGCCGACCTCGGCCGCCCAGCGGGCGCCGAGCCGGTTCGCCAGACCCGGCTTCGCATTCGCCTCGTGGATGACCACGGGGATGCCCGCGCGACGCGCGGCGAGGTAGGCGGGGGTCGAGACGTAGCCGCCGAACCCGACGACGATCTCGACGCCGCGTTCGGCGATGATGCGCGCCACGTCGTCGATGGAGCGGCCGAACCGCGACGGGAACGCCAGGGCGGCCCGGTTCGGGCGGCGCGGGAACGGCACCTTCGCGATGGTGAGGAGCTCGTAGCCGCGCGCGGGCACGAGGCGGGCCTCGAGTCCCTCGGCCGTGCCGAGCACGAGCACCTCGGCGTCGGCGTCGCGCTCCCGGAGCCGATCCGCGACGGCGAGCAGGGGGTTCACGTGGCCGGCGGTGCCGCCGCCGGCGAGCAGGTAGACGCTCATCGCGCCGCACGCTCCGATGCGCGCGCCCTGCGGGCCGCTGCGCGCGCCGCCGCCCGCGCCGGCGCCTCGGGGTCGCGCGCGACCGAGAGCACGACGCCGATGGCGACGAGGGTCGTCAGGAGGGCGGTGCCACCGGCCGAGACGAGCGGCAGCGGGACACCGAGGACGGGGAAGACTCCGAGCACGACTCCGATATTGACACAGGCCTGGCCGATGACCCACACCATCACGGCCGCGGTGACCGTCTTCGCGAACATGGTGCGCGCGCTCCGCAGCACACGCGCGAAGGCGACCGCGAGCAGCACGAACATGCCGATGACCACGATCGCGCCGATGAGCCCGAGCTCCTCGCCGATGATCGCGAAGATGAAGTCGTTGTCGGCGGCCGGCAGCCACGACCACTTCGCCGCCGAGTTGCCGAGCCCGACGCCGAACACGCCGCCGTTCGCGAGCGCATAGGTGCCGTGCATGACCTGCCAGCACGAGTTCAGCGTGTCGGCGCCCCCGGTGTCGCAGTTCGAGTCGACGAACGACATGATGCGTCGCATCCGGTTCTCGCTCGAGAACGCGACGATCACGAAGCCCACGATCGCGACGAGGATCGGCACGAGCAGCAGGCGCAGCCGGACCCCGATCAGGAAGAGCGCGCCGAGCAGCATCGCCCCCATGATCATCACGGTGCCGAGGTCGCCGCCGAGGAGGACGAGGCCGATCGCCCCGCCGCCGACGAGCAGGATGGGCAGCACCCCGTGGGTGAAGTCGCCGAGCTTGTCCTGCTTCTTGGTGACGATGAGCCCGAGCCAGATGACGAGCGCGACCTTGATGAACTCAGAGGGCTGGAACTGCACCGGGCCGATGCGCAGCCAGTTGGTGTTGCCGCCGTCCTCGATGCCGAGGTCGGTGGCGACGACGAGCAGCTGCGGGATGCAGGTGATGATCAGCGCCGGCCACGCGATGCGCATCCAGAACCGCTCGGGCATGCGACTCGCGATGAGCATCGCCGGGATGCCGATGATCGCGAAGACGCCCTGGCGGATCGCCTGGTCGAGGAGGCCGCCGTCTTCGAGGTACGACTCGACGAGCGACGCCGAGAGCACCATGACGAGGCCGAGCACCACGAGGAAGAGCGTCGTGCCGAGCAGCAGGAAGTAGTCGGCCGACTCGACGCGGAAGACCCGCCCGAGCCGGATGCGGGCGGCCGAGACGCCCTGCTGGTCAGCCTTCTGGCGACGGGTCGAGCGGGGCGGAGTCGCCATCCGCCTCACCTCCCAGCATCGTTCTGACCGCCTCGTGGAACCGTCGGCCGCGATCGCCGTAGTCGGCGAACTGGTCCATCGACGCCGCGGCGGGCGCGAGGAGCACGGTGTCGCCCTCTGCGGCGACCGATGCGGCCAGCGCGACCGCCTCGGGCATCACCTGTTCAGTGTCGTCGGCGATCACCTCGAAGAGGGGCAGCTCGGGCGCGTGTCGGCGGAACGCCGCGACGAGGAGCTCGCGGTCGACGCCGATCACGATCGCCGCGCGGAGGCGCCCGATGTGCGCCGCGACGAGCGCATCGGCGTCGACGCCCTTGAGGAGCCCGCCGACGATCCAGACGACGCGGCCGAACGCCCGCAGCGACGCCTCGGCGGCATGCGGGTTCGTCGCCTTCGAGTCGTCGATCCAGCGGATGCCGCCGGCGACGGCCACGGTCTCGATGCGGTGCGCGTCGAGGCGGAAGTCGTTCAGGGCGTCGTGGATGACCCCGACCGGGACGCCGAACGAGCGGGCCAGCGCCGAGGCGGCGAGGATGTTCGCGACCACGTGCGGCGCGTCGAGGCCGCGCGGCTCGAGCTCGGCGCGCGTCGTGATCTCGAGCGCGGTGTTGCGCCGGTCGTCGAGGTACGCGCGGTCGGCGAGGATCCCCTCGACGACGCCGAAGTCGCTCGGCCCCGGCACGTCGAGGCCGAAGCCGATCGCCCTGGCGCCCTCCTCGACCTCGGCGTCCTCGACCATGCGCCTCGTCGCCTCGTCGGCGCGGTTGTAGACGCAGGCGTGCTTCGTGTTCGCGTACACCTTCGCCTTGGCCGCACGATAGGCCTCGAACGAGCCGTGCCAGTCGAGGTGGTCGTCGGCGATGTTGAGCACCGTGCTCGCCCACGGGTGCACTGCGCCGGGGCCCTCGGTCGGCAGGTGGTGCAGCTGGTAGCTCGAGAGCTCGACGACGAGCACGTCGAACCCGCCCGGGTCGCGCACCGCGTCGAGCACCGGCACGCCGATGTTGCCGCACGGCGCCGCCCGCAGCCCGTTCGCCGCGAGGAAGGTCGCGGTCATCTGCACGGTCGTGGTCTTGCCGTTGGTCCCGGTCACGAGGATCCACTCGGCGGAGTTCACCTTGTCTCGGACGCGCCAGGCCAGTTCGATGTCGCCCCACACGGCGATTCCCTCGCGCCCCGCCCACTCGAGCACCGGGTGGTCGGGGTGGAACCCCGGCGAGATCACGACGACCTCGGGCGCGAACGCCTCGAGCTCGGCGGGCACCACGTCGAGCGGGTGGCGCACGAGCTTCGCGCCGATCACCTCGAGGATGCGCGCGCGATCGTCGTCGACCTCGGGCGCGACGACGAGGACGTCGGCGCCGAGCTCGGTGAGGGTGTCGGCGACCGCGAAGCCAGTGACGCCCGCGCCGAGCACCGCGACCTTGAGCCCGCGCCAGTCGGCGTTCCAGCTCGTGAGGGTGTCGAGACGGTTCGAGGTCGGTGCCGAGGCATCCGCCATCAGCTCTGCAGCCATTCGAAGTAGAACGCGCCGACGCCGGCGGCGACGAAGAGTCCGCCGATGATCCAGAAGCGCACGACGATCGTGACCTCGGCCCAGCCCTTCAGCTCGAAGTGATGGTGGATCGGACTCATCAGGAAGATGCGTTTGCCGTGCGTCACCTTGAAGTAGGCCCGCTGCAGGATGACCGAGCCGGTCTCGATGACGAAGAGGCCGCCGATGATGATGACGAGGAGCTCGGTGTGGCTCACGACCGCGAGCGCCGCGAGCGCGCCGCCGAGGCCGAGCGAGCCGGTGTCGCCCATGTAGATCTTCGCGGGGTTCGTGTTCCACCAGAGGAAGCCGATGAGGCCGCCGACGATCGCGGCCGAGACGATCGCGATGTCGAGCGGGTCGCGCACGTTGTAGCAGCGGTACTCGTCGCTCGGGTTCAGGCCCACTGCGCCGCACGCCTGGTTGAACTGCCAGAAGCCGATGAACACGAAGGAGCCGATCGCGAGGATCGAGGCGCCGCCGGCGAGGCCGTCGAGCCCGTCGGTCACGTTGACGCCGTTCGAGGTCGACGCCGCGATCAGGCAGATCCAGACGACGTAGAGGACGATGCCGAAGAACGTGCCGAACACCATGAAGTCGAGCGGCAGGTCGCGGATGAACGAGATCTTCGTGTTCGCCGGCGTCACGCCCTGGTCGTTCGGGAACTGCAGCGCGAGCAGGGCGAACAGCGCCGCGACGATGACCTGCCCGGCGACCTTCGCCCAGCCGCCGAGCCCGAGGCTCTGCTTCTTGCGGGTCTTCAGGAAGTCGTCGACGAACCCGACCGCGCCGAGGCCGACCATCATGAGGAGCACCAGCATGCCCGACGCCGTCGGCCGCTCGTTCGAGACGAGCAGCGTCGCGACGAAGTAGCCGAACAGGGTGCCGAGGATGAAGATGATGCCGCCCATGGTGGGCGTGCCGCGCTTGACGTGATGGCTCTGCGGCCCGTCGTCACGGATGAACTGGCCCCAGCCGATCCGCGTGAACAGGCGGATGAACAGCGGGGTCAGGAACAGCGTGAAGGCGAGCGACAACGCTCCGGCGGTCAGCAGTGCTCTCACGCGAACCATTCTCCCAGTCGGTCGCCGAGGTGGCGGAGACCCGCCGAGTTCGACGATTTCACCAATATCGTGTCGCCGGGGCGGGCGCCCGCGGTGACGAGTTCGAAGGCCTCATCGGCGGTCTCGACGTACGCCGATTCGCCGTCCCACGATCCTTCGTTGATCGCGGAGATGTGCAGTCGACGTGCGGCCTGGCCGACGACGACGAGCTGCGAGATCCCGAGGCGCACGGCGAGCAGGCCGATGCGGTCGTGCTCCTCCCCCGAGAACTCGCCGAGCTCGCTCATCTCGCCGAGGACGGCGATCGTGCGGCTGCCCGGCTCGCGCACCTGGGCGAGCGTCTTGAGCGCGGCAGACATCGAGTCGGGGCTCGCGTTGTACGCGTCGTTGATGACGGTGATGCCGTCGCGGCCGCCCATGAGTTGCATGCGCCAGCGCTCGGCGAGGGTCACCTGCTCGAGGGCGGCGACCACGTCGGCGAGGGGCACGCCGAGTTCGACGGATGCCGCGATCGCGGCCAGCGCGTTCATGACGTGATGCTCGCCGAGCACCCCGAAGTGCACCCGCGCCTGCTCGCCGCCGGGCACCGTCACGGTGAAGTCGGTGCCGCGCGAGTGGGCGCGGAGCTCGGTCGCGCGCACCTCCGCGGTGTCGCCCAGCCCGAACCAGACCACGCGGGCGTTCGTGCGCCCGGCCATCGGCACGACGCGCGGGTCGTCGGCGTTGAGCACCGCGACGTCGCCGGGGAGGAGGTCGGTGACCATCTCGGACTTCGCCTGCACGGTCTTCTCGATGCCGCCGAACTCGCCGGCGTGGGCGAGGCCCACCTTCAGCACGATGCCGACGTCGGGGCGGGCCATGCGGATGAGCCGGGCGATCTCGCCGACCCCCGAGGCGCCCATCTCGGCGACGAGGAACTCGGTGTCCTCGGCGAGCTCGAGCATCGTGACGGGGGCGCCGACCTCGTTGTTGTACGAGGCGCGTGCGGCGACGGTCGGACCGACCTTCTCGAGCACGGCGCGCAGCAGGTTCTTCGTCGTGGTCTTGCCGTTCGAGCCCGTGACGCCGACGATGCGCAGCCGGCCGAGCGCGCGCACCCGGCGCACGACCTCGGTCGCGAGTGCGCCGAGCGCGTCGATCGAGTCGGCAACGACGACCTGGGGCACGGGCAGCTCGAGCGCGTGCTCGACGATGAGCACGGCGGCGCCGCGCTCGACGGCCGAGGGGGCGAAGCGGTGGCCGTCGTCGAACTCGCCGCGCTTGGCGACGAAGACGTCGCCCGTACCGATCTCGCGCGAGTCGGTCGTGACGGCGCCCGCGACGACGGTCTCGACCGTCGCGGTCGTTCCCTCGAGGTGGAGCGTGCCGCCGGCGGCCGCCGCGATCTCGGCGAGCGTGAGGGCGATCATTCGAGCCACCCCGCTTCGCGGAGCGCCTGCTTGGAGTCTTCGCGTGCCGAGTACGGGATCTTCACGCCTTTCACCTCGTGGTAGTCCTCATGGCCGGGCCCGGCGTAGAGGATGGCGTCGCCGTCGTCGGCGAGGGCCAGAGCGGCGCGGAACGCCGCCTTCGGGTCGGCGATCTCGTGGATCTCGCGCTCGGGCACGGCCTCGCGTGCGCCGGCGATGAGCGCGGAGCGGATCGCCGCGGGATCCTCGAATCGCGGGTGGAAATCGGTGATGACGACGACGTCGGCGCCGCGGGCGGCGATCGCCCCCATCTCGGCGCGCTTCGTCGTGTCGCGGTCGCCGTCGGCGCCGAACACCATGATGACGCGGCCGCGGGTCGAACGGCGGATCGCGCCGAGCGTCTGGAGGAACGCGTCGGGGCTGTGCCCGTAGTCGATGTAGACGATGGGGCCGCGATCGCCCGAGATGCGCTCGGCGCGGCCGGGGATGTACGCGTCGATGCCGCCGTCGCGCTCGAGCGCGGCGGCGATGCGGTCGAGGTCGTAGCCCGCTTCGGTGAGCATGACGATCGCGAGCGCCGCGTTCGCCGCCATGTACCAGCCGAGGAGCGGCACGCGGGTCTCGAGGCGACGGCCGTCGGGGGCCTCGAGCGCGAAGGCCGTGTACGCCGCCGCCTCCTCGAGGACGGTGAGGCGCCAGTCGGCGGGCACGTCGGCCTCGCTCGTCAGCGTCGTCACCGGGATGCGCGACTCGGCGACGAGCCGGCGACCCCACTCGGAGTCGACGGTGACGACACCGCGCCGCGCGCGGTCGGGCGCGAAGAGCTCGCGCTTCGCCTCGAAGTACTCGTCCATGTCGGCGTAGTCGTCGAGGTGGTCGTGGGTGAGGTTCGTGAAGCCCGCGACGTCGAAGACGAGTCCGTCGACGCGATGGCGCGAGAGTGCCTGCGCCGACACCTCGATGCCGACCGCCCGCACCTCGACCTCGCGCATGCGGGCGAGGAGCGCGTGCAGCTCGCTCGCCTCGGGGGTCGTCAGCGAGCTCGTGACGGCCTCGTCGCCGATGCGGCGCTCAGCGGTCGAGGTGAGGCCGGCGACGACGCCGAGCTGGCGGAGGATGCCGTAGAGCAGGTACACGACGCTCGTCTTGCCGTTGGTGCCGGTCACGGCGAACGTCGTCGCCGGGTTCTCCGCCGTCCGGTGGATCCAGGCAGCGACCTCGCCGAGCGCGGCGCGCGCGTCGGGCGTCACGAGGATCGGCAGCCCCGACTCGGCTGCGAGGGTCGCACCGGCCTCGTCGGTGAGCACGGCGACGGCGCCCGCATCGCGCGCTGCGACGGCGTACTTCGCCCCGTGGGCGTTGCGCCCGGGGACGCCGACGTAGAGGTCGCCGGGGCGCACCGCGCCCGAGGCGAGACCCGCACCGGTGACTTCGAGGTCGCCGAGCTCGCCGCGCACGTCGAACCCGAACTCCTCGGCGAGGCCGCGGAGCGATCGGGGGCTCGGGTGCTGCGGCCGGAGGGCCGTTGGAGGCGATCCGGTCACGAACCCAACTTTCTCACCAGGTAGCTGGCAGATCGGGCGCCGGAGCGCCGGATGGAACGGTCCGATACTTCTTCAGCACCTGGCTCATCACCTCTTGGAAGACGGGAGCGGATGCGGCGGACGAGTTCATCTTAACGGCATTCTGGAAGCTCACCGAAACGACGAACTCGGGATCGTCGGCGGGAGCGAAGCCCGAGACGGAGACGAGGTAGCCCGGCAGGTAGTGCCCGTCGGGGCCCGCGAACTGCGCCGTGCCCGTCTTCGCCGCAACGCGGTACCCCGGGATCTCCCACTGGTCGGCGAGCCAGCCGTCGGCGTAGACGCGCTCGAGCATCGCGCTCGTCTCGTCGGCCGCCTTCTCGGAGACGACACGGGTGCCCTGGGCCGGCGGCGAGGTGGTCTCGCCGTCCGCGGTCGTGCACCCGTCGACGAGCGTGACGGGCATCCGTACGCCGCCGTTCGCCAGGGTCTGGTAGACGCTCGCGATCTGCACGGCGGTCGTGGTGAGGCCCTGGCCGAACATGGTCGCGTACTTCGTCTGGTTGTCCCACTCGTCGGGGTCGCCGTGCAGGTCGCCGGCGGCCTCTTCGGGGAACCCGACCTCGGTCTGCTCGCCGAGGCCGAAGGCCAGCATGTCCTCGTAGCGCTGCCGGTCGCTGATCCGCTCGCCGAACTTCGACATCCCGGTGTTCGACGACTCGACGAGCACGCCGGTGAGGGTCAGCCGCTCGTCGTCGTGGTAGGAGCTGTCGTTGATGTTCGCGCCGTTCGGCGGAAGGTACCGGTACGGGGCGATGATCTGGTCGACGGGCGTCGCCTTGCCCGCGTCGAGCACCGACGCCGCCGTGAGCGCCTTGAAGGTCGAGCCGGGCTCGAACGGCGCGGTGAACGCGCGCGAGCCCCGGTCTTCGGCATCGGTCGCCCCGGGGTCGTTGGGGTCGACGGTCGGCACGTCGGCGATCGCGAGCAGGCGCCCCGTCTTCACCTCCATGACCGTCACGGTGGCCCAGTCGGCGCCGACCGCGCGACGCTGCTCCTCGGCGACGCGCTGCACGAAGTACTGCAGGTCGGCGTCGATCGTGAGCTTCAGCGTGCCGCCGTCCTTCGCCTGCTTGTGCACGATCTCGCTGCCGGGGATGGGCACCCAGTCGGCCGCGCTGTGGAGGTAGCTCACCTCGCCGTCGGTGCCGGCGAGGCACTGGTCCTCGGCGAGTTCGAGCCCGGCGAGCGGGGTGCCGTCGTCGTCCTGCACGAATCCGAGCAGGTTGCCGCCGACCGCGCCGTTCGGGTAGGTGCGGCTCGGGTGCTTCTCGGCGTACACCCACGGGACGTCGAGGGCCTTCACCGCGTCGTAGGCCGTGGTGTCGACCTGCTTCGCGAGGAACGCGTAGTCGGAGTCGGGATCCTCGGCGAGCTTCGAGGTGATGACGCCGACCACCTGATCGCCGGTGAGGCCGACGGCCGGGCCGAGCTCGGCCGCGGCCGGGGCGAGTTCGGCGACGAGCTCCTCCGTCGTGACCTCGACCTTCTGGCCGGGATGCTCCTTCTGCTTGCGCTCGAGCACCGAGAGCTGCGCCTGCTTCGGCGAGATGACGATGTCGTAGCGCATCACGCTGTCGGCGAGCACCGTGCCGTTGGCGTCGACGATGTCGCCGCGGGCGCCCCATACCTTGACGGGCTGCGACCTCGCGTCCTGCGACTTCGCGTTGAGCGCCGACGCGCGCACCACCTGGATGTCGACGAGCTTGACGACGAACACCCCGACCAGCACGACGAGCACCACCGCCGAGGCGAGGATCCTGCGCATCGGGTGTCGACTCGTCCGGTTCATCCGCTGCGGTCCTCGTTCGTGCTCGTCGTGCTGGTGCTAGTGGGTCGCGGGCGTCGGCAGTCCGTCGCCCACCGGCGGGGCGACCGGAGCCTCGACGGGCGCCTCGGCCCCCGCCTCGCCTTCCGCCCCCGCTGCGGTCTCACCCTTCGGAGTCTCCCCCGCGGGCTGCTCGGTGACGAGCGGCACGCCGTCGATGAGGGCATTCGGGACGAGCGGCGCGGAGGCCGCGGCTCCCCCGGTCGCGGCGGACGGGTCGCCGCTCACCGTGCCGTCGGAGAGCCGGAGCAGTACCGGGTTCGAGTTCGGCACCATGCCGAGGGCTTCGGCGTTCGCGGCGAGGTACTGCGGCGACTCGACCCGGTCGAGGTCCTCACGGAGCTGCTGCTCCTGCCGGTCGAGCGTCGACTGCTGCATGGTCGCGGCATCGATGTCGTAGGCGCCCTGCGTGATGGCGATCGACAGCAGCAGCTGCGCGACCACGATGACCGCGACCCCCGCGACGGCGATGATCGCGTAGGCGAGGCGGGGCTTCGCCCGCCCGGTTCCCGGCTCGGGCGCGGGGCGCAGCCAGCGGGGCCGCTCGGGCGCTCGCCGGGGCGCGGGAAGGGACTGGGCCGGCACAGCGCTCATGACGGCCTCCTCACTCGTTCTGCGGCGCGCAGGCGCACCGGTTTCGCACGCGGGTTCTCCGCCTGCTCGGATTCGCTCGCGAGCTCGGCGCCCCTGACGAGGAGCTTCCACTGCGGGCGGTGCTCGGGCAGCTCCATGGGGAGCCCGGCCGGCGCCGACGAGCTGGATGCGGTCTGCAGCACCCGCTTGACGATGCGGTCCTCGAGCGACTGGTACGCGAGCACGACGATCCGGCCGCCGACGGCGATCGAGTCGAGCGCTGCGGGCATCGCACGCTCGAGCACCGAGAGCTCCTCGTTGACCTCGATGCGCAGCGCCTGGAACACCCGCTTCGCGGGGTGCCCCTGCCGCTGCACGGCGACCGGGGTCGCCGCCTGGATCACGGCGACGAGTTCGGCCGAACGGGTGATCGGGGCCTGCTCCCGCGCCCTGACGATCGCTCGCGCGTAGCGGGCCGCCAGCTTCTCCTCGCCGTAGTCGAGGAAGATGCGCCGCAGTTCGTCCTCGCTCGACTCGGCGATGACGTCGGCCGCGGTGCGGCCCTTCGTCGAGTCCATCCGCATGTCGAGCGGGGCGTCCTTCGAGTAGGCGAATCCGCGCTCGGCGCGGTCGAGCTGGAGCGAGGAGACGCCGAGGTCGAAGAGCACGCCCTGCACCTCGGCGAATCCCTCGGATCGCACGGCCTTCGCGATGCCGTCGTAGACGGTGTGCACGAAGCGGGCGCGGTCGCCGAACTTCGCGAGCCGCTTGCGGGCGATGCCGAGCGCGTCGGTGTCGCGGTCGAGTCCGATGACCGTGAGTTCGGGGAAGCGCTCGAGGAACGCCGCGGTGTGCCCGCCCATTCCGAGGGTGGCGTCGACCATCACCGCGCTGCGCTGCTCGAGCGCCGGTGCGAGCAGCTCGAGCGTGCGCTCGAGCATGACCGGGGTGTGAATGCGTTCGATGTCCATGATTCCGCCTTGCCTTCCGGGCCTTCGAGCCCTGATCCCCATCCGTTCGTCCTGATGCGGGGAAGTGCACCAGGCCCGGCCGGCTGGGAGTCGGGACCCGTGGATCAGAAGAGTCCGGGGATCACCTCCTCCGCCGTTTCCGCGAAGGCCGCCTCCTGCTCGGCGAGGTAGCTCTGCCACGCCGCCTGATCCCAGATCTCCACCCGGCTGCCGGCGCCGATGACCGTGAGGTCCCGGTCGAGCCCCGCATAACTGCGGAGCATGGCGGGGATGGTGACCCGGTTCTGCTTGTCGGGGGTCTCCGCGGATGCCCCCGAGAGGAACACGCGCATGTAATCGCGTGCCTGCTTGCTCGTGACCGGGGCTTGGCGGATCTTCTCGCTCATGCTCTCGAACTCGCGGGCGCTGAATACGTAGACGCAGCGCTCCTGCCCGCGCGTGAGCACGAGCCCGTTCGACAGCTCCTCCCGGAATTTCGCCGGAAGAATGACGCGGCCTTTCTCATCGAGCTTTGGTTCGTAACTCCCGAGGAACACCACACCACCCCCTTTCCTCCGGCCAGAATCCAGGTGGCCCCACTTTACTCCACCTCCATCCACCGATCAACGACATTCGCTCGATTTCGCGGACCCGAGCCACGCGAAGCCCCGTATTCACGCGGAATTTCAGGGGTGGAGGGAGGTGGAGGAAAACGACACGCCGGGGAGGAGCAGAGGCGTCGATCCCCGGTGGATGGCCCGCCGACGGCATCAGGCGATCCCGCCGGAGCACCCGGGCACACGAAAAACGGGCCGATCAGACGATCGGCCCGTTCAGGTGGTGCGAAGTGGAGCGGCTACTCGTGCCCGTCCTGGCGGCGGTCCCAGCGCTCGTTCATGCGGTCCATGAATCCGGTGCGCGAGCGGGGCTTCGCCCCACCCGAGGACTGCTCGCTCGGCGCGGGCGCCGCGGCACCGCGCTTCGAGGGCGTGATCGCGACGAGGACGCCGGCGAACATGAGCGCGAAGCCCAGGATGCCGATGATCAGCAGTTGCGTCGCGACACCGATGATCAGGGCACCGACGCCGGCGACGGCGAGCAGCACACCGAGCACGATGGCGCGGTAGTTCGGGCGCCGACCCCGCACGCCGCCGACGGCATGCACGAAATCGGCATCATTGCGATAGAGGTTCCGCTCCATCTCCTCGAGAAGACGTTGCTCCTGCTCTGAAAGCGGCATCTCTTTCCCCTCAGGCTCGGGATCGACGCATCCGAGTCCATTCTAGCCCTGCGCTGCGTCGGTAGGCTAGGCGGGTGGCTCACAGCTCCCGACTGGTCGATATGGTGCACGAACGCATCGAGGATTTCCTCGCCGAACGCACCTCCATTCTCCGCTCGATCAGCGCCGACCTCGAACCGCTCGACGGCTTCTCTCGGCGCTTTCTCAGCGGAGGAAAGCGCTTCCGCGCGCTCTTCTGCTACTGGGGCTGGGAAGCGGTGCGCACCCGCGGCTTCAACCCCTACGAGTCGGCCGAAGGACCCGATCGGTTCCCGATCGTCTCGGCCGCGGCGGCGCTCGAACTCTTCCACGCCGCGGCGCTCGTGCACGACGATCTCATCGACCGCTCCGACACCCGCCGCGGCCTCCCTGCTGCCCATCGCCTCTTCGAGGGACTCCACGCCGAATCGGGGTGGGCGGGCGACGCCGCCGACTTCGGCGTCGACGCGGCGATCCTCCTCGGCGACCTGCTGCTCGGCTGGAGCGACGAGATCCTCGACGAGGGGCTCGACGCGCTCGACGACCGCGCCGCCGCCCGCGCGTCGCGGCGGGAGTTCATGCGGATGCGCACCGAGGTCACGGCCGGCCAGTACCTCGACATCCTCGAGGAGCGGGCCTGGGTCGTGCAGCCCGACGACGAGCAGCGGCTGCGCGCAGAACGGGTCATCGTCTACAAGTCGGCGAAGTACAGCATCGAGGCCCCCCTCGTGATCGGCGCCTCCATCGCGGGCGCGACCGAGTCCCAGCTCCGCGCGCTCCGCGACTTCGGCCTGCCGCTCGGCATCGCCTACCAGCTGCGCGACGACCTGCTCGGCGTCTTCGGCGACCCCGAGGTCACCGGCAAGCCGAGCGGCGACGACCTCCGGGAGGGCAAGCGGACGGTGCTCGTCGCGATCGCCCGCGAGCGGCTCGCGGCGGGCCAGCGGCGACTCCTCGACGAGCTCCTCGGCGATGCGTCACTGAGCGCCGAGCAGGTGCGGATGCTGCAGCGCACGATCTCCGATTGCGGCGCCGTCGACGAGGTCGAGCAGCTCATCGCGCGGAACGCGGCCCGGGCGGTCGCCGCCCTCGACGACGCACCGCTCGGGCACGAGGCGCGCAACGAGCTCGCCGCGATGGCGAAGACGGTCACCCGCCGCACGCGCTGAGCGGCGCGGCGTCGTCGACGTCGCGCTCAGGCCAGCGCCTGGGCGATCCGCCGCACCTCGGCCTTCCGGCCGGCGCGCAGGGCGTCGATCGGAGTCGTCCCGAGGCTGTCCTCCTCGGCGAGGAACCATTCGAGCGCCTCGCTGTCGCTGAAGCCGGCATCGGCGAGCACCATGGCAGTGCCGTGGATCTCGGGCATCGGCGCATCGTTCTTGAGGAACACGGAAGGCACCTTCAGCACGCCGTCGACGCGAGCGGCAAGCAGATGCCGGTCGTCGATCATGCGGCGCACGCGGCTGGGGCTCTCGCCCAGCAGCTCGACGAGGTCGGGAACAGTCAGCCAGGTGGTCTCGGCGGCATCGGTCACGTCACCAAGACTGCCATGTCCCGAGTCGTCGGAAAAGCAGTGCGTTGCGAATCCCGTCCATGACCGGGTCCGCGGCCGTGCCAGATCCGCACGCGCCGCCCGCACCGAGTCGGCGGACTCGCGGCGGGGTGTTTGACTCGCCCCGATGCCTGTGCGACGGTGACGGGAGTCGGAGCACCAGGCCGGCGAAGGGGGAACCATGGCGTACGACGTCGACGATGCCGGCGGACGCGAGCAGCGCGGATCCGGCGGACGGGGGTCGGCACGCGGCATCCGCGGGCTGCTCACGGTGCCGCTCGCGGTCGTGAGCGCCGTGGCGGTCACCCTCGGCATCGCGCAACCGGCCGAGGCCGCACCGCAGCCGGTCAAGCGACAGCCGAAGGCGAAGGCGACCACCCCCGGGGCGATGCGCGCCGCCGCCTCGCCCGCGGGCGCCGTGCCCGAGGAGGTCGTCGTCGCCGAGGGCGACACGGTGAGCGGCATCGCCGAGCGATTCGGCCTCTCGACCGCCGAGGTGCTCGCGCACAACGGGCTCGGTTGGTCCAGCATGATCTTCCCCGGACAGCGCCTGGCGCTGCCGGGCGGCCGGGCGGCGCCCGCGGCTCCGCCCGCCCGCGACGCGATCGCGAAGCACCTCGTCGCCGAGGGCGACACGATGAGCGGCATCGCCGAGCGATACGGCGTGGCACTCGACGAGCTCCTCAGAGTGAACGGACTCGGCCGGCAGTCGCTCATCTTCCCCGGCGAGGCGATCGTGCTGCCGCCCGACGCCGCCGACCGACCCGCGCCGGCACCCGTCGCCGCGGCGGTCCCCGACGAGCCGGCCGCGCCGTCCCCGGCCGACACCCATGTCGTCGTCGACGGCGACACGGTGTGGGACATCGCCGCCCGCAACGACATCGAGGTCGCGGCGCTCATCGCGGCGAACGGGCTCGACGCGAACGCGACGATCAGGCCGGGTCAGCGACTCGCGATCCCCCGTCCCGTCGCCGTCGTCACCGTCGCCTCCGTCAGCGTCGTCCTCACCGAGGAGATGCGCGCCAACGCGCAGCTCATCGTCGACGTCGGCCGCGAGCTCGGCGTGCCCGACTCCGGCATCGCCGTCGCGCTCGCGGCGGCGGCCCAGGAGTCCGGGCTAAGGAACGTCCGGCACGGCGACCGCGACTCGCAGGGCCTGTTCCAGCAGCGCCCGAGCCAGGGGTGGGGCACCGTCGAGGAGGTGCTCGACCCGGTGCGCGCCGCGAGGGCCTTCTACGGCGGCCCGGGCAATCCGAATCCGGGCGCCACCACGGGGCTGCTCGACATTCCCGGATGGGAATCGATGTCGCTCACCGAGGCCGCCCAGTCGGTGCAGCGGAGCGCCCACCCCGACCACTACGCCAAGTGGGAGGCGCAGGCGAAGGCGTGGCTCGCCGAACTCGGCTGAACCTCATCACGATGGGGTTTCGATCGGCGCGTCTGCGGCGTTTGTTCAGATGACGGCATATGCCGTTTCGTAGACTCGGACGGTGACCAGTGCACCTCCCGACCCCATGATCGGCCGTCTCATCGACGGTCGCTATCAGGTGCGCTCCCGGATCGCCCGAGGCGGCATGGCGACCGTCTACCTCGCGACCGACCTCCGTCTCGAGCGGCGGGTCGCGATCAAGATCATGCACGGCCACCTCGCCGACGACAACACCTTCAAGACCCGCTTCGTGCAGGAGGCCCGTTCGGCCGCGCGGCTCGCCCACCCGAACGTGGTGAACGTCTTCGACCAGGGCCAGGACGCCGACATGGCGTACCTCGTCATGGAGTACCTGCCCGGCATCACGCTGCGCGAACTGCTGAAGGACTACAAGAAGCTCACCCCCGAGCAGACCGTCGACATCATGGACGCGGTGCTCTCGGGTCTCGCCGCGGCCCACAAGGCCGGCATCGTGCACCGCGACCTCAAGCCCGAGAACGTGCTCCTCGCCGACGACGGCCGCATCAAGCTCGGCGACTTCGGCCTCGCCCGTGCGGCCAGCGCGAACACCGCGACCGGGCAGGCGCTCCTCGGCACGATCGCCTACCTCTCCCCCGAGCTCGTGACGCGCGGGGTGGCCGACGCGCGCAGCGACATCTACGCCGTCGGCATCATGATGTTCGAGATGCTGACGGGCGAGCAGCCCTACGTCGGCGAGGCGCCCATGGCCATCGCCTACCAGCACGCGAACGACGAGGTCCCGGCTCCCAGCTCGAAGAACCCGGCCGTGCCGTCAGAGCTCGACGAGCTCGTCCTGTGGGCGACGCGCCGCGACCCCGACGAGCGCCCGCGCGACGCGCGCGAGCTGCTCGACCGGTTGCGCGAGGCCGAGCCGGCGCTCCGCTCCTCGCACGTCGCGCTCACCACGCAGGCGACGATGGTCCTGCCGGCCGCCGGTGAGCTCCTCGGCACCGCAACGGCCGAGACGAACGTTCTCGGCGCGGCGGCGCTCGCCGCTCCCTCGAACATCACGACCGCCGAGGCGGTCGACGGCGACGACGCCGCCGAGCTCGCGACGAGCGCGGCGCGTCGCAAGCGCCGCGGCTACTGGATCCTCGCGCTCGTCCTCCTCGTCACCGGCCTCGCCGCAGGGACCGGCTGGTACTTCGGCGCCGGCCCCGGCGCCTACGTGACGATTCCGAAGACGACCACCCAGACTCCCGAGGCGGCGCTCGCGCTTCTCACCGACGCCGGCTTCGAGGTGAAGCAGGAGACCAGGACCGATCCCGAGATCCCCGCGGGCGCCGTCATCGACACCGACCCCGCCGGCGGGAGCTCGGCGCGCAACGGCTCGACCGTGACCCTCCTCGTCTCGGAGGGGCCCCGCATCCTCGAGGTACCCCAGGTCGTCGGCGAACCGGTCGACGCGGCCACCGAGCTGTTGGCCGAGTTCACCCTGCTCGAGCCCATCGAGCAGTTCTCCGCGGAGGTCGCGGCCGGCTCCGTCATCGGCGCGCTCGGCGCCGACGGCGAGGCCCTCCCGGCCAGCTACCCCGAACGCGGCGAGATCACGCTGATCGTCTCGGTGGGCCCCGTGCCGCCCGTCGAGGGCCTGCCTGTCGCCGACGCCGAGGCGAAGCTGAAGGACGCCGGCCTCGAGGTGAAGTACAAGGACCCGGTGTTCTCGAACGACGTCCCGAAGGACCACGTCGTCACCGCCGACTGGTTGAACGATCCCATGCGGCCCGGGTCGACGGTCGAGCTGACCGTGTCGAAGGGCCAGGACCTGGTCGCCGTGCCGAACGTCGTCGGCAAGCCGCTGCAAGACGCGATCGACGAGCTCGAGGCGGCGGGGTTCAAGGTCGCCCACAGCTTCCCCGAGGCGTTCATCGCCTTCGCCACGGTGAACGAGCAGAATCCGGTCGCCGACACCCAGGCCGTCCGCGGCAGCACGGTCACCCTCGTGGCGACCCTCACCGTCTGATCACGAAGGCCGCCGCACCGGTGGCGGGGCTCGCTGCGCTCCGCGCGCATGTCCGCATCGGCGCACCGGCGGCGTCACGACATCGTCGCCCGACACGAGATCGGCGCGGGGCCTCCGCCCGAGAAGGGGATGCCCCGCGCCGAAGCCGGATGCCGCGCGACTCAGCGCGCCGCGAGCTCCTCGGCCACGAGGAAGGCGAGCTCCAGCGACTGCATGTGGTTCAGGCGCGGGTCGCACAGCGACTCGTAGCGCGTCGCGAGGGTCGCCTCGTCGATCTGCTCGGAGCCGCCGAGGCACTCGGTGACATCGTCGCCGGTGAGCTCGACGTGGATGCCGCCGGGGTGCGTGCCCGCGGCGCGGTGCGCCTCGAAGAAGCCCTTCACCTCGTCGACCACGTCGTCGAAACGACGGGTCTTGTAGCCCGTGGGAGTGGTGATGCCGTTGCCGTGCATCGGGTCCGTCACCCACAGCGGGTTGGCGTCGCTCGCCTTGATCGCCTCGAGCAGCGGCGGCAGCGCCTCGCGGATCTTGCCGGCGCCCATGCGCGTGATGAAGGTGAGCCGGCCGGGCTCGCGATTCGGGTCGAGCTTCTCGACGAGCTCGAGCATCGTCTCGGGCGTCGTCGTCGGGCCCAGCTTCACGCCGATCGGATTGCGCACACGCGAGAGGAAGTCGACGTGGGCGCCGTCGAGCTCGCGGGTGCGCTCGCCGATCCAGATGAAGTGGCCGCTCGTCACGTACGGCGTGCCCGTGCGCGAGTCGATGCGCGTCATCGGCCGCTCGTAGTCCATGAGCAGGCCCTCGTGGCCGGTGTAGAACTCGGTGTGCTTCAGCGCCTCGAAGTCGGCGCCGCAGGCGTCCATGAACTTCACGGCGCGATCGATCTCGCGAGCCATCGACTCGTAGCGCGAGTTCGCCGGGTTCTGCGCGAAGCCCTGGTTCCACGAGTGCACCTGGCGCAGGTCGGCGAAGCCGCCCTGCGTGAAGGCGCGGATGAGGTTCAGGGTCGACGCGGCCGTGTGGTAGCCGCGGATGAGGCGGCCGGGATCGGCCGCGCGCGACTCGGGCGTGAAGTCGTAGCCGTTGACGATGTCGCCGCGGTACGCCGGCAGCGTCACGTCGCCGCGGGTCTCGTTGTCGCTCGAGCGCGGCTTCGCGAACTGGCCCGCCATGCGGCCCATCTTCACCACCGGCATCGAGGCGCCGTACGTCAGCACCACGGCCATCTGCAGCACCGTCTTGACGCGGTTGCGGATCTGGTCGGCGGTCGCCCCGGCGAAGGTCTCGGCGCAGTCGCCGCCCTGGAGGAGGAACGCCTCACCGCGCGAGGCGGCCGCGAGGCGATCGCGCATCGTGTCGACCTCGCCCGCGAAGACGAGCGGCGGCAGCGTGGCGAGCTCGGCCGACGCCGCGCGCGCGGCGTCGGCGTCTGGCCACGTCGGCTGCTGCTTGATCGGCAGTTCCCGCCAATAGTCGAGGCCCGCGATCACGGAGGGATCTGCGTTCACGAAGGGCTCGACAAGCTGTACCACGAGTGTGTCCTGAGGGGTGAGGGGCGCTGGCGCGCCGTGATGCGGAACGGCGACGCAGATCGCGCCGCCGCGCCTCGAGCCTACCGCGATTGCGCGGCCCGCTGCTCCTTCACCGAACTCGCGTACACGTCGACGTAGTCCTGGCCGCTCAGCTCCCGGAGCCGGTAGACGAGTTCGTCCGTCACAGAACGCAACACGAAGCGATCGCCCTCGAGCCCCTCGAACCGAGTGAAGTCGACCGGCTCGCCGACGATGATGCCGATGCGACGCACCTTCGGCAGCCGCTTGCCGATGGGCATGACGTGCTCGGTGCCGATCATCGCCACCGGGATGACGGGGACGCCCGATTCGAGGACCATGCGCGCGACGCCCGTGCGGCCGCGGTAGAGCTTGCCGTCAGGGCTGCGAGTGCCCTCGGGATAGATGCCGAGGATGCTGCCCTCGGCGAGCACGCGGAGCCCCGTGTTGAGGGATGCCTCGGACGCCTTGCCGCCGGAGCGGTCGATCGGGAGCTGGCCGGCAGCCTGGAAGAACACACGGGTCGCCCAGCCCTTGAGCCCCTTGCCGGTGAAGTAGTCGCTCTTCGCGAGGAAGACCACCGGACGGTCGACGACGAGCGGAAGGAAGATCGAGTCGATGAACGAGAGGTGGTTCGACGCGAGCACCACGGCGCCCTGCTTGGGCACGTTCTCGAGCCCGACGACCCACGGGCGGAAGATCGAGAGGAGGATCGGCCCGATCACGAGGTTCTTCATGATCCAGTAGAACACCGCACGGCTCCCTTCTCGTGGCGCATCGATCAGCCTACCGTCGGCTGCTCAGGCGTGCTCGGCGACCCAGACGCGGGCGAGGTCGGCGGCGCCGACGACCCCTGCGTCGTTCTGGAGCTCGGCGACGACGAAGTCGGGCTCGGGGTGGTACCCGCGCGCCGGGAGGTGCTCGAGGTAGGCCTCGCGGATCGGCTCGAGCAGCAGTTCGCCGGCGATCGCCACGCCGCCGCCGAAGACGAAGCGCTGCGGGTCGAGGACGGCCGAGAGGCTCGCGGATGCCGCGCCGAGCCAGTGTCCGAGCTGTCGGAGCGCCGCGACCGCGCCGGGGTCGCCCGCCTCGATGAGCCCGCCGACGATCGCGCCGTCGAGTTCGCCGTGCTCGGCGCGGGCGCGGGCGAGCGCCTGGCCGATGCCGCCGGCGTCGGCGATCTCGCCCGCCATGCGCAGCAGCGCCCGTCCGGAGCCGTACTGCTCGATGCATCCCCGCTGGCCGCAGCCGCAGGCGAGGCCGTCGGGCACCACGCGCAGGTGGCCGAGCTCGGCGCCGGCCCCGAAGCCGCCGCGGAAGAGGCGGTCCCCCGCGACGATGGCGCCGCCGACACCCGTGCCGATCGTGAGCATCACCATGTCGCTCACCATGCGACCGGCGCCGAAACGGAACTCGGCCCAGCCGGCCGCGTTCGCGTCGTTGTCGACGACGACCGTGCCGCCCACGCGCGCCTCGAGCTTCGCGCGAAGCGGCTCGTTGCGCCAGTCGATGTTCGGCGCGTAGTAGAGGGTCGACTGGGCCGCGTCGACGAAGCCCGCCGCCGCGACGCCGACGGCGCCGATCTCGTCGCCGCCGCGCAGGCCCTCGATCATCGCGACGACCGCGTCCTCGAGCAGCCGGGGGTCGGCCGGCGTCGGCACCCGATCGCTGCGGACGATGCCGCCGAGTTCGTCGACGACCGCTCCAGCGATCTTCGTTCCGCCGATGTCGATTCCGATCGCGTGCACGCGGGCGCCGCCTTTCGAGCATGAAGAGGTACGAGGCTGATTCGTGCCGGGACCGTGGCCACGCGAGCAACGACTAGAGTGTAATCGACCCCAATGCCGAGGTCGCGCAGGTACCCGAGCCGGGCGCGATCCTCCCGGTGCCGAAGGAGCTACCGTGACCGAATTCTCCACGCCTGCCGTGGTCTCTCCAGACCCCACGGCGAACACCACCGACCTGCTCGTCGACCGGCTCGCTGCGACGCCCGATTCGGTCCTGTTCTCACTGCCCACCGCCGACGGCGGCTGGTCGCCGGTGACGACGCGCGAGTTCTACGACCAGGTCATCGCCCTCGCCAAGGGTCTCGTCGCGGCCGGCATCCAGCCGGGCGACAAGATCGGCCTCATGTGCAAGACGCGCTACGAGTGGACCCTGATCGACTTCGCCACGTGGTTCGCGGGCGCGGTGCTCGTTCCCGTCTACGAGACGAGCTCCCCCGCGCAGGTGCGCTGGAACCTCAGCGACTCGGGCGCCATCGCGATCATCGTCGAGACGCCCGACCACTTCGCGCGTTTCGACGAGGTGCACCCCGACCTTCCCGGCATCCGCAACACGTGGCAGATCGACCTCGGCGACCTCGAGAAGCTCGCGGCAGGCGGCACCGAGGTGCCCGACGACGAGATCGAACGCCGTCGCAAGCTCGCCAACGGCGACGACATCGCGACGCTCATCTACACCTCGGGTTCGACCGGCAAGCCCAAGGGCTGCGTGCTCACGCACGCGAACTTCGTCGAGCTCTCGCGCAACTCGGCCGTCGCCCTCGACGAGGTCGTGCTCGACCCGAACGGGGCCTCGACGCTGCTGTTCATCACCCTCGCGCACGTCTTCGCCCGCTTCATCGCGGTGCTCTGCGTGCACGCCGGTGTGCGTGTCGGCCACCAGCCCGACACGAAGCAGCTGCTCCCCTCGCTCGGCAGCTTCAAGCCGACCTTCCTCCTCGCCGTCCCGCGCGTGTTCGAGAAGGTCTACAACGTCTCCGAGCAGAAGGCCGAAACCGGCGGCAAGGGCAAGATCTTCCGCTCGGCGGCCGACACCGCGGTCGCCTACTCGATCGCCCTCGAGCAGGGCAAGGTCCCGCTCGGCCTGAAGCTCAAGTTCAAGCTGTTCGATGCGCTCGTCTTCTCGAAGCTCCGCGACGCCATGGGCGGCAACGTCAAGTACGCGGTCTCGGGCTCAGCGCCGCTCGGCCCCCGCCTCGGGCACTTCTACCACGCCCTCGGCATCACGATCCTCGAGGGCTACGGCCTCACCGAGACGACCGCTCCGGCGAGCGTCAACCTCCCGTCGAAGTCGAAGATCGGCACCGTCGGTCCCGCGCTGCCCGGCAATGCGATCCGCCTCGCCGACGACGGCGAGATCCAGGTCAAGGGCGTCGCCGTCTTCCAGGAGTACTGGAAGAACGCCGAGGCGACCGCCGAGGCGTTCGACGGCGACTGGTTCAAGACGGGCGACATCGGCTCCTTCGACGCCGACGGCTTCCTCACGATCACCGGCCGCAAGAAGGAGATCATCGTCACGGCCGGCGGCAAGAACGTCGCGCCCGCCGCCCTCGAGGACCCGATCCGTGCGAACCCGCTCGTCGGCCAGGTCGTCGTGGTCGGCGACCAGAAGCCGTTCATCTCGGCGCTCGTCACCCTCGACTCCGAGATGCTCCCGGTCTGGCTCAACAACAACGGCGAAGACGCGGGCATGACGCTCGAAGAGGCCTCGACGAACGCTGCGGTGCTCGCCGAGGTGCAGCGCGCGATCGACGCGGCGAACGAGAACGTCTCGCGGGCCGAGTCGATCCGCAAGTTCACGATCCTCACGAGCGAGCTCACCGAGGAGAGCGGGCACCTCACGCCGAAGCTCAGCATCAAGCGCAACATCATCCTGCAGGACTTCGCCCCGCTCATCGAGGCGATGTACTCGGGCGCACCGGCGACCGAGGGTCACTCGATCGTCAGCTGACGCTGCCCCGCACCGACGAAGCGCCCCACGGGATCTCCCGTGGGGCGCTTCTCGTCGAGGTCGCCGCGCCCGACCCGGCGCGCGTCGAGCAACTCGTCAGAACCAGTCGGACTCGCGGATCTCCTTCATGGCCGAGCGGCGCTCGTCTTTCTCGAGACGATCGAGGTAGAGCAGGCCGTCGAGGTGGTCGGTCTCGTGCTGCAGCGCCTGCGCCATGAGGCCGGTGCCGGACACCTCGATCTCCTTGCCGTCGAGGTCGATGCCCCGCACGCGCGCGAACGGGTAGCGCGGGGTCTTCTTCCACAGGCCGGGCACCGAAAGGCACCCCTCGTCGATGGCCTCCTTCTCGCCCGACACCTCGACGAGCTCGGGGTTCAGGACGTACCCGACCTCGCCGTCGATGTTGTAGCTGAAGGCGCGCAGGTTCACGCCGATCTGGGACGCCGCGACCCCGGCGCGGCCCGGCAGCCGGACACTGTCGAGGAGGTCGGCGACGAGCGCGCGCACGCGATCATCGACCTGTTCGACGGGGGCTGAGACGGTCTTCAAGACAGGGTCGCCGAACAGGCGAATGGGACGCTCTGGCAATGTTCTCCGATCAGTGCCCGCGTTCGGCGGGCAGGCCTTCCACCACGAGGGCGGCGAGTTCGCGCGCCGCGTGCTGGGTCACCGGGCGCAGTTCGTGCCAGTTGACCACGGAACCGGCCGCGAGTTGGGGGTCGTACGGGATGCGCACGATCTCGCGAACACGCGATTGGAAGTGCGCCTCGATCTCGTCGACCTTCACGAGGTGCGTGCCCTGCGTCGCGAGGTTGATCGCGACGACCGCGTTGCGGACGAGTTCGCCGTAGCCGTTCGCCTCGAGCCAGGTGAGGGTCTCGGACGCGAGGCGGGCCTCGTCGACGCTGCCGCCCGACACGATCACGATCGAGTCGGCGCGCTGGAGCGTCGCGCGCATCACGGAATGGACGATTCCGGTGCCGCAGTCGGTCAGGACGAGCGAGTAGTACCGGGCCGCGAGCCCCGCGACGACGTTGTAGTCGTTGTCGTCGAAGGCCTCGGAGAGGGTCGGGTCGGTGTCGGAGGCCAGGATGTCGAGCCGGGTCTCGTCGCGCGAGACGAACCTGGAGAAGTCGGTGTAGCCGCCGATCGACGACGCCTTGGCCACGACGTCGCGCACGGTCTCGCGGGTCTGCCGGTCGACGCGTTCGGCGAGGGTGCCGCGGTCGGGGTTCGCATCGATCGCGATGATCCGGTCATCGCGGGCGTCGGCGAGGGCCATGCCGAGCAGCGCCGTGATCGTCGTCTTGCCGACGCCGCCCTTGCGGGTGAGCACCGGGACGAACCGCGCACCGCCCTCGAAGCGCTTCTGGATGCGCTGGTTCATCGCCTTGTGCGCACGCGCCTTCGCCGAGTCGCCGAGGTTCACGAGATGCAGGGATGCCTCATAGAGGAACCTGTTGAACCCGCCCTGCGGGGCGGGGCGCGTCGTGCGGTTGAGGTCGATCAGCCGATCGGCCGTCAGCGACTCAGGCGCCTCGGGCACCTCGGATGGGAGGGCCACCTCGTTGCCGCCGTCGGCCGCCACCGCGACCTGGGTCGTTCCGGCCGTGGACGAGTCGGCGCGGTCGAGATCGCGGGCCGCCTTCGCGTCGGCGGCGAGCAGCGCGCTGTAAGGCGACGATTCGCGACGCATCGAACTGCGGTAGGCGCCGACCGCGAGCCCCGCGGGAAGGACGTCGACCGAGCGCGTGCTCGTGTCGCCGCCGGCGCCGATCGCGCCGGGATTCACCGAGACGTCGTCGATCGCCACGGCGACCTCGTCTTCCGGCACCTCGCGCACGGGCGCAGGCGGAAGGTCGACTCGGAGGTCGAGGTCGGGTGCGGGCACCGCCGCGTGGGCGCCGGTCGAGGTCGACGGGCTGATCCGATCGACCGGACCCGTGCGTACTCCCACTCCGCGCCGCGTCACCGGCCCGGTCTCGTGCGTCTCTTCAGCCACCGAATCCCCTCCTCATCAGTGCCCATCCACGCCAAGCCTAGCGCGGACGCACCACGACGAGCAGATCACCCGCCTCCACCTGCTGCGTCTTCGGGATCGCGACGCGCTCGACCACACCCGCGACGGGCGAGGTGATGGCGGCCTCCATCTTCATCGCCTCGATCGAGGCGACGCTCTGTCCGGCCGCGATCTCGGTGCCCGCCTCGACCTGCAGCGTGACCACTCCCGAGAACGGGGCCGCGATCTGGCCGGGCTGCGAGGCGTCCGCCTTCTCGGCCGCACGCGTGTCGACCGTGATGCTGCGATCGCGCACGAAGACCGGGCGGAGCTGCCCGTTGAGGATCGTCATAACGGTGCGCATGCCCTTGTCGTCGGCCTCGCCGATCGCCTCGAGCCCCGCGTAGAGCTTGACGCCCTTCGCGATCTCGACGACGTGCTCGGCGCCGGGGCGCAGTCCGTAGAGGTAGTCGGCCGTGTCGACGACCGAGAGGTCGCCGAAGAGCTCGCGGATCTGCTCGAACTGGCGGGTCGGCGCCGGGAAGAGGAGCGCGTTGAGAGTCGCACGGCGCGTCGCGCTGTCGGCCTCGAGCGCGGCGCGCTGCTCTGGCGTGAGCTCGGTCACGCCGATGCGCACGTCCTTGCCGGCGAGCACCTTCGTGCGGAAAGGCTCGGGCCAGCCGCCCGGCAGGTCGCCGAGCTCGCCGGCCATGAAGCCGATCACCGAGTCGGGGACGTCGTACTTCTCGGGGTTCGCCGCGAAGTCGGCCGGGTCCGCCTTGACGGCCGCGAGGTGCAGCGCCAGGTCGCCGACGACCTTCGACGACGGCGTGACCTTCGGCACGCGACCGAGGATCGAGTCGGCGGCGGCGTACATGTCCTCGATGAGCTCGAAGTCGTCGGCGAGGCCGAGCGCGATGGCCTGCTGGCGCAGGTTCGAGAGCTGACCGCCCGGGATCTCGTGGTGGTACACGCGGCCGGTGGGGCCGGGCAGTCCCGACTCGAACGGCTTGTAGAGGCGGCGCACCGCCTCCCAGTACGGCTCGAGGTCGCTCACCGCGTCGAGCGAGATGCCCGTGTCGCGTTCGGTGTGCGCGAGCGCGGCGACGAGCGAGGACGCCGAGGGCTGGCTCGTCGTGCCGGCCATCGGAGCGCTCGCCACGTCGACGGCGTCGACGCCGGCGTTGCTCGCGGCGAGGAGCGTCGCGAGCTGGCCGCCCGCGGTGTCATGGGTGTGCAGGTGCACCGGCACGTCGAAGCGCTCGCGGAGGGCGCTCACGAGCTTCGCCGCCGCCGCGGGCCGGAGCAGGCCCGCCATGTCCTTGATGGCGAGCACGTGCGCGCCGGCGCCGACGATCTGGTCGGCGAGCCGCAGGTAGTAGTCGAGCGTGTAGAGGTCTTCGGCCGGGTCGAGCAGGTCGCCGGTGTAGCAGAGGGCGACCTCGGCGATGCTGTGCCCGGTCGCGAGGACCGAGTCGATCGCCGGACGCATCTGCGAGACGTCGTTGAGTGCGTCGAAGATGCGGAAGATGTCGACGCCCGTCGCCGCCGCCTCACGCACGAACGCGTCGGTGACCTCGGTCGGGTACGGCGTGTAGCCGACCGTGTTGCGCCCGCGGAGGAGCATCTGGATGTTCACGTTCGGCAGCGCCTCGCGGAGGGCCGCCAGGCGGTCCCACGGGTCCTCGCCGAGGAAGCGCAGCGCGACGTCGTAGGTGGCGCCGCCCCAGGCCTCGACCGAGAGCAGCTCGGGCGTCAGGCGGGCGACGTACGGTGCGACGGCGACCAGGTCCTTGGTGCGCACGCGGGTCGCGAGCAGCGACTGGTGGGCGTCGCGGAAGGTCGTCTCGGTGACCGCGAGCGGCGTCTGGGCGCGGAGCGCCGCGGCGAAGCCGACCGGGCCGAGCTCGAGCAGGCGCTGGCGCGAGCCGTCGGGAGCGGGCGTCGTGAGGTCGAGCGGGGGCAGCTTCTCGACCGGGCTGACGCTGATCGGTGCGGGGCCGTTCGGCTGGTTCACGGTGACGTCGGCGAGCCAGTTGAGGATCTTCGTGCCGCGGTCCTTCGACACGCGGCCGCGGAGGAGCTGCGGACGCTCGTCGATGAACGAGGTGCTGAGGTCGCCGGCGACGAACGCCGGGTCCTCGAGGACGGCCTGCAGGAAGGGGATGTTCGTCGAGACGCCGCGGATGCGGAACTCGGCGAGGGCGCGCTTGGCCCGCGCCACGGCGGCGACGTGGTCGCGGCCTCGGCAGGTCAGCTTCGCGAGCATCGAATCGAAGTGCGGGCTGATCTGGGCGCCCGGGTTGATCGTTCCGCCGTCGAGGCGGATGCCGGCGCCGCCGGGCGAACGATAGGTCGTGATCTTGCCCGTGTCGGGACGGAACCCGGCGGTCGGGTCCTCCGTCGTGATGCGGCACTGGAGCGCCGCGCCGCGCAGGCGGATCTGGTCTTGTTCGAGACCGAGCTCGGCGAGCGAGGCGCCGGCGGCGATGCGCATCTGGGCGACGACGAGGTCGACGTCCGTCACCTCCTCGGTGACGGTGTGCTCGACCTGGATGCGGGGGTTCATCTCGATGAAGACGTGCTGGCCGGCCCGCTCGCCCGCGGTGTCGAGGAGGAATTCGACCGTTCCCGCGTTGACGTAGCCGATCGACCGTGCGAACGCGATGGCGTCGCGGTAGAGCGACTGGCGGATCTCGTCGGAGAGGTTCGGCGCCGGGGCGATCTCGATGACCTTCTGGTGGCGCCGCTGCACCGAGCAGTCGCGCTCGAAGAGGTGCACGGTCTCGCCGTTCGAGTCGGCCAGCACCTGCACCTCGATGTGACGGGGGCGGAGCACGGCCTGCTCGAGGAACATGGTCGGGTCGCCGAAGGCGCTGTCGGCCTCGCGCATCGCCTCTTCGAGGGCGGCGCGCAGCTCGGGCTTGGCGTCGACGCGGCGCATGCCTCGCCCGCCGCCGCCGGCGACGGCCTTGGCGAAGATCGGGAAGCCGATCTCGTCGGCCTGTGCGAGGAGCGCCTCGATGTCGCGCGAGGGCGGGGTCGACTTCAGCACGGGGACGCCCGCGGCGATCGCGTGCTCCTTGGCGGTCACCTTGTTGCCGGCCATCTCGAGCACGTGCTTCGGCGGGCCGATGAAGGCGATGCCGGCCTCGGCCGCCGCCTGGGCGAGCTCGGGGTTCTCGGAGAGGAAGCCGTAGCCGGGGTAGATCGCGTCGGCGCCCGACTCCTTCGCCACGCGGATGATCTCCGACACGTCGAGGTAGGCGCGCACGGGGTGGCCCGGCTCGCCGATCTGGTACGCCTCATCGGCCTTCAGGCGGTGCAGGGAGTTGCGGTCTTCGAACGGGTACACCGCGACCGTCTTCGCACCGAGCTCGACTGCGGCACGGAACGCACGGATGGCGATCTCACCGCGATTGGCAACCAGGATCTTCGTGAACATGCAAGCCTTTCCGAACGGAATCCGCACAGCGAACGTTTAGGTATCGCCCGAGTAGTAAAGGTAACGTATCGGTCGTGCACGTTCTCTCCGTCAGCTCCCTGAAAGGCGGCGTCGGCAAGACCACCGTCACGCTCGGACTCGCGTCGGCGGCCTTCGCCCGCGGCGTCCGGACCCTCGTCGTCGACCTCGATCCGCAGTCCGATGTCTCCACCGGCATGGACATCCAGATGGCCGGTCACCTGAACGTCGCCGACGTCCTGGCCTCGCCGAAGGAGAAGATCGTCCGTTCGGCGATCGCCCCGAGCGGGTGGTCGCGGCAGAACCCGCAGTCGACGATCGACGTCATGATCGGCAGCCCGTCGGCCATCAACTTCGACGGGCCGCACCCGTCGATCCGCGACATCTGGAAGCTCGAGGAGGCGCTCGCCAACGTCGAGGCCGACTACGAGCTCGTGCTCATCGACTGCGCGCCCTCGCTCAACGCGCTCACCCGCACCGCCTGGGCGGCGAGCGATCGCGTGGCCGTCGTCACCGAACCGGGCCTGTTCTCGGTCGCCGCGGCCGATCGCGCCCTGCGCGCCATCGAGGAGATCCGACGCGGGCTCTCCCCCAGGCTCCAGCCGCTCGGCATCATCGTGAACCGCGCTCGCGTGCAGTCGCTCGAGCACCAGTTCCGCATCAAGGAGCTCCGCGACATGTTCGGCCCGCTGGTGCTGTCGCCCCAGCTGCCCGAGCGCACCTCGCTGCAGCAGGCGCAGGGCGCCGCGAAGCCGCTCCACATGTGGCCCGGCGAGAGCGCCGAGGAGATGTCGGCGAACTTCGACCAGCTGCTCGACCGGGTGCTCCGCACCGCGCGCATCGGCGACTACGCGGGGCTGCCCGTCGAGATCGAGTCGCACGCGATCTGACGCGTTCGCGGCCTCGCCCGAGACCGCGGAATCCGGCGTCGAATGTGACGCCGTGTGACGAAGGAGCGGGGCCGAGCCCGGTTCAGGAGATCTTGCGCGACTTCGCGCCGCGACGTGCGGCCAGCTCGTCCATCGGGTCGGCCGGCTGCGTGTCGAGTTCGACGAGCGTCGACTCGACCTCGCGGAGCACCTTGCCCACGGCGATTCCGAACACACCCTGGCCGCGGTTCACGAGGTCGATGACCTCGTCGTCGGAGGTGCAGAGGTAGACGCTCGCGCCGTCGCTCATCAACGTCGTCTGCGCCAGGTCTTCGACGCCGGCCTCGCGGAGCTGGGTCACGGCGGTGCGGATCTGCTGCAACGAGATGCCGGTGTCGAGCAGTCGCTTGACGAGCTTCAACACCAGGATGTCGCGGAAGCCGTAGAGCCGCTGCGAACCCGACCCGGCGGCGCCGCGAACGGTCGGTTCGACGAGTTGGGTGCGGGCCCAGTAGTCGAGCTGGCGGTAGCTGATGCCGGCCGCGCGGGCGGCGACCGCGCCGCGGTAGCCGGTGCCGTCGTCGTGCTCGGGCATCCCGTCGGTGAACAGCAGGCCGAGGTCGTAACGCGAGCGCACGGTCTCACTCATCGAATCGCCCCTCTTCTGCTCCGTCACCCCGACGACGCGAGTTCCACGCTACCGAGGCCGAGGGCGTCCGCCAAACATATCGGGCCGATCGGCACGGCGTGTCGCGCGATCAGCGAGCGAGTCCGTCGAGCGTCGCGCGCACGACGCTCGAGTGCACGGCCGCGAGGTGGCCGGCGAGTTCGCGCCCGCGTTCGGCCGCTCTCGCCTTGTCGGCGGCGTCGGCACGCCGCGACGGCGCGATCGCACGCTCGACGAGCGCCGCCTCGCGTTCGGCCGCCGCGCGGAGTCCACGCAGGTGCCGCGGCTCGATGCCCACACCGCGCAAGGCGACGAGCGAACGCAGCACGCCGAGCGCCTCATCGCCGTAGTGGTCGGCCGCCGGCAGCAACGACGCCGAGACGGCGTCGTCGAGCAGGCCCGCAGTCGCCCCGGCCTCGGCGATGAGCTCGCTGCGGCCGTACCGCTTGGCTGCGCCGAGGAACGCGCTCGCCCTCGTCGCGCCGGGCAGGGCCGGCGTCTCGCCGGCGTCGATCGCCTCGAGGTGCGAACGGATCACCTTGAGCGGCAGGTAGTGGTCGCGCTGCATCGAGAGCACGACCGTGATCCGCTCGACATCGGCGGTCGAGAACTTGCGGTACCCCGCGGCGGTCCGCGCCGGTGCGACGAGCCGCTGCTCCTCGAGGAACCGCAGCTTCGACGGCGTCAGCTCGGGGAACTCGGGCTGAAGCCTGGCGAGGACCTGGCCGATGCCGAGAAGTGGTGCCTGGCCGCTCGCGCGCGACGACGCAGCGGTGCTCGCCACTAGTCGCTCGCCACCGGAGCCAGGTCGCGTCGGGAGGCGTAGAACGTGAGTCGGAACTTGCCGATCTGCACTTCGGCGCCGTCGGACAGGAGCGCCGTCTCGATGCGGACGCCGTCGAAGTAGGTGCCGTTCAGCGAGCTGAGGTCTTTGACCTCGAATGCCGTGCGGTGACGGACGAACTCGGCGTGCTTGCGCGAGACGGTGACATCGTCGAGGAAGATCTCGGCATCGGGGTGCCGCCCGACCACCGTGACGTCGGTGTCGAGCAGGAAGCGGGCGCCGGTGTTCGGGCCACGGCGAACGATCAGCAACGCGGACCCGGAGGGCAGTGCGGCGATCGCCTCGTGCTCCTCGGCCGTGATGTCGGCGTCGATCGCGCCGAGCTGCGCAGCCGCCTCGCGGCTGAACCCGATGGTCGCGTCGCCGACGCCGTCGACGACGGGTTGCGACGACGTGTGCGCCTGCTCGGGCACCTCGCTCGCCCCGTCGGCCTGAGTGTTGTCGGAATCAACCACGGCTAACCTCCCTCTTCAAGCGTATCGGATCGAGCGTCGCCTGCCACCCGCGGCATACGAATCACCCGCGCGGTCTCGATCGCGTAGATGACCCCCGCCCACCAGTAGAGGAACGCGCCCCACAGGGTGATGGCCCAGCCGACGGGTTCGCTCACCGGGGCGACTGCGGGGAACGCGAGTCCCAGCATGATCACCGGCAGCCCGAAGAAGAGCGCGAAGGTCGCGACCTTGCCGAGCTGGTGCACCGGAAGCGGGCCGAATCCGTGGTTCGCGAGCACGATGCCGAGGGCGAGGAGGTACACGTCGCGGGCGACGATGACGACGACGATCCACCACGGCACCAACTCCTGCGCGGCGAGCCCGACGAGCGCGGCGAAGATGTACAGCCGGTCGGCCGCGGGGTCGAGGAGCTGCCCGAGACGGGTGATCTGGTCGAGCCGCCGCGCGAGATAGCCGTCGAGGAGGTCGGTGAGGCTCGCGACGACGAGCACCACGAGTGCGAGCACGTAGTCGCCCGCCACGATGAGGACGAGGAAGACCGGCACCAGCGCCAGCCTGAGCATGCTGAGGATGTTCGGGATCGTCCAGATCTCCGAACCGCCGCCCCCAGCGCGCTCCCCAGCCACGCTGTCGATCCTATCCGTCGGCGGGGATGCCTCGCGGTCGCAGTCGCTCGGCCAGTCGGGGCCAGGACTCGGAGAATCTCGGGTGCAGCGGCATCCCGCCGACCTCGTCGACGGGCACCCAGCGCAGCTCGATGCTCTCGGGGTCGCTCACCACCGGCTCGAACCGGACGAGCGCGTCGGCGACGACCGTGGTGTACGACCAGTAGCCGAGGTCGAGCACGCTCGTGAAGCGCACCGCGAGCGACTCGGGCGGGACGCCCGCCTCCTCCCGGGCTTCGCGCACGGCGGCATCGACCGCGGACTCCCCTTCGTGCCGTGCTCCGCCCGGCAGGCCCCAGGTGCCGCCGAAGTGGCTCCACACGGCGCGATGCTGCAGCAGGACCTCGGCGCCGGGGCTGAGCGCGAGCAGCCCGGCCGCGCCGAATCGACCCCAGTACCGCTCCCCGCCGGGGCCCTCGACCCAGGCGTCACCGTTCGCTCCGACCATGAGACCAGCATGACGCACCCGCGCCCGGGTGTCGCCACGGCCGTAGGCTTGGCGCATGGAGGAACAGGCCCCGGTGCGCGTCGACGCCTGGCTGTGGGCGGTTCGACGCTTCAAGACGCGATCGGCCGCGACGGCGGCATGCCGCGCAGGGCATGTCCGGGTCAACGGCGAGCGGGTGAAGGCGGCGCAGCCGGTGCGGCCCGGCGACGAGGTCCGCGTCCGGGTCGCCGGATTCGACCAGCAGCTCGTCGTGCGGCGCACGATCGCCAAGCGGGTCTCGGCGACGCTGGCCGCCGAGGCCGCCGAGGACCGAACGCCCGCGCCGCCCCCGCGCGAGGAGGTCGCGGCGGTCGTCGTGCGCGATCGCGGCGCTGGCCGTCCGACCAAGCGCGAGCGGCGCGACATCGAGCGCCTCCGCGGGCGCTGACTCCCCCGCCGCATGTCGCGGCGGGTAGGCGCGGCCGTCGGCGCCTGCGCCGGGCGTAGCCTGAGGACGTGCCGCAGGAACTCAGCCATGAACCCGACGCCCGACGATACGTGCTCCGCATCGACGGCACGATCGCGAGCGTGCTCGACTACCGCGTGCTCGGCGATGCGGTCGCCTTCACCCGCACGTTCACGAACCCCAGCTACCGCGGCAGCGGATTGGCCGCAGAGGTCGTGCGATTCGCGGTCGACGACGTCGAGGCGAACTCCGACCGCCACATCGTGCCGAGCTGCTGGTACGTCGGCGAATGGTTCGACCGGCATCCGGAACGGCGGCCCCTGCTCGACCCGCGGCTCGACTGACGATCACCGGCGACCGCGGGCCGCTCGGTCGAGCCAGGAGGACGACGCGAGCCCGACGCGAGGTGCGTCGGGCTCGCGGACGAGGTCGGTCGGGCGCTCAGTACCAGTTGACCGACTGGGAGTGCCCCCACGCGCTGCACGGGCTGCCGTAGCCGCGCGCGATGTAGTCGAGGCCCCAGGCGACCTGGGTGGCGGCGTTGGTCTGCCAGTCCGAACCGGCGCTGGCCATCTTGCTGCCGGGGAGCGACTGCGGGATGCCCGTCGCACCGCTCGAGGCGTTGTAGGCGGTGTACGACCAGCCCGACTCCTTCTGCCACAGCTGCACGAGGCACTGGAACTCGCCCTCGCCCCAGCCGTACTTCGACGAGGCCATCTCGCGTGCGACCGCCTTGGCGCCCTCCGGCGTGTTGGCACGGGCGCGCGCCTCGGCGGCCTCCTGCGCCTTCACGGCCTGGACCCGGTCGTACTCGGCTGCGGCGGCCGTGGCCTTCGCGGCTTCCGAACGGGTCTGCTTGGCGAGGTCGACGATCTCGTCGACGCCGAGCACCTCGTAGTCGCCGAGCGAGGCCACGGAGGCGGCGAGCCCGGCGGTGTCCGTCTTGCCGTCGACCGCGGCGAGCGTCGCGTTGGCCGCGGAGATCGTGTCCACCGCGTTGGCGCGGGTGCGCGCCTCGGCGATCGCGCTGTACGCGCCGAGCTGCTCGGAGTGGACGCCGCTGCCCTCGGTGAGGGCGGTGGTCGCATCGATGCTCGCCTGCGTGGCGACGGCGGACTGGACGGTGAATCCGGTGCCGATCAGCAGCGCGATGCCGGCGACGGCGCCGCCGGCGAGCAGTCGGCGGCGGGAGACGCGGCGGCGACGGTTCGCTCGGCGGGCGTGCTCGGGGAGTTCGGCGGCGGTGTTCTCGGGCGTGGGGGAAGTCTGGTTTCGCATAAGTTCTCGAGGCTGCTCGGCATCTGGCTTTCGTTCAGGGGACGGCCCCGAGCACAGGCACAAGTCAGACACTCTGCCCGTCGAATCTGAACAGATCCTCATTTTGACCTGTGCGGTTCATGAGTGGACCTCGGCGAGCGCGGGCCCTCGCACGCGATACTGGGTGGATGCCAGAGGCAGTCCCCGCCCGTTTCCCGTCCCCAGATCCGGGCGAGCGCTGCCCGTGCCTCAGCGGCCTGACGTTTGGCGAATGCTGCCGGCGCCACCTCACCGGGGCGTCGCCCGCGCCCACCGCGGTGCAGCTGATGCGCTCCCGATACACCGCGTTCGCGACCGGCGACGCGGACTACCTGCTGGCCACGTGGCATCCGTCGACGCGGCCGACCGGGCTCGAGCTCGACCCGTCGATCCGCTGGTACCGGCTCGACGTCCTCCGCGCCGAGCGCGGGGGGCCGCTCGACCGCGACGGCATCGTGGAGTTCGCCGCGTTCTACCGCCATGAGGGCGAGCGCGGCGAGCAGCACGAGGTGAGCCGCTTCGAGCGCACCCACGAAGGCTGGCGGTACGTCGACGCCGTGGCGTGAAGCCGCCCCTCCGCTCGCGGCGAACGCCGCAGGGAATCAAAGGGAATGCAGAGATTCACCGCCTACGGTGAGACACGTGACTCCGCTCGACGGCACTCGTCCCACGAGGCATCCCGACTCCCCCTCCATGCTGACCGCCCGCGCGCAGCGGACGCTCGAGACGATCGACGGCCAGACGCTCGACGAGATGCGCGCGCTCCGCGACGAGACGGAGCGCTTCATGCTGCACTACAAGTTCGGCATGGACGAGGTGATCACGAAGCTCTCCATCCTGCGGGAGGAGTTCAGCCAGACGCACGACTACAACCCCATCGAGCACATCTCGAGCCGGCTGAAGAGCCTCGACAGCGTGATCGAGAAGATGTCGCGCAAGGGCGTCGAGCCGAGCTTCGACTCGATCCGCGACACGGTGACCGACATCGCGGGCGTACGGGTCACCTGCAGCTTCGTGTCGGACGCGTACCGCATCTTCGAGCTGCTGACCGCCCAGCGCGACATCCGCGTGCTCAAGGTCAAGGACTACATCAAGGATCCGAAGCCGAACGGGTACCAGAGCCTTCACGTCATCGTCGAGGTGCCCGTGTTCCTCTCGACGGGGCCGCACCCGGTCGCCGTCGAGGTGCAGATCCGCACGATCGCGATGGACTTCTGGGCGAGCCTCGAGCACAAGATCTATTACAAGTACGACCGCCGGGTGCCGCAGGAACTCCTCGACGGGCTCACGGACGCCGCGCACACCGCCGCCGAGCTCGACGCGCGCATGGAGCGCCTGCACCGCGAGGTGCACGGAGCACCGCGTCCGGCGCGCGTCCTGCGCGACATCGAGGTCTGATCGGTCGCGGCGCGGTCCCCCGGCATCCGGCCCGGGCGCTGCACCCGGGTCGAGACCCCCGGATCAACTCACGAGGGTGGCCCGCAGCTCGTCGCTGACGCGGAGCGATCGGTCTCCCGGCACCCGGGCGACCCATCCGTCGACGAGCAGCACCTCCAGCACGTGCGCCCCGAGCGAGCCGGCGAGGTGGGGTCGCCGCTCGGTCCAGTCGAGGCATCCCCGCACGGCCGGGCGACGACCTGGGTTCGGCGCTTCGTCGAGGCGCAGCCTGCGGGCGAGCGGTCCATCGGTCGCGAGGACCGTGCCGGGCGCACCGGCCTCGAGCGGCGCGATCGCACGCTCCGCGACGAGCCGGTCGGCGAGCCCGAGCGCGAGCCGACCGGCGAGGTGGTCGTAGCACGATCGGGCGTCGGCGAGCCGCCGGGCGGTGGCGGACTGCGCGTAGGAGGTCACCGGCCGGCGCGGCCCGAGCCGCTGGAGCGACTCGACCGCATCGGCGACATCGGACCCCGCGAGCTCGAAGTAGCGGTGGCGGCCGAGCGAGCGAGCCCGGAGGAGCCCGCCGTCGACGAGCCGCGCCAGATGCGCGCTCGCGGTCGCCGCCGACACCTGCGCGATCTTCGCGAGCTCGCCCGCCGGCAGTGCACGGCCGTCGAGCAGGGCGACGAGCATCGCCGCGCGGGCCGGTTCGCCCATCAACCGGGCAGGGATCGAGAGATCGGCGTCACCGTCCATGCCTTCACGATACGACGACGACATTTCGACGCCCGACGAACGATCGGCGCCGTAGCGTCGGAGCATGTCCGTCATCCACGATCGCGCCGACGTCGCGCGACTTCTCCACGACCCCGCATGGCTCGTCCCCGAGGCCGAGCCAGGCGCGACCGCCTTCGCGCGGCTGCGGAGCGAGGCATCCCGGTTCGTCAACGGGCCCGTGCACGACGAGCGCCGCAGCTCGATCGAATCGCGCCTCGCCGGGCTCGATCCCGCGCGACTGGCCCGCGATGCGGGAGCGCGGGCGCGAGCGGCCCGCGCCGAAGGTCGCGACGCGGCGGAGATCGCTCGCCGCATCCCCGTGCTCGCGCTCGCCGCCGCGCTGGACTCCGACGGCGCCTCCGCCCCCGAGGATGCCGCGACGGTGGCGGCGCCCTACGCGGTCGGCATCGTCGACGACGCGGACGCCGCCGACGTGGACACGGCGGCGGAGCGGCTGCTCGGCGCGGTACCGGCCGGACGCCGTGCGGCGCTCGACGCGCAACTGCTCGTGCAGGCGCACGCCGCGACGGGCGGGCTCATCGCCGCGGTCCTGCGCCGGGCGGCCGAATCGCCGGACACGCCGACCGCGCAGCTCATCGACGACGTCCTCCGCCACGCGCCGCCCGTCGTCGCCACCCGCCGCGTCGCACCGCCGGACGGACGTGAGGCACCGGGCGACGACGCCGCGGATCGCCTCGTCGAGCTCCGACTCGACGGCCCCGATCGCGAGGCGACCGAAGCGTCGCCGCCCCGCGTGCTCGCCTTCGGCGCCGGCCCACGCCGCTGCCCGGCGTCGCAGCACGCCGTCGCGATCGCCGCTGCGGTCGTCGACGCGCTCCGGGAGCCGACGTGCTGAGCCCGGCCGGGTTCGCGGCGCTGCATCGCGCGGGCGAGCCGCTGCTGCTGCCGAACGCCTGGGATCTCGCCTCCGCACGATGGCTCGTCGAGCAGGGGGCCGCGGTCGTCGGGACGACGAGCCTCGGCGTCGCCGTGGCAGCCGGCGAGGAGGACGGGGCCGGAGCCACGCTTGTGCCGACGTTCGAGCTCGCCCGCCGCCTCACCTCGGCGGGGATCACGGTGACCGTCGACCTGGAGTCGGGCTTCTCGGACGACCCCGGCGCGGTCGCCGGACTCGTCGCAGAGCTCGCCGGTCTCGGCGTGGTCGGGGTCAACCTCGAGGACTCGACCGCCGACGGCCGGCTCGTCGCCCCCGCGGTCTTCGCCGCGAAGGTCGCCGCCGTCGCCGCGGCCGCGCCCCAGATGTACCTCAATGCGCGCACCGACGGCTTCTGGATCGATGCCCCCGCCGATGCCGGCGCCGCGGCGAAGCGGGCGACGGAGAGCCTCGAGCGGGCACGACGCTACCTCGACGCCGGCGCCTCGGGGATCTTCGTGCCGGGCGCCCTCGACGACCGCACCGTCGCCGCACTCGCCGAGGGCGTCGCCGCTCCCCTGAACGTGCTCGCGCAGCCCGGCCGCAGCCTCCGTGCGCTCGGTGAACTCGGGGTCGCGCGGGTGAGCACGGGGTCCCTGCTGTTCCGGGCGGCGCTCGCCGCGGTCGGATCCGTGCTCGACGAGGTCCGCCGCGGCATCCCGCCGGGGTCGACGGCGCTCACGATCCCCGGCTACGCGGCGGCGGCGGAGCTCGGCGGCGGCACCGGCGCGCCGTCAGTCGGCTGAGTCGTCGTCGGGCTTCTTCGCCCGACTCGGCTGCACCCGCGTCGGCTCGCCCGGCATCTTCGGGAAGTCGGGCGGGAACGGCAGCTCGCCGAGCCCGTCGTCGAGGTCGCGCCGCCACCACTCGAGCAGGGTGTCGATGCGCCCGGGCCGGTCGTGCATGCCCGCCCACGGGTCGCCCCGCTCGGCGAGGCGGGCGGGCACGGTGCGGACCGTGTGCGAGGTGGGATCGGTGCGCTCCAGCTCGCTCCACTCGAGCGGACAGGAGACGGTCGCCGCGGGCGTCGGTCGCGGGCTGTAGGCCCCCGCCATCGTGCGATCGCGGTTCGCCTGGTTGTAGTCGATGAAGATGCGGTCGCCCCGCTCCTCCTTCCACCAGTTCGTCGTCACCTCGTCGGGCAGGCGGCGCTCGAGCTCGCGTCCGAGCGCGATCACGGCGTGACGCACGTCGAGGAACTCGTGCTCGGGCTCGATGGGCGCGAAGACATGGATGCCGCGGCTCCCCGAGCTCTTGACGAATCCGGTGAGCCCGACCTCGTCGAGGAGCTCTCGGAGGGCGAGCGCGACCGGCACGGCCTCCGCGAATCCGGTTCCGGGCTGCGGGTCGAGGTCGATGCGGAGCTCGTCGGGGAGGTCGGAGCGGTCGGCGCGCGACGCCCAGGGGTGGAAGACGATCGTGTTCATCTGCGCGGCCCAGACCGCGGCGGCGGGCTCGTCGAGCACGAGCTGCGGATGCCGTCGCCCGCTGGGGTAGGTGACCGTGACGGATCGCACCCACTCGGGTGCGCCCTTCGGCGGGTTCTTCGAGAAGAACTGCTCGCCGTCGATGCCGCCGGGGAAGCGCTGGAGCGAGACCGGCCGGTCGCCGTTCGCCTCGACGAACGCGTCGCCCACGGCGACGAGGTACTCGGCGAGATCGCGTTTCGTGACGCCGGCTTCGGGCCAGATCACGCGCGTCGGACTCGACAGGCGCACCGTTCGGTCGCCGTGCGGTCCAGGGACAGTGAGCTCGATCGCGTCGCCGGCCATGGCTGCGACGCTACTCCGTCGCGGCGGGGAGCGCAGCAGGCGCGCGCAGCGCTCAGGCGGGCACGCGCTGGTACCTGACGGCGGCTCTGGCCCGCGCCTTCGCCGCCTCGACCTCGCGATCCTTCGGCGGCGCGTGCGTGACGAGGTCGTCGAGCAGGTGCCTCGTGATGTGGGCGATCTCGGCGACCGCCCGGTCGAACGCCTCCGCGTTGGCCTTGGAGGGCTTCGTCGAACCGCTCACCTTGCGGACGAACTGCAGCGCGGCGGCGTGCACCTCGTCGTCGGTCGCGGCCGGCTCGAAATTGTGAAGGGTGTGGATGTTCCTGCACATGGCTCGAGCCTACGCCCTGGTCCCGAGGCGCGCTCAGCTACGGGACTCGGCGAGCGGTTGCAGTCGGAACAGGCGCACCACGCGGCCCGACTCGCGCTCGTAGCCTCGGTACCCCGGCCACTGCGCCTCGATGCGCGCCCAGGCGGCGTCGCGCTCGTCGTCGCCGATGAGGCTCGCCCTGACCCGCATCCGGCGGCCGCGCACCGTGATCGCGGCCTCGGGGTCCGCGAGCAGGTTGTACGTCCAGGCGGGGTGCCGGTCGCGGGCGAAGCTCGTGCCGGCCACGATGGCCCTCCCGGCACCGTCGGGGGTGTACATGAGCGCCGTCTCACGGGGCGCGCCCGATCGGGCCCCGGTGGTGTGCAGGATGAGCGACGGCACGAGCAGGGCGCTCAACTGCACCCTGCCGCCGCTCAGCGCCGCGACGACGCGCTCGATCGGCGGCAGCAGGCGCGGGGCCGCCCAGCGGAAGACGCGTGTGCGGGTGAGCGGCGAGACGACGGAGCGGACGATCTGGAGCACGGACGGCATGCGCCCCATTCTGCTGGGACGCCGACCCGGACGTCGAGATCCGGCCCGGCGCCGAGGGCCCGCAATTCAGGACTCGGCCGTGCGCGCGGTGACGACGCGGTGGTCGGCGACGATGTAGGCCCCCGCGATCAGGATGACCTGGCTCGAGAGGTTGAGCCAGATGAGGAGGGCGATCAGCGCGGCGAAGGAGGCGAGCAGCGGGTTGGCCATCGCTCCCCCGACGAACAGGCCGGAGAGCACCTGGAGGCCGGTGAGGCCGAGCCCGCCGACGAGCGCGCCCCGCCAGAGCGAGCGGGCGCGCACGCGGATCCCGGACAGCAGCCGGAACATCGCCGCGATCGCGCCGGTGTCGATGGCGAACGCGAGCAGCACGGACACGGTGCGCGTGAGCGCGTCGAACCAGGGCGACCTCGTCGAGACCCCGAGCCAGTCGAACATCGTGCCGAGGGCCGCGGTGCTGGCCACCATGATGATCGCCGAGACGGCGAACGCGGCGCCGAAGGCGATCGCGAACACGAAGTCGCGGAGCATCAGCCAGCCGAAGAACCGCGGATCGTCGGGCTGCTCGGCGAGCTCGCGGAACGCGACCCGGAGCGAGCCGATCGCGCCGATCGCCGCGCCGACGAGGCCGCCGAGCGCGAGGACGCCCGCGACGCTCAACGTCACGGGCTGCACGAGCTGGTCGGGGGTGATCAGGCCGTCTTCGCCCACGAGCCCGGGGATCACGGCGTCGAGGGCCGTGACGAGCGCCTCGATGGCCTCGGGCCGACCGGCGAGCCAGACCCCCGCGACGGCGAAGCCGAGGAAGACGCCCGCGAACACGGAGAACAACGCACGGTAGGTCACGCTGTCGGCGAGCATCGGGCCGTGGAGGTTGAAGTACCGGACGATCCCCTGCACCGGCGTGAGCCGGAGCGCCCACTGCCAGACGCGTTCGCCCCGGCGGACCACCGCCTGCCAGAACGAACCGGACTCCCGCACCATCACTGTGTCAGGCTAGCGAGTGCTGCGGAACAGCGGCCACCCCGCCGTTGTTGCAGATGATGGCCGCAGACGCGGCCGGAGAGACCAGGAGAGACCATGAGCGAACGTACCGAGACCGCCATCCTCGCCGGCGGGTGCTTCTGGGGTGTTGAGGATCTGATCCGCAAGCGCCCCGGAGTGCTCGACACCCGCGTGGGCTACACCGGCGGCGACGTGCCGAACGCGACCTACCGCAATCACGGCACGCACGCCGAGGCGATCGAGATCGTGTTCGACCCCGAGACGGTGAGCTACCGCGAGTTGCTCGAGTTCTTCTTCCAGATCCACGATCCGTCGACGAAGAACCGCCAGGGCAACGACATCGGCACCAGCTACCGTTCGGCGATCTTCCCGACGAACGAGGAGCAGGAGCGCATCGCCCGCGACACGATCGCCGATGTCGACGCGTCCGGGCTCTGGCCGGGGCCGGCGACCACCGAGGTGTCGCCCGCCGGGCCGTTCTGGGAGGCCGAGCCCGAGCACCAGGACTACCTCGAGCGCTACCCGAACGGGTACACGTGCCACTTCGTGCGCCCCGGCTGGAGGCTGCCGCAGCGCGACGCCGAGACCGTGGCATAGCACCGGATGCGGCGAAGGGCCGCGGCAGACGTGAGTCTGCCGCGGCCCTTTCGTGCGTTCAGCGGGTGTCCGCGATGCGGGTCAGTACCAGCCGTTCGCCTCCGAGTGGTCCCACGCGCCGCAGGGGCTGCCGTAGCGGTCGGAGATGTAACCGAGGCCCCAGGCGATCTGCGTGGCCGCGTTCGTCGCCCAATCGGCACCGGCCGAGCCCATCTTCGAGCCGGGCAGTGCCTGCGGGATGCCGTAGGCACCGCTCGAGGGGTTCTCGGCGTACACGTTCCAGCCGGACTCCCGGTCCCAGAGGGACACGAGGCATCCGAACTGGTCGGCGCCCCAGCCCCGGGCCGCGAGCATGTCACGGGCGATCGCCTGAGCACCGCTCGGGTTGGCGGGGCCGCTCGGACGCGAACCGCCCGACGACGTCGACTCCTCCGCGGCGGCTTCCGCTTCGGCGGCCGCAGCGGCCTCGGCGGCGGCACGGGCGGCGGCCTCGGCGGCCGCCTTCTTCTCGGCCTCGACCCGGTCGGCGGTCGCGATGGCCTTCTTCACCGTGGTGGTGTGCGCGACGGTCGTCTCGGCGAGTTCGAAGACCCGCTCGGGTGCGAGCAGGCGGTAGTCGTCGAGCGCGGCCACCGACGACGCCAGCGCGGTGGCGTCGGCCTTGCCCTTGGCGGCGGAGAGAGTGTCCTTGGCGCCGCTCAGGGTGTCTTCGGCGGTCTTGACCGCGCGCGCCTCGAGGATGTTGGCGTGGGAGCCGAGCTGCTCGACGCGCAGATCGGTGGCGGCGCTGAGCTCGGCCGTCGAGGCGATGCTGTCGTTCTGGGCGGCCACGGCGGACTGCACGGCGAAGCCCGAGCCGACCAGGGCGCCGACGGCGACGACGGCCCCGGCGGCGATGATCGGACCCTGGCGCCAGCGGCGGCGCGTGCGGCGCTCACGGCGGCTCATGCCGGGTTCGGGGGTGGGGAGGTCGGGGGTGTTCGAAGAGGAAGACTGGTTCTGCATGACTTTCACATGGGCGGCCTGCCTGCGCGAACACGGGCCGGCCTTCGGTCGACGTTCCTCGGACGCGGGGGCGCCCGGGCGAAGTGGCCAGTCTGCCGAGAGGTTCTGGACGGAACCTCACTTCTTCCTGTGAAAGTCATCCGAACGACGTGCCGGATCTGGACGGCGGGCACCCGATGTGCGCCCGTCGCGAGTCACCTCACGACCGACGACTCCGGGCGCGGAATTGTGCAGAGTGCTGCATTCGTCGCGCGATTGGTGCAATTTGCACATTGGCGCGATCGAGGCCCCTGACTACCGTGAGCGGAAACCTCCCCCACGCAGAAGGACCCTCATGGCTCGCATGGCTCACGCAGACGACTTCGCTCTCTCCCGTGTCACCCCATCGGCGCAGAAGCCCTGGTTCGGCATCGCAGTGCAGCGATTCGGACAGGTCTCCGCGCTCTCCCAGTTCCTCCTCGGCGCAACGCTCGGCTACAGCATGACGTTCGGGGAGGCGGCACTGGCGCTCCTCCTCGGCTCGATCATCCTCGAGGTGATCATGTGCATCGTCGGCATCATCGGACAGAAGGAGGGGCTCAACACCGCGCTCCTCGCCCGATGGACCGGCTTCGGCGAGATCGGCGCCTCGCTCGTCGGCCTCGCGATCGGCATCAGCCTCATCGGCTGGTTCGGCATCCAGAGCGCGATCTCGGCCGAGTCGCTCGACGTCCTGATGCCGGGCGTGATGCCCACATGGGCGTGGAGCCTCATCTTCGGCCTCGCCGTGACCGCGATCGTCGCCTTCGGATTCAAGGGCATGCAGTGGCTCGCGAACATCACCGTGCCGCTCTTCCTCATCCTCGTCGGCTGGTCGGTGATCAGCGAGCTCGCGAACCACGACCTCGTCGAGCTCCTCACGGGCCCCGCCCCCGGACCGGCCATGAGCGTCTGGCAGGGCACCGGCATCGTCGCCGGCGGCCTCATCGTGGGCGCGATCATCACGGCCGACATGACTCGCTTCAACCGCTCGAAGGCCGACGTCATCAAGCAGACGGTCGTCGGCGTCTCGCTCGGCGAGTTCGTCATCGGCCTCGCCGGCGTCCTGCTGGCGCACGCCGCGGCATCCGGCAACATCGTCGCGATCGTGACCTCCTCGATCGGCTTCGTCGGGCTCATCATCGTCATCACCGGCACCCTGAAGATCAACGACTGGAACCTCTACTCGTCGACCCTCGGCCTCGTGAACTTCATCTCCACCGCGTTCAACAAGAACCTGCACCGGGTCACCACCACGATCGTGCTCGGCGTCGTCGGCTCCGTGCTCGCGGCCGTCGGCATCCTCGGCCAGTTCACCGAGTTCCTCATCATCCTGGGCGTCGCGTTCCCGCCGATCGCGGGCATCATGGTCGCCGAGTACTTCGTGGTCAAGCGCTGGCGCGGCGAGCTCGACGAGACGCGCGAGTCGGGTCTGCTGCCCTCGACGGCACCCCGCATCGTCCCCGCGACGATCGTGATCTGGCTCGTCTCCGCCCTCGTCGGCTACTTCGTCACCTGGGGCATCCCACCGGTGCTCTCTCTGATCGTCTCGATGGTGCTCTACATCATCGCCGGTCGGCTCGGCTGGGTGAAGGGCATCGGCACCGCCCGCACCCAGCAGGACGAGGCGCCCGTCGAGCAGCTCACCGTCTGACGGCCCCGCTCTCCTCCGCATCGCACGCACCACCCAGAAAGCGAGAACCATGCATATCGGCATCGACGTCGGCGGCACCAACACCGACGCAGTGCTCATGGACGGCACGCGAGTACTCGCGGGCGTCAAGCACTCCACCACGCCCGACGTCACGAGCGGGATCGTCCAGGCGATCGAAGACCTGCGGTCGGGCCACCACTTCGCCGGCGCCGACATCGACGCCGTGATGATCGGCACGACCCACTTCATCAACGCGCTCGTGCAGGCCAAGCGGCTCGCACCGACCGCCGCGCTGCGGCTGGGCCTCCCGGCCACGAAGGCGCTGCCGCCCCTCGTCGACTGGCCCGAGCCGCTCACCGAGGCGATCAGCGCCAAGAGCTACCTCGCGCACGGCGGCTACGAGTTCGACGGACGCCCGATCTCCCCGCTCGACCCCGAGGAGCTCCGCGCGCATGCCGCGGACATGAAGGCGCACGGCATCCGCTCGGTCGCCATCTCCTCCGTGTTCAGCCCGGTCAACCACGACCTGGAAGTCGAGGCGGGGCGGATCCTCGCTGAGGAGCTCGGTCCCGACGTGGCGATCTCGCTGTCGCACGAGATCGGCCGGATCGGCCTGCTCGAGCGCGAGAACGCCACGATCATCAATGCGGCGCTCCGCGAGCTCGCATCGGAGATCGTCGACGGCCTCACCGCCGCCGTGCGCAAGCAGGGCATCGAGGCGCCGATCTTCCTCAGCCAGAACGACGGCACCCTGATGGACGAGGACTACGTGCGCCTCTACCCCGTCGCCACGTTCGCCTCGGGGCCGACGAACTCGATGCGCGGCGCCGCCGTCACCAGCGGCCTCGCGACCTGCGCGGTCGTCGACGTCGGCGGCACCACCGCCGACATCGGCCTGCTGATCAACGGCTTCCCCCGCGAGACGGCGAACGAGGTGAAGGTCGCGGGAATCCGCACGAACTTCCGCATGCCCGACGTGCTCTCGCTCGGCATCGGCGGCGGCAGCATCGTCGACGTCGAGACCGGAGAGGTCGGCCCCGAGTCGGTGGGCTACCGCCTCACGAGCGAGGCGCTCGTGTTCGGCGGCTCGACGCTCACGGCGACCGACATCGCGGTCGCCGCCGGCCGGGCCGAGGTCGGCGACCCGGCGAAGGTCGCGCATCTCGATCCGGCGCTCATCCAGCGCGTGCTCGCGCGCATCGCCGAGCGCGTCGCCGAGGCGGTCGATCGCATGCGAACTTCGCCCGAGCCGATCGCGGTCGTCGCCGTCGGCGGCGGCTCGATCCTCCTGCCCGACGAGCTCATGCTCTTCGGCACCGTCCACCGCCCGGAGAACTACGCCGTCGCGAACGCGATCGGCGCCTCGATCGCCCAGGTCGGCGGCGAGATCGACAAGGTCTACGCGATCGAGCCCGGACGCCGTGAGCAGGCCATCGCCGAGGTGCGCGCCGAGGCGATCGACAAGGCGGTCGCCGCCGGCGCCGCCCCGCGCACGGTCTCGATCGTCGACTTCGACGAGGTGCCGATCCCGTACCTCCCCGGCAACGCCACGCGCATCCGCGTGAAGGCGGTCGGCGACCTCGACATGGGGGCGTGAGATGAGCTGGACGATCACCGCCGCGGAGATCCCCGGCCTCGCGCGCGGCGCCGCAGTGCTCGGCACCGGCGGCGGCGGCGACCCCTACATCGGCGCGCTCCTCGCGACGCAGGCACTGCGCGCCCACGGCGACGTCACGGTCGTCGGCCTCGACGAGGTGCCCGACGACGCCGTCGTGCTCACCGTCGCGATGATGGGGGCGCCGACCGTCATGGTCGAGAAGCTCCCGAGCCTCGACGAGGTCACCGCGCCCGTGCATGCGCTCGGCGCGTACCTCGGCCGCCCGGTGACGCACATCGCCTGCGCCGAGGTCGGCGGGGTGAACTCGACGATCCCGATCGCCGCCGCGGCCGCCCTGGGGCTCCCGCTCCTCGATGCCGACGGCATGGGCCGGGCGTTCCCCGAACTGCAGATGGTGCTGCCCACGCTCTACGGCATCACCGCCTCGCCGCTCGCCTTCAGCGACGAGAAGGGCAACGTCGGCGTGCTGCACACGGTCGACAACGGGTGGACGGAGCGGATCGCGCGCGTCGCCTGCGTCGAGATGGGCTGCTCGGTCATGATCTCGGGGTTCTCGATGTCGGGCGCGCAGGCCCGCGAGGCGCTCGTCCCCGACTCCCTCTCGCTCTGCGTGGAGATCGGCCGCACGATCGCGTCGGCCCGCGACGAGAAGGTCGACCCCGTCGACGCGGTCGTCGCCCTCCTCGGCGGCCGCGAGCTCTTCGCCGGCAAGGTCGTCGACGTGCAGCGGGCGACGACGACCGGATTCGCCCGCGGCCGGGCGCGCATCGACGGGGCGGATGCCTCGCTCGAGCTCTCCTTCCAGAACGAGCACCTGATCGCCGAGCTCGACGGGCGCGCACTCGCGACGACGCCCGACCTCATCATGGTGCTCGAGCACGACACGGGCGAGCCCATCACGACCGAGGCGCTGCGCTACGGCCAGCGCGTGCGCGTGATCAGCGCGCCGAGCGACGAGCGCTGGCACTCGGCCGAGGCGCTCGCCATGGTCGGTCCCGGGTACTTCGGCTACGAGCTGCCCGCCCACCGCTTCGACGGCAGCGTCGACGCGATCGAGGAGGTGGCGGCGTGAGCTGGCAGCTGACGGCCGCCGACCTGCCCGACCTCGCGCGCGGGGCGACCCTGCTCGGCACGGGCGGCGGCGGCGACCCCTACATCGGCAAGATGCTCGTCGAGCGCGTCCTCGGCGACGGCGCGATCACGATCCTCGACCCCGAGGAGCTCGCGGACGACCTCTTCGTGATCCCGACCGCGCAGATGGGCGCCCCGACCGTCATGGTCGAGAAGATCCCGGCCGGCACCGAGCCGAGCCTCGCGCTGCGCACGCTCGAGGAGCACCTCGGCCGGCGGGCGGATGCCACGATGCCGATCGAGTGCGGCGGCATCAACTCGATGATCCCGCTCGTGGTCGCCGCCGAGACGGGCCTCCCGGTGGTCGACGCCGACGGCATGGGTCGCGCGTTCCCCGAGCTGTCGATGGAGACCTTCGCGGTCTACGGAGTGCACGGCTCGCCCCTGGCGCTCGCGGGCGAACGCGGCGAGCAGGTCATCATCGACACCGGTGACGACGACCGGCAGATGGAGTGGCTCGCCCGCGGCATCACGATCCGCCTCGGCGGCGTCGGGCACATCGCCGAGTACGCGATGAGCGGCGCCGACGTGAAGCGCACCGCGGTGCCGCGCACCATCTCGATGGCGCTGGCCCTCGGACGGAGCATCCGGCTCGCCAGGGAGGAGCACCGCTCGCCGTTCGACGCGATCGCGGCGACCCTCGCCCCGACGCTGTACTCCGAGGTGCGCGAGCTCTTCGTCGGCAAGGTGACCGATGTCGAACGTCGCACGACCGAGGGCTTCGCCAAGGGGCGCGCCCTGATCTCGCCGCTCGACCCGGCCGACGACGAGGTGTTCGAGATCACCTTCCAGAACGAGAACCTCATCGCCCGGCGCGGCGGCGAGGTCGTCGCCATCGTGCCCGACCTCATCTGCGTCGTCGACCACGAGACGGCCGAGCCGATCACGACCGAGGGGCTGCGCTACGGTCAGCGCGTGCGCGTGCTCGGCATCTCGACGCCCGGGATGATGCGGACGCCGGAGGCGCTCGCGGCGTTCGGCCCCGCGGCGTTCGGCCTCGACGAGCCGTTCGTCCCCGTCGAGGCCGAGCGGGTCGGCGCCGCCCGAGCCTAGGCTTGGGGCATGGCGACGACCCTCGAGCTGGCGCAGCTGCCCGCGCTCGCGCGGGGGTTCGCGCTGCTCGGCTCGGGCGGGGGCGGCACCACGACGATGCTCGAGCTGGCGCTGGCCGCGCCCGACCGCTGGCCGATCACCCTGCACGACGTCGACGAGCTCGACCCGGGCACGCCCTGCCTCGGTGCGGCCTTCGTCGGGTCGACCATGCTGCTCGGCGAGCGGCTGCCGGGCGAGGCACCGTTCGCCCCGCTCGTCGCAGCGGTCGAACGGTGGCTCGGCGTGCGGGTGCCAGCGGTGTGCTCGCTCGAGGGCGGGGGCCTCAACGGGCTGACGCCCCTCGCGCTCGCCGATGAGCGGGTCGTCGTCGACGCCGATCTCACCGGTCGCGCGGTGCCCGGCCTCGACCAGATGTCGCTGCTCGTCGATCGCGTGCCCGGCATCGTGGCCGCCTGCGACACGGGCGCCGGCGGCGTGGCGCTCGTGCAGACCGATCGCGCGGTCGACCTCGAACGGGTCATCCGCTCGGCGACGATCCAGGCCGGCGGCGCGGGCGGCACGGTCTTCGCCGGGTTCACGGTCGGCGACCTCGTCGAGCACTCGGTGCTCGGCGGCACGCGTCGCGCGCTCGAGCTCGGGCTCGCGTTCCAGGCGGCCGTCTCGGCTCCGCTCGAGCAGCTCGCCGCGAGCCTCGGCGGCCGGGTGCTCGGGGAGGGGCGGATCACCGCGGTCGACGCCGATGCCCGTGACGCGCACGTGAGCTCGGTCGAGATCGCCGGGCTCGGCGGCGAGGTGCAGCGGGTGATCACGAGATCGGAGTCGCTCGCCTTCGTCTCCGACGGCCGACTCGAATCGTCGGCCCCGGCGATCATCGTCGTGCTCGACGCCCTCTCCCGCGACATCCTCGAGGTCACCGACCTGATGCTCGCCCGCAACGTCGCCGTGCTCGAACTGCCGGCACCCGAGTGGTGGCACGCCTCCCCCGAGCGGCTCGCCCGTGTGATGCCGTCGGTCTACGGCCTCGCCGAACTGGACGCGGCCCGATGAGCGAACGACTCCGCATCTCCGCACTCCTCGCGCACCCCGGCGCCGGCGGCGTGCGGGTCGTCGCCGGCGACGAGGACCGCGAGTGGCACGGGGCCGACATCGAGTCCGTCGAGTCGGAGCTCGCGCCCGACGGCACCGACCGCATCGCGATCCTGACCGCGGCGCCCGCGACGACGCCGTGGCAGCAGGACGCGCTGGTGCGGCGCGTCCACGACCGCGGCTACGTCGCCCTGGCGGTCATCGACGCGGAACGCTTCGGCGCCGGCACGGTCCGGCTCGCCGAACGGATCGGGCTCGTGCTGCTCCACGTCGACCGCCCGGTCTCACTGGCCAAAGCCTGCTGGCAGTTGCTCGAGGCGCGCGACGCGCTCACGCTCGGCTACGTGCGCAAGGTCGCGCAGTCGATCGAGTACCACGCCGAGGGCCTTCCCGACCTGCTGCGACATCTCTCCTCGAGCGTGGGCCACGGCATCGCGCTCATCGATTCCGAAGGGGTGCTGCTCGAGGCGGGCGGCAGCCTCCGCCCCGAGGTGCACGCGGCGATCGACTTCGGGCCGTGGGTCGACCTCGCCCGTGCGGGCCGCGGCACCGCGGCTTCGGTGCGGGTCGACAGCCCGAGCCGGGCGGGCCTCAGGGTCGCGTTCTTCGGCGACGGCCTGAGCGATCCGCAGCTGGGCGCGCTCGGCGTCGCCGCCGAGGTCGCGATGCCTGCGGTGGCCGCGCGCATCATGATCGACGAGGTCGCCGCCGTCAACGACGTCGCGGTCTCCTCGGGGGTGCTGCGCGACTTCGTCGACCTGCGCGGGGCGCCCGACGCGGATGTCGAGCGGCGGATGCTCGAACGCGGATGGCGCACGAGCGGCTATCACCTGGCGTTCCGCATGGTGGGCCGGTCCCGGGTGGAGCCGTTCCAGCTGCTGCGGACGGTCACCGGCGAACTCGCCCGCATCGCCGGGGACTCGCACGCCACCACGACGGGGCGCGGCGTGAGCGGCTGGCTGAGCTTCACCGAGGCGCCGACGCCGTCGCAGATCGAGACCCACGTCGCGGCACTCCGCGAGCTGCACGCCGCGGTCCGCCGCGGCTTCAATGTCGCGACCGGCGTCGGCTCGCTCGAGAGCGGCGCCGCGGGGCTCACGGTCTCGCTGAGCGAGGCGGCGGACGCCGCACGGATCGCCGTCAACCGCTCGGCGACGGGCTGGTTCGTCCGCGTCGACGGACTCGGGCTCGAGCAGCTCCTGCTCGCGTGGACGGGCAACGACACCTTCGTGCCCGCGGCGCGGTCGCTGCTGGCCCCGCTCGACGGGGCCGGGGGCGAGCTGCTCGCCACGCTCTCGAGCTACCTCGACCACGAGTCGGGCATCGCGCCGACTGCGGCGGCGCTCGGCCTGCACCGCAACACGGTGTCGATGCGCATCCAGCGCGTGCAGGAGCTGCTCGGCGTCGACATGGGCGACCCCGAGGTCCGGCTCGCCCTGCACCTCGCCTGCCGGGCGGTGGGCTCCTGACGTCTCAGGGCAGCTCGACGTCGCCCTCCGGCACGTCGAGCCGTCGGGGTCCTGCACCGTCGTCGCCGAGGGCGTCGTCGGGGTTGAGGAGCCCGCACGCCTTCATCGAGAGGCATCCGCAGCCGATGCAGCCGGTGAGCTCTCGTTCGAGCCGTTCGATGCCGAGGCGGCGCTCCTCGAGCCGCCGCTTCCACCGTCGGGAGGCCCGCTGCCAGTCCTCGTGGCTCGGCGTGCGGTCGAGCGGGACGTGCTCGAAGGCCTGCTGGACGTCGCCGAGCGGGATCCCGAGGCGCTTCGCGACGACGACGAGCGAGACCCGGCGCAGCATGTGCCGCGGGTAGCGCCGCTGGTTGCCGGCCGTGCGCCGGGAGGCGATGAGGCCGAGCTCCTCGTAGAAGCGCAGCGCCGAGGGCGCGACGCCCGTGCGTCGGCTCATCTCGCCGACGGTGAGGAGCTCGTCGGGGGCGTGCTTCGGGTGGGCGGGATCGATCGCGTCGATCGGCCCGGTTCCGTCTCCGGCGAGCGCGACGGATGCCTCGTGCGCGCCCGGGTGCTCGTGCTCCGCCATGCCGTGATTTCCTCTCGATTGGACTTCAAGGCTACTTGAGGTTTTAGGCTTGACGCATGCGTTGCATCCCCGGAGTGATCCTGTGACCTACGTGATCGCCCTCCCCTGCGTCGACCTCAAGGACAAGGCGTGCATCGACGAATGCCCCGTCGACTGCATCTACGAGGGTGAGCGCTCGCTCTACATCCACCCCGACGAGTGCGTCGACTGCGGCGCCTGCGAACCCGTCTGCCCCGTCGAGGCGATCTACTACGAGGACGACCTGCCCGACGAGTGGGCCGACTACTACAAGGCGAACGTCGAGTTCTTCGAGATCTCGGTCGGCGGCCGCGCGCCCCTCGGCTCGCCGGGCGGCGCCGCGAAGACGGGTGCGCTGAGCTACGACCACCCGATCGTCGCCGCGCTGGCGCCGCAGGGCGGCCACGAGTGAACCCGGCCCGGCACACCGCGCTCACCGAACCGGTCGATCCCGCGATCGCCGCGCGCGGCGACGACTTCAAGGCCGCCTTCCGCGTGCATCCGGCCGGGGTCGCCCTCGTCTCCGCGGCGAGCGCGACGGGCCCCGTCGGCCTCACCGCCTCGAGCCTCGCCTCGGTCGCGGCCGACCCGCCCGTGCTGTCGTTCTCGGTGACGCGTGCGACGGGGTCGGCGGGCGCGCTGCTCGGTGCGGACACCTTCGTCGTGCAGCTCCTCGCCGACCACCAGGTCGACGTCGCTCGGGCGTTCGCCCGCTCGGGCGCGCCGCGCTTCACGCCCGAGCAGGGGTGGACCCGGCTGCCGACGGGCGAGCCGGTGCTCGCCGATGCCCGGGCGGCCTTTCGCTGCCGCGCGCTGCAGCTCGTGCCCGTCGGCAGCTCGACCCTCGTGGTCGCCGAGGTGCTCGAGGTGATCCCCGGCCCGGCCGCTCCCCCGCTCGTCTACCACGACCGCCGCTTCCTCAGCCTCGACCCCGGGGCATCCGAACTCTGAATCACGGCCGCGCGCACCCGCGCGCGGCCATCCCGCGAAAAGGAGACGACTCTCATGTCGACGTACACCCTGCCCGACCTGCCGTACGACTACGCGGCGCTCGCCCCGCACATCTCGGCGACCATCATGGAGCTGCACCATTCGAAGCACCACCAGGCGTACGTGACGGGCGCGAACACCGCGCTCGAGCAGCTCGCCGAGGCGCGGGCGACGGGCAACCTGGCGAACGTGAACAAGCTCGAGAAGGACCTCGCGTTCAACCTCGGCGGCCACATCAACCACAGCGTCTTCTGGCAGAACATGTCGCCCGACGGCGGCGGCGCCCCCGAGGGCGAGCTCGCGGCCGCCCTGGAGGACGCCTTCGGCTCGCTCGACGCGTTCCGCGCGCACTTCGGTGCGACCGCCCTCGGCGTGCAGGGCTCCGGCTGGTCGGTGCTCGCGTGGGATTCCGTGGGTGCGCGCCCGGTCGTGTTCCAGCTCTTCGACCAGCAGGGCAACGCCCCCCTGGGCGTCACCCCGCTGCTGCAGCTCGACGTGTGGGAGCACGCCTACTACCTCGACTACAAGAACGTCCGCGCCGACTACGTGAAGGCGTTCTGGGAGGTCGTGAACTGGGCCGACGTCGCCGCCCGCTTCGAGCGCGCCCGCACGGCCACGAGCGGCCTGATCGTGCCCGGTATCGTCTGAGTATGTCCACTGAGCGTGCGAAGAGGCGCCGGCGTCCGCGTCGGCGCCTCTCGCACGCCCTCCTGGCGGTGCAGATCCGCCGTTGGGGCCTCGTCGCGATCATCGCCCTCGTGGCGGTCGGCGCGGTGATCGCCGCCCTGCAGCGCTGAGTCGCCCCGCGCGGGCGGCCCTGGCGCTAGCGTGGGGGCATGTCCCGCCCGTCGGAAGCACCCGCGCGGTGAGCGCCGCCGCACTCGACCTCGACGAGTACCGCGAGCACGTCGCATCGCGGCTGCCGGTGCTCGAGACGGTGCGCCTGCCGCTCGACGAGGCGCTCGGCGCCGTGCTCGCCGAGACGGTCGTCACGCGGTGGCCGATTCCGCTGTTCGACAACTCGGCGATGGACGGGTACGCGGTGCGCGCCGCCGACGCGCAGGCGGGTGCCAGGCTCAGGGTCGTCGCCGACGTCGCCGCCGGCTCCCCCGACGACCCGCCGCTCGCGTCCGGCGAGGCCGCCCGCATCATGACGGGCGCCCCGATGCCGTCGCAGGCCGACGCCGTCGTGCCCCTCGAGCACACTGAGCTCGGGCTCGCCGGAGCGCTGCCGGGCAGCGCACCGCCCGCGTGGGTGACGATCACGCGCGCACCGCTCGTCGGCGCGAACGTCCGCAGGGCCGGTGAGGATGCCTCGGTCGGCGACCCCGCGGTCGTGGCGGGCCGTGAACTCGGCCCGTGGCAGCTCGCCGCGATCGCCTCCGCCGGACACGAGCACGTCGTCGCCAGGCAGATGCCCCGGGTCGCCGTGCTCTCGACGGGTTCCGAGCTGGTGGCGCCCGGAGCCGACCCGGGGCGCGGTCAGGTCCCAGAGTCGAACTCGGTGCTCGTGGCGGCGGCCCTGCGCGCCGCCGGTGCTGCCGTGGTGAGCGCGACCGTCGTGCCCGACGACGAGGACGCGCTCAGGGTGGAGGTCGAACGGACGCTCGGCGATGCGACGGCGAGGCTCGACGACGAGCGGCTCGGCGACGCGGCGACCGCACTCGACGGCGAGCGGCTCGGCGTGGATGCCGTGGTGCTCACCGGCGGGGCCGCGGTCGGCGCCTTCGACCCCGTGCGCGCGGTGCTCGGCGCGGACGGTTCGGTGCGGTTCGACGCGGTCGCGATGCAGCCCGGCCGTCATCAGGGCTTCGGGATGATCGGCGGAACCCCCGTCTTCTGCCTGCCCGGCAACCCCGTCGCCGTCGCCGTCTCGCTCGAGCTGATCGTGCGCCCGGCCCTGCGCGCGATGGCGGGGCATGCCCGGCCCGAGCGACCGCGCTTCCGGCTGCCCGCCGTCACCGGGTGGGCGTCGCCCGCCGGTCGCACCCAGGTCGTGCCGGTCGTGGCCGAGGCGCACGGCGTCGCCCCGGTCGCCGGCCGTGCGGGCGGCTCGCACCGGGTGCGCTCGCTCGCCGAGGCGACCGCGTTCGCCATCGTGCCGCCCGAGGTCGAGCGGGTCGAGGCCGGCGACCTCGTCGAGGTGATTCTGTGCGGATGAACGACGGGTCCCGCGAGGCGAGCAGCCCGCGGGCGGCGATCGTGCTCGCGGGCGGCCGGGCCTCGCGGCTCGGCGGCGCCGACAAGGCCACGGTCGAGGTCGACGGCCGTGCGCTCGTCGACCACGTGCTCGCCGCACTCGAGGGCTGCCCTCGGCTCGTCGTCGTGGGTCCGCCGGCGCTCGCGCGCCCGGGCATCGAACTGGTGCGGGAGGACCCGCCCTTCGGTGGCCCCGTCGCCGCGATCGCGGCGGCACTCGGCGTGCTCGAGGCATCCGTCGACGAAGTGTGGCTGCTCGCCTGCGACCTGCCGCGCGCCGCTCGCATCATCGCGCTCCTGGCCGACCGGCCGCTGCCGGTCGGCGTCGACGGCCTCGCCCTCGTCGACGCCGAAGGGCGCACCCAATGGCTCGCCGGGCGCTACCGGGTCGCCGCGCTGCGCGACGCGGCCGCCGCGCTCCCGACGGTCGACGGCGCCTCGATGCGCGCGCTCCTCGCGCCGCTGCGGATCGAGACCCTGCCCGACCCCGACGGCGCCGCGCTCGACCTTGATACCTGGGCGGCCATCGAGCACTATCGGAGCATGACCGACACTCCCGAAGGGCTCGACACCTGGGTCGCCGACCTCGCCGCGGAGCTGGGGCTCGGCGAACCCGACGTGCCGACGGCGCTGCTGCTCGACCTCACCCGCGAGGCGGCGCACGGCGTCACCCGTCCGGCCGGGCCGCTCACGACCTACCTCATCGGCCTCGCGGTCGCGGGCGGCATGAGCCCGGCCGACGCCGCCACGGCGACGCGACGGGCGATCGCCGACCGCACCGGCTGAGGCTCAGCCGTCGGCGGCGGCGAGCTGCCCGCAGGCGCCGTCGATCTCCTTGCCGCGGGTGTCGCGGATGGTCGTCGGGATGCCGGCTGCCTCGAGTCGGCGCACGAACTCCTGCTGCACGTCCTTCTCGGAGGCCGTCCAGATCGAGCCCGGCGTCGGGTTCAGCGGGATCGGGTTGACGTGCACCCAGCCGTGGCCGCGCTCGTTGAGCTTCTCGGCGAGCAGGTCGGCGCGCCAGCCGTGGTCGTTCATGTCCTTGATGAGCGCGTACTCGATCGACACGCGGCGCCCGGTCTTGTCGAAGTAGGCACGCGCGGCGTCGAGGGCCTCGTCGACCTTCCACCGCGAGTTCACCGGGATGAGCTCGTCGCGCAGCTGGTCGTCGGGCGCGTGCAGGCTGAGCGCGAAGGTGACCGGGATGTCCTCGTCGGCGAGCTTCTTGATCGCGGGCACGAGGCCGACGGTCGACACCGTGATGCCTCGGGCCGACATGCCGAGCCCGTCGGGCGCGGGGGCGAGCATGGTGCGCACGGCCGACATCAGCCGGGCGTAGTTCGCGAGCGGCTCCCCCATGCCCATGAACACGATGTTCGAGACGCGGTCGGGCGTGTGGTCGCCCTTCTTGCGCCCGCCGAGCTCGCCGCGGGCGAGGGCGGCGTTGGCCATGACGACCTGCTCGATGATCTCGGCGGCCGACATGTTGCGGGTGAGGCCGGCCTGTCCGGTCGCGCAGAACGGGCAGTTCATGCCGCAGCCGGCCTGGCTCGAGACGCAGAGCGTGATGCGGCCCGGGTACCGCATGAGCACCGACTCGACGAGGGCGCCGTCGTGCAGCTTCCAGAGGAACTTGATCGTGTCGCCGTTGTCGGTCGCGAAGCGGCGCACCTCGGTGAGGAGCGGCGGCAGCACCGCCGCGACGAGCCCGTCGCGGGAGGCCGCGGGCAGGTCGCTCATCTCCGCGGCGTCGTTCGTGTGGTGCACGAAGTAGTGGGTGGCGAGCTGCGCGGCGCGGTAGCCGGGGAACCCGAGCTCGGCGACGTGCGCCTTGCGGTCGGCCGGCGCGATGTCGGCGAGGTGCACGGGCGGCTTGCCGCGCTTCGGCGAGGCGAACTGCAGCATCGGCCGGCCGTCGGGGCCCTTCTTCTGCTCCCAGCCCTCGGTCGCGGGGCGGACCTGGCGGGGTTTGGTGCGGCGCACCGCGTCGGCGGCGGTCTGATCGGTCGAGTTCGTCACCTTGCAAGGGTACGCGGCCCGGCCGTGTGAATGCCGGATGCCGCGTGCGGGGCCGGAACGACGGCTTCCGCCTCCCGCCGAATCGAGCGACGGGTGCCACACTGGAAGGCATGGCCGATGTCATCGCCGTCCACGGCGACCTGACCGAGCAGCGCGTCGATGCGATCGTCAACGCCGCGAACAACGCCATGCGCGGCGGGGGCGGCGTCGACGGCGCGATCCACCGCGCGGGCGGCCCCGCGATCCTCCGCGATTGCATCGCCCGTTTCCCCTACGGCCTCGCGACCGGCGACGCCGGCTGGACCGTGTCGGGCGAGCTGCCCGCCACCTGGGTCATCCACACCGTCGGACCGAACTACGCAGCCGGCGAGCGCGACCGCTCGCTCCTCGTCTCCTGCTACCGGCGATCGCTGGCGGTCGCCGACGAGCTCGGCGTGCGGAGCATCGCCTTCCCGCTCGTGAGCGCCGGCGTCTACGGGTGGCCGCTGGCCGACGCGATCGCGGTCGCGATCGACACGATCCGGGATGCCGACACGCGCGTCGAGCGGGCCGCGATCGTCGCGCGCGACGCGGCGATCTTCGCCGAGGTCGAGGCGGCCCTGCGCGCGGGCTCGTAGTGTTCAGTCGCTCGTGAGGATGACGAGCTCCCGGGTCGCGCGCGTCATCGCGACGTAGCGGTCGACGGCGCCCTCGATGCCGTCGGTCCCACCCGTGTGGTCGTCCTCGTCCTCGCCGAAGCGCTCGGGATCGACGAGCACGACGAGGTCGAACTCCAGCCCCTTCGAGAGCTCGGGCGTGAGCGAACGCACCCGCGCGGTCCCGGCGAAGCCGGGGTCGCCGATGACGCACGCCGTGCCCTCGGCGTGCTCGGCGATCCACGCGTCGAGGATCTCTGGCAGTTCGGCGCGCGCGCCGTGCCGCACCGGCACCCCGCTGCTCCTGATCGAGGTCGGCACGTTCGCGTCGGGCAGCGCTGCCCGGATCACCGGCTCGGCCACCGCCATGACCTCCTCGGGCGTTCGGTAGTTGATGCCGAGCGTCGCGATGCGGGTGTTCACGAGGCCGATGCGGGCGAGACGTTCCTGCCATGACTCGGCGAAGCCGTGCCGGGCCTGCGCGCGGTCGCCGACGATCGTGAAGCTGCGCGAGGGGCAGCGGGCGAGCAGCATCGTCCATTCGGCGTCGCTGAGCTCCTGCGCCTCATCGACGATGACGTGTGCAAAGGGGCCGGCCAGGAGCTCGGGGTCGGTGCGCGGTGCCGTGATCTCCTCGGCGAGGGTGTTGCGGAAGTCCTGTCCACCGAGCATCGACATGATCGCCATCTCCGAGTCGTCGGCGGCGACGAGCTCCTCCCTGACCCGTTCGCGCTGCTCCTGCTCGGCGGCGGCCTCGAGACGCTGCCGGCGTCGGCGACGGGTCGCCTGCGGGTCGCCGATGCGGCGGCGTGCGGCATCGAGCAGCGGCAGGTCGGCGCTCGTCCATGCGCGGGCGTCGGCGCGCTGCAGGGTCGCGACGTCGCCGGGGGCGAGCCCAGGTGCGCACCGTCGCAGGTAGGCGGGCACCGACCAGAGGTCGGCGACGACGCCGGCGGGGTCGAGCAGCGGCCAGGCCCGATTGAACGTGCTGACGAGCTCGTCGTGCTGTTCGAGGGCGCGGCGCAGGAGCGCCGGCGAGACCTCGTCGTCGTCGTGCTGGTCGATGAGGATCGCGAGCAGGGCCTCCCACACCTCCTCGCGGGCGTCGTTGTGCGGCATGCCGGGTTCGGGCGACTCGAAGGCCTCGACCCAGTCGGCCGGGCTCAGCAGGAGCTCGCCCGAGGAGGTCTCGACGAGGAGTTCGTCGCGCGGCGGGTTCTCGTACGCCGCCACCGCCCGCTCGACGGCGTCGACGAGTTCGGTGGAGGCCTTCAGCCGGGCGACGGCCTGGTCGGGCTCAGAGCGCGCGTCGAGCCCCTCGTCGACGAGGTCGCGAAGCGTCGCCATCTGCACCCCGTCCTCGCCGAGGCTCGGCAGCACGTCGTCGACGTAGGCCATGTAGGCGTGGCTCGGGCCGACGAACAGCACGCCGCCACGTCGCGCGTCGAGTCGGCGATCGGAGTAGAGCAGGTACGCCGCGCGGTGCAGTGCGACGACCGTCTTGCCGGTGCCCGGTCCCCCGTCCACGACGAGGGCGCCGCGCGAACCCGCGCGGATGATCGCATCCTGGTCCGACTGGATGGTGCCCAACACGTCGCGCATGCGCGGCGAGCGGCTCGACCCGAGGCTCGCGATGAACGCCGACTGGTCGTCGAGTGCGACGCCGCCGTCGACGGCGTCGGACGTGAACACCTCGTCCCAGTAGTCGGTGATCCGGCCGCGCGTCCAGCGGTATCGCCGACGGCTGACGATTCCCATCGGGTCGGCGTGGGTGGCGCCGAAGAACGGCTCCGCAGCGGGGGCGCGCCAGTCGATGAGCAGCGGTTCGCCGTCGCCGTCGCTCAGCCCGACACGGCCGATGTAGACGTTCCCGCCGTTCTCGCCGCCGTCGGCCTCGGCTTCGGTCTCGGGCGTCGCGACCATGCGTCCGAGGCAGAGGTCGAGCCCGAAGCGGCGCAACAGCCGCAGCCGGGCGGTGAGCCGGTGGATCTCGAGGTCGCGCTCGAGCGCCGCCTGCCCGCCGCCGCCCCGCGCCCTGCGCTGCTCGTCGAGACGGGTCGTCAGCTCGGCGATCTGGCCGTCGAGGCTCGCGGCGATCGCGGCGAAGTGCCGCTCGTCGGCGGCGATCAGCTCGGGCTCCGCCTTCGCGGCGAGGCGCTCGGGCAGGGCGAAGGCGGTGGTGCGCAGTGGGGTCAAACGATCAGCTCCAGTCGACGGAAGCGTCAATTCTGCGCCCGTCGGGGGCCCTTGCCGCAAGCCCCCCACCCCGCGATATCATGGAAGTGGCGGGAGGAGTTCCCGCCTTTCGCGTGTCCGGGGCGGGCGGTCGACGCGTGCTTCCTCGGGAGGCCGGGCCATCCGGGTGCCGATGCGCCGTAGATTCGGATGATGCCGAACCTCGACGCGGAACTCGCCCTGCGCGGCGTCGCCCTGCACTACGCCGACTCGGGCGGTGACGGCGAACCGGTGGTCTTCCTGCACGGCGCCGGGGCCGACCGCTCGATGTTCGCGGCGCAGCGCGATGCCCTCGTCCGAGGCGGGTACCGGGTCGTGCTCGCCGACCTGCGCGGGCACGGCGCCTCGCGCCCGAACACGGCGCAGCTCACCGCCGAACTGCTCACGAGCGACGTGGAGTCGCTCGTCGCGCACCTCGGGCTGCAGCGGCCGACGCTGGTCGGGCATTCGCTCGGCGGCAACCTCGCGCAGCGGCTCGTGCGCCGTTCGCCCGAGCGCTGGGCGGCACTCGCGGTGCTCGACTCGACCTGGAACACCGGTCCGCTCACGCGCATCGAGCGGCTCGCACTGCGCTCCGCGGCGCCGCTGCTGCGACTCGTCCCGGCGCGAACGCTGCCACGCATGATGGCGGATGCCTCGGCGGTCACGCCGGCCGCGCGCGTCGAGCTCGCCGCAGTCTTCGCCCAGCAGTCCAAGGCCGAGTTCATCGCAGTCTGGCGGGCGACGGCCGAGTTCGTCGAGCCCGATCCGGAGAACCGCACGCCGCTCCCGCTCCTCCTGCTCCGCGGGGCGGCCGACCGCACCGGCAACATCGCCACGGCGATGCCTCGCTGGGCCGCCGCCGAAGCGATCGACGAGGTCGTGATCGAGGACGCCGGGCACGTGATCACGCTCGATGCTCCCGACGCGGTGAGCGCGGTACTCCGCCGATTCCTCGACGGGGTGACGCGCGCTCCGTCGGGCGGCGCCTGAGATCGGCGCCGCCCGGGCGGGCCGCTCAGCCGAGCAGGCTGCCCATCTGCTTCGCGATGAGGGTCGTCGCGTACTTCGGGTTGATCCGCGAGATGCGATCCATCGCGGCGGCGTCAGGGCCGATCGTGGCGCGGAACCGACCCTTCACGAGCGCGTCGACGACGACCCTGCCCGCGACCTCGGGGCTCGTCATCTTGTACGAGGAGGACTCGACGGCCGACTCCTTCGTCTCGCCGCCGGCGAGCGTGACGCCCGAGTTCGCGGCGATGTCGGTGCCGATCGCTCCAGGGAAGACGACGGTCACCTGCACGTTCGTGTCGAGGAGTTCGGCGTAGAGCGCCTCGGTGACGAGCTTCACCGCTGCCTTCGATGCGCCGTAGACCGCCTGGCCGGGCACCGGTGCGTAGGCGCCCATGCTCGCGACGTTCAGGATCGCCGCCTCGGGACGGGTCAGCAGCACCGGCAGGAACGCCTTGCACATGTTCATGACCCCGCCGAAGTTGACGGCCATGACCTTGTCGATCTCGGAGAACGGCAGTTCGTTCACCTTCACGAACTTCTGGATGACGCCCGCGATGTTCAGGATGCCGTCGACCTGGCCGTGCGCCGCTTCGACCGCGGCCGGCAGCGCGGCGACGGCCTCGCGATCGGTGATGTTCACGAGGTGCTGCGAGAACCGGTCGCCGGCGTCGGCCAGGCGCGCGGTCTCGGCGAGCCCGGCCTCGCTCAGGTCGACGCCGGCGACCGAGGCGCCGCGCGCGAGCAGTTGGAGGGTGACTTCACGGGCGATGCCGTTGCCGGCGCCGGTGACGACGAAGACCTTGCCGTCGATGTTCATGGGTGGGATGCTCCTTGCCGGCCGAGGCCGTCGGGTGGGGGAAAGCGTGCGGCGGTGGGGATTCGCCGCTGAGCGATCGTATCCGTCGAGGCCGCGCGACGCATCACCTCAGTTCGAGGCACGAGCCCGCCAGGCGCGGCAAGCTCAGAATGCGGTCGACGCCCACCAGACGATGATGAACAGGCCCATCGCGACGAAGACCAGGCCGACGGCGAGGAACATCGTGGGGCTCGGGCCGCGGGCTCCCGCCCGCCCGGCGCCCGCCTGGCGTTCTGCGGTGATGGCGTCGGAGAGCCACCGGCGTCGCACGACGAGCACGCCGCCTCCGACGAGCGCGATAACGGCCCAGGCGAGGGCGAAGATGAGGCCGGGTTCCACCCGACCAGCCTACCGGCGCCCGCTGGCTACACTCGCAGCATGCGCATCGTCGTGTCCGGCACCCACGCGAGCGGAAAGAGCACGCTCATCTCGGACTTCGTCCTCGCGCATCCCGAGTTCACGGTGCTGCCCGACCCGTTCGAACTCATCGACGAGACCTGGGATGCCCCGAACACGGCGATGCTCACCGCCCAACTGCGGATCGCGGCGGACCGCCTTCACAGCGAGGAGCACGGCGAGCGGATCATCGCGGAGCGAGGCCCCGTCGACTTCCTCGCCTACCTCCTGGCGCTGGCCGAGGTGACCGGGCGGACGGCATCCGACGAGCTCGTCGAACGAGCCACGGCCATGACCGCCGACGCGCTCGGCGGAGTCGACCTGCTGGTGATCCTCCCGCTCTCGGCGGGCGACCCGATCCACGTCGGACTCGATGAGGACCTCGAACTCCGCGAGGCCATGAATCGGATGCTGCTCGAGCTCATCGACGATCCCGACCTCGTCGGCGAGCACCTCAGGGTGGCCGAGCTCACCGGAGACCCTGACTCGCGGCTGGCTGAACTCGAGGACCTGGCCGGGGTGGCGTGACGCGATGAGGGGCCCCCGAGACGACGAAAGCCCCGGCAGATCTTCCAATCTACCGGGGCTTTCTCTGGTCGGGCTGACAGGATTTGAACCTGCGACCCCTTGACCCCCAGTCAAGTGCGCTACCAAGCTGCGCCACAGCCCGATGCTCCGGTGTCTCTCCGAGGCAACTTGACCATCATAGCGGTATCCGGAGGGGTGCTTTTGCACACACGGCGTCGACGGGGTCTCGATCACCCCTGCTCGTCGCGCACCGGCGCGAGATGGCGGCGGACCTCGTCCATGAAGGCGGTCGGGTCGTCGACCCAGATCCGCACGGCGGTGACCTCCTGCGCTCCCCCGGATTCGCCGTGGCCGGGCAGCTGGACCGTCGTCGGTCGTTCGAGCTCGATCTCGATGTCGGTCTCGTTGTTCAGGCGCACGAAGAGCGTGCGCGAGGCATCCTGCTCGACGATCTTCGGCGACTTGGGCTCGTCGACCTGCAGGCGGCGGCCCACCGAGGCGATGTCGTCCCAGCTGAGGGCGAGGTCGGTCTCGAGCCCGGCGCGCACGCGGATCCCCTCCGGACCGACCGTATGCGGCCGCACGAGGTACGCGCACAACAGGCCCAGCATCCACGTCAGCCCCCAGATGCCCAGCACGAGCATCGAGATGCGCACGGCCGGCCAGCGGTGCACGATGAGGTCGATGATGGGGATCTCGACGGCCGACAGCACGATGAAGATCACGAGGATCGTCAGCACCGGCTTGTGATAGCCGAACCCGACCGCACCGCGCGGGATCGCCGGCCGCCGCGTGAGGAACCGCCCGATGCTCGCGTAGACCGCGAGCTCCATCGCGAGCGCGCGCTTCGCGACGCGACCGAGACGAACCCAGGCGGATGCTTCCGCGGGGGCGCGCGTCGTCGTGCTCATGTCTCGGCGCCTTCCACGAGCACGGCGAGGCGGTCGGCGATCGCGCCGATGCCGCGCTCGACGGCGGCGCGGTCGGCGGGCGCGACGGCGTCGAGCAGCGTCGCGGAGAGCTCTTCGTGCTCGCGCTGCATCCGCGACATGATGCGGGCGGTGCGCGGCGTGAGCTCGACGAGCACCGCCCGCCGGTCGCTCGGGTGCGGTGCACGGCGCACATGACCGGATGCCTCGAGTGCATCGACGAGTCCGCTGACGTTGCGCGGCGTGACGTCGAGCAGGGCCGCGAGCGCCTGCTGCGTCATCGCACCGTCGTGCTGGAGCACCCACAGCACGCGGAGCCTGGCCGGGGTGAAGCCGGTGCCGGCGAAGGCGCGCGCCATGTCGCGCTGGAAGAGTTCGCCGATCTGCAGCAGGCGGTCGAGGAGGGTCACGTCCATATCATGATGATACTTCATTGTTACCTTGCTTCATTATCCGCACTCCGTCATTCCCGTGGCCGACCCCGCGGCGCCGGGCGTCGGAGGCCGCGATGTCGGTGGCCGGCGATACCGTTGAGGCATGATCAGCGAGCTCACCGACGATCTCGAACCCGCGCCGCTGCGGGTCGTCTCCGCCGCCGATGCGCCCTTCGCCGACGTCGAAGCGGTGTTCGGCACGAAGGGCGATCCCGCCCACTGCTGGTGCCAGTGGTACAAGATCCCGGGCAGAGACTGGCGCGGCATCGGCGACGAGGGCCTGCGCGATCGCCTGCACGAGCAGATCGACTCCCCCGGCCGCGGGCCCGGGCTGCTCGCCTACGACGGCGACGTGCCGGTCGGTTGGTGCGCCGTCGAGCCGCGCCCCAACCTCATCCGCCTGCAGCAGAGCCGGCTCGTCACCGGCTCGACGCCGAACCCCGACCTGTCCGATCCGGGCATCTGGGCGGTCTCGTGCTTCGTCGTTCCGCGCGCGTACCGCAAGCGCGGCGTCGGCAAAGCGCTGGCCGAGGCTGCGGTCGAGTTCGCACGGGCGAACGGCGCACGGCTCGTCGAGGGCTACGCCATCGATCCGACCGCGCACCCGAAGATCCCCGCCGCCGACCTCTTCCACGGCACGGTCTCGATGTTCGTGGGCGCCGGCTTCACCGAGGTCGCCCGCCCCAACGCCGACCGCGCGATCATGCAGCGGCGCCTCGCCGACTGACGGGGCTACACTCGCCTCATGCATTCGGGGTTCGTCAGCTGGCACTTCCTCGCCATCATCGGCGTGCTGCTGCTGTTCGCACTCATCATCGCCGCGATCGTGGTTCCGATCGTTCTCGTCACCCGTCGCTCGACGCCACCTGCCGTGCCGCAGGCCCCTCAAGAGGCCGCACCAGCGGTCGGGCATGCGGGCGCGCCCGAGGCACCGCGCACGATCGAAGCACGCCTCCGCGAACTCGACGATCTGCGCGACCGCGGGGTCATCACCGCTGCCGAGCACGAGGCGCAGCGCAAGGCGATCATCCGCGACGTCTGAGCCGAGCGCAGAGCCACCGGCTCGGTTCGCCGCCGACGCTCACACGACCGCCGTCGATCACACGCCGTCGATCAGACGCCGTCGACGCCCTCGACCCGCACGCGCTTCACCCGCGACGTCAGCCCCCGCACGATCTCGACGTCGCGACGTGGCACGCCGAAATGCGCCGCGACCGCGGCGACGACGCCGGCGTTCGCCGCGCCGTCGACCGCACGCTCGCGCACGAACACCGTCAACGACGCCGCCGGGTCATCGGGCGTCGCCTCGACGAGCGGCCCCTTGCGACTGCCGGGCTTCACCCGGATCGTGATCTCCAACCGCGCCTCCGAATCGGCGGGCGAGCTCGCAAGCCCGATCGCTGCGGCCCGCAGAAGACGACGACGGGCGGGCGATCACTCGCCCGCCCGCTTCGAGCGATCAGCGCTGGCGCTTCTCGCGCACGCGCATGTTGACGACGATGGGCGAACCCTCGAAGCCGTAGATCTCGCGCAGGCGCCGCTGGATGAAGCGGCGGTAGCCCGGGTCGAGGAACCCGGTCGTGAAGAGCACGAATGTCGGCGGGCGGCTCGCCGCCTGCGTGCCGAACAGGATGCGGGGCTGCTTGCCGCCGCGCACCGGGTGCGGGTGCTCCTGGGTGAGCTCAGTGAGGAACGCGTTGAACTTGCCCGTCGGGATGCGGGTGTCCCACGACTCGAGGGCGGTCTCGAGGGCGGGAACGAGCTTCTCGAGGTGACGGCCGGTGCGAGCCGAGATGTTCACGCGCGGCGCCCAGGCGACGTGGTGCAGGTCCTTCTCGATCTCGCGCTCGAGGTAGCGTCGGCGGTCGTCGTCGAGCAGGTCCCACTTGTTGTACGCGAGCACGAGCGCGCGGCCCGACTCGAGCACGAGGTCGATGATGCGCACGTCCTGCTCGGAGATCGGCTGCGAGACGTCCAGCAGCACGACCGCGACCTCGGCCTTCTCGAGCGCTGCCTGCGTGCGCAGCGACGCGTAGAAGTCGGCACCCTGCTGCAGGTGCACGCGACGGCGGATGCCGGCGGTGTCGACGAAGCGCCAGATCTTGCCGCCGAGCTCGATCTGCTCGTCGACCGGGTCGCGGGTGGTGCCCGCGAGCTCGTTCACGACAACGCGCTCCTCGCCGGCGGCCTTGTTGAGAAGCGAACTCTTGCCGACGTTCGGGCGGCCGAGGATGGCGACGCGGCGCGGTCCGCCGAACTCCTCCTTGGCGACGGCCGAGACGTGCGGGAGCTTCTCGAAGACGGCCTCGAGCATGTCGGCGACGCCGCGACCGTGCAGCGCCGAGACGGGGTGCGGCTCGCCGAGGCCGAGGTTCCAGAGCGCGGTGGCCTCGGACTCCTGGCGGGCGTCGTCGACCTTGTTGGCGACGAGGAACACGGGCTTGTTCGTCTTGCGGAGCAGGCGCACGACGTGCTCGTCGGTCGAGGTCGCGCCGACGGTCGCGTCGACGACGAAGAGCACGACGTCGCTGAGGTCGATCGCGACCTCGGCCTGTGCGGCCACCGAGGCGTCGATGCCCTTGGCGTCGGGCTCCCAGCCGCCGGTGTCGACGAGCGTGAAGCGGCGGTCGAGCCACTCGCCCTTGTACGAGACACGGTCGCGCGTCACGCCGGGGGTGTCCTCGACGACGGCCTCGCGACGGCCGAGGATGCGGTTCACGAGCGCCGACTTGCCGACATTCGGGCGACCGACGATCGCGATCACGGGCAGGGCGGGGAGGTAGCGGATACCCTCTTCGCCGCCCTCGGAGATCTCGAGGACCTCGAGGTCGTCGTCGTCGAGTTCGTAGTCGCTGAGGCCAGAGCGGAGCGCTGCGGCCCGCTGCTCGGCGAGTTCGTCGTCGACGACCGAGAGGCGCTCGGCCAGGTCGTCGGCGACGCCGTCGTACTCGTCGCGCTGGTCGGTCATGAATATCTCCTGCAGAAAGTCGTGGGCGCGAATGCGCGCGACTCCCAGTCTGCCGTATGAATGCTGAGAACATCGGATGCCGCCGCCCTCGCCGGCCGTCGCCCACGCCGTCCACGGCGTCGGCGACGCGACTCACGAGCGATCCGGCTCGTCCCCGCGCGCGATCGCGACCGCGTGGGTCCGGCTTCGCGCACCGAGCTTCGCGAGCACGTTCGAGACGTGCGTCTTCGCCGTCGGCACCGCGATGCCGAGCCGATCGGCGAGTTCGGCGTTCGACCAGCCCTGCGCCATCGCGGCGAGCACGTCGCGTTCGCGCCCGGTCAGCCGTGAGATCGGCAGGTCGTCGACCTCGCCGGCCGGGCTGCGCGTGGCGACCGTGCCCGCCTGCCCCGGTGCCACGCCGCCGGCGAGTGCGGCGAGCGCGCGCCGGGTCACCCGCGGATCGAGCACGCCCTCGCCGGCCGAGACTCGGTGCACGGCGTCGACGAGCGTGACGGCGTCGGTCGTCTTCAGCAGGAACCCCGCGGCTCCCGCCCGGATCGCGCCGAACACGAGCTCGTCCTCGTCGAAGCTCGTGAGCACGAGCACGTCGCCGAGACCGCGATCGCGGATCTCGCGCGTCGCCGCGACGCCGTCCATTCCGGGCATCCGCAGGTCCATCAGCACCACGTCGGGTCGGAGGGCCATGGCGTTGCGGACCGCGGCGGCGCCGTCGGCCGCCTCGCCCACCACCAGGATGCCGTGCGACTCGAGCATGATCCGCAGCGCCTCGCGGATCGCGCCGTGGTCGTCGGCGAGGAGGACCCGCGGCGCGCTCATGCGTCCACCGGGAGGCTTGCACGCACCGACCATCCCGCACCGACCGGGCCCGCGTCGAATCGTCCGCCGAGCGCTCGCACACGCTCGCCGAGCATGACGAGACCCGAGCCGTTGCCGGGCAGCTCGGGCCGCTCGAGGGGGCGGCCGTCCCGGGAGTCGACGCGCACCACGAGGGTCTCGTCGTCGAGCCCGATCTCGATGACGACGCGGCCGCCGGCGGCGTGGCGAACGCAGTTCGCGAGCGACTCCTGCACGACGCTCGTGGCCAGCTGCTCGACCACCACGGGAACCGGCGCCGCCGGCGTCCCGGCGAAGCTCACCTCCAGGCCCGCGCGTCGCGCCTCGTCGACGTAGCCCGGCACCCGATCAAGCCGCGGCGGCACGACGAGCTCGCCGCCGCCGGCCCTCAGCACCCGGATCATCGACCGCAGGGCCTCATGCGCCTCGAGGCTCGAATCGCGCACGGCGCGCAGAGCGGCCTCGTCGGCGACCGGGTCGCGCCCATTCGACAACGCCGCCTCGGCCCTGATCGCCATCGCCGAGACGTGGCCGGCGACGAGATCGTGGAGCTCGCGGGCCATCCCGTCCCGTTCCCGCTGGAGCGCGGCATCCCGGTCGCGCTCGGCGAGCCGCACGACCTCGCGCGCCTCGCGGCGATGCAGCTCGGCCAGTTCGTTCGCCTGCGCGACCGCCGTCGCCCACCAGTAGTCGGCGCCGAGGAGCGCACCGAGCTGCAGGCCGATCAGCACCGCGATGCGCAGCTCGCCGGTCAGCGCGACGGTCAGGGCGAAGACGGCGGCCGTCGCCGCGGCGCACCCGGCGAGGATGCGGCGACGCCCTCCGGGCGAGGCGCCGAGCGTGACCGTCCAGAGCAGGTCGAGGAGGGCCACCAGCGTGCCGATGCCGCCGACGGTGAACAGCGCCGCGACCGCGAGCACGGTCGTGACGGCGAGGCCGATGCGCGGGTATCGGCGCTTCAGCGCGACGCAGACGATGGCGGGCATCGCGATCACGACGCCCCACCATGGCGAGACGGGTTCGGGCAGCACCGAGAGCACGTCCCAGATCTCGCCGAGACCGGCGGCCGCGGAGATCGCGCTGACGGCGGCGACACCGGCGGCGTCGAGGAACGGGCGGTGCCGCTGCACCCATCCCGCGCCGGCGGCCGCTCGCACCGTCGCCCCGCTCGTCGTCGCCATGCCCTCCATCGAACCATGCACCCGACGGCCGGTGCCTACGCCGAAAGGACGAGTCGGCGCGCGGCCGTCTCGTTCATCCGCCCGATCCGCTCCCGCGCCGCCCTCGACAGACTGCAGGCATGAACCTCCCGACCGGTGCGCCGCTCGAGCTCTCGCTCGCGGTGCTCGCCCTCCTCGACGGACTCAGCATCGGCACCCTGCTCATCCCGGTGTTCCTCCTCCTCGCACCGCGCGTGCGCGGAGGCCGGGTCTTGCTCTACCTCGTCACGATCGCGGGCTTCTACCTCGTCGTCGGCGTGCTCGTGACGCTCGGAATGGTGAACTTCATCGAGGCCGGGCAGAGCTTCCTGAACTCGACCGCCGGGCTCGTCGCCCGGCTCGTCGTCGGCGTTGCGCTGCTGCTCATCGGCATCGCGATGCCCACGCGCGAGAAGGTTCGAGCGACGACGCGAGAGCGCGTCGACTCGGAGGTGGTGGGAGTCCCGTCGGTCGGGGTGCAGCCGGGCGGCGCCTCGGACAACCCGCCGGGCACGGGCTCGGACACCTCCGGAGGCCGCGTCTCGCGATGGCGCGATCGACTGCTCTCCGATGCGGTCTCCCCCGCGACCGTGATGGCCGTCGCAGTGGCCGCCGGACTCATCGAGGTCGCGACGATGCTGCCCTACCTCGTCGCGATGGGCATGGTCGCCGAAGCCGAGCTCGAACTCTGGATGCGGATCGCGGCCCTGGCCGGCTACTGCGCACTCATGATCGCGCCCGCACTCGTGCTGCTCGGACTCCGCCTGGTCGCGGCGCCGCTCGTGACGCGTCCGCTCGAGCGCCTCGGCGCCTGGCTCGAACGCACCGCGGCCGAGAACACCGCCTGGATCCTCGGGATCGTCGGGTTCCTCGTGGCGCGAGGCGCCGCGAGCGAACTCGGCATCTTCACGTGGATCGACGAGCTGACCCGGCGTTGACGCGGGCCGACCTGCTGGCCCCGGTCAGCCGGCCGACACCGACTCGACGACCGCGATCACCGCGTCGACGGTCTGGTCGAAGTCGAGCTCCGTCGAGTCGACCACGGTGACCCCCTCGGCGGCGTTCGTGAAGTCGACCACCTTCGAGTCGGCCCGGTCGCGAGCGCGCAGCTGCTCGCCGGTCTTGCCCGCGTCGTGGCCGGTGAGCTCGGCGGCACGCCGGGACATCCGCACCTCTTCGGAGGCGGTGAGCAGGATGCGCACCGGCGCATCGGGGGCGACGACCGTCGTGATGTCGCGCCCCTCGACGACGATGCCGGCGCGCTCCTCGGCGGCGATGATCGAGCGGAACAGCTCGATGAGGTGCGTCCGCACCTCGGGCACCCGCGCGACGAGGCTCACGATCGAGGAGATCTGCGGATCGCGGATCGCGTCGGTGACGTCGGTCGGTCCGACGTGCACTCGATAGCCCGACGGATCGGTGCCGATGCGGTAGTCGAAGCTCGCGAGGCACGAGATCACCGAAGCGGCGTCCTCGGGCTCGACTCCGCCGGCTTCGACGTGCCACGCCAACGCGCGGTACGCGGCGCCGGTGTCGAGGAATCCGTAGTCGAGGCGCCGGGCGACGGCCTTCGACACGCTCGACTTGCCGCTGCCGGCGGGACCGTCGACGGCCACGACGAAGGGGAACTGCACAGATGCCTCCAGATGTTCGAGAGTTCGGGCCGGCTCAGCCGGCGATGCGCCAGCCGCGTTCGGCCAGCTCGTTGGTCAGTCGTTCTGCGGCCTCGGGCACGACCTGCACCTCGGCGAGGCCGACCTGGCGGCCGGGCGAGTGTTCGAGCCGCAGGTCTTCGAGGTTGACGCCGATCTCGCCGATCTCGGCGAGCAGGCGGGCGAGCTGCCCGGGCCGGTCGTCGACCATGACGATGACGGTCGTGAAGCGCTTGTCGGTGCCGTGCTTGCCGGGCAGCCGGGCGACGCCGGTGTTGCCGCCGGTGAGCTCCTCGGCGAGGCGGCGACGGGCACCGGGCGCGACGGGGTCGCCGAGTGCGTCGATGAAACGGTCGAGGTCGTCGCGCAGGGCGACGAGGATGTCGCGCACGGGCGCCGCGTTCGCCCCGAGGATCTGCACCCACAGGTCGGGATCGCTCGCCGCGATGCGGGTGACGTCGCGCACGCCCTGTCCGGCGAGGCCGAGGGCGGCGTTCGGGGCATCGATGAAGCGGCGCGCCATGACGCTCGACACGACCTGCGGCACGTGCGAGATGAGCGCGACGCCCCGGTCGTGCTCGTCGGGGGTCATCTCGACGAGGGTGGCCCCGAGGTCGAGGATGAGGTCGTCGATCGCGCCCGCCCGCTGGTAGCTGATCGCGTCGTGGGCGGCCACCACCCAGGGGCGACCGGCGAAGAGGTCGGCGCGCGCGGCGAGCGGGCCGCCGCGTTCGCGCCCGGCGAGCGGGTGCGAGCCGATGTAGCGCGCGACGTCGGCACCGGCGGACTCGAGCTCGGCGAGGATGCCGGCCTTCACGCTCGCGACATCGGTCACGATCGCATCGGAGAACGACGCGAGCTCCTCGGCGACGACGCGGGCGGTCACGTCGGGCGGCACCGCCACCACGACGAGCTGGGGCGCATCGCCCGGCTCGGCGGGGCGCCCCGCGCCGAGGTCGACGGCGAGCGCGACGTGCGTGGGCGAGGCATCCGCCAGGATCACGTCGATGCCGCGGGCCCGCAGCCCGAGCGCGACGCTCGTGCCGAGCAGTCCGGTGCCGACGACGCGCACCGGCCCGGTGAGCCGTGACTCGACGACCATCAGTTCTCCTCGTCCGCTCGGGATTCACCCCGGGCGGCCCTCGCCTCGCGGGCGATCGTGAGCAGCAGCCCGCGCTCGGTCTTCGTCAGCTCGCGCAGCTGACCGGCCCTCAGTGTACCGAGGTGCAGCGGCCCGAACTGGCGGCGCACGAGCTCGACGACGGGGTGGCCGACGGCCTGCAGCATGCGGCGAACGATGCGGTTCCTGCCCGAGTGCAGCGTGAGCTGGACCATCGAGTGACGGGAGTCGCCCTGCGCCTGCAGCAGGCGGGCGCGATCGGCCTTGATGGGGCCGTCGTCGAGCTCGATGCCGTTCTTCAGCTGCTGGAGCGTCTGCGGGGTCACGCGCCCGCGCACCTTCGCGATATAGGTCTTCTCGACGCCGAACGACGGGTGCGCGAGCACGTGGGCGAGCTCGCCGTCGTTGGTCAGCACGAGCAGTCCGCTCGTCTCGGCGTCGAGCCGGCCGACGTTGTACACGCGGTCGTCGAGCTCATCGGTGAAGCGGCGCAGGTCGGGTCGGCCCTGCTCGTCGCGCATCGACGAGACCACCCCGACCGGCTTGTTCAGCATGTAGTAGCGCTTCGCGGTGTCGAGCTGCACCGCGACGCCGTCGACCGACACGAGGTCGGTCTCGGGGTCGACGCGGGTGCCGAGCTCGGTCACGACCTCGCCGTTCACCTCGATACGGCCCTGCACGATGTACTCCTCCACGACGCGGCGCGAGGCCACGCCCGCCGCGGCGAGCACCTTCTGCAGGCGTTGACGGTTTCCGTCCGGGCCGTCGTTGACGGCGCCTCGTTCATCGGTCAAGGTCGAATCCCTCCTGGCCGTCGTCGAGCAACGGCGAGATCGGCGGCAGTTCGTCGAGCGAGTTGATGCCGAGGTTCGTGAGCAGCAGCTCGGTGGTTCCGTAGAGGATGGCGCCCGTCTCGGGGTCGCTCGACACCTCGGTGACGAGGCCCCGGCCGAGCAGCGTGCGCACGACCGAGTCGACGTTCACCGCGCGGATCGAGGCGACCTGCGAACGCGAGATCGGCTGCTTGTACGCGATCACCGACAGCGTCTCGAGCGCCGCCTGCGAGAGCCTCGTCGACGATTGCGTGACGACGAAGGAGGTCACGAGGGCGTCGTAGTCGGCGCGCACGTAGAAGCGCCAGCCGCCGCCCACCTCGCGAAGCTCGAAACCACGACGGATGCTGCGTGCCGCGCCTTCGTCGGCCGGCACATCCGTGCGCGGCTCCCCCGAGACGGCCTCGCCGTCGTAGTCGGCACGCAGGCGGGCGATCGATGCCCGCACCTCGGCGACCGGGCGCGCGACCGCGGCCGCGAGGTGCACGACGCTCTGGGGCTCGTCGGCGATGAAGAGGATCGCCTCGATCGCGCGGTCGAGGTCGAGGCGGGGCTGCCCGGGAACGTCGAGCGGCGTCGCCACCGAGAGCTCGGGACCGGCGTCGGCGGCCGCGTCAGGCTCGGCTGCCGCGTCGGGGTCGGCGGTCTCGTCGGGGTCGGCGGCCGCGTCGGGGTCGGTCGCGGCGTCGGACTCCTCGGATTCGGCGACATCGACCGCCTCGGTGTCCGTGTCGATCGGCTCGAACGCCTCTGCAGTCTCGGCGTCATTCGTCATAGTCGGCCCCCAGGCTCTCGAGGTTCGCGTCGGACCAGCTCTCAGCGGCCCAGTGCAGGGTCAGCTCGCCGAGCGGTTCGATCTGGTCGAAGCCGATCGCGGCGTGCCGGTACAGTTCGAGCACCGCGAGGAAGCGTGCGACCACGACGCCGGGCTGCCCCACTCCGGCGATCAACTGTCGGAAGGTCACCGGCTCGCCCCGGCGCAGGATGGCGACGACCTGCGCCGCCTGCTCGCGGATCGACACCAGTGGCGCGTGCAGGTGGTCGAGCCCGACCACGGGGATCTCGCGCGGCGTGAGCGCGAGCGTCGCGAGTGCGGCGAAGTCCTCGGCCGAGAGCGACCACACGAGCTCGGGCGCGCGCTGGCGGAACTGCGATTCGAGACGCACGGTCCGCGCATGTCGCGACGCCTCGGCATCGAGGTTGCCGCTGAACCAGCGCGCCGCCTCCTTGAAGGCGCGGTACTGCAGCAGGCGGGCGAAGAGCAGGTCGCGCGCCTCCAGGAGTGCGACGTCCTCGGCGTCGACGAGCTCGCCCTGCGGCAGGAGCCCGGCGACCTTGAGGTCGAGGAGGGTCGCCGCGACCACGAGGAACTCGCTCGCCCGGTCGAGCTCCTCCTCGGAGTCGAGGCCCTTCAGGTACGAGATGAACTCGTCGGTGACCTTCGACAGCGACACCTCGGTGATGTCGAGCTCGTGCTTCGCGATGAGCGACAGCAACAGGTCGAACGGGCCCTCGAAGTTCGTGAGCGCAACGCGGAACCCCGGCTCCGAGCCGCCCTCCGGGGCATCCGTCACCGGCTCGTGCGCTGAGGCCGACGCCTCAGGCGACCGCGCCACGGAACACCAGCTCCCTGGCGAGCTGCCGGTACGCCTTCGACGCCTGGTGCTCGGGAGCGAACTCGGTGATCGGCGTCGCCGCGACGGTCGCGTCGGGGAACTTCACCGTGCGCGTGATGACGGTCTCGAGCACCTTGTCGCCGAACGCGTCGACGACGCGCTCGAGCACCTCGCGCGAGTGCAGCGTGCGCGAGTCGTACATCGTGGCGAGGATGCCGTCGAGCTCGATCGCGGGGTTGAGGCGATCGCGCACCTTGTCGATGGTCTCGATGAGCAGCGCCACGCCGCGCAGGGCGAAGAACTCGCACTCGAGCGGGATGATGACCCCGTGGCTCGCCGTCAGGGCGTTGACGGTGAGGAGGCCCAGCGAAGGCTGGCAGTCGATGAGGATGACGTCGTAGTCGGCGGAGACCCGGCGGAGCACGCTCGCGAGAATCTGCTCGCGGGCGACCTCGGTCACGAGATGCACTTCAGCGGCCGAGAGGTCGATGTTCGCGGGGATCACGTCGAGGCCCTCGACGCTCGTGTGCTGGATCGCGTCCTTCGGCTCGAACTGGCGCGAGAGCAGCAGGTCGTAGATCGTCGGCACGTTGTGGGTCTGCACGCCGAGCCCCGCCGACAGCGCGCCCTGCGGGTCGAAGTCGATCGCGAGCACCTTGCGGCCGTACTCGGCGAGCGTCGCGCCGAGGTTGATCGTGGTGGTCGTCTTGCCCACGCCGCCCTTCTGGTTGCAGAGGGCGATGATGCGCGCCGGGCCGTGCGAGGCGAGCGCCGCAGGATCGGGGAATTCGCGAGACGGCCGACCCGTCGGACCGAGCTCGGGCTCGGGCGAGGTGGTTCCGACCGCCGAGTCCTGCTGGTGCTGCGTCACGTGTCGTCTTCTCTCCTCGGGCGGCGCGGTGCCTGTTCGGTCTGGGCTTGGTCGATTCTAGCGAGCACGCGGGTGTGCTGCCGTGTACATCTCCCGGAGTGTATCGGCTGTGACGAGCGTGTAGATCTGCGTCGTCGCGACCGAGGAGTGCCCGAGGAGCTCTTGCACGACGCGCACGTCGGCGCCGCCCTCGAGGAGGTGCGTCGCGAACGAGTGGCGCAGCGTATGCGGCGAGACGGATGCCTCGAGGCCCGCCTTCTCGGCGGCCGCGGTGATCGCGTCCCACGCCGCCTGCCTCGACATGCGACGGCCGCGGACCCCGAGGAAGAGCGCCGGCGTCGCCTGGCCGCGAGCTGAGAAGATCGGCCGCGCCCGCACGAGGTAGGCGTCGATCGCACGGCGGGCGTAGCTGCCGAGCGGCACGATGCGCTGCTTGCCGCCCTTGCCGAAGAGCCGCACGACCTCCTCGTCGATGAGGTCGTCGACGTTCAGCGAGACCGCCTCGGAGACGCGCGCACCCGTCGCGTAGAGGAGTTCGAGGAGCGCCTGGTCGCGGAGCTCGACGGGCTCCTCCCCGCCGGCGGCGGCGATGAGCGCCTCGACGTCCTCGACGGGGATCGCCTTGGGCAGCCTGGTCGGCAGCTTCGGCGGCCGGAGCTCCTTCGACACGTCGGACGCGATCTCGCCCTCCTCGGCGAGGAAGCGATGGAGTCCGCGCACCGCCGAGAGCACCCGGGCGATCGACGACGTCGCGAGCACGGGCTCGCGGTCCGCGCCGAGGAAGCGCACGAAGTCGGCGAGGTCGCCCTCGCTCACCCGACCGGGATCGGCGACCCCGCGGGCATCGAGCCAGTCGGCGTAGATCGCGAGATCGCGTCGGTACGAGGCGATCGTGTTGCGCGAGAGTCCGCGCTCGACGGTCAAGTGCCGCAGGTACCCGTCGACGAGCGCGGCTGTCGTCATGAGTCCGTCGCGCCTCGGACCGGCGGAGTGCGGTTCGGCCACGGGGCATCCGCCTCGCCGAGCCCCTGCCAGCCGCGGGCGCGCGCCGCCTGAGCCGCGAGCACGGCGATCGAGAGCGGGCCGTTGTGGATGCGGCGGGCGAGCACGGCGTCGACGCAGTCGTCGAGTGGCACCCAGCGCACCTCGATGCCGGCCTCCTCCGCCTCGCGCACGTGCACGTCGGGCGCCGCGCGCAGGCCGCGGGCCAGGTACACGCGGATCACCTCGTCGCTGCCGCCCGGCGAGGTCGCGAAGTCGGCGAGCACCGCCCACTCGGATGCCTCGAGGTCGGCCTCTTCGGCCAGCTCGCGCTGCGCGCCGAGGAGCGGGGGCTCTCCGGCGACGTCGAGCAGACCGGCGGGGATCTCCCAGTCACGCATGCGGATCGGGTGCCGGTACTGCTTGATCAGCAGCACCCGATCGTGCTCGTCGAGGGCGAGCACGCCGACGGCGCCGGTGTGGTCCATGAACTCGCGGACGATCTCGTCGCCGTCGAGTTCGAAGCTCTCGCGCCGGATGCTCCAGACCCGGCCCTCGAACACGCGTTCGCTCGAGACGAGCGGGAGCTCGACGCGGTCGTCGGCGAGCAGGTCTCCCTGACCGCCGACGACCGCGTCAGTGGCTTCAGCCATTGTTGACGTCGAACAGCCGGCTCGCCTGCTGGCGCTCGATGGCCGCACCGACGAGGCCGCGGAACAGCGGGTGCGCGTCGTTCGGACGGCTGCGCAGCTCGGGGTGCGCCTGAGTGCCGACGTAGAACGGGTGCACCTCGCGCGGCAGCTCGACGAACTCGACGAGGTTGCGGTCGGGCGAGAGGCCCGAGAAGACGAGGCCGGCCTCGGCGATGCGGTCGCGGTACGCGTTGTTCACCTCGTAGCGGTGGCGGTGGCGCTCGCTGACGTCGGTCGAGCCGTAGAGCTCGGCGGCGATGGTGCCCTCGCCGAGCGTCGCGGGGTAGAGACCGAGGCGCATCGTGCCGCCGAGGTCGCCGCCGGCGATGATCTCGACCTGCTCCTCCATCGTCGCGATGACGGGGAACTGCGTGTCGGGGTCGAACTCGCTCGACGAGGCGCCGGGCAGACCCGCCATGTTGCGCGAGTACTCGATGACCATGCACTGGAGGCCGAGGCAGAGGCCGAGCACCGGCAGACCGTTCTCACGTGCGAAGTGCAGCGCGCCGAGCTTGCCCTCGATGCCGCGCACGCCGAAGCCGCCGGGCACGCAGATGCCGTCGAGGTGGGCGAGGTGCTTCTGCGCCCCCTCGGGGGTCTTGCACTCGTCCGACGGGATCCATTCGATCTTGACCTTCGCATCGTTCGCGAAGCCGCCGGCGCGGAGCGCCTCGGTGACCGAGAGGTAGGCGTCGGGCAGGTCGATGTACTTGCCGACGAGGCCGATCGTGACCTCGTGCTTCGGGTCGTGCACGACGCGGAGCAGGTCGCTCCAGCCCGACCAGTCGACCGCATCCGACTTCTCGTCGAGGCCGAGCGAGTCGATGATGTAGGCGTCGAGGCCCTGATCGTGCAGCATCGTCGGGATCTCGTAGATCGACGGCACGTCGACCGCGTTCACCACGGCGCCCTCGTCGACGTCGCACATGAGCGCGATCTTGCGCTTGTTCGCCTCGGTGACGGGGCGGTCGCTCCGGAGCACGAGCGCGTCGGGCTGGATTCCGATCGAGCGGAGCGCGGCGACGGAGTGCTGCGTCGGCTTCGTCTTCTGCTCGCCCGAGGCGCCCATGAACGGCACCAGCGACACGTGCACGAAGAACACGTTCTTGCGGCCGAGCTCGTGACGGACCTGGCGGGCCGACTCGATGAACGGCTGCGACTCGATGTCGCCGACCGTGCCGCCGATCTCGGTGATGATCACGTCGGGCTTCGGGGTCTCGGTCGCCTGCAGCCGCATGCGTCGCTTGATCTCGTCGGTGATGTGCGGGATCACCTGCACCGTGTCGCCGAGGTACTCGCCGCGGCGCTCCTTCGCGATCACCGTCGAGTAGATCTGGCCGGTCGTGACGTTCGCCGCCTGGCTCAGGTCGATGTCGAGGAACCGCTCGTAGTGCCCGATGTCGAGGTCGGTCTCGGCGCCGTCGTCGGTCACGAAGACCTCGCCGTGCTGGAACGGGTTCATCGTTCCGGGATCGACGTTCAGATAGGGGTCGAGCTTCTGCATGACCACTCGGAGCCCCCGAGCCGTCAGAAGATTGCCCAGGCTCGCTGCCGTGAGGCCCTTGCCCAATGAAGAAACGACACCACCGGTCACGAAAATGTGCTTGGTCGTGTCGTTCGAAATGTCTGCGCTGTTCAGCGCGCTGCCGCGTTCATCCACCACGGGCTTATATTCTAACCCACGTTCCTGACCGGTCGTCCCGACATGCCCCACGCGTTCCCCCTTCGTTCGTTCGAGACCGCTCCGGTCTCGTCGTTCCCGCCCTTCGGCCGCCCTCGTCAGGCCGCGCGCTCCGACGCGATCTCGAGCAGCTCGCGCGCGTGCGCGAGGCCGCTCTCGGAGTCGGCGAGACCCGAGAGCAACCGCGCCATCTCGGCCTCGCGTTCGGCGCCGACGAGCTGCTTGACGCTCGACGCGGTCACCGCGCCGTCGGTGCCCTTGACCACGCTCAGGTGATTCGACGCGAAGGCGGCGACCTGCGCGAGATGCGTGACGACGATGACCTGCGAGCGCTCGGCGAGCCGGGCGAGTCGTCGGCCGATCTCGATCGCCGCGGCGCCGCCGACGCCCGCGTCGACCTCGTCGAACACGAAGGTCGGCACCGGATCGGTGCCGGCGATGACGACCTCGATCGCGAGCATGACCCGCGAGAGCTCACCACCGGATGCACCACGGGAAACCGAGCGCGGCTCCGCGCCGGGATGCGGGCTCAAGAGGATCGCGACCTGGTCGCGACCGTGCACGGACGGCTCGGCACCCGGCTCGACGCTCACCGTGAGCACGGCATCGGGCATGGCCAGTGCGGCGAGCTCGTGCGTGACCGCCTCGGCGAGTCGCGCCGCCGCCTCGGTGCGCTGTTCGGTGACGCGGGTCGCGAGGCGGTCGACCTCGGCGGCCGCCGTCTCGACCGCGGCCTCGAGGACCGAGATGCGATCGTCGTCGCCGTCGAGTTCGACGAGCCGCAGCCCGCCGTCGCGACGGAACGCCAGCACCTCGTCGAGTTCACCGCCGTGACGCCGGATGAGCGCGCCGAGCAGCGCCCGTCGCTCCTGCACGACCTCGAGTTCGCGGGCGCCGTCGGCGTCGAGACCGGTGAGGTACCCGGCGAGCTCGGCCGCCGCATCGGCGAGGAGGAAGCCGGCGTTCGTCAGGATCTCGGCGATCGGGGCGAGGCTCGCATCGTGCGCGACGACCCGCTCGAGATGACGACGGGCGGCTTCGACGAGCGTCACCGCGTCGGGCGCGTCGTCGACGACCTCGTCGGCGGAGAGGAGGGCGCGCGCCTGCGCCGCCTCGATCCGGAGCTCTTCGAGGTTCGAGAGCCGATCGGCGCGCTCGGCGAGCTCGGCGTCCTCGCCGGGCTGCGGATCGGCCGCCTCGACTTCGTCGAGCTCCGCGCGCAGCGACTCGGCCTCGCGCGCTCGCGCCTCGTGATCGTCTCGGAGGCGGGTGAGCTCAGTCGAATCGGCACGCCACGCCTCGAACACCGCGCGATACTCGTCGAGGGTCGCCGCAAGCACCGGGCCCGCGAACCGGTCGAGGGCCTCTCGCTGGGCGACGGCCGACCGCAGTCGCTGCTGGTCGGCCTGGCCGTGCACGACGACGAGCTCGTCGCCGAGGTCGGCCAGCACGCCGACGGGCGCGCTGCGGCCGCCCACGACGGCGCGGCTGCGCCCCTCGGACGACACGGAGCGGCCGAGCAGCAGTTCGCCGGCCTCGATCTCTCCCCCGGTGTCGGCCACCCGTTCGGCGATCGCACCCTCGTCGGCCACGAGCCAGCGCCCTTCGACCCAGGCCTGCTTCGCGCCCGACCGGACCGCCCCCGCGTCGGATCGGGCGCCGAGCAGCAGGCCGAGCGCGGTGACCACCATCGTCTTGCCCGCGCCGGTCTCACCGGTGACCGCGGTGAACCCCGCCCCGAGCGGCAGCGTCGCCTCGGCGATCACGCCGAGGTCGCGAATGCCCAGTTCTTCGATCATCGGGCTCCCTCGCTCTTCGAAAACTCACTCACGACCGGCAGGCCCCCTCCAGCCCGTCACGGGCAGCTGGAACTTGTTGACGAGCCGGTCGGTGAACGGCGCCTCGTGGAGGCGCGCAAGGCGCACCGGCACATCGGACTTGCGGACGATCACGCGTGCCCCGGCCGGCAGGTCGAAGGTGCGTCGGCCGTCGCACCAGATGACCGCCGAGGTCTCGGTGCGCTGCAGGATCTCGACGGCGAGCGAGGACTCGGGCCCGACCACGAGGGGGCGGGCGAAGAGCGCGTGCGCGCTGAGCGGCACGAGCAGCAGCGCCTCGAGGCTCGGCCACACGACGGGGCCGCCCGCGGAGAACGAGTACGCCGTCGACCCGGTCGGCGTGGACATCACGACGCCGTCGCAGCCGAACGACGAGAGCGGACGGCGATCGACCTCGATGACGACCTCGAGCATGCGCTCGCGCTCGGCCTTCTCGACCGTCGCCTCGTTGAGCGCCCAGCTCTCGTAGACGACCTCGTCGCCCACCTTGGCGCGCACCGACAGTGTCATCCGCTCTTCGACGCTGTAGTCGCGGGCGAGCGCCCGCGAGACGGTGTAGCCGAGGTCGTCGCGTTCGCTCTCGGCGAGGAAGCCGACGTGCCCGAGGTTGACCCCGAGCAGCGCGACCGGGAAGTCGCGCATCAGTTCGGCGGCGCGCAGGATGGTGCCGTCGCCGCCGAGGACGATGACGAGCTCGATGAGGCCCGGATCGATGTCTTCGAAGCGGACCACGCCGCCGTTGAGCCCAGGGACGAACGAGTGCACGTCGTCCCAGTGCTCGGCGGCGATCACGGGGATGGCGCCGGCGTCGAGCAACTGCGTGCAGACCTCGCCGGTGGCCTCGAGGGCGGCCTGCCGCCCGGTGTGGGAGACCACGAGGAAATGCCGTGCGTCGTTCACCCGTGCGCCCCTCCCGTCAGTTCGTCGACCCGCCTCGACCATTCTGACGGATCGGACCCGGCCGAAGCGCTGAGATGCGCGAGGAACTCGCGGTTGCCATGCGAGCCGGCGATTGGGGAGGACGAGACGCCGGCCGTGCGAAGCCCGAGGTCGTGCGCCGCCCACAGCACGTTCATCACCGCTTCAGAGCGCAGGGCGGCGTCGTGGACGATGCCCTCGCGCACTCCCCCGCGACCGACCTCGAACTGCGGTTTGACGAGCAGCACGAAGTCGGCCTCGGGCACGGCCGTCTCGCGGAGCGCGGGAAGCACGGTCGTGAGCGAGATGAACGAGAGGTCGGCCGTGACGAGCGACGGGCGCTCCGCGACCCCCGTCGACGCCGCGAGCGATTCGGCGGTCAGGTGACGCACGTTGCAGCCCTCGACGAGCACGAGCCCCGGCGCATCCGCGAGCTCGGGCGCGAGCTGCCCGTGCCCGACGTCGACGGCGAGCACCGTGCTCGCGCCGCGTTCGAGCAGCACCTGGCTGAACCCGCCGGTCGACGCGCCGGCGTCGAGCGCCACACGGCCGCGGGGATCGACCCCGAACTCGTCGAGCGCCGCGATCAGCTTGTGCGCAGCACGACTCACATAGTGATCGGATGCCGCGACCGCGAGTACGGCGTCGGGCGCGACCTTCGTGGCGGGCTTCACGACGGGCTTGCCGTCGACCGTGACGACCCCGCCCGCGATGAGCGTCGCGGCATGGGTGCGCGATCGGGCGAGACCCCGGCTCGCGAGTGCGGCGTCGAGTCGCTGTTCGGTCATCACCGGGGCGCGACGCGCGACGGGTCGGACTGCTCGAGCTCCTCGCGCAGGCGCGCCGCGAGCGCGTCGTAGGCGGGTGCTCGTTCGGCGAGCGGCAGGTCGTCGATCTCGGCCAGCGCGATGCGCGCCTCGTCGCCGAGGTCGGGCCCCGCGTCGTCGGCGCCCAAATCGGTGTCGTCGTCAGTGCTCACGAGTCCACGGTACCCCGGGCCGCCCACACCGGCGCCACCATCACGAATACAGGCGCGTCGGCACGTCGAGCGCGTGGATCGCGGTGCCCGAGCTCCAGATCGCCGCGCACGCCGCCCGCAGCAGGTCGAGCGCATCGCCGCCCTCGGACAGGATCTCGACGCGATTGGCCTCGACGACGACCTTCGCCTCGCGCACGCGGATCGCGCCGCCGCGACGCTGCTCGACGACCGGGTACGGCTCGTGAAGCCCCCGAAGGTCGGCGAGGATGAAGTCGGGACGGCTCTTCGCATCGGCGGCGAGCAACTGCTTCGCCCGATCGATGCCGGTCAGCACGATGGCGCTCGCCATGCCGGCGCGATTCGCCCCGAGGATGTCGGTGTCGAGCCGGTCGCCCACGACGAGCGGGGTCGTCGCCGAGAACCGACGGCGCGCCTCCTCGAAGATCGGCGTCTCCGGCTTTCCGGCGACGAGCGGGAACCGCCCGACCGCGGTGTGCACCGCCGACACCAGGGTGCCGTTGCCGGGCGCGATGCCGCGAGCCACCGGAATCGTCCAGTCCATGTTGGTCGCGATCCACGGGATGCCCGGCGTCGAGGCATCCGGGCCGCCGTGCGCATTGAGCGCGAAGGCCGCCTCGGCCAGTTCCTTCCAGCCGATCTCGGGCGTGAAGCCCTGCACCACGGCATCGGGTGCGTCGTCGGCCGACCGGGTCACTCGGTACCCTCGCTTGCGCAGCTCGACCTCGATGCCCTCGCCGCCCACGACCATCACGAGCGCGCCGGGGGCGACCTGGCCCTCGAGGAGCTGCATCGCCGCCTGCGGTGAGGTCACGACCTCCTCGGGCACGACGTCGAGCCCGAGCTCGGCGAGATGCCCTGCAACAGAGGCGTCGCTGCGCGACGCGTTGTTCGTGATGTAGCCGAGCGAACGATCGGGCTTGATCAGGTTGAGGCTCTCCACCGCGTGCGGGATCGCCCCGGCGCCGGCGTAGACGACCCCGTCGAGGTCGGCGAAGACCGCGTCGACGCCGTCCAGCGGGGTCGACGGCTCAGTCTTCGTGCGGAACAGCGCCATCGGCGTCGTCCTCATCCGACTTCGCTGCGGCCGCGGCCTCGAGCGCCTCGCCCTCGGCGAGCACCGCGGCCACGTCGTCCTCGAGCACCGCGCCCGGGTCCTCGAGTTCGGCGAACTCGGGCGTCTCGTCGACCGAGTCCACGACGTCGTCCGCTGTCGCATCCACGGGCGCAGCCTCGGCAGCCACGGTCTCGGCGGCCTCGCCGGCGACCTCGGTCGCCGCCTCGTCGCCCTCGAGCTCGATCTCGAAGATCTCGACCAGCTCCGCCTCAGCAGGGCCGCCGAGCGCCGCCTCCGCGCGGGCCGCACGGGCGCGCCAGTCGGCAGCCTCGCCGTCTCGGTCGAGCTCCTCGAGCACTTCGGCGTAGGCGGAGAAGAGTGCGGGGCTGTACGAGAACGCACGGTCGGGATCGAGCTGCGGGATCTCGAGCTCGGAGAGCGCGAGTTCGGGCTGCTCGAGGTCGAGCCGCGCACCGGACATCGCGATCGCCAGGCCGACCTGCACCGCCGCGGGCAGCTCGTTGCGGTCGACGGCGCGGCCGACCTCGAGCGCCCGATCGGGACGCCCGACGCCACGCTCGCTGTCGACCATCAGTGGCAGCTGGTCGTTGCTGCCCGAAATGCGTCGATAGGTGCGGAGCTCACGGAGCGCCAGTGCGAAGTCGCCGGTCGCGTACGCGGTGATCGCGAGCGTCTCGCGCACGACCGCGATGCGGCCGGCGCGACGAGCGGCCGACATCGCGTGACGGTGCGCCAGTTCGGGGTCGCTCTCGAGCAGCTCGGATGCCGCGACGAGGTGTCGTGCGACCCAGTCGGCGTTCTCCTTGCTGAGCGTCTTCAGCTCTGCGCGTGCACCCTTGTCGAGGTCGCGCGGGTCGATGCGCTCGGGAACGAAGGGATCGTCGTGGCGGGGCCGAACGGCGAGGTCGGCCGCACCGTAACGTTCGCGCGGCGCGCCTTCATCGTGCCGGCCACCCGCGCGCGGAGCGTCCCGGCGATCGCCGTAGGGCTTGCGGTCGTCGCGAGCACCGTAGGGCTTGCGGTCACCGCGGTCGCCATACGGCTTCCGGTCATCACGAGCACCGTGCGAGCGCTGACCATCGCGGTCACCGTACGGCTTGCGGTCACCGCGATCGCCGTAGGGCTTCCGGTCATCGCGATCGCTGTAGGGCTTGCGGTCGTCGCGAGCACCGTAGGGCTTGCGGTCACCGCGATCGCCATACGGCTTCCGGTCATCACGAGCACCGTGCGAGCGCTGACCATCGCGGTCGCCATACGGCTTGCGGTCACCGCGATCGCCGTAGGGCTTCCGGTCACCACGGTCGCCATAGGGCTTCCGATCATCACGAGCACCGTGCGAGCGCTGACCATCGCGGTCGCCATACGGCTTGCGGTCACCGCGATCGCCGTAGGGCTTGCGGTCATCGCGAGCACCGTAGGGCTTGCGATCTCCACGGTCGCCATAGGGCTTCCGGTCATCATGAGAACCATACGAACGCTTCTGGTCGCGGTCACCGGAGGGCTTCCGCTCGCTGCGGTCTCCGTAGGGCTTGCGGTCGCTGCGGTCGCCATACGGCTTCCGGTCATCACGAGAACCATACGAACGCTTCTGGTCGCGGTCGCCGTACGGCTTACGATCGTCGCGCTGCTCGTAGGGGCGCTTCGTGCCGCGATCGCCGCTCGATGGCCGCCGGTCGCCCGAAGACCTCGTCGTCTTCCGCGCACCTGCGCCACCGCGGGCGCTGTCGCCCTGCTTCGCCCGATCGGGTCGGTTCTTGTCGGCCGAGTCCTGGCTCGAATCGCTCACGCTGTTCCTGTCATTGGGAGTCTCGTCAGACTCAACCGTACTGCGGGTCTCCGCCCGCGGACCTGTTCACCCGGGACGAGCGGCCGGCGCTCGCGTTCGAGGCGCCGCTCATCGGTGCGACGAGCCACCTCTCCGTGGTGGTTCGTGTTAAAGGCGAAGAGCCGCCCACGTGGTGGGCGGCTCTTCGTAATGTTTGTCCGGCGGTGTCCTACTCTCCCACAGGGTCCCCC
>NZ_JBHVIK010000002.1:605802-1279450 GCF_042799635.1 Agromyces sp. NPDC057679 | reverse complement strand
GCGTCGATGATGTCATCACCCAGCAGCACCGCGAACGGCTCGTCGCCCACATGCATGTGCGCCCGATGCACCGCATGCCCCAACCCCAGCGGGTCACCCTGCCGGACGTAGTGCATGTCGGCCAGCTCGGTCGACTCGTTCACCTTCTCGAGCTTCGCGGTATCGCCCTTGCGCTCCAGGGTCGCCTCCAACTCCGCGACCCGGTCGAAGTGGTTCTCCAACGCGTTCTTGTTCCGACCCGTGATCATCAACACGTCCGTCAGCCCCGCGGCAACCGCCTCCTCGACCACGTACTGGATCGCCGGCTTGTCGACCACCGGCAGCATCTCCTTCGGCATCGCCTTCGTCGCCGGCAGGAACCGCGTCCCCAACCCAGCCGCAGGAATGACCGCCTTCGTGATCCGTTGCGTCATGGCCTCAAGCGTAGCCGTTCGCCCCTCGCAGACCCGCCCCGGCTGCCCCTCCGCAGGGCCGCGGCCTAGGATGTGTGCCATGCCCGAGGATCCGGACGTCCAGAAGCGCATCCTGCGCGCCGAGCTCCGCGAACGCCGCAGGAACATGACGGCGCATGAGCGCGGACTCGCGACCGAGGGCTTCACGGCGCGGCTCGAAGAGCTCATCGGCTCGACCGAGGCCGACTCCATCTCGTGCTACCTGTCGATGCCGTCCGAGCCCGACACGAGGCCGTTCGTGAACTGGGCCGAGGCTCGGGGCATCCGGGTGCTCTTCCCGGTCACCCGCGAGGACGGTCTGCTCGACTGGACCGTCGGCGAGGAGGCGACCGAGACGGTCGGCCTCCACGGCACGCCCGAGGCCGTCGGCGAGCTGCTCGGCCCGATGGCGATCAACGACGTCGACCTCATCCTCATCCCGGCCGCCGCGATCGACGCGAGCGGCATGCGCCTCGGCTGGGGCCGGGGCTATTTCGACAAGACCCTCGGATCGATGGGAAAATGTCCACCGGTGTACGCCGTGGTCTTCGACAGCGAGTTCGTCGAGCACGTGCCGCGCGAGGTGCACGACCAGCCGGTGAACGGCGTCGTGACCCCCACCCGCATCATCGCCTTCTGACCGGATCGGCCGGTCTCCACGACCGGAGAGTTCCATGCCCACGTATTCCTACCGCTGCACCGAGTGCGACAACGCCTTCGACATCCACCAGGCGTTCACCGACGACACGCTGACGGTGTGCGAGGTGTGCGGCGGCAAGCTGCGCAAGCTCTTCAACACGATCGGCGTGACCTTCAACGGCTCGGGCTTCTACCGCACCGATTCGCGGTCGAGCGGCTCCGGCGGCGCGTCGGGCAAGTCGGATGCCTCGTCGTCGAGCTCCTCGTCGAGCTCGAGCTCGTCGTCGTCGTCGAAGCCCGCGTCGAGCGGCGGGGGCGCTTCGGCTTCGTCCTGAGCCTCGGCTAGCGTGGTGCCCGTCCGAATCGACTCCGGAGGGGGGAAGCCGTGATCAAGGGCTTCAAGGAATTCATCATGCGGGGCAACGTCATCGACCTCGCCGTCGCGGTCGTCATCGGTGCCGCATTCACCTCGGTGGTGAATGCGATCGTCGCGAACCTCATCAATCCACTGATCGGGCTCGTATTCAATGCGAAGACCCTCGACGAGGCACTTGTCGTCACCATCGGCGACACTGACTTCAAATTCGGCGCCATCATCGGCGCGATCATCTCGTTCCTCGCCGTCGCCGCCGTCGTCTACTTCGTGTTCGTCATGCCGATGAACCACTTCAAGGAGCGCGCCGAGCAGAAGCGGAAGGCCGGGCAGCCCGACCCCGAGGAGCCCGAGACCGAGCTCACCGTGCTCGCGCAGATCCGCGACCTCCTCGCCGAGCAGGGGCCGTCGGCCGGCGGCACCGCCACGGGGCGCCACGCGGGCGACTAGCCCGACGGGCACCGGCACGAACGAGCTGCGCCGCCCGGCGGCCGCGAACGCGGCCCTGCCGGGCGGTTCGTCGTCGCGGGCCGCGAGCGGGCGGGACCGGTCAGTCGCGCCGCCAGTGCGGCGGACGGTCGCGCGTGAGCCGTTCGTCGTCGGGCGAGGGCTTCCGCCCGGCCGACGACGCGGCATCGGGATCGGTGGGCGGCGCCTCGCGTTCGACGGGCGCCTCGGGCGACGGGTCGGATCCCGGGGCCGGCGTGAGCCGTGCCCGCCGCGCGCGGCCCGGCGCGCGCTCGACGCGCTGGCGGGGCGTCGACTCGTGCTCCTGCTCGTCGTTCACGGCGCGCGCGGCGGCACGTCGCCCTCGGCGACGGCCGGGTCGGGCTTGCCGAGCAGGGTCGCGACCCGCGCGGCCACGGCATCGGGATTGCCGAACAGCTCGAAGCTGTGCACCCGGAGGTAGTGCCAGCCGAGCCGGCGCAGCACGTCGGGGCGCAGTCGCAGCGACTCGCGCAGGCTCTGCCCGGTGAAGGCGTCGTCGGTCTCGACCACCACGGCCTTGCCGGCGTGGGCCGCCGCGAGGGCGAGCCGCCCGCGGTGACCGACGCTCACCCGGATGCCGCGGCGCTCGAGACGGGCGCCGAGGTCGCGGAGCATCGGCCCGGGCGGGTCCGCCTCGCCCTGGTCGGCGGCACGCTCCTCGGTCTGCGTGAGCACGTTCGCCAGGGCGAGCACGCCGTGGCTCTGCCGCGACTCGTCGATGTCCTCCGGCCGGAACGCCGAGACGAGGTCCATCGAACGCCGGGCGCGCGTCATGCCGACCGCGAGCAGCCGGTCGCCGCCGGGCTCGCCGAGCGAGCCGAAGTTCGAGAGCAGGCGCCCGTGCGGGGTGCGCCCGTAGCCGATGGAGAAGATCACGCGGTCGCGACTCTGCGCGACGGCCTGCTCGAGCGTCAGCACCGTGAAGGGCTCGGCGCGGTCCTTCAGGATGAACGCGGAGAGGTCGGTGCGCTTGGCGAACGCCGCGAGCACGGCCTGGTGCACGCGCGCCGCGTGGCGGGTGCTCGCGGTGATGACCATGAGCGACTCGCGCGGCCGCTTGACGGCGTGCTCCATCACGAGCTCGACGACCTTCGCGACCTCGGAGTCGATCGACTCGACCGTCCCGGTCACGGCGTCGGGGAGCCCGTTGCCCGCGACGTAGTGGAGCCCGAGGCTGCCGTGGCCGAGGAAGCTGCCCGCCCACGGCATCGAGACGATGCGCCCGGCGTAGAAGCGGCGGTTGACGAGCTCGGCGAGGTCTTCGCCGCCCGCACGGTAGCTGCGCGTGAGGGTGAGGGTCGGCAGGAGCTCGCCGAGGCGCGCGAGCGCCGAGTCGGCGTGGAGGGCGTCGACGCCGTGGTCGGCCTCGACCGGCTGGTCGCCGTCGTCGATGCCCGTCTCGAACAGGGTCGGCGTCTGCGTGACCGGGTCGCCGAACGCGACGACCTGCTTCGCACGGCGGATCGCGCCGAGGTTCTCGGCGATCGTGGTCGCCCCCGCATCGACGAGGAGCACGGTGTCGAACTGGATCCGCTCGTCGATCCCGGCGACCTCGTAGGGCGAGGCGAGCCAGACGGGCGCGAGCACGCGGAAGAGGTTCGGGACCTCGGCCTGGAGGGCGCTCACGCGGACCCGGTCGCCGCGGAGCATCCGCTTGAGCTTGCCGGCCTCGTCGGGGTGGTCGACGAGCGCGACCTTCCAGTTCTCGGCCAGCCGCCACGCGAGCAGCGGGCCCGCGGCCGAGGCGTGCGCCTCGTCGACGAGCCGGAAGTCGCCCTCGAGCCGATCGAGCACGGTCGTGTTCGCGCCGAGGAGCGCCTTCTCGCTCGCGAGCACCTGCTCGAGCACCGACTGCCACCAGGCGAGCTCGAGCTCGCCGGCGACGGCCGGCTCGGGCACGTGGCGCCGCGCGAGATCGAGCAGGAGCGGGTCGAGGCCGAGGTCGCGCAGGCGCCCGAGGATCGCGGTGCGCTCCTGCAGGTTCGCGAGCACCTCGGAGTCGGCGGCGAGCCCCGCCAGCGTCGCGACGAGCTCGCGGATCGGACGCGCCGCGAGCTGACGCGGCGTGCCGACGACGTCGAGCGGCGCGTCGAGGGTGGCGAGGTCGGTCGCGACGTGCTGGAACGCGACGTGCACGTCGTCGAGTCCGACCGGGACGCCCGGGATAGCGCCGGCGTCCGAGTAGCGCTGCCACAGCGTGCGCTGCTGCTGGATGCCGCGGAGCGCCGCGTTGAGGTCGGTGATGTGCACCCCGGGGCGCACGTACTCGAGGGCGTGCCTGCGGAGCCTGCGGCGGTTGGCGCCCGACATGCCAGGCGACTCGCGCCGGGGCGCCGTCGCCGTGATGAGCTCGCCGAGCGGGCGATCGTAGACCGACGGCTGGAACCGGTCGAGCGTCTCGCGCACGTCGAGGAGGAGTCGGAGGAAGACGCCGAGCTCGGCGATCGACTCGAAGTCGCGGAGGCGGGTCTGCGCGATGAGCGCGCGACCGCGCTCGAGGAGCCGGGGCACCTCGACGCTGCTCAGTCGCTTCGCGAGCTCGTGGGCGTTCGTCGCCTCGGCCGAGGTCGCGAAGGAGGCGCCGTACCAGGGCGAGTCGCCGGGGCCGTAGCGGAACTCGCCGAGCTCGGCGGCCCGGGCGAGCTCGCGTGCGACGTCGCCCCGCCCGCTCGAGAGGGCGACGAGTGCGGCGTGGTCGAGCCTCGCCGTCGTCGAGGGCGGGGTGGGCACGAGGGCGAGCCGGGCGAGCTCGCCGAGCGCGTCGAGCACCGAGACCTTGAGCTCGGGGTCGCGCCGTGTGAGCGCCGTGCGGTAGTCGAGCAGCACCTTGCGCAGCCGGACGAGCGCGTCGTCGACGTCGGCCACGCGCGGGCGCTCGGCCTTCTCGTTGCGCGAGATCGACTGGATCAGCTCGCGCCGGAGGCCCGCGGTCGTGACGGCGGCGCCGCCGAGACCGATCTGGCCGAGGCGGTGGGCGATGCCGTCGAGGCTCGCTCGACGCGAACCGACGACGAGCACCCGCTTGTCCTTCGCGACGAGGGCGCCGATCGCGTTGACGACCGTCTGCGTGCCGCCGGTGCCCGGCAGCGTCTTCACGACGACCGAGGCGCCCGCCTCGATCTCGGCGACGACCTGCTCCTGCTCGGGGTCGGCGTCGAGGAGCAGGGTGTCGGTCGACGGCGGCCGCTCGTCCTGCAAGACGGGGCGCGCGGGCTCCTCGCGCGCGGCGGCGACCGAGGCACGGGCCGCCGGGTTGCCCGCGAGGGCGTCGATGACGGGATGCTCGAGCCGCGAGGCATCCGCCGCCATCTCAGGGCCGACCTCGGCGAAGGAGGAGACGACGAGTCGCGGTGCGACCTGGAACCACGGGAGATGGCTGGTGAGGCCTCGCAGCCGGTCGATGACGGGCTGCGGCTTGAACGCGCCGTTGGTGATCGCGAGCGCGACGAACGCCTCGGCGTCGAGGGTGATCTGGAACTGCTCGCGGAGCTCGCGCGCGAGCGCGGGGTTCAGGAAGGGCTGGCCCTTGAGCTTGAGCTCGAAGTCACGGCCGTAGCGGCGGATGGCGAGCGGACGCAGGAGCACCGGCGCGAGGTACTCCTCGCCGTCGTTGCGCCACGAGGCCAGCCCGATCGCGAGGTGGACCGACTCGATGCCGCGGACGCTCCGGAGCTCGATCCCCTTCTGGGTGATCTCGGCGGCCGCGAGTCGCGCGTTGCGGAGCGCGAGCTCGTCGCGGATGAGGCTCGAGAGCAGCGTCGACTTGCCGGTGATGAACTGGGGCAGCCCGCCCGGATGCGTGGTGGAGAGCTCGATGCGGGTGCGCGGCGTGTCGACGAACCGCACGAGCGGCGAGCGCCCGCCGACCGAGGAGAGTTCGGCGCTCCAGCGTCGCCAGCTGGGCTCGGCGACGTTGCCGGCGATGAGTTCGGGATCGCCGAGGCTGACGCCGTCGGGGCTCGTGATGTCCTGTTGCATGTGGTCCGGGGTGAGGTCGTCGGCTGCGGCATCGGCCTCCTCGCCGAGGATCTCGTCCTCGGCGTCGTCGTTCCGATCGAGCCGCTGCACACCGACACACTAAGGCGAAACACGCGATTTCCTCGGAGCATCGCCGCATCGGGCGCTCATTCGATACCCCCAGGGTATCGTGCTACCGTCATCGGATGCTCCCGCTCTCCCCTGCCCCGCACTCACCGCGCGTCACCGTCGTCATCGGCGGCGTCGCCGGAGGCATGTCCGCAGCCACCCGCCTGCGCCGCCTCGACGAGGAACGCGAGATCATCGTCGTCGAACGCAGCTCCGCGGTCTCGTTCGCGAACTGCGGCCTGCCGTACCACGTGTCGGGCGTCATCGCCGAGCGCGACGCCCTCTCGTTGCAGACGCCCGAGCGGCTGGGCGAACGGTTCCGACTCGACGTGCGCGTGCGTCACGAGGCGATCGCGATCGACCGCGCAGCGCGCACCGTCGCGGTGCGCTCCCTCATGACCGGGGTCGTCGACACGCTGCACTACGACGAACTCGTGCTCGCGCCGGGCGCCGCGCCGCGCCGCCCCCGCGACGTCGCGACCGGCGCCCCGCTCCACACCCTGCGCACCCTCGACGATCTCGACCGCATCATGGATCGCCTCGACGACGCGCCCGCCGGCGACGCCGTCGTCATCGGCGGCGGCTACATCGGCCTCGAGATGGCCGACAACCTCGCCCGCCGCGGGCTCGCGACGACCCTCGTGCAGCGCGGCGGACAGGTGCTCGGCTCGCTCGACGAGGAGATGGCGGCGCCCGTCGCAGACCACCTCGCCGCGCACGGGGTCGCCCTGCGGCTCGGCCGCACCGTCGACCACGTCGCGACCGACCACGTGCGACTCGACGACGGCACCCGGCTCGCCGCCGACCTCGTCGTCGCGGCGATGGGCGTCGTGCCCGAGACGGGCCTCGCCGCCGCGGCGGGCCTCGCCATCGGGCCGAGCGGCGGCATCGTCGTCGACCGCTCGCACCGCACGAGCGACCCCGCGATCTTCGCCGTCGGCGACGCAGTCGAGCAGCGCGACGCCGTCGACGGCGGCCCCCGCCTCGTGCCGCTCGCCGGCCTCGCGAACCGCCACGGGCGGGCCGCCGCCGACGCCATCGCCGGGCGCGTCGCCTCCGCCCGTCCTGCGCTCGGCACCGCGATCATCGACGTCGCCGGGCTCGCGGTCGCGAGCGTCGGATGGACCGAGCGCACCGCCCGCGAGCGGGGCCGGGCCGTGCGCGTCATCCACTCCCACCCGCTCTCGCACGCGGGCTACTACCCGGGCGCGTCGCCGATGTCGCTGAAGCTCGTCGTCGACGCCGCCAGCGACCTGATCCTCGGCGCCCAGGCCGTCGGCACCGACGGCGTCGACAAGCGCATCGATGTGCTCGCCGCAGCGATGGGCGCAGGGATGACCGCCTCCTCGCTCGCCGAACTCGAGCTCGCCTACGCCCCGCAGTTCGGCCACGCGAAGGACCCGGTGAACCAGCTGGGCTACATCGCCGAGAACCTCGCGACGGGCATCGACCGGGTCGTCCAGTGGCACGAGCTCGACGCGGTGCTCGAGGAGGGCGCCGCGCTGCTCGACGTGCGCGCAGAGGCGCAGCTGGCCGAGGGACGCATCCCCGGGTCGCGCTGGCTGCCCGTGGAGCGGCTGCGCGAGACGCACGCCGAGTTCGCCGGCCGTCGCGTCGTCGTGCAATGCCGGGTCGGCCAGGGCGCCCACACCGCGGCCCGCCTCCTCGCCTCGCTCGGCCACGACGTCGTCAACCTCGACGGCGGCTTCCTCACCTGGCGCGACGGCATGCGCGCCCGCGAACTCGCGGCCGGCGAGGCATCCGACCGCGACCGGGCGGCCGCCGCCTGAGGCCCGCCCTCCGACGATCACCCCACGCCGACCCCGACCATCCGACCTGACGACAGAAACGAGGCCCCACCGATGCAGTCCCTCTCCCCCACCGAAGTGCACGCCGCCGACGACCCGTACATCATCGACGTGCGCGAGCCCGAGGAGCTCGCCCAGGCGCGCGTCGACGGCGCGCACCACATCCCGCTCGGCGAACTCGTCGCCCGCCTCGACGAGGTCCCGCGCGACCGCACCGTGTACGTCATGTGCCACGTCGGCGGGCGCAGCGCCCAGGCCGTGGTCTACCTCGAGCAGCAGGGCGTCGACGCCGTGAACATCGACGGCGGCATCCTGCAGTGGTACCGCGCCGGGCTCCCGGTCGAGACGGGCGGGACGGAATGAGCGGCGCGGGCGAGGCCGCCGGGGCGATCGGGGCCGAGACCGACGCCGCACGCCTCGCCGAGCAGCGCCGCATCGCGAACCGCCTGAAACGCGCACGGGGCCAGCTCGGCGCCGTCATCGAGGCCGTGGAGTCGGGCGCCGACTGCCGCACCGTGGTCACCCGGCTCGCGGCCGTCTCGAGCGCGCTCGACCGCGCCGGGTTCGCGATCATCTCCTCCGCGCTGCGCGAGTGCCTCGCCGACGAGCAGGAGGCGACCGGCGGCGCCTCCGCCGAACGCGGGGCGGCGTCGAAGCCCGACGTCGAGGAGCTCGAACGGCTCTTCCTCAGCCTCGCCTGATCCGCGGCTCGTCTCCGACGCAGAATGACGGATGCCCCGCCCACGAGTCGTGGGCGGGGCATCCGGTCGCGCTGGGCAGCGGGAGCACGCCCTGCGCGACGTTTCCGCACCCCTCGCGACCGCCTGTGCAGTGGCGGTCGATCGGCTGCGAGGGGTGAAGCTCGGCGGGGCGCGACGCGCGCCCCGCGCCGGCTCAGCGAGCCGTGTACTCCAGGCTGTGCGCGGCTGCGACGGGCTCGTAGGTGAGCTTGCCGCCGGTCGCGTTGAGTCCCTTGGCGAGCGCGGCATCGCCCGCGAGCGCCGCCTCCCAGCCGAGGTCGGCGATCTTCAGCGCGTACGGCAGGGTCGCGTTGATGAGGGCGGGCGCCGACGTCGCGGGCACCGCGCCGGGCATGTTCGCGACGCAGTAGTAGATCGCGTCGTGCACCTTGAAGGTCGGCTCGGCGTGGGTCGTCGGGCGCGAGCCCTCGAAGCAGCCGCCCTGGTCGATGGCGATGTCGACGAGCACGGCGCCCGGCTTCATCGTCGCGACCATCTCGTCGGTCACGACCTTCGGCGCGGCCGCACCCGGGATGAGCACGGCGCCGACGACGAGGTCGGCGGTCTTCAGCGCGCGGGCGATCTCGTACGACGAGGAGGACATGGTCTTGATGCGGCCGTGGTAGCGGCCGTCGATCTCGCGCAGCTTCGGCAGCGAGATGTCGAAGACGGTGACGTCGGCCCCGAGGCCGAGCGCGGTCGCCGCGGCCTGCTCGCCGGCGACGCCGCCGCCGATGACGACGACGTTCGCGGGGGCCGTTCCGGGCACGCCCGCGAGGAGCACGCCGCGTCCGCCCTTGGAGGCGTGCAGCTCGGCGGCACCGACCTGCGGGGCCAGGCGCCCGGCGACCTCGCTCATGGGGGTGAGCAGCGGCAGCGAGCGGTCGGCGAGCTGCACGGTCTCGTAGGCGATCGCCGTGACGCCCGAGTCGAGGATGGCCTTCGTCAGGGGCAGGTCGGCCGCGAGGTGGAGGTAGGTGAAGAGGGTGAGGTCGTCGCGGAGGTAGCCGTACTCGCTCGCGACGGGCTCCTTGACCTTCAGCACGAGCTCGGCCGACCAGGCCTCGCCCGCGGTGGCGACGATGCCGGCGCCCGCCTCGACGTACTCGGCATCGGTGTAGCCGGCGCCGGTGCCTGCGCCCGACTCGATGACGACCGAGTGGCCGCGCTGCGTGAGCGCGTGGACGCCGGCGGGGTTCATCGCGACGCGGAATTCGTTGTTCTTGATCTCAGCGGGCACGCCGATACGCATGGTTACTCCGAACAGCTCTCGGCCGACAGCACAGTCGACCGAATGGAATGTGGATGGATGCGAACATCATCGCCGCTTGTTCGTCATTCTGAAAGATCAACCGTGGATGATTCGGTAGAATCGAGATCTCCGATTCATTCATGCGATAGCGAGGGTTTCGATGGCGGATGCACCGCAGATCAGCGCCCCGGGCGTCGAGCCCGCGCCCGTCGTGCTCGACGGCGTCGACCGGCAGATCATCGCGCTCCTGCACGAGAACGCACGCATCCCGAACGTCGATCTCGCGCGCGCCGTCGGCGTCTCGCCCTCGACCTGCCTCGCCCGGGTGCGCTCGCTCCGCGAGCGCGGCGTCATCGTGCGCTACACCGCCGAGATCTCGCCCGCCGCGCTCGGCTACCACCTGCAGGCGCTCGTCAGCGTGCGCATCCGGCCCGGTGCCCGTCATCTGATGGAGCAGATCTCCGACGAGCTCCGCACCCAGCCCGAGGTCGCGCAGCTCTTCTTCCTCGGCGGCTCCGAGGACTTCCTCATCCACGTGCGCGTGCGCGACAGCGACCACGTGCGTCAGTTCGTGCTGAAGAACCTCTCGGCGAACCCCGCGGTCGCCCTCACCGAGACGAACCTCGTGTTCGAGCACCACACGGCGATGCCGGCGGGCCTGCGCACCGTGCTCTGACGCGGGCCGGCTCCCGGGCCTCGCGGCTCACTCCCGCAGCGGCAGGATCTCGGCGAGGTCGAGCCCGTCGGGCGCCTCGAGCTGGGCGTACGTGCAGCTCTCGGGCGTGCGGTCGGGGCGCCACCTGCGGAACTGCGCCGTGTGGCGGAATCGGTCGCCCTCCATGTGGTCGTAGGCGACCTCGACGACGAGCTCGGGCCGGAGCGGCACGAACGAGAGGTTCTTGCCGGCGTTCCACCGGCTCACCGCGCCCGGCAGCCGGCCGCCCTGCTGCGCGGACTCGTCGGCCCATTCGCCCCAGGGGTGCCCGGCGAGGTCGGTGGCGACGAGCGGCTCGAGCTCGGCGACGAGGCTCGCCCGGCGCGCCATCGAGAAGGCGGCCGCCACCCCCACGTGCTGCAGCCGACCGTCGTCGCCGTAGAGCCCGAGCAGGAGGGAGCCGACGACGTCGCCCGACTTGTGCCACCGGTACCCGGCGACGACGCAGTCGGCCGTGCGCTCGTGCTTGATCTTGAACATCGCACGCTTGTCGGGGAGGTACGCGCCGTCGAGCGGCTTCGCGACGACGCCGTCGAGACCCGCCCCCTCGAAGCGCATGAACCAGTCGCGCGCGACGGCCGGGTCGCTCGTCGCGGGGGTCGTGAAGACCGGGTCGGATGCCTCGGCGAGCGCGTCGACGAGACGCGCCCGCCGCTCGGAGAACGGCCGGGCCATGAGGTCGTGGTCGCCCGAGGCGAGCAGGTCGAAGCCCACGAAGGCGGCCGGAGTGCGCTCCGCGAGCATCCGCACCCGGCTGTCGGCGGGATGGATCCGCTGCTGCAGGGCCTCGAAGTCGAGCCGCCCCTCGGTCGCGATGATGATCTCGCCGTCGACGACGCACCGCGCTGGGAGGTTCTCGCGGAGCGCGGCCACGAGCTCGGGGAAGTAGCGCGTCATCGGCCGCTCGTTGCGGCTGCCGAGCTCGATCTCGTCGCCGTCCTTGAACACGATCGTGCGGAACCCGTCCCACTTGGGTTCGACGTGGCCGGTGTCTGGGATCTCCTTCACCGACTTGGCGAGCATGGGCGGCACTGGCGGCATCACCGGGAGGTCCATCCGACCATCCTGCACCTCAGCGCCCCGCGGCGGTAGCACCGGAGGTCGGGCGGGTCAATCCCTCGCGTCTGCCGCGCGCTCCGCGTAGCGTCGGACGTGCCGGGGCCGACGGGGCTCGATGGCGCGAGGAGTCTCCATGAGTGACGTGCGATCCGACGAACCCGGCGCCCAGGACGAGCAGGAGGCCGCGCTCCGGGCAGCCGAACAGCATCAGCAGGCAGAGGAGGACGCCGACGCCGACGAACGCGTCGTGGTCCGCGATCCCGAGACCGGCAGGATCTCCGAGGAGGACGTCCGATGAGTTCGACCATCGATCGTCCCTCGCACCCGCGGCGCCTCACCACGGCCCTGCCGCCGGTCGGCATCTGGTGGCCGATGCTCGAGGGCCCCCTCCGGTGGGAGATCCTCGAGGATCTCCACGCCCCGCTCCGAATGGTCGTGGTGCGGCGCATCCTCGAACTCTGCGAGTCCGACGCGAGGATGCCGCGTGCACCCGTCCGTCTCGACGAGAACGAACGCGCGTACATCGCCGGCTGGGCCCACGCCGTCGACTGGAACTGAGCGTCCCGCGGCCGGCCGCCGGCCCGTATCACGGACCGACGGGCGATCGCCGAGGCGCACGGTCGCGTCTGCAGATGCGACGATAGAGGGATGCCCTCCGACTCATTCCCGCCCGTCGAGGAACTCGCCATCGCCCGCCTCGTGGGCCCGCTGAGCCTCAGCCGCGGACGCACCGTCGAGCGCTCGGGCGCCGTCGAGGAGCTCGTCTGGGAGGCCGCCGGATTCCGGCTCGGCGCCGTCGTCCGGGGCAGCTCGGCGGAGTCGTACCGGGTGAACGTGCGGCTCGACCTCGGCATCCCGGGGCGGACGACGATCCTGTCGGGCACCTGCAGCTGCCCCGTCGGGCGCAACTGCAAGCACGTCGCGGCCGTGCTGCTCGCCTCCGCCGAGCGTCACAAGCAGGAGGCCGCGGCGCCGGCGCCGGGTCTCGACGATGCCACGGGGCAGGGCTGGCGCGCCGAGCTCGAGGCGCTGACGGCGCCGTTCGGCCGCGGCGACGGGGAGCAGGTGGCCCGTCAGCCGCTCGCGCTGCAGTTCGAGCTGCGCGAGCGCGTCGCGCGACGCGGCGGCAGCGGCCCGCGGCAGTCGGCGCGCGAGGAGCCGGCGACGACCGAGGCCTCGGTCGACCGGCTCGCCGTGCGCCCGGTGACCCGCGGTGCGCGCGGTGGCTGGATCAAGGCCAACCTGACCTGGCAGAACGTGGGATTCCAGGGGGCCGCGGGCGGGTTCGACCCGCGCCAGGCGCGCTGGTTCGGCGAGTTCTCGGTGCTCAAGGGCGCCCGCCATTCCGCGTTCGCCGAGTACGGCTCCGGGTGGATCTCACTCGACGAGTACGAGAGCGGGACCCTCTGGGCGCTCTTCGAACAGGCCGCCGCGCTCGGCATCGCCCTCGTCGGCTCGACCGCGCAGACCGAGGTGGTGATCGGCGACGCCGCGGAGATCAGCCTGGACGTCCGTGCCGCCGCGGATCACGCGGCCGAGACCGAGACCGGCGCCGATGCCGATGCCGACCCCGAGGCCTCGACGACCGCTCCCCCGACGCCTGCGGGCCTCGAGCTCGCCCCCACGGTCTCGGTCGACGGCGAACGCCACCCGAGCCGCCGGGCGCGCCTCGTCGGGGACCACGGGGTCTACACCTTCGACTTCGCCAGGGGCCGCATCACCCTGGCGCCGCTCTCGACCGCGCTGACCCCGGCCGCCCGCGCCGTGGTGCGCCGCGCCGACCCCATCGTGGTGCCCGCCACCGAGGTCGCCGACTTCGCCCGCGACGAGTACCCGCGGCTCGCTCGTGCCGTCCGCGTCGCGAGCGACGACCCGGCGGTCGAGCTGCCCGCGCTTCCGCCCGCGACCCTCGTCGCCACCGTGACGCACGAGCCCGGCCACCTGCTGCGCCTCGGGTGGGAGTGGGAGACGGACGGCGGTCGTCGCCTCCCCTTCGACGCGCCCGACGCCGAGTTCCACGACCCCGTGCGCGAGCGCCGGCCGGCGGCGCTCGCCGCAGAGCTCAGCACGGGCGAGTCGACGGGATCGGCGCTGCTGCGAACGCCCCGCGCCCTCGGCGCGCGCAGTCGGCGCGAGCCGGGGGCCGAGGCATCCGCGGGCCTCCGCCCCGTGGTCGTCCTGCGGGGGGTCGAGGCCGCCGAGTTCTCGACCCGACTGCTGCCGCAACTGGAGGCGCTCGAGCACCTCCGGGTCGACGTCGTGGGCGAGGCGCCCGAGTACCGCGAGCTCACCGAGGCGCCGAAGCTCACCGTGACGACCGTCGAGAGCGAGCGCACCGACTGGTTCGACCTCGGGGTGGTCGTCACGGTCGAGGGCAAGAAGGTGCCGTTCGGGCCGCTGTTCAGCGCGCTCTCGCACGGTCGCAAGAAGCTCCTCCTCATCGACGGCAGCTACCTCTCGCTCGATCAGCCGGTGTTCGCGCCGCTCCGCGAACTCCTCGAGGAGGCGGGCACCCTCGACGAGTGGGAGGGCGGCGAACTGCCGATCCACCGAACGCAGACGAGCCTCTGGGCCGAGTTCGAGGACCTCGCCGACGAGTCGGCCGCGGCCGTCTCGTGGCGCGAGACCGTCGCGGGCCTCAATGCCCCCGAGGGCGTCGAGCCGATCCCGCAGCCCGAGGGTTTCGCGATCGAGCTGCGCCCGTACCAGCTCGAGGGCTTCCGCTGGCTCGCGTTCCTCCACCGGCACGGCCTCGGCGGCATCCTCGCCGACGACATGGGCCTCGGCAAGACGGCGCAGACGCTCGCGCTCGTCGCGCATGCGAAGGGGCAGCCGGATGCCTCGGCGCCGCCGTTCCTCGTCGTGGCCCCGACGTCGGTGGTGTCGAACTGGGAGCGCGAGGCTGCGCGATTCGCGCCCGGACTGCGCGTCGTGACGGTGACCGCGACGCAGGCCGCGAGCCGTCGCCGCCTCGAGGACGTGATCGCGGGCGCCGATCTCGTCGTCACGAGCTACGCGATCCTCCGCCTCGACGCCGCGGCGTTCGCCGAACCCGACTGGTCGGGGCTCGTGCTCGACGAGGCCCAGTTCGTGAAGAACGGCAACTCGAAGGCGAACCAGGCCGCCCGCGACATCCGAGCGCCGTTCAGGCTCGCCGTGACCGGTACCCCCGTCGAGAACAACCTCATGGAGCTGTGGGCGCTGCTGCGCATCGTCGCCCCCGGCCTGTTCCCGTCGGGCCGGGCCTTCGCCGAGCGGTACCGCCGGCCCATCGAGATCGACCACAACGCCGAACGGCTGGCGACGCTCCGTCGCCGCATCCGACCGCTGGTGCTGCGTCGCACGAAGGAGCTCGTCGCCCCTGAGCTGCCCGAGAAGCAGGAGCAGGTGCTCCAGGTCGCCCTCGATCCCGCGCACCGCCGCATCTACGACACCTTCCTCCAGCGCGAGCGCCAGAAGCTGCTCGGTCTCATCGACGACCTCGACCGCAACCGCTTCACGGTCTTCCGCTCGCTCACGCTCCTGCGCATGCTGAGCCTGCACGCGGCCCTCATCGACTCCGAGCAGTACGCCGACGTCCCCTCGGCGAAGCTCGACGCCCTCTTCGACCAGCTCGACGAGGTCATCGCGGAAGGGCACCGGGCGCTCGTCTTCAGCCAGTTCACCTCGTTCCTCGAACTGGCCGCCGCGCGGCTCGACGCGGCCGGCGTGCCGTACGCCTACCTCGACGGCTCGACCCGCCGCCGCAGCGAGGTCATCGACCGGTTCCGCACGGGCGACGCCCCCGTGTTCCTCATCAGCCTCAAGGCGGGCGGTTTCGGGCTCAACCTCACCGAGGCCGACTACGTGTTCCTCCTCGACCCGTGGTGGAATCCCGCCAGCGAGGCGCAGGCAGTCGATCGCGCCCACCGCATCGGCCAGTCGAAGACCGTCATGGTCTACCGCATGGTGGCGGAGGGCACGATCGAGGAGAAGGTGATGGCGCTCAAGGCGAAGAAGGCCGCGCTCGTGTCGTCGCTCATGGACGACGACGAGCTGTTCAGCGAGTCGCTCACGGCCGACGACCTGCGCGGGCTCATCGGCGGGTGAGCCGGGCCGACCGGCCGCGTCGTGGCGGGCGTCCGAGTCGGACGAGGGCCGCCGGGCCGGCGAGGGGGAATCGCCGACCCGGCCATCACCGGACCACGCGGGTAGGTCGCGAACCCGGCGATGGCGTACGCCCGATGGCACACGCGTCGCAAAGCGAGGAAGAGAGTGTTGCCCCCCGGCTCCCTTCCCCGTCGCACTCCGTGGTGACGGTACTGAGGAGGCGATGTACCCGAAACATCGTCGCCGCCGTCGCTGCGGAGTCCTCCGAGCGTAGCACCGCGGATCCCCCCGTTCGGGGGTGGACACGCGCCGAACGTCCCGAATCGATTCACACGGCGGTCGACGCCGGAGCGCGCACCCATCGGTGCCCCTGGAGGGACTCGAACCCCCAACCTGCTCCTTAGGACGGAGTTGCTCTTCCATTGAGCTACAGAGGCCGGTCGTACGAGTCTATGGCACTCCGGTAGCGTGATCGGCGGCGCACGGCGTGCGCGTGGACGTGCGGCCCTGCCGCGGGAACGGAGACGGCAGTGGTCGAGGCGGGCACGACGAGGTTCTGGGTCGGTGCGTCGACGGTCGGGGCGCTGGGGTCGCCGGCGCGCGGCATCCGCTCGCTCGACCTCGACGCCGACGGGCGGGCCACCCTGGGCGACCCGATCGACGTGGGGCCGAACCCCATGTTCCTCGCGATCTCGGCGGCCGCAGGCGTGCTCGCCATCGTGCACGAGCTCGCCGACGGCCGCATCTCGAGCTGGACCTTCGAGGGCGACGGGCTCGCGCCGTTCAGCCGCATCGGGGTCACGAGCGGCGACCCGTGCCATCTCGCGTTCACCGAGTCGGGCGAGCTCGCCTTCGCCGCCAACTACTCGGGGCACCGCGTGACCGTGCACCCGCTCGCACCCGACGCCTCCGCCGACACCGTGCTCGAAGCCGAGTTCTCAGGCCGCGGGCCGAACGCCGATCGGCAGACCGGCTCCCACCCGCACCAGGCGGTGCTCGATCACGACCGCGATCGTCTCCTCGTCCCCGATCTCGGCGCCGACCGCATCCGCGTCATCGGCCTCGGCCGTCTGCCCGAGGCGCTCGAACGCGATGCGCGCGCCGACATCGTGATCCACCCGGGCGCGGGCCCGCGCCACCTCGTGATCTCGGGCGACCTGGCGGTCACGGCGAACGAACTCGATCGGACGGCGAGCCTCATCGACCTCGTCGAGGGCCGCGAGCTCGCCTGGTTCCCGATCGGGCCCGAGACCGAGCCGCGCGGCCTCGGCTGCTCGGCGATCAGGCTCACCCGCGGCGGCGTGGTGCTGATCGGCGACCGCGACGCCGATGCGCTCCGCGGCCTCCGCCTCGATGCCCGGGCACGCACCCTCGAACTCGTGGGCACCGTGGCCACCGGAGGGCGGCATCCGCGGGATCTCGAGCTCAGCCGCGACGAGCGGTTCGCGCTCGTCGCCGATCAGGGCTCCGACTCGATCGCGATCATCGCGCTCGATGAGGAGGGCGTGCCGCTCGGGGTCGTCGACACGGTCACGACGCCCGCGCCCGCGTGCCTCGCCCGGATGCCCTAGGCGCGCCTGGGCTCGTACGCGTCCGCGCCGCGGGCACGCCGCGAGACGCCGGCGGGATCAGGCCGGCGGGTACAGGTACAGCGCGTCGCCCGCGGGGATCGTGCGCTGGTGGTACGAGTGGTCGGAGTTCTGGTTGTACTCCTCGATGTTCACTGAGCCGTCGCTGTTGATCGACTGCACGTAGGCGACGTGGTTGTACGGGAACCAGGCCACCGCGCCGACCACCGGCGTGCTCGAGGTGGGCCAGCCGTGGCTCACCCATTCGTCGGCCCAGGCGTAGGCGCTGCCCGAGGCGAGGTTCGACCAGTCCCACTTCCACGGGGCGCTCGTCACACCGGCATCGCGGTTGAGTCGCCAGGCGACGAAGTCGACACACTCGCGGTAGTAGTAGCGCAGGGGCGAGAGCCCGCCGCCGTAGTCGTCGGGCAGCTGGTCCCACCAGGGGTAGTCGTCACCCTCTGCGCGGACGGTGTACAGGGCGTAGCTGCCGCCGCCGCGCGAGGCGAGGTCGGAGGCCCACTGCGCACGCTCGGCCTCCTCGGCCGCCAGCCGCGCCTCTTCGATCGAGGCCTTCGTGGTCACCGCGTAGCCGTCGGAGACGATCGGCGCGCCGCTCGCGAGCGCACCGACCGAGACGTCCTGCGCCTCGGCGACGCTCAGGCTGAACTCGCCGGATGCCCCGAACTCGGCGCCGCCCGGAATGATGGCGTAGGCCGGAAGCGCGACGGTGCCGACGATCGCCGGCACGACCAGCACCGTGGCCAGCACCCGGATCGGGCCGTTGCGTCGCGGTGCCCGAGGGGACGGGACGACCGGCTCAGGGCGTCGACGACGACCATGCTCTGGATCTCGGGGGGCGGTCCGCACCCGACCTACCATAGGGCACTGCGGCGACCTTTGTCACGACGACCCACCGCACCCCGCCCGCGCCCCAACGATCGCCGCGCCTCGGGCGGGGGACGACGGCCGATCGGAGCTCAGGCGGCGGTGGCGAGGTACTCGCTCCACTGCGGCAGCGGCCGCTCGACGCCCCGGACCGCCCAGCTGCGCCCGTTGGGCATCCTCGGAGTGAAGCGCAGCTCCCAGCCCATCTCGGCCGGGGTGCGGTCGCTCTTCGTGTTGTTGCAGCGCAGGCAGCACGCGACGAGGTTCTCCCAGGTGTCGCGACCGCCTCGCGAGCGCGGCAGCACGTGGTCGATCGTGGCGGCGGACCGCCCGCAGTACGCGCAGCGGTGATCGTCGCGGCGCAGCACGCCGCGTCGGCTCACCGGCACCTGATGCGAGCGCGGCGCGCGAACGTACCGCGTCAGGAGGATGACGCTCGGTCTGTCCCAGCTGCCGCTCGCGGCGCACACCGGATTGCCCTCCTCGCGGAGGATGACGGTCGCCTTCTGGTTCATCACGAGCAGGAGCGCCCGTTTGAAGGAGACGACGGCGAGCGGTTCATATCCGGCGTTGAGCACGAGAGTGCGCATGGGGGGCCTTCCGATCGGGGCTGGATGGCTTCCAGCCGCGTGCAGGACTCGACGATCCGACGGCGCCCCCGATGGGCGAGGACCTGCGGGCGGAGGCTTCGCCGAACGCACCCGGGGAACGAAAAACGGGCACCGTCATGAAGACAGTGCCCGTCGGCGCGTTCGCGCGGATGGTACTCGGCTGACTGCTGCGCCGTTGGTGGAATTGCGCGCGCGCACCCGTGGAATGGATGCTGTGCGCCTTCACCATCGGCTTCACCTGCCCGGTATCTCGGATCGTCAGGGTTTCAGGCTAAGGCACGAACGGCGCGCCGGGAACTCCCGGCGCGCCGTTCGTCGCGTGCAGGACACGCGGTGTTCACGTTCAGATGCCGATGCGCACGATCGAGTAGTCGCTCGTCCAGATGGGCTGGACGCGCACCGAGGCACCCTCGTAGGGCGCGTGCAGGATCATTCCGTCGCCGGCGTAGAAGCCGTCGTGGCCGTCCATGATCACGAGGTCGCCCGGCTGCGCGTCGGCTTCGGAGATCACCGTGCCCATCGCGCCCTGCCCGGCCGACGAGTGGGGCATGCTGACGCCGAACTGCGCGTAGACGTACATGACGAAGCCGGAGCAGTCGAAGCCCGCGGGCGTCGCACCGCCGTAGACGTAGGGGGTGCCGATGTACTGCGTCGCGACGTTGTACACGCTCGCCAGGTCGAAGCTCGGATACGGCGGGTTCGCGAGGAAGTCGCCGACCGAGGGGCCGTCGTACGACGCCGCGTACGAGGTCATCGCGTTCTCCGCGGCGACGCGGGCCGCTTCCGCCGCCTCGGCGGCGGCGGCCGCCTCGGCCGCGGCGCGGATCTCCTCGCCGGAGACCGTCGCGTAGCCGTCATCCGTGACGGGCGCCGCGATGACGTCGTCGGTGACCTCGACCGACTGGGCCTGGGCCTTCGACAGGCGGGTCGCGTCGGTCTCGCCGAACTGCGGGCCGACGCTGCCCGGAGCGATGGCGTAGGCCGGGATCGCGAGCGTGCCGACGATGCCGGCCGCGGCCGTCATCACGAGGATGTTCGCGAGGCCGCCCCGGCGAAGTCGCCTGGTCGACGGCAATGCCTTCGCGGCGACCGCGTCGGCGAGGTCCTGGGTCTGGGGGGTTGTGGGGGAACCGGGGGCCTTCGAAGCGATGATCGCCTTCGTCGCGGCCCCGCGAGCGCGGGTCCTGGTGGGACGGCGCCGGGAGAGTCGAGCCAAAATGTAACCTCCGTCGCCCCACGCCACCTGGATGTCGTCTCACCTGATGCGCGCAGGGCGCCTCACGGGTACCGGGTCGAGCGGTGAGCACTGGGAGCGTCTCGACCCTGGTCCTCCAGCTGGCTTCGTGCCGGTGGACTCGTACGAGGGTACGCGAGCCCGGCCCGATTGTCACATTTCGATCACGGCGCGGCTGGAATCGCCCGTTCCACGGGCTCGGCGCCGCTCGGATCAGACGCTGATGAAGAGGTGGCCCGCGACTTCGGTGGGCAGCTCGATGCCGCCGTCGGCCCCGTCGACCTCGACGAGCACGTACCCGCCCGCCCGGCTGAAGCTCGCGAGCGCGCCGGGCATCACGCCGGCCTGCTTGAGCTGGCCGAGGAGTTCGGGGTCGAACTGCACGGGCTCACCGAGCCGGCGCACGGTGCCGCGCACGGGCTCCTCGCGGTCGGCGACCGCGTCGACGACGTTCACGACGCCCGTCATGAACGGATCGGCCGGCGGCAGACCGAGTTCTTCGAGTCCCGGGATGGGGTTGCCGTACGGCGACTCCTTCGGCCCTCCGAGGATCTCGATGAGGCGACGCTCGACCTGCTCGCTCATGACGTGCTCCCAGCGGCAGGCCTCGTCGTGCACGTACTCCCATTCGAGCCCGATGACGTCGGCCAGCAGACGCTCGGCGAGGCGGTGCTTGCGCATGACGTGCACGGCTTTGCTGCGCCCCTCGGAGGTGAGCTCGAGGTGGCGGTCGCCGGAGACGACGACGAGCCCGTCGCGCTCCATGCGGGCGACGGTCTGGGACACGGTCGGGCCGGAGTGACCGAGACGCTCGGAGATGCGCGCCCGCAGCGGCACGATGTTCTCCTCTTCGAGGTCGAGGATCGTGCGCAGGTACATCTCGGTCGTATCGATCAGATCGGTCACGCGGTATCCTCCCGTTTGCGTCGCAGCCCGTCATCAAGCCTAGCGGCCACCACCGCCTCGCTAGACTCTTCGCATGCCGAGCCTCGTGATCCCCGCTGACCTGCTGCCCGCCGACGGACGCTTCGGCTGCGGACCGTCGAAGGTCCGCCCCGAGCAGCTCGCGCACCTGGCCGAGGTCGGTCCGGCCCTGCTCGGCACCTCGCACCGCCAGGCGCCCGTGAAGAACCTCGTCGGCCGAGTGCGCCGCGGCCTCGCCGAGCTGTTCTCGCTCCCCGAGGGCTACGAGGTCGTGCTCGGCAACGGCGGCTCGACCGCCTTCTGGGACTCGGCCGCCGTCTCGCTCATCGAGCGCCGCGCCCAGCTCGCCTCCTTCGGCGAGTTCGGTGCCAAGTTCGCGAAGGCCGCAGGTGCGCCCTGGCTCGAAGCGCCCGAGGTGCGCACCGCCGCCCCCGGAACGAGCGCGCGCGCCGAGGCCGCCGCGGGCTTCGACGTCTACGCGTGGCCGCAGAACGAGACGTCGACCGGCGTGCAGGCCCCCGTCGTGCGCGTCGCGGGCGACGCCGGCGCGCTCACCGTCATCGACGCGACGAGCGCCGCGGGCGGCGCCGCCGTCGACGCCCGCGAGTTCGACGTGTACTACTTCGCGCCCCAGAAGAACTTCGCCGCCGACGGCGGACTGTGGTTCGCGCTCATGTCGCCCGCCGCGATCGAGCGGATCGAGCGTGTCGCCGCGTCCGGCCGGTACATCCCCGAGTTCCTCTCGCTGAAGAACGCGGTCGACAACTCGCGGCTCGACCAGACGCTGAACACCCCTGCACTCTCGACCCTCCTCCTCATGGAGAACCAGATCGACTGGATCAACGCGTCGGGCGGCCTCGCCTGGGCCGACGCGCGCACCCGCGAATCCTCCGGGCTGCTCTACGAGTGGGCCGAGGCCTCGAGTGTCGCGACCCCGTTCGTCGCCGACCCCGCCGACCGCTCGCAGGTCGTCGTGACGATCGACTTCGACGACTCAGTCGACGCGTCGGCGATCTCGAAGGTGCTGCGCGAGAACGGCGTCGTCGACACCGAGCCGTACCGCAAGCTCGGCCGCAACCAGCTGCGCATCGCCACCTTCACGGCGATCGAGCCCGACGACGTCCGCAAGCTCATCGCCTCGATCGACCACGTCCTCGAGCGGATCGGCTGACCGGGTGCGCCTCTGGCTCAGCGAGGAGGAGCGCCGCCCCGATCCGGCGCCCGCGCGGGCCGACGCGCGCAAGGCGCTGGTCGCCGGCACGATCGGATGGCTCGTGGTGGCCGTCGGATGCCTCGTCTTCCGCGACGAACTCGACGCCGCGGGTCTCGGGTGGACCCTCGTGGCGGCGCTCGTCGGCGTCGCACTCGGGGTCGTCGGGATCATCGTCGTGCAGGTGATCCGTCGACGCGCCCAGCCGCGCGACGACGGATCGAGCGTCTCCGCCTGAGCCCGGGTCACGCCGTCGGCGTCGCCTCGTCCTCGACGTGGTCCGCGTCGTCGCGGTCCGCGTCGTGGTCGCGGTCCGCATCGTCCACGTCGTCATCGTCGTCGTCATCATCGTCGTCGTCGTCGTCGTGAGCAGTGTCGACGTCGAGCGCGTCGATGTCGATCCCGTCGAACACGTCGTCGTCGTGCGACAGCCCGTCATCGTCCGAATCGTCGTCCTCGTCCTCGTCGTCGTCCTCGGCGTCGTCGTCCTCCTCGGCGGCGTCGTCGTCGGAGTCCTCGTCGACCTCGCCGTCGAGGTCGTCGTCCTCGTCGGGCTCCTCGTCGAACTCGTCGCCCTCGTCGTCACCGGCCGCGGCGGCAAGCGCGGCGGCGGCCTGCTGGGCCGCCCGGTACTCGGCCAGACGCTCCGACCACGGCACCCACTCGGGCGCGAGCAGCGCCTGCTCGCCCGGCATCAGCTCGGTCTCGAGCACCGTGGGCTCCGCGTCGTCGACGCGGGCGATCGTCACGCTCCACCGCCAGCCGGGGTAGCCCGCGAGGTCGGAGGCGAACAGCAGGCTCAGCACGTGCTCGCCCTCGACGACGTGCCCGATGACCGACCCCACCGTCTCGGGCGCGGTCACCTCGAGCAGCGCGCGCCGAGCGAGATCGACCGAGGCGAGCAGCGTCTCGTCGGCGACGGGCGGCGCCGTCTCGAGGACGGCGCCGTCCGAGTCATCCGAACCGGAGGCGTCTGCCTCGTCGCGCGGGGCGACCGGGGCGTCCGCTCGGAACGCCTCGGGCTCGGCCGCGGACTCGTCGGCGGCCGGCAGTTGGGTGTCGGAGGTCTCAGGCATCCAGATCGTCAGCCACCTTGCGGAGCACCGCGGCGACGGTGCGCGCCTTGGACTTCTCGGGGTAGCGCCCTCGTCGGAGGTCGGCGCCGATGCCGTCGAGCACCTTCACGACGTCCTCGACGATGATCGCCATGTCGTCGGCGGGCTTGCGGTGGATCTTGGTGAGGCTGACGGGCGTGTCGATCACCCGCACGGAGAGCGCCTGCGCGCCCCGCTTGCCCTCGGCGATGCCGAACTCGAGCCGGCTGCCCGCACGCACGGTCGCGCCGGCGGGGAGGGCGGATGCATGGAGGAAGACCTCCTGGCCGTCATCGCCGCTGATGAAGCCGAAGCCCTTGTCCTCGTCGTAGAACTTGACCTTGCCGGTGGGCATCGTGGAAACCTCGCTTATACGTCTCACGGCGCGCCGAAATCAACGCGCCGTTCTCCCTCCAGTCTAGAGTGACGTCCCCCGTACCGAGGCCTCCTGCCCTATTCTTGACGAGTGAGCGATTCCGGCCCTATCACCGAGCATCGCGCCGAGCGCATCCTCGCCGTCATGTTCGCGACGATCGTCGGCCTGTCGATCGTCGCCTTCTTCGTGGTCATGATCGGCACGGCGAACGGCGCGGCCGCCGACGACGGCTTCAGCCAGGGCGCCTGGCCGTTCATCATCATGCTCCCGTGGTTCGGCCTGCCGATCGCGTTCCTGCTCCTGATCGTGCTGCTCATCCTCAACAGCGTGCGACGTTCCCGCGAAGCCCGAGCCGGATCGAGCTGAGCGGAGACGATGCTCGAACTCGCCGCACGACTCCGCGAGCTGACGCGAGATGATCTCGCCGCAGCCCTGCGGACGCGCGAGTTCGAGACCTCCGGCATCCACGACCTCTTCGACCTCGCCGAGGCGCTCCTCGCGCAGGACTCGCTCGACCAGGCGATCGGCCGACTCGACCGGCGCCACCTCGCGGTGCTCGCCGTCGCGTCCGCCATCGCCGACGCCGCCGGCGGCAGCACGGTCGAGGCGGTCCGGGGCGAGCTCGCCGCGCTGGGCGCCACGAGCACACGGGTGGAGGCCACGGGCGAGCTGATGGACGACCTGTCCGCGTCGCTCCTCGTCGTGCGACGGGACGCTCGGGTCCATGTGCCGGCCGCCGTCGCGGCTCGCCTCGTGCCGCGGCTCGGCGACGACCTGCCGACCGCCGGCGATCTCGCCGCCCCGGCCCCGCCGGTGCTCGTGCCGAGCGACTCGGTCGACCGGAGCCTGCTCGAACGGCGTTCCTCCGAGGCCGCCTACGCGACCGTGACGGCGACGGCCGAGCTGCTCGCCGCGCTGGGAGCCCAACCCGCCCGCGAGCTCGCGAAGGGCGGGCTCGCCCTGCCCGACTCGAAGCGGCTCGCGGAGGCGAGCGGCACCGAGCTCGACGAACTCCCCCGGCTCTTCCGACGAGCCGACGAGGCCGGTCTCGTCGTGCGCGACGGGGCCTTCTGGCTCGAGTCCGACCGCGGCGCGGCTTGGTCGCTCGAGTCGGCGCGCGGCCGCTGGCTGCAGCTGGCCGAATTCTGGCGCGCTCGCATCCCCGAGACGCTGCGCCGCCTCGTCGCCCGCCGCAGCGACCCGCTGACCGCGACCGCCCTGCGCGACGACGTCCGCTGGCTGTACCCGGCCGGCGGAGCCTGGCTCGACGACGGCCTCGAGCGGCTCTTCGGCGAGGCAGAGTCGCTCGGCCTCGCCGTCGCGGGCGAGCCGGTCGAGGCGGGCCGGCTCGTGCTCGGGGGCGAGCTCGACCGGGCCGCCGACCTCGTCGCCGCCCACTTCCCCGCCCAGGTCGACCGCGTCTACCTGCAGCACGACCTCTCGATCGTCGCGCCCGGGCCGCTCGAGCCGTCGCTCGACGGCCGGCTCCGAGGCGTCGCCGACGTCGAGGGTCGCGACCTCGCATCGACGTATCGCGTGAGCGCGGCATCCGTGAACCGAGGGCTCGCCGCCGGCGAGACCGCCGAATCCATCCTCGAGTTCCTCGGCGGGCTCTCGCTCACCGGCATCCCGCAGCCGCTCGCCTACCTCGTCGCCGAGGCCGCCGAGCGGTTCGGCGCGGTGCGCGTGTCGAGCGCCGCCGAGTCCGATGCCCCCGCGCGGGCCTCCATCCGGTCCGACGACGAGCAGCTCATCCGCACGCTCGCGGTCGACCAGTCGATCTCCTCGCTCGCCCTGCGCCAGAGCGGCCCGCATCGGCTGCTCTCCAGGTTCGCACCCGACGTCGTGTTCTGGGCGCTGTCGGATGCGAAGTACCCCGTCGCCGCCGAGGACGCGGCGGGTGAGATCATCCGGCTGCAGCGGCACCGGCTCGCCCCCGCCCCGGTCGTCGCGCCGACGCCCGACCCGATCGCGGCCCTGCTCGACCGCATGGCCGAGGAGCAGACCGGCGGCGATGCCGAGCAGGCGTGGCTCGCGCGTCAGCTCGAGGCGGCCGCCCGCTCGAAGGAGACGCTGACGGTGACCGTGCGGATGCCGGGCGGCGACACGGCCGACTACCTCCTCGCACCCGCGAGCGTCGCGAACGGCCGGCTCCGCGCGCGCGACCGCAAGGCCGACATCGAGCGCACCCTCCCGATCTCGGCGATCGCGGCCGTCGCACCCGCGCCCGCCGAATTCTGAGACACCCGACGACCACGTCTCCCGGGGCCGACGCGCCCGGGCGACCGACCCGGCCGCCCTCCCACCGCACGGGCGTAGACTCGACGGTTATGTCAGACGGCCCCCTCATCGTGCAGAGCGACCGCACCGTGCTGCTCGAGGTCGCGCATCCGCTCGCCGAAGACGCGAGGCACGACCTCGCGGTGTTCGCCGAGCTCGAGCGCGCCCCCGAACACGTGCACACCTACCGGATCACCCGGCTCGGCCTCTGGAACGCCCGCGCGGCGGGCCACGACGCCGAGGACATGCTCGGCACGCTCGAGCGCTACGCGAAGTTCCCGGTGCCCCAGACGGTCGCCGTCGACATGCGCGAGACCGTCGGCCGCTACGGCCGCCTCGTGATCGACCGCACCGACGAGGGCGCGCTGCGCCTGCACGGCGACGACGTCGCGGTGCTCACCGAGGTCGTCGGCGCACGGAAGATCGCACCGCTCATCGGCGAGCGCGTCGACGACACGAGCTTCCTCGTCGAGCCGTGGGCGCGCGGGCAGCTCAAGCAGGAGCTCGTGAAGCTCGGCTGGCCCGCCGAGGACCTCGCCGGCTACACCCCGGGCACCCCGCACGAGATCGACCTGCAGCAGAACGGCTGGCACCTGCGCGACTACCAGCAGAAGGCGGTCGACAACTTCTTCGAGGGCGGCTCGGGCGTCGTCGTGCTGCCCTGCGGCGCGGGCAAGACGCTCGTCGGCGCGGGTGCGATGGCGACCGCCAAGACGACGACCCTCATCCTCGTCACGAACACCGTGAGCGCCCGGCAGTGGCGCGACGAGCTGCTCAGGCGCACGAGCCTCACCCCCGACGAGATCGGCGAGTACTCGGGGCAGGTGAAGGAGGTCAAGCCGGTCACGATCGCGACCTACCAGATCCTCACGGCGAAGCGGAAGGGCGAGTACGCCCACCTCGCCCTGCTCGACGCCCTCGACTGGGGGCTCGTGGTCTACGACGAGGTGCACCTGCTGCCGGCACCGGTCTTCAAGCTCACCGCCGAGCTGCAGGCCAGGCGGAGGCTCGGCCTCACGGCCACCCTCGTGCGCGAGGACGGCCGCGAGGGCGACGTGTTCTCGCTCATCGGCCCCAAGCGCTTCGATGCGCCGTGGAAGGAGATCGAGGCGCAGGGCTTCATCTCGCCCGCCGCCTGCTTCGAGGTGCGCATCGACCTCCCGCAGTCCGAGCGGCTCGCATACGCGGCATCCGCCGACGACGAGCGCTACCGGCTTGCGGCGACCGCCCCGGCCAAGCTCGGCGTGGTGAAGGAGCTCGTCACTCGGCACGCCGGCGAGCGCATCCTCGTGATCGGCCAGTACCTCGACCAGATCGACGAGCTCGCCGAGGCGCTCGACGCCCCGCAGCTGACGGGCTCGACGCCCGTCGACGAGCGAGAGCGCCTCTTCCAGGAGTTCCGCGACGGCACGACACCGGTGCTGGTGGTGTCGAAGGTCGCGAACTTCTCGGTCGACCTGCCCGAGGCGACGGTCGCCATCCAGGTGTCGGGCTCGTTCGGGTCGCGGCAGGAGGAGGCGCAGCGCCTCGGCCGGCTGCTCCGCCCGAAGGAGTCGGGTCTCAGCGCCAACTTCTACACGCTCGTTGCGCGCGACACCGTCGACCAGGACTTCGCGCAGAACCGGCAGCGGTTCCTCGCCGAGCAGGGCTACTCGTACACGATCCTCGACGCCCACACCCTCGACCCGGCCGCCTGATCGACCGCGCATCACTGTTTCTCAGGAAGTGCGGGCCGTGGTCGGGCCGGTACCCGCGCGATTGCGCCGACGACGGGATCGACTCGTCCTGAGAAACAGCCGTTTCGGGCCCGGCACTCCTGAGAAACGGTGATGCGGGGTCAGGCGGCTCGGCGGGCGTAGCGGAGGAGCAGCAGGTCGCCCGCGGGGATCGCGTGCACGAGCCGCATGCGGCGCGCGTGCTCGTGCCCGCCCGCGGTGATGCGACCGGCGTCGCCGGAGACGAGCAGCGGGCTGAGGCTGAGGCACAGCTCGTCGACGGCGTCGACCTCGACGAGCGAGGCGAACAGGTGGGGACCGCCCTCGCAGAGGATCTGCGGGAGACCCGCCCCGGCGAGCGCGTCGCGCATCGCGATCGGGTCGACGGCCGTCTCGCCGCAGACGAGGACGTCGGCGACCTCGGCGAGCGCGGCGCGACGCGACGGGTCGGATGCCGCGTGGGTGACGACGATCGGGCGGGTGACCGCCTCGGCGAAGAAGGGGAGCCCGGGTTCGAGGTCGAGCGCCGAGGAGACGACCGCGAGGCGGGGCTCGTCGGCGAGGCCGTGCTCGCGACGCCACGCCGCGTTCTCGTCTCGGAGGCGCAGTCCGCCGTAGCTCTCGGCGCGCACCGTGCCCGCGCCGACGAGGACGACATCGGCGAGGGTGCGCAGCACCCCCATCGCGAGCCGGTCGGCGTCGTCGCCGAGGCCGCCGCTGCGCCCGCCGAGCGCCACGGCGCCGTCGAGGCTCATCACGAAGTTCATGCGGACGCGGGGCGTCTCGCGGTCGGGGAGGGCGTAGGCGGCGAGCAGCCCGGCCCGGTCGACGGAGCCGCCGGCCTCGGCGGGCGAGCGGCCCGCGGCCCCGCTCACGGTTCCTCGTTCGGGCCGTCGAGCATGTTGTGCTTGAGGTACGCGGGCTCGCGCCATCCCATGATCGCCTCGACCATGCGCGCCGCGTCGACCGACTCGACGATGTTGTGCATGCGCAGGATGCGCGCGCCCTGGAGCGCGCAGAAGACGGCCGCCGCGATCGAGCCCGCGAGGCGCTCGCCGCGCGGCCGGTCGAGACTCTCGCCGATGAAGTCCTTGTTCGAGACGGCGGCGACGAGCGGGAAGCCGAGGCGCGTGAACTCGCCGAACCGGCGGGTCAGCTCGAGCGTCTGCAGGGTGTTCTTGTTGAGGTCGTGGCCCGGGTCGAGCACGATGCGGGACTCGGGCACGCCCCGCGAGACCGCGAGCTCGACGCGCTGCTCGAGGAACGCCGAGATCTCACCGACGACGTCGTCGTACTGCGGCTTCGGGAACCACTGGCGCGGCTGCGCCCGGCTGTGGGTGATGACGAGCGTCGCGTCGGAGTCGGCGACGACCTCGGCGAGTGCGGGGTCGTGCACCCCCGTCGTGTCGTTGACGACGTGCGCGCCGGCCGCGATCGCCGCGGCGGCGACCTCGGCGTGGAAGGTGTCGACCGAGAGCGCGGCGCCCGACCCGGCGAGCGCGGCGACGACGGGGACGACCCGGTCGATCTCCTCGGCGACGGGGATCGCCGGCCCCGGCCCGAACTTCGCGCCCCCGACGTCGATCCAGGCGGCCCCCGCGTCGATCGCGCGGCGGGCGGCCTCGACGGCCGCATCGAGCCCGAAGGTGGCGCCGCGGTCGTAGAAGGAGTCGGGCGTGCGGTTCACGACCGCCATGATCGCGAGGGAGCGCCGGAAGTCGACCTCGCGCCCCGCGATGCGGCGCACCGGCTCGGCGAGATTCGGGTCGACCCAGCCGGTCGGCGGCGCTCCGGTCACGCGGATGCCTCGGCCACGAGCTCGTCGAGGGGCACCGCCGGGTCGGCGAGGCGCGCGGGATCGAGCCGGGCACCCGAGCGGATCAGCCGCTGCACCGCCTCGTTCACGTCCCACACGTTGACGTTCATGCCGGCGACGACCCGCCCGTCGCGCTGCCAGAAGGCGATGAACTCGCGGCCGTCGCGGTCGCCGCGGAACACCGGGTCGACGCCGTCGGCGAGGGGTCCGTAGCCCGAGTACTCCATGCCGAGATCGTACTGGTCGGTGTAGAAGTACGGGATCTCGGCGTATTCCAGCGACTCGCCCGCGAGCGCGCGGCCCGCAGCCCGTCCCGCGTTCTCGGCGTTCGCCCAGTGCTCGGTGCGCAGGTGCGCCTGGAGCACGGGGTGGTAGACGCTCGCGACGTCCCCGACGGCGTAGACGTCGTCGGCGCTGGTGCGGAACGAGGCATCCACGACGATGCCGTTGCGCACCTCGAGGCCGGCCGCCTCGGCAAGGCCGGTCTCGGGCACCGCGCCGATGCCGACGAGCACGAGGTCGGCCGGCAGCGTCTCGCCGGTGTCGAGCTCGACGCCCGTCGCGCGCCCGTCGGCGCCGCGGATGGCGGCGACCCCGGTCGACATCCGGAGGTCGACGCCGTGCGCGCGGTGCAGCCCGGCGAACACCTCGCCGACCGCACTGCCGACGGCGGCCGCGAGCGGCACGGCCTCGGGCGCGACGACCGTGACCTCGTCGCCGTACCCGCGTGCCGCGGCGGTCGCCTCGAGGCCGATCCATCCTGCGCCGATCGCGACCATGCGACGGCCGCCACGCGAGAGCTCATCACGGAGCGCGACGGAGTCGGCGAAGGACCGCAGCACGTGCACGCCGTCGAGCTCGCCCTCTGGTGCGCGCCAGCGCCTGGCGCTCGCGCCCGTCGCGATGAGCAGACGCGAGTAGTCGAGCGCGCGACCGTCGGCGAGGCGGACGCGGTGCGCCGCCGGGTCGACTTCGGTCGCGCGCACCCCGCGCAGCACCTCGACGCGCTCGTCGGCGTACCACTCGGCCGGGTGGACGTCCACCACGTCCCGCTCCGCCGCGCCCGTCAGGAACTCCTTCGAGAGCGGCGGCCGGATGTAGGGCATCGCGTCTTCGCCGGCGACGATCGTGATGGCACCGGCGTGCCCGGCCTGCCTCGCCCCCTCCGCCGCACGGGCGGCCGCGAGCCCGCCGCCGACGATCACGAGTCGTTCGTCACTCATCTCTCAGTGCTCCGTTCTGCCGACGCCGCAGCGCTCGAGGAACTCGCGGCGGAGGCGGTCGTCCTCGCGGACCGCGCCCGCGAGGGAGCTCGTGATGGTCCGGGTGCCGGCCACCTGCACCCCCCGCAACGACATGCAGAGGTGCTCGGCCTCGAGCACCACGCCTACGCCCTGGGGGTGGAGCACCTCGACCAGCCGGTCGGCGATCTGCCGGGTCAGCCGCTCCTGCACCTGGAGGTCGCGGGCGTACTGCTCGACCACCCGAGCGAGCTTCGAGAGCCCGATGATCCGGTTGCCGGGAACGTACCCGAGGTGGGCGACGCCGCGGAAGGGCAGCAGGTGATGCTCGCAGAGCGAGTCGAACGGGATGTCGCGGACGACGACGAGCTCGCCGTACCCCTCGCCGGGGAAGGTCGTCGGCGTGAACGGGCGAGGCGTCAGCATCTCGATGTACGCGTCGGCGACCCGTCGGGGGGTGTCGGCGAGATGCTCGCTCTCGACGTCGCGGCCGAGCGCGACGAGCAGCGCCCGCACCGCGTCGGCGGCCGCCTCACGGTCGATGGCGTACCCGACCTCGTCGTCGGTGACGGCGTGCAGCCTCGGCACTTCGGCCGCTGCCGCGGATTCGCTCGACGTCATGTTTCCCTCCGGGCTCCCTGCTGCCGAGGCTAGGCCCGCGGAATTCTTTTGTCAACAATTGCTGCATTTAGAGATATGATCCGGTCATGGGCACCGCAGCGATGGGCGACCCCGACCCGATCACCGCGGTCGGCGCGCTCGCCGACCCGGCGCGTCGCCGCGTCTACCGCGTGGTCGCGACCAGCCGCGACGCCGTCGGACGCGACCACGTCGCCGAGGCGCTCGACCTGCCGCGGAGCACGGCGGCCTTCCACCTCGACCGCCTCGTCGAGGCAGGGCTCCTCGCGACGGAGTCCCGGCGGCTCACCGGGCGCACCGGCCCCGGCGCCGGGCGACCGGCGAAGCTCTACCGACGCGCCGACGGCGAGGTGGCGCTCAGCCTGCCGTCGCGCCTCTACGAACTCGGCGGCCGCGTCATGGCGGAGGCGATCGGCCGCGCCGTCGCCGACGACGTCCCGGTGCGCGACGCGCTGCACGAGGCCGCCGAACGGGCCGGGCGGGGCCTCGCCGGGGCATCCGACGATCTCGGCACCGCCCTCGCCGACGCCGGCTTCGAACCGCATGACGACGGCGAAGCGGGCGTCACCCTCGGCACCTGCCCGTTCCACCGGCTCGCCCTCGAGAACGCCGCGGTCGTCTGCGACCTGAACCATGCGCTCGTGTGCGGCATGGCGCGCTCCACCGGCACCGACCCGGCCCGCGTGCTCCTCGACCCCGGCGCCGGCAACTGCTGCATCCGTGTCGTCGCCCCGCCGCAATGACCTCTCACCCACACGACTCACAGCCAAGATTCAGCGAACGTCAAGAGAATCGAGACATGAGCGACGGACCTCGCATTCTCATCGTCGACGACGAGCCCAACATCCGTGACCTCCTCACGACCAGCCTGCGCTTCGCCGGCTTCGCGGTGCGCGCCGTCGGCAACGGCGCGCAGACCATCTCGGCGGTGCTCGAGGAGGAGCCCGACCTGATCATCCTCGACGTGATGCTGCCCGACATGAACGGCTTCGGCGTCACCAAGCGGCTGCGCTCGGCGGGCTACACGGCCCCGATCCTCTTTCTCACCGCGAAGGACGACACCGAGGACAAGATCACCGGCCTCACGGTCGGCGGCGACGACTACGTCACCAAGCCCTTCTCGCTCGACGAGATCGTGGCGCGCATCAAGGCGATCCTCCGCCGCACCATGCACGCCGAGGAGGACGCGGTGATCCGCACCGGCGAGCTCACGATGGACCAGGACACGCACGAGGTGCTGGTCGGCGACGTGCCGGTCGAACTCTCCCCCACTGAGTTCAAGCTGCTGCGTTACCTCATGCTCAACCCGAACCGCGTGCTGTCGAAGGCGCAGATCCTCGACCACGTGTGGGAGTACGACTTCAACGGCGACGCCGGCATCGTCGAGAGCTACATCTCGTACCTGCGCCGCAAGCTCGACCAGCACTCGGCCGAACCGCTCATCCAGACCAAGCGGGGGTTCGGCTACATGCTCAAGTCCTCCTCCAAGCCCTGACTCAGGTTCCGCCGCCTAGACTCGGCCCGCCATGAATCAGACGTTGTTCGAGCGGTGGAACCGCATCTCGCTCCGCACCAAGATCACCGGGGTGACGGTGCTGATGCTGACGCTCGGGCTGCTCGTCTCGGGCATCGGCACGGCCGCGATGCTGCGCTCCTACGTCGAGGATCAGATGGGTTCGAAGCTCGAGGCGATCGCCTCGGGGTCGATGAAGCAGTATTTCGAGATCGACAGCGACAAGCCCCGCGTCCAGACGAACCTCAACCAGCTCGACTTCTCGTCGAAGGACGACGTGTTCGTCGCGATCTACACCGCGACCGGCGAATACAAGCGCAACAACTGGGAGGACGTCCCCGAGGAGCAGTGGCCCGACTTCCCGGCGACGATGACCCAGGCGCAGGTCACCGCCATCAACAGCGGGCACTACGAGACGTTCCCCCTCGACGATGCGAACGGCGACCCCACCTTCCGCGCCGTCGCGGCGCTCATGACGGCCGACTCGCACGGCACGCTGGTGCCGATCGTGATCGCCGTCTCCACGCAGGACACCGAGCGCCTGCTCGCCGTGTACCTCACGATCTTCTTCGGCTTCGGCTTCGGCGTGGTGCTCGTCGGCGCCCTCCTCACCCGGATGCTCGTGACGAGCACCTTCGGCCCGCTCCGCGAGGTCGAGCGCACGGCCGCGGCGATCGCCGACGGCGACTTCAGCCAACGACTCGGCGGCGCGACGCCGAACACCGAGGTCGGCCGCCTCAACCGCTCGCTCAACACGATGCTCAACCGCATCGACCGCGCGTTCCGCGACCGCGCCCGCACGATCGACCAGATGCGCCGGTTCGTCGGCGACGCCTCGCACGAGCTGCGCACCCCGCTCGTCTCCGTGCGCGGCTACGCCGAGCTCTACCGGATGGGCGCGCTGCAGTCGCCCGACGAGGTCGCGCAGGCGATGGACCGGATCGAGAAGGAGGCCATCCGCATGGGCGGCCTCGTCGAGGACCTGCTCGCACTCGCCCGCCTCGACGAGGCGAAGCCGCTCGAGCTCGCCGAGGTCGACCTCGTGCCGCTCGCCCGCGACGCGGCCCTCGACACCATGGCGGCGCACCCCGGTCGTACCGTCACGGTGATCGCGCCCGAAGAGCCGGGCGACGCGGATGCCGCCGCCGACGCCGCACCCGAGCTGGAGGTCGAGCTCGACCCCGGCGCCCGCACCGCCTCGACCGGCCCCATCTCGTTCGCCGGCGCCACGCTGGCGCGCCTGCGCGGGCGGCAGCCCCGCAGCGAGCCCTCGCCGGCGGCCGTGGCGCGCAAGGAGGCGCAGGCCGCCCGTCGTGCGGCGAATGCGGCAGCCCAGGCTGCGCGACGCGCGGGCCGACAGAACGCGGCGCACACCGCGCGCGCCGAGGCCGAGGCCGCGGCCAAGGCCGCCGAACGCACGGCGGCAGCCGCCGCGGCGGCGGAGACCGCAGCCGTGCATGCCGCCGAAGCGACGCCGAAACCTGTCCGCCGTGCAGTGGTGCTCGCGGAGGAGAACAAGATCCGCCAGGTCATCACGAACCTGATGGGCAACGCGATCCGCTTCACGAACGACGGCAGCCCGCTCGAGATCCGCGTGTCGATCGACGATGCCGCCGAGCGCACGATGATCGAGGTCGTCGACCACGGTGAGGGCATCCCCCCGCAGATCCGCGAGAAGATCTTCCAGCGATTCTGGCGCGCCGACACCTCGCGCACGCGCGAGACGGGCGGCTCGGGCCTCGGGCTCGCGATCGTCTCCTCGATCGTCGCGGCGCACAACGGCGCGGTCGACGTGGTCGAGACGCCGGGCGGAGGAGCGACGTTCCGGGTCATGCTGCCGCTCGCCGGGTCGTCGGCGGCGCCGCAGCCGATCGCCGAGGTGTGAGAGCCGAGGCACCCCTCCTCCCCAGTCGCGACGCGACCGTCCGGCTTCGCGGCGTTCGCGCTCACGGCTGCGGTGACACGAAGCACGAATAGCGTGTGGGCACACCGAACGAAGGGATGCCCCATGACCAGCTACCACGTCGACGCCGAACAGGTCGCCGCAGCCACACAGACCGCGCAGGGCACGATCGGGCGCATCCAGTCCGACGTGCAGGCGCTCCTCGCCCAGCTCACCGGCCTGCAGTCGTCGTGGTCGGGTCAGGCCTCGAGCGCGTTCCAGGGCGCGGTCTCCGACTGGCGGGCCACGCAGCTCCAGGTCGAGCAGAGCCTCGTCGGGCTCAGCCGCGCGCTCGGCATCGCCGCGACGCAGTACACCGAGGCGGAGCAGGCGAACGCACGACTCTTCCTGCGCTGAGTCGTCGGCGAGCACCGGCACGGGTGACCCGTGCACCCGACTGGGCGATGACAGGGTGAAACCGAGATGTGCGACGGCACCGAGTCCGTCGAGGGCCTCGGCGGCCGCAGCACGCCGCGGCGGCTCCGCCGACCGCACGCCGCGCACGACGAAGGGCGCCTCCCTCTGGGGAGACGCCCTTCGTGCGATCGCGTGTCGCGGACCTGCTTAGAAGTCCATGCCACCCGTGGGGTCGCCGGCCGGAACCGGGTTCTTCTCGGGCTTGTCGGCGACGACGGCCTCGGTGGTGAGGAAGAGACCGGCGATCGAAGCCGCGTTGAGCAGCGCCGAGCGGGTGACCTTCACCGGGTCGTTGATGCCCGCAGCGAGCATGTCGACGTACTCGCCGGTCGCGGCGTTGAGGCCCTGGCCGACCGGGAGGTTGCGCACGCGGTCGACCACGACGCCCGGCTCGAGGCCGGCGTTGAGGGCGATCTGCTTGAGCGGGGCGTCGATCGCGACGCGCACGATGTTCGCACCGGTCGCCTCGTCGCCCGAGACCTCGAGCTTCTCGAAGGCGGTCTTGCCGGCCTGGATGAGCGCGACGCCACCACCGGCGACGATGCCCTCCTCGACGGCGGCCTTCGCGTTGCGGACCGCGTCTTCGATGCGGTGCTTGCGCTCCTTGAGCTCGACCTCGGTGGCCGCACCCGCCTTGATGACGGCGACGCCGCCGGCGAGCTTGGCGAGGCGCTCCTGGAGCTTCTCGCGGTCGTAGTCGGAGTCGGTGTTGTCGATCTCCTTGCGGATCTGCGCGACGCGACCGGCGATGGCCTCCTCGTCACCGGCACCCTCGACGATGGTCGTCTCGTCCTTGGTGATGATGACCTTGCGGGCCTGGCCGAGCAGGTCGAGGGTGACGTTCTCGAGCTTGAGGCCGACCTCCTCGGAGATGACCTGGCCGCCGGTGAGGATCGCGATGTCCTGGAGCTGCGCCTTGCGACGGTCGCCGAAGCCGGGAGCCTTGACGGCGACCGACTTGAAGATGCCGCGGATCTTGTTGACGATCAGGGTCGCGAGCGCCTCGCCGTCGACGTCCTCGGCGATGATGAGCAGCTGCTTGCCGGTCTGGATCACCTTGTCGACGATGGGCAGCAGGTCCTTGATGTTCGAGACCTTGCTGTTGACGATCAGGATGTAGGGGTCCTCGAAGACCGCCTCCTGGCGCTCGGGGTCGGTGACGAAGTACGCCGACAGGTAGCCCTTGTCGAAGCGCATGCCCTCGGTGAGCTCGAGCTCGGTGCCGAAGGTGTTCGACTCCTCGACGGTGACGACGCCCTCCTTGCCGACCTTGTCGATCGCCTCGGCGATGAGCGCACCGATCTGCTCGTCGGCGGCCGAGATCGAGGCCGTGGCGGCGATCTCTTCCTTCGTCTCGACGTCCTTCGCGTTGGCGAGGAGCTCGGCCTCGACGGCCTGGACGGCCTTCTCGATGCCGCGCTTCAGCGAGATGGGGTCGGCGCCTGCGGCGACGTTGCGGAGGCCTTCGCGAACGAGCGCCTGGGCGAGCACGACCGAGGTCGTGGTGCCGTCGCCGGCGACGTCGTCGGTCTTCTTGGCGACCTCCTTGACGAGCTCGGCGCCGATCTTCTCGTACGGGTCGTCGAGCTCGATCTCCTTGGCGATCGACACGCCGTCGTTCGTGATCGTGGGGGCGCCCCACTTCTTCTCGAGCACGACGTTGCGACCGCGCGGGCCGAGGGTCACCTTGACGGCGTCGGCGAGCGTGTTGAGGCCACGCTCGAGGCCGCGGCGGGCCTCCTCATCGAAAGCAATGATCTTTGCCATGTGTGTTTCTCGCCCCTTCTCGGACGTCTTCAAAGATTCGTGATTAGCACTCAAATCACGTGAGTGCTAAAACGATTCTGGCACTCGACCGCCATGAGTGCAAGCGAGCCCGGTGCCCTCGGCGCACGCCGAGCGCGAACAACGCGAGGGTCCGTCACGGGGTGAACGAGGCGCTGCCGCTCTCCGGGAGGAGTTCGATCCACGTGTTGCCGGGCGCGAGCCGCAGCGGTGAGCCGTCGTCGGCCGTGAGCACGATCGGCGAGGCCGCGGCGTCCTTCGACCAGGTGCCGTGCGCCGTGCGCCCGCCGGCCGACACCCAGGCCTCGCCTGACCCGATGAGCACGGTCTTCGGCACCTCGCCGTACCGCCAGTCGATGCCGACCTCGAGCGTCACCACGTTCGTCGCACGCACCCGTCCACCTCCGGCCTCGAGGTCCGCGGTCCCCTCCTGCGAGCGCAGCCACGAGGACGAACCGGCATCCCAGTCCCACGACGGCGATCGTCCCTCGGAGAAGACCAGCGCGATGCGCGAGGTCGGCGCGGCGGCGAGCGTCGGATCGGCGAGCGGGTCGGCAGTGCCGTACTCGAACAGCACGGGCGGCGGCTCGAGCTCCGCGTTGCGCGCCATCGTCTCGGCGGCGTCGAGGATCACGTCGTGCGGGCCCGGCCGCTCGTCGGCCCGGGAGTACAGCCCGGTCTCGTCGAGGTCGAAGACGACGTTGACGAGCGGGGTCGCCATCATCATCGCGACGAACTGGTCCTGCCCGCCCGAGTACGCGATGACACCGCCGAGCGGCGAGGCGATGTCGGGATCCATCGGGCGGATGGAGCGCACCGGCCCGATCACGTCCGGCATGTCCGAGTGCCAGACCGCGAGGTAGCGGGTGAGGCCGCCCTCCACGAGCTCCTCGAAGACGAGGTCGGTCCGGTTCAGCGCGATCTGCGGTCGCGCATCCTCATGGTTGTCGATCTTGGCGGCGAGCGAGGGATGCTGCGGCGCGGCCGGGTCGGTCGGCGTGCCCCGGAGCGGGGAGTACGCCACGGCGAACGGCTGCGAACTGCCGACCGGTCGGGGCTCTGCGGTCGGCGTGGGGGTCGGCTCGGGCGGCGCCTGCTGGCAGCCCGCGACGAGCACCGCCGCGACGGCGACGGCGGCGAGGGCGGCCCCTCGTCGCCGAAAGGTCGCTCGGACCCCCGTGGCCATGGCCACATGCTAGCGAGGCACGGGGAGCGGTGGCCTGCGATCTCCCCGGACACGCCGAACGCACCGTCGGAGGGGCGACGGCGCGTTCGGAATTCGTGTGCGCTCAGGCGGGACGAACGGCTTCGGCCTGCGGCCCCTTCGACCCCGTGCCGACCTCGAAGACGACCTGCTGGCCCTCTTCGAGCACCTTGTACCCGGCCATGTCGATGGCGGAGTAGTGGACGAAGACGTCCTGGCCGTCCCCGTCGACGGTGATGAACCCGTATCCCTTTTCAGCGTTGAACCACTTGACGGTTCCGTTCGCCATTCGTTGCTCCCATGTTGCGGTGTGTGGATCAGCACCTGCCTGTCGCCTGTACCGGGTCGCCCTCGACGCGGGCGAACGAGGCACCTGAGGTGCCGGACGTGCACACGGGCTCGGGCGACCAACTCCAGATAGTCACACCGCGCGGCCCGGACGCAAGGGGATGCGCGTCACGAATGGTCGCAGAATGGCAACGATTCGCCCGGCTCAGCCGGCCGAGGCCTCCGCGTAGTCCGAACCGAGCACGAGCACGAGCGGCGTCCCCGTCTCGGCGAAGCTCTCGGAGAGGCGCACGTCGGCCTCGGGCAGCAGCGTCGCGACGCCGCGCGCGGCGCCCTCCAGGTCGGGCGTCGCGTAGTAGACGACCGTCTCCGTGAGGTCGCTCGCACTCGCGTTGGCCGTGGCGTCGACCGGCACACCGCCGGCGGTGAGCGCCTCGGTGGCCTTGGCCGCGAGCCCGGCGGTCGTGGTGCCGTTCAGCACGGTCACCTTCACCTCGGGCGCGATCGTCGGCTCCGCGGTCGCGGTCGGCGTGGGCGTCGCGGCCGGGTCGGGCCCGCTCGCGGCGTTCAGCCGGTCGTTGAAGATCATGACGCCCGCGATGCCGACCCCGGCGAGCACGACGGTCGCGAGCGCGGCCCAGCCGAACCGGATCCATCGAGCCCCGCGGCGGGCGGGCGCGCGATGGGCGCCGACGCGGTCGATGCCGTGCGGGATCGTGTCGAAGCGATCGCGAGGGAACTTCTGCGCCATGTGATCCAGATTCGGGTCGGGGCCTGGCTCAGTCGAGCGGTCGGCCGAGGGGAATCGAACGGCTGGAGCGTGCCGCCCGGCGCGCCGAACGCATCCGCTGCAGTCGCTTGACGAGCATCGGATCGTGGCGGAGCGCCGCCGGCGAGTCGATGAGCTCGCCGAGAATCCGATAGTAGCGGGCGGCGGAGATGCCGAATTCGTCGCGGATCGCCTCGGCCTTGCGGGCGGGCTGCTGCCACGCGCGCGCCTCGAAGGCGAGCACGCGGAGTTGGCGGTCGTCGAGGCCGACGACAGCTGGTCGGTCGGGCACGCGCTCCGCGCTCATCCGTTCCTCCCGTCGCGGCGGTCGACGCACCGCCTGCAGCACATACTAGGGAACGCCCGCCGAGAGTGCGCCGAGTGATCGCGGCGTGTGCCGTCGGCCGGAACACACGGACGCTCCGCGGCGTTGCATCCGTTGCGGCCGCACCCGTGCGGCCGAGCTGAGACGATGGAACCCGTCGACCGCACCCCGAGAGGAGCACCCCATGTCCTACCCCGTGAACAAGAGCGATGCCGAGTGGCGAGCCGAGCTGGGCGACGACCAGTACTCGGTGCTCCGCGAGGCGGCGACCGAGCGCCCCTGGACGGGCGAACTGCTCGACGAGGAGCGCGCCGGCGTCTACAACTGCGCCGCGTGCAAGGCCGAGCTCTTCAAGAGCGGCACGAAGTTCGACTCGGGCTGCGGCTGGCCGAGCTTCTACGAGTCGGTGCGCCCCGAGGCGGTCGAGCTCATCGAGGACCGCACCCTCGGCATGGTCCGCACCGAGGTCCGCTGCGCGAACTGCGGCTCGCACCTCGGCCACGTCTTCCCCGACGGGTTCGGCACCCCGACGGGCGACCGGTACTGCATGAACTCGCTCGCCCTCGGCTTCACGCCCGAGTCCTGAGGTGGCATCGGTTCGCGAAGCGGCGCTCGCCCGGCGTTCGGCGCCGAAGGTGACGGATGCCGCGCCCGACGACGCCGAACTCCTCGAGCTGCTCGGCGTCGCCGAGCGGGTCGCCGACCACGCCGCCCTCCGGCCGTGGCGCACGATCGCGCTCCGCGGCGCCGCTCGCGAGCGGCTCGGCGAAGCCCTCGTGGCCGCGTCGGGCTTCGAGGGCCACGCGGCCGAGAAGCTCGCGGCCAAGCCGCTCCGGGCACCGCTGGTGCTCGCGCTCGTGCTCTCGCCGCGATTCCATCCGAAGGCGCCCGAATGGGAGCAGCTCGTCGCCGCAGCCGGCGTCGGTCATCTCCTGAGCCTCCTCCTCGACGAGGCGGGCTGGGGGGTCATGTGGCGCACGGGGCCGTTCACGAGGCATCCTGCCGTCGCCGAGATGCACGGGCTCGCACCGGGCGAGCAGTTGCTCGGCTGGCTGTACGTCGGGGGGCGACCCGACGGCGCGCGCCCCGGGCGCCCGTCCGAGCGTCCGGCGCCGCGGTTCAGCTCGATCGACTGACCGCGGCCTCGTCGCCCTCGCCCGGCTCGTCCTCGCCGGGCACGTCGGCCCGGTGCCGGTGGCGCGACCACCGGATCGACGCGACCGCGACCGCGACGACGGCGAGCACGGTGCCGCCGATCGTGGCGCCGTCGACCGGGCGGCCGGTGGGCAGCAGCAGGTCGAGGGCGAGCGCCCCGGCGAGCTGGCCGGCGACGCCGCAGAGGGCGAGCAGCAGCACGCCGATCACACGCACGACGAGCGCCTGCCCGGCGATGAAGATGCAGCCGATCGCGCCGCCGAGGTAGAGCCAGGGCTCGGTCGGCAGCCGCTCGGGCCATCCCGCGATCGCGGCGTGCCCGAGCATGACGACCACGAGCGCGACGGTGCCGACGAGGAAGTTGCCGAACGCCGCGGTGAGCGCGCTGCCCGCCTCGGCCTTCACCCGCCCGTTGACGGCCTGCTGCCATCCGACGCCGAGTCCGGCGACGAACGGGAACAGCATCACGAGGAGCGGCACGTCGTGGGCGAGCTGCGCCGACACGGCCCAGCCGATCGCGACGAGTGCGAGCAGCGCGCCGAGCACGCGCATCGGGGTGAGCGGGCGCCGACCGCCCGGACCGAGCCCGATCAGGTCGAACACGATGCCGCCGATGGTCTGGCCCGCGACGATCGCGACCGTGAACATGGCCACGCCGAGCACGCCGGCCGAGAGCCCCTGGGTGACGACGAACCAGGCGCCGGCGAGCCCGCCGAGCACCATCCACCACGCGAGGCGTCCGGCGCGGAGGCCCGCGAGGACCCGCCCGACCCCCTCCCGGCCGGGGCGCCACACCGCGAGCGCGACCGTCAGGATGACGAGACCGGTGCCGAAGGAGATCGCCGCCGCCGTGTACGGGTCGTCGAGCTCGGCGGCGAGCTGGCCGTTGATGCGCGACTGGAGCGCGGTGCCCGCACCGAACACGATCGCGAGCACGACCGCGATCCAGAGCGGCATGCGGGTGCGCTCGACATGCGGGTGGACGTGCGCATGGCGGTGGACGGGGCTGTGCGGTTCGGCGTTCGACGGTACGCCGGCGATGTCTTCGGTCAAGAGCCGGCTACGGGACTCGAACCCGTAACCACCGCTTTACAAGAGCGGTGCGCTACCAATTGCGCCAAGCCGGCAGAGGGCGGAGGCCCCGTCGGATCATCCTACCCGGGAGGCTCCGACGACGAAGGCCCGGCGCGAACGCCGGGCCTTCGTCTGGATGCGTCGCGACTACGACGCGGGCGTCGGGGTGGGGGTCGGGGTCGGCGTGGAGTTCGACTCCGAGAACGCCTCGCCCGTGGCCTGCAGCACGAACGACTGGAACTCGGCCGGATCGGTGAGCGAACCCACGTACTGCTTGCCGTTCACGAGCACGGTCGGGGTGCCCTTGATCGACTCGAGGTCGGAGTTCGGAACGGGCTGCGTGAGCGCGCGCTCGGTCGCGTTGTTCACCCAGCCGAAGAACTCCTTCGAGTCGATGCAGCTCTCGATCGTGCCGACCGACGACGCACCGGCCTCCTTCACGAAGCCCTTGATCTCATCGTTCGTGAGACCGGTCGAGCCCTCATCGGGCTGGTTCGCGAAGAGCAGCGCGTTGAAGTCGAAGAACGACTCGGGCGAGGTGTCGGCCACGCACGCCGCGGCGTTCGCCGCACGCAGCGAGTACTGGGTGCCCGCCGACTTGTTCGTGAGGATCGCGAGGGGGTGCGTCTCGAGGGTGGCGGCGCCCTGCTCGACCATCGTGCGGATCGTCTCGCCGTTCGTCGTCTCGAACTGGCCGCAGAAGGGGCACAGGTAGTCGACGTAGACGACGATGTTCGCGACCGTGCCGCTGTCGTCCTGCTCGGTGGGGATCGGGTCGGCGTCGGCGGGAAGCGACTTCGTCTCGACCGGGGTGACGACGCCGTCGACTCCGGTGAGCAGGATGCCGTTGCTGGCCATGTTGGCCGGGCCGGGGCCCGCGGGCTTCATGTTCTGCACGACGACGCCGATGACCAGGCCGATCACGAGGATGACGGCGACGGTCACGCCGCCGACCAGCAGGAACTTGTTGCGGCGCTCGCGCTTCTTCTGCGCTTCGCGCAGCTCCCTGGCCTTCTCGCGCGCGGCTTCGCGCTGCTGGTTACGGGTGGGGCGTGGCTGGTTCGATCCGCCGTTGCTCATCGATGGTCACTCCGGTCGCTGTGTGGGCGCGCGCGAGTGCAGGCGCACGCAATGACGATAGTAGGGAGGATGGCTGGGAATCACCCAAACGGGCACTGAACGCGCCCTCCACCTCCACCGGGCCGCAGCTGAGGATGCCTCGGCGACGGTGCCGGGGCATCCACCCGGCTGGTCGGGAGCCCGCTTCGCGCGTGCGATACTGAGGAGGCGTCGATGTCGACGCGCTTCCATTCACTACGGATCGTCCGGCACGTACCTGCCGGTGAAGGAGAGAAAGCACCATGGCGTCAGTCACGTTCGACAAGGCCACCCGCCTGTACCCGGGCGGCACCCGCCCCGCGGTCGACCAGCTCGACCTCGAGATCGCCGACGGCGAGTTCCTCGTGCTCGTCGGCCCGTCGGGTTGCGGCAAGTCCACGTCGCTCCGCATGCTCGCCGGCCTCGAAGAGGTCAACGACGGCAACATCTTCATCGGCGACCGCAACGTCACCGACGTGCCCCCGAAGGACCGCGACATCGCGATGGTCTTCCAGAACTACGCGCTGTACCCGCACATGACGGTCGCCGAGAACATGGGCTTCGCGCTCAAGATCGCCGGCGTCGGCAAGGAGGAGCGCGCCGCGCGCGTCCTCGAGGCCGCGAAGCTCCTCGACCTCGAGCCCTACCTCTCGCGCAAGCCGAAGGCCCTCTCGGGCGGCCAGCGCCAGCGCGTCGCCATGGGCCGCGCCATCGTGCGCCAGCCCCAGGTGTTCCTCATGGACGAGCCGCTCTCGAACCTCGACGCGAAGCTCCGCGTGCAGACCCGTACCCAGATCGCCTCGCTGCAGCGCCGCCTCGGCGTCACCACCGTCTACGTCACGCACGACCAGACCGAGGCGCTCACCATGGGCGACCGAATCGCCGTGCTGAAGGACGGCCTGCTCCAGCAGGTCGGCACCCCGCGCGACCTCTACGAGAAGCCGCAGAACGTGTTCGTCGCCGGCTTCATCGGCTCGCCCGCGATGAACCTGTTCCACGCCGACCTCGTCGAGTCGGGCGTCAAGTTCGGCTCGGCCGTCGTGCCGGTCGACCGCGACGTCCTCGCCGAGGCCACCAGCACGGTCGCGACCATCGGCGTCCGCCCCGAGGACATCGTCGTCTCGTCGACCCCGGGCGAGGGCCTCGAGGTCGACGTCGACCTCGTCGAGGAGCTCGGCGCCGACGGCTACCTCTACGGCCACTCGACCGTCGAGGGCAAGCGCACCGACATCGTCGCGCGCGTCGACGGCCGCTCGCACCCGAACGCCGGCGACAAGGTGTACCTCACCGCCACGCCGAACCACGTGCACCTCTTCGACGCCGAGTCGGGCGACCGCCTCGGCAACAAGGCCGTCGTCAGCTGACCTCGCGCCTCATGACGACCGATGCCGGTCGGGCGGTTCGCCCGGCCGGCATCGTCGTCTTCCGAGGGCGCCCCCGGGGCATCCGCGCGTCTGGAAGGATCGACCCATGAGCGGTTCACTCTCGATCACTTCGGCGATGGCCGACCCGGCCCTCCTCGATCTGCCGTGGCACCTTCCGCTCGAGTCGTGGCCGAGCGACACGATCGCCGCCCTTCCCAAGGGCATCTCCCGCCACCTCGTGCGCTTCGCGCACCTCGGCGGGCACGTCGTGGCCATCAAGGAGACGACCGCCGAGATGGCGAAGGGCGAGTACGAGATGCTGCGGACGCTGCAGCGCCTCGAGATCCCCTGCGTCGACCCCGTCGCCGTCATCACGAACCGCAGCGACGACGAGGGCGACGAGCTGAAGCCCGTGCTCGTCACCCGGCACCTGCGCTTCTCGCTGCCGTACCGCGCCCTCTTCTCGCAGACGCTGCGGCCCGACACCGCGACCCGCCTCGTCGACGCGCTCGCGGTGCTGCTCGTGCGCCTGCACATCGTCGGCTTCTTCTGGGGCGACGTGTCGCTCTCGAACACGCTGTTCCGCCGCGACGCCGGCGCCTTCGCCGCCTACCTCGTCGATGCCGAGACGGGCAAGCTCTACGAAGGCGGCCTCTCGAACGGGCAGCGCGAGAACGACCTCGAGATCGCGCGGGTGAACATCGCCGGCGAACTCCTCGACCTCGAGGCCGGCGGCAAGGTCGCCGACGAGCTCGACCCGGTTCGCATCTCGAACGGCATCGTCGAGGCCTACCGCAGCCTCTGGACCGAGCTCACGGGCTCCGAGTCGTTCTCCTCCGCCGAGCGCTGGCGCATCAACGAGCGCGTCAACCGGCTCAACGAGCTCGGCTTCGACATCGAGGAGCTCGCGATCAGGACGGATGCCTCGGGCACGACCGTGCGGATCCAGCCGAAGGTCGTCGACGCGGGGCACCACCAGCGCCGGCTCCTCCGCCTCACCGGCATCGACGCGGGCGAGAACCAGGCCCGGCGCCTGCTCAACGACCTCGACTCGTACCGCGCCGCCTACGGAAAGGGCGAGCTCGACGAAGAGATGGTGGCGCACGAATGGCTCATGCGCGTGTTCGAGCCCGTGGTGCGCGCCATCCCCCGCGAGCTGCGCGGCAAGCTCGAACCGGCCGAGGTGTTCCACCAGTTGCTCGAGCACCGCTGGTTCATGGCGCAGCAGGCGGGGCACGACATCCCGCTCGCCGAGGCGGTGACCTCGTACATCAACACCGTGCTGCGCCACCGGCGCGACGAGGCCACCATGATCGACCCGCCGACCGGTTCGCTGACCGCCGCGATCGAGGTCGTGCCGACCGAGACGGCGGCGATGAGCGCCGTCGATCCCGATGACGACGACGACTGGCGCCTGAAGGTGTGAGTGCGGCCGCGAGGCATCCGGCCGGATGCCTCGCGGTGACGCGACTCGCCCGCGCTACTCCCCCGCGGCGCGGAGCTTCGAGATCTCGTAGAGCGTCACCGAGGCGGCGATGCCGGCGTTGAGCGACTCGGTCGTCGCGCTGATCGGGATCGACACGATCGCGTCGCAGGTCTCGGCGACGAGGCGCGAGAGGCCCTTGCCCTCGCTGCCGACGACGACGACGATCGGGCGGTCGGCCCAGCTGAGGCCCGGCAGCGACACGTCGCCGTCGCCGTCGAGGCCGAGCACGAAGACGCCGCGCTCCTTCAGCCCCTTCAGGGTCTGGGTGAGGTTCGCGGCCATCGCGACCGGCACCCGCGCGGCGGCGCCGGCGGACGTCTTCCATGCGGCCGAGTTGACGCCGACCGAACGACGCTGGGGCACGATGACGCCCTGGCCGCCGAAGGCGCCCGTCGAGCGCAGGATCGCACCGAGGTTGCGCGGGTCGGTGATGCCGTCGAGGGCGACGAGCAGCGGCGTCTCGTCGCGTGCGATGACCTCGTCGAGGAGCTCGATCGGGTGCGCGTACTCGTACGGCGGCACCTTGAGGGCGAGGCCCTGGTGCACGCCGCCCTCGCCCGCGAGGCGGTCGAGCTCGGGCTTCATGACCTCGAGGATCGGGATGCCGCGGTTCGTGGCGATCTTCACCGCCTCCTTGACCCGGTCGTCCATCTCGATGCGCGCGGCGATGTAGAGGGTCGTCGCGGGGATGCGGGTACGCAGCGCCTCGACGACCGAGTTGCGGCCCGTCACGATCTCGGACTCGTCGCCCGACTTCGAGCGTCGCGCCGCACCCGATGCGCCCCGGGGCGCGTTCGAACCGCGCCCCTGGCCCGCGACCTTGCCGCCGGCGCGGCCCTTGCCGCCCGCGGCGGCGTAGCGCTCCTGCGCGGCCTTCCGCTTGCCGGCGGGGTGCCAGGCGCGGTCTTCGGCCTTCGGCGTCGGCCCCTTGCCCTCGAGGGCCTGACGGCCCTGGCCGCCAGAGCCGACCTGCTTGTTCTTCGCCTTCCGCACGGCTCCGGCGCGCGACTTGCCGCTGCTGCCCTTCATGATCCCAAACTCCAATGCGTGCCGGTCTGACTGTCTTCGATGGTGATGCCCGCGGCCGTGAGTTCGGCGCGGATCCGGTCGGCCGCCGCGTAGTCCTTCGACTCGCGGGCGGCCTGCCGGTCGTCGATGAGGCGACGGACGAGCACGTCGAGGGCCGCCGCAGCGGGCCCCTGCTCGGCCGCCGACCAGTGGGGGTCGCGGGGGTCGATGCCGAGCACCTGCACCATGGCGGCGACGTGCCCGTGGGCGGTCGCCGCGTCGTGCAGCTCCTCGGCGTCGAGCGCCTGGTTGCCGGCGCGCACGGTGTCGTGCAGCACCGCGAGCGCCTGCGGCACGCCGAGGTCGTCGTCCATCGCGGCCTCGAAGGCCGCGGGCACGACGGGGGCGCCGACGCCCGCGAAGCGGGTGCCCGCGAGCCGCCGCTCGACGCGTTCGAGGAACACGCGGATGCGGTCGACCGCCGCCTCGGCCTCGAGGAGCGAGGCGGGCGCGTAGTCGAGGGTCGAACGGTAGTGCGCCTGGCCGAGCAGGTACCGCACGGCGAGCGGGCTCGCGAGGGCGAAGAGCTCTGCGGCGTAGACCGAGTTGCCGAGCGACTTCGACATCTTCTGGCCGCCGATGTTGACGAGGCCGTTGTGCACCCAGTAGCGGGCGAAGCCGTCGCCCGCGGCGCTCGACTGCGCCAGTTCGTTCTCGTGGTGCGGGAAGCGCAGGTCGAGCCCGCCGCCGTGCAGGTCGAACTCGGAGCCGAGGTAGCGGGCGGCCATGGCCGAGCACTCGATGTGCCAGCCGGGCCGGCCGTCGCCCCACGGCGAGTGCCAGCTCGCCGACTCGGGCTCGCTCGGCTTGCGGCCCTTCCACAGGGCGAAGTCGCGGGGGTCGCGCTTGCCGCGCGGGTCGGCGTCGGCCGCCGCCTCCATCTTGTCGCGCGACTGCCGGGTGAGCTCGCCGTAGGCGGGCCAGCTCGAGGTGTCGAAGTAGACGTCGCCCGAGCCGTCGGCGGCGGGATACGCATGGCCGCGCTCGATGAGGCGCGCGATGAGCTCCTGCATCTGCTGCACGCTCGCGGTCGCCCGGGGCTCGTAGCTCGGCGCGAGGATGCCGAGCGAGTTGTAGGCCCCGGTGAACTCGAGCTCGACCCGGTAGGCGAGGGCCCACCACGTGTCGCTCGTGCCCTCGTCGACGGCGGCCTGCAGGATCTTGTCGTCGATGTCGGTGACGTTGCGCACGAAGACGACGTCGTTGCCGCGGTAGGCGAACCAACGACGCATGATGTCGTAGACGAGCGCGCTGCGGAGGTGGCCGATGTGCGGGCTCGACTGCACCGTCGGTCCGCAGACGTACATGCCGACGCGCCCCTCCCGGAGGGGCACGAAGTCGCGCAGCGCCTGGGCCTTCGAGTCGTAGAGTCGCACGGTCACCTGCAAAGCTTACCGGCGCGACCCCGCGTGACCCGCGCCGCGCGTCAGGCCGGGACGATGAGGGCGGTCGCGATCGCCGCGACGCCCTCGCCGCGACCCGTGAACCCGAGCGCGTCGCTCGTCGTCGCGGCGACGCTGACCGGCGCGCCGAGCACCCGCGAGAGCAGCGCCTCGGCCTCGGCCCTGCGCGGCGCGAGCTTCGGGCGGTTGCCCACGATCTGCACGCTGACGTTGCCGATGCGATGGCCGGATGCCTCGACGAGGCGCCGGGTCTCGGCGAGGAACACCTCGCCGTGGGCGCCGGCGAACCGCGCGTCGGCGGTGCCGAAGACCTGGCCAACGTCGCCGAGCCCGGCCGCGGCGAGGAGCGCGTCGCAGACGGCGTGCGCCGCGGCGTCGCCGTCGGAGTGCCCGGAGAGGCCCCGCTCGCCGGGCCAGTGCAGGCCCGCGAGCCAGAGCGGCGCGTCGTCGTCGGCGAAGGCGTGCACGTCGGTCCCGGTGCCGATCCGCGGCACCGCGGTGCGCGCGGCGGCGGGCGCATCGGCGACGCGCGGCTCGGCGATGCGCTGCGCGGCCGCCCGCTGCTCGGCGAGGAGCTGCTCCGCCCGGCGGAGGTCGGCGGGCACGGTGATCTTGAACGCACGCACGTCGCCGGGCACCGTCTCGACGACGAGCCCCGCGGCGGCGACGAGCGCCGCGTCGTCGGTGAACTCGCCGTGCGCCGTGGCGTAGGCGTGATCGAGCGAGGACCGCGGGAAGCCCTGCGGCGTCTGCACCGCGCGGAGGCTCGAGCGGTCGACGGTCTCGACGACCCGCCCGTCGTCGGCGACGCGCTTCACGGTGTCGACCACGTCGAGGGCGGGCACGATGCCGTGCCCGCGCGCGCGCACGGCGGCGGCGACCTCGTCGAAGAGCAGTGCGGGGGTGAGCGCGCGGGCGGCGTCGTGCACGAGCACCGTCTCGACGGCGGCGGGGAGCACGGCGAGGCCCGCGGCGACGGACTCCTGGCGGCTCGAGCCGCCGGCGACGACGTCGAGCACGGCGCCCGCAGTCGCGGCGTCGGCGGCGAATCGTCTGCGTGCGGCCTCGACGCGATCGCCAGGGACCACGAGCACGAGGTGCGGCGCCTGCCGCATCGCGAGCACGCCGGAGACCGCGGCGGCGAGCACGGTGTCGGTGCCGAGCGGCACGAAGGCCTTGGGCTCGGCATGGCCGAGGCGGGTGCCGCTGCCTGCGGCGACGACGATGACGGCGATCGCTGAACTCACGCTTCGAGCGTAGTCCCGGGTACTCACGGCCCGAGCGCCCGGCTCCGCTGACCGCGCGACGCCGGAGACGACGAACGGCGGGTGCGCGCGCACCCGCCGTTCGACGAAGGATCGGATCGCCCGCTAGGAGGCGAGCACCTCGTCGAGCACGGTCGACGCCGCCTCTTCGTCGGTCTTCTCGGCGAGCGCGAGCTCGGAGATCAGGATCTGACGTGCCTTCGCGAGCATGCGCTTCTCACCTGCGGAGAGACCGCGGTCCTGATCGCGGCGCCAGAGGTCGCGCACGACCTCGGAGACCTTGATCACGTCGCCCGAGGCGAGCTTCTCGAGGTTCGCCTTGTAGCGGCGCGACCAGTTGGTCGGCTCCTCGGTGAAGGGGGCGCGCAGCACCTCGAAGACCTTGTCGAGGCCCTCCTTGCCGATGACGTCGCGAACGCCGACGAGGTCGACGTTCTCCGCGGGCACCTCGATGACGAGATCGCCCTGCGTGACGTTCAGCTTGAGGTAGAGCTTCTCTTCACCCTTGATGATGCGTTTCTTGACCTCGGTGATCGTTGCGGCACCGTGGTGGGGGTAAACGACGGTTTCGCCAACCTCAAAAAGCATGAATGATAGTCCTTTCGGCAACTTTCAGGATATCACATTCCCGATCGTGCTAAGGTTCGCCTCCCCTTCTCGCGGGCGCTCCTGCGTACGATATGCTCGGATTCGATCGCACGTGCCGACTGGTTCGTGCGCGCAGTTTCGCACTTGGAGGTTCTGTGAAGGCGCGTCTCGCCGCATCCGCTGCTCTGGCCCTCGGCGTCGCGCTCGGCGCGAGCGGGTGCTCGATGCTCACCTATCAGGCGACGACCGAGCACTACGACGCGAGCGACGGCGTCTCCGCCAACGTCGGCGACCTCGACCTCCGCAACATCCTCGTCGTCAGCGACGACGGCGTCGACGGCACGCTCGTGCTCACCATCGTGAACAACGGCGAGGACGACGTCGACCTCGACGTGCAGGTCGACGGCGGCGACACCGTGACCATCCCGGTCGACGCGGGCGCGACGGTCGCCTTCGGCGCCGACGCGGTCGAGGGCCTCGACGAGGTCGAGCCGATCGTCCTCGAGGGCATCGACACCGACCCCGGATCGCTCCTGCCGATCTACTTCCAGTACGGCTCGGCCGAGGGCATCGAGAAGCAGGTCCCGGTCCTCGACGGGCGCCTGCCCGAGTACGAGTCGCTCGTTCCCTGAACCGCGACCCACTGAACGCGACGAAGAGCGGATGCCACCGGCATCCGCTCTTCGCATGTCTGCGCCCCGCGGGCGCCGGCGTCACGCCTCGAATCGGTAGCCGAGACCGCGCACGGTGACGAGCTGCACCGGCTCGGACGGCGCGAGCTCGATCTTCGAGCGGATGCGCTTGATGTGCACGTCGAGCGTCTTCGTGTCGCCGAAGTAGTCGGAGCCCCAGACGCGGTCGATCAGCTGGCCGCGCGTGAGCACCCGGCCGGGGTTGCGCATGAGCAGTTCGAGCAACTCGAATTCCTTCAGCGGCATGGGCACGGGCGCGCCGTCGACCTCGACCGTGTGCCGGTCGACGTCCATCTTGACGCGACCGCCCTCGAGCACGGCCTCGTCGTAGTCCTCGATCTCGGTGCGGCGGCGCAGCACCGCCCGGATGCGTGCGAGCAGCTCGCGCGTCTTGTACGGCTTCGTGACGTAGTCGTCGGCGCCGAGCTCGAGCCCGACGACGATGTCGATCTCCGAGTCCTTGGCCGTGAGCATGATGATCGGCACGGTCGAGCGCGTACGGATCTCGCGGCAGACCTCGGTTCCCGGCAACCCCGGCAGCATGAGGTCGAGCAGCACCAGGTCGGCCCCGTCGCGGTCGAATGCGGCGATCGCCGAGGGGCCGTCGGCGGCGACCTCGATCTCGTAGCCCTCGCGCTCGAGCAGGAAGCTCAGCGGATCGGAGAGGGCGATCTCGTCTTCGACGAGCAGGATGCGGGTCACGTACGGTCTCCTTGTCGGGATGCTGCGAGCTTCGCAGCCGGTCGGGCATCGGCCGGGGCCGACTTCGCCCCGGGGGCGTCGGCCGCGTCGCCGGCGACGGGGGGCGTCTCGGCGAGCGGCAGCTTGATCATGAACGTCGAGCCGCGGCCGGGCTGCGACCACACGCGGACGTCGCCGCCGTGGTTCTGCACCGTGTGCTTCACGATGCTGAGCCCGAGCCCCGAGCCGCCGGTGTTGCGCGAGCGGGCCTGGTCGACCCGGTAGAAGCGCTCGAAGACGCGATCGAGGTCGTCGCTCTCGATGCCGATGCCCTGGTCGGTGACGGCGATCTCGACCTCGTCGCCCTCGACCTTGACGCCGACGCCCACCCGGCCGCCCTCGTTCGAGTACGCGATCGCGTTCGCGACGAGGTTGTGCACCGCGACGATCATGAGCGCGCGATCGCCGTAGACCTGGGCGCCGCTGCCCGCCTTGACGGCGACGTCGACGCGCTTGCCGCCGGCGACGACCCGGTTCTGGTCGACGGCCGCCGCGACGATCTCGTCGACGTCGACGAGCACGTCGGGCCGCAGCGCGTCCCTGGCCTGGAGCCGCGAGAGCTCGATCACCTCGCTCGTGATGTGCGCCAGCCGGCTCGCCTCGACCGACAGCCGGCCCGCGAAGCGGCGGACCTGGTCGGGCTCGTCGGCCGCCTGGTCGAGGGCTTCGGCGAGCAGGCTGACGCTCGCGATCGGCGTCTTCAGCTCGTGGCTGATGTTCGCGACGAAGTCGCGTCGCACCTCGTCGAGGCGGTGCGACTCCGTGCGGTCCTCGGCGAGGAGGAGCACGAAGCGGGTGCCGAGGCGGGCGACGCGCACCCGCAGGCGCAGCGGGGACTCGCCGTACGGCGACCGCGCGACCGTGAGCTCCTCGGCGACGGGGTCGCCCGAGCGCCGCACCGAGGCGACGAGTTCGAGCAGTTCGGGGTGCACGAGCGCCTGCTGGCGCACGAGCCCCATCGCGAGCGCGCCGGGCGAGGCGCGGAGCACGTTGTTCGAGGGGTCGAGGACGACGCCGGCGGACTCCAGCACGTCGAGGACCTGGTCGACGCCGTCGGGGATCGTCGGCGCGACGACCCGCGCCGCGCTCGATCCGCGGCGCTCGGCGACGTGCAGCACGACCATGAATGCGGCGCCGAGGAAGACGCCGAAGGCGAGCGCGGTGAGCACTGCCCACGTGGAGTCCATGGCACCAGACTAACGAGGCGCCAAGCGCCGGAAGGCCGTCTTCCCGCTGTGCGGCGCTACGTTAGGGAGTGTTCAGCATCCCGGCACCTGTTGTTCACCTCCGGCCGGGAGGATGTCCCGGAGCCGGGTCGTCCCGGAGGGTTCGTGCTGTGCGCGCGGACGATGAGAGGCAAGGAATTCGAGCATGCGTGAGGTGTTCCAGCAGGAACTGGCCGAGGTGCAGGAGCGACTCGTGGAGATCGCCGACCTCGTCGCCGTTTCGATCGACAAGGCGACTCGGGCGTTCAACGAATCCGACGTGAGTCTCGCCGAGGAGGTGATCGCCGACGACGACAAGATCGACCAGGCCGCCGTCGAGCTCGACGAGCTCGCGATCACGATCCTCGCGAAGCAGCAGCCGGTCGCGCGCGACCTGCGCATCGTCGTGAGCGCGCTGCGCATCAGCGCCTCGCTCGAGCGCATGGGCGACATGTCGACCCACATCTCGCAGCTCGCCCGCTACCGATTCCCCGACAAGGTCGTGCCGAAGTCGCTGCGCCCGACCTTCTCGGAGATGGGCCGGCTCGACGTCGAGATCGCCCGCAAGCTCGTCGAGCTCCTCCGCACGGAGGACGTGCACCTCGCCGAGGAGATCCGCAACGAGGACGACAAGGTCGATGCGCTGCACCTCTCGGTCTTCGACAAGGTGCTCGGCGAGAAGTGGAAGGGCGAGACCGTCGACACGGTCGACGCGACCCTCGCGAGCCGCTACCACGAGCGCTTCGCGGACCACGCGGTCTCGATCGCGAAGAAGGTCCAGTACCTCGCGACGGGCGACTGGGACCCCGAGAAGTCCGCGCTCTGAGCGCACCCCGGTCGCGGGCCGCGTCCGGGACGACGAAGGGCGGATGCCGTACGGCATCCGCCCTTCTCGTGCTTCGCGCTACTTCTTGCCCTGCGCCGCCACCGCGGCCGCACCGGCCGCCGCCGCCTCGGGGTCGAGGTACTCGCCCGGCTTCGTCGGGCGGAAGTCGTCGTCGAGCTCGTAGACGAGCGGGATGCCGGTCGGGATGTTGAGCTCGGCGATGTCGTCGTCGCCGATGCCGTCGAGGTGCTTCACGAGTGCGCGCAGCGAGTTGCCGTGCGCGGTCACGAGCACCGTCTTGCCGGCGGCGAGGTCGGGGACGATGTCGGACTGCCAGTACGGCAGCATGCGGGCGATCACGTCCTTCAGGCACTCGGTGCGCGGCAGCTCGTCATCGGCGAGGTCCGCGTAGCGGGGATCGCCGACCTGCGAGTACTCGGCGTCGTCGGCGAGGACGGGCGGCGGCACGTCGAACGAGCGTCGCCACAGCTGGAACTGCTCGGGGCCGTACTTCTCGAGCGTCTCGGCCTTGTCGAGCCCCTGGAGCGCGCCGTAGTGGCGCTCGTTGAGGCGCCAGCTGCGACGCACGTCGATCCAGGCGCGGTCGGCGACGTCGAGCGCGATGTTCGCCGTCTGGATCGCGCGCGTGAGCACCGAGGTGTGCAGCACGTCGGGCAGCAGGCCCGAGTCGGCGAGCAGCTCGCCCGCGCGAGCCGCCTCGGTGCGACCGAGCTCGGAGAGCCGGACGTCGACCCAGCCGGTGAACAGGTTCTTCTGGTTCCATTCGCTGTTGCCGTGACGGAGCAGCACGAGGGTGTGAGGCATGCCCACCAGCCTAGCGGCGAGGCATCCGGGCCCCCGCCCGCGTGAAGCCCGATGACCGCCCGGCTGCCGCGAAGGCGGCCGCCGGGCTGCCAGACTTGCAGCATGCCACCGGATGCCTCGCCCCACCCCCGGCGCCTCCGGCCCGGGCAGCGCGTGGGCACCGTCACCCGGGGCACCACGAACACGAACCGGCTGCGCCGGGTCGACCGCTGGATCGCCGCGCATCCCGCCCTGCTGCACGCGCCCGACCCGTTCGTCGTCGACCTGGGCTACGGGGCGAGCGGGGTCACGACGCTCGAACTCGCGTCGCGGCTCGCCCACGTGCGCCCCGACGTCCGCGTGCTCGGCCTCGAGATCGAGCCCGAGCGGGTGCGCGTCGCGCGCGAGCAGCTCGCCGCGGTCCGGGCCGGCGACGCCCACTTCAGCGCCTCGCTCGACGTCGACTTCGCGGTCGGCGGCTTCGAGGTGCCGGTGCCGGGCGGGCGCCGCCCCGCGGTCATCCGCGCGTTCAACGTGCTGCGCCAGTACGACGAGGCCGAGGTCGGCTCGGCGTGGGACCTGATGCGGTCGCGGCTCGCCTCCGGCGGGCTGCTCGTCGAGGGCACCTGCGACGAACTCGGCCGCGTCTCGAGCTGGGTGGGGCTCGGGGCATCCGGACCGCGGACCTTCACCGTGAGCCTGCGCCGCTCGGGCCTCGAACTGCCCTCGATCGTCGCCGAGCGCCTGCCGAAGGCGCTCATCCACCGCAACGTGCCGGGCGAGCGGATCCACCGGCTGCTCGGCGATCTCGACCTGGCGTGGCGGACGCATGCGGCGATGGCCGTCTACGGGCCGTCGCAGCGCTGGATCGCGGCCGTCGCGACGCTCCGCCACGAGGGGTGGCCGATCATCGGCGGGCCGCGACGCAGCCGGCTCGGCGAGCTGACCGTGCCGTGGTCGGCCGTCGCCCCCCTCGACTGAGCGCGGCGGACCCGGCCCCGCGGCGACGGAGCGCAGCCATTCTGCGCACAAATACGCATTACTCAACAGTCCTGATCATTAAGAAGTCGATAGCGTCACATCTTTTGCTTGACCAACGACAAAAGTCCCCCTAGGTTCGGGATCGGACTCGCACACCGTTCGTGATCGCCTGCGTGTCCAGCATTGGAAACCAACGGAGGTCTCATGCTGACGAAGCTGCCACACGTCCTCTCCCGGCTCCTCGCCGGGACACTCGCCTCGATACTCGCCGCCGGCGCGATCGTGGCGACCGCCGCACCAGCACAGGCGCACGACGGCGCGCATGTGCTCATCTTCACCAAGACCACGCAGTACCGGCACACCGACGCGATCGACAAGGGCACGCCCCTGATCACGGCGGCGCTCGAAGCCGAGGACATGGTGGTCACCCACACCGAGGACTCCACGGTCTTCAACGACCAGGCCCTCGCCGAGTACGACGCCGTCATCATGTTCCAGACCTCGGGCGACCCGTGGAACGCCGACCAGAAGGCCGCGCTCGAGCGCTACCAGCAGGCCGGCGGCGGCATCGTCGCGATCCACAACGCCACCGACATGCGCGGCAACTACGCCTGGTGGGACGAGCTCGTCGGCTCGCTCATGCCGGGCCATGCCGCCACCGGCACCGACCCCGGCCAGCCCGGCACCGTGCGCATCGAGGACCACACGCACCCCTCGACCGCGCACTTCGAGGCCGACCGCTGGGACCGCGCCGACGAGTGGTACAACTTCTCGAACAACGTCCGCGGCACCGCGCACGTGCTCGCCACGATGGACGAGTCGACGTACGACGCGGGCGGCAACGCCATGGGCTACGACCACCCGATCTCGTGGTGCAAGCCCTACGACGGCGGCCGTGCCTGGGTGACGGCGATGGGACACTTCGGCTCCCACTTCGAGGAGCCCGACCTGCTCGAGCACATCGTCGGCGGCGTGAAGTACGCCGCGGGCGTCGAAGCCGGCGACTGCGGCGGCACCTCATGGGGCAACTTCGAGAAGGTCGCGCTCGACCAGAACACCTCGGCGCCCTTCGCGATGGACATCGCCGAAGACGGACGGGTCTTCTACACCGAGCTCGTGCGCGGCCAGGTCCGCGTCTGGGACCCGTCGACGAACGCCGTCACGACCGCGCTCGAGCTCGACGTCTACTCGGGCGGTGAGGACGGCCTCCTCGGCATCGCCCTCGACCCCGACTTCACCGAGAACGGGCGCGTCTACCTGTACCGCTCCCCCGACGCACCCGACAACTCCGACCCGTCGAGCTTCTTCAGCCGCGTCTCGCGCTTCACGATGGAGAACGGCGTCATCGACCCGGCCAGCGAGGAGCTCATCATCGAGGTGCCCGCGCGGCGCCTGCCCGACGAGCCCGGCCACACCGGCGGCGGCCTCGACTTCGACGCCCAGGGCAACCTGTACCTCGGCGTCGGCGACGACGTGAACCCGCACTCGGAGCCCTCGGGCGGCTACGCACCGCTCTCGACGCGTCCCGGCACGTTCCACGACGCCCGCGAGACCTCGGCGAACACGAACGACCTCCGCGGCAAGCTGCTGCGGATCACGCCGAAGGCCGACGGCCCCGGCTACACGATCCCGGAGGGCAACCTCTTCCCCGAGGCCGACGACGCGGACGACAAGACGCTGCCCGAGATCTACGCCATGGGCTTCCGCAACCCGTTCCGCTTCTCGATCGACCAGTCGACCGGTGCGATCAGCCTCGCCGACTACTCCCCCGACAACGGCAGCGACGCGCCCACCACGCGCGGCCCCGCCGGCATCGCGGAGTGGAACTACATCACGAGCCCCGGCAACTACGGCTGGCCGCTCTGCATGGGCCAGAACGAGCCGTTCCGCGACGTCGACTACACGACGAACCCCGTCACCGTCGGCGACTACTTCGACTGCGACGCGCCGATCAACGACTCGCCCCGCAACACTGGTCTGACCGAGCTGCCTGCGGCGCGCGGCGCCGACCTCGCGTACGGCTACAAGCGCTCCTCGGTGCCCGGCATCATCCCGCAGGGCGGCGGTCTCGCCCCCATGGGCGGCCCGGTGTACGACTACGACCCCGAGCTCGTGAGCGACACGAAGTTCCCGGCGTCGTACGACGGCAAGCCCTTCTTCTACGAGTGGGCGCGCAACAAGATGTACTCCATCCAGCTCGCAGGCGGCGACCAGGCCCCGGGCGACCAGATCGAGAAGGTGAACGCGTTCCTCCCGCAGGAGCAGTTCCTCGCCCCGATCGACTCGCGCTTCGGTCCCGACGGCTCGCTCTACGTGCTCGACTGGGGCGGCGGCTTCGGCCGTGACAACCCGAACTCGGGGCTCCACCGCATCGACTACATCCAGGGCTCCCGCTCGCCGATCGCGAAGATCTCGATCGACCGCGACTCGGGGCAGGCGCCGCTCGCGGTGGCCTTCGACGGCTCGGGTTCGACCGACCCCGAGAACGCCGCGCTCCAGTTCGCATGGGACTTCGACGGCGACGGCACGACCGACGCGACGACCCCGCAGGCGAGCCACAGCTACGCGTCCGACGGCGTCTACGACGCCCGACTGACCGTCACCGACCCCGACGGCAAGACCGGCACGACCACCGTGCCGATCACCGTGGGCAACACCCGCCCGAGCGTCGGCATCTCGCTGCCGCCGAACGGCGCGTTCTTCGACTTCGGCGACGACCTCAACTGGGCCTCCCAGGTGAGCGACCCCGAGGACGGCACGGTCGACGGCTCGGAGGTCATCATCCAGCCGGCGCTCGGCCACGACGACCACGCGCACCCGCTCACTCCGCTCTCGGGTCTCACCGGCACCACGCCGACGAGCCTCGGCGGCCACGCCCCCGACGAGGACATCTTCTTCGCGATCGACGCCCGGTACACCGACCACGGCGGCGAGGGCGGCGTGAACCCGCTCACGGGCTCGGCGACGACGCTCGTGTTCCCGAAGGTGAAGCAGGCCGAGTTCTTCGACACCTCCTCGCCGGGGGTCTCGGTCGCCGCGAGCCGCGACGTCGGCGGCGCCGAGGGCGACCGCATGGTCGTCGCCCGCGACGGCGACTGGGTGAACTACGACCCGGTCAGCTTCCACCGCATCGACCGTCTCGCGCTGCGGGTGTCCGCGGTCGCCGACGGCACGAGCATCGAACTGCGCAAGGGCGCGGTCGACGGCGAGCTCCTCGCCACCGCCGACGTCCCGGCCACCGGTTCGACCCGGTTCGCGGACGTCGCGCTCGACGTGAGCGCGTTCTCCGGCGACTCGATGAACCTGTTCCTCGTGTTCCGGGGCGGAGAGGTGAAGCTGAACTTCCTCGAGGCGATCGGCCGTGGCTCGTCCCCGACCGCGGCCCCCGAGGTCGCGATCACCTCGCCCGAGCAGGGCGTCCAGCTGGAGCCCGGTCAGGACGTCACGGTCGAGGCCGCGGCGAGCGACGAGTTCAACACCGACGGTTCGGTCGAGGCGGTCGAGTTCTTCGTCGACGGCGAGTCGATCGGCACCGACACCGAGGCTCCGTACACGGCCGAGTGGGCGTCGCCCGAGGAGGGGCTCTACGAGCTCACCGCGGTCGCGACGAACGCAGCGGGCAAGTCGAAGACCTCGCGCGTCGTGCTCTCGCAGGTCGGCGAGCTGTTCGGCGACCTCGTGCCCTTCACGAACGCCGACGGCCTCTTCGAGCGCATCGGCTCGGGCAAGTTCCGCATCACCGGCGCGGGCGACAACACCTGGCAGGGGGTCGACGAGTACTCGACGCTGTACGCTCCGGCGGGCGGCGACGAGGACTGGGAGGCCGTCGTCAAGGTCGACGCCCAGCAGAACACGAACGGTTCGGCCAAGGCCGGCATCATCGTGCGCAACGACCTCACGCAGCCCGGCAGCTCGCCCGGCTACGCGATGGTCGGCATCCGTCCGAACAACGGCGTCGAGTTCCTCGCGGACCCCGACGGCAACGGCCAGCTGAACACCTCGGTCGCCGGCGGCACGACGAGCTACCCCACCTGGGTGAAGCTCAAGCGCTCGGGCACCGAGTACACGGCCTACTTCTCGAAGAACGGCACGAGCTGGACCCAGGTGGGCGGTGCGGTGACCCTTGCGGATGCCGCGAGCACGCAGGACGTCGGCATGTTCATGGTCGCGCACTCGGGTTCGGCGGGTGCCGTCGACTTCTCGGAGTTCGCGATCGACACCGACCCCAAGGGGCCCGAGCCCGAGCAGCCGCTCGAGCCGCTCATGTGCACGGGCGCACCGTTCTCCGATGAGTTCGACGCCCCGGCGCTCGCACCGTCGTGGACGGTCCGTTCCGGCACGGTGCCGGTCACGCAGTCGGGTGGTGCGGTGACGCTCCCGGTGACGGCGGGCGACATCAACGAGGCGTCGACCGGTCCGGTCAGCTTCATCGGCAAGCCCACCCCCGCCGGGGCGTGGGAGGCGACGACGAAGCTCGACCTCGCGCACACCTCGCACTGGCAGTGGGCGGGCCTCGTGCTCCACGGCAGCGATGACGAGTACAACAAGCTCGCCTTCGTCCGCAGCCAGAACGGCAGCCGGTTCATCGAGTTCCAGAGCGAGACGGCCGGTTCGCGCTCGACGGCGGCGTCGCCGACGCTCCCGGCCGACTTCCCGAGCACGATCCACCTGAAGCTGACGAGCGACGGCAGCGTGCTGAAGGGCGCGTACTCGGCCGACGGCCAGACCTGGACGGCCCTGGCCGGCCAGCTCCAGCAGAAGCCGAACGCACGCCTCGGCGTGATGGCCGCGGGCGACCTCGGCACCACGCCGACGGTCGCGAAGGTCGACTGGCTGCGCGTCACGCCCGACGCCGACACGCGCACCCCGGTGACCCCGGGCGACGCGTTCGACGGCGCGGCGCTCGACGGCTGCCGCTGGGCGCAGAGCGTGCGCTACGACTCGAACCACCTCGAGGTCGCCGACGGCCACCTCAAGATCGAGACGCAGCCGGGCGACATCAACGGGTCGAACCCCGTGTCGCCGCGCAACTTCATCCTCACCGAGGCGCCCGCGGGCGACTGGGTGGCGACCACGAAGTTCAAGGCGCCGCTGAAGCACCGCTACCAGCTGGCGGGCCTCATGATGTGGGCCGACGACGACAACTACGTCAAGGCCGACATCGTCGCGTACAACAACCCGGGCAGCGCGCTCGACCTCCGGGCCGAGCTCGCCGGCGAGAAGAGCGCGTCGGGCATCGGAAGCCGCAACCTCAACATCGCCGACTCGAGCGAGAGCGGGTACTGGTACCTGCGCGTGACGAAGTCGGGGTCGAGCTACTCGGCCGAGGTGAGCGACGGCGGCGTCAACTGGACGTCGATCGGCCAGCCGATCACGTTCGACCTCCCGCTGAAGGGCGTCGGCCTCATGGCCATCGGCCCCCAGCAGGAGGAGTCGACCGTCGTCGAGTTCGACTCGTTCGAGCTCGAGGTGCCGATCGTCGACGTCACGGCCCCGACGACCGAGCTCGCCCTGAGCCCGGCCGAGCCCGACGGCGCCGAGGGCTGGTACACGGCCGCTCCGAGCTTCTCGCTCGAGGCGGGCGACGGCGACGGCACCGGCGTGGCCTCGACCGAGTACGCGATCGGCGACGGCGCGTGGACCGCGTACACCGAGCCGGTCGAGGTGACCGGCGAGGGCGAGACCACGGTGGGCTACCGCTCGACGGACGAGGCGGGCAACGTCGAGGAGGCGCGCTCGGTGAGCGTCCGGCTCGACACCGTCGCCCCGGTCACCACGGCCACGGTCGAGGAGATCGTCCGCGGCGCGGTGTTCACCCTCGCAGGGGTCGACGACACCTCGGGCGTCGCCGGCACCGAGGTCCGGGTCGACGGCGGCGACTGGGTCGCCTACGCCGAACCGGTCACGGTGACCGGGGCGGGCGAGCACACGGTCGAGTACCGCTCGACCGACGTCGCCGGCAACGCCGAGGAGGCCCAGACCGCCGAGATCACGATCGACGAGCCGCTGCCCGTCGAGCTCGGGGTCACGGCGACCGCGGCGCCCCAGTGCGGCGCCGGCTCCGCGCAGCTCGCGGTGTACGCCGCGAACACCGGCAACGTGGCATCCGACGTCGTCATCACGACGCCGTGGGGCACCCACGAGATCGCCGATGTCGCCGCGGGCTCGGCCGTCTACCACCTGTTCGACACGGAGACGAAGAAGCTCAAGAAGGGCAGCATCACGGTCGCGGTCCGGCACCACGACGGCGAGCGCGAGCACCTGAAGGAGGTCAAGGTCGCCTACGCCAAGATGAACTGCAAGTAGTCTCAGGCGGACGATGCCCCGGAGCCCTCGGGCTCCGGGGCATCGTCGTGTCCGGGGCGGGCGCGGCGGGCGGATGTCGCGCGGCCGGCGCCGGGCGCGCCGAAGCGCGGCGCGTGGGCACGACGCAGCGGACCCGGCGTCGACCGGCGGGGCCGGCTGACGGCGGCTAGGGCTTGCGCACTCCGAGGCGCGGCAGGCGCGGCACCTCGACGGCGGCGCCGGCCCCCGCCGGCACGATCTCGACCTGGGCCGCCGCAACGTCGATGCCGTGGCTCAGCACGATGAGGGGCAGCTCGGCGGGCACGGCGCGCTTCACCACGGCGAGCGCGATCGGCCCGAGCTCGTGGTGCATGGCGCTCGACGTGATGCGCCCGACCACCTTGCGCTCGGGCGACTCGCCCTCGGCGGGTTCGGGGCGCACCTTCTCGCCGACGACCTCGTCGCCGGGAGCGGGTAGCACGGTGTCGCTGCCGTCGAGGTGGAGCAGCACGAGCCGTCGCGGCGGTCGGCCGAGGTTCAGCACCTTCGCCACCGTCTCCTGGCCCTTGTAGCAGCCCTTGCCGAGGTCGACCGCGCTGCGCAGCCAGTCGAGCTCGTGCGGGATCGTCTTCTCGTCGACCTCGCTCGCGAGGCGCGGGCGCCATGCGGCGATGCGCAGCGCGTCGAGCGCGAGTGCGCCCGCGACCTGGGCGCGACCGGCCGCGACCGCGTCGGCGGCGTCGGCGAGCGCCGCGCGCGGAACGATGCGTTCGATGAGGCGCCAGTCGGATGCCGGGTGGCCGGCCTGCTCGGCGTACTGGTGCGCGCCGGGCCGGGGCGCGGCCCACGGGTCGATCCAGTCGAGCGCGACCCCCGCGGGGGCGTACGCGGCGACGGCGGCGTCGAGCGCGGCCTGCGACATCGCGGCGAGCACCGCCGTCTCGGCGCTGCGGTCGGCGACCTCGACGCGCAGCATGAACCGCATGCGGTCGAGCCAGGCCGCGAGCGACGCGGCCTCGTCGCCCTCGACGACGAGCCAGACGGTCTCGCCGTCGTCGACGGCGTGCACGGCGTGCTCGATGTGCCCGGCCGCATCGAGGAGCAGTGCCTCGATGCCCTCGCCCGGCGAGAGCCGGTCGAAGGACTGGCTCGCCATCGAGTGCAGCCAGCTCAGGCGGTCGGGGCCGGTCACCGTGACGACGCCGCGGTCGGAGAGGTCGACGATCGCCTCGCCGCGCTCGAGGCGGCGTTGTTCGACCATGGGGTTGCCGTAGTGACCGGCGACGGCCGGCGAGGACTCGGCCGGCACGGCGCCGGGGAGCGCGAGCAGCGGCGATGTTGTCATCAGTCGACCTTGCCGAGGCGGGCCGAGGCGTGGGTGCGCAGGTCCTGGCCGAGGGCCGCGATGTCCCACGCCCAGAGCAGGTGCCCCTCGACGAGCCCGTAGAGGCGGGTCGCCGCCGAGTACGGCTTCGCGCCGGCCGCGCGCATGACGGCGTCGGTGGCGAGGTCGATACGGGGGCCCTTCACCTGGCCGAGGTAGAGCTCGCTGACGCCGCCGGGGTGCACGATCGACACCTCGAGGTCGAACCCGCCGTCGGCGTTGCGCAGGGCCTCGACCGAGTCGGCGTCGGGAAACCGCGTCTCGCCGACCGCGGGCAGCAGCGCCGGCCCCGGGTCGCCCTCGCCCTGCGCACGGGCGAGGCGCCAGTAGCCGGTCTCGGTCGCGAGCGGGGTGGGCTCACCGCCTTCTTCGGCGGGGAAGAGCCACGTGTACGAGGTGTAGTTCAGGTGGGGCAGCCCGTCGTGGCTGAAGCTCACCCGCTGCCCGAACTCGTGCGTGACCGATTCGTCGCCGACCGCGTAGTCGATCACCCCGGAGCCCTCCCAGACTCCGAGGAGCCAGGAGAGCGGGACGAGCTCGGCCGGAAGGTCGACGGGCAGCTCGATCATCGCCACGCCTTCACCAGCGCCTAGCGCTGACCCTTGAAGAGCTTGTAGACGACGACCCCGCTGATCCACGCGATCGCGAGGCTCGCGAGGCCGAGCAGGCCGATGAAGAGGAGTTCGAGGGCGAGCAGCTCAGACATACTGCGAGTCTATCCGCTGCCCGCGGGGCTCGGGCGCGTCAGCCCGTCGCGAGCGGTGCGAGCAGCAGCGCGGCGAGCGCGACCACGACGACGGCCCCGCCGATCGACGCCGACACCCGCCCGACGAAGCCCTCGGGCCGGCGGGTGGCCAGCTGCACGACGAGCGTGCCGATCACCGCGGCGGCGAGCACGACGCCGAGCGCACCGTAGAGCCCGAGCCACGAGTCATCCCCGAACCAGGTGCCCTGACCCGAGAGAGCGAGGCCGCCGACGATCGCGGACCCCGCGATCGCGATCGCCCAGATGAGCACCACGCTCGCCCACCCGAAGCGCGTCCCGGACTGCTCGACCATGTCTCCCCGTTCGTGTCGCGGGACAGCGGCGGCCGTCCCGTAGTATTGACCGCACCTTACTACTGGAGGGTGTGGCGTGGCGCAGCTGCTGATCTTGACGCCGACGGCCAACGACGACGTTCTCCCGGCGCTCGCACTGCTGACCCATCGGGTCAGGGTGATCCCCGCGTCGCCCGAGCAACTCGTCCGGGCACCCGACGCCGACCTCGTGCTGCTCGACGCCCGCACCAATCTCGCTGGCGCCAAGGCGCTCTCCCAGATCCTGAAGACGACGGGGCTCTCGGCGCCGCTCGTGCTCGTCGTCACCGAGGGCGGCCTCGCCGCGGTCACGCCCGACTGGGGCGTCGACGACGTCGTGCTCGAGGGCGCCGGCCCCGCCGAGATCGACGCGCGCATCCGCCTCGCGATCGGACGCGCGCAGACCTCGCAGCCGAGCGAACGCATCCAGACGTCGGGCGTCGTCATCGACGAGGCGAGCTACTCGGCCAAGGTGCACGGCAAGCCGCTCGACCTCACCTACAAGGAGTTCGAGCTGCTGCGCTTCCTCGCAGCGCATCCGTCGCGCGTGTTCACCCGCGAGCAGCTGCTCAGCGAGGTGTGGGGGTACGACTACTTCGGCGGCACCCGCACGGTCGACGTGCACGTGCGGCGGCTGCGGGCGAAGCTCGGAGACCTCGAGTCGCTCATCGGCACGGTGCGCAACGTCGGGTACCGCTTCAACGTCCACGAGGACGACGAGGGCGCGGGCGCGGCGCCCGTCACGGCCCGCTGACGAACGCAGCCCCGCCGCCCGGCCCCGTCGCCGCCCAGCCCCCGTCACCGCCCGTTAACCCGGCCCTCATCGGCGCGTTTCGGGTCGCGTGCCATGATGAGGGGATGAGCCCCGACAGCATCCTCGAGGACGACCGCACCTCCGACCGGACGGCGAGCGACTTCGACGACGACTTCGAACCCTTCGACATCGAAGGCGCGCCCGAGCTGCCGGCCGAGCGCTACCTCGACCGCGAGCTCAGCTGGCTCGCGTTCAACCAGCGGGTGCTCGAACTGGCCGAGGACGAGACGCTCCCCGTGCTCGAGCGGGCCAACTTCCTCGCGATCTTCGCGTCGAACCTCGACGAGTTCTTCATGGTCCGGGTCGCCGGCCTCAAGCGCCGCATCGTCACGGGGCTCGCGGTGCCCACGAACATCGGGCGGGCTCCGGCCGACGTGCTGAGCGACATCTCGAAGAAGGCGCACGAGCTGCAGGAGCGCCACGCCGCCGCGTACCAGACCCTCGTGAAGCCGGCCCTCGCCGCGGCCGGCATCCGCATCGCCACCTGGGCCGAGCTCGGCGACGACGAGCGCGCGCACCTCCACGACGTGTTCTCGAAGCAGATCTTCCCGGTGCTCATGCCCCTGGCGGTCGACCCGGCGCACCCCTTCCCCTACATCTCGGGCCTCTCGCTGAACCTCTCGGTGCGTGTGCGCAACAGCCGCACCGGCCGGCAGGAGTTCGCTCGCGTGAAGGTGCCGCAGATGCTGCCGCGATTCGTGCGCGTCGACCCCGACGAGTCGATCGAGAGCGCGAGGTACCTCACCCTCGAGGAGCTCATCGCCAACCATCTCGGCGATCTGTTCCCCGGCATGGAGATCGTGGAGCACCACGTGTTCCGCGTCACCCGCAACGAGGACGTCGAGATCGAGGAGGACGAGACCGAGAACCTCATCAAGGCGCTCGAGAAGGAGCTGCTGCGGCGGCGGTTCGGCCCGCCGATCCGCCTCGAGGTCACCGACGACATGGACGAGGTGACGCTCGGCCTCCTCGTTCGCGAGCTGGATGTCACGGACCAGGAGGTCTACCGCCTGCCCGCGCCGCTCGACCTGGGCGGCCTCTTCGACCTGTCGCGCCTCGACCGGCCCGAACTCCACTACCCGACGCACGTGCCGACGACGGCCGTGCAGCTGCAGCCGACCGAGTCGAACCTGCGGGCCGACGTCTTCAAGGCGGTGTCCCGCCAGGACGTGCTGCTGCACCACCCCTACGAGTCGTTCGCGACGAGCGTGCAGGCGTTCCTCGAGCAGGCGGCGGCCGACCCCGACGTCCTGGCCATCAAGCAGACGCTCTACCGCACCTCGGGCGACAGCCCCATCGTCGAGGCGCTCATCGACGCGGCCGAGTCGGGCAAGCAGGTGCTCGCCCTCGTCGAGATCAAGGCCCGCTTCGACGAGCAGGCGAACATCACGTGGGCGCGCAAGCTCGAGAAGGCGGGCGTGCACGTGGTGTACGGCCTCGTCGGGCTGAAGACGCACTGCAAGCTCGCGCTCGTGATCCGCCAGGAGAAGGGCGTGCTGCGCCACTACAGCCACATCGGCACGGGCAACTACAACCCGAAGACGAGCCGGATCTACGAGGACCTCGGCCTGCTCACCGCCGACGACCAGGTCGGCAAGGACCTGACCCGCCTCTTCAACGAGCTGTCGGGCTACGCGATCGAGAAGAAGTTCAAGCGGCTCCTCGTGGCGCCCCTCCACCTCCGCAAGGGGCTCCTGAAGCTCATCGCGACCGAGATCCGCAACGCGGAGGCGGGCCGGCCCAGCGGCATCCGCATCAAGGTGAACTCGATGGTCGACGAGGCCATCATCGACGCGCTCTACCGCGCCTCGAACGCCGGCGTGCCCGTCGAGGTGTGGGTGCGCGGCATCTGCAGCCTGCGACCGGGCCTGCCCGGGCTCAGCGAGAACATCCGGGTGCGCTCGATCCTCGGGCGCTACCTCGAGCACTCGCGGCTGTTCTGCTTCGAGAACGACGGCGACCCGCAGATCTTCATCGGTTCGGCCGACATGATGCACCGCAACCTCGACCGCCGGGTCGAGGCGCTCGTGCGCCTCACCGATCCCCTGCACCTCGCCGAGGTGCAGGGGCTCTTCGACCTGGCGATGGACGAGTCGACGAGTTCGTGGCACCTCGACGGCGAGGGCGTGTGGACCCGCCACTCGACCGACGACTCGGGGCAGCCGCTCGCCGACATGCAGAACCTGCTCATGGCCGAGGTGGCCCGTCGCACGAGATCGGCCCAGCGTCCGCGAACGGGGCAACGCCGGTGACGACGGCCGTCTACGCCGCCGGCGCCGTCTGCTGGCGCCACATCGACGGCAAGCTGCACGTGCTCGTCATCCATCGCACGGTCTACGGCGACGTCACGATCCCGAAGGGCAAGGTCGATCCCGGCGAGTCGCTGCCGCAGACCGCGGTCCGCGAGATCGCCGAGGAGACGGGGCTCGAGGTCGCCCTCGGCGTGCCGCTCGGCATCTCGCGCTATCCCCTGCCGAGCGGTCGCGAGAAGATCGTGCACTACTGGGCGGCCGAGGTGAGCGACAAGGCCGTGCAGCGCTCGACATTCAAGCCGAACGCCGAGGTCGCGGCGCTCGAGTGGGTGACGCCCAAGCGCGCCCGCGGGTACCTCAGCTACCAGCCCGACGTCGAGATCCTCGACAACTTCATGCAGCTCGTCGAGCAGGGCGTCACGCGCACCTTCAGCCTCACCGTGCTCCGCCACGGCAAGGCCGTCGCCCGCAACGGGTTCGAGGGGCCGGATGCCTCGCGGCCGCTCTCCGCCCGAGGGGTCGACCAGGCGGCGGCCCTCGTCGGGACCCTCACCGCGTGGGGACCGAAGCGCATCGTGACCAGCCCCGCCGTGCGGTGCGTCACGACCGTGGCGCCGCTCGCCGCCGCGACCGGGATCGAGATCAAGCGGGACGCCGGCATCAGCGAGGACGCCTGGCGGGCGGGCGACGGCGAGGTCCGGCGCGTCGTCGGCAAGCGCGTGCGCGCGGGCCGGTCGGCCGTGATCTGCAGTCACGGCCCCCTGCTGCCCGACCTCCTCACGGAGCTCGCGCTCGCGACCGCCACCCCGCTCGGCACCTACGTCGGCGACGCCGCCGAGCTCGAACCGGGCGCGTTCAGCGTCGTGCATCTCTCGGCGACGAACCAGGGTTCGGGCATCATCTCGATCGAGACGCACCCGCCGCGCGCCTGAAAGCGCGATCTTCCGGCGGTTTCTGCGCGCCCGGATCCGTTCACCTCCCGTTTACCGAGGTGGCGGATGCTCGTAAGGCGCGCTCGTTAGCGTCGCAGGCGGGCCGGCACCGGCCCACAACTCCTGCAAACGATCCCCGGAAGGGAAATCACGTGAACCTCAAGCGTTTCGGCGTGCCCGCAGCCATCGCCGTCACCGCGGCGCTCGCGCTCAGCTCCTGCGCCTCGAACGAGGGCGGCGCCGCCGCTCCCGAGGAGTCGACCTCGACCCTCGCCGGCAACCTCGTCGGCGCAGGCGCCTCGTCGCAGGACGCGGCCCAGCAGTCGTGGATCGCCGGATTCCAGACCGCGAACCCCGACGTCACGATCGACTACGACCCCTCGGGTTCGGGCGCCGGCCGCGAGACCTTCCTCTCGGGTGCGAGCGACTTCGCCGGTTCCGACCGCGCGTTCAAGGACGAGGAGCTCGCCGCCGGCGGCTTCCAGAAGTGCGCCCCCGACTCGACCATCGTCGAGCTCCCCCTCTACATCTCGCCGATCGCGGTCATCTTCAACCTCGAGGGCGTCGACTCGCTCGACCTCGACGCGGCGACCGTCGCCGGCATCTTCGCGGGCAAGATCACCAAGTGGAACGACCCGGCCATCGCCGCGACGAACCCCGACGCGACGCTCCCCGACCTCGCCATCACCCCCGTGCACCGCTCGGACGACTCGGGCACCACGGAGAACTTCACCGAGTACCTCGGTGCGGCCGCGGCCGACGTGTGGACCTGGGAGGCCGACGGCGTGTGGCCGTTCGAGGGCGGCGAGGCCGCACAGGGCACCTCGGGCCTCGTCGACGCCGTGACCAACGGCAACGGCACCATCGGCTACGCCGACGCCTCGCGCGCCGGTGACCTCGGCACCGTGGCGATCAAGGTCGGCGACGAGTTCGTGCCGTACTCGCCCGAGGCCGCTGCCGCGATCGTCGACCACTCGCCGTTCGCCGAGGGCCGCGCCGAGGGCGACCTCGCGATCGAGATCGACCGCACCTCCGAAGAGGCGGGCGTCTACCCGATCGTCCTCGTCAGCTACCTCATCGCCTGCGGCGAGTACGCCGAGTCCGACAACGTCGAGCTCGTGAAGGCGTACCTGTCCTACCTCGCGAGCCCCGAGGGCCAGGAGACCGCCGCGACCGACGCCGGCTCGGCGCCGATCTCGGACACGCTCCGCGAGAAGGTGACCGCCGCGATCGACTCGATCAAGTAACGACGTCGTGCCCGACCCCCGAGTTCCAGGAGGAACGACGGGGTCGGGCACAGCCGCGTCCTCCGGTTCGTCCGGGAGGCGCACCCCCGAACCGCAACCCGACCCCCGAGGATCGCACCAGATGACCTCCGCACCAGCCCCGATCAAGGCGAAGCTCCGCGTCGGCGATCTCGTCTTCTCCCGTTCGGCGGTCTTCGCCGGCTCGATGATCCTCGTGACGCTCGCCGCCGTCGCCCTCTTCCTGATCGTCCAGAGCATCCCCGCGCTCTCCGCCACGAAGGAAGACGCCTCGATCCTCGAGACGAACTTCTGGGAGTACGTCGGCCCCCTCGTCTTCGGCACCGTCTGGGCCGCAGCGCTCGCCCTCCTCATCGCCCTGCCGATCTCGATCGGCATCGCCCTCTTCATCTCGCACTACGCGCCGCGCCGGCTCGCGTCGGTGCTCGGCTACATCGTCGACCTCCTCGCCGCCGTCCCCTCGGTCGTGTTCGGCCTCTGGGGCATCGGCGTGCTCGCCCCGGCCGTCGTGCCGGCCTACACCTGGCTCAACGAGAACCTCGGATGGATCCCGCTGTTCAGCGGCACCGTCTCGGCCACCGGCCGCACCATCCTCACCGCCGCGCTCGTCCTCGCCGTCATGGTCCTCCCGATCATGACCGCCATCTGCCGCGAGGTGTTCCTCCAGACCCCCGTCCTCCACGAGGAGGCCGCGCTCGCGCTCGGCGCAACCCGCTGGGAGATGATCCGCGTCGCGGTACTGCCGTTCGGCCGCTCGGGCATCATCTCGGCCTCGGTGCTCGGCCTCGGCCGAGCGCTCGGCGAGACCATGGCGGTCGCGATGGTGCTCTCGGCCGCGCACGTCGTGACGTTCGACCTGCTGACCTCGGTCAACCCGACCACCATCGCCGCGAACATCGCGCTGAGCTTCCCCGAGGCCTACGCCCTCAACGTGAACGTGCTCATCGCGACCGGCCTCATCCTCTTCGTCGTGACCTTCGCGGTCAACGCCTTCGCGCGCTGGATCATCAGTCGCCGCAAGGAATTCTCGGGAGCGAACTGATGACCCTGCAGACCATGACCCCCGCGCCCGAGACGGGCACCCCGATCGCGAACTCGCTCACCGCGGGCCGCCTCCCCTCCTCCGCCCCCTGGGTGATCCTCGGCACCGCGGTCGCGGTCGCGGCCGCCGTCTTCGGCGTCGTCGCCATCGGCTCCGGTTCGGGCTTCGACTGGGGCGGCGCGCTCGTCGTGGGCGCCCTGCTCTACATCCCCGCGATCTGGCTCTTCTCCCGCCTCGTCGAGGGCGCGCGCCGTGCGACCGACCGCCTCGTGACGGCGCTCGTGACGGGCGCGTTCCTCCTCGCGATGATCCCCCTCGTCTCGCTGTCGATCACCGTCGTGACCTTCGGCCTCGCCCGCTTCGACGCCGACTTCTTCTCGATGTCGATGCGCAACGTCACCGGCGAGGGCGGCGGCGCGCTGCACGCGATCGTCGGCACGCTGCTCATGACGGGCGCCGCGGCGGTCATCTCGATCCCGATCGGCCTGATGACCTCGATCTACCTCGTCGAGTACGGCCGCGGCAAGCTGGCACGCGGCGTGACCTTCCTCGTCGACGTCATGACCGGTATCCCGTCGATCGTCGCGGGCCTGTTCGCCTACTCGCTCTTCGCGATCTTCTGGGGCCCCGGCACCCGCACCGGCATCGCCGGCGCCGTCGCGCTCTCGCTCCTCATGATCCCGGTCGTGGTCCGCTCGAGCGAGGAGATGCTGCGGCTCGTTCCGAACGAGCTCCGCGAGGCGGCCTACGCCCTCGGCGTGCCGAAGTGGCTGACGATCGTGAAGGTCGTGCTGCCCACCTCGATCGCGGGCATCACGACCGGCATCATGCTCTCGATCGCCCGCGTCATCGGCGAGACGGCCCCGCTCCTCATCGCCGCGGGCTTCACCGCGAGCATGAACTACAACCTCTTCGAGGGTCGCATGCAGTCGCTGCCGGTGTTCGTCTACACGCAGTACGCGAACCAGGGCAACCCGGCCGAGGCGTTCCTCGATCGTGCCTGGGCCGCCGCCCTCACCCTCATCCTCATCGTCATGGCGCTGAACCTCATCGCGAGGCTCATCGCCCGTCTGTTCGCGCCGAAGCTCGGCCGCTGAGCCCGTCGACCGTAAGCAAGAAGGAAACCCGTGTCCAAGCGCATCGAAGTCCGCGACCTCAACGTCTACTACAGCAAGTTCCTCGCTGTGGAGGGCGTCACCCTCGAGATCGAACCCCGCAGCGTCACCGCGTTCATCGGTCCGTCGGGCTGCGGCAAGTCGACGTTCCTCCGCACCCTGAACCGCATGCACGAGGTCATCCCCGGTGCGCGCGTCGAGGGCGAGGTGCTCATCGACGGCAACAACCTCTACGACCCCGCGGTCGACCCGGTGCTCGTGCGCCGTCAGGTCGGCATGGTGTTCCAGCGGCCGAACCCGTTCCCGACGATGTCGATCAAGGAGAACGTGCTCGCGGGCGTGAAGCTCAACAACAAGCGCATCTCGAAGTCCGACGCCGACGAGCTCGTCGAGCGGTCGCTGCGCGGCGCGAACCTCTGGAACGAGGTGAAGGACCGCCTCGACCGCCCCGGCTCGGGCCTCTCGGGCGGTCAGCAGCAGCGTCTCTGCATCGCGCGCGCGATCGCGGTCTCCCCCGAGGTCATCCTCATGGACGAGCCGTGCTCGGCGCTCGACCCGATCTCGACGCTCGCGATCGAGGACCTCATCGAGGAGCTCAAGCAGCAGTACACGATCGTGATCGTGACCCACAACATGCAGCAGGCATCGCGCGTCAGCGACCGGACCGCCTTCTTCAACATCGCGGGCACCGGCAAGCCGGGCAAGCTCATCGAATACGCCGACACGACGACGATCTTCTCGAACCCGTCTGTGCAGGCGACCGAGGACTACGTCTCGGGCCGCTTCGGTTGATCGGCCGCGTGCGCGACGCGCACGGCGCGGCACGCGCATGACGGATGCCCCGGAGCGAGGTTCGCTCCGGGGCATCCGTGTTCTCAGAAGCGGGTCAGCAGGCCTTCACCAGCTCCCAGGGGCCCCATTGCTCGGCGCCCGGGGTGTTGCCCTGCGTCCACCACTTGGCCTTGTACTCGTTGCCCGAGTGGCTCACCGTCGCTCCGCCCGAGTACGCGGCCGTCGCGCTCCACGCGGCGGCGCTGCAGCCGGTCGGATCGGTCGGATCAGTGGGGTCGGTCGGGTCGGTCGGGTCGGTCGGGTCCGTCGTGCACGGGCCGACGAGGCCCCAGACGTCGTTGGTGCCGGGGGTGTTGCCCTGCGTCCACCACTTCGCCGAGTACTCCTTGCCGCCGTACGAGACCTTCTGTCCGCCCGTGTAGATCGCGGTCGCGCTCCACGCGGCCGCGGTGCAGCCGGTCGGGTCGGTGGGGTCGGTCGGATCCGTGGGGTCGGTCGGGTCGGTGGGATCCGTCGGGTCGGTCGGCCCGGTCGGGTCGGTCGCCGGGCCCGTCGCCGAGGCGCGGAGCTTGTCGGCGAGGGTGCCGACCAGCTGGCCGTTGCGGTCGCCGTCGAGCTCCCACCACATGCCACCGCCGAGGCCGAGGTCGGCGATGTACTGCCCCTTGCGGGTCGTCGACTGGGCGTTGTCGTAGCTCCACCACTGGTTGCCGTCGTAGCGCCAGGCGGCGCCGATGGCGGGGTCGTAGTGGTCGGTGCCGAGGGTCTTCAGCTTGTCGTAGTCCTCGTTGCCCTTCTCCCACGTGCCGGGAGCTGCGGCCGTCGCGGGGCCCCAGGCATTCGCCGAGGTCGCGCCCTGCCAGCCTCGTCCGTAGGCGGCGAGGCCGATGCCGAGCTGCTTGGGCGAGATGCCGGTCTTCAGGTACTCCTTCACGGCCTTGTCGACGCTGAACTTCTTCGTCGCGGGCCGGGTGTCGGCGGGGTCGTCGAAGAGGTTCGCCTGGTGACCGGTGAGCGTCGGGTCCCACGCGCCGTGCAGGTCGTAGCCCTGCACGTTGCCGTAGTCGAGGTAGCGGAAGTTCTCGGGGTTGTTCCAGCCGCCCGACGCGATGTCGGCGGGGTTCGCCGGCAGGAACGCCGAGAGCTGGTACGGGTGGCCGTTCTCCGCGCTCAGGGCGTCCATCTGCGTGCGGAACTCCTTGAGCAGCAGGGTGAAGTTCGCCTTGTCGTTGACCTCGTCGACGTGGTTGCCGACCTCGCCGTTCTGCGAGCCCGGCCACTCCCAGTCGATGTCGACGCCGTCGAAGACGCCGGCAGCGGCACCGGTGCCGCCGCGCCCGTCGATGACCGGCAGGTTGCCGCGCAGGTAGAGGTCGACGCAGCTCTTCACGAACTTCTTGCGCGAGGCGTCGGTCGCGGCGGCCTTCGAGAAGTTCTTCGACCAGGTCCATCCGCCGAGCGAGATCATGACCTTGAGGTTCGGGTTCTTCGCCTTCAGCTGCTTCATCTGGTTGAACGAGCCGGCGAGGGGCTGGTCCCAGGTGTCGGCTGTGCCTGCGACCGAGTTGGCGGCGGTGTAGCCCATGCCGAAGTCGGCCCACGCGTCGCCCGCGCCGTCGGAGCCGTTCGGCCCCGTGCCCTGCGCCTTGTTGGCGATGAAGCACGTCAGGTCCTGGTAGTGGATGTTGCCGAACGCGTAGTTGATGTGGGTGAGGTCGGCCGCGGCACCCGAGGTCTGCAGCTGCTTGGCTTTGAAGTCGCGGCCGTAGACGCCCCACTGGGCGAAGTAGCCGACGTTGCGGTAGCCGTTGACGGCGCTCGGCGACTGCTCGGCCGCGACGGCCGGCGCGGCGCCGACCGCGGCGAGGCCTGCGACCATCGCGCCGGTCGCGAGGGCGGCGAGCGCCCGGCGCAGTCCGCGCCCCGGAGTTCTCTGAATCTTCATGGCGTCCTTCGGTGAAGGGGAACTGAACGGGCGCGTGCGCCCTTGGACACGCTCACGCTATGAAGGACGGCCACGGGCGGGCGTCCGCACGATCCACATGATCCGATCCCCGGGTGCCGGGCGTACGTAGGACTACCTACGTACTGCATGCGGACGGACGGGGGTTCCGTCGCCGGAACCCCCGCCCGCGGCATCCGCGTCGACCGCTGGATGCCTCGATGCCGCACCCGACTCAGCAGGCGGCCGGCTGACCCCAGACGTCGTTCGTGCCGGGGGCGTTGCCCTGCGTCCACCACTTCGCCGTGTACTCGGATCCGTTGTAGGAGACCTGCTGGCCCCCGGTGTAGATCGCCGTGGCGCTCCAGGCCGCCGCATCGCACGTGCCCGTGCCACCGCCGCCGGTGCCGCCGCCCGAGCCGGCCGACGGCTCGACGACCGTGACGCCGCGCGGCAGGTCGTCGAGCGTCGCGAAGGTCTCGGTGCCGATCTTCACCCGCAGGTTCGAGATCTCCGTCATGGGCAGTCGCCACGAGAGCTTCGTGAAGACGCTGCCGCCGGCGGGGATGCCGCCCGAGGGCACCGTGATCGCGTAGGTGTGGAAGTCGCCCTTCAGGCCGCCCACGTTCGACCCGGTGTGGTCGCTCGACACCTTCGTGATGCCCCAGCCGTTCTGCTCGCCCATCGCACCCGTGTCGCTCGTCGCGGTGTCGAAGGTGATCGTCGACCCCGCCGGGATCGCGGACTTCGACCGGTTCGTGAAGGTCACCTTGGGGTTGATCGGGTAGTTGTTGTCGCCGAGCGCGAAGTCTCCGAACGACACCTGCAGGTCGATCGCCTTCGTCGGCATCGAGACGTTCGCCTTCGCCGCGTCGTACGGCTGCGACGCCGAGAGCCGGTCGTGCAGGATCGACACGAGCGTCGACCCCATCTCGTACTGGCCCTTCTGCGTGTCGTACCCGTAGTCGCCCGCGAGCTCCCAGATCATGGCGCCGCCGATGCCGTTGTCGGCGATGTACTCGGCCTTCGCCGTGATCGCCTGGTCGGCGTCGCCCGAGAGGAAGGTCTTCGTGGTCGCGTTCCACCACCACTCGGTCTTCGTCGTCTGGTCGAAGTGGTGCGTGTAGGTGCCGTTGATCGACGTCGGCGCCCCGTAGGAGGCGGTGTAGTCGCCCACGACGCCCTTCTGCAGGTTCAGCACGTGCCAGATCGGGTTCGCGCCCGCGCCGACCTCGGCCCCGGTCTTGTCGAGGTCGTGCCAGAGGTTGTTGATGCCGACCGCGCCGTTGCCGCACTTCGAGGTGCCGCCGATGGTCGGCCCGGTGCCGGGCGGGCACTTCGTCTGGTCGGCGAGCGGCGCCTTGCCGTAGAGCCCGTCGGTGCCGCCCTGCACGCCGTCCCAGCCGCGGGTGTAGAACGGCAGGCCGACGTTGATGCGACCGGGCGGCATCGCACCGCGGAAGTAGTGGTACGCCCAGTCGGTGTTGAGGTAGCCGATGTTGGCGTAGGCGCCGTAGACGCCGCCGGCGGCGAGCTCGGGGTCCTTGCCGTCGTCGAAGAGCGGGCCGTTGCCACCGACGTAGTCGTTCCACGAGCCGTGCAGGTCGTAGCTCATGATGTTGACGTAGTCGAGGTACGGCGTCACCTGGTAGACCTCCGCACCGCGCAGCAGCCAGCCCGAGGCGGGTGCGGCGACGGTGAGGAGGTAGTGCGTGCCGTCGGCCGCGCCGGCGCGATCGAGCTTCTCGCGGAGGGTCTTCATGAGCGACTCGTAGCCGGCCCAGAGCTTCGCACGCCGCGGCTCGGAGAAGGCGAAGTCGTCGGGGCTGCCGGCCTTGCCGTTCGAATTGGCGTACTCGTAGTCGATGTCGACGCCGTCGAAGCCGTAGGTGCGGATGAATTGCACCGCCGAGTCCGCGAACGCGTCGATCTTCGCCTGCGAGTCGGTGAGCGTGTAGAAGCCGCCGTCGGCGACCCGGTCGCCGTTCGCGTCGAAGTGGCCGCCGGTCTCGGCCCAGCCGCCGACCGAGACGAGCGCCTTCACGCCCGGGTTCTGCCGCTTGTACTTCGAGAGCAGGTTGAAGTGCCCCTGGTACGGCAGCGTCGGGTCCATCTCGGCGCCGGCGACGCCGGGCCACGTCATCTTCGTCGAGGCGTTGCCCGCGACGTCCTGGTTGACCGAGACCTTGCCCTGCCCGTCGATGTGGGCGAAGGCGTAGTTGATGTGGCTGAGCTGCGTCCACGGGATGTCGCTCGCGAGGTAGCGCGGCTGGCCGTTCTGCCCAGTGCGCCAGTTCGTGAAGTAGCCGATGACGCGGTGCTCGAGGCCGTTCGGCAGCTTCTCGCGGCCCTGCTCGTCGTAGATGGTGCAGTAGGGCACGTCGACGCCGGGGGTCTGGTACAGGCCGTCGGGCCGGCACTTCTCGTCGGGGTTCGACGTCCACGGCGTGCCGGGCTCGGGAGTGGGGGTCGGAGTCGGCGTCGGGGTCGGCGTCGGGGTCGGGGTCGGCGTCGGGGTCGGCGTGGGCTCGGGGGTGCCCGTGCCGCATGCGGCGCCCGCCGCCCAGGGACCCCACTCGCCGGTGCCCGGCTCGTTGTTCTGGGTCCACCACTTCGCGGTGTAGTTGACGCCGCCGTGCGAGGCGGTCGCGCCGCCCGTGTAGACGGCGGTCGAGCTCCACGCCGGGGCGCATGCCTCGGCGGCGCTCGCGACCGCTGCGGGGAGGAGGGCTGCGATGAGCAGTCCGATCCCCGCGGCGGCGACGGCGGCCTTCGAGCCGCGCCCGAACTTCAGTGTTCGCATCTCATTCCTGTCTGCCTGTGGTCCGCCCGCGGTCCACGGGCAGCCCGACGCTACCGACGGGACGGCGCGGCCGAATCCGCACATCCCCGCATACGCGGGACTACGTACGCGCCTCGGCCGACGGCCTACGCCGTGCGCGACGGAGACAGTCCGCGCATACGGTAGGCGAGCACCGCGAGCTCGACCCGCGAATGCACGTCGAGCTTCGTGAAGGCGCGACCGAGATGCACCTCGACCGTGCGGACCGAGACGTAGAGCCGGGCCGCGACGTCGCGATTGGATGCCCCGTCGACGACCAGCATCGCGACCTCGAGCTCGCGCTCGGTGAGCACCTCGGCCCACACGGCGCGGCACGCCACGAGCGGGTCGTCGGGATCGGCCGGGTCGGCGGTGATCGGGGCCGGGGCGGGGACCGTCGACGAGGCTGCCGGTGCCGGTGCCGGCGCAGGGACACCCGGTCCCGCGGGTGGCGCTCCGACGGCTGAGGCCGCGGTGGGGCCCAGCGCCTCGCCGCCGTTCGCGGTGGCCGCGGCCGGCCCGCCCGCGGGCGCGACCGGGGAGTCCGGCCCGGCCGCGAGCAGACGCCGCTCGGCGTCGACGACGGCGAGCCAGGCCGTCGCACCCGACTCGCCGAACAGGTGCTCGGCGGCCAGCAGGTGGCGTTGGGCGCGATCGGGAGCGCCCGCCTCGCCGCAGCCCCGCGCGAGCATCAGCTCGGTACGCGCGCGCTCGTAGTGCGAGCCGATGCCCCGGCTGGCCTCGAGCGCTGCGCGGTAGTCGGCCTCGAATCGGTGCCGGTCGGTGCTGCGCATGCGACGGCGGAGCTCGCTCGCGAGCCGCGAGTCGGGCGGGCGCCGCACGCCCGGCTCGACCTCCGGCCCGACGTTCGCCGACGGCGCTCGACCGTGCACCTCCCAGCCGGCGGCGGTGTCGAGCCCCGGAACGTGCAGGCCGCACCCCGCCGCCTGCTCGCGTTCGCCCGCGAGGGCGACGAGCGTCGCCGCCTCGGCGCGGGCGCCGCGCAGGTGTGCGGCCACGGCGCGGTCGACGAGCTCCTCGGCCCGGATCGAGACCGTCGAGGGCGGCTGCGACGCCTCGACCGCGCGGGCGAACGCACCGATCTCGCCGTTCGTGATGACGTCGATCCGTCGCGCGAGCGTCGCCCCGAGCCCGCCGAACGGCAGTGCGATCGGCAGGTCGGTCGCGGCACGGGCGAGCAGCTGCCCGGCCCGGCCGACCTCGCCCGACCAGAGCACCAGCAGCGCGGCGGCGACGGCGCGTGCGGCCCGCATGATCGGCGCCCGTTCGTCGCGAGCGACGCGCGGATCGCTCGAGGTGTCGCGGAGTGCGCCGAGCCAGCGGGCGGCACGCTCGGGATCGCCCGCGAGTCCCTGCTCAATCGCGCGCGCGATCGCGCCGGCGCCGGCCGTCGCGGCGGTGCCCGATACGACGGTCGTCGGTGCGGCGTTCCCGACCCCGAACATCGCGCACCACGCGAGCGCCGCGCGGATCGGCCCGTCGTCGAGCCCGTACCGGGCGGTCAGCCGCCCGGCTTCGGCGAGGCGGCGCGCGGCGGCGGCCGGAGCACCGCGCTCGGCCAGCAGCCCGGCCGCAGTCGCCGAGGCGCGGGCGAGATCGGACCACCGTCGCGCGGACCGTGTCTCGGCATCCGAACAGCCCGCCCCGTCGGCGGTCGCCGCGGCGATCCGATCGTCGAGCTCGCCGAGCGGCACGTCTCCCTCGAGCGCTGAGCGCGCGATGAGGTAATCGGCGAGCACCGCGGCGCGCTCGTCCTCGTCGCCGTGCTCGAGCACCCCGCCGAACCAGCATCTGGCGTCGTCGACGTGGCCGCCGTGCAGGGCGGCGCGGCCGGCGATGCGCCACGCATCGATCTCGGCGCGGCCCGAGGCGTGGCTCGCCGCCTCGCGGGCGACGGCGTGCGCCCACTCGGACTCGCCGGCCGCATCGGCGGCCTCGGCGATCTCGAGGAGCGGGGCGACGAACGCCTCGGAGCCCTCGAGCGTGGAGAGCGATCGGTGCCAGGTGGCCCGCGCGTCGACGCCGAGCTCGGCATACGCCCGGGCCAGCGCCGCGTGCGCCGCCGTGCGCTCGGCGAGGCTGGCGACGGCGTGCGCCCAGACGCGCACCCGCGGGTCGGCGAAGGCGAAGTGGCCGGCGACGAGCAGGAGATGACGGCTGACCCCGCCCTCGACGAGCGCCGACATCGGCCGGCCCGAGGCGGCGAGCAGCACGTCGACCCGGTCGTCGACGCAGACCGCGGCGGTGACGAGCAGCAGGCGCTCCCACTCCGCCAGCCGCAGCGCGTCGGCCCCGACCGCCCGTTCGATGGCGGGGACGAGCGGCAGCGGGTCGGGCAGCACGGCGTGGCCGAGCCGCTGCGCGACGCGGAGTCGTCCGGTCACCTCGATGATCGCGTCGGCGTCGCCGCTGAGGGCGAGACCCAGTCGTGCGGCGACATGCGGGGCGACGACGAGGCGGTGCCGGGCGAGCAGCTCGACCACCGCGCGCGTGTCTTCGAAGACCTCGGTCGACGAGCGATGACGCGGGGCTTGGCGGGGCCGTTCCGGTGTGGACGCCATTGCCCCTCCGCTCACTTCTCCGGTCGCGTGGGGTTATGTTAGCAACATTTACAAAGTCGGCGCGAGTGCCGGTCGCCGGCCGCGCAACTCCCCCTTCGGGGGCGGGCGGCGCTCAGTCTCGCGGGCTCAGGAGGTAGTCGTTGAAGCGCCGGGTGGTCGCCGCGTCGAGGGCGACGGGAGCCCCGTCGACCGCCGTCACGCCCGCGGCGAGCCGCACGCTCGAGACGAGCCAGACGGCATCGGCGAGCGCGAGCTCGGCCACCGGGATGTCGCGGTACTCGGTGCGCTCCCCCGCCTGGGCGAGGTGCTCGAACAGGCTCTGCTGGGTGGTGCCGTGGAGGATCGCCCCGCTCGGCGCGGGCGTCGTGTAGACGCCGTCGATGCGGAGGATGATGCTCGAAGTCGGCCCCTCCATGACGAATCCGTCCGAGGAGACGTAGATCGTGTCGTCGGCGCCGCGGCGCTTCGCCTCGCGGAGCGCGGCCATGTTGGGCGCGTAGCTCAGCGTCTTCGCGCCGAGCAGCAGCCAGGGCGCCCGGGCCGCCGCATCGTGGGCGATCCCGCGATCGAGCGTCACGACCCGGATGCCCTGCTCGCGCGGCACGGAGAAGTCGGCCGCGGGCGAGGCGTGCAGCCACGCCGTCGGCGCCGGGCCGTGCTCGACGCCGCGGCTCAGCACGAGCTTCAGCGCGAACTCGCCGGTGGCCGGCAGCGCCGCGGTCGCGCGCCGGATCGCCGCGTGCCACTGCTCGAGGTTCGGCTCCGGCAGTTCGCAGATCGCCGCCGAGTTGCGCAGCCGCACGAGGTGGGCCTGCGCCTCCTGGGCGTGACCGTCGACGACGGCGAGGGTCTCGAAGATGCCGTCGCCGCGCTGCGTCGACAGCTCGCCGACCCGCAGCGCCGGCTCCGAGGCATCCACCTCGTGGAAGGTCGCATCGACGCCGTCGGCGGACGCGTCGGCGGGCAGCGGGGCGATGAGGAGGGTCACGGTCGAGGCCATGCACCAATGCTATGCAGCCGCAGGGCTGCGGGATGCCCCCGGTCGATGCGCTACCGTACGGGCATGCGGATGCTCGGGACCGGCGAGATGAGCCGCGCCTCCGGGCTGTCGCTCAAGGCGCTGCGGCTCTACGAGGCGAACGGACTGCTCGTGCCCGCCGAGGTCGATGCGCGCACCGGGTACCGCCGCTACGGGGAGGCCGAGCTCGCCCGCGCCCGTTCGATCCAGGCCCTGCGCCGGGTAGGGCTGCCGCTCGACCGGGTCCACGAGTTGATCGATGCTCCGCCCGAGCGGCTGCGGGCCGATCTCGCCGCCTGGTGGTCGGCCGAGCGCAGCGCGTTCGCCCGGCGCAGCCAGGTCGTCGACGTCGTCGCGGATGCCTCGGGGCTGGAACTCGTCGACGCCGACGCATCCGCTGCCGTCGCCGACCGTGTGCGGGTGGTCCACCGCGAGGCGCAGAAGACGGCGTCGATCACACGCGTCGTGGAGCAGGCCGAGCTCGTGCCCACGACGATCGGCGACGTCATCGCGTTGCGTCACCACCTCGCCGCCCACGACGCACGCCCGCTCGCGACGCACCAGCTGATCTTCCACGAGCCCGTGGGCTTCGCGCTGCCCGGCCGCGTCGAGAGCGCGGTGCCGTACACCGGGACGTGCGATCCCGTCGGCGACATCGTGCTGCGCGCGGAACCGGCGACCACGTACGTCGCGGTCGACGTCGCCGCCGACGAACTCGTCTATCCCGCCCTGCTGCGGTTCTACGACGCGATCGCGCGCGCCGCCGAGCGGCACGGCGGCCCGCTCGGCCCGCCGCGCGAGCTCTACGAGCGCCCGTGGTCGACCGTGCCCGGCGACGTCGTCGCCACGATCGCGACCCCCGTGGACCCCGGATCAGCGCCTCGTGCTTGACTCTGCCCCCGGGGCGGACTGGATGCTCGAACCATGACCGATCACCTCGCCGAGGCCGCACCGGCCGGCACCTCCTCCAACGTCGCGGCCGCCCGCTCCGAGCGCTACCGCCCCCACTCCGCCGTCACCGATCCCGGGGCCCACGCCGACCTGCTGCGTGCCGTCGGCACGGGGTTCGACGCGCTTCACCGCACCGTCGAGCTCCTCGTCGACCACTATCGCGCGACCCCGGGAGGAGTGGGGGCCGAGCAGTTCGACGACATCGACCGACGGTGGGTCGCCTCGCAGCTCGACGCCCTCGTCGAGCGGCAGGCCGGGCCGCTCGACGCGCCCCGTGCGCCGGAGGCTCGCCTCGGCGGCTGCTGCCGCGACCACTCGGTGCTCGCCGTCGCGATCCTGCGCGAGCACGGCGTTCCGGCTCGCAGCCGCCTCGGGTTCGCCGGGTACTTCGCACCCGGCTATCACCACGACCACGTCGTCGGCGAGCGGTGGGACGACCAGACCGGACGCTGGGTGCGTTTCGACCCCGAACTCGACCCCGCCGCGTACCCGTTCGCGGTCGACGACCTCACGCGCGGCGACGCGGCCGGCTTCCGCACCGCCGCCGAAGCCTGGCAGGCGTACCGCGCAGGACTCACCGACCTCGCCGACCACGGCGTCGGGCCCGACACGCCGTACGCAGGTCCCGCGTTCGTGCACGGCTACGTGATCGCCGACCTCGCCCACCGGCAGCGCTGCGAGGTACTGCTGTGGGACGGCTGGGGAGCGATGGCCGCGCCGGGCGACGAACTCTCGGCCGCACAGCTCGAACTCGCCGACCTCGTCGCCGAGCTGACCGTCGCGGCCGACGCCGGCGACGAAGCCGCGGAGGCCCGGCTCGACGAGCTCTGGTCGTCCGACCCGCGGGTGCGTCCCGAACGATTCGTCGAGACGTGGTCGCCCACCGGGCGCATCGGCCGGACCGACCTCGAATGCCGCACCACCGAATGGCGCACCGGGGGCTGAGGTGCCGTTCGACCCGGCCGAAGACATGACAAGGCCGGCCGCAGAAACGCCTCTCGGCGCGAGGCCGCTCGGAGCGGCGAATTTTGGAGCCCGGGGTTACTGCGGCCGGCCTCAGTCAGTCTAAACGACGTCGGAGGCGGGTTCATTCCCGGCGACGGCGCCGGAGTCTGCCAGGCGCGGTGAGCGGCTCAGTCGAGGGCGTCGCGCCGCCAGAGGCGGGCGCAGGCGCTGAGCTCGTCGGCGAGCTCGGTGAGGCGCAACGCGCGTCGGGTGAGCGCGCCCGAGCGCTCGGGGTGCGCGGCGTCCGTGGCATCCGCGTCGTCGGCGAGGCTCGTGAACCCGGCCGCGCTCACCCGCGCGAACGCCGCCGCGCGCTCGAGCGCGACGGCGAAATCTCCGGTGAAGACGCCGTGCAGCACCCGGTCGGCGAGCTCGCGCACCTCGTCGGGGCCCGTGGGCGAGGCCGCCCCCGCGACGACCTGGTCGATCGTGTGCGAGACCTCGGAGCCGCGTCGGTAGGCGAGGCTCAGCGCCTCGGCGTCCTGGCCGATGAGCGTGCGCAGCAGGTAGATGCGCCAGAGCGCGCCCGGCAGGCTCTTCGCCGAGGAGCCCGACCAGAGCTCGGCGATCGCGTCGATGCCGTGCAGGTCGGTGTACGCGATCAGCCGCGCGACGATCTCGGGATCGGGGTTCTCGCGCACCCGCGCGAGGAGGGCCGCCGCCGTGTCGTGGGCCGCCCGGTTCAGCCGGGCCGGGTCGTCGCCGCCGATGAAGCCGTCGAAGAGTGCGGGCGGAAACCGGGTGGGGCGGTGGAAGTCGGCGGCCATTCGGAACAGGATACCCGGGCTCCCCGCGACTGTCCCCCACGCCGGGTGATCCCCCGCACTGGGGCCGCCCGCACTGGGGGCGTCGGGGCCGTCGCATCGGGAATAGCCTGCGAACCATGCGCACTCGAAGCCTCCTCACGTTCGCTGCGGCGACCGCGCTCGTCGCGACCGCCGCCATCGCCGCCCCGGCCGCCGCTGCGCCGGCCCCGGGCACCCCAGAGACCCGCGCGAGCGGGCTTCCCTCCCCGCTCGGGCTCGCCGTCGCGACCGACGGCCGCGCCATCGTCTCGGGCAACTTCGCCGGCCTGCTCTCAGGCGTCGACAAGAAGGGCGGCACCTCGACGCTCGTCGCCGCACCCGGCGAGGAGATCTCGGCCCCGGCGATCGCCGGATCGACGGTCTACTACATGCGCGGCGGTCACGACCACGTCGTCGCCGGCCTCTACGCGCTGAAGAACGGGACCTCGACCCTCGTCGCCGACCTCGCGGGGTACGAGGCGAGCGAGAACCCCGATGCCGTCAACACCTACGGCTTCTCCGACCTGACGCCCGAGTGCGAGGCGCAGTTCACCGGATTCCCGCCGTTCCCGCCGCTCGGCGAGCCGCACTACACCGGCATCGTCGACACGCACGCGTACGGGGCGACCGTGGTCGGCGACACCGTCTACATCGCCGACGCGGGCGCCAACGCCATCCTCGCGGTCGAGGACGGCGAGGTCTCGACGGTGGCGGTGCTGCCGCCGAGCGCGCCGATCATCGTGCCGCCGGGCTTCGGCGGCCAGTACGGCTGGCCGGCCTGCACTGCCGGCCACGGCTATCGCACCGAGCCGGTGCCGACCGATGTCGAGCTCGGCCCCGACGGCTGGCTCTACGTGACGAGCCTTCCCGGCGGCGAGGAGAGCCCCGCCTTCGGACCGCGCGGCACCGTCGTGAAGGTGAACCCCGAGACCGGCGAGATCGTGCCCGTGGCGAGCGGATTCAACGGGGCCACCAACCTCGCGGTCGCGCCGAACGGCACGATCTACGTCAGCGAACTGTTCGGCGGGGCCGAGGGCGCGGGCCAGGTCGCGATCGTCGCCCCGGGCGCCAGCCAGGCGACCGGCGTGATCGACGTCGCGATGCCCGCCGCGGTGTCGGTGCGAGCCGAACAGCTCTACGTGACGACCGAGGCGCTCTCGGACGAGGGCGGCAAGCTGACCGTTGTGCCGCTCAAGGGAACCGCGAACAGCCGTCGGGGCTGAACGACGACCCGCCGAGGTGGCGAGCGGCCGGACGCCGGGTGAATCCGGTGGCCGGCCGCTTCGCCGTGCCCGACCGACTCACTCCCGCGCGGCGGCGCGCCGCATGAATGCGGTTCGCCAGTTGTCGCCGGAGCGCTCGTAGGTGACCTTCGCGTGGCAGTTGCGGCAGCGCACGTCGCACTTGGCGATCTCGCTCATGACCTTGCGCACCGAGTAGCCGTTCTGCGCCAGGCGCATCACCTCGGCGGACTTGTCGCAATCCGCGCGATGGTCGAAGTCGAGCACCCGCAGGTCGGACTCGCCGCAGTCGAGGCAGGGATGCGCGAGCAGGTAGTCGCCGACAGCGTCGAGCGCGAGGCGCCTCTGCTGCGCCTTTCTCGCCATGATCACGCGCACATGGGCCTCACGGTTGTTTGCGTAGTACTCGCGGGCCTTCTGCCGGTTGCATTCCTTGCAGAGCGATGTGAGACCGTCTCGCGCCGATCTGAGGCGGTTGAACTCTTCAAGTGGCCTAGACTGCTTGCAGCGATAGCAGCGCTTCTGCGTCACGTTCACGCCCCCGTAGCTCAGAGGCAGAGCAGCTGACTTTTAATCAGCGGGTCGGGATGTCGGAATTCCCCGGGGGCACCATCAGGGTCGGGCTCCACGGCTCGGGCACTTGTCATCGACGACCTCCTTCATTCGAAGGTATCTTCGACAACTGACATTCGAACTCGAACGCCTCGGTCACCCTCATCGCGGCACGAGCCCGCGTTCGTACGCCCAGATGACGACGTGCACCCGGTCGGGCAGCTCGAGCTTCGCGAGGATCGCCTTGACGTGCGTCTTGACGGTGTTGCCGGTGAGGTAGAGGCGTTCGGCGATCTCGTCGTTGGACGCACCGACGACGAGTTCGGCCAGGACGTCGCGCTCGCGCGCCGTGAGCGGGGCGAGCAGTGCCTCGGGATCGGGCGCGGCCGGCGCCTTCGCCACGAAGTCGACGAGGCTCGCGGTCGCGCGCGGCGCGAGGGTCGCGTCGCCCGCGTGGACGGCGCGGATCGCCGCAGCCAGTTCCTCGGCGGAGGCGTCCTTCGTCAAGAACCCGCTGGCCCCCGCCCGGATGGCGGCGAACACGACCTCGTCGAGGTCGAAGGTGGTCAGCACGAGGACCCGGGTACCCGGATGCTCCGCCCGCACGCGCCGCGTGGTCTCGATGCCGTCGAGGCGGGGCATCCGCACGTCCATCACGACCACGTCGGCACGGTGCGCACGAAGTCGCTCGAGCAGTTCGGCGCCGTCGGCGGCCTGCACGACGAGCTCGAGGTCGGGCGGATCCTCGAGCATGATCTCGAGCGCCGATCGCATGAGCTCCTGATCGTCGGCGAGCGCGACGCGGATGCACGAGCCGCCCGTCATCGGGATCCCCCGTCGTCGACCTCGCTGCCCACGGGCAACCGCGCGACGACGCGCCACCCCGGGGCATCCGTTCGGGGGCCGGCCTCGAAGCCGCCGCCGACCTGCTCGACGCGATCGCGCATGCCCCGCAGGCCTCGCCCGGGGGCGGACTCCCGCGCCGCGGCCGCGTCGCGCCCGTCGTCGTCGACGGTCACGGTGAGCCCGGCGGCGTCCCACTCGATCCGCACCCGCGAGTGCGTCGGCGGCGGGGCGTGCCTGATCGTGTTCGTCAGCGACTCCTGCACCACGCGGTACGCCGCGAGCCCGACGCCGGGTCGCACGTCCGCGGGCACGCCGACCACGACCGCGTCCGCGGTGCGCCCGGGCGACTGCGAGCGCTCGACGAGCTCCGGCAGCGCGTCGAGTCCCGGGCTCGGTTCTCGGGTCGTCGGGTCATCGCCGGGCGACGACTCGGCGAGCGCGCCGAGCAATCCGCGCATGTCGCCCATCGCCGCACGACCGGTCGCCACCACGTGCTCGATCGCACCGCGCGCCCGTTCGTCGTCGCGTCCGACGAGCAACCGGGACGCCTCCGCCTGCGCCACCATCACCGCGAGCGAGTGCGCGATGACGTCGTGCAGCTCCCGGGCGATCCGGCGCCGCTCCTCGGCGACCGCGCGCAGCTCGCCCTGCAGTCGCAGCTCCGCGGCCTGCGCGAGCGCGAGCTCCTGCGCCGCACGCTTGCGCAGGGTCTCGCGACGGTATCGTCCGAGCGCCCAGGCCGCGCCGATCCCGCCCGCGAGCGAGCCGGCGAGCGCGAGCACCGCGCCCGTGCTCGCGCCCATCGCCTCGTCGTCCGGCCGGTCCGACAGGAACACGATCCCCGTGATGATCCCGGCGCCCGCGAGTCCGAGGGCGAGCCCGGCCACCCCGGCGACCCGGTCGTCGCTCGCCGCGGCGGCGTAGACGAACGCGAGGTAGACGAGCGAGCTCGCCTGCAGCACGGCGAGCCCGGGCATGCCGGGCAGGCTCAGGGCGGCGAGCACCAGCATGAGCGCGGATGCCACGGCGATCGCCGCCCGCGGCCACTGCCGCCGCAACGCGACGAACAGGTGCAGGAGCGCGAACAGCGCGAGCACGCTGCCCGCCCAGACGGCCCCCGCGGGCCCAGCCACGCGCAGCACCTCGGCGACGGTGATCGGCAGGAGTGCCGCCGCGGCCACCGCCGCCCACGCCAAGTCGGCGCGGCTCGGTCCTCGGCGCGCGGTCGTGGCATCCTTCACCGGCCCCACGCTACCGGCGAGCCGCGGCGCGGCATCTCACCCGATCGGGTGAGGCGCGCGACCCGCTCGTCGCGGGACGCTGGCGTCGTGCCCGGCCGATCGTCGGCGGGGACGCCGGGAACGGCCTCCACGCGGGGCTCCCGGGTCGATGCAGAGGAGCGCTTGATGACATCCACCAGACCGGCGACCGGTTCGGTCGCCGCCACCCGATCGGAGGCCGAGACCCGGCTGCTCCGCCCCTTCGCCGTGCTGGCACTCGTCGCGTCCGGCGCGATCACGGCCTTCGGTCTCGCCTGGTGGCTCCTGCCCGATTCGAATCCGTACACGGCGCCGGGCTCGCGAAGCCTCGCGAACGCCCTGCTGGAGCCGACGCAGTTCGCCGCGGTCGTGGTCGCGACGGGGGCCGTCGGCCTCCTCCTCGCCGGCGTCGCCCTCTCGCGGGGCGCACTCCGCAGGCGGGCGCCACTCGTCGCCGGTGCCGCGGCAGTACTCGCCGCGACCGTCATCGTCGTACTCGGCGACGCCGGCACCATCACCTTCGCGGGCTACCTGTTCGGTTTCTCCGCGGTCGTCGCCGGGGTGCTCACCACCGCGGTGCTCATCGTGCGGGCGCCGAGGCTCGGCGTGCCGCTCCTCCTGCTGCTCCTCGCCCTCCTCGGGGTCGCCGTGTCGTGGGCCGGACTGACGTGGGACGGCGTCACGACCTTCCTCGTGAGGTTCGGCTCGGGGCTCGTCGACAACGCGCTTCCCATCCTGGTCTCGGCCGCATCGGTCACCGCGGTCCTCGCGTGGACCGTCGTGGCGGTCGTCGCCGGACGCACCACCCGCGAGGTGCGCGCCTTCGAGTCGTGGCTCGTTCGCCACCGCCGCACCGTCACCGTGCTCGCGGCACTCGGGCCGCTGCCGTACGCGATCGTACGGGCGAGCTGGCTCACGCCGTGGCCGCTGTTCGCGCCCGCACAGGGCGAGCTCTCACCGGCCGTGCTCGCGACCGGCCTCATGCTGGGGTCGGGAGCGGCCGCGGCCTGCGTGCTCACGCTCGGGCTCATCATGCGGTGGGGCCGCGTGTTCCCGCGCTGGATGCCGCGGCTCGGCGGTCGCCCCGTGCCCGCTCGGCTCGCGGTCGTGCCCGGACTCGCCGCGGCGACGATCATCACGATCTCGGCCGTGCCGGTCTTCGTGCTGTCGCTCGGCGCCGACTCGCTCATCGAGGTCATCGTCTTCGACCTCGTGCTGCCGCTCTGGTTCTGGGGGCCGATGCTCGCCCTCGCGGTGTGGGCCTATGCGGCCGAGCGGCGCGGCGAACGCCGCGAGATCGGGGCGAGTGCCGCGGTCGGCCGAGCCGACGCCGATGGCGCATGACCGCACCGGCGATGCCATGGGCACCGCCCGGCGGTCGTTCGAGTCACTCGGTCTGGTCGACGAGTTCGGCGTCGGTGGCGTGCGTGCGCACCGAGTCGATCCCGTTCTGCGCGGCGGCCTTCGTCGTGTAGCCCTGCGAGGCGGCGATCACCTGCCCGTTGGAGGCCTTCAGACGGAACCGGTACTCACCGCTCGCATCCGTGTAGAGCTCGAACGTTCCCGCCATGGCGGCCCCTCCCATTGGTTCCCCTGCACGCAACTTCGCGTGCAGCTCCAACGCTATCCGCGAGGCCGCCTCCGCACCAGAGTCCGCGCGCCCCACTTCGGGGAGGCTCGTCGCCGGGCCATCCGCCTGAGGGCGCCGGCCGCGAGCACCCGCTCAGCCGACGATCGCGCGGAGCCCGGCCATGAGCGCCACACGCTCGGCCGAGTCGCGCCCGAGGGGCGTGACCGCGAGGGTCGTCACGCCCGACTCGGCGAACGCGGCGACCCGCTCGGCGACGTGCCCGGCCGGACCGATGAGCGAGACCGCCTGCACGAGCTCGTCGGGCACGGCGGCGATCGCCTCGGCCTTGCGGCCGTCGAGGTAGAGGTCCTGGATGTTCGCGGCCTCGGACTCGAAGCCGTAGCTCGCGATCAGGTCGTTGTAGAAGTTCTTGCCGCGTGCGCCCATGCCGCCGATGTAGAGGCCCAGCTGGGGCTTCACGGCGGCGATGGCCGCGGCGATGAGCTCGGGCCGCTCGGTGATCGCCAGTGCCGGGCTCGCGAAGACGTCGAGGGGGGCGAGCTCGGGTGCCCGCTTCGCAGTGCCCGCAGCGAGCGCGGCACCCCAGACGCCGGCGGCCCGCTCGGGGTGGTAGAACATCGGCAGCCAGCCGTCGGCGATCTCGGCGGTCTGCTCGACCGACTTCTGCCCGAGCGAGGCGACGGTGATCGGGATGCGCTCGCGCACGGGGCGGTTGATGAGCTTCAGCGGCTTGCCGAGTCCGGTGCCCTCGCCGGCGGGCAGCGGGATCGTGTAGTTGCGGCCCTGGTGGACGACGGGCTCGCGCCGCCAGGTCGTGCGGCAGATGTCGATGATCTCGCGGGCCCGGCCGAGCGGGGCGTCGTAGCGCACGCCGTGGAAGCCCTCGATGACCTGCGGTCCTGACGCGCCGATGCCGAGTTCGAACCGACCGCCCGAGACGTAGTCGAGCCCCGCCGCGGTCATCGCCGTGAGTGTGGGAGTGCGCGTGTAGAGCTGCAGGATGCCGCTCATGAGCGTCATCCGCTCGGTGCGGGCCGCGAGGAATCCGAGCTGGCTGACGGCGTCGAACGAGTACGCCTCGGGCACGGCGACGAGGTCGACACCGGCCGCCTCGAGCTCGGCGACCTCGTCGGCGGCCTCGCGGAAGCCGCCCGCGTAGTTCAGGAACATGCCGACGCGCATCCGTGACTCCTCTTCGTCGGGGCTGCCCGGCGGGTGCGCGCGGGCCATCTGAGACCCTACGCGACGGTCCGCGGCGTGCCGCCCGCGTTTGTACGTCATCGACGAATCGCACGCCGCTTGCAGCAGTCTCCGAGGTGGATGTCTCAGGCTGGATCGGACCACGACGAACCCCTGGAGGCGCGATGCCCTGGAGCCTGCTGCTCGACCTCCTCCTCGTGCTCGTGTTCATCGGCGCCGTCGTGTACGGCGCTCGCGCCGGGCTCCTGCGCACCGCCGCGGGGCTCGTCGGTCTCATCGCGGGCGGCATCGCCGCCTACTTCGTCATGCCGTGGGCGGCCGGGCTCGTTCCCGTCGCAGAATGGCGGGCACCGGTGGCGCTCGTCGCGGCGCTCGTGCTGCTCTCGGCGGGCGCCTGGCTCGGCGCGGTCGTCGGCCGGGCGCTCCGCCGCGGCGCGCGGGCGGTGAAGCTCGGGGTGCTCGACCGGGTGCTCGGGGCGATCGGCAATCTCCTCGTCACCGCGTTCGTGGTCGCGCTCGTCGCCTCGGGCGTCTCGGCGCTCGGCGTGCCCGTGCTCTCGCCCGCCGTCGCCGGCTCGACCGTGCTGCGCGCACTCGACCAGGTGACCCCGGCGCCCGCGAAGTCGGTGATGGCCGAGCTCCGCACCGCCGCCCTCGGCGACGCGCTGCCCTGGCTCGTCGAGGTGCTCGACACGCCCCTGCCGACCGAGCCGCCGCCGAGCGGCACGCTCGACACGCCGGCCCTGGCCGCGGCGTCGCGTTCGGTGGTGCGCGTCACGGGCACGGCGTTCGAGTGCGGCGCGAACCTCTCGGGCAGCGGATTCGTCGTCGCCGATAATCGGATCGTCACGAACGCGCACGTCGTCGCAGGGGTCGACGAGCCCATCGTCGAGGCGCCCGGGCTGCCCGCCGTCTCGGGGCGGGTCGTCGCGTTCGACGCCGAGCACGACCTCGCCGTGATCGCGGTCGAGGGCCTCGCCGCAGCGCCGCTCGCGCTCGACGCTCCCGCCCTCGGCGACGAGGTCGCCGTCGCCGGGTATCCGTTCGGCGGCCCGCTCGAGCTCCGCCCCGGCCGGGTCGCCGCGAGCGGCCCGCTCACGATCCAGGAGGGCGGGAGCACCTCGACCCGCGACGTGCTGACGCTCTCGGCGGAGGTCGACCACGGCAACTCGGGCGGACCGGTGCTGACCGCGGACGGCGAGGTCGCGGGCGTCGTCTTCGCTCGCTCGGAGTCGGCCGCGACGGTCGGCTTCGCCATCCCGATCTCGACGCTCGCGCCGCTCGCGGAGCGCGCCCCCTCGCTCGCGGATCCGGTCGGCTCGGGGTCGTGCGCGGCCTGAGCGGGTGCGGGGTCGACCCGGTGTCTCGATGCGGCGCGTCGCGCCGCCTCGACCGAGCGGGCGTCAGTCGGCGCTGAAGCCCTCGAAGCGGATGCCCCAGCTGAGCTGCCACTCCTCGCCCGGATCGAGCCAGCGGAGGCCGCGGCCCGAGTTGAACGCCTCTGCCGGTGCCGTCATCGGTTCGATCGCGATCGCGATCTCGCCGTCTTCGCCGGGGAACTCGTGCGAGGTGTACACCTGCACGTAGCCGAACTCGTCGTCGGCCCACACCGAGACGCTGCGGCCGTCGGGCGCGGTGAGCGAGTGCAGCACCTGCCCGTCGTCGCTCGCGAGCTCGCCGAACGCGTCGTCGAGACGCAGGTCGCCGACGCGGCGGCCCTCGCGGAAGTCCCACTCGGTGCCGTCGACCGGCACCTCGCCCGTCGGGAGCAGCCGATCGTCGACCTCGATGTGGCTCGCGGCGTCGAGGCGCAGCGTCAGCTCGGAGGTCGGCACGCCGCCGATCTTGAGGTACGGGTGGGTGCCGATGGCGACCGGCGCGGCCTCGCCGCCGAGGTTCTCGACGAAGTGGGTGACACGCAGCCCGTCGGCGACGAGCTCGTAGTGCACGGCGGTGCCGAGGAGGTAGGGGTAGCCGGACTGCGGGTAGATGCGCGCGGCGAGCGTGACCGAGTCGCGGTCGCGCTCGATCGGCTGGTACTCGGTGTGGCGGAGCAGTCCGTGGATGGCGTTCGAACGCGCCGGCTCGGTGATGGCGAGCTGGTGGTCGACGCCGTCATGGCTCCAGCGGCCGTCGCGGATGCGGTTCGGCCACGGCACGAGCACGATGCCCGCGGCCATGGGCGGTGACTGGTCTTCGCCGTACGGCGGCACCAGGTCGATGCCGTTGATGCTGAGTGTGCGGAGCCCTGCGGCGACCGCGGTGACGGTGGCCCGGATCTGGCCGCTCGACGTCGTCGTCTCGAGCTCGAACTGCTCGCCCGTGGGTTGGGTCATGCCTCAACTCTATGGGCTGCGCCGGGGCCGTGAGCGGTGACCACCGCGAGTCCGGCGTCCTCCAGTTCGGCGACGAGCGCTGAGGGTGCCGAGGCATCCGTGACGAGGGCGTCGAACGCGTCGACCGGGCCGACCCGGCCGAGGTGCACCTCGCCGAGCTTCGAGCCGTCGGCCACGACGACGGCTCGCGCCGCCCGCTGGAGCATGAGCGCCTTCACCTCGGCCTCGGGGAGGTTCGCGTTGGTGACGCCCTGCACGGGGTCGACGCCGTTGCAGCCGATGACGGCGAGGTCGACGTGCACGTGCTGCAGCAGCGAACCGGCGAGCGGGTCGACGAGCGAGTGCTGGCGCGGGCGCAGGGTGCCGCCGGTCACGACGACCTGGAAACGGGGGATCTCGGCTTCGAGCTCGAGCGCGATCGAGAGCCCGTTCGTGAAGATGACGAGGTCCTCGAGGTCGGTGCGCCGCCGCAGCGCCCGCGCGACCTGCAGCGTGGTGGTGCCGACGTCGAGGATGAGGCTCTGGCCGCTGCGCACGAGGCCGGCCACGTGCTCGCCGATGCGCCGCTTCGGTTCGACGGATGCCTCGAGCGCCTCCTCGAAGCTCGGCTCGCGCTCGGGGCGCGCATCGCCGACGGAGGCGCCGACGGGTACGGCCCCGCCGTGGACGCGGCGGATGCCGCCCTGGCGTTCGAGCGCGTCGAGGTCGGCGCGGGCGGTGACCGTCGTCACCCCGAAGGCGCGGCTGAGCTCTGCGACGCGCACGAATCCGCGCTCTGTGACGAGGGCGAGGGCGAGTTCGCGGCGGCGGGGCGCGTCGAGCTGCGGGTCGTCGTCCATGGTTCGATCATCCGGCCCAGGGCTGAACTTTGCAATACGAAAGCAGTTTGTTTGCAGAACGAAAGTCGCGTATCGTGTGCCGCGTGAACCAGACGAGCGACCTCGCCGCCGAGGCATCCGCGACCGTGATCGACCCGCGTATCGCCGTGCAGCCGACGACGCTCGCCGACGGCCGCGAGCTCATCTACTTCGACGACGCCGACACGCAGTTGCCGGCCGAACGCGCCGTCGACGAGCGCGAACTCGCCCCGCGGCCGGCGATGGCCGAGATGCGGCAGGACCCGCTGACCGGCGAGTGGATCTCGATCGCGGCCGCCCGACAGCACCGCGTCGTGCTGCCGCCCGCCGAGCTCGACCCGCTCTCGCCGCAGTCGCCCGGAAACCCCTCGGAGATCCCGAGCCGCTACGACGTCGCCGTCTTCGAGAACCGCTCCCCCTCCTTCGGGCCCGGGCTCGCCCCGGCCGAGGCCTTCGACCCGCTCGATGCGCTCGGCGAATTGCGCCGGGTCGGCCTCGAGCGCCGCCACCCGTCGGTCGGCCGCTGCGAGGTCGTCTGCTTCAGCCCGGAGCACGAGGGGTCGTTCGGCACCCAGACGGTGACCCGCGCCCGCACGGTGATCGAGGCGTGGGCCCAGCGCACCGCCGCGCTCTCGGCGCTGCCGGGCGTGCAGCAGGTGTTCCCGTTCGAGAACCGCGGGCGCGAGATCGGCGTGACCCTCGGGCACCCGCACGGGCAGATCTACTCGTACCCGTATGTGACGCCGCGCACCGAGCGGCTGCTGGCCGCGATCGACTCGTACGGCCCGACGCTCTTCGCCGACCTGCTCGAGCGCGAGCGCGGCGGCCCGCGCCTCCTGCTCGAGGGCGAGCACTGGAGCGCGTTCGTGCCGTTCGCGGCACGCTGGCCGATCGAGGTGCACCTGCTCCCCCATCGGCACGTGCCCGACCTCGCCGCGACGACGCTCGCCGAGCGCGACGAGCTCGCGGTGCTGTACCGGCGGCTGCTGCGCGGCGTCGACGCGCTCTACGACACCCCGACGCCGTACATCGCCGCCTGGCACCAGGCCCCGGTGCACACGCGGCGCGACGACGTGCGGCTGATGCTGCAGCTCACGAGCCCGCGGCGCGGCGCCGACAAGTTGAAGTACCTCGCAGGCTCGGAGGCCGCGATGGGAGCATGGATCGGGGATGTTCCCCCCGAGACGCAGGCGGAGGCGCTGCGCGCCGCGATCGGGAAGGTGTCGGAATGAGCGAGACGACGGCGGGACGGGTCGACCCGGTGACGCAGGCGCAGCACGGCTTCGCCGAGTGGTTCGGACGGACCCCCGCGGGCGTCTGGTCGTCGCCCGGCCGGGTGAACCTGATCGGCGAGCACACGGACTACAACGACGGTTTCGTGTTCCCCTTCGCGATCGAGCAGCGCACGGCGGTCGCGCTCGGCGACCGCGACGACCGGATGCTCCGCGTCGCGACGGGCTTCGCGCCCGACCTGGTCGAGATCGACCTCGACCTGCTCACGCCCGACTCGGTCGACGGCTGGGCGGCGTACCCGATCGGCGTGGCGTGGGCGCTCGGCGAGTTCGGCGCCGACCTCTCGGCCGTGCGCGGGGTCGACCTGTACCTGGCGTCCGACGTGCCCGTCGGTGCGGGTCTGTCGTCGTCGGCGGCGATCGAGTGCGCGGTCGCCCTCGCGCTCGACGAGCACTGGGGTCTCGGCCTCGACCGCCCCACGCTCGCGAAGGTCGGCCAGCTCGCCGAGAACCGGGTGGTCGGGGCGCCGACGGGCATCATGGACCAGTCGGCGTCGCTGCTGGGCGAAGCGGACGCCGGTGTGTTCCTCGACTGCCGGAGCCTCGACGCCGAGGTGATCGCGCTCGGGTTCGCCGCCGAGGGCCTCAGCCTCCTCGTCGTCGACACCCGGGTGTCGCACGCGCACGCCACGGGCGGGTACGCGGCACGCCGCGCCTCCTGCGAGGCGGGCGCCCGGGCCCTCGGTGTGGAGTCGCTGCGCGAGCTGCACGAGAGCGACCTCCCCCGAGCCGCCGAACTGCTCGACGATGAGACCTTCCGCCGCGTGCGGCACGTCGTCACCGAGAACCAGCGGGTGCTGGACACGGTGCGCACCCTCCACGAGCAGGGCCCCGGCGCGATCGGCCCGTTCCTGGATGCCTCGCACGTCTCCATGCGCGACGACTTCGAGATCTCCGTGCCCGAGCTCGACCTCGCGGTCGCCACCGCGCAGGCGAATGGCGCGATCGGCGCCCGCATGACCGGCGGCGGTTTCGGCGGTTCGGCGATCGCCCTCATGATCGACGCGCTCGTGCCGATCGTGACGCGCGAGGTCGTGGCGGCCTTCGCCGAGCACGGCTACCGCGAGCCCTCGATCTTCACGGTGCGCGCTTCGCAGGGCACCCGCCGCGACGTCTGAACTTCCCCGAGGATCTCAGCCGCCGCACCGGCACGAGCACCTGCTCGCGCACCCGCGCGTGTCCCAGCACTCGTCGAGGCAACCGCAGTCGTCGATCGCGGCGTCCGGCGGCCGACCCGATGTCGATCCGTGCCGCACTCGTCGGGCCGCCGCCGCATCGGGTCGGGTCGGCTGATCGACGTGAGAGGTCGTCCCGAGCTGCCGTCGGCGACGGTCTCGTTCGGCCCGGTGGTGGTACCAGCCCTGCGGTTCGGCGCGGTCGTAGCGCGTATCGGTGAGGAGCCTCCGCGGTCGATCGGTCGGCACCCGCACGTCGAGGTGGGCCGGCATGAGCCGACCCGCGTTGTCACGGATCACGTCGTCGGAGACCGGGAACACCTCGGCTCCCTCGTCGTCGACGACCGCGAGCCGAAGGCCGGCCAGCCCGAGGATGCGCTCGAGCGTGCGGACGTCGAGCCCGCGGAGGGATCGTTCGATTCGGGCGATCTGCGGCTGACTGATCCCGGCGACGCGGGCCAGATCGCGCTGGCTCAGATCGCCGAGCCGGCGGACTCGCATGACGAGCCGTGGGACATCGAGTGCCCGCGCCCGGCTCGGCTCGACGCCATCCGCTGCGGTCATGCGTACCTCCCTCTCTGCGTCCCGCGCTCCAGCCTCGGTGACCGCATCCGGAAGGGAAACGTGTCGGCCTTGATACGCGTGGAACTCGGCGGGCGGCACGCCCGTGGAGGAGCAGTAGCGACTCCGCGCACGCACTCACGTGGTGCGCCGCGAAGCCATCGCGAGCCTCCGGGGCACCCGGACGAGCGGACTACGTCACTGATACGTCTCCGGTATCAGGGGAACTCTCCCCGACTCCCGCCTACGTCACTGATTCGCGTGCGGCATCAGCATCCGATGAGCACGGACCGGCCCGCTGGGCGATACCGTGCGCGGATCAGTGACGTAACGAAGCAGCGGGCGCTCGGCGGGCCGATACCAGAGACGTATCAGTGACGTAGTCCTGACGATGAACCGACTCGAGAGGCCGGGTGGGGTGCTGTCAACCCGCAGAGAGGACACCGAGGACGGCGCGCAGGCGCTCGGAATCACTCAGGCGCGGCCGGGCTCGACCGGGCGGGGAGTTCCTCCGGTGATGCGGACGAGCTCGTCGAAGGTGGTCGGGAAGACCGTCTTGGCGTGGCCCGCGGCGGCCCAGACGACGGGGTAACCGGCGAGCTCGGTGTCGACGATCGTGCGCACCGGGGCGGGGTGTCCGAGCGGCGCCACTCCGCCGATCACCTGCCCCGTGGCATCCTTCACCATCTCTTTCGACGCGCGGCCGATGGTTCCACCGAGTTCGGCGCCGAGCCATTCGGTGTCGACGCGGTGCGCTCCGGAGGTGAGCACGAGCAGGGGCTCGCCGTCGAGGGTGAAGACGAGCGAGTTCGCGATCTGCCCGACCTCGACGCCGAGCGCCGCGGCCGCGAGGGGCGCCGTCGTCACCGCGTCGTCGAACCAGACGATCTCGGGATCCAGGCCGTGCGCGGAGAGCGAGGCGGCGACGCGTTCGACCGCGGGGTGCGACGGCGTGGACGAGGGCAGCGGCGAACTCATCCTCCGATCCTACGGCGGCTCCTGCGCGACACACGGGTGGCGTAGAGTGCGGCCGTGACGCCACCCTCACTCGCCAGACGCCTCGGCGTGCGCGACGCCGTCGTGATCGGGCTCGCCGCCATGATCGGTGCGGGCGTCTTCACCGTCTTCGCCCCGGCCGCCGCGGCCGCAGGCGGCGGGCTCGTCATCGGGCTCGCGATCGCGGCCTTCGTCGCGTTCGCCAACGCGAGTTCGACCGCCCAGCTCGCGGCGCGGTATCCCGAGTCGGGCGGCGCGTACCGCTACGGCCGCGAACGGCTCGGCGCCTGGCCCGGCTTCCTCGCCGGATGGGGCTTCGTCATCGGGAAGACCGCGAGCTGCGCCGCCATGGCCATGACCTTCGCCGCCTATCTCGTGCCGAGCGAGTGGCAGCGTCCGCTCGCCGCCGCCGCGGTCATCGCGCTGGCCATGGTGAACCTCCGCGGCATCACGCGCACGGCACGGGCCGCGACGATCATCGTGACGTTCGTCGTGCTCGTGCTGCTGGTCGTCATCGCCGCAGGAACCGGGTCGCTGCTGCAGCGCGGCATCCCGCTCGACGGACTCGTCGACTCGGGCTGGTCCGGAATCCTGCAGTCGGCGGGCCTCCTGTTCTTCGCCTTCGCCGGGTACGCCCGGATCGCGACGCTCGGCGAGGAGGTGCGCGATCCCGCACGCACGATCCCACGGGCGATCTCGATCGCCTTCGCCTGCGCGCTCGTGCTCTACGCGCTCATCGCGCTCGTCCTGCTCGCGACGCTCGGCGCCCCGGCGCTCGCCGCCTCCACAGCCCCGCTCGTCGACCTCGTCGAGGCAGCGGGGTGGCCCGCAGTCGCCCCCGTCGTGCGCCTGGCCGCGGCCGCGGCGGCCCTCGGCGCGCTGCTCGCCCTCATCGCGGGAATCGGTCGCACCGCCCTCGCCATGGCGCGCGACGGCGAGCTGCCGCAGCAGCTCGCCTCCGTGCACCCCCGCACGCGCGTTCCGCACGTCGCCGAGATCGTCGTGGCGGTCGTCATCGTCGCACTCGTGCTCACCGTCGACCTCCGCGAGGCCATCGGATTCTCCTCGTTCGGCGTGCTCGGCTACTACCTCGTCGCGAACCTCGCCGCGCTCACGCAGCCGGCCGGCGAGCGCCGGGTGCCCCGAGCGCTCTCGGCCGGCGGGGCGATCGGATGCCTCGTGCTCGTCGTCACCCTTCCGTCGACCTCGATCATCGCCGGCCTCGTCGTCTTCGCCGTCGGCGTCGGCTGGCGGCTCGTCACCGTCGCCCGCCGCCGTCGATAGGCTCGGAACATGGCCGCAGACCCCTCAGCCCGCATCATCGTCCTGGCCGGCATCCCGGCCCCCGTGATCGCCGACTCGGCGTTCGTCGCGCCCGGCGCGGTGATCGTCGGCGACGTGCGCCTCGAGGCCGGCTCGAGCGTCTGGTACAACGCGGTGCTCCGCGCCGAGGCCGAGCCGATCGTGCTCGGCGCCGACTCGAACCTGCAGGACACGGTCGTGTGCCACGTCGACGCCGGGTACCCGCTCACCGTGGGACGGGGCGTCTCCGTCGGGCACGGCGCCGTGCTGCACGGCTGCACCGTCGAGGACGACTGCCTCATCGGCATGGGCGCCACCGTGCTGAACGGCGCCGTCATCGGGGAGGGATCGCTCGTCGCCGCGGGCGCGGTCGTGCTCGAGGGCACGGTCGTTCCGCCCGGATCCCTCGTCGCAGGGGTCCCCGCGAAGGTGCGCCGCGAACTCTCGGACGCCGAGCGCGACGGCATCCGTCGCAACGCCGCCGCCTACCTCGCCCACGTCGAGGAGCACGCCGCCTCAGGCGAGTAGTCGGCGCGACGCGCCCACGCGACGCACGAGACGCACGCGACGCACGACCCAGCGCGCCGGTCGGGCCACGACCGTGGAGACCGCGCCCGCGAGCGAGCGGTCGTAGTGCCCGAGCATGCGCTTGCGCTCGAAGGCCCGGCGCAGCGCTCCCCCGGCCAGGTTGTGCCGACGCCTCCTGAACGGCAGGGCGCCGGCCTCCCGGAGCAGCAGGAGCCCGTCGAGCCGATCGGCCCAGTCGTCGTCGCCCTCGCCGTGGAAGTAGTTGTCGGCGAGCCAGGCGGGTTCGGGGCGCCTCGGCGCCCACTCGGCGATCGCATCGGCCCCGGCGAGAAGGCCGCTGCCTTCGAACACGGTGTTGATGAGCTTCGGCTCGACGCCGAACTCGTCGACGACGACCGCGGGCACGCCCGCGGCGACCGCTTCGAGCGCCGCGGTCGAACTCACGGTGACGAGCATCGCGGCCTCCTCGAGGCACCGCGACATCGGCCCGTCGAGCACGACCAGGTTCGGCGGCGGGCCGCCGATGGCGTCCAGCACCTCGGGGTCGGCGAGGAGCTCGGCGTAGTCGTGCTCCTCGGCGTGCGTCTGCGCCTCCCCACGGCGAGCGCGCACCTTCACGACGACGCGACGAGCGGGTCGCCGCCGTGCCGCGTCCGCGAGCCAGCCCAGCATCCGCACGCGATCCTCCCGCTCAGCGGGCACCTTCGCCTGCGCGGCGAAGACGAGGTCGCCGCCGTGCTGGCCGCCGGCGGCGGACGGGTCCGGGCGGGGGGCATCCGCCCGGGCCGCCGCGAACGCACGATCGCGCACCGACAGGAACGGCAGGGTCGCGAGGCCGAACTCGACGGGCACCCCGAGCGCGAGCGCGTTCGCGCGGAACTCGCGCACCTCGCGCCGGCTGTGCAGCACGATCAGGTCGACCTGCTCGCGGTAGACGATCGCCTTCGGCTCGGCCGGGATCGTGAGCCCGGGGAAGCCGCTCACGATCACCGGCCGCTCGGGCAGTGCGCCGACGATCGGCGCGACCACCCGCACGAGCGGCCCCCGGAGCGCGAGCAGCACCGCGTCGGGCCGACGGGCCTCGAGTCGTGCGGCGAGCCCGTCGAGGCTCAGTCGTCGCACCGCCCCCCGCGAGAACACGGTGCCGTCGAGGGCGGCGGACAACTGCCGTTCGCTCGGCAGCACCGGGGTCGTCACGAGGACGAGCTCGGCCGCCCACCCGGCGGGCAGGCGCGAGGCGAACGCGGCGCCCCACTTCACGTACGAGTCGGAGTCGGCGACCACGACGAGTCGCCGGGGCCTCGCACTCACAGCGCGGGCACCCGGCGGAGCTTCGCGCGCGGCGCCTCCTCGCCGGGGAACACGCGCTTCACGCCGTCGCCCATCGCCTCGCCGATGATCCGGATGTCGCGCACGAGGTGCTCGAACCCGGTCGGCTCGAGCGAGGCCGCCTGGTCGGAGCCCCACATCGCGCGATCGAGCGTGATGTGCCGCTCGACGGCGACTGCGCCGAGCGCGACCGCGGCGAGCGAGATCTGCAGGCCGCGCTCGTGCCCCGAGTAGCCGATCGGCACCCCCGGGTAGCGCACCCGGAGCGTGTCGATCGTGCGGAGGTTCGCCTCCTCGGGCGGCATCGGGTAGCTCGACGTGGCGTGCAGCAGCACGAGCCGATCGGTGCCGAGCACCTCGACCGCCCGGTCGATCTCGTCGAGCGTCGACATGCCCGTCGAGCAGATCACCGGCTTGCCCGTCGCCGCGATCGCCTCGAGGAGCGCGAGGTCGGTGACCGAGGCCGAGGCGACCTTGTGCGCGGCGACGTCGAGCCGCTCGAGGAACTCGACCGACGGCACGTCCCACGGCGAGGCGAACCAGTCGAGTCCCGCGCGCATCGCGTACGAGGCGATCTCGAGGTACTCGGCCTCGCCGAACTCGACCCGGTACCGGTAGTCGAGGTAGCTCATCGTGCCCCACGGGGTCTCGCGCGGGACATCCCGCATGTGCTCGGGGGTCGCGATCTCGGGCGTGCGCTTCTGGAACTTGACGGCCTGCGCCCCCGACTCGGCCGCGACGTCGATGAGCCGCTTGGCGATCTCGACGTCGCCGTTGTGGTTGAGGCCGATCTCGCCGATCACGTAGACGGGATGCCCGGGACCGATCGCGGATCGGCCGATGCGGATGGCGGTCATGCGAGTGCTCCCTCGTGTTCGGTTCGTGGTGACGGGTTCTGTTCGGGCGCACCGGGGCGCGCCGCCAGGACGAGTTCGGCGAGTTCGCGCACGGCGCCGGCGCCGCCGCGCGCCTCGAGCACGACGCGCGCGGCGTCGCGCACCGAGGGCACGGCGTCGGCGACGGCCACCGGCCAGCCGACGAGGGCGAGTGCGGGCAGGTCGCCGACGTCGTTGCCGAGGTACGCGATGCGCTCGAGCGGGATGCCGCGTGCCGCCGCCCATTCGGCGAGCACCGGCCCCTTGTCACGCACCCCCTGGAGCACCTCGACCCGCAGCTTCGCCGCGCGCGCGGCCACGACGGGGTTCTCCTCGGCCGAGAGGACCAGCACCGGCACCTGCGCGGCGCGCAGGCGGGCGACGCCCTGCCCGTCGCTGCGGCTGACGCGCACGAGCTCGCGGCCGTCGGTGTCGACCCAGGCGGTGTCGTCGGTGTGCACCCCGTCGAAGTCGGTGACGACGGCGTCGACGTCGATCGCGGCGGCCGGTCGGTCGATGAGCTCGACGAGCGCCTTCGCGACGACGAGTTCGGCGGCCGTGTCGATGTCGACGCCGTGCAGGGCGGGCACCAACTGCGGGGCGATGCGCCCGAAGAAGCGGTGCCGCGCGGCGCGGAACCCCGCCGTCCGCATCGCAGTGAACGCCCCGGTCTCGCGGAACTCGGGCTCGCGATCCTGCCGGCGCCGCCGCACGGCGGCATCGTGGTTCGCTCCGAACACGGCACCGTCGCCCGCGGCCCGCCAGAGGAACGCGTGGCTCTCGACCGCGGCGAAGACGCTGTCGGCCTCGTGGCTCGCGACGCGGGCGACCGCGGCGTCGAGGTCGGAGGGGTCGATGAACGGCGAGGTCGCCTGGACGAAGAGCGTCACCGGCGGGGCATCCCCCGCGTGCGCGTAGCGCTCGTCGAGCGCGTGCAGCAGCGCCGACTCGGAGGTCGCGGCATCCCCCGCGAGCTCGGCGGGCCGATCGACGACCTCGGCGCCCGCCGCCCGGGCGACCCGCGCGATCTCCTCGTCGTCGGTCGTGACGATGACCGTGCCGACGGAGCGCGCCGACCGCGCCGCGGCGACCGCGCGCCCGACGAGCGAGACGCCGCCGAGGCGCATGAGGTTCTTGCCCGGCAGCCCCTTCGAGCCGCCGCGCGCCGGGATGATCGCCACGGCGACGTCGTGCGGTTCGGGGTGCGGCTCGGCCATGCGGGCAGGCTACGGAGCCCGGGTGGCGCGCCGGTGGCGCGCGCGTTGCTGCCGGATGAACGAGTGGTGCGCGGGCTACGCGCCGAGCCGCTGCTCCGCCGCCTTCACGACGTTCGCGAGCAGCATCGCGCGGGTCATCGGGCCCACGCCGCCGGGGTTCGGCGAGAGGTGGCCGGCGACCTCGGCGACCGCGGGGTCGACGTCGCCGGTGAGCCGGCCCTTGCCGGTCTCCTCGTCCTGCACGCGGGTGATGCCGACGTCGAGCACGGCGGCGCCGGGCTTGATCCACTCGGGCTTCACGAGGTGCGGCACGCCGACCGCCGCGACGACGATGTCGGCGCGGCGCACCTCGGCGGCCAGGTCCTGCGTGCGCGAGTGCGTGAGCGTGACGGTCGCGTCGAGGCCCTTGCGGGTGAAGAGGAGGCCCAGGGGGCGCCCGACGGTGAGGCCTCGGCCGATCACGGTGACGTGGCGCCCGCGGATCGGCACGTCGTAGCGCTGCAGCATCTCGACGATGCCGGCGGGCGTGCACGGCAGCGGCGAGTGCAGTTCACCCTCGATGCCGAGCACGAGCCGCCCGAGGTTCGTGGGGTGGAGGCCGTCGGCGTCCTTGTCGGGGTCGATGAGCTCGAGCATCGCGTTCTCGTCGTGCCCGGCGGGCAGCGGCAGCTGCACGATGTAGCCCGTGACCTCGGGCGCGGCGTTGAGGTCGCGGATCGCGGCCCGCACGTCGGCCTCGGTCGCCGTGACCGGCAGGTCGACGCGGATCGACTCGATGCCGACCTCCGCGCAGTCGCGGTGCTTGCCGGCGACGTACGAGCGGGAGGCGGGGTCGTCGCCGACGAGCAGCGTTCCGAGGCCGGGGGTGACGCCCTTCACCTTCAGCTGGGCGATGCGGGTGGCGAGTTCGTGCTTCACGGCGGATGCCGTGGCGACTCCGTCGAGCGTGATGGCGGTCATGGGTGGGTGCTCCCTCTGGTGACGGTCGGATGCGACGGAGTCGGCCGGGCGGGGCGTGGTCGCCGCCGCCCGGCCGTCGGCCTACTGCTGCAGGCCGGGGTAGAGCGGGAACGCCGCCGTGAGCGCCTCGACGCGGGCGCGGAGCGCCGTGACATCCGCCTCGCCCTGGAGCGTGAGGGCGATGATGTCGGCGACCTCGGTGAACTCGGCGTCGCCGAACCCGCGGGTCGCGAGCGCGGGCGTGCCGATGCGCAGGCCCGAGGTGACCATCGGCGGACGCGGGTCGAACGGCACCGCGTTGCGGTTCACGGTGATGAGCGCCTCGTGCAGGAGGTCCTCGGCCTGCTGGCCGTCGATCTTCGAGTTGCGGAGGTCGGCGAGCACGAGGTGCACGTCGGTGCCGCCCGTGAGCACGTCGACGCCGGCGGCGCGCGAGTCGTCGGCCGTCAGGCGGGCCGCGAGGATCTGCGCGCCGCGGATGGTGCGCTCCTGGCGGTCCTTGAACTCGGCCGAGGCCGCGACCTTGAACGCGGTCGCCTTGGCGGCGATCACGTGCATGAGCGGACCGCCCTGCTGGCCCGGGAACACGTTCGAGTTGAGCTTCTTCGCGAGCTCCGTGTCGCGCGAGACGATGAAGCCCGAGCGGGGGCCGCCGATCGTCTTGTGCACGGTCGACGAGACGACATCGGCGTAGGGCACCGGCGAGGGGTGCAGGCCCGCGGCGACGAGGCCGGCGAAGTGCGCCATGTCGACCCAGAGCTTCGCGCCGACCTCGTCGGCGATCGCGCGGAACGCGGCGAAGTCGAGGTGACGGGGGTACGCCGACCAGCCGGCGATGATGACCTGCGGGCGGTGCTCGAGGGCCTTGTCGCGCACGACGTTCATGTCGACGAGGAAGGTCTCGGGGTCGACGCCGTACGACACGGCGTTGTAGAGCTTGCCCGAGAAGTTGAGCTTCATGCCGTGGGTCAGGTGGCCGCCGTGGGCGAGCTCGAGACCGAGGATGGTGTCGCCGGGGGTGGCGATCGCGCTCAGCACCGCGGCGTTCGCGGTGGCGCCCGAGTGGGGCTGCACGTTGGCGTACTCGGCGCCGAAGAGCGACTTCGCCCGCTCGATCGCGAGCGACTCGGCGACGTCGACGAACTCGCAGCCGCCGTAGTAGCGGCGCCCCGGGTAGCCCTCGGCGTACTTGTTGGTGAGCACCGAGCCCTGCGACTGGAGCACGGAGACCGGAACGAAGTTCTCGCTCGCGATCATCTCGAGGTAGTCGCGCTGACGACCGAGTTCGAGTTCGAGAACTTCGGCGATCTCGGGGTCGACCTCGGAGAGGGGCGCGTTGAAGATGGATTCGGCCAAGACTGGCTCCTTATGACATACGGACCTATGTGGGGTTGCTGCCTCCGCGACTCGCGCGGAAGCAGTCGTACCGGCCCAGGCGTGCGGTCGGTCCGTAGCAGTCGCTCCCCGATGGGAATCCATCTCAACGCCAGTCGCGACGCTCGCAAGCATAGCAATGGATGCCTCGCGCGACCGCCGTGCGTCGCTGCCGAACGTCACACGGCGCTGTCGCCCCGGGTCGGTTCCGTGGCAGGATGAGCAGCGAGCCACTTCGTCAGGATTCCTTCTTTTCGCGAGGACGCATGCAACGACGCCACGCCCGCTCCACCGCCCTCATCGCCCTGCCGCTCGCCGTCGTGCTCGGCGCGCTGACCGCCTGCACTCCCCCGCAGGAGAACGGAGCCCCCGTGCCCGGCATCGTGCCCGCCCCCGTGAGCTTCGAGCGCACCGACGCCGGCGAGTTCGCGCTCACCGAGCGCACCCGCTTCGTCGTCGACGGCGACGAGGCCGAGCGCGCCGCCGGCCCGCTCGCCGAGGCCGCCCGCGCGGCCACGGGGTGGGAGCTGCCCGTCGAACGGGTCGCCGGCGAGGCATCCGCCTCCTCGGCCGACGGCGACGACATCGTGCTCGTCATCGACGCGGCGGTGGCGGGCGGCGACGAGGGCTACGCCCTCGAGAGCGGGCGCGACGGCGTCCGCATCGCGGCGGCCTCGGCCGCCGGGCTGTTCCGCGGCACGCAGTCGCTGCGCCAGCTGCTGCCCGCCGAGATCGAGCGCACCGACGCCTCCGCCCCGGACGGCGGCTGGACGGTGCCGGCCGTCTCGATCACCGATGCGCCGCGCTTCGAGTACCGCGCCTCGCTCGTCGACGTCGCCCGCAACTTCATGCAGGTCGACGACCTGCTCGACCACCTCGACCGCATCGCCCTGCTGAAGCTCAACGTGCTGCACCTGCACCTCACCGACGACCAGGGCTGGCGGCTGCAGATCGACTCCTGGCCCGAGCTCACCGGCATCGGCGCGTCGACCTCGGTCGGCGGCGACGGCGGCGGCTTCTACACGAAGGACGACTACCGGCGCATCGTCGACTACGCCGCCGATCGGTTCATCACCGTCGTGCCCGAGATCGACCTGCCCGGGCACACGAACGCCGCGCTGAGCGCCTACGCCGAGCTGAACTGCGACGGGGTGGCGCGCGAGCCGTACACCGGCATCGAGGTCGGCTTCTCGTCGCTGTGCGCCGCTCCCGAGCGGGCGGAGGCGACCGACCGGTTCCTCGCGGACGTGCTCGGCGAGGTCGCCGAACTCACCCCGGGCCCGTGGATCCACGTCGGCGGCGACGAACCGCTCGCGACCCCGCACGACGACTTCCTCGACCTCGTCGGGCGCATCACGAAGGCCGGCGCCGCGACCGGCAAGACGGTCATCGCCTACCACGAGATGGGCGCGTCGAGCGAGCTGCCGCCCGGCACCGTCGGGCACTACTGGGACCTGACGGCCTCCCACGAGATGCCGGCGAACCGACGCGACGAACCGGTGCGCCCGTACCCCGAGTCGGCCGGGCAGGCGCGCTCGTTCCTCGAGCAGGGCGGCCGGCTGATCCTCGCCCCCGCCGATGTGACCTACCTCGACATGATGTACCCCGACCGACCGCAGGGCCCGCTCGGCGGCCAGCTCGGCACGAGGTGGGCCGCCACGATCACCCTCGAGCAGGCCTACGCGTGGAAGCCCGAGGAGACGATCGGCGGGATCGAGCTCGCCGACGAGCAGATCCTCGGGGTGACGTCGTCGCTCTGGAGCGAGACGATCGAGACGGTGCCCGACTTCGAGTTCATGGTCTTCCCGCGCATCGCGGCGACCGCCGAGGTCGCCTGGTCGCCCGCCGACGCCCGCGACGAGGCCGACTTCCTCGTGCGGCTGCCGACGCTCGGCGCACACCTCGACGCACTCGGGGTGGCCTACCGCAAGGTCGGCGGCGTCGACTGGCAGGGCTAGGCGCGCCCGTCCCAAACACGGCGACGGCGGATGCCTCGGGGCTGGCCCGAGGCATCCGCCGTGTTCAGTGCGCGACGCGGGTCAGCCGCGACCGGGCACCGGCGAGGTCGCGATCTCGCTGAGATGCCCGACCGCGTCGGTGGCCCTCGCCTCGAGGGTGTGCCGGCCCGGGGCCTCGACGACGACGTCCTCGCCGTCCCAGGCGGTCCATTCGCCGCCGTCGAGGCGGATCTCCACGCCCGCGACGCCCGAGCCGTCGTCGCGCGCGTCGACCGTGAACCGCACCGGGTTCCTCGGCGTGCTCACCGCGGGTCGACGGCTCGCGCCGACCTCGACCGAGGGCGCCGCGGTGTCGACGCGGACGACGCCGAAGCCCGAGACGCGCCGGTCGCCGACGGTGGCGCGGTACTCCAGCCGCTGCTCGCCCTGCCCGTCGATCGCGACGGCGTCGGCCGCCGACGACCACTCGCCGCCGTCGAGCCGGTACTCGATCGCCGAGACCTCGCCGGCCGTGCCGCCCGCGGCGAACTCCGCAGTCGGTGCCGTCGTGTACCAGCCGGCGTCCGCGTCGGGCGCGCCCGGGGTGAGCTCGGCCGAGATCCATGCGTCGGGTCCGCCCGTCGACGGAACCGTCAGCTCGAACAGGCTGAGGTACGGGCTCAGGTTCTTCGCTGTCACGGTCACCCGCACGTGGCGGGCCTCGACGGGCTCGAAGGTCACGGTGTCGACTCGCGCCCCCTCGGCCTGCCCGGACTTCATGGCGGCCCTGCGCCAGCTCGCACCGTCGTCGGAGACCTCGACGACGTAGTCCTTCGCCGATGCTCCCTCCCACGCCAGCACGACCTCGCCGAACGTCTGCTTCGCCCCGAGGTCGACGGCGATCCACGGCTGCTCGACGTAGTTCGCCGACCAGCGGGTCTTGTCGTCGCCGTCGATCGCGAGGCTCGGCGGGAACGCCGCGGCCTCGACGCCCGACGCGGTGGCCGTGGCCCCGCTCGTGAGCGGTTCGGGCGCGAACACCGACATGCGCCAGGCGCTGAGGCCGGCGGCCCCGTCGGACCGGATGTCGCGGACTGCGACGTACCTCGCCTGGAGCGAGCCGAGCTCGACCGACTCGGTCGCACCGTCGACGTCGTCGGCGACCCGCTGCCAGAACACGCCGTCGTCGGAGACGTCGACGTCGTAGCTCGCCGGAGCCGCGCCGGCCCATTCGACCTCGATCCGTCCGACGGGCGCAGACTCGGCGAGCTCGATCCGGACGTCGGCCGTGTCCTCGGACGTCGCCCATCGCGTGAGCGCGAGTCCGTCGGTCAGCGACGCGGCCGTCATGCCGTCCTCGCTCGAAGACGCGGTGACGGTCGCGCCGAGGCTCAGCTCGCCCGGCCGAGCGACTCCGGTCTGGTCGATCGTCGTGAGCCCCGGACCCGAGCCGATGCGGCGCTGCACGGCGACGAAGTCGCCGTACGAACGAGTGGGCGTCTGCGAGTCCCAGGTCTTCTGGGCGATCACGGGGAACGAGTCGCGGACGAGGCCGTGCACGTCGAGCTCGGTGTACTCCTCGTGGACGAGGTCGTTCCAGACCGCGAACATCGCCCCCTCGGGCGACCCCTCGGGCACGACGGCCGTCGAGCCGAGCCGGTTGGGAAGCCAGGTCGCGTAGAGGCCGGCGTTGTTCAGGCCGTTGCCGTGGTAGTAGTTCGCGAACGGCACGACGTAGAGGTCGCCGTCGTTCGTGTTGATGTACCGGTAGCCGTCGGCCTCCGCCTTGGCCATGCCGTACCAGCCGTTGTTCCAGGAGTTGATGACGACGTCGCGGTCGTAGCCGTCGGCCGAGCCGTGCATCACGCTCATGCTGCCCCAGGCGCGCGGTTGCTTGCCGAGTCCGCGGATGTGCTCGGCCATGGCGTTGAAGAACTCGCGGTACTGGTCCGCGCCCGAGCGCGGGTACTCGTCGGCGCCGAAGTGCACGTCGGGGCCTTCGAACCACGGCACGAACTCGTCGAAGACGGCCTTGATCGTCTCGGTGGACTCGGGTTTCGAGAGGTCGAGGTGGTCCGAGTCGCCGCCGTTGAATCCGAGCTGCGGCTTCCAGCGGATGAACGACCGCGAGTGCGCGGGGGCGTCGATCTCGGGCACGATCGTCACGGCGTGCGCGGCTGCGGTGTCCTCGAAGCTCTGCCAGTCGGCGCGGTCGTAGGCGCCGTCCTCGGATGCGAGCCCGGCGAACGCGGGGTTGTCGCTCTTCAGCCGGAAGCCGTCGTACGCGTCCTTCCAGCCACCCGCCGGCCGCGCGATCTCGTTGTCGTTGAGGTGCAGCTGGAACTGGTTCAGCTTGTACCAGCTCATCATCGTGATGTAGTCGCGCACGAACTCAGGGGTGAAGAACCGGCGCCCGACGTCGAGCGCGAAGCCGCGCACGCTGTGGTTCGGCCAGTCGATCGACTCACCCGCGGGCACGGAACGGCGCAGCGGGGACTGCACGAGGGCCTGCAGCACCGTGCGCGTGCCCCAGAACGCGCCCTGCGCGGCGGGCGCGGCGATCACGACGCCCTCCTGGTCGATCGTGAGTCGGTAGCCCTCGGCGTCGAACAGGGCGCCGCCGTCGGCGGACTCGAGGTCGGCGTCGAGGTCGAGCCGAAGGTCTCCGCTGCCGGCCTCCCCGCCGACCGCGACGTCTGCGACGATCCCCGTCGCGGATGACAGGTCGTCGGCGAACTGGTGCGCGACGGCCGCGAGCTCCGGGTCGGCGACGATTCGGGCGCCCGGGGCGAGCTCGAACGCGCCCTCGCCGCCGGTCCAGGTCTGCAGGGCCGGGATGATCTCCGGGGCCGCGTTCGTCGCCGCCTGCGCCGGGACCGGCGCAAGGGCGAGCAACGCGCCCGCCGTCGCGATCGTCGTCGCCACCGCGGTGCCCCGCCGCCATCGTGCCCGGATCGTGCCGGGCGGAATCCTGTCGTCCAACGGAGACCTCCTTGTCTCGAATCCCACTTCAGTGAGTGAGTAAACTAAGTTCTCCCCGAACATAGGAGACGCACGGTGCGACCGTCAAGCATCGGCAGGCACCGGGCCGCGGTCGATCGACCGCCGGCGACGTCCACGGACGACGAAGGCGGATGCCTCGGGTTCGAGCCCGAGGCATCCGCCTGTCGTATCGCGTGCCGAGCGCTACTTGACGCTGCCCGCCGTGAGGCCGCCGACGAGGCGCTTCTCGATGAGCATGAAGAGCACGACCACGGGGATGATCGCCACGATCGAGACGCCGAAGACGTACTGCCAGCTCGTCGAGTACTGGCCGACGAACTTCGTGAGCGCGACCGACATGGGCTGGTTGCCCGCCGTCGAGAGGATGACGAGCGAGGCGGCGAACTCGTTCCAGCAGGCGACGAAGGTGAACACGATCGCCGTCACGATGCCCGGCCACACGAGCGGGAGGTTGATCCGGAAGAGCACCGTGAGCCGGCCCGCGCCGTCGATCTGGGCGGCCTCGTCGACCTCCTTCGGGATGCCCGCGAAGAAGGAGTGCATGATCCACACCGCGAACGACAGGTTGAAGGCCGCGTTGATGAAGATCATCGCCGCCCAGGTGTCGCCCATGCCGAGCGCCGTGAACTGGCGGAACAGACCCGAGGTGAGCACCGCCGGCTGCAGCATCTGCGTGACGATCACGAGGAAGAGGAACACCATGCGGAACGGGAACTTGAACCGCGCCGTGTAGTACGCCGCGGGCAGGGCGACCGCGAGCACGAGCAGCGTCGCGAACACCGAGATCACGATCGTCGAGATCATGTTCTGCGGCAGCGGCGTCTCGGGCGTCGACCACATGTCGATGTAGTTCTCCCAGTGCCACTCCGTGGGGAAGTAGGTGGGGTCGACCGACAGGATCTGCGACTTCGTCTTCACCGAGCCGAAGAACATGATGAGGTACGGCACGATGAAGACCGCGAGCACGATGAGGCCGGCGAACATGCGCAGCAGCACGCGCCCGAGCGACACCTGGTCTTCGGTGTAGCGGCGCTTGCGCGGCGGGGTCTGCCGACCGGCGCCCCCGCCGGTATCGGTCGCGAGCATCGCGCGGGTTTCGGTGACGGTCACGATCAGACCTCCTTCATGGGCTTGACGACCTTCACGTACACCGCGACGATCACGATGACGATGAGGAAGGCGACGACCGAGAGCGCCGATGCGACGTCGACCTTGTGCTGGTTCTGGATGTACTTGAAGATCATCGTCATGATCGTGTCGGCGTCGTAGCCGGGGATCGATCCGGTCATCACGCGGAGGATCGGCAGCGAGTTGAACACGTTGATGATGTTGATGAGCACGGCGACGCTGAGCGCACCGCGCAGCTGCGGCAGCACGACCTTGAAGTAGGTGCGCACGGGGCCTGCGCCGTCCATCTTCGCGGCCTCGAGCGTGTCGCCCGGCACGGTCGCGAGCCCGGCGAGGATCGTGTACGTCGTGAACGGCAGCGAGACGAAGATCGCGACGATGATCGACCACATGAAGGCCGTGGTCGGGTTCTTCGTCCAGCCGTAGCCCTCGGGGGTGTCGACGAGGCCGATGTCGACGAGGAACTTGTTGATGATGCCGAAGTACGGTTCGAGCCCGTAGTAGACGACCATCGTGGTCATGACGACCGAGGCGGCCCACGGGATGATCACGACGAGGCGCACGAGCTGCCGGCCCGGGAACGCCTTGTTGAGGATCTGCGCGAGCCCGAGCGAGATCACGACCGTGAACGCCACGACCACGACGACCCAGACGATCGTGCGGAAGAAGATCGGCCAGAAGTACGGGAACTGGAAGACCTCGACGTAGTTGTCGAGACCGACCGAGCCCTTGTCGAGCCCGGAGAGCGAGATGTCGCGGGTCGAGTTGTAGAACATGACGACGGCCGGGAACAGCACGACGCCGAAGATGAGGATCAGTGCGGGCGTGATCCAGGGAAGGGCGATCGCGAGGTCGCGGCCGCCGGGCTTGCCACGGCGGGCGGGCGCCTTCGCGCCCGTGCCGCCGGACGGGGATCCCCCGGAACGGGGGCGGCCGGTGGCCGCCCCCGTCGGGTTCGATGATGCATCGGTTGTGGAGCTCATGGTGCGAGGATCACCGAACCCTTTCCGTGTGGCGTCGAGGCGAGCGTCAGCTCGCGTCGACCTGCGCCTGGATCTCGGTCAGCACGTCCTGAGCCGGCTTCGTCTGGATCTGGCCGAACAGGGCCTTGAAGGCACCGTCGGTGGCCGACCACTTGGGGTTCGTCGAGGGGTAGAACTGCGCGTCGGGCAGCACCTCGAGGAACGGCGCGAGCGCCTCTTCGCCCTTGAGCTGCTCGGCACCCGACTTGGTGACGGGGAGGAAGCCCTCGGTCTGCACCCACGGCACGTACACGTCGGCCGAGTAGTAGTAGTCGAAGAACTTGGTGATCGCCTCCTGCTTGTCGCCGTCGTTCTGGAAGGCCATGAGCTGGTCCATGACGCCGAGCGTGAAGGGCGAGCCGTCCTGCGTCGGGATCGGCACGATCGAGTAGTCGAGCTCGGGGTTGCCGTCCTCGATCTGGCCGACGGTCGGCGGGAGGCCGACCTGCATGCCGATCTTGCCCTGGACGAAGATCTCCATGAGCGGCGTGCGGTCGGTCGAGCCCGGGTCGGCCTGCGTCGCGCCCGCGTCGATCATCTTCTTGATCTGCTCGGCACCGGGAAGGTTCGACGGGTCGTCGACGGTGATCGCCTCGGCGTCGCCGAAGGTGCCGCCGCCGCCCCAGAGCCACACGGCCGCCTCGGCCTGCGCCTCTTCGGAGCCGAGCGGCATGCCGTAGCCGGCCACGCCGCCGCCGAGCGCCGAGATCTTGGTCGCCGCGTCGAGCAGCTCGTCCCAGGTCTTCGGGGCCTCGGCCACGCCGGCCTGCTCGAGCAGCGCGTTGTTCACGAAGAGCGCGCGCGCCGACGCGATGAGCGGCAGGGCGTAGGCGGTGCCGTCGACCTCGGCGTTCTTGATGAACGAGTCCTGGAAGTCGCTGAAGGTCTCGGGCGAGACGACTTCCTCAGCGGGGTAGAGCAGTTCGTCGGCCGCGAAGCCGGCGAAGGGCCCGCCGTTGTAGATGTCGGGTGCCTCACCGCCCTGGATCTTCGTCGTGATGACCTGCTCGAGGTTGTCCCACGACTGGACTTCGAGCTTGACGTCGATGTCCTCGTTCTCGGCTTCGAAGCCGTCGATCACGTCTTCCCAGAGCTGCTGGGTGTTGTCGGAGTAGCTCGGCACGAGCAGGTCGAGCGTGGTCTTGCCGCCGGCCGAGTCGCCGCCGCTGTCACCGCCGCCGAATCCGCACGAGGCGAGCGTCAGCGAGGCGGTGGCGGCGAGCGCGACCGCGGCGCCGAGGCGCAGAGACTTCTTCATTGGATGCTTCCTCACTGTGTTGGGTGGCGCACCGACGACGACGAGGTCTCACGCGCCGATGCGTTCGTCCATTGTGCACCGATCCTTGGTGATCCGTGCAGTTTGATGAACGTTTCGCCGAGCAAACGATCAGGTACGTTCATTCGACGCTGGGAAATCTATTCCGCACCCCGCACGGCCGTCAAGACCGCAGAGCCATTTGTTACCGGATTTTGTTTAGATCCCTCACTAAACCCCTCGAATGCGGGACGACGCAGTAAACGATCTTTTCTATGATCGTTGGACACGTGTTGCAGTCATCTGCAATCATTGAGGCGTCATCGTCGTCACTCGACGGCCGCACCACCCGACTGGAGCCCACGTGAGCCTGCCTTCCGCTTCCGCCCCCGCCGCCCACATGGCCGCCGAGCTCGCCTCGCAGCCCGAGACGTGGGCGCGCGCGACCGAGCTCCGCGACGAGCAGTCCCGCCTCCCGCGCCGCGGCGAGCGCATCGCCGTCGTCGGCTGCGGCACCTCCTGGTTCATGGCCCAGTCCTACGCCTGGCTCCGGGAGTCGGGCGGGCACGGCCAGACCGACGCGTTCGCGGCCTCCGAGGCGTTCCCCCTCCGCGGCTACGACGCGGTCGTGGCGCTCACCCGCTCGGGCACGACGACCGAGGTGCTCCAGCTCGTCGGCGACGTGCGCGGACAGGTGCGCACGATCGGCGTCATCGGCGACGCCGCCTCGCCCCTCGTCGACCTCGTCGACGACGCGATCACCCTCCCCTTCGCCGACGAGCAGTCGGTCGTGCAGACCCGCTTCGCGACGACGGCGCTCGCACTCTTCCGCGCCTCGCTCGGCGAAGACCTGGCGCCCGTGATCGCCGACGCCGAACGCGCCCTCGCCGAAGAGCTCGACCCGGCGCTCGTCGACGCCGAGCAGTACACCTTCCTCGGTCGCGGCTTCTCGGTGGGCCTCGCCCACGAGGCGGCGCTGAAGATGCGCGAGGCCTCGCAGTCGTGGACCGAGTCCTACCCGTCGATGGAGTACCGCCACGGCCCGATCTCGATCGCCGCGCCCGGCCGTGTCACCTGGCAGTTCGGCCCCGCTCCCGAGGGGCTCGCCGGCGACGTCGCCGCGACCGGTGCGCGATTCGAGACGAGCACGCTCGACCCGATGGCCGACCTCGTGCGCGCGCAGCGCGTCTCGCTCGCCCGGGCCATCGCCCGCGGCCTCGACCCCGACCAGCCGCGCAACCTCACGCGCTCGGTGATCCTCGAGGGCTGACCCGATGACCGACACCGCGCCACCGCTCGGCCCCGGCGCCGCCGTCCTCGCCTTCGACGTCGGCGGCACCGACACGAAGTCGGCGATGGTGGATGCCTCGGGGCGGGTGCTCGGGCTCCGTCGCACGCCGACCGCGCGCGATGCCGGTGATGCTGCGGGCGCGGTTGCCGCATCGTTCGTCGAACTGGCCCGGGTCCTTCGCGAGGAGCACCCCGAGGTCGACGTCTCCGCGGCCGGGGTGAGCGTGCCGGGGCTCGTCGACGAGGTGCGCGGACTCGGACTCTTCGCCTCGAACCTGGGGTGGCGCGACGCACCGATCCGCGATCTCGCCGAGCGCGCGCTCGGGCTGCCCGTCGCGTTCGGCCACGACGTGCGCGCCGCAGGCGACGCCGAGCACCGTCTCGGCGCGGCGCGCGGCTACGACGACGCCGTGGTGCTCGCGATCGGCACCGGCATCGCCAGCTCGATGCTGATCGGCGGCGAGCCGTACTCGGCCGGCGGCTACGCCGGCGAGTTCGGCCATTCGCTCGCCGATCCGCATGGCGAACGCTGCCCCTGCGGTGCGATCGGCTGCCTCGAGACGGTCGCCTCGGCCGGGGCGATCGCCCGTCGGTACCGCGCGGCGAGCGGTCGCGAGGTCGCGGGTGCCCGGGCGGTGCTCGCAGCGGCCGGCGACGGCGACCGGGTCGCACGCGACATCTGGGACTCGGCCATCGAGGCGCTGGCCGAGGGCATCGCGCGACTCGTCGCGACCCTCGCGCCCGAGGCGATCGTCATCGGCGGCGGCCTCTCGCAGGCCGGGCCCGCGCTCTTCGAGCCGCTCGGCGAGCGCGTGGACGCCCTCCTCAGCTTCCATCGCCGGCCGGTGCTCCTCCGTGCCGAGCTCGGCGACGACGCGGGCCTGCTCGGCACCGCCCTCGCGGCGCGCGACCTGGCGGCGGCACGGGCCGCCGAGGCCGGAACGGCGGCGCCGTGATCGTCACCGTCACGCCGAACCCGGCCGAAGACCTCACCTGGCACCTCGCCGAGCTGCGCCCGGGCGAGACCCTCCGCATGCCGGCGGGCGTCTCGCGCGCCGGGGGCAAGGGGCTGAACGTCGCGCGCGTCCTCGCGTCCGAAGGGCACGAGGTGCTCGCACTCACCACGGCGGGCGGCGCGGCCGGCGCGCGCCTCGCGGAGGATCTCGAGCGCAGCGGCATCCCCCACCGGCTCGTGCCCGTGCACGGCGAGACGCGCCGCAGCCTCGCCCTCGTCGACGAGACGAGCGGCGAGACGACCATCCTCAACGAGCACGGCGCGGCACTGGCCGACGACGAGGCGCGCACCCTCCTCGCCGAGGCGGCCCGCCTCGGCCGGCGCGCCGACGCGGTGGTCATCAGCGGAAGCCTGCCGCCCGGCTTCGGCCCCGACGAGCTCGCCGGGCTCGTCGCCGAACTCGTCGCCGCCGGCACCCCGGTGATCGTCGACACGAGCGGCCCCGGCCTGCTCGCGTCGGCTCGCGCCGGCGCCACCGTGCTGAAGCCGAACCGCGACGAGCTCGCCGAGGTCACCGGGCACGACGACCCCGTCGCGGGCGGGCGCGCCCTGCTCGAGGCCGGCGCCCGGCTCGTGCTCGTCTCGCTCGGCACCGAGGGGCTGCTCGTGCTGTCGCACGCCGACGCCTCCGACGGCGTCCGCGCCCGGCTGCCGAAGCCGCTGCACGGCAACGCGACCGGCGCCGGAGACGCGGCAGTCGCCGCGATCGCCGCCGCCGTCGCGGCGAACCCCTCGCTCGTGAGCGATGCGGGTTCCGAGGGCGTCGCGGCCCGCGCGGCCCTCGCTCGGCGCGCGACGGCGTGGTCGGCCTCGGCCGTGCTGATGCCCCTCGCGGGCGCGCTCTCCCCCGACCACGCCCGGCTCGAGGCCGAGGTGGTCGTCACCGGCCACCACGAGGCATCCACCGCCGACCCGGCGAACACCGAGCAGGCGTACCCCGCGCCCGATACCGACCCGAGGACCACCGCATGACGCTCACCCCCACCCGCACCGTCCTCGACGCCGCAGCGGCCGCCGGCACCGCCATCGGTGCGTTCAACGTGCTGCACCTCGAGACGGCCGAGGCCCTCGTCGGCGCCGCGGAGGACACGGGCCTCCCGGTGATCCTGCAGCTCTCCGAGAACTGCGTGCGCTACCACGGCGCGTTCGAGCCGATCGCGCTGGCGACGCTCGCCGTCGCCGAGGCCTCGAGCGCCCCCGTCGCGGTGCACCTCGACCACGCCGAGGACGTGGAGCTCGCACTGCTCGCGATCGACCGGGGCTTCGGCTCGGTCATGTACGACGGCGCGAAGCTCGACTTCGCCGACAACGTCGCGACCACTCGCCGGGTCGTCGCCCGCGCGGCCGAGGCGGGCGTGCTCGTCGAGGCCGAGCTCGGCGAGATCGGCGGCAAGGACGGGGCGCACGCCCCCGGCGTCCGCACCGACCCGGCCGAGGCGGCGCAGTTCGTCGCCGAGACCGGGGTCGACGCCCTCGCGGTCGCCGTCGGCTCCTCCCACGCGATGACCGAGCGGGTCGCCGCACTCGACCTCGAGCTGATCGCGCGGCTCCACGCCGCCGTGCCGGTGCCGCTCGTGCTCCACGGCTCCTCCGGCGTGCCCGACGAGACGATCGTCGCGGGCATCGCCGCGGGCCTCACGAAGATCAACGTGTCGACGCACCTGAATGCGGCCTTCACCGGCGCGATCCGGGACTACCTCACGGAGCACCCGACGGCCGTAGACTCTCGCAAGTACCTCGCGGCGGGCCGCGACGCGGTGCGCATCGAAGCGGGCCGCATGCTGAGACTGTTCGCCTCGCCGGCGACGGCGGGCACCACCGGAAGGGACGGGATCGGATGAATCGCGCGGAGCGCCTGAGCGCCGTCCTCGACCTGCTCGCCGACGGCGGCCAGGTCGAGGTCGAACAGATCGTCGACCAGCTCGGAGTGTCGCCGGCGACCGCCCGACGCGACCTCGATGCGCTCGCGAGCCAGCAGCTGCTCACCCGGACCCGCGGCGGCGCGGTCGCCCACTCGGTCGCGTACGACCTGCCGATCCGCTACAAGAACCAGCAGAACCCCGAGTCGAAGGCGGCGATCGCCCGGGCGGCGAGCGCGATGGTGCCGCGCGGCGCCGTCATCGGACTCTGCGGCGGCACCACCGCCACGGCGATCGTGGAGGCGCTCATGTCGCGCGCCGACATCATGGAGCCGGCGAACGACCCGAGCCTCACCGTCGTCACCAACGCGATCAACATCGCCATGCAGCTCGCGATCCGGCCGCAGATCAAGACGGTCGTGACCGGCGGCGTGGTGCACGCGCGCTCCTACGAGCTCGTCGGCGCCTACACCGACGCGGTGCTCGGCAGCGTGACGCTCGACTACGCCTTCATCGGCGTCAACGGCATCGACCCGGCGATCGGGCCGACCTCGCACGACGAGCGCGAGGCCGCCGTGAACGCGCTCATGGCCTCGCGGGCGACGCACCCCGTGCTCGTCGCCGACTCGTCGAAGCTCGACAAGCGGGCGTTCGCCGCGATCGGTTCGCGGCGTCTCTTCTCGACCCTGATCACCGACTCGGGCGTGACCGAGGCGCAGCTCGCACGGCTCGCCGACCACGGCTACGACGTTATCGTTGCTTAGGTGAGCACCCCAGTCGTCGCGACCGAACCCGCCTCCGGCCCGAACGGGCCCACGATCATCCATTCGGCGCGGCTCGTGAGCGGCTTCGACACGGTGCCCGACGCCTGGGTGCGCTTCGAGGGCGGCCGCGTCGCCGAGCGCGGCCTGGGCGACGGCTGGCGGGCGCTCCTCACCTCCGAGACGAGCGTGACGGATGCCTCGGGGCGGTTCCTCGTCCCGGGCTTCATCGACATCCACTGCCACGGCGCCGGCGGCGCGTCGGCCGACGAGGGCGAGGCGGCGATCGAACGCGTGCTCGCCGTGCACAACGCCCACGGCACCACCCGCACGGTGCTCTCGCTCGTCACGGCCTCGGTCGACCGGATGGTCGAGCAGCTCGAGGTGATCGCGCGTCTGTCGCGCCGCGACCCCCGGGTGCTCGGCGCCCACCTCGAGGGGCCGTTCCTCGACGACGCCTACCGCGGCGCGCACGACCCGACGCTGCTGCGCACGGCCGACGCGGACTCGGTCGAGCGCCTCCTCGCCGCGGCCGACGGCACGCTGCGCCAGATCACGATCGCACCCGAACACCCGGGGGCGACGGAGGCGATCGCCCGCTTCGTCGACGCGGGCGTCGCGGTGGCGGTCGGACACACCGGGGCCGACTTCGACACGGCGCTCGCGGCGTTCGGGGCCGGCGCGACGATCCTGACGCACGCGTTCAACGGCATGCGCGGCATGCACCACCGCGCACCCGGCCCCGTCGTGGCCGCGATGCACGCCGACCACGTCACGCTCGAGATCATCAACGACGGGGTGCACGTGCACCCCGACGTCGTGAAGCTCGCCTTCGCGGGCGCCCCGGGCCGCGTCGCACTGATCACCGATGCGATGGCGGCGACGGGCTCGGCCGACGGGGCGTACCTGCTCGGCACGCTCGAGGTCGTCGTCGACCAGGGCGTCGCCCGCCTCCGCGAGGGCGGTTCGATCGCGGGCTCGACCCTGCTGCAGGACGAGGCGCTGCGCCGCGCCGTCGTCGACTGCGGCATCCCGTTCGACCAGGCGATCGCCGCGCTCACGACGGTGCCCGCAGCCGCGGTCGGGCGGGCGCACGACCTCGGCCGGCTCGATCGCGGCTACGCGGCCGACGCAGTGCTGCTCGGCGACGAGCTCGACGTGCAGGCGGTGTGGTCGGCCGGCAGCCGCCTCGTCTGACCTCCCGCGGTCGAGCCTGCCTCGGGCGCCCGTGCGGCGCACGACGCCGCTGCCCGCGACCGGTGCGTGCGCAGTGCGCGCTGCCCGCGCCCGGTCCTCCGCTTCAGTCGCACGCCGGGAGCACTCGGCGCCCGCTCCGCGCGGAGAGGTGAAGGGCGGGGCCCCGAGACGTGTTCCCCATCGTCTCGGAGCCCCGGCCGTTCGAACCGAGCCGCCCTTTCCCCCGGGCGTCTCGTCCCGCCGGCGGGTACCCGGCTTCCGTCTCGGCGTTCGGGCACCGAGACGGCGGAAGTCGAGGGCGCAGTGCATGCCCTCACAGGAGAAGACGTCGCCGAGACGGATCTATGACGCGATTCTCGGGAAAATCTGGTGGAATTGTCCGGAATCCCCGATCCGCGTCATGATCCCCGCCTCGACGCGTCTCTCAGGTGGACCGACCCGAACCCCGAAGGAGCCGCGCGTGCCCCCCGTGCGCACCGATCACACCGCCGACGCCGCACTCATCGAGCGCACCCGCCGCGGCGACCGCGCCGCGTACGCCGAACTCTGGCAGCGCCACGCCGCGTCGGCGCGCACCGTCGCGCGCTCGTACAGCTCGCTCGACCCCGACGATCTCGTCGCCGAGTCGTTCACGCGTATCTACGACGCGATCCTCGCCGGCAAGGGGCCGACCGCCGCGTTCCGTCCGTATCTCTTCACGACGATCCGCAACACGGCGGCGAGCTGGGGCCGGGCCCGCCAGGAGACGAACCTCGAGACCCTCGAGTCCTTCGAGGACCCCGAGACGAACGAGGCGGCGACGCTCGACGCCCTCGACCGTTCGACGACCGCGCAGGCCTTCCGTTCGCTGCCGACCCGATGGCAGGAGGTGCTCTGGTACAGCGAGGTCGAGGGCATGACCCCGCAGCAGGTCGCGCCGCTCGTGGGCATGAGCGCGAACAGCACGGCCGCCCTCGCCTATCGCGCCCGCGAAGGGCTCCGCCAGGCGTGGATCCGCGCGCACCTCAAGAACTCGACCGAGCCCGAGTGCCGCTGGACCATCGACCGGCTCGGCAGTTACACGCGCGGGAAGCTGCGGCCGCGCGACACCACGAAGCTCGAATCGCACCTCGACGACTGCGCGCGCTGCACGATCGTCGCGGCCGAGGCCCGGGAGGTCGGATCGAGGCTCGCGCTCGTGCTGCTGCCCCTCGCCGCCGGCGTCGGCGGTGCGACGGCGTACTCGGCCTGGCTGTCGCAGGGCGCGCCGGTGGCCGAGTACGCGATGGGCGCCGGGGGCATCGCCGCCGGCGGCGCGACCGGTGGCTCGGGCGCCGGGTCGGGCGGCGCGGCCGGCGGCTCGGGCGGAGCGGGCGCCGGGGCGGGCGGAGCCGGAGGAGCCGCCGGCGGCGGTGCCGCGGCCGGCGGCGGGCTCGTCGGCGCGATCGGCGGCACTGGCGTGGCGATCGGGGCCGGCGCGCTCGTGCTGACCGCAGCCGTCGTCGCGGTCGCCGTCGTCGCTCCGAGCCTCACGCCGACGAACGAGCCGCTCGCGGCGCCGATCAGCGAGGTCGGCGAACCCGCGCCGGTCACCGACGACGAGGGCGAGGCGCCCGCGATCCTGCCGGAGCCGACGGCCCCCGGGCCGATTCCGTCGAGCGCGCCCGAGCCCGACGAGGCGATCGGCGACGAGGCCCCGATCGACGGATCGCCCGGCCCGCAGCCGGTCGATCCGGCTCCTCGCCCCGTGCCGACGCCGAGCGTCGCGCCCACGCCCGAACCGACTCCGACGCCGACGCCGACCCCCGAACCCACTCCGACCCCGACGCCGACCCCCGAACCCACTCCGACCCCCACCCCGACGCCCGAACCCGACACGGAGGCACTGCCTCCCGTCGTCGACGGAGTCGACACGGCGGGCGGGCTCGTGGACCCCGACCTCGCCGGGAGCGCCGAGCCCGGAGCGACGGTCACGGCGACCGCCGACGACGGCCGGACCTGGACGACGACGGCCGACGACTCGGGCGCATGGTGGATCGGCCCGCGGGGCCTTCATGCCGGCACCACGACGCTGCAGCTCGTGCAGACCGATCGCGCCGGAAACGTCTCCGAGGCGACGGCGGTCCCCGTGACCCTCCAGACGCCCTCGGTCCGCGTCCGGCTGACCCGCCTGGATTTCAGGGGCGTGCCCGGCGCGACGGTCGCGCTCGAGATCGACGGCCGGCACGAGGGCGTCTACACGCTCAACGCGGCGGGTCGCGCCAGGGAATCGAACGGCTCGTGGCGCTGGTTCTTCGCCGACAGCGTCCAGGTGCGCTACACGGCGGACGGGCGGACGGGCCCCGCCGCCGAGGCGGACTGGTGACCCCGCGCTGAGCGACGAGCACGAGCCGCCTCGGCCCGCCCGGTAATCTGGGCGGATGACCACCGATGCCGCGCCCGATCACCTGTTCCACTGGGTCGTGACCCTGAGCTGCACCGACGGCCCCGGCATCGTGCACGCGATCTCCGGCGCCGTCGTCGCCTCAGGCGGCAACATCACCGAGAGCCAGCAGTTCGCGAGCCTCGACACCGGGCGCTTCTTCATGCGCCTGCAGGTCGAGTCGCGAGCGACGCGCGCCGAGTTCGAGGCGGCGCTCGCCCCCGTGACCGAGCGCTGGAGCATGCAGTGGCACCTCGACGAGGTCGGGCGGCCGCTCCGCACCCTCGTGCTCGCCTCGACCGCGGGCCACTGCGTGAACGACCTGCTCTTCCGTCAGCGCGCGGGCCAGCTGCCGGTCGAGATCCCGCTCGTGCTCTCGAATCACGGCACGCTCCGCGACCTCGTCGACTTCTACGGCGTGCCGTTCGAATCGGCGGCCGTCACCGACGCCGCTGCGAAGGCCGAGTTCGAGCGACGCGTCCTCGACGCGGTCGACGAGCACGACATCGAACTCGTGGTGCTCGCCCGCTACATGCAGATCCTCTCCCCCGAGCTCTGCGAGGCCCTCGCCGGACGCTGCATCAACATCCACCACTCGTTCCTGCCGGGCTTCAAGGGCGCGAACCCGTACCGGCAGGCGCACGCCCGCGGGGTGAAGCTCATCGGCGCGACCGCGCACTTCGTCACGAGCGACCTCGACGAGGGGCCGATCATCGAGCAGAACGTCGTGCGCGTCGACCATTCGCGGAGCCCCGCCGAGCTCGTCGCGATCGGCCAGGACGAGGAGAGCCGTACGCTGAGCCAGGCGGTGAAGTGGTTCGCCGAGCGCCGGGTACTGCTCGACGGAGCCCGCACCATCATCTTCCGCTGAGGCGCGGGTACGCTAGAGGGTTGTGAGCACCGCACCCGAGACCCCGCAGGCCCAGCCGAAGATCGGCCCGAACGACATCCTCCGGTTCTTCCTCGAACTGTTCGCCTTCGTGTCGCTCGGCATCTGGGGCTTCATGGCCTTCCCGCTGCCGTGGCCGGGCGTGCTCATCGGCATCGGGGCGCCGCTGCTCGCGATCGTCGCCTGGGCGCTGTTCATGTCGCCGAAGGCGGTCTTCCGCATCGATCCGTTCGGCAAGGCGCTCGTCGAGATCGCGATCTTCTCGGCCGCAGCGATCGGCTGGTGGATGCTGGGGCAGCCCGTCGTGGCGGTCGTCTTCGCCGTCGTGGCCGCGGTGAGCGGCATCATCAACGGCCGCAAGGAGCTCGCGGGCTGACCCCGCCCCGCCCGCCTCAGGCGGGTCGGGCGCTCGACGCGGCCTCCGCGCCGGCCGCGGCCTCTGCGTCCGCCACGGCATCGGCCTCCGCGTCGGATTCGGCACCGCCCGCGGTGCGGAAGTGGCCGAGCACCGAGAGCAGGAGCCCGCCGACGGCCCACCCCGCGAGCACGAGCCACGGGAAGGTCGTGTCGGCGGCCGGGAAGTACGAGAGTTCGCGCACGAGGGTCGCGGCGGCCCCCGGCGGGAACCACTGGCCGACCTCGCCCCACGGCTCCGGCAGGAACTCCTTCGGCATCGCCGCCGCCGAGATGGGGTTCGCGAAGAGCAGCATGACGACGGGGCCGACGGCGATGCCCGCGCGACCGATGAGCGCGACGAACCCGGTGATGGGCGCCGCGATCGCCGCGAGCGCGAGGGCGATCGCCGCGGCGTTCACCCAGTAGTCGCCCTGCAGCGCGCCGAACCAGCCCTGCAGGATGGCGGTCAGGGCCAGTCCGCCGACGACGGCGTAGACGACGACGGCGAGCACCCGGCGCATCGCGCCGATGACGGCGAGCGAGATCGCGATCCCGCCGAGCATGCCGCCGAGCACCAGCGGGAAGAGCGCGGCGGCGAGTCCGGTGCCGCGCGGGTCGCTCGAGGCGAGCGGCACCACGTCGGTGACGACGACGTCGATGTGGGGCGGGGCGGTCGGCGCCCCCGCCGCCGCGGCCGCCGCAGCGGCCTGGGCGTTGACACCCTCTTCGAGCCCGCCGGCGACGCCGTTCAGCAGCTGCGCGACGACGGCGCTCGACGCCGAGGAGCTGAGCACCTCGGGCTCGGTGCCGAGCACGACGGCTCCGTACACCTCACGGGATTCGATCGCGTCGACGGCGGCCGAGCGGTCGTCGACCTCGACGAAGGCGATCGCGCCGGGCTGCTGCGCGTCGACCGCCTGTTCGGCGGCGTCGACGAGTTCGGCGGGGCCGGTGATCGCGATCGGCAGGTCCTTGGGCTCGGCCGTCACCGAGGGCCAGGCGAATGCCAGCACGATGACGGCGACGATCGCCGCGAGCGCCAGGCCGAGGCCGACGACCCGCCCGATCGGAGTGCGGGACTGCGTGGCATCCGTGTGCGCCATGATCTCCTCCGGAGTCTAGAAAAACGAACATTCGTTCTTTATAAGAATGCGCGCGCCTCCTATGCTTGTCAAGAACGATCATTCGGTTTTCCGAGCGGGAGGCGGCCGATGCCCAAGGTGAGCGACGAGTACCGCGCGGCGAGACGCGACGAGATCCTCGACGCCGCCCTGCGCGCCTTCTCCGCGAAGGGGCTCGACGGCGCCTCGATGGCCGACATCATCGCCGAGGCCGGGCTCTCCGCCGGCGCCATCTACGGGCACTTCCCGAGCAAGGTCGAGCTGCTCGCGGCGGTCGCGCAGCGCACGCTCGGGCAGCGGCGCCTCGAGGTCGCCGCGCGGCAGAAGGAGGGCGAGGCGCCGCTCACTCCCGGCGAAGTGCTCGCGACCGTGCTGCGCGGAATGCGCGCGCACTTCGACACGCGCCTGCTGGTGCAGCTCTGGGCCGCGGCGGCCACCGACACCGAGCTCGGCGACACCATCCGCGGCCCCGTCCGTGCGATCAGGGAGACCTTCAGCGACGCCATCCGGCCGTGGTTCCTCGCCAACTACCCTGCCGATGAGGCCGAGGCCCGGCTCGCCCGCAGCGTGCCCATCATGATGGCGCTCGGCCAGGGGTTCATGATCCAGCGTCAGCTCTTCGACGACTTCGACGAGGAGGGCTACCTCGCCGAGCTCCCCGGGACGCTTCCCCACTGACGGGCGCGCGTCGCCGTTCCGCGCCCGACGTCTCCGAGAACGACGGATGCCTCGGGCGGCATCCCGCCCGAGGCATCCGTGTCGTTCGCAGCGGGCTAGATGCCCTGCCAGGCGGGCTTGTTGACCCAGGCGTGCCGGTAGTACTCGAGGTTCGCGAGGCGCGACGCGGCCGCCGCGTCGACGATGACGGTCGCATGCGGGTGCAACTGGATCGCCGAGCCCGGCTGGCTCGCGGACACACCGCCCTCGACCGCCGCGGCGACGGCCTCGGCCTTCGCCTCGCCGAACGCGAGCAGCACGAGGTGACGGGCGCGAAGGATCGTGCCGATGCCCTGGGTGATGCAGTGCATGGGCACGTCATCGGGCGAGTCGAAGAAGCGGGCATTGTCGACGCGGGTCGGCTCGGTGAGCGTCTTCACCCGCGTGAGCGAGGCGAGCGAGGAGCCCGGCTCGTTGAAGCCGATGTGGCCGGTGCGGCCGATGCCGAGGATCTGCAGGTCGACGCCGCCGGCCGCGACGATGGCAGCCTCGTAGTCGGCGCCCGCATGCTCGATCGTCGCCGGGTCGCCGTTCGGCACCCGCACGAGCTCGGGCGTGAGGCCCAGCGGGTCGACGACCTCGCGGGTGATCACCGCGCGATAGCTCTCGGGGTGCCCTGCGGGAAGGCCCACGTACTCGTCGAGCGCGAAGCCCCGCACCCCGCGCACGTCGATCGACTCCGCCGCGATGCGGGCGGCGAGCGCCCGATAGCTCGCCAGCGGCGTCGAGCCGGTCGCGAGACCGAGCACCGCATCGGGCTTCTGCCTGATCAGCGAGACGATCGAACCCGCGACGAGCTCGCCCGCCGCCTGCTCGTCTTCGACGACTACGACTTCTGCCATTGCGCAACTCCTACCAGGGCAGCGCCCACGGCGGCTGCCGGAAATCCGAGGGGAATGACCCGGACCCGCTCCGCGAGCCCGAGTGAGGCGAGGAACGCCGAGTCGGCGGCCCACCCGTTCAGGATACGGCGAGTTCCGTCGACGAGCGGTTCGCCGAGGGCGGCGAGCCCGCCCCCGATCACGACCTCGTCGACATCGGTGGTGAGCACGAGCAGGCGCACGGCCGCCGCGACGCCGGAGAGGAAGCGCTCGCGGACGCCGGCCGCCTCGGCGTCACCCGCCTCCGCCCGGTCGAAGAGCTCACGGGCGGGCAGCTCGGACTCGGACGGCCACATGCGCGCGATCGCCGAACCGGAGGCCACGGTCTCGAGGCAGCCGCGCTGGCCGCATCCGCACAGCTCCCCCGCGGGGTCGATGGGGATGTGCCCGATCTCGCCCGCCACACCGTGGCCGCCGCGCAGCAGGCGGCCCCCCTGCACGATTCCGGCCGCCAGGCCGGTGCCGAGGTTGAGGTACGCCATCGAGCGGTCGGCCGACGGTGCCGACGACCCCTCCGCGGCGAGGAGGTGATGTGCCCCGAGCGCCGCGGCCTTCACGTCGTTCTCGATGCGCACGTCGACGCCCAGCCGGTCGGCGAGCCGAGGCCCGAGGTCGAGCCCTTCGAGGCCGAGGTTCACCGCATGGGCGACCCGGCCGGTGATCGTGTCGACGGCACCGGGGATGCCGATGCCGATGGATGAGAACGCGCTCGCGCCGAGGCCCGAGAGCTCCGCCATCCGTTCGACGGTGGCGAGCGCCGTCTCGACGACGGCCTCGGCCCCGAACCCGGTCGGCATGCGCACCTGGTCGCTCAGTTCGCCGGTCTCGGCGAGCGCGACCGCCGCGGTCTTCGTGCCGCCGATGTCGATGCCGAGCCTCACCGCGCGGCCACTGGGGCGAGCGCGTCGTCGACGAACGCGAGCACCGCGTCGCCGAGGAGGCGCGAGGCGCCGTAGGTCGCCACGTCGGCGTAGCCGCGGTCGTGCGACGGCCAGCCCATGTCGATCGTCACGACGTCGTCGCGCACCGCACGGAGCGCGTCGATCGCCCGGCGGGCGAAGGCGTGGCGGTGCAGGTCCTTGCCGATGACGAGCACGGGGCCGGCGAGTGCGGCCGGGTCGTCGAGCACCTCGCCGTGGGCGACCGGCACGAGGTCGGCGCGGCTGAGCCACGACGGCTGCGGGGCGACGGCCTCCGCGGCGAATGGGCCCCACGGCGCGACGCCGATGGCGATGTTCGCCACCGTGTCGACGCGGACGACCGTGCCGATCCCCGAGGCACCGAGCAGATGCCCGCGCACGGCGTCGGCGACCTCGAAGGAGGCGACCACACGGGCGATCTCCTCGTCGTCGTGGGCGGGCTCGATCACCTCGGGCGCAGCGGGACCCGCGGGCACGACGGGAGCCGTCGCGGCGAGCGCGCGCACGCGGGCCGCAGCGTCCCGGACCCGGTCGGCCGGCAGTCGCCCGGACTCGATCGCCTCGGCGATCGCCGCGACGATCTCGCCGAGCTGCTCGTCGGAGTTGTTCGCCCCGATGCACAGGAGGTCGCAACCGGCGGCGAGGGCGCGCACTGCGGCTTCGGGGATGCCGTGCGCGCCGCTCGCCCCCTTCATGTCGAGGGCGTCGGTCACGATGACGCCTTCGAAACCCAGCTCCCCGCGGAGCAGGCTGTGCAGGATGTGCGGGGAGAGGGTGGCCGGAGCCTCCGCATCGAGCTGCGGGAGCAGGATGTGCGAGGTCATGATCGTGCGGGCGCCCGCCGCGATCGCCGCACGGAACGGGACGAGCTCCCGCTCCTGCAGGGTCGCGAGCGGCACGTCGACCACGGGCAGCGCGAGGTGGGAGTCGGTCGCCGTGTCGCCGTGGCCCGGGAAGTGCTTGGCGCTCGCGGCGATGCCGGTCTGCTGCAGCCCCTCGACCCAGGCGGCCGAGTGGCGGGCGACGAGCTCGGGGTCGTCGCCGAAGCTGCGCACGCCGATGACGGGGTTGTCGGGGTTCGCGTTGACGTCGACATCGGGCCCGAAGGTCACGGTGCAGCCGGTCGCCGCGAGGGCGCGGCCCACCTCGGCCGCCACCCGGCGGGTCAGCTCGAGCTCGTCGATGCGGCCGAGCACGGCGTTGCCCGGGAACGGGGCGCCGCGGTCGTAGAAGAGGCGGGTGACGTCGCCGCCCTCCTCGTCGATCGCGATGACCGCATCGGGGTTCGCCGCACGGAGTCGCTCGTTGAGCGCCCGGAGCTGCTCGGGGTCGACGACGTTCTCGCCGAAGAGGCACACGCCGCCGAGGCCGTCGCGCAGTCGCGCGAGCACCCACTCGGGGGCGACCGGGCCGTCGAAGCCCGGCAGCAGGGTCGTCAGGATGTCCCGGTGCAGCTGCGAGGCCGCACCGGTGGGGTTCACGGCGCTCATCCCTTGACGGCTCCGTTCACGAGGCCGCCGACCATGCGGCCCTGCACGAAGAGGAAGAAGATGACGACGGGCAGCGCGATGAGCGTCGAGCCGGCCATCACCGCACCCCAGTTCGTCGCCTCGGTCGCCGACTGGAACGAGTTCAGCCACGGCGGGAGGGTGAGGTTGTAGCCCTTGAGCAGCAGGAGCGCCATCAGGAACTCGTTCCAGCTCTGGATGAACGCGAAGATGCCGGTGGAGACGAGCGCGGGCGCCATGAGCGGGAAGGTGACCTTCCAGAACGCCTGCGCCTTGGTGCAGCCGTCGATCATGGCCGCCTCCTCGAGCTCGGCGGGCACGCCCTTCACGAAGCCGCGCAGGGTCCAGATCGTGAACGGCACGACCGCGGCCAGGTGCACGATGAACAGGCCGAGCAGCGTGTTCATGAGGCGCCAGTCGTCGATCATGTTGTAGATCGTGAACATCATCGCCTCGCCGGGCACCATCTGCACGACGAGCACGGCGACGATGAAGAACACCCGGCCGCGGAAGGCGAACCGCGCGAGGGCGATCGACGCGAGGAAGGCGAGGATCGCGCAGACGACGACGACCGCGAGTCCGACGGTGATGCTCGAGATGAGCGCGTGCGGGAAGTCGGTCTGACCCGGTGCCGCCTCGCGCGTCCACGCCGTGATGTAGTTCTTGAACGTGAAGTCGAGCGGCAGCAGGCTCGGGTTGCGGCTGATGATCTGGTTCGACGGGGTGAACGACATGTTCACCATCCAGTAGACCGGGAAGATCGAGCACACGATGATGACGAGCGCCCAGAGGTTGAGGCCGAGGCGTCCGAGGAGGCCCTTGCGTCGGCCGGCGCGACGGCCGAGGCGGCCCCCGTCGCCGATCGTGGTGGCGGCGCGGGTCTCCGCCGCGATCGAACCGGGCTCTTCGGCGAGCTGCATTCCAGGACTGATGCTCACAGCTCTTCATCCTTCAGGGAGTTGCGGACGTTGAAGTAGGAGATGGCCATGAGCAGGATCACCATGAACACGCCGATGGCGGCCGTGGTGCCGAACTCGCCGAGCCCCTGCCGGAACAGGTAGGTCGGCAGCACGTTGGTCTCGCTCGCGAGGCCTCCCTGCTGCTGCAAGGCGTACACCTGCGTGAAGATGCGCAGGTTCCAGATGGTCTCGAGCACGAGCACGGCCGTGATCACGTTGCGCATGTACGGCAGGACGATGAGCCGGAACCGCTGCCACGCGCTGGCACCGTCGAGCGAGGAGGCCTCGATGACCTCCTCGGGCACCTGGCCGAGGCCGGCGTAGAAGGTGATCGCGGCGAAGGGGATGCTCTGCCACGTGACGATGATGACGAGCACCATCATGAAGGACCATGGGTTCTCGAGCCAGCCGTGACCGCGCCAGTCCTGGGTGCCGGTGATCGTGTTGAGGGCCCAGTTGATGACGCCGTAGTCGGTGTCGAACATCCAGCCCCAGACGACCGTGGCCGCCAGGGGCGGCATCGCCCAGGCGAACAGGAGCGAGACGGACACCGCGAGGCGCCAGGCCTTCGAGAGCTTCGTCATGGTCAGCGCGATGATCATGCCGAACACGACGATGAGCGCGGTGAGCACGACCATGAGGCCGAGGCTGCGGGCCAGCACCTGGGGGAACTGCGAGTCGGTGAAGATCTCGATGTAGTTGTCGAACCCGACGAAGTCGGGCGACGTGCCCAGCATCTTGTTCTTGATCTCGAGGTTCGTGAACGAGGTGACGAGCATCACGATCGTCGGGTAGACGACCATCACGACGAGGAGCGCGATGCTCGGGGCGAGCAGCGCCCAGGGGGCCCACTGCACCGGCTTCCTCTTGCGAGGCCCGGCAGGGGCGCCCTTGGGGGGACGGGGCGGTTTCGTGGTCGGCGTGCGCGGCGTTGCGTCAGGCTCGGTGAGGGTTGCGCTCATGGCTCTTCCTCCGGGTGTCCGCGGGGGGACGCGGGGTATGACTGATGGTACGTCTCGCGGCACCGGCGCCGTTCGAGTTCGTTGCAGGGAAGCGGGGGCGGAGCTGTGTGGGACTCCGCCCCCGCCGGGGCTCAACAGGCTAGCTGTTGAGGATCTCCTCGATCTGCGCGTCGAGGTCGGCCGCGATGGCCGCCACGTCGCCACCCTGGGCGATCTTCACGAGCGCCTCCTGGATGATCTGCGCAGCCTCGACCTCGGCCCACTTCGGGGTGGTCGGGGTCACCTTCGAGTTCTCGAGCGCGACGGCCTGGGCCTTCGCGATCTCGGTGTCGGGCAGGTTCGCCGCCGAAGCGGTGAGGCCCGGGGTCAGGCCACCGGCGGCCAGGAGGTCCTGGTAGCCGGCGCTCGCCATGATGTCGAGCGCGGCGCGAGCCTGCTCGGGGTTCGCGCTCTTCGTCGCGACGGCGATGTTCGAGCCGCCCGCGAAGATCGGGGCGGTCTCGCCGGCCTCGAGGCCCGGCAGCGCGAACGCCGTCAGGTCCGAGCCGTAGGTGTCGGGGCAGCCGGGCGCCTCGGCGTCGGCGGGAGCGGTGATCGACCACTGCACCCACGCGGGAGCCGAGAGGAAGACGTCTTCACCGGCGCAGAACGGCACCTGCGGGTCGGTCTCGTCGCCGTCCTTCGCCGCGTTCGACGCGTTGAGGTAGACGTCCTGGAGCTGGGTCAGGCCCTCGACGCCGCCGTCGCTGGAGAAGCCGGCCTTCCACGCGTCGCCGTCCTTCTCGGCGATGAATCCGCCGTGCGCCCAGACGTAGGGAAGCGCGTTGTACCAGTCGCGGCCCGGAGCCCAGATGCCCGAGACGGTGTCGGTGCGGCGCTCCTTGCCCGTCGCGACGTACTCGTCGAGCGTCGTCGGGACGGGGGTGTCGCCGAGGATCTGCTTGCTGTAGAACACGATGCGGCCACCGGCGTAGTACGGCGCGGCGTAGAGCTCGTCCTCGTAGGTCGCCGACTCGACGAGACCGGGCAGGTAGTCGTCGCTGTTGAAGTCGTCGAGCGGGAGGAAGAGGCCCTGGTCGGCGAAGCTCGCCGTCTGGGTGTTGCCGACCTCGACCACGTCGGGCGAGTCGTTCGACTGGAGCGCAGCTGCGTAGGTGTCGCTCACGTCGGCCCAGGTCTTCTCCTCGACCGTGAGGGTCCAACCGTCGTTCTCCGACTCGAAGGTGTCCTTGAGGTAGGCGCGAGCGTCCTCAGGGGTGTCGCTTCCGACGACCCAGACCGTGATGTCGCCACCGTCGGCCGACTCGTTCCCACCACCGGTGCTGCAACCGGCGAGGGTCAGGGCAGCCGCGGCGCCGAGCGCCACAATGCCGAGTTTCCTCATTTGTCGTTTCCTTTCATGGGGGTGGGGAAACAGCGGGGGTTCGCTGTCACCCTTGGTGCGTTGGAGTCCCTCACGAGACTCCGAGTTGTCCGGAGAGGACCATGACGGCCGCGCCGCGGAGGACGATGTCCTCAGCCTGCTCGGACATCCGGAGCCTCAGATCACGGTTGAGTTCCGCCATCGTCCGCTTCCGGAGAGTGTCGACGGTCGCCTCGTGGAAGGCTCCGTCGAGCAGATCGGCGGGGCCGCTGAGCACGACCTCCGTCAGATTGAGGGCGCCGACGACCGGCGCGAGCACGATGCCGAGCCGGCGGCCGGCCTCGCGCAGGATCACGTCGCGCTCGGCGGCGGCCTCGTCGAGCTGCGCGCGGAGGCGGGGCTCGGCGACCCAGGCCTCGAGGCATCCGTCCTTGCCGCATGCGCATCGCGGGCCGCCGTCGGTGCCGACGACGACGTGGCCGATCTCGCCTGCGGCGAATCCGCCGCCGATGACGGGGCGGCCCCCGACGATGAGTCCGGCGCCGACGCCGTGCCCGACCTTGACGAGCAGCAGCTCGCCGGGCGCGGTCTCGCCGTGCTCGGCGAGGATGGCGACGTTCGCGTCGTTCGCGACGTGCACGGGGAGGTCGGTGCGGGCGGCGAGCCGCTCCTGGAGCGGCAGGTCGACCCAGCCGAGGTTGGGGGCGGAGCGCACGACGCCGAGCGGGTCGACGACGCCGGGCGAGCCGACGCCGATGCCGAGCACCGGGATCGTCGCGAGCGCGAGCAGCCGGTCGACGAGGGTCTCGACGAGCCGGGCGGCGTCCTCGCCGGTCGCATCGTCGCGGGCGAGCTCGGCGCGCCGGGCGATGGTGCCGTCGAGCGCGGTGACGGCCCCGCGGAAGACCTCGTGCTCGGAGAGGTCGAGGCCGATGATCTGGAAGGCGTCGCGGGCGACGTCGATGAGGGTGGCGGGCTTGCCCGGCCGGGCGTCCTCGCGCTGGCCGAGTTCGACGACGAGCCCCTCGGAGATGAGCTCGGCGACGAGGTCGGAGACCGTGACGCGCGTGAGGCCCGTCTCGCGGGCGATGTCGGCGCGGCTCTGGGCGCCCGAGCTGTAGAGCGTCTGCAGGACGAGGGCGCGGTTGTGGCTGCGCGCGTGCTCGGGCAGCACCTTGCCGGTGGGCCGGAGGGCGCGCGAGCGGGTGAAGATCGGGGCACCGGCGAACGGCACGGTGAGCAGGTCGGAATGCACCACCGAGGTGGGGGGCGTCGGCTCCGTGGTGACGGGGCCTCGCTGCGCATCCGTTGCAGTCACGTTTGTTAGTAAACCTTACGAACAAACCAGACGCAAGTGCTCGACACGACTTCGTGCCTGCGTTATCGATTCGTGATCTACGGAACGGTGAGGCGAGATTCGGATGACTCGGCCACGACCTCGCGCTTGGCGTCGAGCCGCCCGCCGATCGCGCGCAGGGCGGCCAGGATCGCGATCAGGTCGACCACCTCCTGGAGCAGCGCGCCGATCGTCGCCGGGATCACGCCGAAGGCCGCGATCACCATGAGGCCCACGCTCACGAGGATCCCGATCCAGATGCTCTGCAGGGCGATGCGCACCGTGTCGCGCCCGATCTCGACGGCCTTCGCGGTCCGCGAGATGTCGTCGACGAGGATCACCGCCGAGGCCGACTCGCTCGCCGCCGTCGCCCCCTTCGCCCCCATGGCGATGCCGACGTCGGCGGCCGCGAGCACGGGGGCGTCGTTCACGCCGTCGCCGACCATGATCACAGGTCGCGCGGCCACCGCGGCGACCTCGCGCACCTTGTCGCCCGGGAGGCAGTCGGCGCGCACCCGCGTGATGCCGAGCTCCGCCGCGATGTGGTCGGCCGTCGCCTGCGCGTCGCCCGTCAGCATCATCGTGTCGTGCACGCCGAGCTCGTCGAGCCGGGCGAGGGTCGCCCCCGCGTTCGCACGCAGCCGGTCGCTCGCGAGCAGCGCGCCCGCGTAGCGCCCGTCGACCGCGACGTACACGGCGAGCTCGCCCGGCGCGATCGCCGTGCGCTGCGCCTCGGCGGCCTGCGCCTGAACGAACGCGAACTTGCCGACGACCACCTCGCGGTCGCCGAGCTTCGCCGTCACCCCATTGGTCGCGGCCTCGCGCGCCCACTCGGCCTCCGTGAGCGGCAGCCCCTGCTGCTTCGCCGCCTCGATCATCGACGCCGCGAGCACGTGCGACGAGTACTGCTCGGCGGAGGCGACGAGGCCGAGCAGCTCGTCGGCCGAGAAGCCGGGCTCGGGCCTGATCGCCACGAGCCTCGGCTCGCCGTGGGTGAGCGTGCCCGTCTTGTCGAAGACCGCGGTCTTCGCCCGCGCGAGCAGCTCGAGCACTCCCCCGCCCTTGACGATCACGCCGTTGCGCGCGGCGCGGCTCATCCCGCCGATGAAGGCGACTGGCGCGGCGATGAGCAGCGGGCACGGCGTCGCGAGCACGAGCACCTCGGCGAATCGCACCGGGTCGCCGGACGCCCACCACGCGACGCTCGCCAGCGCGAGCGAGAACACCGTGAAGGGCACGGCGTAGCGGTCGGCGAGTCGCACGACGGGCGCCTTCGACTCGGCGGCCTGGGCGACGAGCGCCACGATCTGCTGGTACTGGCTGTCGCCGGCCGTCGCCGTGGCCACGATCTCGATCGCCGACTGCCCGTTCACCGATCCGCTCAGCACCGCGTCGCCGCGCTGCTTCTCGACCGGCACGCTCTCGCCGGTGAGCGACGACTCGTCGAAGGCGGCCTCGGCCGAGTGCAGTTCGCCGTCGACGGGCACGATCTCGCTCGGCCGCACGAGCAGGCGGTCGCCCGGCCGCACCTCGTCGACGTGCACGTCGACGAGGTCGTCGCCGTCGAGGCGGTGCGCGAGCTGCGGCGAACGCGTCAGCAGCGCGTCGAGCTCGCGCTTGGCACGGCGGTTCGCGTAGTCCTCGAGCGCGGCGCCTCCCGTCAGCATCAGCACCACGAGGAGCGCGGCGATGTACTCGCCGACGAGCACCGTCGCGACGATCGCGGTGATGGCGAGGATGTCGAGGCCCCAGTGGCCGCGGAGGATGTCGCGGACCATGCCGACGGCCTGCCATGCGGCGACGACGAGCGCGTAGCCGCTGAAGATCCACGGCACGGCGGCGCCCGCGCCGGCGAGCGCGAGCACGATGCCGAGCACTCCGATCGCGAGCGTCAGCGTGACGACCCAGTAGCGACGTGCGAGCTTCAGGATGCGAGCCATGCCTCCATCCTGCCCTGCGGGCCTGCGCTCCCCGGGGAAGCACGACGAAGGGCGGATGCCCAGTGGCATCCGCCCTTCGGATCGATCACCGCGGCCGCGGCGCCGGACTACGCGCCGAGGCGCGCCTTGAGGTTCGCGTCGATCGAGTTCAGGAACTCCTCGGTCGTCTGGTAGCCCTGCTCGGGGCCGACGAGGAGCGCGAGGTCCTTCGTCATCGCACCCGACTCGACCGTCTTGATGACGACGTCCTCGAGGGTCGCCGCGAAGTCGATGAGCTCCTGGTTGCCGTCGAGCTTGCCGCGGTGCGCGAGGCCGCGCGTCCAGGCGTAGATCGAGGCGATCGGGTTCGTCGAGGTGGGCTTGCCCTGCTGGTGCTGGCGGTAGTGGCGCGTGACCGTGCCGTGCGCCGCCTCGGCCTCGACGACCTTGCCGTCGGGCGTCGCGAGGACCGAGGTCATGAGGCCGAGCGAGCCGAAGCCCTGCGCGACGGTGTCGGACTGCACGTCGCCGTCGTAGTTCTTGCAGGCCCAGACGTAGCCGCCCTCCCACTTGAGGCTGGCTGCCACCATGTCGTCGATGAGGCGGTGCTCGTAGGTGAGGCCGGCCTCGTCGAACTTCGCCTTGAACTCGGTGTCGAAGACCTCCTGGAAGAGGTCCTTGAAGCGGCCGTCGTACGCCTTGAGGATGGTGTTCTTCGTCGAGAGGTAGACGGGGTAGTTGCGCGAGAGGCCGTAGTTGAGCGAGGCGCGCGCGAAGTCCTTGATCGACTCGTCGAGGTTGTACATGCCCATCGCGACACCCGAGCCGGGCGACTGGAAGACCTCGAACTGCTGGGGCTCCGAGCCGTCCTTCGGCGTGAAGGTCATCGTGAGGGTGCCCTCGCCCTCGAAGCGGAAGTCGGTGGCGCGGTACTGGTCGCCGAAGGCGTGGCGGCCGACGATGATCGGCTTGTTCCAGCCGGGCACGAGGCGCGGGATGTTCGAGATGATGATCGGCTCGCGGAAGATCACGCCGCCGAGGATGTTGCGGATCGTGCCGTTGGGCGAACGCCACATCTTCTTGAGGCCGAACTCCTCGACGCGCGCCTCGTCGGGCGTGATCGTCGCGCACTTGACGCCGACGCCGTGCTTCTGGATCGCGTGCGCCGCGTCGACCGTGATCTGGTCGTCGGTCTCGTCGCGCTTCTGGATCGAGAGGTCGTAGTACTCGAGGTTCACGTCGAGGTACGGGTGGATGAGCTGGTCCTTGATGGCCTGCCAGATGATGCGGGTCATCTCGTCGCCGTCGAGCTCGACGACCGTGCCTTCAACCTTGATCTTGGACAAGTTGAGTTCTCCTTGGATCTCTCGGGGAATTTGAGGAAGTCTCGTGGGCGGACACGCCGTCTGCCAGCTTACCGCGTCGGCAGAATATCTCGACATCGAGACAACGAAGGACGGGTGGTGCCACGCCCTGCACCCCGTGGGGACCTACCCCGAGCCGGATTCAGGGTGGATTCAGGGTCGGCCCGGCTACCCGTGCGCAGGAATCACGGGTTAGCCTTGGCGCTATGGCTGAGCTGAGACTGGAAGATCTGTCCGCGTCGAACATCGTGGCCGCGAACACACTGTCGCTGAAGCCCGGCCAGGAGCAGTTCATCGCGCCGGTCACCTACTCTGCCGAGGCCTCGGTCGTGAACCCCGAGACCGCGTGGCAGCGCGTCGCCCTCCAGGGCGAGCGGGTCGTCGGCTTCATCCACGGCAACTTCGACCCCGAGAACGCCCACGAGGAGTTCCGCGCCTGCATCTGGCGCATCAACGTCGACGCCGACGTGCAGGGCAAGGGCGTCGGCCGCTTCCTCGCGACGGCACTCGCCGAGGAGGCCAAGCGCCGCGGCTTCGACCGCATCACCGTGCTGTGGGAGCCCGGCGACCAGGGCCCCGAGGCGTTCTTCCACCGCGTCGGCTTCGTCGACGTCGGCGAGACCGCCTACGGCGACGTGATCGGCGCGCTCGAGCTCTGAGGCCCGTGGTCCGCGCGCTCCCCGAGCAGCCGGCCGGGTTCGTCGACGCGGTGCTCGCCGTCGTCGACGACATCCCGGCGGGCCGCGTCGCCACCTACGGCGACGTCGCGGCGCTGCTCGGCTCGCGCGGCGCGCGCGCCGTCGGCCAGGTGATGGCGAGATACGGCGCGGATGCCCCGTGGTGGCGCGTCATCCGGGCGGGCGGGCGTCCGCCCGCGGGGCACGCCGAGCGGGCCCGAGCGCACTACGAGCGCGAGGGCACCCCGCTGCGCCCCTCCGCCGACGACGACGGCTACCGCGTCGATCTCGCCGCGGCGCGCTGGCGGCCCTGACCGGACGCCGAATCGGACCGCCGGACCGCTCGGCCGTCTGGGCGTCTGGCCGTCGGGCCGTCGGGCCGTCGGCCCGTCTGGGCGTCTGGCAGTCGGGCCGCGCATCGGACCCGCGATCACCCGGTGACGACGACCGGGATCCGCACCGTGATCGTCGTCCCCGCGCCCGCGGGGCTCTCGATCGTCAGCTCGCCGCCGACGGCGTCGACCCGGTCGGCGATGCCGAGCATGCCGCTGCCCTCGGGCGAGGCGCCGCCGACGCCGTTGTCGCGGACGACGAGCTCGAGCGTGCTGTCGACGAGGTGGGCACGCACCCACCCGCGGGTCGCCTGGGCGTGCTTGGCGACGTTCGCGAGCGCCTCGGCCACGACGAAGTACGCCGTCGACTCGATCACCTCGGGCAGCCGTCCCTCGGCCTGCACGTCGATCTCGACGGGCACCGGGCAACGGCCGGCGAGCTCGGGCACGGCGAGCGCGAGCCCTCCGGACGAGAGCAGCGAGGGGTGGATGCCGTGGGCGAGCTCCCGAAGCTCTTTCAGGGCGTCGTTCAGCATCGCGATGTTGCCGTCGAGCTCGACCCCGAGCGGCTCGACCCCGCGGTCGCGCGCCTGGTTCGCCGCCAGCCGCAGCCGCATGCCGAGCGAGACGAGGTGCTGCTGCGCCCCGTCGTGGAGGTCGCGTTCGATGCGGCGCCGCGCCTCGTCCCCGGCCTCGACGATGCGCGCACGCGATTGGCGCACCTGCTCGAGCGTGCGCTCGATCTCGGAGCGCAGGCGGCCGTTGTCGACCGAGAGCCGGAGTGCGCTGGACACCCCGTCGAGCAGGCGCATGTTGTCGGTGAGCACCCGGTCGTGCCGGATGAGCGCGATCGGCATGCCCGTCGGGGAGGCGACCGGCAGCAGGCTGTGGTCGCCGTTGCGGTCGGCGGGGTCGTGCTCGATGGGCTCGCCCGAGGCATCCGCGTACCGGCCCCGCTCCTCGTCCCACCAGTAGACCCTGACCGAGGCGTCGCGGAGGGTGCGCGCGAGCGACTCGGCCCAGAGGCCGCGGTCGGCGCCCTCGCGGGTGATGCGCATCAGGTCGGCGACGCGGGCGCGCATGTTGCGCGTGTGCGAGATGCCCGCGACGAAGCTCACCGGGATCGAGGCGATCGCGACGAGCGACACGGTCGCGAGCACCTGCGGCGCGGTCGCGTTCGCCGCGTACGTCACGGCCTGCGCGGCGAGCGTCGTCGCCCAGGCGAGCAGCGCCACCGGCATGAGGAACGCCACGGTGCGGGCGGGCACGCTGCCCCGGATCCAGCGCACGAGGAACCGTCCGGCGATGACGAGCGCGAGGAGCACGCCGATGAGGCGGTAGCCGATGTCGATCGCCCCGGCCACGACGGGGGCGTCCATGATGCGGTAGGGGTTCGGGGCGCAGTCGCAGAGCGCCGCTGGCGGCTCGGCGAGGAGCACGGTGCCCAGCAGGTAGCCGACCGAGGCCACGAGCGCGATGGCCCCGAGCACGCGCGCGAGGCGGTCGCCGAAGTCGCCGCGCGGATAGAGCAGCACGAGGATGCCCGTGAGCAGCCCCCACCAGAGGTGCACGCCGTAGAGCAGCGGCCAGAGCCATCCGAGGTCCTCGATGACCCGGAGGAAGGTGAGCGGGATCCACACGACCGGGAAGAGCACCATGAGGCGCGCGGGCACCCGGGAGGGCCCGATCGCCCAGGCGACGCCCGCACAGGCCGCGAACACGAGCGGGACGATCGCGTGCAGGGTGACGTAGCTCACCTCGGGGCGCTCGGACTCGGGGGACACGAGGAACCCCGTGATCTCCATCGTGAGGCTCAGCGCGACCACCGACGCGATGGCGATCGTGCGCTTGATGATCCGGCCGCGTCGGCCGGGCGCCATCACCTCGCGCCGAGGAGCGTCAGCACCGCGAGCACCCGCCGGTGGTGCTCGGGCGACTCCTCGAGGTCGAGCTTCTGCAGGATCGAGCGGACGTGGGTCTCGACCGTCTTCAGGCCGAGGAAGAGGGTCTGCGCGATGCCGCCGTTCGAGTACCCCTGCGCCATGAGCTCGAGCACCGATCGCTCGCGCTCGGTGAGCCGCGACAGCGGGTCGTCGGCACGGGTGCGCTGCACGAGCTGCTCGACGACCTCGGGGTCGACGACCGACCCGCCCGAGGCGACCGTCTCGACGGCGCGGACGAGGGTCTGCGGTTCGGAGACCCGCTCCTTCAGGAGGTAGCCGGTGCCGCTGCCGGCGCCCATCACGCGCAGGGCGTACTCAGGGGTCGCGTACATCGAGAGCAGCAGGACGCCGATCGTCGATCCGCTCGCGCGGAGCGACTCGAGCGCGAGGATGCCCTCGTCGCGATAGCTCGGCGGCATGCGGATGTCGAGCACGGCCGCGTCGACCCCGCCTTCGCGCACGACCTCGACGAGCTCCTCGCCCGTTCCGACCGAGGCGACGACCTCGAGCCCGCCGCCCTCGAGCACCTTCGCGATGCCCTCGCGGAGGAGGAGCGCGTCATCGGCGATCGCCACCCGCAACGGTCGAGACGTCTCGTCCATGGGCACCTCCACTCCGCCGACCCGGGGCACCGAACCGCACCGATCCGAGCCGTGAAACGGGCACGGGCGACCGAACCGGTCGCCCCCGCCTGTCGTGACTGTATCGCGTTCGGCACCCGCGCCGCTCCCCCGCTTCAGGGGGTACCCGGATCCCATCGACCGCTCGACGTGGCAGGCTGCCCGTGCGACGTGCGTGCCGACGGGTGCTCAGGGCGCGCACCCAGCCGGATTCGTGGTCGCTCCTGATCCGGACGGTCGGCGTCTCGGCCAGCATCGGTCACATGTTCGGCGCAACCCTCACCCCCACCCCGACTCGGGAGCGCACCCGACGCTCCGAGCCCCGCCGCCGCACCCTGCCGGCCCCCGAGCTGCCGCCCAGCCGCGAACTCGTTCGCCGCGAGCTCGTCGCCGCCGCCTCCCGCATCCGGCTCGCCGAGCTCGTCGCGGTGCACGGCAGCCCGCTGCTGGTGCTCGACACCGATCGGATCGCGACGCGACTGCTCGCGCTGCGGCGCGCACTGCCCGGCGTTCACCTCCACTTCGCGCTCGGCGCCCTGCCGCACCCCGCCGCGATCCGGGCGGCGCACGCGTTCGGCGCCGGCTTCGACGTCGCCTCCCGACGCGAGATCACGCTGCTCGAGCGCGAGGGCGTCCCGCTCCGGCACGTCGTGCACGTCGACCCCGTCAAGCGGGTCGACGACCTCACCAGCGCCTATCTCCGCGGCATCCGCACCTTCGTCGTGGACGCACCGTCCGAGGTCGCGAAGTTCGCGGGACTCCCCCGCGACGTCGCGGTGCTCGTGCGACTCGCGTTCCCCGGCCGCGGAGCCGGCTCGGCGGCCGGGTCGGCGGCCGGCTCCGGCGTCTCCGCCGAGGCGGCGCCCGCACTCGTGGCCCACTGCCGACGGGTCGGGCTCCGCGTCGCCGGGTTCACCTTCCACCTCGGCGACCGGCAGCGGGACCCGGCGGTCTGGGAGCAGGCGATCCGCGGCTCGCTCGCGCTCGCCCGCACGCTCGAGCGCCGGCACGGCACCCGATTCGAGATGCTCGACCTCGGCGGCGGCCTCCCCCTCGACGACGAGTCGGCGGACTTCGCCCGGGTCGCCGCCCGCATCCGGGCGGCGCTCTCGGGCGCGCCCGCGCACCTGCGGATCGTGATCGCACCGGGCCGGTTCGTCGCCGCACCGGCGGTGACGCTCGTCGCACGCGTCGTCGCCGGCGCTGACCGTCCCGACGGCCGATGGCTCGCGCTCGACGGCGAGGTGCGCGACCTCCTCCCCGCCCTGCGGCGCGGCGGCGGCCGTCCGCTCGTCTTCGCCGCCGAGGAGCTCGCCAGCCAACCGCTCGCCGACGACGCGGCGGAGCGCGCGACCCGTCGGCTCCTCACCCGGGACCGGGTGCCGACGACCCTCGCCGGGCCGACGAACGACCGCCGCGACGTCCTCGTGCGACACCAGCCGCTGCCGCCGCTCGGCGTGGGCGACCTCGTGGTGATCCCCGGGATGGGGGCGTACACGCTCCAGGCCGCGATCGGCTTCGACGGGAGCGCGGTCGCCCCCGTGGTGGTCGTGCCGCAATGAGTCGGCGCACGGACGACGGATGCCTCGCGCCCCGAGTGGGGCGCGAGGCATCCGTCATGCCGTGAACGCGGCGCGCCGTCGGCGCGTGACGCTCAGACCAGCGAGTCCCGCCAGGCCGCGTGGAGCGCCGCGAAGCGGCCGGTGCCGCCGATGAGCTCGGCCGGGGCGCCGTCCTCGACGATGCGGCCGTGCTCCATGACGAGCACCCGGTCGGCGATCGAGACCGTCGAGAGGCGGTGCGCGATGATGACCGCGGTGCGGTCGGCGAGGAGCTTCGTCAGCCCTTCCTGCACGAGTCGCTCGCTCGGGATGTCGAGCGAGCTCGTCGCCTCGTCGAGGATGAGCACCGCCGGGTTCGCGAGGAACGCGCGCGCGAACGAGATCAGCTGCCGCTGCCCCGCGCTCACGCGGCCGCCGCGCTTGTTCACGTCGGTGTCGTAGCCGTTCGGCAGGCCCTCGATGAACTCGTGCGCGCCGACCGCCTGCGCCGCCCGCACGATCTCGTCGAAGGTCGCGTCGGGCTTGCCGAGCGCGATGTTGTCGGCGACCGAGCCCGAGAACAGGTACGCCTCCTGCGTGACCATGACGATCGCGCGGCGCAGGTCCTTCGGGTGGAGCGCGCTGAGCGCCACGCCGTCGAGCGAGACGACGCCGTCGCTCGGGTCGTAGAAGCGCGCGATGAGCTTCGCGAGCGTCGACTTGCCCGCGCCCGTCGATCCGACGAGAGCGATCGTCTGCCCCGCCGGCACGTCGAGGTCGAAGCGGGGCAGGATGACCCGTCCCTGCGTGTACGCGAACTCGACGCCGTCGAAGGTCACCCGGCCATCCGCATTCCAGAGGTCGACCGGCTTCGCGGGGTCGGGCACGCTCGGCTCCTCCTCGAGCACGCCCGAGATCTTCTCGAGCGCGGACGAGGCCGACTGGTACCCGTTGTAGAACATCGCCAGGTCTTCCATCGGGTCGAAGAACCGCTTGGTGTAGAGCACCGCCGCGAGGAGCACGCCGACCCCGAGCGAGCCGTCGATGACGCGGAAGCCGCCGAGCACGATCGCCACCGCGACCGCCGTGTTGCCGATGAGCGCGAGCCCCGGGTTGAACACGACGAAGAGGCCGAGCACCTTCGCGTTGACGCCGCGGTAGTCCTCGACGAGGCCGCCGAACTCCTGCTCGTTGCGGCGCTCCTTGCGGAACGCCTGCACCGCGCGGATGCCCGTCATCGTCTCGACGAACTGCACGATGAGCTTCGCCGACGCGACCCGCGAGCGCCGGAACAGCGTCTGCGACCGAACCTGGAACCACCGGGTGAGCACGCCGAGCGGGATGAGCGCGACGAGCAGCACGAACCCCGACGGCGCGTCGATGATGAACAGCATGATCGCGGTGAACACCATGTACATGAGCCCGCGGACGAGCAGCGTGAGCCCCTCGTCCATGAGCTCGCGGATCGCGTCGAGGTCGCTCGTCTGCCGCGAGATGATGCGGCCCGAGGTGTACGACTCGTGGAACTCGAGCGAGAGCTTCTGCGTGTGCAGGAACACCCGCGTGCGCAGATCGATCAGCACGGCCTGCGAGACGCGCGCCGACAGCCGGATGTAGACCGCGATGAGGAACGCGCCCACCACGCCGGTGACGAGGTACGCGACGCCGGCGAAGGCGGCGGGCCACCAATTCTGCTCGACGAGCGCCGGGATGCCCTGATCGATGCCGTAGGCGATGATCGCGGGGCCCGCGACCTGCGCAGCCGACGAGACGACGACCGCGGCCGCGGTCAGCCAGAGCCTGCCCGTGAGGGGCTTGAGCAGCGACACCAGCAGACGCCGCGACCGCAGGCGGATGTGACGCGACTCGGCCTTCGAGTACTCGTCGCGCTCTTCACCCTGTACACCGGTGACGCTCATGATGCCGCCTCCTCTCGCATCGGTTCGGATGCTTCGTCCGCATCGCCCACGCCGTGACGACGCTCGTCCTCCTCGAGGCTCGAGATGACGAAGCGGTAGTGCTCGCTCTCGCGGAGCAGTTCGGAATGTGTGCCGACGGCCGTGACCCGGCCGTCTTCGAGGAGCGCCACCCGGTCGGCCATCATGACCGTCGACGGGCGGTGCGCCACGATCAACGCGGTCGTGTCGGCGAGCACCGAGCGCAGTTCGGCCTCGACCTTCGCCTCGGTCGCGACGTCGAGCGCCGAGAGCGGGTCGTCGAGCACGAGCACGGCGGGCTTGGCCGCGACCGCACGGGCGAGCGCGAGCCGCTGCCGCTGCCCGCCCGAGAGGCTCATGCCCTCCTCACCGACCTTCGTATCGACGCCCTCGGGGAGGTCGTAGGCGAAGCCCGCTTGCGCGATGCGCAGCGCCTCGTCGAGCACTCGCTCGGCCTCGGCCTTCACGCCGGGCTCGTCGCCCGCGAGCTCGGGCCGGCCGAGCAGCACGTTCTCGCGCACGGAGGCGCTGAAGAGCGTCGCATCCTCGAACGCCATCGCGATATGGCTGCGCAGCTCTTCGCGGGTGAACGCGCGCACGTCGACGCCGTCGAGCTCGACCGAGCCGCCGGTGACGTCGTAGAGCCGTGTGGTGAGCGCGGTCATGGTCGTCTTGCCCGAGCCGGTGAGGCCGACGAGCGCCATCGTCTCGCCCGGCTCGACGACGAGGTCGACGCCGTCGAGCAGGTCGCCGAAGCGCTCGGGCGAGTCCTGGTAGCGGAAGTGCACGCCCGTGAAGGCGAGCTCGCCGCGCGGCCGCTCGTCGTGCTTCGGCTCGGCGGGGTCGACGATCGTGTTCTCGCTGTCGAGGATGTCGAAGAAGCGGTCGGTCGCCGTACGCGCATCGAGGGCGAACGCGAGCATGAACCCGATCGACTCGATCGGCCACGCGAGCACCGTCGCGGTGGCGAAGAACGCGACGAGCTCGCCCACCGTGAGCTGGCCGTTGGCCGCGAGCCAGATGCCGAGCACGAGGCAGATCGCGAGCGCGACCGTCGGCACGACGATGATCCAGACCCAGATGTTGGCGTCGAGGCGGGCCTTCTCGATCTCGGTCGAGCGCAGCGACTCGGCCCGCGCCCGGAAGCTCGTCAAGGCGTGCTTGCCGCGCCCGAACGCCTTGAGCACGCGGATGCCGTGCACCGACTCCTCGACCGCGGTCGCGAGGTCGCCCTGCTGGTCCTGGCTGAGGCGCGATTGCTCGGAGTAGCGGCCCTCGAACTTCCATCCGGCCCACCAGAGCGGCGTCGTGCACACGAGGAAGATGAGGCCCAGCATCCAGTTCATCGACATGAGGATGCCGACGCCGACCACGATGATCACCAGGTTCGCACCGGTCAGCACGAGGCCGAAGCTCAACCAACGCCGGATGAGGCCGAGGTCGCTCACCGCGCGCGAGAGCAGCTGGCCGCTCGGCCATCGATCGTGGAAGCTCACGGGCAGGTCCTGCAGCTTCGCGTAGAGGGCGTTGCGCATGCGCGCCTCGACCTTGGTGCCCGGTCCGACGACGAGCCAGCGGCGCAGGGCGTAGAGCAGCGACTCGGCGGCGCCGAGTCCGAAGACGAGGAGCGCCAGCGGGATGACGGCGTCGGCCTCGCCGTCGGCGAGCGGGCCGTCGACGATCTGCTGGAGGACCTGCGGGATCGTCAGCGCGATGAGCTGCGCGACGAGCGCCGCGGCCATGCTCGCGCCGAACGCCGGCATCGCGGGCCCTGCGTATTCGCGCAGGCGCCAGAGCGCGCGGAGCGCTCCGAGCTGCTCGTGCGCGGGAGGTTCGGTCGCAGCGGGCTGCTGCGGCTGGACGGTGTCGGACAAAGCCGGATTCCTCTCGGAGGAGTGGCCGATGGGGTCGCGGCGCGACCGGGCTCGGCGTGGAGTGAACGGAGATCATGGACGCGGAACACGCGTCGGGCGCGGCACGGCCGCGCAACGTGCAGGCTGAGCGCCTGCGGGGCTGTCGGGGGCGCTACCCCGCGGACCGCGCGACCGGGGACGTACGGCGGGCAGCGCCATCGACCGCGACCTGGCGGGCGTTGATGTCTGTCTGCATGGTGTCCTCCTGCGTCATCGTCTTCGATACCCTCGGGGCCGCTCGCGTAGGGTTGCGGCGGCCAGCCCTTCAGAATATGGGGTTCGCGCGCTGGCATGCAAGACCGTGATCCGGAGTAGAGTGTGCGAATTCGTCGCCACGCGGGTCCGCGTGCCGCCGCCGCATCGAGGCGACCGCATGCCCGGCCCTGCACCGCCCGCGTGCCGTCCCGATCGATGAGGAGCCCGCGTGGGAACTGCACGGACGGCGTTCGCCCGCGCGAACGCCCGTCTCGGGGTGCTCGCCGGCATCGCGGCCGTGGTGCTGCTGCTCTCGGGGATCGGCACCGCCGCGCTCGACACCCTCGCCGGAGCGGCGACGGGCGGGCTGCGCACCGGCCTCGAGTCCGCCACCGGCGCCGCGGGGGCCGCCCGCTGGCAGATCCGGCTCGCGAACGACGCGGACGCCCAGTCGGAGGCGGCCGCCGCGGTGCTCGACCGCATGCTCGTGCCCCACGGCGCGACCTGGCAGCGGAGCACGCAGGCGCTGCCGACCCCGGCGAGTGCGGGCGGCGAGCCCTTCGAGGCGCTGCTCACGGCCGACTCCGCCGTCGCGGAGCGTGCGAAGCTGCTCGCGGGCGAATGGCCCGACGCCGGCTCGTCCACGCCGGAGGCGAGCGCGGAGGGCGCCCTGCCGACCGCCGCGAACGCGGCGGCCGCGACGGAGCTCGGCCTCGAGCTCGGCTCGGCCGTGACCGTCGACGACGGCCCCGCACTCGTGGTCGTCGGCATCTGGGAGCCGACGGACCCGACCGACCCCGCCTGGTTCGGCGACGCCGTCGTGGCGACCGGGTTCGCCGACGGCGCCGCCGGGCCGTTCCTCGTGGACGAGACGGCGGTCGTGGCGGCCCCCTCGGCGGCGGTCGTGCAGTGGACCGCGGTCGTGGACCCCGCGACGACGACGCCCGACGATGCGGCGGCGCTCCGCGCGACCCTGCCCGACGTCGAACCCGCGCTCCGCAACCAGGACGACCTCGGCTCGAGCGGCCTCGCCGCGTCGGGCGGCCTCCACGACACGCTGAGCCGGCTGCTGGCGGGCCTCGGCGCGGTGCGCGCGCTCACCCCGGTGCCGGTGCTGCTGCTCGCCATCGCTGGCGTCGCCGCGCTCGCCCGCCTCGCCGCGCTCCTCGGTGCGGCGCGCCGCGGCGAGACCCTGCTGCTCAGGGCGCGCGGCGCGTCGGCCACGCGACTCGCCCGCGACACGGTGGTCGAAGTGCTCGCGGTGGGCATCCCCGCCGCGGCCGTCGGCGCGATCTCCGCGACGCTCCTCCTCGGGCTCGTCCCCCCCGGCGAGGCGCGCGACCCCGCGATCGCCTCGCTCGTCGCGACGACGAGCGTCGCGATCGCGGTGCTGCTCGTCGCCGGCCGCGCGTTCGCAGAGGCGCGCCGGCCCGTGCAGCGCGGCTCGGGCGACGACCACGGCCGGATGCCGCGGACCGCGGTCGCGGGCGGCGTGGTGCTCGTCGTGGTCGCCGCCGCGATCTCGCTGTGGCAGTTCCGGCTGTACGGCTCACCGCTCGTGACGAGCGCCTCCGGCGCGGTCGAGGTCGATCCGCTCGCCGTGCTCGCCCCCGTGCTCGTGCTGCTCGCGCTGTCGCTCCTCGCGCTCGGCCTCGCGCGCCCGATCGGGGCGATCTTCGAGCGCCTGGCCGCCGCCCGGCCGGCGCTCGTCCCCGCCCTGCCGATGCGTCAGCTCGCACGGCGCGGCTCCCTGTTCGCCTCGGCCTCGCTCGTCACGATGATCGCGGTCGCCGGGCTCACGCTCGCCGCGGTGTTCGCGGGCGCGTGGCAGACGGTCGACCGACACGCCTCGGCGCTCGCGACCGGCGGCGACGTCCGCGTCTCGTTCCCCGGCCGCGACGTCGTGCGCGGCCCCGACCCGCTGGCGACGGGTGAGCCCTTCGCCGAGGTGCCCGGAATCGTGGCGGACGGTCCGGTCTTCCGCGGCGAGGTCCGGCTCGGCTCCGACGCCGCCACGCTCGTGGCCGCGCCCGCCGGCGGGTTCGCCGCCGTCGCCCCCGGCACCGGGCTCGCCGCGGCGGCCGACGAGCTGGCGCCCTCCGCGGAGGCCGCGGCGGAACCGCTGCCCGAGGGCGCCACGACGCTCGAGATCGAGGTCGGCGTGCGCGCACCCGGCGGCACGCCCGGACGGGTCGGCGTCGGGGTCTGGCTCCTCACTCACGACGGGGCCGCGATGCGGATGCCCGCGGGCTCGGTCGAGATCGCGGCGGGCGGCGGCCTCGCAGAGCTCGAACTCCCGGATGCCACGGGCCTCCGCCTCCTCGGCCTCTCGGCCGAGCTCGTCGGGGCGCCGGGCGCGCAGGGCGTCCAGGTCACCTTCGGCGGGCTGGGGGTCGACGGCGAGGCTCCGTCGCGCGACCTCGCCGGCGCCTTCGAGACCGTCGAGCTCTCCGCGAGCGACCCCGAGGCGCGGGCACCGCTCGCGTCGACCGGCGAGCCGCTGCCGGTCGTGCTCGGCTCCGCGCTCGCGACCCGCATCTCGGCGGACGTCGGCGACGCCGTGGACTTCCGCATCGTGACGGGCGGCGCCGAGATCGACGCCGTCGTCGCCGGCATCGTCCCCGCCGTCCCCACCGCGGGCGGCGACGCGCTCCTCGTCGACCTCGGCGCCCTCGAGCGCGCCGCCTTCGACGCCGACGCCGGGGTGCCGCAATTCGGCGAGCGCTGGCTCGCGTCGATCGACCCCGCGGCGACCGCGGAGTCGATCGATCGCGGACAGCGGACCGCGGCCACCACGACGACCCGGGCCGACGCCTCGTCGGCCGAGCTCATCACTCCGGCGATCGCGACGTTCTGGCTCGGCGCCGCCGGCGCCCTGCTCTTCGCCCTCATCGCGCTGATGGCGCTCGCGAGCGCCCTCGCCGGCAGCCGTTTCGGCGAGATCGTCGTGCTGCGCGTGGTCGGCGTCGGCCCTCGCGTTCAGGCCCGCGCGCGATTCGCCGAACTCGCCGCGACCGTGCTCGCTGCGATCGCGATGGGTGCCGTCATCGGCGGCGCGACCGCGTGGTTGACCGCTCGCGAGCTCGCTCGCGCGACGGTCGCCGACGCCCCCGCCGCGCTCGGGGCGACGCTCGGGTTCGAGCTCTGGCCCTGGCTCGCCGGGCTCGCGTCGTTCGCGCTGCTCGCCGCGCTCGTCGCCGCGTCGGCAGCACGCGCGGTGCGGAGGACGGCGAGCCGGCCCGGCCTCAGGGAGGAGGAGCGATGAGCGCACGGCACCACTCGGCGCTGACGCCGGTCGGCCTCTTCCGCCGGCAGTTCTTCGCCGCCCCGTTCGCCTCGGTCATGCTCGCAGTGCTCGTGGCGGCGGGCGCCCTCCTCGCCACCGCGCTCCCCCGCGCCGTCGCGGCGATGCACACCGCCGCGCTGGCCGAGCACCTCGCCGAGTTCCCGGCTCGAGAGCTCGACGTCCTGTCGGCGAACCGCTCGGCGCTCCCCGAGCTCGGACCCTCGAGCCATGGGACGACGCTCGCCGACGACGTCGACGCGGTGTGGGGCGGGCAGGAGGAGCGCCTCCTCGCGATCCGCGACCAGATGCCGGACGAGCTGGCGCGCGTGACCGACGAGCCCCTGCAGGCGGTCATCGCCGGCCCCAACTCGGCGAAGCCCGACGGGGCGGGCCCCGGATCCACCGACTACGTGCTCTACGCGGGCTTCGACCCGCGCCTCGACGAGCACATCGAACTGACCGCGGGCGCCTGGCCGACCGCGCTCGACGCGCCAGCGCCGCCCGAACCGCCCGAGAGCGATCCCGGTGCACCGGCCGTCTCCGAGGAGCCGTCCGGGCCCACCCCGAGCGCGAAGCCGCTCGAGTTCGTCGCCTCCGAGCCGTTCGCCCGAGAGATGCACTGGGAGATCGGGCAGGAGCGCAGCATCCCGCTCGGTGCCGACGCCCAGCGCGTCGAACTCGTCGGCACCTTCGCCGCGAAGGATCCCGACGACGGCTTCTGGACCCATTGGCCGGTGCCGCTCGAACCCTCGGTCGCGTTCACGGCCGACGGCACCCTGCGCATCACCGGGCTCGGCTTCGCGCACCCGAACTCCTGGGCGGCGCTCGAACGCTCGCAGCTGCCGACCACCCTCGAGATGTGGTTCCCAGTGGCCGACGACCGTATCCGAGCCGACCGCTCCGCCGAACTCCGCGGCGACCTCGACGAGTTCACGAGCGTCGGGTACCCGGTCGGTTCCGGCCAGTGGGACTACTACTTCCAGACGATCGGCGTCGTCGGATTCTCCAGCGGGCTCGGCGACGCCCTGGAGACGGCCGCGTCGGCGGCCGGGGCGAGCGACACGGTGCTCGCGACCGTCGCCTCCGGGCCCATCGGGGTGATGATCGCGGTGCTCGTGCTCGGTGCGCGCGTCGTCTTCGAGCGGCGCAGGCAGGGGCTCGAGCTGGCGGCGGCCCGTGGCGCGTCGACCGGTCAACTCCGTGGCATCCTCGCCGTCGAGGGCGCCGTCATCGGCGTGCCGGCGGCCGCCCTCGGCGCCGTGCTCGGCACGCTCCTGGTGCCCGCCGACGGCGGCTCGGCGGGGCTCGTGATCGCCGCGCTCTTCGCGGCGACGCCGGCGCTGCTCCTCGTGAGCTCGGCGCCTGCGCTGAGCCCGCTCCGACGCGCCCGCGCCGATTTCGCGACGCGCGGGGGCGGGCGGCTCCGGTGGATCCTCGAGGCCCTCGTCGCGGTCGTCGCCGCGGTCGCCGTGGTGCTGCTCCTCCGACGCGGCCTCGCGACCTCGGCGGGCGAGGTCGGCGTCGATCCGCTGCTCGCGGCGGTCCCGCTCCTCCTCGCCGTGGTGACGTGCCTCGTCGTGCTGCGCCTCTACCCCCTGCCGCTCGCCGCGATCGTGCGAGCCGCAGAGCGCGGCCGGGGGCTCGTGGCGTTCCTCGGTTCGGCGCGCGCGCTCCGCGACCCCTCCGCGGGCGTCGTGCCCGTGCTCACCGTGGTCGTCGGCGTCTCGATCGCGATGTTCTCCGCGGTGCTGCTCGGCACCGTGCAAGCCGGCGTCGACGACGCCGCCGACGCCCGCGTCGGAGCCGATGCCGCGGTGGCGGGCGTTCCGTTCACGCTCGAGCAGCAGGAGGCGTTCGCCGAGGTCCCGGGCGTCGAGGCGATCGCCCCGGTGTACGCGACGGACTCGATCCAGGTCGGCATCGACGGGCGCCTGCGCACGACGACGCTGATCGTCGTCGACGCCGAGGAGATGCGCGCCGTGCAGGCCGGCCGCTCCGGGGCGACGCCGCTGCCCGAGGGGCTCTCGCAGACCGGCGCCGACGCCGTGCCGATCGTCATCTCGAAGGTCATCGCCGATTCGATCGAGGGCGCCGAGGAGGTCGAACTCGATCGCAATCCCTTGGAGACCCTCGGCGTCGTCGACGGGCGCACCGCCTTCTGGCCGCGCACGAGCTGGGTGCTCATGGACCGCGCCAACGCCGACGGTTACGTCGGAACCTTCGTGCCCGACCGCGTGCTCGTGCGTTTCGAGCCCGGAGCCGATGCCGCAACCGTGACCGCCGAGCTCGCGGAGATCGCCGGCGAGGGCGCCACGGTGACCACGCCGACGATGCTGCGCGACGAGCTCGCCTCGACCTCGGTGACGCAGGGCCTCGTGGTCTCGCTCGTCGGCGCGATCGTGCTCTCGAGCCTGCTCACGGCGCTCGCGATCGTGCTCACGCTCGTGGTCGGGCGCCCCGCCCGCGAACGGCTCCTGCCATTGCTCACGACGCTCGGGCTGCGTCGTCGCGGGGAGCGCGCGCTCGTCGCGTGGGAGGTCGGCCCGGTCGTGACCGTGGCGCTCGTCGCCGGGGCGCTGCTCGGGGTGGCGCTGCCGTTCGTGGTGCTCCAGGGCATCGACCTCCGCGCCTTCACGGGTGCGGACCAGCAGCCCGGGGTCGTGTTCGACCCGTGGCTGATCGGCGCGGTGCTCGCGGGCTCGGTGCTCGTCACCGGCCTCGCCGTGCTGCTGGCCTCCCGCGTCGGCGGCGAGGCGAGCGCGGCGCGCGCCATGCGCAAGGAAGAGGAGGGCTGACCATGCCGATCGACCAGGAACCGCACATCCTGTGCACCGACCTCGTGCGCATCTTCACCGCCGACGGGGTCGAGGTGCAGGCGCTCCAGGGCCTCAACCTGCGGGTCGACTCGGGCGAGATGGTCGCGGTGGTCGGCGCCTCGGGCTCGGGCAAGTCGACGCTGCTGACGATCCTCTCGGGGCTCGACACCGCCACGGCCGGTGTCGCCAGGGTCGCCGGCCACGACCTGCTCACGATGGGCTCGCGCGAGCGCGTCGCCTACCGCAGGCGCACCGTCGGATTCGTCTGGCAGCAGACCTCCCGCAACCTGCTGCCGTACCTCACCGCGGCCGAGAACGTCGCGCTCGCCATGAACGTCGCCCGCACGCGCCGCGGCGCCGAGCGCACCCGCCGCGTCGACGAACTGCTCGAACTGCTCGAGGTCGGCGACGAGCGCGACCGGCGCCCCGCCGAGCTCTCGGGCGGCCAGCAGCAGCGGGTGGCGATCGCCGTCGCGCTCGCGAACGACCCCCTCGTGCTGCTCGCCGACGAGCCGACGGGCGAGCTCGACGAGGCCATGTCCGCCGCGGTGCTCGAGGCGATGCGCAGCGTCAACGAGGAGCTCGGCGTGACGACCCTCATCGTCACGCACGACCCGGCCGTGTCGGGCCACGTCCGGCGCACCGTGCAGATCCGCGACGGCCGCACCTCGACCGAGGTGCTGCGCTCGACGCGCGTCGACGAGCACGGCGAGGAGCAGCACGTCGCCGAGGAGTTCGCCGTGCTCGACCGCGTCGGGCGCCTCCAGCTGCCGCAGGACTTCATGCACAGCCTCGAGCTGCGGGACCGCGTGCGTCTCGCGCTCGAGACCGATCACGTCGGCGTCTGGCCGGGGCACGAACGACGGCCGGATGCCTCGCAGCCCGCGCCGTCCGCGACCCCCGCTCCCGCCGCGGGCGACGAACCCGAGGCGCCCCCGCGGCGGGCACGGCACGCGGCCGGGCCCGAGGCATCCGATCGAACCGAGGAGGAGCGATGAGCGCGCTGCGCGCAGATTCCGTCAGCCGGGTCTTCGAAGGACGCGGCGGTGCCGTGCATGCAGTCGACGGGGTGTCGCTCGAGGTGCACCCCGGCGAGCTCGTCGTGGTCACCGGCCGTTCGGGCGCCGGCAAGACGACGCTGCTGAACCTCCTCGGCGGCCTCGACCGCCCCACCTCGGGCACGGTGCGGCTCGGCGACGACGACCTGTCGACGCTCGGCGAGGAGGCACTCGCCGCCGTGCGCCGCGACCGGGTCGGGTACGTGTTCCAGTCGTTCGGGCTCATCCCCGTGCTGTCGGCGGCCGAGAACGTCGAGGTCCCGCTGCGGCTCCAGCGCACGCCCCCTGCCGAGCGCGCCGCGCGCGTCGCGGAGGCGCTCGAACTCGTGGGGCTCGGCGGCCACTCGGCCCAGCGGCCGTACGAGCTGTCCGGCGGTCAGCAGCAGCGCGTCGGCATCGCCCGCGCGCTGGCGGCGCGTCCGCAGCTGCTCCTCGCCGACGAGCCCACCGGGCAGCTCGACAGCGGCACGGCGACGACCGTGATGGACCTCATCGGCGACCTCGTGCACGCGCAGGGCGTCGCCGCCGTCGTGACCACCCACGACGCGGCGCTCGTCAGCCGCGCCGATCGCGTGATCGAACTCCACGACGGCCGCGCGGTCGGCTGACCGCTCGGCCGACGGCGACGGCTCAGCGCACCCGCACCGACAGGCAGGTCACGCAGCCCTCGAGCTTCTCGAATTCGCTGATGTCGACGGTCACCACCCGGTAGCCGAGCCCCGCGAGCATCGTCGCGGTCCGCGGCGCCGCCGCCGACATGAGCAGCGAGGTGGCCGACAGCGCGACGACGGCGACGCCCTCGGGCTCGGGCACGGGCAGGAACCGCGGGAACAGCCCGGTCTCGTCGAGGAGGGCCGGGTCGCCGATGACGGTGCCGTCGGGCAGCGCGGTCGCCGCGCTCTTCAGGTGCAGCGCCTTCGACATCGGCACGCCGACGACGGTGTAGCCGTGCGGCGCGAGGAGCTCGCGGAGCTGGCGGATGCCCTCGGCGTTGGTCCGCGAGGAGGCCCCCACGTAGACGACGTCGCCGACCTTCAGCACGTCGCCGCCATCGAGGGTGCCGGGCGCCTCGATGCGCGCGACGCTCAGCCTCGAGATGGAACGGACCGCGCGCTCCACGGCCTCGACCTCGGCGCGGCGCGACTCGGCGCCGGGCAGCGTGAGCACCGCGAGGTCGTCGAACATGACGACCGTGTCCTCGACGAACACCGAATCCGCCAGCTCGGGAGCGGCGTCGACCTCGACGGTCTCCCACCCCTCGGCGACGAGCGCGGCGCAGTAGTTGTCCCACTGCTCGTCGGCGCGCGCCTGGTCGACGGGGCGGCGTTCGACGTGGGTGAGCTCGGCCTCGTCGAGGTTCGAGGCGGGGATGCGCACGAGGGCGATCCGACGGGGTTCCCGCACCGGTGCGTAGCTGAGGACGCCGTGCACGATGCGCGGCGCGAGGAGGACCTGGCCGAGCACGACGGCGAGCACGAAGATCAGGTTGAGGCTCACGAGGGAGCCGACGACGAAGAGGAACGCCTGCGGCCCGAACGGCGAACGCGCGGTGAGCGCGACCATGATCGTCGTCGCGATGAGGGCGGCGAGACAGGCTGAGGTGAACCCCGTGATCAGGGCGAGGAACCACGCACGGGTCGCCCCGAGCGCGTTCGCGATCGAGAGCAGCCCCCACGCGAAGAACGCGGCGAGGGCGAAGTGCCCGAAGACCTGGGCGAAGACGGTCGGAGACTGCCCGTTGCCGATGAAGAAGGCGAGCACCGCGACGCTCATGGCGATGATCGCGACGACCGCCGCTGAGACGAGGGCCGCCGCCGCCCGGCGTCCGCGGGTCGTGGCCGGCGTGAAGCGAGCCGCGGAGCGGGATGCGGGCAGGGGGGAAGCCGGCGGAACGGGGGAGGTCATGGCACGAGCCTACTGGCCGGTCGGATGCCTCGGCGTCCGCGCTCCCCGCGCCGTCGCGCCGCACCGTCGCCCATGCGTCGCCGCGATTCTCCGCGCCCGGCATGCGTCACCGTGCGCGGTGAACACTCCCCCGGGCCGCCGGGCGAGACGTCGAGGGGAACTCGACGCGTCGCCCGGCGGAGGCGGGATGCGGCGGCGGGAGCCGCGGGCTCAGCGACCCGCGTCGAGGCGGGCGCGGGCGAGCCGCTCGGCGGCATCGAGCGTGGTCGAACCGGTCGCGACCGCGTCCTGCAGGACGGCGGCGACCACGTCGCCGATGCCCGCGATGCGCGCGTCGAGCGCAGCCTGGTCGGCACCGGGCTGGCCGGCGACGTCGAGGTAGATCACGCCGCCGGCGTTGACGACGAAGTCGGGCGCCCAGACGATGCCGCGGTCGCGCAGGAGGCCGGCGACCTCGCGCGAGGCGAGCTGGTTGTTCGCGGCGCCGACGACGGCGCGCACCTGCAGCTCGTCGACGACGGCGGGCGTCAGCACGCCGCCGAGCCCGCACGGCACGAACACGTCCGCCTCGACGCGGTGCGCCTCGGCCGGGTCGACCCAGGCGGCGCCGAGCTCGTCGGCGAGCGCGCGCTTGTGCTCCGCGACATCCGTCACGGTGAGGCGGGCGCCCGCGGCGGCGAGGCTGCGCGCGAGGCGACCGCCCACCTGCCCGAGACCCGAGATGACGAAGTGGCGGCCGGCGGCGTCGTTCGAGCCGAACACGTGGCCGAGCGTCGCGAGGATCGAGGCGTGGACGCCCGCGGCGGTCGCGTCGGCGGGCTCGCCGACGCCGCCCTGCTCGGGCGGCAGGCCGCAGACGTGCTCGGTGCGCTCGTGCACGACGGCCATCAGCTCGGCGCTCGTGCCGACGTCCTCAGCGGTCATGTAGGCGCCGCCGAGCGACTCGACGGCGTCGCCGAGGTCGAGCATCGCGTCGCGGCGCTGCGCCTCGTCGAGGACGACGCCGGCCGGGACCGCGACGACCGACTTGCCGCCGCCGCGCAGGAGGCCGGCTGCGGCGTTCTTCATGGTCATGGCCTGCGACAGGCGCAGGGCGTCGGCGAGGCCGTCGGTCCAGTGGCCGTAGTTCCAGACGCGGGCACCGCCGAGCGCCTGGCCGAGGCGCGTGGAGTGCACCGCGACGATGACGGTGAGTCCGGAGCGGGGACCGCGGGTGATGAGCACCCGTTCATGGTCGGGGGCGTCGCTCGGCAGGGTGGCGCTGACCTCGGCGGGTACCGCCGGGGCGTGGGTGATCGACATCGATCGTTCTCCTCGAATCATCCGCTTCGTGGGCGGAACCTCGCCCGCGCGGGGTGTGCGCAGGGTCGATCCAAGGGTACCGCCGCTCGGCATGCCGCGGCTCGCATACGGCTCGCCGTGACCTCCGGCTCGCATCACGCCCGCCGTCACCGCAGCTCGGGAGGAGTTCGCACGATCGGGAGGATCATCCGCGCGATCCGGTCCTCCCGATCGCGCGATCTCCTCCCGACCGAACAGGCGGGCCGGCCGGCCGGCCCCGTGGAAGCGCGGCCTAGTGGAAGAAGTGCCGCTCGCCCGTGAAGTACATCGTGACGCCGGCCGCCGCGGCCGCGGCGACGACCTCCTCGTCGCGCACCGAGCCGCCGGGCTGCACGACGGCCTTCACGCCCGCGTCGAGCAGGATCTGCAGTCCGTCGGCGAAGGGGAAGAACGCGTCGGATGCCGCGACCGAGCCCGCGGCCCGGTCGCCGGCCCGCTCGACCGCGAGCTTGCACGAGTCGACGCGGTTGACCTGGCCCATGCCGACGCCCACCGAGGCGCCGCCCGAGGCGAGCAGGATCGCGTTCGACTTGACCGCGCGGCAGGCCCGCCACGCGAACTCGAGGTCGGCGAGGGTCTCGGCGTCGACCGCTTCGCCCGCGGCGAGCGTCCACTCGGCGGCGGGCGCGAAGTGCCGGTCGGCCTGCTGCAGCAGCACGCCGCCCGAGATCTGCTTGAGCTCGACCGCGGTCGGCACGAAGCCCTCGGGCAGGGTGAGCAGGCGGATGTTCTTCTTCTGCGTGAGGATCTCGACCGCCTCGGCCTCGAACGCCGGCGCCACGAGCACCTCGGTGAAGATGCCGGCGACGGTCTCGGCCATCTCGCGGGTGACGATGCGGTTCGCCGCGATCACGCCGCCGAACGCCGAGACCGGGTCGCACTCGTGCGCGCGGCGGTGGGCGTCGGCGATCGGGTCGGCGGCGCCGTCCGCGGCGACGGCGATGCCGCACGGGTTGGCGTGCTTGATGATCGCCACGGCGGGCTCGTCGAAGTCGAAGGCGGCCCGCACCGCGGCATCCGCGTCGACGTAGTTGTTGTAGCTCATCTCCTTGCCGTGCAGCTGCACGGCCTGGGCGATGCCCGGCCGCCCGCCCTGCGAGGAGTAGATCGCCGCCTGCTGGTGCGAGTTCTCGCCGTAGCGGAGATCGGCGTCCTTCGTCCAGGTGCCGCCGACCCACGCGGGGAACGGTGAGACCTCGGCCGGCTGGTCGGGCGCGACGACGCTGCCGATCCACGAGGCGACCGCCACGTCGTACGACGCGGTGTGCCGGAACGCCTCGCGCGCGAGCTCGCGGCGCTGCGCGAGCGTCGTGCCGCCGGCGGCGAGCGCGGCGACCACCTCGGTGTAGCGCTCGGGCGAGACCACGACGGCGACATTCGCGTGGTTCTTCGCGGAGGCGCGCACCATCGCCGGCCCGCCGATGTCGATCTGCTCGACGACGGCGTCGGGCGCGGCGCCCGAAGCGGCCGTCTCGACGAACGGGTAGAGGTTCACGACGACGAGCTCGTACGGCGCGATGCCGAGTCCGGCGAGCTCCTGCTCGTGCGACTCGAGGCGCAGGTCGGCGAGGAGGCCCGAGTGCACGGCCGGGTGGAGCGTGCGCACGCGCCCGTCGAGGTGCTCGGGGTAACCCGTGACCTCGGCGATCTGCGTGACGGGCAGGCCCGCGTCGGCGATCGCCTTCGAGGTGCCGCCGGTCGAGACGATCTCGACGCCGGACTCGACGAGCGCGCTCGCGAGCTCGACGAGGCCGCGCTTGTCGCTCACGGCGATGAGCGCCCGGCGCACGGGCACCAGGTCGCGCTCGCGGTACAGGCTGGGGTCGATGGCGTGGCCGCTCATGATCGTGCGAGGTCCTTCAGGTCGAGGTGCGAATTGGCGATGTCGAGCACGGCCTGGATGAGCAGGCGCCGCTCGACGGGCTTGATGCGGTCGTGGAGGCTCGACTCGGTGTCGCCCGGCAGCACCGGGATGCGCTCCTGCGCGATGATCGGGCCGCCGTCGACGGAGTTGTCGACGACGATGAGGCTCGCCCCGGTCTGGGCGACGCCGGCGGCGAGCGCGTCGCGCACGCCGTGCGCGCCGGGGAACTCGGGGAGGTACGCGGGGTGCGTGTTGATGAGCTGCGGGGAGAAGGCGTCGACGACGGCGGGCGGAACGAGCCGCATGAGCCCCGAGAGCACGACGAGGTCGGGCTCCCAGCGGCGCACCTCCTCGATCAGGGCGTCACCCCAGGCGTCGCGGTCGGGGTACGCGGTGAAGGGCACCGTGAAGGTCGGCACGCCGTACTCCTCGCCGAGCACGAGACCGGATGCCTCGCGGTCGGCGCCGATCGCGACGACGCGCGCCGGGAACTCGGCGTCTTCGGCGGCTTCGAGCAGGGCCCGGAGGTTCGAGCCTCCGCCGGAGATGAGGACGACGAGCTTCAGCACCCCTCGAGCCTACCGGCCGCCGGAGGCCGCCACGACGGCCCCGTCGACCCGGGGACTACCGGGCTGCGTACTCGTGAGCGGGCTGCCGGAGGCGCATCCACGCCGCCACGCCGCCCGCGATCGCGCCGACGCCCACCGTCGCGGCCGCGACGAGCGCGACGGCCCACGGGTCGGGACCGACGACGGCGAGGCGTCCGGGACCGGCCGCACCGCCCGACCACCAGGCGAGCAGTCCCATCACGATGCCCGCGACGACGCCTGCTGCGGCGCCCACGGCGACCGGGTACCACCACGGCTCCGACCCGACGTCGCCCCTGGCCTCGGTGCTCGCCACGCTCGCGCCGTCCCGCCCGAGCACGAACCACGCCCCGGCGAAGCCGAGCACCACCGGGACGAGGAGCCAGAGCACGCCGAGCATGGGGGCGTCGCCGGGCAGCGCACCGAGCAGCGGAACGCCGGGGATCGGCCCGAGCACGGTGCCGCCCGGTGCGACGGTCGTGCCCGCGCCGATCGCGAACCCGGGCCCGAGGAGCCAGGCCGCCGCCCAGATCACGAAGTTCGGGATGAACGCGAGCTCGACGACGGTGAGCAGGATGCCTCCGTCGACCCCCGCGCCGAGCGACTGGCTGAGCCCCGCGATCGTCGCGTAGTCGACCGCGATGAGCGCGGCCACGAGGACCGCGGCGACGCCGAGCACGCCGAAGGCGGCGGCGCCGCCGATGCGCGCCGCTCGACGCACGGCGTCGACGCCGGCGGGCGGCAGCTCGTCGAGCCGATCGCGCACCCAGCCGCCCGCGAGGTCGCCCAGATTGGCCTCGCGGAGCGTCTCGAGCACCGCGCCGATGACGACGCCGATCGCCATCACGAAGGCGGGCAGCGCGATCGCCTGCCAGAGCGAGGCGCTCGCCGCTTCGCTGGCGGCGGCGAGGCCGAGCACGGCGCCGACGAGCGCGTAGACCACGATCGCCGAGACCGACCCGGTGATCGAGTGACCGGCAGCGGCCGAGCGGCGACCGATGCGGCGACCGACGGCGACGGAGGCGAGCGCGAAGCCGAGCAGCGCGATGGTGATCGGGAACGGATCACCGGCCCCGGGCAGCGCCATGCGTTCCGCGGTGACCGGGTCGAGCTGGAGCACGAGGTCGACCCCGTGGCCGAGCAGCCAGAGGTCGGCGGCGGCGCGGAAGAACGCGGCCGCGTCGACCGCCAGGCCGAAGTGCACCGCCCAGACGACGAGCAGCGGCACGAGGACGACGCCGAGACCGATGAGCGCCGAGACGGCGGCTTCGAGGGCGGCCAGCAGGGCGATCGTCGTACGTCTCATGACCTCGCCGAGCCTAGCGGACGCCGACGCCGAACCCGCCCGCCACGGCGGCGCGACGTCAGCTCGGTCCGGATCGGCCGCCGGTGGGGACCTCGGCGTCGTCGACGGCCTCGGCGTCGGTGCCGGCCTCGCCGTCGGCTGCGGCCTCCGTCGCGGGCTCCGTCGCGGGCGCCGCGGCATCCGCCTCGTTCGGTTCGCCGACCGCCTCCTCGGGTTCGTCGACGGGGCGGCGGAGCACCTCGAGGATGAGGAGCACGAGCAGCGCGAGCAGCACGGTCGTCACGACCGAGGCCGTCGTCACCGGCCGGTTGAGCAGGATGACCGCGGCGGCGATCAGCGCGATCGCCCCGGCGATGAGCCCGTGGGAGCGATCGAGCCAATGGCCGAACGACCCGGTCGAGAGCCCGTGCTTGTCGCCCGCGCGCCGGAGCGCCGCGAAGCCGCTGCCGGCGAAGCCCCGCAGCGAGCGAGCCGGCGCCCAGGGGCCGGCGACCCACGCGATCAGTGCGGCGAACAGGGCGAGCACGAGCAGTGCCACGGTCGTCGAGCGCATCAGCTCGGTGAGCTGCGCGTAGATCACCTCGGCGGCATCGCCCGGGATGATGCTCGGGCTGAGCGTCGCGACGAAGACGACCTTGCCGATCTCGAAGCCCGCCGCGAGCAGGGCCATCACGAGGGCGAAGCCGCCGGCCGTCCAGACGAAGGCCGTCGAGCGGCGCTTCGCGACGAGGACGCCGGCGACGAGGAAGGCGAGCGCGACCCACGGCAGCCACGTGCCGATGCCGACCGCGATCGCGTACAGCGTCGACACCAGCACGAAAGCGTCGCCCTGCGCGACGACGATGCTCTGCTCGACGACCGGGATCGCGTCGGCGAACCCGACGCCGCGCTCCGAGAGGCGCTCCTTCACGGCTTCGATGATCGGGCCGATCTGCACCGACAGCGTTCCGTCGCCGCCGATCTCGAGCATCGCGTCGGGGTCGCCCTGCATGGCGGCGACGAACTGGGTATGGGTGGTCTGCAGCGCCGTGCGCCAGATGTCGGCGAATGCGTCGGAGGCCACGAGCCGGTCCACCACGTCGGCGACGAGCGACTGGAGCCCCTGCGTGGCCGGAGCCTCGAGGAGGCCGAGCGCGGCCTCGGCGCGGGGCGGAAGGTCGAGGGCGCGGAGGCCGTCGAAGAGATCGGCGGTCAGCTGCGGGATGTCGACCTGCCGTTCGATGGCCGCCGTCACCTGGTCGGAGACGTACTCCTGCACCTCGGGGTCCTCGGCGAGCGGAGCGAAGGTCGCCACGAACCGGTCGGTGTCGACGAGTTCGAGGCGGGCCCACCCCGCGACGACGGCGACGGGAGCGAGCAGGAGCCCGATCACGACGAGGACGACGGCAGCCACGGTTCGGCCACGACCACGCCCGCGACGCTTCTCGGCGGTGACCGGGGCCGCCTGCGCGCCGGACACCTCGGTCGTCTCGACGCTGCGCAGGCGCGCGTTCTCGGCCTCGAGTTCGGCCACCCGGGCTTCGAGTTCGGCACTGGTCATCTTCGGCATATGTCCCCCCTCAGCATGACGATAGCGCTTGGGGGGCACCCCGGGCACAACTCAGTGGATGAATGCCTTCAACACGATCATGACGAGGCCGAAGGCCGCCGTGGTGACGGCGCCGAGCAGCTGCTTGTGCAAGGGTGCGCCCCGACGCCGGTAGGCGACGAATCCGAGCACGGCGAGCACGAGCACGCCGGCCCAGAGCGCCAGCCAGATGGTCAGGGCGTCGGGCACCACGCGCAGGGCGCCGAGCAGGAGGATCAGCGACGGCAGCAGCGCCGAGGCGAGCAGACCGAGCGAGTGGTTCAGCGCCGCGTCGAACGCCTGGCGCAGCGGCATCACGTGGTCGATGGCGAGTCCGTGCCTCGAGACCGTGCCCGCGTAGACGTGCGCGGCCCAGAACACGACGACGGTGATCGCCACGATCCAGAAGACCTCCCACGAGCTCGAGCCGTGGGTTCCGGCCACCACGATCATGCCCGACACCAGCACGACGCCGTACACGGACTCCTCGGTCACGAAGGCCGTTCGGACGAGGTGGTCGCGCACCTGCGCGGCACGACGGTCGCGCTCGCGCGCGGCATCCGGTTCTTCGACGCTCATGCCGACACTCTCTCACGATGAGGACGGATGACCCCCGTTCTGGGTCATGAGAATCACTCACGTACTCTGTTGCACGGCTTCCCACCGGAGTAGCGTGCGAGGTGAAACCTGAGACTCCCCCGGGTTCGATGCATTCCGCCGCCGCCTCACCCACGGCGGCGGGAGACGACCGTCACCCGCACGCCCTGCCACGCCCGCGCACAGCCGCCCCGACCATCGCCTCGCGGGACCGTCCGGTCCGCCCGGGCCGGACGACGTTGCACACCGGGAGGCGACGATGCCGCTCACAACCCCAACCCGCTCGTCCGGACCCACGTCACGGACACGACGGGTGCTCGCCGCAGCGGCGGCGAGCTGTCTCGCTGTCACGATGATCCTGATCGCCGGTCCCGCGCTGGCAGGATCCGTCCCGCCGTTCGACATCGACGGTTCGGTGCCCGACAGCGGCATCAACCAGATCGACGACCCGTTCGGGAACGTGAAGGAACTCGGACCGCTCAACTCGAGCACCACGAAGATCGGCGTCATCAACCGGGACGCGCCGCCCACACTGGGTGAGACGAACCCGAACGCCCAGGTCGACCTGCGCCGAGCCTGGCTCGACACCGATCAGGACGCCGACGGCGACGACTGGCTGTACTTCGCGTGGGAGCGCGACAAGAACACCGGCAGCGGCTTCATCGCGTACGAGTTCATGCAGAACAAGGCGCCCGTGGCCTGCGCCTACGAGACGGCGACGCCTGCGCAGTTGATCGCCGACTGCAACCCGTGGGCGAACCGCACGGCCGGCGACTTCATGATCCTCTGGGATCAGCAGGGCGGAAGCCTCGACCTGTTCCTCCGCGTCTGGAGCGGCACCGCGCCGAACCTGACCCTCGGCCCGGCCCTGGAGCTCGACAGCTCCAACTCGGCGGCGCAGTACAGCGCCGACGGGTTCTTCGGTGAGGCCGCCGTCAACCTGACGGACACCATCTTCGGCGGGTCGACGGACTGCCTCTCGTTCGCCAACACCATCCCGAGCACGGTGACCGGCAACTCCGACACCGCGGACTACAAGGACACGATCCTCGCCACGACCCCGCCCATCAGCAACTGCACGTCGACCACGGTGACCACGCCGAAGGACGGCGGCGGGGCTGACATCCCGTCCGGTGGGCTCTCGATCGGCACCGGCGTCGTCGCGGTGAAGGACTCGGCCGTGGTCGACATCGAAGGAGGCGACGCCGTTCCTGCGGGCTCGGTCGCGTTCTCCCTGTGCAAGGTGGACGCACCGGACCTGTGCGACAGCGGCGGCACGAGCGTCGGATCGACGAGCCTGACGGGAGCGGACTACCCGGTGACCGTCGTGTCCCCGACCGCCTACGTCACCTCCGTCGGTCGGTACTGCTGGCGTGCGGAGTTCAGCGGCGACGCAGCCAACGGCATCCCCGGCTCGAGCGACTCGACCGAGACGGAGTGCTTCACGGTGATCCCGAAGACCCCGACGCTGGCGACCACCGCGGGCGATGACGTCCTGCTCGGCAACGCGGTGACGGACTCGGCGACCCTGACCGGGACGGCCACCCAACCGGCGAACCCGGTCATCAACCTGACCGGCACCGGGGGCGCCGCGGCCGCGGGCACGATCACCTTCAAGCTGTACGGGCCGGGTGACTGCACCACCCTGGCGTACACCTCGTCGGCGGTGACGGTGAACGGGAACGGCACCTACAACTCGCCGGCCCCGCAGTTCGTGCCCACCGCGCCGGGCACCTACCACTGGGTCGCCGTGTACAGCGGAAGCCCGCCGAACACCAACGGCACCACGCACAACAGCGGATGCACCGACACCAACGAGGACGTCGTGGTGAACACCGTGCCGTCGACGCTCTCGAGCGCGCAGCGGTGGGTGCCGAACGACTCGGTGACGGTGTCGGCCCCGGCCGGCAGCGGCGCTCTGGCGGGCAACGTCGATTTCGAGTTGTTCGCCAATGCGACGTGCACCGGTTCGGCCATCTTCACGCAGCTGAACGTCAGCGTGTCGGGCACCTCGCCGCAGACGGTGTCGACGAGCAACACCACTGCGCAGACGGTGGGCGGGTCGTTCTCGTGGCGAGTCAACTACGACAGCACGAACCCGGCACAGCGGGACATCGGCGCCAGCTGCCACGAGACCTCGGTCCTGAGCATCACGAACGGGGGCAGCATCAGCAGCGACTGAGATGAGCACTGAACCGTGAATTGAGCCGGACGGCCGGGGTGCGCCCCCCGCTCCACCCCGCCGGACGGCAGAACCCCGCAGACCATGGGTCTGCGGGGTTCTGTTCGTGCTTCCGGAAGCCCGGACGCGGCCTCGGGCTTACGCGCCGAGCGCCGCGTACACCTCGCGGAGGAGCTGCGCGGTCTCGGACGGCGTCTTGCCGACCTTGACGCCGGCGGCCTCGAGGGCCTCCTTCTTGGCCTGCGCGGTGCCCGCCGAGCCCGAGACGATCGCGCCGGCGTGGCCCATCGTCTTGCCCTCGGGGGCGGTGAAGCCCGCGACGTAGCCGACGACCGGCTTGGTCACGTTCGCCTTGATGAAGTCGGCCGCGCGCTCTTCGGCGTCGCCGCCGATCTCGCCGATCATCACGATCGCCTTGGTCTCGGGGTCGGCCTCGAACGCGGCGAGCGCGTCGATGTGCGTGGTGCCGATGATCGGGTCGCCGCCGATGCCGATCGCGGTCGAGAAGCCGAGGTCGCGCAGCTCGTACATCATCTGGTACGTCAGCGTGCCCGATTTCGACACGAGGCCGATCGGGCCCTTGCCGGTGATGTTCGCCGGGGTGATGCCGACGAGCGACTCACCGGGGCTGATGATGCCGGGGCAGTTCGGCCCGATGATGCGGGTCGTGCCGCCCTTCTCCTTGGCGTAGGCCCAGAACTCGGCCGAGTCCTGCACCGGCACGCCCTCGGTGATGATGACGAGGAGGGGGATCTCGGCGTCGATGGCCTCGACGACGGCGTCCTTCGTGAAGGCCGGCGGCACGAACGCGATCGACACGTCGGCGCCGGTCTCGGCGATGGCCTCGGCCACGGACGCGAAGACGGGGAGCTCGACGGGGTTGCCCGAGGCATCCGTGTGCAGCACCGTGGTGCCCGCCTTGCGGGCGTTCACGCCGCCGACCACCTGGGTGCCGGCCGCGAGCATGCGCGCGGTGTGCTTCGAGCCCTCGCCGCCGGTGATGCCCTGGACGATGACCTTGCTGTCCTTGTTGAGGAAGATCGTCATTTCTTCGTACGCCCCTTACGCGTTCGCCAGCTCGGCGGCCTTGTCGGCGCCCTGGTCCATGTTCTCGGCGAGCGTCACCAGCGGGTGCGCGGCCTCTTCGAGGATGCGGCGGCCCTCGACGACGTTGTTGCCGTCGAGACGCACGACGAGGGGCTTGTTCGCGGCCGAGCCGAGCTCGGCGAGCGCGCCCACGATGCCCTTGGCGACCTGGTCGCAGGCGGTGATACCGCCGAAGACGTTGACGAACACGCTCTTGACCTGCGGGTCGCCGAGGATGATGCCGAGGCCGTTGGCCATGACCTCCGCCGAGGCGCCGCCGCCGATGTCGAGGAAGTTGGCGGGCTTCACGTTGCCGTGGTTCTCGCCGGCGTAGGCGACGACGTCGAGCGTCGACATGACGAGGCCCGCGCCGTTGCCGATGATGCCGACCTCGCCGTCGAGCTTGACGTAGTTGAGGTCGAGGGCCTTCGCGGCGGCCTCGAGCGGGTCGGCCGCGGCCTTGTCCTCGAGGAGCGCGTGGTTCGCGTGACGGAACTCGGCGTTCTCGTCGAGCGTGACCTTGCCGTCGAGGGCGACGACGTTGCCGTCCTCGTCGAGGATGAGCGGGTTGACCTCGACGAGCGTCGCGTCCTCGCCCTTGTAGACCTCGTAGAGCTTCACGAAGACCTCGGCGACCTTGTCGACGAGCTCGGCCGGGAAGTTCGCGGCGACCGCGATCTCACGGGCCTTCGCCGCGTCGACGCCGGCGATCGGGTCGACCTCGATGCGCGCGAGCGCCTCGGGCTTCTCGACGGCGAGCTGCTCGATCTCCATGCCGCCCTCGACGCTCGTGAGCGAGAGGTACGAGCGGTTGGCCCGGTCGAGCAGCACCGAGAAGTAGAACTCCTGCGCGATGCGGGCGCCGCCGGCGACCATGACGCGCTTGACGACGTGGCCCTTGATGTCGAGGCCGAGGATGGCCTTCGCCGCCTCGTACGCCTCGTCGGGGGTCTTCGCGACCTTGACGCCGCCGGCCTTGCCGCGGCCGCCCGTCTTCACCTGGGCCTTGACCACGACGACGCCGCCGAGCTTCTCGGCGGCCGCACGCACCTCGTCGGGGGTGTCGGCGACGATGCCCGGAAGCACCGGGACCCCGTACTGCTCGAACAGGTCTCTGGCCTGGTACTCGTAAAGATCCACGCTCTACTTCCAATCGGTCCGCACGCGCGATCGCGCACAGGGGCTGGTGGGTTTCGGCCCGGAGGGCGACGAAAAACATCTCGACGTCAAGATAAGTGGGCCACCCTCCATGCTACTCCCCGCGCCGGGGCGCCGAGAATCGGCCGGATGCCACGGTGTCCGGCCGCCCGGACGGCGCCCTCCCCGGCCCTCCCCGCCGCGGTCGCGGCGCGCCCTCGTCGTGCCCGCGCGGTGCGGGAGCGGGCTGCGAGACTGCCGCCATGACGGATGCCTCGACCGAACCGACGCACGGCGCCGACCCCCACGACGCGAAGGTGCACGAGAAGCTCAACTGGCTGCGGGCCGGCGTGCTCGGCGCGAACGACGGCATCATCTCGGTCGCCGCGCTCGTCGTCGGCGTCGCCGCAGCCACGACCGATCTCGGCGCGATCGTCGTCGCCGGCGTCGCGTCGGTCGTCGCGGGCGCCATCTCGATGGGCCTCGGCGAGTACGTCTCGGTCTCGACCCAGCGCGACACCGAGCGGGCGCTCATCGCGAAGGAGACGCGCGAGCTCGCCGAGATGCCCGAGCAGGAGCTCGCCGAGCTCGCCGGCATCTACCGGGCGAAGGGGCTGAGCGAGGAGACGGCCGAGCGGGTCGCGCGAGAGCTCACCGAGCACGACGCGCTCGCGGCGCACCTCGAGGCCGAACTGCGCATCTCCGAGGGCGATGTGGTGAACCCGTGGCACGCGGCCGGGGCGTCCGCCCTGTCGTTCCTCGTCGGCGCGGTGCTGCCGATGCTCGCGATCCTCCTGCCGCCGCCCGAGTGGCGGATCGCGACGACCTTCGTCGCGGTCGTCGTGGCACTCGCGATCACCGGCTGGCTCTCGGCGTGGATCGGCGGCGCCCCGCGCGGCCGCGCGGTGCTGCGGGTCGTCGTCGGCGGTGCGCTCGCGCTCGTCGTCACGTGGGTGATCGGCGGGCTGCTCGGCGGGGTGGTCTGACCCGGTCGGGCTCCCCCGCCTGCGCGCTACCCGCGCGGCGGGCCGACGCTCGGCGTCGCGGTCGTCGGCGGCGGCATCGGCACGACCTCGACGAAGCGGCGCGCCGCCAGCACGGCGACGACGCCGACCGCGGCCCCGAGCGCGGTCTCGAGCACCCGATCGCCGACGAGGGTCGCGACCGGCACGGGTGAGGCGAGGTGCGCGACCGTCAGCGCCATCGGGGTGACGAACACGAGCGCGGTGCCGTAGTGACGGGTGACGAACAGTTCCGCGCCGAACTGGCAGATCGCGACCACGGCGACGAGCACCCAGACCGACGGCTCGGGCCAGAGCACGAGCGCGGTCACCGCGACGCCGGCGATCGTGCCGAGCACCCGGTGCACCGCGCGCGAGACCGTGTGCGCCGCGCGCGCAGGCGGGATGACGGCGACCGCACTGACGACCGCCCAGTACGGGTGACCGAGGCCGAGCGCGAGCGCGATGCCGCCCGCGGCGAGCGCGGCCAGCACGTTCTGCACCACGTTGAGCCAGAGCCTCGGATCGGCATGGCCGCGACGCCGCGTCGGGGTGCGCCGCGGCAACGGCTTGAACAGACCGTCACGCCGCGCCGCCCGGCCCCCGTACCGGCGCAGCAGCCAGCCCGACATGGCGAGCAGCCAGGCGAATGCGGCCGCCGCCCAGGCGACGCCCCAGCGCTGCCATCCGGTGCCGTCGTCGACGGGCTGCGCAGCGCAGACGAGCAGCCCGAACACGGCGAACAGCGGCGTCGACGGCGTGACGCCGAGCATGTTGAAGCCGACGATCACCGCCGTCACGACGAGCGCGAGGGCGATCGCCTGGGCCGCGAGCGGTGCCCCGATGACCGCCAGCAGGATGCCGAGCCCGGTCGCCATGAGCTGCGCCGCGGCCGCGGCCGTGACCGTGCGCAACCGGGTGCCGTACGGCTCGCTCCGGCCGAAGATGGCGACCATGCCGCCGAACGCCGCGTACGCGGCCCAGTCGATCCGGCCGACCGCCACGAGGATCGCGAGCGGCACCGCCGCGGCGACCGCCGCTCGCAGCGCCACCTCCACGTCGAGCGCCCGTGCCGACCGCCACCAGCGGCGGAGGCTCGCGCGCCCCTCGTTCACGCGAGGCGTCCGAGTGCGAGCGCCGCGTAGCAGAGCGCCGCGACGGTCTCGCCGTCGTCGATCCCGCCCTCGCGCACCATGCGCATGGCCTCGGCCCACGGCACTGCCTGCACGGCCGAGATGCCCTCTTCGATCCGGGTCGCGTGCGAGCCGTCCGCATCGCCGATCCGGCGGAGGCCGGTGGCGAGGTAGACGTGCCCGACCGCGCGGGCGATGCCGTTGAGCGCGGTCATGCGGCCGATCGCCCGCCAGTCGGATGCCTCATGGCCGGTCTCCTCCGCGAGCTCGCGCTGAGCGGCGACGAGCGGGTCCTCGCCGTCGGTGCCGCCCGCGGGCACTTCGACGCTCGAGCCGACCGTGTGCCGGTCGATCGTGACGAGCAGCACCTCGTCGTCATCGGTGAGCGCGACCACGAATGCGGCCGGGTGCGTCACCTCGACCACGCCGTAGATGCCCCGCCCTCCGTCGGGACGCACGACCTCGTCCTCGATCACCCGGATCCACCGGTTCTCGTAGACGGTGCGCGAGGCCCGCGTCGGCCAGCTCACAGCTTCTCGATCGGCGCGATCTTGATGAGGAGCTTCTTCTGCCCTGCGCGGTCGAACGAGACGTGCGCGATGCGCTTCGTGCCCTCGCCGGTGACCTGCGTGACCTTGCCCTCGCCGAAGTCGGCGTGGCGGATGCGGTCGCCGGCCTCGAGGGTGAGGTCGCCGTTGTCGCGCACCGTGCCGGTGACCTTGTTCGCCCACTCGGTCTTCGGCTTCTCGGAGCGGGTGACGCTGAAGCGCTCGAGGTCGCGGTCGCGGGTGCCCCAGGCGCCGCCCTGCCCGCCGCCCTGGCCGAAGCCGCGACGCGCGTTGAGCGCCCGCGGCTGCGAACCGCCGCGGCTCGTCGCCATGCCCGGCGACTGCCGCCAGTCGATGAGCCCCTCGGGGATCTCCTGCAGGTACCGCGAGGGCATCGCGACGGCGACCTCGCCGAACTGGGCGCGGCTCATCGCGAGCGAGAGGTAGAGCCGCTTGCGGGCGCGCGTGATGCCGACGTAGAAGAGCCGTCGCTCCTCGGCGGGGCCGCCCGGCTCCGACGCCGACATCTGGTGGGGCAGCAGCCCCTCCTCGATGCCGGTGAGGAAGACGGCGTGGTACTCGAGCCCCTTCGCCGTGTGCAGGGTCATCAGCGAGACCGTGCCGGAGGCGTCGTCGAGCTCGTCGGCCGCGGCGACGAGCGAGACCTGCGTGAGGAAGTCGACGAGCGTCGCGCCGGGGTTCTCACGATCGAAGTCGCGGGTCTGCGCGACGAGCTCCTCGACGTTCTCGGCCCGCGTCTCGTCTTGCGGGTCGCGGCTGTTGCGGAGCGCGTCGAGCAGCCCCGAGCGCTCCATCAGGAAGACGAGGACCTCGGAGATCTTCGACGCGCCCTCGTTCGTGCCCGCGTCGATGCCGGCCTGCGAGGGCACGAGCATCGCGGCGGCCTCGTCGAGCACGTCGGCGAGCGCCGAGATCGCCGCGGTGACCTTGGGCCCGAGGCCGAGCCCGCCGGCCGAGCGCATCGCCTGCCGGAACGTCAGTTCGTTCTGCTCGGCGAACTGCGCGATCGTCGTCTCGGTTGCGGGCCCGATGCCCCGCTTCGGGGTGTTCAGGATGCGTCGGAGCGCGAGCTCGTCGAGCGGGTTCGCGACCGCGATGAGGTAGGCCATCGCGTCCTTGATCTCGGCCCGCTCGTAGAACTTCGTGCCGCCGACGACCCGGTACGGCAGTGCCGAGCGCACGAAGATCTCTTCGAGCGCACGGGTCTGCGCATTGGTGCGGTAGAACACGGCGATGTCGCGGTAGGCGACGCCCGAGCGGTGCAGCGACTCGATCTCGTCGGCGATGAACTGGGCCTCGTCGTGCGCCGTGTACCCGGTGTAGCCGACGATCTGCTCGCCGTCTCCGTCGGCCGTCCAGAGTTTCTTGTCTTTGCGGTCGAAGTTGTTCGAGATGACGGCGTTCGCCGCGGAGAGGATGTTCTGCGTCGAGCGGTAGTTCTGCTCGAGGAGCACGACCTTCGCCCCGGGGAAGTCGCGCTCGAACTCGACGATGTTGCGGATGTCGGCGCCGCGGAACGCGTAGATCGACTGGTCGGAGTCGCCGACGACGGTGAGGCTCGCCCCCGGGATCGCGCCGCTCGCATCGGTCATGCCGCGCACGAGGATGCCGTGGCTGTCGAGCTCGGTGACGATCGCCGGCTCGACCGGTCGCGTCAGCTCGCGGATGAGCGAGTACTGCGCGTGGTTCGTGTCCTGGTACTCGTCGACGAGGATGTGCCGGAACCGCCGCTGGTAGAGCGCCGCGACCTTCGGGAACGCGCGGAAGAGGTAGACCGTCTCGGCGATCAGATCGTCGAAGTCGAGGGCGGATGCCTCGCGCAGGCGCCTCGTGTACTGCCGGAAGATCTCGAGGAACATGACCTCCTGCGGGTCGTTCATGTTCGCGTTGCGGGCGTAGGTCTCGACATCGGCGAGCTCGTTCTTGAGCTTCGAGATCTTCGCCTGCGCGCCCGCGGGCGTGAAGCCCATGGTGTCGGCGTCGAGGCCCTTGATGATGCGCTTCAGGATCGTGCGCTGGTCGGCCGAGTCGTAGATCGTGAACGTCGACGACAGGCCGAGCGACTCGGCCTCGCGGCGCAGGATGCGCACGCACGCCGAGTGGAACGTCGAGATCCACATGCCCGAGGCGCTGTCGCCGAGCAGGGCCTGCACGCGCTCGCGCATCTCGGCCGCGGCCTTGTTCGTGAAGGTGATCGCGAGGATCTGGCTCGGCCACGCCTCGCGAGTCTCGATGAGGTGCGCGATGCGGTGCGTGAGCACGCGGGTCTTGCCCGAGCCCGCACCGGCGACGATGAGCAGCGCGGGGCCGCGGTACTCGACGGCCTCCTTCTGCTGCGGGTTGAGACCCTCGGTGAGGGGCGAGCCCGCCGTGGAGGGGTCGTCGGAGCGTGCCGGGGGCGCCTCGCGCCAGCCGGCCGGGTCGTCGGGGTCGAGGATCAGCGTCATGTCGCCTTCAAGTCTAGGCGCGGCCCCTGACACCTTCTCCGTCGTTCGAGACGGTGCTACCCGGCCGGCCTCGCGAAGTCGGCGCGCGCCTCGACCCCGAGATCGGGGTGGTCGACGAAGACGCCGTCGACCCCGGTCGCGAGCACCTCGCCGAACTCCGCCGCCCAGTCGCCGTAACCGGATCGTGCGGTGCCGCGACGGCGCGGCGCCGTGAGGAAGCGGTTCTCGGGCCGCAGGGTCCACGTGTAGACCTCGAGCCCCGCGGCGTGCGCGGCCGCGACGAGGGCCGCTCCGCGCAACGGCGCGCCCGTGGCATCCGGCGACCGCTTGGACGGTGGGCCGACGAGACGCGGCGTGCCCACGCTCACGCCGTCGAAGCGGCCGGTCAGGCCGCGCAGCCCGCGTTCGGTCACGAAGTCGTCGTACCGCGGCGCCCGGCGCCCGTCGGCGAGCACGAGGTCCCAGGGAGCGCCCGAGTTCTCGATGAGGAACACCCGTCGGCCCCGGATGCCCCGCGCCCCCAGCCGATCGAGCAGGGTCGGCTCGAACGCCTCCATGATCAGGCGCTCGTCGCCCGAGCCCCATCCGGCGGCGCCGAGCTCGGCGGCGAACAGCTCGTCGAGGGGCAGGCCGAGCGCGTCGAAGTGCGCGGCGTGCTTGAACTCCGCCACCATCCGCAGCATCCGCCGCTGCTCGTCGGCCGCCCGGTCGATGAGCTCGAAGAGCTCCCGCAGGCGGATGATCGGGTATCGGCCGTCGAAGCTCGCGCTCGCGTGCCTGACCGAGGCGAGCCGCTCGCGCGACCGCAGGGTCGCGAGCTCGGCCCACGTGAAGTCCTCGGTGAACCAGCCCGTGAGCGGCTTGCCGTCGATCTCGCGGGTCGTGCGGCGGCCGGCGAACTCGGGTCGCGACGCGACATCCGTGGTGCCCGAGATCTCGTTCTCGTGCCGCAGCACGAGCACGCCGTCGCGCGTCGCGACGAGGTCGGGCTCGACCGCGTCGGCGCCGAGCGCGAACGCGAGCTCATATGCCGAACGGGTGTGCTCGGGGCGGTAGCCCGGAGCTCCGCGGTGGCCGATGACGAGCGGGCGCGGGGCCAGGTCGGGCTGCATGGGCCCAGCGTAGCCAGCCACCTCGCCTGCCCCGCGGAATTCCGCGCGGACTCACGGCGTTGTCACGGAGTATTCGGGTAGGTTTGTTCACGGCACGGATGCCGCATCCGGTCGCCGATCCCCCGCATCCGACGACAGCCGAAAGCAGAGGAAACCATGGCTCTCGACAATCCCGCATTCTCGCGGAACTCCGCCTTCTCGCAGCAGGGAGCCGTGGCCGCAGCGCAGGACGTCTCGGCGCAGCAGCTGCAGGAGATGTACAACCAGCCCTCGACGCCGCCCGCGGGCGAGACGATGACGGTCGAGTCGACGCTCGGCAAGTCGGTCGCCGGCTTCGGCCTGCTGCTCGTCGGCGCCGCACTCGGCTGGCTGACCGTCGAGAGCGTGCCGTTCCTCTGGATCGGTGCCGGCATCGTCGGCTTCGTGCTCGCCCTCGTCAACACCTTCAAGCGCGAGCCGTCGGCCGGCCTCATCCTCGCCTACGCCGGCGTGCAGGGCGTCTTCGTCGGCGGCATCTCGGCCTGGTACGAGATGGTCTACGGCGGCGGCATCGTCGCCCAGGCCGTGATCGCGACCCTCGTCGTCTTCGGCGTGACGCTCGCGCTGTTCGCGTCGGGCAAGATCCGGGCGTCGAAGAAGGCCACCAAGGTCTTCCTCATCGCGATGGTCGGCTACCTCGTGTTCTCGCTCATCAACTGGGGTCTCATGGTCTTCGGCGTGAACGACGACCCGTGGGGCATGCGCAGCGCGAACTTCCTCGGCACCGGCATCCCGTTCGGCGTCATCCTGGGCATCCTCGTCGTGATCATGGCGGCCTACTCGCTCGTGCTCGACTTCGACTTCATCCAGCAGGGAGTGCGCAACCGCGCCCCGAAGAAGTACGAGTGGACCGGCGTCTTCGGCATCATGGTCACCGTCATCTGGCTCTACCTCGAGATCCTGCGCATGATCGCGATCACGCGCGACTAGCGAATCCCGCACCCATTTCGAACGGCCGCCCTCGGGCGGCCGTTCGTCGTTTCCGGGCGATCCGGCCGGTGTTCAGAACCCGAACGCCGCCGCGGTCGCCCGGATCGCATCGGCCGACGCGGCGAGCTGCGCCCGCTCGCGATCGGACAGCGGCGTGCCGAGGATCGGCCGTGCGCCCTCGCCGTCGACGATGCTCGGCAGCGACAGCGCGATGCCCTCGAGCTCGGGGATCTCGGGGCCGTGCACGGTGCTCACCGGCAGCACCGCGTGTTGGTCGCGCAGCACCGCCTCGACGATGCGCGCGCCCGTGAGCCCGATCGCGTAGTTCGTCGCCCCCTTGCCTCGGATGACCGTGTACGCCGCGTCGCGCACCTGGAGCGCGATGCCGTCGAGCTCCTCGGCCGTGAAGCGCTCGCCGCCCGTCCAGTCGAGGATCGGCACCGGCCCGATGCGGGCCTCCGACCACAGCGGGAACTCGGTGTCGCCGTGTTCGCCGACGATGTTGGCGTGCACGCTCGAGGTCGAGACCCCGGCCCGCTCCGCGAGCAGCCAGCGCAGCCGCGAGGTGTCGAGCACCGTGCCCGAGCCGAACACCCGCTCGGGCGGCAGCCCCGTGATGCGCTGGGCGGCGACCGTGAGCACGTCGACCGGGTTCGTCACGAGGATGATCACGGCACCCGGCGCCCGCTCGAGGAGCGTGGGCAGCAGCGTCTCGAGGATCCCGACGTTCGTCGCCGCGAGATCCATCCGGCTCTGCCCCGGCGCCTGCTTCGCCCCGGCGGTGACGACGATGACGTGCGACCCCTCGACGACCGCCGGATCGGCGCCGCCCGTCACCCGTGAGCGGGTGAACTGGGTGCCGTGGGCGAGGTCGAGCACCTCGGCCTCGACCTTCTCGGCGGCGATGTCGTAGAGCGCGACCTCGGCGGCCGAGTCCCTGATGAGCGCGGCATAGGCGAGGCTCGAGCCCACCGCCCCGGCGCCGACGACGGTGAGCTTGCTGTTCTCGACGACTCCCATGCGGCCAGTCTGCCAGCCAGGCGGTGAGCCGAACGAGCGGCGGTTCGGCAGAGGTGTTCCCAAGCGCGTTCGGGTGTGGTGAGATTCATCCAGGTCGCTCGCGTCGAGGCGTATCGGCCGTTCGACCCTGAGACCCGAACTCCCGGAGACCCGATTGCGCCGCCCTGCCTCTTCAGATACCCGAGCACGCCGCGCAGCCCGCCAGCTCACCGCGCCCAGCGCCGTCGTCCTCGCGTTGTCGCTCGCACTTCCCGCCGACACGGCAGCCGTTGCGGCAGCGGATGATCCGTCGGCGCCCGTGAGCAGCGCCGCGGCGACCGGAACCGGGACGATCACCGGCAAGGTGACGCTCAGCGACGGTCGACCGCTCGACGGCGGCTCCGTGCGGCTGATCCGAACCTCGCCGTCGGATGACGCGTACACGACCGTCGCGGCGGACGGCACATACGGTTTCTCGGGGCTGGCCGCGGGCAAATACTCGCTGCATTTCGAGCTCGGCTCTCGTCACGCTGAGCTCGCCGACTATGTCGCGGAGTACTGGGGCGAGGTGTACTCCGGGGGCGACGCCGTCTATTTCGATCTCTCGGCGGGCCAGCGTCGTACGGGTATGAACGCGACGCTCGGGCTGGGTGCAACGATCTCGGGACAGGTCTCACTCGACACCGGTGCGATGCTCGGGGCCGGCTCCGCCCAGGTCGTCGACCCTGACGGCTACTCCCCCGAGCGAACGGTCACGTCCGATGCGAACGGCTCGTACACCATCCGAGGTGTGCCGCCCGGGAGATGGACGCTGCAGTTCTGGGGGCGGAGCGCCGATGGCGAGCCGTATGTCACGGAGTACTTGGGCGACAAGCCGTACCGGTCCCAAGCCACCTTCATGGAACTCGCGCAGGGTGCAGTGCTGGTGAACAAGAACGCAGTGCTCACGCGCGGAGCCACACTGTCGGGCAGGCTGACCGGCCCAGACGGTTCACCGGTCGCCGATGCAGACGTCTTCTTCGAGAGCGCCCATACGCATTCGACCGGCGTGCGGACGCAGGAGGCATCCATCGATTGGATCACCACCGACGAGAACGGCGAATACTCCATCCGCGGCATCCCCCCGGGGCTCTGGAGGCTCTACTTCTATGGACCGCCGGGTTCCGGGCTCCGTGACGAATGGTGGAGCGATCGTCCGTGGGGGAACTTCGACTCGATCCGAGTCCTTCCCCGCGCGACGATCACCGGAAAGAACGCGAAGCTCACCTTTGAGTCCAAGACCCATCCCTGGGGCGCGGTCTCGCGCATCGCCGGGAGTGATCGCTATGCGACCGCGGTCGGCGTCTCCGCCTCGCAGTTCAGCGCCGGGGTCCCAGTCGCCTATGTCGCGAGCGGCAGCAGCTTCCCCGATGCACTCGCGGCGGCGCCGGTAGCGGCGACGACCGGTGGGCCGATCCTCCTCTCAGCCCAGAATTCGCTGCCGCGCGTCGTCGAGGGCGAGCTCCGCCGCCTCCAGCCGAAGCGCATCGTCATCCTCGGCGGCACCGGCGCGATCAGTTCCACGGTCGAGCGCGAGCTCGACGAGTTCACCACGGGCTCGGTCACGCGGATCGGCGGCGCAGACCGCTTCGCAACCTCAGCCGAACTGTCGAAGTCCCGCTTCGCCCCAGGGGTCCCGGTCGCCTATCTCACGAGCGGGTCGAAGTTCCCCGACGCGCTCGCCGCCGCACCGCAAGCCGCCATCGGGGAGGCACCGATCCTGCTGACGGGTGAGGCCGACAGTCTCCCCGCCTCCATCGTGACCGAGCTGAAGCGCCTGAAGCCCGAGGTCGTCCACATCATCGGCGGCGGCGTCGTGGGTCCCAACGCTCACGCGCAACTCGATGCTCTGATCCCGGGCTACTCGGTGGTCGACTACGGCACCGACCGCTACGCGACGTCAGCCCTGCTTGCCGGCTGGTTCGACTACGGCGTCTCGGTGGCGTATGTCGCCAATGGCATGGACTTCCCGGACGCGCTCGCCGGCGGGCCGGTCGCGGGCATCGGAAGCGGCCCGGTCCTGCTGACCGCCCGTGACAGCCTGCCGAAGCCGGTCTCCGATGCGCTCAAGCGCCTCCGGCCCGACAAGATCGTCATCCTCGGCGGCACCGGTGCCGTCTCAGCGAAAGTCGAGGCGCAGCTCGACGCCCTCTCGGGCTGAGAGCGCGGACCGCCTGCGCCGCGGCCGCACGCCGGGTACGCCGAAGGGCGCCGGCCACACGGCCGGCGCCCTTCGCCCACTCCCCTTCGACGAGCTCAGGGGCAGGGAGCGGTCACTCCCACTCGATCGTCCCCGGCGGCTTCGACGTGACGTCGAGCACGACGCGGTTGACCTCGCGCACCTCGTTGGTGATGCGGTTCGAGATCTTCGCGAGCACGTCGTAGGGCAGGCGGGTCCAGTCGGCGGTCATCGCGTCTTCGGACGAGACGGGGCGCAGCACGATCGGGTGGCCGTAGGTGCGGCCGTCGCCCTGCACGCCCACCGAGCGCACGTCGGCGAGCAGCACGACCGGGCACTGCCAGATCTCCTGGTCGAGGCCGGCGGCGCTGAGCTCTTCACGGGCGATCGCGTCGGCGTCGCGCAGCAGCTCGAGCCGGTCGCGGGTGACCTCGCCGACGATGCGGATGCCGAGGCCCGGGCCGGGGAACGGCTGGCGGCCGACGATCGCCTCGGGGAGGCCGAGCTCGCGGCCGATCGCGCGCACCTCGTCCTTGAAGAGGGTGCGCAGCGGCTCGACGAGCTCGAACTGCAGGTCTTCGGGGAGGCCGCCGACATTGTGGTGGCTCTTGATGTTCGCCGTGCCCGAACCGCCGCCCGACTCGACGACGTCGGGATACAGCGTGCCCTGTACGAGGAACTTGATCGGCTCGCCGTCGGCGGCGGCCTCGGCGATGAGGTCGCGCTCGGCGGCCTCGAACGAGCGGATGAACTCGCGCCCGATGATCTTGCGCTTCTCCTCGGGGTCGGTCACCCCGGCGAGCGCGTCGAGGAACGTCTCCTCGGCGTCGATCGTGACGAGGCGAACGCCGGTCGCGGCGACGTAGTCGTTCTGCACCTGCTCGCGCTCGCCCTTGCGGAGGAGGCCGTGGTCGACGAAGACGGCGGTGAGCTGGTCGCCGACCGCCTGCTGCACGAGGGCCGTCGAGACGGCCGAGTCGACGCCGCCCGAGAGCGCCGAGATGACGCGGGCCGAGCCGACCTGCTCGCGGATGCGGGCGACCTGCTCGGCGATGACGTTGCCCGGGTTCCAGTCGGCGGGGATGCCGGCGGCGCGGTGCAGGAAGTTCTCGATGATGCCCTGGCCGAACGGCGAGTGCTTCACCTCGGGGTGCCACTGCACGCCGTAGAGCTTGCGCTCGTCGTTCGCGAACGCGGCGACGGGGGTCGACTCGGTCGAGGCGAGCACCTCGAAGCCCTCGGGCGCACGGGCGACCGAGTCGCCGTGGCTCATCCAGACGGTCTGCGAGGCGGGCTGCTCGACGAGCAGTGCGTTGCCCGAGGCATCCACGACGTTCGCCGCGGTGGCGCCGTACTCGCGCTGGCCGGTCTGCGCGACGTCGCCGCCGAAGTGCTGGGCCATCACCTGGAAGCCGTAGCAGATGCCGAGCGTCGGCACGCCGAGCTCGAGGATGGCCTCGTCGAGGCGAGGCGCGCCCTCCTCGTAGACCGACGACGGCCCGCCCGAGAGCACGATGCCGATCGGGTTCTTCGCGCGCACCTCGTCGGCCGTGATCGTGTGCGGCACGATCTCGGAGTAGACGGATGCCTCGCGCACGCGCCGAGCGATCAGCTGCGCGTACTGGGCGCCGAAGTCGACGACGAGAACGGGCCGCTGCTCGGTCTGCTGATCGGTCACTGCTGTGCCTCCACGGAGTCGGGGGTGGTTTCGGATGTCTCGGGGGCGGCGCTCGCGGCGGCCGCCTCTGCGGCCTCGCGGCGGTCGAGGTAGGCGGTCACCTCACGGGCGACGCGGACCTCGAGGAAGAACGAGAGGAAGGGGATGATGCCGCCGAGGGCGATCAGGATGAACCGGCCGAAGTGCCAGCGCATGAGGCTCCAGAGCCGGAAGTCGCTGAAGAGGTAGACGACGTAGAACCAGCCGTGGGCGATGAGGATGCCAGTGGAGAGGTTCACACCTGAGCCGGTCGACTCGAGGCCGGCCGCCGTCTCGATGACCGGCTCGAAGCTCAGCACGCCGTTGGGGCCGAACGCGAAGAGCTCGAGGTGCCAGACGTACTTCAGCAGCATCTCGGCGCAGAGCAGCAGCAGCATGACGCCCGTGATCACCGAGGCGACCTTGTAGAACTTCAGCGCCCCGCGAATGCGCGGCAGATCGGCGGATTTCGGCTCGAGGGGCATGCGTACAGTCTACGTGGCCGCGGCTGGGCGCAGACCCAGCAGGAACCGGCCCAGGGTCTCGACCGCCTCGTCGATGCCTCGGGCGGGGTCGGGCGAGGCCGCGTTGGCGATCGCGACCTCGTTGAGGGCGCCGGAGAGCATCGTCGAGACGGTGTCGAGCGAACGCCCGTCGATGCGGCCGGCGGCGGCGAGTTCGGCGATGCCCTCGTCGAGCAGTCGCACGCTGGTGTCGAGGTCGCCCTCGCGCCACTCCCCCCAGCCGAGCACGGCCGGGCCCTCGATGAGCAGGATCCGTCGCACCTCGGGGGCGAGGCTCGCCTCGAGGAAGGCGCGGCATCCCGCGAGGAAGTCGTCGAGCACGTCGTCGTGGCCCGCCGAGGCGAGTTCGACCGCCTGCGCGACCCCGCGCTGCGCCTGCTCGACGACAGCCTGGAACAGGCCCTGCTTGCTGCCGAAGTGGTGGTACAGCGCGCCGCGCGTGAGCCCGGCCTCGGCCATGAGCTCCTCGAGCGCGACGCCCGCATAGCCGTGCTCGGCGAAGCGCGCGGTCGCGAGCCGCACGATCTCCGTTCGCGTGCGTTCGCGCTGCTCCGCCTTCGTCGCCATGCGACCCTCCCTGATTGACATACACACTGTACGTCAGTCAGGCTGAGGATAGATACATACAGTCTGTATGCATCCCGACGAAGGAGAAGAGACCATGCTCACCGGCTGCTACCCCGTCCTCTGCACTGCGGATGTCTCCGCGAGCGCGCACTTCTACCGCGAGCACTTCGGGTTCGCGACCACCTTCGAGTCCGACTGGTACGTGAGCCTCCGCCACCCCGACGGCGGCCACGAGCTCGCACTGCTCGACGCCGGACACGAGTCGATCCCCGCCGGGTACGGCGAAGCCGCCCGCGGCATGCTCGTGAACCTCGAGGTCGACGACGTCGACGCGCTCGCGGCCCGACTCGACGCCGCGGGAGTGCCGACCGTGCAGGAGCTCCGCAGCGAGGCCTTCGGGCAGCGTCATGTGATCGTGCGCGACCCGGGCGGCGTGCTCGTCGACGTGATCACCGAGATCAAGCCGGCGCCGGAGTTCGCGGCGGCGTTCGGCCGCTGAGCCGATCAGGGCGGGTCACCGCGCCCAGGGCTCAGTCGGTACGAGACCTGGAGGTTCGGCTCCGGCTTCAGCCGGCGTCGACGGGTGCCCGCCCGGCAGCCGCGGCGGCCTCCGCCGCTTCCTCGCGCTCGCGCTCGACGGCGTCGCGCACGAGCCGGTACCAGAGGTAGATCGCGAAGCCCGCGAACACGACCCACTCGACCGCGTAGAAGATGTTCAGCCAGTTGAGCTCGGTGTTCTGCTGGGGCGGCGGCGAGTAGATCGCCTCGAGGCCATCGACCGGCTCGGCCGCGGTCACGTACCCGAAGTACACGGGCCGGTCGTCGTAGTCCGCCCAGACGTTCACGAGCTGCGCGACGGCGACCGAGCGCATGAGGAACGGGTCCTCGTCGTCGGCCGGTGCGACCGGCGCCTCGCTCGGCAGGAAGCGACCCACGATCGCCACCGTGTCATCGGGATCGATCGCGGCGTCGAAGCGATCGGCTGCGGCTTGCGCGGCCTTCGCGTCGCGGGCCCAGCCGAGCGCGACCGGCAGGCCGCCCTCCGGGGCATCCGCGACCTCGAGGTGCGCGACCGCCCAGTATCCCGAGGTGCCGTCGTTGCGGCGATCGGCGACCAGCACGGTGTCGCCCGCCACGAAGGTCCCGGTGACCTCGACCTTCTGGCCGGTCACCGCCTGCGTGGTCGGGGCACCGGGTTCGGCGACGCCCGCGAACGGCCTGAGCTCCTCGGTCGGGTGCTCGACCACCTCGGCCTGCTCGACGGCCCGTTCGAGCTGCCATTGCCCGAGCAGTGCGAACGCGGCCGCGATCCCGAGAGCGAGCAGGAGCGCGAGCACCCAGCGCGGACGGACCATCATGCGCAGGGTGGCGCGTCGGGACTCGGCTGACACGATGGACAAGCCTACCCGGCCGTACCTGTGCGCACCCTCGGCCCCAGCACGACTGAACCCCGTCCCCGTGACCGAGCCCCGGATGCACCGGGTTCACTCACGGGGACGGGGTTCGGTCGAGCTGCAGCGCCGCGGTCGGTGCGCTCAGTCGACCTTCACGATGTCGGGCGCCTCGAGCCGCACCCGGTCGGCCGATTCGTCGTCGGGCTGCTCCTGCGAGGCCCGTTCGGCGGCGACGCGCTGGAGGTAGCGCTCGACCTCGAGCGTCTCGCGCGCCGAGTCCCAGCCGAGCACCCCGCCCATGAGCTTCGCCGCGACCGGCGCGGCCGAGACGCCGCGGTCCCACGCCTCGATCGAGATGCGGGTGCGCCTCGCGAGCACGTCGTCGAGGTGCAGCGCGCCCTCGTGCGAGGCCGCGTACACGACCTCGGCGGCGAGGTAGTCGTCGGCGCCCGGCAGCGGTTCGCCGAGCTTCGGGTCGCTGCGGATCAGATCGAGCAGTTCATCGGTCATCGTGCCGTAGCGGTTCAGCAGGTGCTCGATCCGCACTTTGTGCACGTCGAAGGCCCTGGCGATCTTGCCGCGCTTGTTCCACGCCGCCTGGTAGCCCTCGGCCCCGAGCAGCGGGATGTCCTGGGTCGTCGACGGCGGGATCCTGCCGTCGAGGGCGTCGACGGCCGCGTCGATCGCGTCCTTGGCCATCACCCGGTACGTGGTCCACTTGCCGCCCGCGATGACGACGAGCCCCGGCACCGTGTGGGCGACGAGGTGCTCGCGCGAGAGCTTCGAGGTCTGGTCGCTCTCGCCGGCGAGCAGCGGGCGGAGCCCCGCGTACACGCCCTCGACGTCTTCGCGCGTGAGCGGGATCGACAGCACCTGGTTGACGTGTTCGAGCAGGTAGTCGATGTCGGCCGCGGTCGCCGCGGGGTGCGCCTTGTCGAGGTTCCAGTCGGTGTCGGTCGTGCCGATGAGCCAGTGGCGGCCCCACGGGATGATGAACAGCACGCTCTTCTCGGTGCGGAAGATCATGCCCATCGCCGACTGGATGCGGTCGCGCGGCACTACGAGGTGGATGCCCTTCGACGCCCGCACCTTGAAGGTGCCGCGTTCGCCGACCATGCGCTGCGTGTCGTCGGTCCAGACGCCGGTCGCGTTCACGACCTGCTTCGCACGCACCTCGAAGCGCTCGTCGGTCTCGAGGTCGTGCGCCGTCACGCCGACGACGCGCTCGCCCACCTTGATGAAGCCGTCGACCTTCACCCGGCTCGCGACGTGCGCCCCGTAGAAGCTCGCGGTCCGTGCGAGGGATGCCACGTAGCGGGCGTCGTCGACCTGGGCGTCGTAGTAAGTGAGCCCGCCGATGAGCGCGTTCGGGGCGAGCGAGGGGATGGCCCGCTGCACCTGCCGCTTCGAGAGGTGCCGGTGATGCGGCACCCCGGGCGGCCTGCCGCCCGTGTAGCTGAAGATGTCGTACAGCAGCATGCCGGCGCCCACATAGCAGCGCTCGATGACGCGCGTCTTCAGCGGGTAGAGGAATCGGACGGGCTTCACGAGGTGCGGAGCGATGCGCTGCAGGAGGAGTCCGCGTTCGATGAGCGCCTCGCGCACGAGGCGGAAGTCGAGCTGCTCGAGGTATCGGATGCCGCCGTGGACGAGCTTCGACGAGCGGCTCGACGTGCCCGAGGCCCAGTCGCGGGCCTCGAGGAGCCCGGTGGAGAGCCCTCGGGTGACGGCGTCGAGCGCGGCCCCCGTGCCGACGATGCCGCCGCCCACGACCAGGATGTCGAGCTCTTTCTCCTTGAGCCGGGCGATCGCGGCCGCGCGCTCCTCGGGTCCGAGCTTCTGCGAACGCGTCACCGACTTGTTCCGAGCCATCGTGCCACCCCATCCCCGCGGCCTCGTGGCTGGGCCGCGTGATCCGTTTCCACGCTACCCGAGACGTCGTCGATCGAATAGAGCGACTCCGACTCGTGCGGGGGTACGGCGGCGACTACGACCCGAGATACGGCTCGACGATGACCTCGACCCGCTGGAACTCCTTCAGGTCGGAGTAGCCCGTCGTCGCCATCGAGCGGCGGAGCGCGCCCACGAGGTTCGCGGTGCCGTCGGCGGCCGGGGCGGGCCCGTAGAGCACCTCTTCGAGGGGCGCCACCTGGCCGACGTGCACGCGCCGGCCGCGCGGGAGCTGCGGGTGATGCGCCTCGGCGCCCCAGTGGTAGCCGCCGCCCGGGGCATCCGTCGCGCGCGCGAGCGCCGCACCCAGCATGACCGCGTCGGCGCCGCAGGCGATCGCCTTCACGATGTCGCCGCCGGTGCCGACGCCGCCGTCGGCGATGACATGCACGTAGCGGCCGCCCGACTCGTCGAGGTAATCGCGGCGGGCGCCGGCCACGTCGGCGACCGCGGTCGCCATGGGCGCGTGGATACCGAGGGTGGCACGGGTCGTCGAGGCCGCGCCGCCGCCGAAGCCGACGAGCACGCCGGCCGCGCCGGTGCGCATGAGGTGGAGGGCGGCCGTGTAGGTCGCGGCTCCGCCGACGATCACCGGCACGTCGAGCTCGTAGATGAACTTCTTGAGGTTCAGCGGCTCCTGGTTCTTCGAGACGTGCTCGGCCGACACGGTGGTGCCGCGGATCACGAAGAGGTCGACGCCCGCGGCGACGACGGTCTCGTAGAGCTCCTGCGTGCGCTGCGGCGAGAGCGCTGCGGCGACGGTGACGCCGGCGGCACGGATCTCGGCGAGGCGGGCCGTGACGAGCTCGGGCTTGATCGGCTCGGAGTACAGCTGCTGCATGCGCTCGGTCGCGCGTTCGGCCGGGAGGCTGCGGATCTCCGCGAGCACGGGCGCCGGGTCGTCGTAGCGGGTCCAGAGGCCCTCGAGGTCGAGCACGCCGAGACCGCCGAGCTTGCCCATCATGATCGCCGTCTGCGGTGAGACGACCGAGTCCATCGGCGCGGCGATGAACGGGATGTCGAACTGGTAGGCGTCGATCGCCCAGCCGACCGAGACGTCTTCGGGGTCGCGGGTGCGCCGGCTCGGCACGATCGCGATGTCGTCGAATGCGTATACGCGCCGGCCCCGCTTGGAGCGGCCGATCTCGATCTCTTGGCTCACCGTCCCAGCCTACCGGTCGCGCCGGAAAGCGCCCGAGCCCGCGGTATCGCGGCTCAGTCGCCGGCCCGGGCGTCGGGCACGAGACGCGCGGCGACCTCGCGGGCGAGTGCATCGGGATGCTCGTCGGGCGCCGACTCGATCGCGCCGGAGTTCCAGAGGGTGGCGAAGCCGTGCACGATCGACCAGGCGGCGAGGCGGTCGGCCCGGGCGTCGCCGAGGGCGCCGACCGCCCCGGAGGCGAGGATCCCCCCGGCCCGGTCGCGCGCGGCCTCGAGCGCGGGGTCGTCGAGGCGCAGCAGCTCGGTGCGGAACATCACCGCGAACCGGCCGGGCTCCTCGCTCGCGAAGCGCACGTAGGCGACCCCGGCCTCGACGAAGTCGGCGCCGGCGGCACCGAGCGCGTCGGCGAGGCGCTCGAAGCCGTCGGCGGCGATCGCCGTGAGCAGGCCCGAGCGGTCGCCGAAGTGGTGGGCGGGCGCGGCGTGCGAGACGCCGGCTCGGCGCGCGAGCTCGCGGAGGCTCAGCGCGTCGACGCCGCGCTCGTCGATCGCGGCCGCCGCCTCGTCGATCAGCGTCTCGCGGAGCCGGCCGTGGTGGTACGCCATGCGCCAAGACTAGGACCCTGAACTAGTCATTGACAAGTTTGGGGATCGGGCCTATCTTGACACTGACAAGTTCACGAGATGGGAGCTACCGATGCACCGCACTCCGAGCAACACGGCCGCGACCGACGACGCACGATCCGGTCGTGCCGACCGGACCGCGCCGAAGCCGCGCGGCCCCTGGGCGAGGACCTTCCTCTCCCCCGTGCCGATCGCCTTCGCCGTCGGCATCGCCGCGACCGCCCTCCTCGGCGCCCTCGGCGTGCCGGCGCTCGGCAGCTGGCCGGCGTGGCTCACCGGCGGCCTCGCCCTGATGTTCCTCATGGGCGCCGTCGGGCGGCTCGTGCCGTCGGTGCGCGCCGAGCTCGTCGCGATGGTGCCGCCGCGGCTGCCCCGGCCCGAGCTCATCGTCGCGGCCACCGGCGTGCTCGAGACCGCCGGCGCGATCGGACTCCTGCTCCCGCCGACGCACCGCCTCGCCGCGCTCTGCCTCGCGCTGCTGCTCGTGGCCGTGTTCCCCGCGAACGTGCACGCCGCCCGCACGAGCCGCACCGCCTCGCCCCTCCTGCCGCGCACGATCGAGCAGCTCGTGTTCGTCGGGGCCTGCCTCGCCGTCGCGTTCGCCTGACGGGCCTCGGCGCGGGGGCGGACGGAGCTCACGCCCGATCCTCCCGCGATCGTGGAGCGTGCACGAGACCCGCACCCTCCGGAGCCGACGGGCGCAGCCCGTCGACGAGAGGCGCGCCGCGGTCCGAGTCGGCCGATCCTCGCCGACGCTGCCCGCGCGCCGACTGCACGACCGCGAGGACGGCCGCCACGAGCACGAGCAGGAACCCCGACACCGGCGCCGCGACCACCCCGATCAGCGCGATCGCCAGCAGGGCGATGCTCACCGACCACGGCAGTCGGCCGGTGAGCTCGAGGGCGGTCACCGCCAGGCCCGAGGCCAACCCGAAGAACCCGGTCATCAAGAACCAGAGCGCCACTTCGAGCTCGATCGTCATCGCCCCGTACCAGCCGTCGGCCACCGCCGCGGCCAGCGCCGGCGCGGAGACGAGCACTCCGACCACGGTGTGCAGTGCGCACACGATGATGAGCGCCGGTCCCGCGATCGCCGTCCGCTTGTCCGTCTTCTGTCCTGTCATGCCGATCAGTCTCCGCGGCGGCTTGCCATCCGCGCCTCACCCGATCGGGTGACCCGGCTCGGCCCGTCCGACGACCTGCCGCGACGTGCGACGCGTGCTCGCGAGGTCGGTACGGCTAGCGCGTGCGCTGCACCCGGCCCTCGTCCCACACCGGGGCATCCGCCTCGACGACCTCGCCCGACTCGGCGAACACCACGAAGCGGTCGAAGCTGCGGGTGAACCAGCGGTCGTGGGTGACCGCGAGCACCGTGCCGTCGAAGCGCTCGAGCGCCTCCTCGAGCGCCTCGGCCGAGACGAGGTCGAGGTTGTCGGTCGGTTCGTCGAGCAGCAGCAGGGTCGCCCCCGAGAGCTCGAGCAGCAGGATCTGCATCCGCGCCTGCTGCCCGCCCGAGAGCTGCTCGAAGTTCTGCAGCGCCGCACCGGCGAGCCCGTAGCGGTCGAGCGCCGAGCTCGCGGCCTCGCGCGCCATGCCGTCGCGGTTCGCGTCGCCGCGGTGCAGGATGTCGAGGAGTGTGCGCCCCCGGAACTCGGGATGCTCGTGGTTCTGCGCGAACCAGCCCGGCACGACCCTCGCCCCGAGCACCGCACGCCCCTCGTGCGGCACCCGCGCGAGCGTCTCGCCCACGCTCGTCACGTGGCCGAGCGTACGGTCGGGCTCGGTGCCGCCGCCCGCGAGCAGGCGCAGGAAGTGCGACTTTCCCGATCCGTTCGAGCCGAGCACCGCGACCCGGTCGCCGTACCAGACCTCGAGGTCGAACGGTCGCATGAGCCCCGTGAGCTCGAGCCCCTCGCAGACGATCGAGCGCTTGCCGGTGCGCGAGCCCCGCAGCCGCATCGAGACCGCCTGGGCCGGCGGACGCTCCTCGGGCGGGCCGGCCTCCTCGAACTTGCGCAGCCGGGTCACCGCCGCCTGGTAGCGCGAGGCCATGCCGTCGTTGTACGTCGCCTTCACCTTGAGCGTGTTCACGAGCGTCTTCAACGCCGCATGCTGCTCGTCCCAGCGTCGACGCAGCTCGTCGAGGCGGGCGAACCGATCGTCGCGTGCGGCGTGGTACCCCTCGAAGCTGCCGCCGTGCATCCAGGCGGTGTTGCCGGCCGCGCCGAGCTCGATCGTCACGATGCGGTCGGCGGCGCGCGCGAGCAGCTCGCGGTCGTGCGAGACGAGCAGTACCGTCTTCGGGGTCTCGCGCAACCGCTCCTCGAGCCACCGCTTGCCGGGAACGTCGAGCGAGTTGTCGGGTTCGTCGAGCAGCAGCACCTGCTCGGGCCCGCGGAAGAGGGCCTCGAGGGCGAGCCGCTTCTGCTCGCCGCCCGAGAGCGTCGAGAGCTCGCGCCACCTCGCACGTTCGAACGGGATGCCGAGCGCCGCGAGGGTGCAGTGGTCCCAGACCACCTCCTGCTCGTAGCCGCCGGCCTCGGCGTACTCGGCGAGCGCGGTCGCGTACCGCATCTGCGCGTCGGTGTCGTCGCGCTCGATGAGGGCGTTCTCGGATGCCTCGAGCTCGAGTGCGGCGGACTTGATGCGCGCGGGCGCCACCGAGACGAGCAGGCCCGCGACCGTGGCATCCGCCCCCTCGACCGTCTGCCCGGTGCCGATGAACTGGTCCATGACCCCGAGCCCGCCGTCGAGCTGCACGCTGCCCTCATCGGGGCGGAGCTCGCCGCGGATGATCCGCAGCAGCGTCGACTTGCCCGCGCCGTTGGCGCCGATGAGCGCCGTCGTGGCGCCGTCGGTGACGCGGAACGCGAGGCGGGCGAGCAGCGGCCGCCCGTCGGGGAGGGAGAAGGAGACGCCGTTGACGTCGATGAAGCCCATTGCTCGGTGATCCGATCGGTCGGCGACCTGACTCGGGACACCCGCGGCCGCGCCGCCCGATGGGCAGCCGATCAGGATACAAGCTCAGCGCCACCCCCTGCCACCCCGATCCGTTCTGCGGCAAGCTGGAGGCATGCATCGCATCGCCGCAGAGCCCCTCGACGTCCTCCGCACCCGAACGAGCGAGAAGTGGCGCCACTACGACGCCGACGTGCTGCCGCTGCCGGTCGCCGAGATGGACTACCCGCTCGCCGAGCCGATCGCGGCCGCCCTGCACGCGGCGATCGACCGTTCCGACACCGGCTACGCCGCCGGCAGCCGGGGCGTGGCGGAGGCGTTCGTCCCGTTCGCCGCCGAACGGCTCGGCTGGCAGGTCGACCCGACGCGCGTGACCTGCACGGGCGACGTGGCCATGGGGCTCGTCGAGGTGCTGCGCCAGGTGACCGAGCCCGGCGACGGGGTCGTCATCACGCCCCCGATCTATCCGCCGTTCTTCGACATCGTCACCGAGGCCTCGGCCCGCGTCGTCGAGGTGCCCATGCGCGGCGGCATCGACGAGGGATGGTCGCTCGACCTCGACGGGATCGACGCGGCCTTCGCGGCGGGCGCACGGGCGATGATCCTCTGCAACCCCCACAACCCGATCGGGCTCGTGCCGGCTCGCGACGAGCTCACCGCCCTCGCCGACCTCGCGGCGCGGCACGGCGTGACGATCGTCTCCGACGAGGTCCACGGCCCGCTCGCGCAGCCCGGCACCGGGTACACGCCGTTCCTCACCGTGTCCGACGCGGCTCGGGAGCACGGCGTCGCGGTCACGGCCGCCTCGAAGGCGTTCAACCTCGCCGGGCTCAAGGCGGCGATGGTCGTCACCGCGTCGGAGCGCGGCGACGCGGTGCGGCGGGCGTTCCCGTACGAGGTCGAGTGGCGCATGAGCCAGTTCGGCTCGATCGCCTCGATCGCCGCGTTCCGCGAGGGCGGGCACTGGCTCGACGGCGTGCTCGCGAGCCTCGACGACAACCGGCGGCTGCTCGCCGAGCTGCTCGCCGACGAGCTGCCCGGGGTGCGCTACCGCATCCCCGACGCGACCTACCTCGCCTGGCTCGACCTCACGGCCCTCGGCTGGGGCGACGACCCCGCCGGCTACGCGCTCGAGCACGCTCGGGTCGCGCTCGGCATCGGCACGATGTTCGGCAAGGAGGTCGGTCGCGGCCATGTGCGCCTGAACTTCGCGTGCACGCCCGAGGTGCTCGGCGAGGCGATCACGCGGCTCGCCGACGCGGCGTCGGCATAGGGCGCCGACGACGACGGAGGGCGGCACGACCGAAGTCGTACCGCCCTCCTGTGCAGGCGACGAGGTCGCCGCGCCTCAACGCGTGTAGTTCGGCGCCTCGACGACGATCTGCACGTCGTGCGGGTGCGACTCCTTGAGGCCGGCCGGGGTGATCCGCACGAAGCGACCCTTCGTCTTCAGCTCCTCGATGGTGCGGGCGCCGACGTAGAACATCGACTGGCGCAGCCCGCCGATGAGCTGGTACGCCACCGCCGAGAGCGGTCCACGGTAGGGCACCTGGCCCTCGATGCCCTCGGGGATGAGCTTGTCGTCGGTGGGCACGTCGGCCTGGAAGTAGCGGTCCTTCGAGTACGAGGTCTTCTTGCCGCGGGTCTGCATCGCGCCGAGCGATCCCATGCCGCGGTAGGCCTTGAACTGCTTGCCGTTCTGGAAGACGAGCTCACCGGGGCTCTCGGCCGTGCCCGCGAGCAGCGAACCGAGCATGACGGTGTCGGCGCCGGCGACGAGCGCCTTCGCGATGTCGCCAGAGTACTGCAGTCCGCCGTCGGCGATGAGGGGCACCCCGACGGGCTTCGTCGCCTTGGATGCCTCGTACACGGCCGTGACCTGCGGCACGCCGACGCCGGCGACGACGCGGGTGGTGCAGATCGAGCCGGGCCCGACGCCGACCTTGACGGCGTCGGCGCCGGCCTCGACGAGCGCCTTCGCGCCCTCGTAGGTCGCGACGTTGCCGCCGATGACGTCGATGTGGGCGAAGCTCGGGTCGGCCTTCAGGCGGCGGATGATGTCGAGCACGCCCGCCGACTCGCCGTTCGCGGTGTCGACGACGATGACGTCGACGCCCGCGTCGCGGACGGCCTCGGCGCGCTCCCACGCCTCGCCGAAGAAGCCGATGGCCGCGCCGACCCGGAGGCGCCCCTCGGAGTCCTTCGTGGCGTTCGGGTACTGCTCGGACTTGTCGAAGTCCTTCACGGTGATGAGCCCGGTGAGGTGGCCCTCGTCGTCGACGAGCGGCAGCTTCTCGACCTTGTGCTCGGCGAAGATCGCGAGCGCCTCGTCGGGGTTCATGCCGACCCGGCCGGTGATGAGCGGCATCTTGGTCATGACGTCGCTGACCTTCGTGGCCGGCTTGTCGAAGTCGGAGACGAAGCGCATGTCGCGGTTCGAGATGATGCCGACGAGCTTGCCCTCGTCGTCGACGACGGGGAGGCCGCTGACCCGGTAGGTCGCGCACAGCGCGTCGACGTCGGCGACCGAGGCATCCGGCGTGGTGGTGACCGGGTTCGAGACCATGCCCGACTCGCTGCGCTTCACGCGGTCGACCATCTCGGCCTGGTCGGCGATCGAGAGGTTGCGGTGCAGGATGCCGATGCCGCCCTGGCGCGCCATGGCGATCGCCATGCGCGACTCGGTCACGGTGTCCATCGCGGCCGACAGCAGCGGCGTCGCGACGGTGATGCGACGCGTGAGCCTCGAGCTCGTGTCGGCGTCGCTCGGGATCACGTCGGTGTGACCGGGCAGGAGGAGGACGTCGTCGTACGTGAGTCCCGTGAATCCGAACGGATCTGCCTGATCCATGACTTCCCTTCGTGTGGAGTGAGCCCGCGCAGAGCGCGTCGTGGGCGAGTTGGCGGTGCATCAATGTTAAGCGAGTTTGCACCGCGGGCATTCCCCGGATAACAATCGAGGGCTTGTTGTGCTCATGTCGGAAACACATGGGACATAATCGGCACGTACCGTCGACGACGTCGTCAACGGGAAAGGATCGGTCCCGGAGGTCCAAGATGCCTCCGGTGACCCCTTGGAGGTGCAGTGGAACCCACGAGAACAATCCAGACACGCTCTCGCGGGAGGTGGCTTCTCCTCCTCGGAATACTTCTGTCCGCACTCACTCTGTCCGGCATCGCAGCGTCCCCTGCGATGGCGGAGGATGGGAGTACGGCCTCGGAGTCCGAGGAGTACGAATACCACTTCCGTGGAAACGTGCAGTACAACGGCGAGCCGCTCGAAGGAGTGGGCATATCGCTCGAAGGGAACGGCTTCGAAGCCGAGACCGAGACGGATGCCGACGGCCGCTGGGAGATCGGCGTGCCCGAGAAGGCCACCTACGAGGTGACCCTCGACGAGGACACGCTGCCGAAGGGCGTGGTCGTCGCCGAGGGCGGCGCGACCCGTGAGGCCGAGTTCGGCCTCACGAAGAACGCCTCGGTGAACTTCTTCCTCGGCGAAGGCAACCGTGTGACGGTGAGCTTCTTCGACCAGTTCGCGCAACGACTGTTCAACGGCATCAACTTCGGTCTGCTGCTGGCACTCGCCGCGATCGGTCTCTCGCTCATCTTCGGCACGACCGGCCTCTCGAACTTCGCGCACGCCGAGCTCATCACCTTCGGTGCGCTCATGGTGCTCACCTTCGGGTCGAACCTCGGCTGGCCGTTGTGGGCGGCGATCGGCATCGCGCTGCTGTTGAGCGCGGCCCTCGGCTGGGGGCTCGACGCCGCCATCTGGAAGCCGTTGCGGAGGAAGGGCGTCGGCGTCATCCAGCTCATGATCGTGAGCATCGGCCTCTCGCTCGCGCTGCGCTACACGTACCAGTTCTTCTACGGCGGCTCGACGAGCCAGCTGCCCGGTGCGACCCTGCCGAGCGACATCCGCCTCGGCCCGATCGCACTCTCGTGGGTCGACCTCCTGAGCATGGGCGTCAGCATCGTCGTGCTCCTCGGGGTCGCGTTCTTCCTGCTGCGTACCCGCATCGGCAAGGCGACCCGCGCGGTCTCCGACAACGCCAGCCTCGCCTCCGCGAGCGGCATCGACGTCGACGGGGTCATCCGCATCGTCTGGGTGCTCGGCGCACTGCTCGCCGGTCTCTCGGGCATCCTCTGGGCGTACTTCCGTCCGGGCGTCAGCTGGGACATGGGCTTCCAGATCCTGCTGCTCGTCTTCGCCGCGGTCACCCTCGGCGGTCTCGGCACCGCGTTCGGCGCCCTCGTCGGCTCGCTCATCGTGGGCGTGTTCGTCGAGCTGTCGACGCTGTGGCTGCCGAGCGACATGAAGTACGTGGGCGCCTTGGTCATCCTGATCCTGGTGCTGTTGTTCCGGCCGCAGGGCATCCTGGGCCGTCGAGAGCGAATCGGATAGGAGGGGACGACCATGATCGACTGGGGAGCAATCTTCGGAAACGCGGCCGTCGAGCTGATCAGCCCGACGACAGCCGCCTACGCGCTCGCCGCGCTGGGTCTGGCGATCCACTTCGGCTTCACCGGCCTGCTGAACTTCGGCCAGGCGGGATTCATGCTGCTCGGCGCCTACGGCTACGCCATCCCGGCGCTGAAGCTCGGCTGGCCCTGGTGGGCCTGCCTGCTCAGCGCACTCGTGGCGTCCGTGGTGTTCGCACTCATCCTCGGTATCCCGACGCTGCGATTGCGCGCCGACTATCTCGCGATCGTGACGATCGCCGCAGCCGAAGTGCTGCGGCTCGTCTTCACGACGAACGAGTTCCAGCCGGTGACCGGTTCGGCCAACGGCCTCTCCGAGTTCCAGGCCGGGCTGCTCGAGTTCAACCCGTTCCCGCCCGGGCGCTACGGCTTCGGCCCGTGGGTGTTCGACAACCGCGTGTGGTTCTTCCTCGTGCTCGCCTGGGTCGTCGTCGCGCTCGCCGCGCTGCTCACCTGGCTGCTGATGCGCAGCCCGTGGGGCCGTGTCATCAAGGGCATCCGCGAAGACGAGGACGCCGTGCGCTCGCTCGGCAAGAACGTCTACTCGTACAAGATGCAGAGCCTCATCCTCGGCGGACTCTTCGGCACCCTCGCCGGCATCATCTTCGTGATGCCGCGTGCGGTCGTGCCGTCGTACTTCCAGCCGACGCTGACCTTCATGGTCTACGCCATCCTGCTGCTCGGCGGCGCCGCGACCATCCTCGGGCCGATCGTCGGCTCGATGGTGTTCTGGGTGCTGCTCTCGTTCTTCTCGGGCTTCATCTCCCGAGCGGTCGAGGCGGGCTGGTTCCCGTTCATGACGCAGGTGCAGGCCGGTCAGCTCCGCTTCATCCTCGTCGGCATCGCGATCATGCTGATCGTCATATTCATGCCGCAGGGCCTCCTCGGAAATCGGAAGGAGCTGGCTTTTGTCAAGTGATGCCACTCCCACGTCCAAGCCGGTGAAGACCACGGGTCTCCACATCGGCGATGCCGTCCCCGGCGTCAAGAAGCACGACCCGATCCTGATCGCCGACGGCGTGAAGCGCACGTTCGGCGGCCTCACCGCCGTCGACGTCGAGCACGTCGAGATCCCGCGGGGCGCCATCACGGCGCTCATCGGGCCGAACGGCGCCGGGAAGACGACCTTCTTCAACCTGCTGACGGGCTTCGACAAGCCCGACACCGGCACGTGGTCGTTCGACGGGCGCGCGCTCGCGCACGTGCCCGCCTACCGGGTCGCCCGCATGGGCCTGATCCGCACGTTCCAGCTCACGAAGTCCCTCGCCCTGCTCTCGGTCATGGACAACATGAAGCTCGGGGCGAAGGACCAGGTCGGCGAGAACCTCTTCCGCTCCCTCATCCCGTCGCTCTGGCGCAAGCAGGACGCCGCGATCGAGGAGAAGGCGCTCGAGATCCTCACGCGCTTCAAGCTCGACGCCAAGAAGGACGACTACGCCGCGAGCCTCTCGGGCGGGCAGCGGAAGCTGCTCGAGATGGCGCGGGCGCTCATGAGCGACCCGACGCTCGTCATGCTCGACGAGCCGATGGCCGGGGTGAACCCGGCGCTCACGCAGTCGCTGCTCGACCACATCCTCAACCTCAAGGCCCAGGGCATGACCGTGCTCTTCGTCGAGCACGACATGCACATGGTCCGTCACATCGCCGACTGGGTGATCGTGATGGCCGAGGGCAAGGTCGTCGCCGAAGGCGACCCGCACACGGTGATGGAGGACCCGGCGGTGATCGACGCCTATCTCGGCGCCCACCACGACGCCGACCTCGGCTCCACCGACACCGGTCACGTCGAAGCACTGAAGGAGCTCCTCGATGACGAACAGTAGCCCTGCCCCGTCGCTCGCAGAGCCGCCCGCCGGCGAGCTCGTCGTCGAGGTGCGCAGCGTCACCGCCGGGTACCTGCCGGGCGTGAACATCCTCAACGGGTGCTCGCTCACGGCCGCACAAGGCGAGCTGATCGGCATCATCGGCCCGAACGGCGCCGGAAAGTCGACCCTGCTGAAGTCGATCTTCGGACTCGTGAAGGTCCGCGAGGGCGGCATCTTCCTCCACGGCGAGGAGATCACCAACCTGAAGGCGAACAAGCTCGTCGCTCAGGGCGTCGGCTTCGTGCCGCAGACGAACAACGTGTTCCCCTCCCTCACCATTCAGGAGAACCTCGAGATGGGGATCTTCCTGAAGCCGAAGGGTCTGAAGGAGCGTCTCGAGTTCGTCACCGAGATCTTCCCCGAGCTCGGCAAGCGCCTCGGCCAGCGGGCCGGTTCGCTGTCAGGCGGTGAACGGCAGATGGTCGCGATGTCGCGCGCGCTCATGATGGGGCCGCACGTGCTGCTCCTCGACGAGCCGAGCGCCGGCCTCTCCCCCGTCCGGCAGGACGAGGCGTTCCTCCGGGTGAAGGAGATCAACCGCGCAGGCGTGACGACCATCATGGTCGAGCAGAACGCCCGCCGATGCCTGCAGATCTGCGATCGCGGCTACGTGCTCGACCAGGGTCGCGATGCCTACACGGGCACCGGCCGCGAGCTGCTCAACGACCCGAAGGTCATCGGCCTCTACCTCGGCACCCTCGGGCAGGACGAGGAGTAGCCGCAGGCGAACGGCGAAGGGGCGGATGCTGCGGCATCCGCCCCTTCGTCGTTCGTGGCGTGAGCGGCCCCGTCCAGCGCACGCCAGTGGCCCGCCGACGCTCGCACCGCGCACTCCGCCTGGTCTCTCGAAGGGCTGTGAAGGGCGCAGCACGCGGACACCGGGCGAGGAGGTGCTGCACCGTCGCATCGTCGGCACCGCTGTACGCGCGCCCACGGGGCTCACTTCACGCCTGTCGCAACAGTTCTCCCGAGCGACCACGAGTCTCCCGAGCGACCACGAGCGGCCTCAGGAGGCCGGCCGCGCGTGAGGGCTGCGGCGCCCAGCCTCGGAGCCTCGGGTCGCGTCAACGCCACCCGCCTGGCGTATCCGGCCATGCGACTGCCTCGGATGCTCCCCCGCGCACGGGAAAGGGCCCCGGCCGAAGCCGGGGCCCTTCTTCGTGCGTTGGATCAGCCGTCGCCGATGCGCTCGTAGGTGTTGTCGTCGAGGTACTGGAAGATACCGATCGTCGCCTCGGTGGGGTCGCCGTTCTCGTCGAACGTGATCGGGCCCGACGGTCCGTCGTAGTCGATCTGCTGTCCCTCGGCGAGGAGCGCGATGCCGTCCTCGTAGGTGGTGACCTTCTCGCCGTCACCGGTACCGCCCGAGACCTGCTGGAGGTACTTGGCGATCTCGGCACCGTCGGTGCTGTTGGCCGCATAGGCCGCGAGCGCGAGCAGCACGACGGCGTCGTACGACTCGGCTGCGTAGCTGTAGTCGGTCAGGTCGGGGTCGACGCCGAGCAGACGGTCGGTGAAGTCACCGAGGGTGCCCGTGTCGAGGCCCGGCAGCGTGCCCTTCGAGCCGGCCACGAGGCCCGGTGCGAAGTCGGCGCTGTAGTCGGACAGGTTGCCGTCGACGAAGTAGAGCTGGTCGCCGGGGTAGCCCGAGCCGACGAGGGCCGGCGTGATGATCTTGGCCTGGTCGAACGTGATCAGTGCGATCGCGTCGGGGTTGGCCGCCGTGACCTCGGCGATCTGCGCGTCGAAGCTCGAGTCGCCCTCGTTGAAGAGCGCCTCGGCGACGACCTCGCCACCGGCCGCCTCGAAGGCGTCCTTGGTGAACTGCGCGAGACCGGTGCCGTACGAGTCGTTCAGCACGATGAGGCCGAGCGTCGCGTTGCCGTCCTCGGCGATCAGGTTGCCGAGCACCTCGCCCTGCAGCACATCGGACGGAGCCGTGCGCCAGTACAGGCCGTTGTCGTTGTAGTCGGTGAAGTCGGCCGAGGTGTTCGCGGGCGAGAACTGGATGACGCCCGCCGCCACGATCTGGTCGATGACGGTCTTCGAGACACCCGACGATGCGGCGCCGATGATGGCCGAGACATCCTGCGAGAGGAGGTCGGTCACCGAGACGGTCGCGGTGTCGGTCGTGGTGTCGCCCGAGTCACGGAAGACGACCTCGACGGCGAGACCCGAGTCCGCCGCGTTGACGTCGTCGGCACCGAGCTGGACACCCGCCTCTTCGGGCGGGCCGAGGAATGCGAGCGCACCACTCTGCGGCAGGATCGTTCCGAGCTTGAGCGCGAGATCGCGCTCGCCCTCGGCGATGGGCAGGGCGTCGCCGGCGTCCGCTGCCGGTTCGGATTCGGCCGGCTCCGGTGAACCCGTGCTGCACGCAGTGAGGAGGAGGGCACTGACGCCGGCGATGGCGATACCCGTCCAGGCTGCGCGAGCCGAGCGCGTGGCCGTGGCCTTCGCGAAAACGCTCATGTTGCTCCTTGGGACTGAAGGAATTGGTACACAATGCAGCGCCGTGGTGACGCCGTTGTCTGACAGTATTCCGGGGCATCCGCGGAAACAAGTCACCCCGGTCACAACCCGGTAACACCCGCCCGGATTGTTACCCGACCGACATCCTTCGGGGGTTCTGCGCACGAAATCAGCGTCATTCGACGTCATCATGCGCGGATTCCGCAGGGCGGACGACGCTCAGACCGGCTCGGAGACGACCCGTTTCGACGCGCGCCGCGCTCCCCTGATCAGGTCGACCGTGAGCACGGCGAGGGCCGCCCACACGAGGGCGAAGCCGATCCACCGCTCGGGCGGCATCGGCTCGCCGAGCAGCACCACGCCGACGAGGAACTGGATGAACGGGGCGAAGTACTGGATGAAGCCCATGTAGATGAGCGGCAGTCGGCGCGACGCCGCCGCGAACAGCAGCAGCGGCACCGCGGTGACGGCGCCGGCACCGAGGAGCAGCACCGTGTGCCAGGCGCCTTCGGTGCCCATCGTGAGCCCGGTGGTCGCGGCGACCCACCACAGTTGCACCGCGGCGAGGGGGGCGAGCCACAGGGTCTCGAGCGTCAGCCCCGAGACGGCGTCGACGCGGGGGCCGACCCGCTTCTTGATGAGGCCGTAGAAGCCGAACGAGAACGCGAGCAGCAGGGCGATCCACGGGAACTGCCCGTGGCCGACGGCGAGCACGACGACGGCGACGATGCTGATGCCGACCGCGACCCATTGGGTCGTGTTCAACCGCTCGCGCAGCACGAGCACCCCGAGGAACACGGTCACGATCGGGTTGATGAAGTACCCGAGCGAGGCCTCGACGACCTGCTCCGAGACCGCCGCGTAGACGTAGGTCTGCCAGTTGACGAAGATGAGCGCGCCGGCGGCCGCCATCGTGAAGAGCACCCGCCGGTCGCGCAGCAGGGCGAAGAACGCGCCCCATCCGCGCGTCACCGTGATGAGCAGTGCGCAGAAGACCAGCGAGAGCAGGATGCGCCACGCGACGATCTCGAGCGAGCTGCTGGGCGCGAGCGCGATGAAGTAGATGGGGAGGAAGCCCCAGAGCAGGTAAGAGGAGATCGCGTACCCGAGCCCCGGCCTGCTGATGCCCTGGTGCGTCGGCGCAGGAGGGGTCTCAGGGCGGGGATTCACCGATACAGACTACGCCCGCGCGGGTCGATGGCCAACGCGGCGGCTGCGGAGACGCAGAACGGCCCGGATGCTCAGCATCCGGGCCGTTCAGAAAGTCGGTTCGCTCAGCGAACGACGACCGCGAGCACGTCGCGGGCCGAGAGGACGAGGAAGTCCTCGCCGCCGAACTTGACCTCGGTGCCGCCGTACTTCGAGTAGATCACCTTGTCGCCGACGGCGACGTCGAGCGGGACGCGGTTGCCGTTGTCGTCGATGCGGCCGGGGCCGACCGCCACGACCTCGCCCTCCTGGGGCTTCTCCTTGGCGGTGTCGGGGATCACGAGGCCCGACGCGGTGGTCTGCTCGGCCTCGACCTGCTTGATGACGATGCGATCCTCGAGCGGCTTGATGGAAACCGACACGGTTGCCCCTATCTCTCTGATGAAGAAACTGTCTTGCGAAGACTGATTAGCAGCCTCTGAGTGAGAGTGCTAAGCCGAGTCTAGGCGCGTTTTGGCACTCGTGCAACGTGAGTGCCAGACCGTTCACGCGCGGCGAACACGGCGGCCGGATGGCCCCGCGCCATCGCCGCTCGGCGGCCGCGCCGCGGTGCTAGCGTGGCCGGGTGGAACGCTCCGAGCTCGTCGAACTCCTCTCCCCCGAAGGGCTGCGGCTCCTCGACGGCCTGCCCGAATGGGACTCGAAGGCCGACATCGTGAAGACGGTCGCCGCGCTCCGCCGCCAGGGGCATCCGGCGTCGTTGGTCGCCACCGTGCTCAGCCAGGCGAAGCTCCGCGCGAAGGCCGCCGCGAAGTTCGGCCCGTTCGCCGCCCGCATGCTCTTCACGGAGGCGGGGCTCGAGCAGGCGACCCGCCTGCAGGTCGCCGCGCTCCACGCCGGCCGCTTCTCGCGGGCGGGCGTGCGGCACGTCGCCGACCTCGGCTGCGGCATCGGCGGAGACGCCCTGGCCATGGCGGCGATCGATCTCGAGGTCACCGCCGCCGACGCCGACGAGGTCACCGCCGCGATCGCGACGTACAACCTCACTCCGTTCCCGCAGGCCCGTGTGCTGCACGAGCGCGCCGAGGAGGTCGCACTCGGCGGCATCGGCGGCGTCTGGCTCGATCCGGCGCGACGCACCACCACGGGCGGTACGACGACGCGCATCGCCGACGCCTCCGCGTACTCGCCGAGCCTCGACTTCGCGTTCGGGCTCGCCGACCGACTGCCGGTGGGCGTGAAGCTCGGGCCCGGCACCGACCGCGACGTGATCCCCGCGGGCGCGGAGGCGCAGTGGGTCTCCGTCGACGGCGACGTGGTCGAACTCGGCGTCTGGCTCGGCGCGCTCGCGCGCCCGGGCGTCGGCCGCTCGGCACTCGTCATCCGCGGCGAGCTCGCGCACGAGCTGACCGCGCCGGCCGACTCCCCCGACGCCCCCGACGGGCCCCTCGGCGACTACCTCTACGAGCCCGACGGCGCGGTCATCCGGGCCCGGCTCATCGGCGACCTCGCCAGGGCGAACGGTGCATGGATGCTGAGCCCCGGCATCGCCTACCTCACCGCCGACACGGCGTTCGACTCGCCGTTCGCCCGGGGGTTCCGGGTGATCGAACGCCTGCCCGCCGACGAGCGAGGGCTCCGGCAGGCGCTGCAGGCGCGCGGCGTCGGCACGCTCGAGATCAAGAAGCGGGGCGTCGACGTCGACCCCGCCGCACTGCGGACGCGCCTGAAGCTGAAGGGATCGGAGCGGGCGACGATCGTGCTCACGCGCGAGCAGGGCCGCCACGTGACGCTGCTCGTCGAACGGATCTGACCACCGTTCGGACCGAGCCGGACACGGCCCGAAGGCGCTGCCGCACCGCGTCAGGCCTGCAGCGCGCCGAACACGATCGCGTAGTAGCCGATCCAGAGCGCCGAGAACACGAGCCCGCCGAGCCCGGTTCCGATGCCGATGAACGCGAGCGTCCGCCCGTGCTCTTCACGGCGCAGGCCGAGCACGCCGAACACGATGGCCGCGATCGAGAGCGGCAGCATCCAGCCGACGAACAGCGACGCGGTCGCTCCGATGATGCCAGTGACCGCGGCGACCCAGCTGTACGCGCGGCTCTGCTGCTGCGCCTCGACGACCTCGCTCTGGTCGTACTCCGGCCGATGCACCACGAGCAGCTGGCCGGTCGAGATGCGCCGGAGCTGCCCGGTGTCGACGGGGACGTCGAACTCGCGCACGACCGGGTCGGCGCGGAGCGTCGGCTCCGCGGGGCGGTAGGGCGCGAGCGGGTCGTCGAGCGGGGTCTCGGCCTCGGTCGGCGGCGTGGACGTCGGGCGCTCGTCGCCAGCCCGTCCGTCCGGATCGGCGAGTTCGCCGTCGGGTCGCGACGCCCCCGACGGCTCGCCCGCGGAATCGGATGGAGCTCCGTGCGCGGGAGGCTCCGCCCGAGAACGGCGGTCGGGGGCCTCGCCCTCGGGCGAGACCCCCGCACGGTCGGTCATGTCACCCTCAGTAGATGTCGTAGTCGCCGTAGGGGACGCTCGCGAAGAGCACGCTCCAGAGCACGATCGACAGCAGGCCGATGGCGATCCCGACGAAGCCGGTGATGATGCCGGTCAGCCACATGCCCTTCGCGGCAGGCTCCTTGCGCTTGCCGATGAAGCCGAGCACCACGGCCGCGGCCGGGATGAACAGCTGCATGATGCCGCCGACGAAGGGGATCCACACGACGGCGAATCCGCCCACGATGCCGAGCACGCCGGCGATGAGCGAGATCAGGCTGAACACCGGGGTCGGCTTGCTCGGTGCGGTGCCGTACGCACCGTACCCGGGTTGACCGTACGCGGGCTGCGCCGGCGCACCGTAGCCGGGCTGCGCCGGCGCACCGTAGCCGGGCTGCGCGGGCGCACCGTAGGCGGGCGGCGGAGGCGGCGTCGCTGCACCGTAGCTCGGCGGCGCCGCGGGTGCCGGTGCACCGTAGGCGGGCGGAGCGGGCGGAGCCGGAGGCGCGGGCGGAGCCGGCGGTGCGGTCGGCGGCTCGGGCGCAGCCGGCGGCTCGGGCACCGAGGGCACCTCGGGGCCGGTCGCGGCCGCATCCACCGGGACGACCGGCTCGGGTGCACCGGGCACCTGGGGCTCGGGCGCGTCGGGCACGACGGGCTCGGGCGCGTCGGGAACGACGGGCTCGGGCGCGTCGGGCACCGTGGGCTCGACCGGCTCGCCGGGGAGCTCGTCGGGGTTCTTCGGATCACTCATCGGTGCTCCTTGCTCTGCGTGATGCGGGTATCGACCCGGCTCAGTAGGTGGTGATGTCGGGGTTCGAGGCGACGAACGCGAAGGCGGCGATCCACAGGATGACGACGACGATCGTGGCGACGAGGCCAACGTAGCCGATGATGAGGCCGGCGATCGCGAGGCCGCGGCCCTGCTCACCGGTCTTCTTGATCTGGCTGAGCGCGATGTGACCCGTGATGATCGCGACGAGCGACACGAAGAACGCCGAGACGAGCGAGACGATCGCGAGCACGTTGGTCTTGGTCGGGGCGGGGGCACCGTAGGCCGGAGCGGCGTAGGCGGGGGCGGCCGGAGCGGCCGGCGGCGTGCCGTACGCGGGAGCGGCGGGAGGCGTCGCGGGAGCGGCCGGGGGCACGGGCGGGACGGCGCCGGCGGGCTGCTCGGGAAGGTTCGGGTCGGTCACGGTGGTTCCCCTCGATGCTGTGTGTACGCCTCCCTCGGGATGAGGGTGCGCTCCGGGCGCGGACGATCGCCGCCGCTCCCCGGTGATTTCGTCCCCACACTATCGCGCGAGGGCCGACCTGCACAGGATTCTTGCGTCAGGCGACCTGGATGTCGGTCACCGGCAGCGTGGAGTCGGCACCGAAGCCGAGCTCGGACGGTGCATGACCGGCCATGACGAGCTGGGCGCCGAGCGCCGCGATCATCGCGCCGTTGTCGGTGCAGAGCGAGAGCGGCGGGATGCGCAGCGCGATGCCCGCGGCCGCCGCCCGCTCGGCGGCCACCTCGCGCAGGCGAGCGTTCGCGATGACCCCGCCGCCGAGGAGGAGACGCGGCACGCCGAGCTCGGTGCACGCATCGATCGCCTTCGCGACGAGCACGTCGACGACCGCCTCGCGGAAGCTCGCGGCGACATCCGCGACCGGCACCGGCTCGCCCGCGGCCTCACGCTGCTCGACCCAGCGGGCGACCGCGGTCTTGAGCCCCGAGAAGCTGAAGTCGTAGCGGTGCGCCACGAGGTCCTTCGGGCGGGTGAGCCCCCGCGGGAAGCGGATCGCCTTCGGATCGCCGCCCACCGCGGCGCGGTCGATCTCGGGACCGCCGGGGTAGGGCAGGCCCAGCACGCGGGCGACCTTGTCGAAGGCCTCGCCCGCGGCGTCGTCGATGGTCTCGCCGAGCAGCTCGACGTCCGAGACGAGGTCGCGCACGAGCAGGAGGGAGGTGTGTCCGCCCGAGACGAGGAGCGCCACCGTCGGCGTCTCGAGCGGGTCGGCCGCGTCGAGGAGGTCGGCGCCGACGTGCCCGACGAGGTGGTTCACCGCGTAGATGGGGACGCCCTGCGAGAGGGCGAGCGCCTTCGCCGCCCCGACCCCGACCATCAGCGCGCCGGCGAGGCCCGGACCGCTCGTGACGGCGACGGCGTCGATCTCTTCGAGCGTGACGGATGCCTCGGCGAGCGCCGCACGGATCGTCGGCCCCATGGCCTCGAGGTGCGCACGCGCCGCGACCTCGGGGACGACGCCGCCGTAGCGGGCGTGCTCGTCCATCGAGGAGGCGATCGTGTTCGCGAGCAGGGTCGTGCCCCGGACGATGCCGACCCCGGTCTCGTCGCAGGAGGTCTCGATTCCGAGGATGAGCGGCTCGCGGGTATTCATCGTGAGGCCCCTCGGATCGTCGTGCCGTCGACGCCGCCAGCAGGTCGAGTGACGGCCGGCGGCACCGCGAGCTGCATCATGATCGCGTCGACCCCGTGCCGGTAGTACCCGCGGCGCACCCCGATCTCGACGAAGCCGAGCGACTCGTACAGCGCACGGGCGATCGGGTTGTCGGCCCGCACCTCGAGGAAGAGCTGGGCGATGCCCCGGCGCCGGGACTCGGTGATGAGCGCGTGCATGAGCCCGCGGCCGAGGCCGATCCCGCGCGCGGCGGGGTCGACGGCGATGGTCTGGATGTCGCCCTGGTCGCCGCCCGAGGGCGCGAGCAGCCCGGCGTAGCCGAGCAGCGGCGGCCACGCGGCATCCGACCCGTCGTGCTCGAGGTCGGAGGAGGCGTCGTCGCCCGCCGCGGGCTCGTCGGCCGGCGCCTGCCGCGAGGCGAGCTCGTCGTCGACCGCGACGAGGTAGTACCCGTGGGGGCTCTCGAGCTCGCGGCGCATCGCGTCCTCGGGCCAGGCCTCGTCGGTGAACGTCGCGCGCTCGAGCCGCATGATCGCCTCGAGGTCGGTGGGCCGCGCTCGGCGCATGAACACGCTCACTGCAGCACCCGCTTTCCGGCGGAGGGAGTGACATCGGGCGCACGGAGGTAGAGGGGCGCATCGTCGGCGAGCGGCAGGCGACCGGCGGCGAAGGCGAGTTCTGCGACGAGGCCGACGGCGCCGGCCGAGACGACCGTCGCCTCGAATCGGATGCCACGGGCCTCGGGCAGCGCGTCGCGCGGCGCGAGCGCCGGGCCGCTCACCCGCACCGGCAGCCCCGCCTCGTCGAGCCCGTCGTACTCGGAGACCGCGAATTCCCGGCGCCGCGCGTCGGTGACGACCTGGAGCGGGCCGGTCTCGCCCGCGGTGTACCGCGACCACGCGATCGCGTCATGGCTCGGGACGGGCACGAAGGGTCGGGCGATGCCGAGTGCGAAGGCGTGCGCTGCGGCGATGCCGACCCGCAGGCCCGTGAACGGCCCGGGGCCCATGCCGGCGGCGATGCCCGAGAGCCGGTCGGGGGCGACGCCGGCCGCGTCGAGCGCGTCGCGGATGAAGCCGCCGATCACCTCGGCGTGACGCATGGTGTCGTCGGTGCCGGTCTCGGCGAGGACGCGCAGTTCGCCGCTCGCGGCGTCGCGATCGACGATCGCGACACTCGTGCCCGTCGAGGTGTCGATCGCGAGGAGCATGGGGACAAGCCTACGCCGAGACGGCGTACGGGGTGCCCGCCCACCGGGGACCGAAGCCGCGCACGGTGACGGTACGCGGCTCGTCGGGGTCGAGCTCGTCGTCGCCGTCGGCCTCGTCGAGCGACTCGCCTCGAGCCTCGCTCGCACCCGTGGGTCGCTCGATCACGATCTCGAGCCGCGAGTCGCTGAGCTCCTCGACGAGGCCGGCGCCCCACTCGACGACGACGACCGAGCGGGCGACGTCGAGATCGAGGTCGTCGACGAGCGCCGCGTCGCCGAGCCGGTACGCGTCGACGTGGATGAGCGGCGGGCCTCCGCCGAGGTTCGGGTGCGTGCGGGCGATGACGAACGTCGGGCTCTGCACCGGGCCTCGCACGTCGAGTCCCGCGCCGATGCCGCGGGTGAGGGTGGTCTTGCCCGCCCCGAGCGGCCCGGTGAGCACGAGGAGGTCGCCGGCGCGCAGCGCGGCGCCGAGGTCGCGACCGAACTCGGTCAGGTCCTCCGCGGTGTCGAAGGTCGCCGCGAACGTCACGATCGCGCCTCGGTCGCTGAGGTCTCCTCGACGGCATCGGCACCGCCGACGTACCGCCGCGGCACGCGGGGGCCGATGCGGGTGACGATCTCGTAGCCGATGGTGCCGGCGGCAGCGCCCCACTCGTCCGCGGTCGGCGCGCCGGTGGCCGGGTCGCCGAAGAGCACGACCTCGTCGCCGACCGCCACCTCGTCGTCGCCGACGTCGACGATGAACTGGTCCATGGCGATGCGTCCGGCGACCGGGCGACGGCGTCCGGCGACGAGCGCTTCTGCCCCGTTGCCCGAGGCCTGGCGCGGCACCCCGTCGGCATAGCCGAGCGGCACGAGTGCGAGGGTGCTGGCCTGCTCGGCGTGCCAGATGTGGCTGTACGAGGCGCCGGCACCGGTCTCGACACGACGCACCGCCGCGACGCGCGCACGCAGCGTCATCACCGGGGTGAGCCCGAGCTCGGTCGAGGTGGTGCCGTCGCCGAAGGGGGTCAGGCCGTACATGCCGATCCCGATGCGGACGGCGTCGTAGCGGGCGCTCGGGTCGCGGAGCGCCTGCTCGGTCGAGGCGATGTGCCGGATCCGCGGGGCGAGGCCGGCGGCCCGCGCCTCGGCGAGGGCGCGTTCGAAGGCGTCGAGCTGTGCGGCGTCGACCTCGCGCGAGGTGTTCGCGAAATGGCTGAACACGCCGACGACCTCGACGAGCCCGTCGCGCTCGAGGCCCGCGGCCACGGCGACCGCCTCGGCCCACTCGGCCTCCGGCACGCCGTTGCGGCTCAGCCCGGTGTCGATCTTGAGATGCACCCGGGCAGGCGCGTCGAAGCCGTCGGCCGCGACCGACGCCGCGGCCTCCGCCGCGCGCTCGAGTTGCGTGCGACTGGAGATGCCGAGCTCGATGCCCGCACGCACCGCACAGGCGAAGTCGGCGTCGGGCCCGTGCAGCCATGCGAGCACCGGGGCGTCGATGCCGGCGTCGCGCAGCTCGTGCGCCTCGTCGAGGTCGGCGACGCCGAGCCGGGTCGCGCCTCCCGCGAGGGCGGCGCGCGCGGCGGCCACCGCGCCGTGCCCGTACGCGTCGGCCTTCACCACGGCGATGATCTCGGCCGGGGCCATGCGTGCGGCGAGGGTGCGCACGTTGTCCGTGAGCGCGCCCAGGTCGATGACGGCCTCGCGGAACGGCGACCCCGTGGCATCCTGCCGGCTCATCGCCCGTTCGCCTTCTCGAGCACGACGAACGCGCTCGCGATGCCGGCGTCGTGGCTCATCGAGAGGTGCACCCGGTCGATGCCGAGCTCGGCGACGTGCCGGGCGAGCGCGCCCGACAGTGCGAAGTCGGGGTTGCCCTCGGCGTCCTGCACGATCTGCATGTCGTGCCAGCGGATCACCGCGTGGCCGCCGAGCGCCTTGATGAGCGCCTCCTTCGCGGCGAATCGCGCGGCGAGCGAGCGCGCCGGGCGATCACGTTCGCTCTCGGCGAACAAACGCCCGAGGAGCGCGGGGGTCCGGGTGATCGAGCGCTCGAAGCGCCCGATGTCCACGACGTCGATGCCGATGCCGGCGATCACTCGGCCCCCGCGCCCATGATCACTCGACCGTCACCGACTTCGCGAGGTTGCGCGGCTGGTCGACGTCGAGGCCCTTCGCCTGTGAGAGCTCCATCGCGAAGATCTGCAGCGGCACCACCGCGAGCAGCGGCTCGAAGAGCGGGCCTGCGAGCGGGATGCGCACGACCTCGTCGGCGAACGGCAGCACCGCGGCGTCGCCGGCCTCGGCGATCGCGATGACACGGGCGCCGCGGGCGCGGATCTCCTGGATGTTCGAGACGACCTTCGGGTGCAGGCTGCGGTCGTGGCGCGGGCTCGGCACGACGACGAACACCGGCTGGCCCGGCTCGATCAGCGCGATCGGCCCGTGCTTCAGCTCGCCGGCGGCGAAGCCCTCGGCGTGGATGTACGCGAGCTCCTTGAGCTTCAGCGCGCCCTCGAGGGCGATCGGGTAGCCCACGTGCCGGCCGAGGAAGAGCACCGAACGCGTGTCCGCCATCCAGTGGGCGAGCTGCTCGACCTTGCCGGCCTCGCCGAGCACCTGCTCGATCTTCTCGGGCACCGCGGTCAGCTCGGCGAGCTGCGCCGCGAGCTCGGCGTCGCCGAGCGTGCCGCGCACGCGGGCGAGGTGCAGGCCGAAGAGGTAGAGCGCCGTGATCTGCGCGACGAACGCCTTCGTCGATGCGACCGCCACCTCGGGGCCGGCGTGCGTGTAGACCACCGCGTCGGACTCGCGCGGGATCGTGGCGCCCTGCGTGTTGCAGATCGAGATGGTGCGTGCACCCTGTTCGCGGGCGTACTTGACCGCCATGAGGGTGTCCATCGTCTCGCCCGACTGGCTGATCGAGACGACGAGCGTGTCGGCGTCGAGCACCGGCTCGCGGTAGCGGAACTCGTGGCTGAGCTCGACCTCGACCGGGATGCGCGCCCACTGCTCGATCGCGTACTTCGCGACCATGCCGGCGTACGAGGCGGTGCCGCAGGCGATCACCGTGATGCGGCGGATGCCTCGGAGCTCGTCGTCTCCGAAGCCCTCGAGCTCGGGGATCACGACGGCACCGTCGACCACGCGGCCGCGCAGCGTGTTGGCGACGGCCTCGGGCTGCTCCGAGACCTCCTTGCGCATGAACGAGGACCATCCGCCCTTCTCGGCGGCCGAGGCGTCCCAGGCGACCTCGAAGGTGTCGAACTCGACGGGCTCGCCCGCGAAGTCGGTGACGACGACCTCGTCGGCGGTGATCGCGACGATCTGGTCCTGCCCGACGGCGACGGCCTGCTTCGTGTACTCCACGAACGCGGCGACGTCGGAGCCGAGGAAGTTCTCGCCCTCGCCGAGCCCGATCACGAGCGGCGAGTTGCGACGTGCGCCGACGACGACGCCGGGCTCGGCGCGGTGCACGGCCAGCAGGGTGAAGGCGCCCTCGAGGCGCGAGACGGTGTTGCGGAAGGCCGCGCGAAGGTCGCCGGCGGCACGGTACTCGCGACCGAGGAGGACGGCGGCGACCTCGGTGTCGGTCTCGGACTCGAAGGTGTGCCCCTCGGCGAGGAGCTCCTCCTTCAGCTCGGAGAAGTTCTCGATGATGCCGTTGTGGATGAGCGCGAGGCGTCCCTCGTCGCCGAGGTGCGGGTGCGCGTTGCGGTCGGTCGGCCCGCCGTGGGTGGCCCAACGGGTGTGGCCGATGCCGGTGCCGCCGTGGTGCAGCGGATTGCGCTCGAGCTCGTCCGCGAGGACCTTGAGCTTGCCGGCGCGCTTCGCGGTCTCGATGGCGCCGTCGTCATCGACGACCGCCACCCCCGCCGAGTCGTAGCCACGGTATTCGAGGCGGCGCAGGCCACCCATGAGGACGTCGAGGCTGTTGCGCTCTCCGACGTATCCGACGATTCCACACATGGGGGCGATTCTACTGGCGAACGGCTGTGCGCCCGCCCCGAGGGCGCAGCCCGACGAGCCCGCCGCCCCGCACTACACTGGCACGGTGCCGGATCAGCAGAGCCCGTCGTCGCACCCGACGCAGATCTCGCCGTTCATCGAACTCGACCGAGCCGACTGGGCGGCGCTCGCGCCGTCGATGCCGTCGCCCCTCCGCGAGACCGAGATCGTGCAGCTGCGCGGCCTCGGCGAGCCGCTCGACCCGACCGAGGTCGCCGAGGTCTACCTGCCGCTCAGCCGGCTGTTGAACCTCTACGTCGGCGGCACGAAGTCGCTGCACAAGGTCGCGAGCGAGTTCCTGCGGGAGCGCTTCGAGTCGACGCCCTTCGTGATCGGGGTCGCGGGATCGGTCGCCGTCGGCAAGTCCACGATCGCGCGGCTCCTCCGCGAGCTCCTCGCCCGGTGGGAGCACACGCCCAGGGTCGAGCTCGTGACGACCGACGGGTTCCTCTTCCCGAATGCCGAGCTCGAGCGCCGCGGGCTGATGGCCCGCAAGGGATTCCCCGAGTCGTACGACCGCCGAGCGCTCCTGCGCTTCGTGAGCGAGGTGAAGGCCGGCGCCGCCGAGGTCCGCGCCCCGTTCTACTCGCACCTCGCCTACGACATCGTGCCCGACGCCCAGGTGACCGTGCGCCGCCCCGACGTGCTCATCGTCGAGGGGCTCAACGTGCTGCAGCCGCCCGGTCCCGGGCACCGCCTCGCGGTGAGCGATCTCTTCGACTTCACGATCTACGTCGACGCGCGCACGAGCGACATCGCACGCTGGTACGAGGAGCGCTTCCTCAAACTCCAGCAGGGCGCGTTCGCGAACCCGCGCTCGTACTTCCACCGCTACGCCTCGCTGTCGGAGGATGAGGCGCGGCTCCGGGCGCGCGAGATCTGGCACTCCATCAACGAGCCGAACCTGCTCCAGAACATCCGGCCGACCCGTTCGCGCGCCTCGCTCGTGCTGCGCAAGGGCTCGGACCACGCGGTCTCGAGCGTGCTGCTGCGCAAGCTCTGACCCGGGGCCGTCGTCGACGCCCGACGATCAGTCCGTGAACGCCGGAACGCCGCGTCCTCGAGCGAGGACGCGGCGTTCCGATGACGTCGATGGAGTCGGCCGACTACAGCGCGAGCTCCGCCTTCACCACGTCGGCGAGGGCCGCCGCATGACGGTCGGCCTCGGGCTGGTCCGCCGCCTCGACCATCACGCGCACCATGGGCTCGGTGCCCGAGGGACGCAGGAGCACCCGGCCGGACTCGCCGAGCTCGGCTTCCACCTCGGCGACGGCTGCGGCGATGCGCTCGTTCTCGCCGAGACGGTGATGATCGACCCCGCGCACATTCACGAGCACCTGCGGGTACACCGTCATCACCGAGGCGAGCTCCGCGAGCGTCTTGCCCGTGCGTGCCATCTCGGCCACCAGGTGGAGGCCGGTGAGCACCCCGTCGCCGGTCGTCGCGTACTCGCTCATGATCACGTGACCGGACTGCTCGCCGCCGAGGGCGAACCCGCCCGCGCCGAGCGCCTCGAGCACGTAGCGGTCGCCCACCTTCGTCTCGACGATGCGGATGCCGTGCTCGGCCATCGCGCGCTTGAGACCGAGGTTGGACATGACGGTGACGACGAGCGTGTCGTCGGTCAGGTGGCCGCGTTCCTTCATCGCGAGCGCGAGGATCGCCATGATGCGGTCGCCGTCGACGATGTTGCCGTCGGCGTCGACCGCGAGGCAGCGGTCGGCGTCGCCGTCGTGCGCGATGCCCAGGTCGGCACCGTGCGCGAGCACGGCGGCCTGGAGCTGGTCGAGGTGGGTCGAGCCCACGCCGTCGTTGATGTTGATGCCGTCGGGGTCGGCGCCGATCACGACGACCTCGGCACCGGCGTCCTTGAAGGTCTGGGGCGAGACGCCCGCCGCCGCGCCGTGGGCGCAGTCGAGCACGACCTTGATGCCGTCGAGGCGGTTGGGGAGGGTGCCGAGCAGGTGCACGACATAGCGGTCCTCGGCATCGGCGAAACGCCGGATGCGGCCGACGCCGTCGCCGACGGGGGCCAGCTTCTGCTTGCCGAGGAACGACTCGATCCGGTCTTCGACCTCGTCGGGCAGCTTGGTGCCGCCGAAGGAGAAGAACTTGATGCCGTTGTCGGGCGCCGGGTTGTGCGACGCCGAGATCATGACGCCGAAGTCGGCCTTGATCGAGTCGATGAGGAAGGCGGTCGCGGGGGTCGGGATGACCCCGGCGTCGAGCACGTCGACACCGGAGCTCGCGAGGCCCGCGGACACCGCGGCGGTGATGAACTCACCGGAGACGCGGGGGTCGCGCGCGACGACGGCGACGGGGCGCCTGCCCGCCGCGCGATTCTCGTCGGCGTGGCGTCCCTGCGTGAGGACGGCCGCAGCCGCCTGGGAGAGGCCCAGGGCCAGGTCAGCCGTGAGTTCACGGTTGGCCAGGCCCCGGACCCCGTCCGTTCCGAAAAGCCGAGGCATACGGATTCGCGGAGCGGATTAACGCTTCGAGAACTGCGGAGCCTTGCGGGCCTTCTTGAGACCGGCCTTCTTGCGCTCGATGACGCGGGCGTCGCGCGTGAGGAAGCCGGCCTTCTTGAGGGTCGGGCGGTTGTTCTCGCGGTCGATCTCGTTCAGCGCACGCGCGATCGCGAGGCGGAGCGCACCGGCCTGGCCCGAGGGGCCGCCGCCGGTGATCTTCGCCACCACGTCGTACGAGCCGGTGAGCTCGAGCACGGTGAACGGGTCGGTGATGAGCTGCTGGTGCAGCTTGTTCGGGAAGTACGCCGCGAACTCACGGCCGTTGACCGTGATGGTGCCGGCGCCGGGGACGACGCGCACGCGGGCGATGGCCTGCTTGCGGCGGCCGACGGCTGCGCCCGACACGTTGAGCACGGGGCGGGGGGTGGTGGGAGCGGCCTCGGGCGCGCTCTCGGTCGTGTAGCTCTCGGGAGCCGCTTCGATCTGGTCTGCGATCTTCGCCATTTTGGTGTGAATCCTTATTTCGAGAACGTCGAGGGTGCCGGAATTACTGGGCGACCTGGGTGAGGGTGTACGGCTTGGGCTGCTGCGCGGCGTGCGGGTGCTCGGGGCCTGCGTAGACCTTGAGCTTCTTGAGCTGCGCCCGACCGAGCGAGTTCTTCGGAAGCATGCCGCGGATCGCCTTCTCGACGGCGCGAACGGGGTTCTTCTCGAGGAGCTCGGCGTAGCCGACGGCCTTGAGGCCGCCCGGGTAGCCCGAGTGGCGGTACGCCTTCTTCTGCTCGAGCTTCTGGCCGGTGAGGGCCACCTTGTCGGCGTTGACGATGATGACGAAGTCACCGGTGTCGACGTGGTTGGCGAAGATCGCCTTGTGCTTGCCGCGCAGCAGTGCTGCGGAGTGGCTCGCGAGACGACCGAGGACGATGTCGGTCGCGTCGATGACGACCCAGTCGCGCTGGATCTCGTTCGACTTCGGGGTATAGGTGCGCGTCACGGAAGTGCTGCTTTCTGATCGAGTGAGGGGTTCGTGAATCCCACTCCGGGGGAGTTCGATCGCGATGCGGGCGAACGCCTGGTGGAGGGCTCAACTTCGGGTACCGCTGCAGAGAACGGCACCAAAGGGAGATTCTAGCAGCTTCATCCCGCGATTCAGAATCGCGGCTCCCCCACCGGGTCGGGGATGCCTCGTTGCCGGAGGTCCCGTCGCGCCCGGGTCTGCACGGCCCGAGCCTCGAGCTCGGCGTCGTCGGGGTAGCCGACCTCGGTGAGCACCAGCCCCTTCGCGGGCATCACCTTGAACGCGCTCGTGCGCTCGGCCGCGGCGAGCAGGCGTTCGGGGTCGTCGTCGGCGAGCTTGCCCTCCCCCACCGCGACGCACGCGCCCACGAGCGCCCGGACCATCGAATGGCAGAACGCGTCGGCCTGCAGCGTCGTGACGAGCACGTCGCCCTCGCCCCGCCGCCAGCCGTAGGCCTGCAGGGTGCGGATCGTCGTCGCCTCCTCGCGCGGCTTGCAGAAGGCGGCGAAGTCGTGGAGGCCGAGCAGGCGGTTCGCCGCGCGATCCATCGCCTCGACGTCGAGCGCCCGGGGGTACCAGACCGTCCGGCCGCGTGCGAGCGGGTCGCGCAGGGCGGCCTCATCGGCGATCCGGTACTCGTAGCGTCGCCACACCGCGGAGAACCGCGCGTCGAAGCCGGCCGGCGCCGACTCGGCGTGCGTGATCACGACATCGGAATCGGAGGTGCCGAGGATGCCGGTGAGCCGGCGGAGCAGCACCGCGGCGGGATCGTGCTCGAGCGCGCCCGAGGCGTCGCCTCGGCGCAGCCGCGTGACCCTGGCGAAAGCGGACGCGGGCACGTCGAGATGCGCCACCTGGCCGAGCGCGTGCACCCCGGCATCGGTCCGCCCCGCGACGGTCAGCCGGGGCGCCACCCGTTCGCGTCGGAAGAGCGTCGCGAGCGCACCCTCGAGGGTGCCCTGGACGGTGCGCAACCGCGGCTGCGCGGCCCAGCCCTTGAAGTCGGTCCCGTCGTAGGCGATGCCGAGCCGGATGCGCACCACCTCATCGGGCTCGCCGTTCACGGCGACCGGCGTCGCCCCCGCGGCATCCGCCTCGCTCCTGTCCATACCCGCCAGCCTAGGCGCGCGCCGTCGCGGTGAAGGCATCGACCTCGTCGGCGCGAGCGCGCGGCGCGCGGGGCCCCGGTCCGCCGGCGATGAGGGCGACCACCGCGAGCGTCACGAGCGTCCAGCCCAGCACCCCGTGCGTCCACGGCACGTAGCCCAGCGTCAGGAACACGCCCACGCCGCCGACCGCGCAGAGGGTCCAGACCACGACCGCGGCGAGCGGGGTGCGGCGTTCGACCGGCGCCGGCCAACGCGTCTCGAGTCTCGGCACGACGGCGCAGCACGCGGCGACCACCAGGGCGATCGCGAGGATCCAGAGCGGCCTCGTCGCCCACCACGAGGGAGAGAGCACCGGCGGGAAGGGCAGACCGACAAGGAGCTGGGCCGCCGTCACGATCGCCATCGCGAAGGTGTGCCAGAGGTAGATCACCATGCCGTACACGCCGAACACGAACACGACGCCGAGCACCGTCCGATGCGCGACGAACCGCCGGATCGCCGGCTGCAGCAGCGCAAACAGGGCGACCTGGCCGAGCGCGAGGGCCAGGATCGCGAGGCTCGGCGGGTTGAGGTTGTCGAGCATGTCGTGCGAGTAGCCGAAGACCGTCACGAGCATCGCGATGAATCCGTAGGCGAACGCCGCGATGGCGACGAGCAGCGGCCACGAGCGCCGCGCGAACCAGCCGTCGCGCAGGCCGAATCCGAGCTGCTGCGCGAACAGCCAGACGAAGAGCCAGTTGAGGGCGCCGATCGGCAGTCCGAGGCCCCGCGCGAGCACGTCGACGAGCGCGGCGCCGGCCGCGAGGCCGAGGTAGGTCGGCCAGGGGGCGTGCCGATGGAGCCACGACATCGCGGGGACGAGCGCGGTGCAGATCAGGTACACGGGGATGAACCACAACGGCTCGGCCAGCCGGACCGCGAAGCTCTGCACGAAGCCGAAGTCGACGCCCGCCAGCAGCATGCCGCCGAGCACGAGCCCGACCGCCGCCGTCACCGACACGACGGGCTGCGCGAGCCGCACCGCCCGCACCCGCAGGTAGTGCGCGCCGGTCTCGCCGTGGCCACGGAGCCTCCGCCACTGCGTGATCGAGGCGAAGCCGCCGCAGATGAAGAACACCGGCATGATCATGAGCGGCCAGGTCGCCCACGCGAGCGGTTCGAAGCCGTCGAGCGCGTTGAACGCGCGCAGCGGGTCGCCGCCGATGCCCATCTGCAGCGCGTGCAGCAGCACGACGACCGGAAGGCAGAGCGCCCGGGCGAAGTCGATCGAGAGGTCGCGATCCTCGGGGATCCGCACCGGTGCGCGCACGCTGCTCCTTCCGAGCCTCCGCCGACGGACCTCGTCGGCGCCGAGCACGATTGTGGCACAGACGACGAAGGGCCCCCTGTCGCTGTGGACAGGGGGCCCTCCTCGTGGTGCGGAGTGCTTACGCCTTCTCGGCGGCGGCCTCGTCGGCGGCGGCCTCGTCGGCGGCGGCCTCGGCGGTCTCGTCGGCGGCGGTCTCCTCGACCGGCGCCTCCTCGACGACCTCGGTCTCCTCGGCGGCGGGCGCCTCCTCGACGACCTCGGCCGGGGCGGCCGCGGCGGCGGCGGCGGGCTTCGCGGCGCGCTGCTTCTTCACGACCGGCTCGAGCACGAGCTCGATGACCGCCATGGGGGCGTTGTCGCCCTTGCGGTTGCCGATCTTCGTGATGCGGGTGTAGCCGCCCTCACGGTCGGCGACCTGCGGGGCGATGACCGCGAACAGCTCGTGCACGACGGCCTTGTCGCCGATCACGGCGAGCACGCGACGGCGGGCGTGCAGGTCGCCGCGCTTCGCGAACGTGATGAGACGCTCGGCGAGCGGGCGGAGCCGCTTCGCCTTGGTCTCGGTGGTGGTGATGCTCTTGTGCGTGTAGAGCGCAGCCGCGAGGTTCGCGAGCAGGAGTCGCTCGTGCGCGGGTCCGCCTCCGAGGCGGGGGCCCTTGGTGGGCTTCGGCATGGTTCGTTATCTCCAGTGTGTGGGGTCGGTGCTACGTGCGCGAGCGACTAGTTCTCGTCGTCGAAGCCGGTGTAGAAGTGGGCGCCGTCGAAACCGGGCACCGAGTCCTTGAGGGACAGGTTCATCTCGGTGAGCTTGTCCTTCACCTCGTCGACCGACTTCTGACCGAAGTTGCGGATGTTCATGAGCTGCGACTCGCTCAGGGCGACGAGCTCCGACACCGTGTTGATGCCCTCGCGCTTGAGGCAGTTGTAGCTGCGCACCGAGAGGTCGAGGTCTTCGATCGGGATCGAGAGCTCGCTCGAGAGCACGGCGTCGACCGGCGCGGGGCCGATCTCGATGCCCTCGGCCGCGGTGTTCAGCTCGCGGGCGAGACCGAACAGCTCGGTGAGCGTGCGGCCGGCCGAAGCGATCGCGTCGCGCGGCGAGATGGCCGGCTTCGACTCGACGTCGACCACGAGGCGGTCGAAGTCGGTGCGCTCGCCGGCACGGGTGGCCTCGACGCGGTAGGTGACCTTGAGCACCGGCGAGTAGATCGAGTCGACCGGGATCTGGCCGGCCTCGGAGTACTCGTTGCGGTTCTGGCTGGCCGAGACGTAGCCGCGGCCGCGCTCGATCGTGAGCTCGAGCTCGAACTTGGCCGAGTCGTTGAGCGTCGCGATGACCAGCTCGGGGTTGTGCACCTCGACACCGGCGGGAGCCGAGATGTCGGCGGCGGTGACCTCACCGGCACCCTGCTTGCGCAGGTAGGCGGTGATGGGCTCGTCGTGCTCGCTGGAGACGACCAGGTTCTTGATGTTCAGGATGATCTCGGTGACATCCTCCTTCACACCCGGAACCGTCGAGAACTCGTGGAGCACGCCGTCGATGCGGATGCTCGTCACGGCCGCGCCGGGGATCGAGGAGAGGAGGGTGCGGCGAAGCGAGTTGCCGAGGGTGTAACCGAAGCCCGGCTCGAGGGGCTCGATCACGAAACGCGAACGGAACTCCGAGATGTTCTCTTCGGTGAGCGTCGGGCGCTGTGCGATCAGCACTGTTGATTCCTTTCGGCAGGGTGTCCGCTATATGACACCTGCGAGGTCGAGGATCTTGAGTTGTGTGAGAACGGATGCCCGGTGGCCGGGCCGGCTCCGAAGAGCCCGGCCCGACCACCGGTCCGGAGAGCCTTAGACGCGGCGGCGCTTCGGCGGGCGGCAGCCGTTGTGCGCCTGCGGCGTCACGTCGTTGATGCTGCCGACCTCGAGGCCCGCGGCCTGGAGCGAACGGATTGCGGTCTCACGGCCCGATCCGGGGCCCTTGACGAAGACGTCGACCTTCTTCATGCCGTGCTCCTGCGCCTGACGCGCAGCCGACTCGGCGGCGAGCTGTGCGGCGAACGGGGTCGACTTGCGCGAGCCCTTGAAGCCGACGCCGCCCGAGGAGGCCCAGCTGATCACGGCACCGGTGGTGTCGGTGATCGAGACGATCGTGTTGTTGAACGTCGACTTGATGTGGGCCTGGCCCACGGCGATGTTCTTCTTTTCCTTCTTGCGCGGCTTGCGAGTAGCCGCCTTGGGTGCTGCCATGTGTGAAATCTCCTAGATCTGGCGACGAGCGGTTACTTGCGGCCGGGCTTCTTCTTGCCGGCGACGGTGCGCTTCGGGCCCTTGCGGGTACGAGCGTTGGTCTTGGTGCGCTGACCGCGGACCGGAAGGCCGCGGCGGTGGCGGAGGCCCTCGTACGAGCCGATCTCGACCTTGCGGCGGATGTCGGCGGCGACCTCACGGCGGAGGTCACCCTCGACCTTGAAGTTGCCCTCGATGTAGTCACGAAGGGCGACGAGCTGCTCGTCGCTGAGGTCCTTCACGCGGATGTTGCCGTCGATGCCGGTCTCCGCGAGCGTCTGCAGCGCGCGAGTGCGGCCGACGCCGAAAATGTAAGTCAGTGCGATCTCCACGCGCTTCTCGCGCGGGATGTCGACTCCTGCCAGACGTGCCATGTGTGGCTTCTCCTGTTTCGAAGTGGAGGTGTGGAGCACTGCCGGTGCCCGGGCCTCCGTCCCGAGGTGTCCCCCGCGTGAGCGGGATCTGGCAGTGCCGATTCGTATTCAGTTGTGGCGTGGGGCCCCGCACCCGGCGTGGCCCCGCGTCAGGCGATTAGCCCTGGCGCTGCTTGTGGCGCGGGTTCTCGCAGATGACCATCACGCGGCCGTGACGGCGGATGACCTTGCACTTCTCGCAGATCCGCTTGACGCTGGGGTTGACCTTCACAGTGGTTCCTCTGATTCGCTGTCCTCGTACCCGCGGGATGCCGCGGGCCGTTACTTTCCGGCAGCCCTTACTTGTAGCGGTAGACGATGCGCCCGCGCGTCAGGTCGTAGGGGCTCAGCTCCACGATCACGCGGTCCTCGGGGAGGATGCGGATGTAGTGCTGGCGCATCTTCCCTGAGATGTGCGCGAGAACCTTGTGCCCGTTCGTGAGCTCCACCCGGAACATCGCGTTCGGGAGAGCCTCGATGACCGAGCCCTCGATCTCGATGACGCCGTCTTTCTTGGCCATAGCCTCACTATCGCTTGGAGTTTGGGATGCTGGTCGTGCGATGACTGCTGCGCGCGTACCGTGCTCGGTGCCCTCGGACGAGGTCGTCGGGCATGGCAAGGCAGGCGTGCAGAACACCAAGGGTCAACTTTAGGTCATTTCCGCCGTTTTCGCCAGTCGGCGCCGCGAGCGGGCCGCGCGGCCCCGACCAGGGATGCCGCGGGCGCCGTTCAGCGGAGCGCGTCCGACGCCGCCTTCGCCGCCGACCGCGCCGATGCGGCCCCGTCAGCACCGAGCGCCGCCTCGGCGATGGCCCTGGCGTCGGCCGCCGAATGGCGGAGCAGCCCCGCACGCACCCCCGCGAGCGCCGAGGGCGACATCGACAGGCTCGTCGCACCGAGCCCGACGAGCACGACCGCGAGGAGCGGGTCGGCCGCGGCCTCGCCGCAGATGCCGACCGGCCTGCCGAGCCGCGCCCCGGCCGCGCCCACCGCGCCGACGAGGCCGAGCACGGCGGGATGCCACGGGTCCTGCAGTTCCGCCACGTCGCCCAGGAGGCGGTCGGCGGCCATCGTGTACTGCGTCAGGTCGTTCGTGCCGATCGAGGCGAACTCGACGACCGCGAGCAGCCGATCCGCGAGCAGCGCGGCGGCAGGCACTTCGACCATGACGCCCGCGACCGGGAGCCCCGCCCCATGGGCGATCTCCGCGAACCAGGCGGCCTCCTCGACCGTCGCGATCATCGGCGCCATCACCTCGAGGCGCGCGTGCGTCCGTGCGGCCGCGGCGGCGAGGGCGTCGAGCTGGTCCCGCAGGACGGGCTCGGTGCGCCGCAGCGCACGGATGCCCCGCATCCCGAGCGCGGGGTTCTCCTCGGGCTTCCCGCCGAGGAATGCGAGCGGCTTGTCGGCCCCGGCGTCGAGTACCCGCACCACGACCTTGCGGTCGGGGAAGGCGGCGAGGAGCCGCTCGTAGGCCTCCTCCTGCACCGCGCGCGAGGGCGCGACCTCCGAGCCGAGGAAGAGGAACTCCGTCCGGAACAGTCCGACGCCCTCGGCGCCGAGGCGCACGGCCTCATCGGCACCGGCCGGGTCGCCGAGATTCGCGAGCAGCGGGACGGGCGTGCCGTCGGCGAGGCGACCCGGCTCGATCGGCGCCGTCGCCTCGGCCGCCAGCTCCTCCTGCCGCGCGACCGCGGCGGCGATCTCGTCGTCGGAGGGGTCGCGCACGATCCGTCCGTTCTCCGCGTCGACGATCACCGTCTCGCCCTCCACGAGCGCCGCGGCATCCGCGCCGACGATCGCGACGAGCGCCTTCTCGCGCGCGAGGATCGCCGTGTGCGAGGTCGGCCCGCCTTCGAGCGTCACGACGGCGAGCACGCGATCGAGATCGAGGGTCGCGGTGTCGGCCGGGGCGAGGTCGTGCGCGACGAGCACGAACGGATGCCCCGGATCGGGGACGCCGGGGGCAGGCGCGCCCGACAGCTCGGCGATCACCCGCTGCGAGACGTCGGCGAGGTCCGCGGCGCGTTCGGCGAGGTACCCGCCCATGCCGGTGAGCAGTTCGCGGTATCCGGCGAAGGCCTCGAACACGGCGCGTTCGGCCGTCGAGCCCCGCGTCACGTGCTCGGCGACGCTCGCGTGCACGGCCGGGTCCTCGAGCATGAGGGCTTGTGCCTCGAGCACCTCGGCCGCTGCGCCCTCCACCGAGGCCGCCCGACGGCGCAGCTCGCGCGCGACCTCCGCTGCGGCGGTCTGCGCCCGCTCGAGCTCCAGCTCGGGGCCGCGCCCGCTCGCCGCGGTCGACGGCTCGGGCGGCGGCGGCGACATCCAGGCCACCGGCCCGATCGCCACGCCGCGTCCCACCCCGATCCCGATGAACTCCACCTCGACCACCCCCGGCTCGATCGGCACCCAGCCTAGCCCTGCGGGCGCGGGCGCGGGTCGGGAACGCTCAGTCGATCGGGGTCGGCACGATACCGAAGGGAGCGAGGCCCTCGGCCCCGCCGTCGGGCGCCGTGAGCACCCAGATGCCCCCGGCGTGCACGGCGACGCTGTGCTCCCAGTGCGCGGCATCGGCGCCGTCGGCCGTCGTGACGGTCCAGTCGTCGTCGCGCACGAAGCTGTCGATCGCGCCGGCGACGAGCATCGGCTCGATCGCGACGACGAGGCCCGGCTTCACGGCGGGGCCCCGGCGGTCGACGCGGTAGTTGAACACCGGCGGCTCTTCGTGCATCGTGCGGCCGATGCCGTGCCCCACGTAGTCGGTGAGGATGCCGTACTCCCCCTCGCCGCGCACGTAGTCCTCGATCGCCGCTCCCACCTCGTTGAGGTGGGAGGCGCGGGCGAGGGTCGCGATGCCGTGCCAGAGCGCCTGCTCGGTGACCTTCGACAGCGTCTCGCGTGCCGCGACGATCTCGGGCCGCGACGGGTCGGGCAGCACGATCGTGAACGCCGAGTCGCCGTTCCAGCCGTCGACCTCGGCGCCGCCGTCGACCGAGATGATGTCGCCCGGCTGGAACCGCCGGTCGCCCGGGATGCCGTGCACGACGTCGTCGTTCACCGAGACGCACAGGGTGTGGCGATACCCGGGGACGAGCTTGAAGTTCGAACGACCGCCGGCGGCCGTGATGGTTCGCTCCGCCGCGGCGTCGAGCTCGAGGCCGGTCGCGCCGACCACGGCGAGGCGCCGGGCCTCACCGAGCGCCGCGGCCGTCGCGCGGCCCGCCGCGACCATCGAGCGCAGCTGGGCCGGCGACTTGTAGATCGAACGCCGGAACACGTGGGTCAGGCCGCGGCGCCGGGGTGCCGGGGCGCGAGGCCCCGAGCGGCGAGCGCCTCGAAGATGCGCCCCGTGACCTCGGCGAGCGTGCCGACGCCGTCGATGCGGACGACGAGGCCGCGTTCGCGGTAGACGTCGAGGATCGGCGCCGTCTCGCGCTCGTAGATCGCCAGACGGTTCGCGATGACCTCTTCGGTGTCGTCGGTGCGGCCCTGCTCGACCGCGCGCTGGTGGATGCGCGTGATCGACTCCTCGCGCGGCACCTCCAGCTCGATCACGGCGTCGAGCGCCTCGCCGCGCCCGGTGAGGAACGCGTCGAGGTCGTCGACCTGTCCGCGGTTGCGGGGGTAGCCGTCGAGCAGGAAGCCCTCCGCGGCATCCGCCTGCGCGAGACGGTCGCGCACCAGCTCGCTGGTGAGCGCGTCGGGCACGAGGTCGCCCGCCTCGATGATCGCCTGAACCCGCTTGCCGAGTTCGGTGCCGCCCGCGACGTTGGCGCGGAAGATGTCGCCGGTGGCGACCTGCGGCACTCCGAACGCCTCCGCGATGAGCACGCCCTGGGTCCCCTTGCCTGAGCCCTGGGGGCCGACGATCAGGAAGCGGGCGGAGCTGGTGGCGTCGGTGCCGTTCGAGGCGGCTGGCGTCATCGGAGAAGTCCTTCGTAGTGTCGCTGCTGGAGTTGGGCGTCGATCTGCTTGACCGTCTCGAGGCCGACGCCGACGATGATCAGGATGGATGCGCCGCCGAACGGGAAGTTCTGGTTGGCACCGACCCAGACGAACGCGATCAGCGGGATCAGCGCGACCAGGCCGAGGTAGAGCGAGCCGGGCGCCGTGATGCGGGTGAGCACGTAGTCGAGGTACTCGGCCGTCGGACGGCCCGCGCGGATGCCGGGGATGAAGCCGCCGTACTTCTTCATGTTCTCGGCCACCTCGTCGGGGTTGAAGGTGATCGCGACGTAGAAGTACGTGAAGCCGACGATGAGCAGGAAGTACAGCAGCATGTAGAGCGGGTGGTCGCCCTTGGTCAGGTAGTTCGTGATCCAGAGCACCCACGGCTGCGGGTCCTCACCGGCGGCCGGCTGGTTGAACTGCGCGATGAGCGCGGGCAGGTACAGCAGCGACGAGGCGAAGATGACGGGCACGACGCCGGCCATGTTGACCTTGATCGGGATGTACGTGTTGTTGCCGCCGTACGTGCGGCGTCCGACCATGCGCTTCGCGTACTGCACCGGGATGCGCCGCTGGCTCTGCTCGACGAAGACGACCGCGACGACGATCGCGAGACCGATGAGGAGGACGATCGCGAAGATGTCCCAGCCGCGGGCGATGCCGATCGCCCAGAGCGAGCCCGGGAAGGTCGCGGCGATCGAGGTGAAGATGAGGAGCGACATGCCGTTGCCGATGCCGCGCTCGGTGATGAGCTCGCCCATCCACATGATGAGGCCGGTACCGGCGGTCATGGTGATGACCATGAGCAGGATCGCGTACCACGCGTCGTTCGTGATCAGCGCCGAGCACGAGGGGTCGCTGTTCGGGAAGAGCGCACCCGAGCGCGCGACCGTGATGAGCGTCGTCGACTGCAGCACGCCGAGGGCGATGGTCAGGTAGCGGGTGTACTGGGTGAGCTTGCCCTGGCCCGCCTGGCCCTCCTTGTAGAGGGTCTCGAAGTGAGGGATGACCACGCGCAGCAGCTGCACGATGATCGACGCGGTGATGTACGGCATGATGCCCAGCGCGAAGATCGAGAGCTGCAGCAGTGCACCGCCCGAGAAGAGGTTCACGAGATCGTAGAGCCCGGATGCCCCGGCGGCCTGGTTCGCCGCGAGACACTGCTGCACGTTGCCGAAGTCGACGAACGGCGCGGGAATGAAGGATCCGAGCCGGAACAGGGCCACGATGCCCAGCGTGAACCCGAGCTTGCGGCGAAGATCCGGCGTGCGGAAGATCCGCCCGATGGCGTTGAACACTCGTCCTCCTGTTGCTCCGTGCGATGCGTCTGCGCCGCGCAGGGAGTTGGTTCGTTATACGACTCGAGCCAGTCGAGACCCCGCTTATCCTACGCGAGGTCCCGACTGGCTCGAACCAATCGTGTTTCGGTCTTACTTGACCGAGCCGCCGGCGGCGACGATCTTCTGCTCGGCCGAGCCGGAGACCTTGTCGACGGCCACGTTGAGCTTCACCTGGATGTCGCCGTTGCCGAGCACCTTGACGCGCTCGTTCTTGCGCACGGCGCCCTTCTCGATGAGGTCGGCGATGGTGACATCGCCGCCCTTCGGGTAGAGCTCGGCGAGCTTGTCGAGGTTGACGACCTGGTACTCGACGCGGAACGGGTTCTTGAAGCCGCGGAGCTTCGGCGCACGCATGTGGTACGGAAGCTGGCCACCCTCGAAGCCGGGGCGGATGTTGTTGCGGGCCTTCGAACCCTTGGTGCCGCGACCGGCGGTCTTGCCCTTCGAACCCTCACCGCGTCCGACGCGGGTCTTGTCCTTCTTGGCACCGGGAGCGGGGCGGAGGTGGTGGACCTTCAGCACCTGCTCGCGCTTCTCCGCGACGTCGGCCTTGGGGGCCGCCTTCTTCGCGGGAGCCTTCTTCGCGGGGGCCTTCTCGGCCTTCGCGTCGTCGGCCTTCGCGGCAGCGGCCTTGGCCGGAGCCTTCGTCGCTGCAGCCGCCTTGGGGGCGGCCTTCTCGGCGGCGGGCTTCGCGGCGGCCTTCTTCGCCGGGGCCTTCTTGGGGGCCTCGGTGGTGGCGTCGTTCTTCTCGTCAGCCATTAGTCAATCTCCTCAACCTTCACGAGGTGAGCGACGGTGTTGACGTACCCGCGGTTCTGCGGGGTGTCCTCACGCACGACCGACTGGCCGATTCGCTTGAGCCCGAGGCTGCGCAGCGTGTCACGCTGGTACTGCTTCTCGCTCACCTTGGACTTGATCTGGGTCACCTTCAGCTGCTTGGTCATCAGGCACCTGCCTTCGCTGCTGCGGCGGCCTCGGCCGCCTGTGCCTCGGCACGGATGAGGCGCGCGGGGGCGACCTCGTCGTAGTCGAGACCACGACGGGCGGCGACCGCACGGGGCTCCTCGAGCTGCTTCAGCGACTCGACCGTGGCGTGCACGATGTTGATCGTGTTCGACGAGCCGAGCGACTTCGAGAGCACGTCGTGGATGCCGGCGCACTCGAGCACGGCGCGGACCGGACCACCGGCGATGACACCGGTACCGGGCGACGCCGGGCGCAGGAGCACCACACCGGCGGCAGCCTCACCCTGAACGGGGTGGGGGATGGTCGAACCGACGCGGGGAACGCGGAAGAAGTTCTTCTTCGCCTCCTCGACGCCCTTCGAGATCGCGGTCGGAACCTCGCGCGCCTTGCCGTAGCCGACGCCGACGAGCCCGTTGCCGTCACCCACGACGACGAGCGCCGTGAAGCTGAAGCGACGGCCGCCCTTGACGACCTTCGACACGCGGTTGATGGTGACGACGCGCTCGAGGAACTGGCTCTTCTCAGCGTCGCGACCACCACGGTCACGGCCCTGGTTGCGGTCGCGACCGCCGCCACGGCGCGAGTCGCGCTCGTTGCGGGCGGGCTCGGACGCCGCTGCCGTCTCGACGGGTGCCTCTGCGGTCACCTCGGTCTCCTTCACAGTGTTCTCGCTCACAGGCTCAGTCCTGCCTCTCGCGCTCCATCGGCGATCGCTGCGACGCGACCGGCGTACTTGTTGCCGCCGCGGTCGAACACGACGGAGTCGACACCGGCCTGCTTGGCGCGCTCGGCGACGAGTTCGCCGACCTTCTTCGCCTTGGCGGTCTTGTCACCGTCGAACGCACGGAGGTCGGCCTCCATGGTCGACGCCGACGCGACGGTGTGACCCTTGGCGTCGTCGACGACCTGCACGAAGACGTGGCGGGCCGAGCGGGTGACGACGAGACGGGGGCGGAGCTCCGTGCCGACGATCTTCTTGCGAAGGCGGGTGTGGCGGCGCGAACGCGCGGCCGTCTTGCTCTTCACAGCCATGATTACTTACCTGACTTTCCGGCCTTGCGACGCACGACCTCGCCGGCGTAGCGGATGCCCTTGCCCTTGTACGGCTCGGGCTTCTTGATCTTGCGGATGTTGGCGGCGGTCTCGCCGACGGCCTGCTTCGAGATGCCGGCGACCGTGATCTTGTTGTTGCCCTCGACGGTCAGCGTGATGCCCTCGGGAGCCTCGACCGTGACCGGGTGCGAGAAGCCGAGCGCGAACTCGACGGCGCTGCCCTTCTGCGCGACGCGGTAGCCGGTGCCGACGATCTCGAGGCCCTTGGAGTAGCCCTCGGTGACACCGATGATGTCGTTGGCGATGAGGGTGCGCGTGAGGCCGTGGAGCGAACGCGAGGCGCGCTCGTCGTCGGGACGGGTCACGACGACCTGGTTCTCCTCGAGCTTGACCTCGATGGGGGACGCGACGTTGAGCGAGAGCTCGCCCTTCGGGCCCTTGACGGTGACGGCCGAGCCGTCGATCTTGACGTCGACACCCGCGGGGATGTCGATGGGGAGTCGTCCGATTCGTGACATGGATTTACCACACGTAGGCGAGGACTTCCCCACCCACGCCCTTCTTCTCGGCCTGGCGGTCGGTCAGCAGACCGCTGGAAGTGGACAGGATCGCGACGCCGAGGCCGCCGAGGACCTTGGGCAGCTCGGTCGACTTCGCGTACACGCGGAGGCCGGGCTTCGAGACGCGCTTGATACCGGCGATCGAGCGCTCGCGGTTCGGGCCGAACTTGAGCTTCAGCGTGAGGGTCTTGCCCACGCGAGCGTCGGTGACCTCGAAGTCGGCGATGTAGCCCTCGAGCTTCAGGATCTCGGCGATGTGCGCCTTGAGCTTCGAGTTGGGCATCGACACGGAGTCGTGGTGCGCGGAGTTCGCATTCCGCAGGCGGGTCAGCATGTCAGCGACCGGGTCGGTCATCGTCATGACGATTCGTTCCTTACGTTCACCAGGTTTCAGGACCCGTTACACGGGGACTGACCTGTGGTGTGGCCTCAGCGATTGCATGAGACCGAAGTCCCGCACCCGCCGGCCTCCGAGTGAACGGAGACCGGCGAATGCGAGCACAAACTCGTAGAGTCTACTACGCGTTGTCGGCCGACTTGAACGGGAAGCCGAGCGCCTTGAGCAGCGCGCGACCCTCGTCGTCGTTCTTGGCGGTGGTCACCACGGTGATGTCCATGCCGCGAACGCGGTCGATCTTGTCCTGGTCGATCTCGTGGAACATCGACTGCTCCGTGAGGCCGAAGGTGTAGTTGCCGTTGCCGTCGAACTGCTGGTCGCTGAGTCCGCGGAAGTCGCGGATGCGGGGCAGGGCGAGCGAGAGCAGGCGGTCGAGGAACTCCCACATGCGGTCGCCGCGGAGCGTGACGTGCGCACCGATCGGCTGACCCTCGCGCAGCTTGAACTGCGCGATCGACTTGCGGGCCTTGGTCACCTGCGGCTTCTGGCCGGTGATCTTGATGAGGTCGGCGATCGCGCCGTCGATGACCTTGCCATCGCGGGCGGCCTCGCCGACACCCATGTTCACGACGATCTTCACGAGGCCGGGCACCTGGTGCGGGTTCGTGTACTCGAACTGCTCGGTGAGGCCCTTGGCGATCTCGCCGCGGTACTTGGTCTTCAGTCGCGGCTGGATTTTGCCAGCCTGCGTAGCCGTGTCGGTCATTACAGGTCCTTACCTGACTTCTTGGCGTAGCGGACGCGGACGGTCTTCGTGACGCCGTCCTTCGTCACCTGCTCGGTGCGGAAGCCGACGCGGGTCGGCTTCTTCGTCTCGGGGTCGACGATCGCGACGTTCGAAACGTGGATCGGCGCCTCGTGGGTCTCGATGCCGCCGGTCTTCGAGCCGCGCTGCGTCTGACCGACGCGCACGTGCTTCGTGACGAAGTTCACGCCTTCGACGACGACGCGGTTCTCGGCGACGAGCACCTCGAGGACCTTGCCCTGCTTGCCGCGGTCTCCGCCGCGAGCCTGGCTGCGGCCCGAGATGACCTGGACGAGGTCGCCCTTCTTGATGTTGGCCATGTTTTTACAGCACCTCCGGTGCCAGCGAGATGATCTTCATGAACTTCTTGTCGCGAAGCTCGCGACCGACCGGCCCGAAGATACGGGTGCCGCGGGGGTCACCGTCGTTCTTCAGGATGACCGCGGCGTTCTCGTCGAACTTGATGTACGAGCCGTCGGGACGACGGGTCTCCTTGACGGTGCGGACGATGACGGCCTTGACCACATCGCCCTTCTTGACGTTGCCGCCGGGGATAGCGTCCTTGACGGTCGCGACGATGACGTCACCGACACCGGCGTAACGACGCTTCGAACCGCCGAGAACGCGGATCGTGAGCAGCTCCTTGGCGCCGGTGTTGTCGGCGACCTTGACTCGTGATTCCTGCTGAAGCACTTCGAACTCCTTCTTTCAAGCAAGCCCGAGGCTTACTTGGCCTTCTCGACGATCTCGACGAGACGCCAGCGCTTCGTGGCGGAAAGGGGGCGGGTCTCGCTGATCACGACGAGGTCGCCGATGCCGGCGGTGTTCTGCTCGTCGTGCGCCTTGACCTTCGAGGTACGGCGGATGACCTTGCCGTACAGCGGGTGCTTCACGCGGTCCTCGACCTCGACGACGATGGTCTTCTCCATCTTGTCGCTGACGACGTAGCCGCGGCGAACCTTGCGGTAGCCGCGCACCTCGGTGGACTCCGCGAGGTCGGTCGCAGTTTCGACCGCGGGCTTCGCAGCCTTCTTGGTCTCAGCCATGATCAGGCCTCCTTCGTCTCTGCGGCGTCAGCCGGGGCATCCGCCTCGGCCTTGGCCTTCTTCGTCTTCTTCTCGGCCTTGGCGGGGGCCGCCTCGACCGGCGCGGGCGTGGCACGGATGCCGAGCTCGCGCTCACGGATGACCGTGTAGATGCGGGCGATGTCGCGCTTGACCGCACGGAGGCGGCCGTGGCTCTCGAGCTGACCGGTGGCCGACTGGAAGCGCAGGTTGAACAGCTCTTCCTTGGCCTTCTTCAGCTCGTCGACGAGTCGCTCGTCTTCAAAGGTGTCGAGCTCTGCGGGGCTGAGCTCCTTGGTGCCGACGGCCATTATGCGTCGCCCTCCTCGCGCTTGATGATGCGTGCCTTGAGGGGCAGCTTGTGGATGGCACGGGTCATGGCTTCGCGGGCGAGCTCCTCGGAGACGCCCGAGACCTCGAAGAGGACGCGACCCGGCTTGACGTTGGCGACCCACCACTCGGGCGAACCCTTACCGGAACCCATGCGGGTTTCGGCCGGCTTCTTCGTGAGCGGACGGTCGGGGTAGATGTTGATCCACACCTTGCCGCCACGCTTGATGTGACGCGTCATCGCGATACGAGCGGACTCGATCTGACGGTTGGTCACGTAAGCGGGCGTCAGCGCCTGGATGCCGTACTCACCGAACGACACCTTGGTGCCACCGGTGGCCTGGCCCGAGCGGCCGGGGTGGTGCTGCTTGCGGTACTTGACTCGACGGGGAATCAACATGGTTATGCCTCAACTCCTGCGGTCGCCGGCTCGGCCTTGGGGGCGCGGTCGCGACGGGGACGGTCGTTGCGGTCGCGGGACGGCTTCTGGGCCGCCTGCTCGCGCGCGAGTTCCTTGTTGGTGATGTCGCCCTTGTAGATCCAGACCTTCACGCCGATGCGGCCGAAGGTGGTCTTGGCCTCGTAGAAGCCGTAGTCGATGTTCGCGCGGAGCGTGTGCAGGGGCACACGGCCTTCGCGGTAGAACTCCGAGCGGCTCATCTCGGCGCCGCCGAGACGGCCCGACACCTGGATGCGGACACCCTTGGCGCCGGCGCGCTGCGCGCCCTGCAGGCCCTTGCGCATCGCGCGGCGGAACGCCACGCGAGCGGAGAGCTGCTCGGCGATGCCCTGCGCGACGAGCTGGGCGTCGGCCTCGGGGTTCTTGACCTCGAGGATGTTGAGCTGGATCTGCTTGCCGGTGAGCTTCTCGAGGTCGGCGCGGATGCGCTCGGCCTCGGCGCCGCGGCGGCCGATCACGATGCCGGGACGCGCCGTGTGGATGTCCACGCGGACGCGGTCGCGGGTGCGCTCGATCTCGATGCGCGAGACACCCGCGCGGTCGAGCGACGTCTGGAGCAGACGACGGATCTTGACATCCTCGGCGAGGTAGTCGGCGTAGCGCTGTCCGGGCTTCGTCGAGTCGGAGAACCACCGCGACACGTGGTCGGTGGTGATGCCGAGACGGAAGCCGTACGGGTTGACCTTCTGACCCATTACTTCGTACCCTCCTCGGGCGTGGCGAGCACGACGGTGATGTGGCTCGTTCGCTTGTTGATGCGGAAGGCACGACCCTGCGCACGCGGCTGGAATCGCTTGAGGGTGGTGCCCTCATCGACGAATGCGCGGCTGATGTAGAGGTCCTGCTCGTCCAGATAGGTGTTCGTTGCATCGGCCTTGACGCGAGCGTTCGCGATGGCCGAGGCGACGAGCTTGTACACGGGCTCGCTCGCACCCTGGGGGGCGAACTTCAGGATGGCCAGGGCCTCCTGAGCCTGCTTGCCGCGGATCATGTTGACGACACGACGGGCCTTCATGGGGGTCACGCGGATGTGACGCACGCGTGCGATCGACTCCACCATTTCTTTCCTCCTTCACGCCACCGCGTCAGCGGCGGCGGCCCTTCTTGTCGTCCTTCACGTGACCACGGAAGGTGCGGGTGGGGGCGAACTCGCCGAGCTTGTGACCCACCATGGTCTCGGTGACGAACACCGGGATGTGCTTGCGGCCGTCGTGCACGGCGATCGTGTGCCCGAGCATGGCCGGGATGATCATCGAGCGGCGCGACCACGTCTTGATGACGTTCTTCGAACCGGCTTCGTTCTGGACGACGACCTTGCGAAGCAGGTGCTCGTCGACGAAGGGGCCCTTCTTGAGACTGCGAGGCATCTTCTCTTACTCCTACTTGCGCTTCTTGCCGACGGTGCGACGACGGACGATGAGCTTGTCGCTTTCCTTGTTGGGGCGACGAGTGCGGCCCTCGGACTTGCCCCAGGGGCTGACCGGGTGACGACCACCGGAGGTCTTGCCCTCACCACCACCGTGCGGGTGGTCGATCGGGTTCATCGCGACACCACGCACGGTCGGGCGGACGCCCTTCCAGCGCTTGCGGCCGGCCTTGCCCCAGTTGATGTTCGACTGCTCGGCGTTGCCGACCTCGCCGACGGTCGCGCGGCAGCGCGCGTCGACGTTGCGGATCTCGCCCGAGGGCAGACGGAGCTGCGCGTAGGGGCCGTCCTTGGCGACGAGACGCACCGAGGCGCCGGCCGAGCGAGCCATCTTGGCACCGCCACCGGGGCGCAGCTCGATGGCGTGCACGACGGTACCGGTGGGGATGTTCTTCAGCGGCAGGTTGTTGCCCGGCTTGATGTCGGCGTTCGGGCCCGACTCGACGATGTCGCCCTGCGAGAGCTTGTTCGGAGCCAGGATGTAACGCTTCGTGCCGTCGACGAAGTGCAGCAGCGCGATGCGCGCGGTGCGGTTGGGGTCGTACTCGATGTGCGCGACCTTGGCGTTGACGCCGTCCTTGTCGTTGCGACGGAAGTCGATCACGCGGTACTGGCGCTTGTGGCCACCACCGATGTGACGGGTCGTGATGCGACCCTGGTTGTTGCGACCACCGGTCTTCGACAGGGGGCGGAGCAGCGACTTCTCAGGAGTCGAACGCGTGATCTCCGCGAAGTCGGCGACCGACGAACCGCGACGACCCGGGGTCGTGGGCTTGTACTTACGAATAGCCATTTTCTACCTCTGCTCCTTAGCCGACAGCCGTGAAGATGTCGATCGAGCCGGACTTGAGGGTGACGATCGCGCGCTTCGTGTCCTTGCGCTTGCCCATGCCGAACCGGGTGCGGCGGGTCTTGCCCTGGCGGTTCAGGGTGTTGATCGACGCCACCTGGACGTTGAAGATCTTCTCGATGGCGAGCTTGATCTCGGTCTTGTTCGAGCGGGGGTCCACGGTGAACGTGTACTTGCCCTCGTCGATCAGGCCGTAGCTCTTCTCCGAGACGACCGGCGCGATGATGATGTCGCGCGGGTCCTTGTTGTGTGCGGCGCTCATGCGGAGACCTCTTCCTTCTTCGCCGACTTCGCGGCCACGAAGGCCTCGAGCGCGGCGGCGCTGAAGACGATGTCGTCGGCGACGAGCACGTCGTAGGCGTTGAGCTGGTCGACCGGCAGCACGTGCACGGTCGGGATGTTGCGGACGGCGCGCTCGGCGAGCTCCTCGTCGCGCGTGAGCACGATCAGGAAGTGCTTGGCCGGGGCGATGCCGCCGAGGAGCGCGATCGCGTCCTTCGTGCGGGGGGCCTCACCGGGGACGAACCCGGAGACCGCGTGGATGCGGCCGCCGCGGGCGCGGTCGGAGAGGGCGCCGAGGAGAGCCGCGGCGATCATCTTCTTGGGGGTCCGCTGCGAGTAGTCGCGCGGCTGCGGGCCGTGCACGACGCCACCGCCGGTCATGTGCGGAGCGCGGATCGAGCCCTGACGAGCGCGGCCGGTGCCCTTCTGCTTGAACGGCTTGCGACCGGCGCCCGAGACCTCGCCGCGGGTCTTGGTCTTGTGCGTACCCTGGCGTGCCGCAGCGAGCTGCGCGACGACGACCTGGTGGATGAGCGGGACGTTGGTCTGCACGTCGAAGAGCTCGGCGGGCAGCTCGAACGAGCCGGACTTCTTGCCGGTCGCGTCGAGCACGTCGATGGTGTTGGCGGTAGCCATGGACTACGCCCCCTTCACTGCGTTGCGGACGAAAACGAGACGGCCGCGAGCACCGGGAACCGCGCCCTTGACGAGCAGCAGGCCCTTCTCGGCGTCGACGGCGTGGACGCGGAGGTTCAGCACGGTCACGCGCTCGCCACCCATGCGACCGGCCATGCGCATGCCCTTGAAGACACGGCTGGGGGTCGACGAAGCACCGATCGAACCGGGCTTGCGGTGGTTGCGGTGCGAACCGTGCGAAGCCGAGACGCCCTTGAAGTTGTGGCGCTTCATGACACCGGCGAAGCCCTTGCCCTTGCTCGTGCCGACGACGTCGACGAGCTGGCCGGCCTCGAAGGCGCCCTCGACCGCGAGCTCCTGGCCGAGCTCGTACGACGCGGCGTCCGCGGTGCGGACCTCGGTCACGTGACGGCGGGGAGTCACGCCTGCGGCCTGGAAGTGGCCGGCGGCGGGCTGGTTGACCTTGCGCGGGTCGATGGCGCCTGCGGCGATCTGCACGGCCTCGTAGCCGTCCTTCTCGACGGTGCGGAGCTGGGTGACCACGTTCGGGGCGATCTCGATGACGGTGACGGGAACGAGCTTGTTGTTCTCATCCCAGACCTGGGTCATGCCGAGCTTGGTGCCGAGCAGACCCTTCACGTTCTTGGTAGCGGAAGACATCTGTTACCTCAGAGCTTGATCTCGATGTTGACGTCGGCCGGCAGGTCGAGACGCATCAGCGAGTCGACGGCCTTGGGCGTCGGGTCCACGATGTCGATGAGGCGCTTGTGGGTGCGCATCTCGAAGTGCTCGCGGCTGTCCTTGTACTTGTGGGGCGAGCGGATGACGCACACCACGTTCTTCTCCGTCGGAAGCGGCACGGGGCCGACGACCGTGGCGCCCGCGCGGGTCACCGTGTCGACGATCTTGCGCGCCGAGGTGTCGATGACCTCGTGGTCATACGACTTCAGTCGAATGCGGATCTTCTGTCCCGCCATTGCTGACTCTCTCTCTGTCAAGGCGTCTTACCCCTTCCGAGGGCATCGGACGCCGCGTAGCTACTCCGTGTGAAGCACCACTGTTCTTCTGTCAAAGGCCGGTGATCGAGCCTGTCGAAGCCACCCGCCCGGATGACCCGGGGCGGTGCCCTCGACACGCTCGACCTTCGAGCCCCAACCGGCGCGCACGCAGCACGGGAAGGCCCGTGCCAGGTGGTTGTCGGTTGTGTGTTCTGCTGCCTGCCGCCTAACCTGACCCCGGAGCTGCGCTTCGGGTGGTTATGCACTGCCTGACAGTGATTCGAACGCGCGCACGAGGGCACGCGTTCGAAATGTTGAACTCAACGAGTTTGCCACAGTCGGGACGTCCGTGCAACCCGGGCGTGTCGCGCCCGCCTCTCCTCACAGGGACGTCGCAGGAAGCGGCCCCGATCCGCGGGATGCCGCATGATGGGTGGAGGGGCCACGACCCCGTCTGGAGGCGCAATGAGCGAGCACGCACATCAGGTCAGCGATCGGATCGGACCGGGCAGCGTCTCGGTCACCCGCACCGGCCCCCGCAGCTACGAGGGGCTGAACGAGCGCGGCGCCACGGTGCGCATCGGCGGCGACGAGCTCGAGGGCGAGCACTTCTCGCCGGGCGAGCTGCTGAAGCTCGCCCTCATCGGCTGCGCGGGACTCAGCACCGACCGGGTCGCGGCCCGGCGGCTCGGCGACGACTACGCGATCACGATCTGGGCGCACGGCATGAGCGACCCCGACACGAACCGGTACACCCGCGTCGAGGAGGAGCTGCTCGTCGATCTCGGCGGGCTCGAGGCATCCGATCGCACCAAGCTCATCGAGATCATGGCGCGGGCGATCGAGCGGGGATGCACCGTGGCGCGCAGCGTCGAGGACAGCATCGAGCTCGACACCACCATCGACGGTTCCCCGGCGTAGCCGCGCCGGCCGCAGCTCACTCCTCGACGGAGGTCTCGCACGCCGCCGCGCGCTCGCCCGCCATGCTCGGAGCGACGACGCCGGCCCCCACGATGACGGCGATGAGTCCGGCGAGCCCGCTCAGCAGGAACACGGGGCGAAGCCCGAGCCCGCGGCGGCCCTGGCGGAACGGATCCTCGATCCAGCGCTTCGACAGCCCCGCGACGAGCACCGACACCGCGACGAGGATCACCATCAGCCACGGCGGGCTCGGCATCCCGGTCAGGTACGGGGTGAACATGAAGATCGGCCAGTGCCAGAGGTACAGCGAGTACGAGACGTCGCCCGTCCACTGCACCGGACGCAGCCGGGCGACGCGCGCGGGCGACCAGGCGCGCTCCGGCATGCCAGCCCAGATGACCCCGAGCGTGCCCACCACCGGGATCAGCACCACGAGGCCCGGGAACACCTCGGGCGAACGGAAGGCGACGATCGGCACCACGATGAGCACGAGCCCCGCCCATGAGACGACGGAGCGCACCCCCGCCATGCGGGTGAGCGGCGCGCGGCTCACGATCGCGAGGATCCCGCCGACGCCGAACTCCCAGGTGCGGGCGAAGGTCGAGAAGTAGGCGAGATTCGGATCCTGCGCGGTGAGGAGCACCGAGTGCACGAACGAGGCGACAGTGACGACCGACAGCATCACGAGCACCACGACGGTGGATGCCGTGCCCCGCCGGGCCGCGATCCAGAGCGCGACGATGATGAGCAGCGGCCAGAAGAGGTAGAACTGCTCCTCGACCGACAGCGACCAGAAGTGCTGGACGGGCGTCGATTCGAGATCGGCTCGCTGAGGGATCTGGGAGTCGACGGCCAGCTGCCAGTTCTCGTAGTAGAGGGTGGCCGCGACGATCTCGCGGAACCACGAACGCCACTCGCGCTGCGGGACCAGCAGCAGGGTGAGCGCCGAGACGGCCGCGAGGGTCGCGATCGCCGCGGGCAGGATGCGGCGGGCCCTGCGCAGGTAGAAGTCGCGCAGTGAGAGGCGGCCCGATCGCTCGATCTCCCGCATGAGGAGCCCGGTGATGAGGAACCCGGAGACGACGAAGAAGACGTCGACGCCCATGTAACCGGCGGGCGCCACGGCCGGCCAACCGTGATGGAGCACAACCGCCCCCACGGCGACGGCCCGGAGAGCCTGGATCTCGGGACGTACCGTGGATCGAGCGAATGGCGGGGGTGAAGCAGCCATCGGCTCAACCCTACGGTGAAGGCGATCGTTCGCCCAAGGGTGAGTTTCGCGAGGTCACCCCTCGGAGGGGACGACGAAGGGGCCGGAGCCCAAGAGATCGATACCGGCCGGACCCCTCGCGGGGACCGGCCCGACCCCTCGGAGGGAACGACGAAGGGGGCCGGGCCGAAGCCCGACCCCCTCACAGGTCGCGTATCGCGAAGATTACTTGATGATCTTCGTGACGGTACCGGCGCCGACGGTGCGGCCACCCTCGCGGATGGCGAAGCCGAGGCCCTCCTCCATGGCGATCGGCTGGATCAGCTCGACGACCATGTCAGTGGTGTCGCCGGGCATGACCATCTCGGTGCCCTCGGGCAGCGTGATGACGCCGGTGACGTCGGTGGTGCGGAAGTAGAACTGCGGACGGTAGTTCGCGTAGAACGGGTTGTGACGGCCGCCCTCGTCCTTCGAGAGGATGTAGGCAGTGCCCTCGAAGTTGGTGTGGGGGGTGACCGAACCCGGTGCCACGACGACCTGGCCGCGCTCGACGTCCTCGCGCTTGGTGCCGCGGAGCAGGAGACCGCAGTTCTCGCCGGCCCATGCCTCGTCGAGCTGCTTGTGGAACATCTCGATACCGGTGACGGTGGTCTTCTGCGTCGGGCGGATGCCGACGATCTCGACCTCGGAGTTGATCTTCAGCGTGCCACGCTCGGCGCGGCCCGTGACGACCGTGCCACGGCCGGTGATCGTGAAGACGTCCTCGACGGGCATGAGGAACGGCTTGTCGCGGTCGCGCACCGGGTCGGGCACGGACGAGTCGACGGCCTCCATGAGCTCGAGAACCGAGTTGACCCACTTCTCGTCGCCCTCGAGCGCCTTGAGGCCCGAGACGCGAACGACCGGAGCGTCGTCGCCGGGGAAGCCCTGCGACGAGAGCAGCTCGCGGACCTCGAGCTCGACGAGCTCCAGGATCTCCTCGTCGTCGACCATGTCGCTCTTGTTGAGCGCGACGAGCAGGTAGGGCACGCCGACCTGCTTGGCGAGCAGCACGTGCTCACGCGTCTGAGCCATCGGGCCGTCGGTGGCGGCGACCACGAGGATCGCGCCGTCCATCTGAGCCGCACCGGTGATCATGTTCTTGATGTAGTCGGCGTGACCAGGGGCGTCGACGTGCGCGTAGTGGCGCTTCGGCGTCTCGTACTCGACGTGCGAGATGTTGATCGTGATGCCGCGCTGACGCTCTTCGGGAGCCGAGTCGATCGACGCGAAGTCGCGCTGAACGTTGGTCGCCGAGGGGTACTTGTCAGCAAGCACCTTCGAGATCGCAGCGGTGAGCGTGGTCTTGCCGTGGTCGACGTGACCGATCGTTCCGATGTTGACGTGCGGCTTGGTCCGCTCGAACTTGGCCTTAGCCACTGTGGGTCCTCCTCAGGACTCGTGTAGAGCCGCCGGGCGCTGGATTGCGACCGGTGGCCTACGGGGGTTGTGTTGATATGTTACGCGAACCGGAAGGTTCGTGCGGGCAGGGCTATTCGCCCTTGTTCTTCTGGACGATCTCGTCGGCGACAGCCTTCGGGACCTCCGCGTAGCTCTCGAACTCCATCGAGTACACCGCGCGGCCCGAGGTCTTCGACCGCAGGTCACCGATGTAGCCGAACATCTCCGAGAGCGGGACGTGCGCACGCACGACCTTCACACCGGCGGCGTCCTCCATGGACTGGATCTGGCCGCGGCGCGAGTTCAGGTCGCCGATGACGTCGCCCATGTACTCCTCGGGAGTACGGACCTCGACGCTCATCAGCGGTTCGAGCAGAACGGGGTTCGCCTTGCGAGCGGCTTCCTTGAAGCCCATCGAGCCGGCGATCTTGAACGCCATCTCCGAGGAGTCGACGTCGTGGGCGGCACCGTCGAGGAGGCGCGCCTTGACGCCCACCATCGGGAAGCCGGCGAGGATGCCGTACTGCATGGCGTCCTGGAAGCCCGCGTCGACCGAGGGGATGTACTCGCGGGGGATGCGACCACCCGTGACCTCGTTCGAGAACTCGTAGATCTTGTCGCCCTCGACCTCGAGCGGCTCGAGCGCGAACTGGATCTTCGCGAACTGGCCCGAACCACCGGTCTGCTTCTTGTGGGTGTAGTCGTGGCGCTCGACCGCGCGACGGATCGTCTCGCGGTAGGCGACCTGCGGCTTGCCGACGTTCGCCTCGACCTTGAACTCCCGCTTCATGCGGTCGACGAGGATGTCGAGGTGCAGCTCGCCCATGCCCTTGATGACCGTCTGGCCGGTCTCCTGGTTGAGCTCGGTGCGGAAGGTCGGGTCCTCTTCGGCGAGCTTCTGGATCGCCGTGCCGAGCTTCTCCTGGTCTGCCTTCGTCTTCGGCTCGATCGCGACCTCGATGACGGGCTCGGGGAAGGTCATCGACTCGAGGACGACCTGGTTGTCGGGGTCGGAGAGGGTGTCACCGGTGGTGGTGTCCTTCAGGCCGATGACCGCGTAGATGTTGCCCGCGGTGACCGAGTCGACAGGGTTCTCCTTGTTGGCGTGCATCTGGAAGATCTTGCCGATGCGCTCCTTCTTGCCCTTGGTCGAGTTGACGACCTGGGCACCCGAGTCGAGCTGACCCGAGTAGACGCGCACGTAGGTGAGACGACCGAAGAAGGGGTGCACCGCGACCTTGAACGCGAGCGCCGCGAAGGGGTCGGTGGCGTCGGGGTGACGCTCGATGACCTCGTCCTCGTTGCGCGGGTTGCGGCCCTGGATGGCCGGGACGTCGAGCGGCGACGGGAGGTAGTCGATGACCGCGTCGAGCATCGGCTGCACACCGCGGTTCTTGAACGCCGAGCCGCAGAGCACGGGGTAGATCTCCGAGTTGACGACCATCTTGCGGATGGCGCCCTTGATCTCGGCGACGGTGAGCTCTTCGCCGCCGAAGAACTTCTCGAGGAGCGCGTCGTCGGTCTCGGCGACGGTCTCGAGGAGGGCCTGACGGTACTCGTCCGCCTTCTCCTTGAGGTCGGCGGGGATCTCCTGGACCTCGTACTTGGCGCCCATGGTCACGTCGCCCTTGGCGTCGCCCGGCCACACGAGGGCACGCATCTCGACGAGGTCGATGACACCGATGAAGTCGTTCTCGGCACCGATGGGGAGCTGCAGCACGAGCGGCTTGGCGCCCAGGCGCGAGATGATCGTGTCGACCGTGAAGTAGAAGTCGGCACCGAGCTTGTCCATCTTGTTGACGAAGCAGATGCGCGGCACGTTGTACTTGTCGGCCTGACGCCACACCGTCTCGGACTGGGGCTCGACGCCCTCCTTGCCGTCGAAGACGGCGACGGCGCCGTCGAGCACGCGGAGCGAGCGCTCGACCTCGACGGTGAAGTCGACGTGGCCGGGGGTGTCGATGATGTTGATCTGGTTCTTGTTCCAGAAGCAGGTCACGGCGGCAGACGTGATCGTGATGCCGCGCTCCTTCTCCTGCTCCATCCAGTCGGTCGTCGAGGCGCCGTCGTGCGTCTCGCCGAGCTTGTGGTTGACGCCCGTGTAGAACAGGATGCGCTCGGTGGTGGTGGTCTTGCCGGCATCGATGTGGGCCATGATGCCGATGTTGCGGACCTTGCTCAGGTCGGTGAGCACGTCTTGTGCCACGGGGGTTCCTCCGGAAGGTTCAGGAACGGAAGTGAGAGGGAGAGCGGATGCCCGGGCGTGCGCCGAGGCATCCGCTCGGCCCGACTACCAGCGGTAGTGGGCGAAGGCGCGGTTCGACTCAGCCATCTTGTGAGTGTCTTCGCGGCGCTTGACCGCAGCACCCAGGCTGTTCGACGCGTCGAGGATCTCGTTGGTGAGACGCTCGGTCATGGTCTTCTCGCGACGGGCCTTGGCGTAGCTGGTGAGCCAGCGGAGCGCCAGGGTGTTCGCGCGGTGGGGCTTGACCTCGACGGGGACCTGGTAGGTCGAGCCGCCGACGCGGCGCGAGCGCACCTCGAGGGTGGGGCGCACGTTGTCGAGCGCCTTCTTGAGGGTGGCGACCGCGTCCTGGCCGGACTTGGCGGCGACGTTCTCGAGCGCTTCGTAGACGATGCGCTGCGCGAGGTCCTTCTTGCCGTCGACGAGGATCTTGTTGACGAGCTGGCTGACGACCGGCGAGCCGTAGACGGGGTCTGCGACGACGGGGCGCTTCGGAGCGGGTCCCTTGCGAGGCATTACTTCTTCTCCATCTTCGCGCCGTAGCGGCTGCGAGCCTGCTTGCGGTTCTTCACGGCCTGCGTGTCGAGGGCGCCGCGGATGATCTTGTAACGGACACCCGGGAGGTCCTTCACACGACCGCCGCGAACGAGCACCATCGAGTGCTCCTGCAGGTTGTGGCCCTCACCGGGGATGTAGGCGGTGACCTCGGTGCCGTTCGAGAGCTTCACACGTGCGACCTTGCGGAGCGCGGAGTTCGGCTTCTTCGGGGTGGTGGTGTACACACGCGTGCACACGCCGCGCTGCTGGGGGTTGGCCTTCAGGGCGGGAGCCTTGGTCTTGGTGACCTTCGGCGAGCGACCCTTGCGGACCAACTGCTGAATGGTTGGCACTGCTTCTCCTTGTTGGTGCTGCACGGTGACAGCGGTGATGGATTTCACATCAGACCCACCGGCACCGCAGAGCAGCGGAGCCTTCAATGGTGGGTATGCCGTGGGGGTGACCCGCTGAACAGCGCAGGCACCCGAATGCGCGCGCCTGAGCGCACACACCCGATCTATGGTAATGCCACGTAACGATGCGGTCAAATGACGGTGGATGCCGCGGGTCCGCGCGTCAGCTCGGCCACCCCGGGGCGTCGAGCTCGCGGTCGAGGTCGGCGAGCATCTCGGCGACCTGCGGCTCGACGAGCCGTTCGATCGCGTTGCCGATGCGGTAGCGATGCTGGGCGAGCTCGATGCAGATGCGTCGACCGAGCTGCTTGGCGAACTCGTCGGCGAGTCGCACCTCCTCGCGCAGCGCCTCCTTCTCCTCGAGGGTGAAGGGGCGCGGCGCCGGCTCGTTCGCCTCGGCCGCCGTGACGGCCTCGAGGCCGCCGAGCGTGAAGAGGAACGGCTGGTCGGGCACCGGCTCGGGGTCGACCTCGAGGCCGAGGTACTCGGGGTCGAGGCCCTCCCCCGCGCGGTACGGGCGCCGCGCCTTGCGCTCTTCTGCGAGTCGGATCTCGCGGTGCAGCATCGGCAGGTTGCGCGCGGTGTAGTCGTCGACGGAGACGTCGATGACGCCCTTCATGCGCATCGAGAAGGCGTGCTGCACCGGATGCGGGATGTCGACGTCGAGGCCCGCCGCGGTGAGGATCGGCGAACCGAAGCAGCGCTGGCAGAGTCGGACGCGGGCACGATGCGTGCCGGGTCGCCACCGCGGCAGCCACTGCAGCCAGCGGTCGACCTCGTGGCTCACGCGCGCCTCGACCGAACCCTCCATCGGGTTCACGATACTGCGCCGGATGCCGCCGCGCGCCCAGTCGGCGAACGAGTGGCGCGCCGCGCCGCAGCACGGCGCCGTTCGGAGAGCGCCCCGGCGGCGGCCCTACTCCTCCTCGTCGCGCTCCCACGGCCAGCGCGGACGCTCCATGCCGCCGCGCCGGCCACGGGCGACGAGGACGGCGAGCGACGCCGTGAGCGCGGCGCACGCGGGCACGAGCAGGCCGAACCAGCCGGAGCCCAGCACCAACGCGAAACGCAGGCTCGCGAACACCGCCGACGAGGAGCCGAGCAGGTGCCCGATCGCGGCGACCGCGACGAAGGCGAGCCAGCTCGCGATCGCGGCGACGATCACGGTGCCCGCCATGCGTTCGGGGCGGCGCAGCAGCACGCCCAGCGCGATGAAGACCGTCACGACGGATGCCCCGACCGCCGCGGGCCCGACGAGGAGGCCGACCGACGGGTCCCCGACGACCTCGAGGTCGAGCAGCAGGCTCACGAAGCCGAATCCGCAGACGACGAGCGCGAGGTCGAGCGCCGCGGCGAAGCTCGCGACGACCCATGCGTCGCGCGTGCGCTGCGGTTCGCTCCCGCGCGATTCGTCGGCCATGACCCGAGGCTACGCCGGTTCGGTCACCCGAGTGCTCAGTCGACGAGGCGCAGCGACGCGACGATCTTGGCGAGCGACGGCGCGGCGCTCGCGACGAGCTCCTGCGGGGCCGGGCTCGCCATGACGCGCACGGTCGCCCGCTCCCCCTGGAGGAGGTACGCCAGGCCCGCGGCCGGCCTCCGCTCGGGGGCGGGTGCGAACAGGCAGCGGACCGAGATGCCGCTGCCGATGCCGGGCACCTCCACGGGGTCGACGACCGGACGGCCGACGAGCTCGGCGTCGCCGAGCAGCGCCCGGACGAGCGAGCCCTCGATGGTCTGCGGTTCGGAGACGCCGATGCTCACGACGAGGCCGAACGGCGCCGGCTCGGGCAGGTGGACGAGTCCGACCGAGGCGCCCGGCAGCAGGCGCTCGCGGGCCTGCGGCAGCCACCGGCGAACGGCATCGAGCTGCTCGTCCGTCGCCTCGGCGTGCCGGCGACGGACGCCGTCGAGCGCCTCGTCGACCCAGGCCTCGCCGCGCTCGCTCGGGTCGGTGGGCACGCGCACCCAGGCGCTGCTCGGGGCGTCGAGTTCGAGTCTCATCCGGACAGCATCGCACGCCTGCCCGACGGCCGCGTCATCCGGAGGCGAGCTCGGCCCGCAGATCGCCCGTGCGCTCCGCAGGGCGCCACTCGGCCGCCGCGACGATCGCGTCGAAGAGCTCGAGCATCAACGGCCCGGCGTCGACGAGGATCGTCGAGAACCCCACGAGCACCGCGGCCGGCCGGCCGGGCTCCGTGAGCCAGTAGTCGACCTGCAGCGCCTCGGCCTCATCGTCGCCCGAACCCGAGGTCACGAGACGGGAGCGGCGCAGCACGATCGAGTCGCCCTTCTCGAACGCCACTCCCCCGTCCTCGGCGAACTCGGACCACAGACGGTCGGAGTCGGGGCCCACGGTGCCCCCGAGGAGGCCGGCGACGAGGTGCTCCGCGACGAGCGCCGGTTCGGGGCGATCGCCGAGGGGAAGCGCCGGCCGGTATTCGATGAGCGTCGTCGCGAGCGTCGCCCGCGACGCCAGGCGCAGCGCGATGTGCTGCTGGGTGGCGCCGGCGGAGATCGCCCGCCCCGCGGCATCCGTCAGGCGTCGCCGGTGCGCCGCCCGGATCGCCGCGTCGTCATCGCGTCGGCCGTACTGGCGCCGGACGAGCTCGCGGATCGACTCGGCGGCCTCCGCCGGCGAACCGAGGGGCACCTCCCACCACTCCCCCGGAAGCCGGAACTCCAGCGCCGCCCGTGCCGCCGTCACCCCGCGGCCTCGGCGAGTTCCTCGTCGGTGAAGACGAGCCCGCTGCCGCGGTAGGCCCCGACCTCGATCGGGATCTCGGACCGCCGCTCCGACAGCCGCAGCTCGGCGGGCGCATCCCCGCCGGCCGGATCGGGGGCGGCCACGTGGAAGGCGTACGTCGTGAAGCCGTCGGCGCCCGCGTCGACCGCCCGCACCGCGCCGATGAGCACCTCTCCGAGAGCGGCGTCGCCCTGCTCGTCGAGCTCGATCTTCGCGCTGAGCCGGTACGAGCCCGGCGTGCCGGCGCTCGCGGTGCCGATCGTCGCCGAGGCGACCCCGTCGATCGACTCGAGCTCGCGCTCGATCGCCGTCGCATCGATCTTCATCTCGGTTCCCTCCGTCGTGGGCGACGTGCACCCGGTCAGCGCGGCGAGCACGACGGCACCGCCGAGCAGCAGTCGGAATCCTCGGGCCCGCATCTAGTCGCCCCTCGTGTACGCGTAGTCCACGCTGCTCGTCGGATTCCTGAAGTAGTCGGAGACCTGGATGCCGTCGTCGGCGGCGGGGTCGTCGGCCAGGAACGCCGTGCCCTGCGACGACCCGCCCTCGTCGACCTGGTTCTGCATGGTCGTCTTGTACTTCTCGGAGTCGTGACCGAGCGCATCGGCGCCGCCCGGCGGCGGGACGTCGATCTTGTAGCGGTTCGGCTGATTCGAGTAGTCGGGCGCCCAGGGATTCTCGGTGCGGGGCACCGGATCGGTCGTGTGCGAGACGTCGAGCACACGCACGCTCGGCGGGATCGGGAGGTCGTCGACCGACGACCCGGCGACCGCGATCGCGTCGACCTTGTACGTCGACGTGAAGTCGGGGTCCGAGGCGAGATTGCCCGCGGTGATGCCGCCGAGGCTCCATCCGGCGAGCATCACATGCGATCCCGGGGGGATGCCGTGCTCCCGCATCGCCGCGATCACCATCTTCTCGAGCTGCGTCTGCTGGGCCTGATCCATCTTCGCCACGATGTCGCTCGTGACGTCGTTGCCGCTCTCGCCGCCCGGTGTCCACTGCTGGGTGCTCGGGATGTGGATCCGGTAGACGATGGTGCCGTCCGCCGCCAGGCACGGCACGATGCGGACGACGGACTCGTGATTGGTGTCGGGGTCGTTCGGATCGAGGTGGCCCGCCTCGTCGATGTCCTGAAGATCCTCGAACAGGTCGGCGAGGCCCTGGTCCTGTTGCGGCTTCCACCCGTCGGTGCGATCGACGAAGACGGGGTCTCCGGTCTCGGCGCCCGAAGCGAGCTTCACGACGAGCCAGAGCGCGGGCGCGAGCGTGAACAACGCCACGATGAGGGCCTGGGTGAGCGCTTCGACCGGGTCCATCCCGGTCATGAGGTTCACCGCGGTGAACATGACCACGGTGAGGAGCAGACCGATCAACGCCGCCGTCACGAGGGCGACGAGCAGGAGCACCACCGCGACGAGGGCCATGCCGATCGCCAGCAGCACGATCGCGGCGAACGCGATCAGCGCGATCGCCGCGAGCAGGGCGACGACCGCGAGTGCGAGCACCGCGAGCGCCAGCAGTGCGAGCACCCCGAGCAGGACGAGCGCGGCGAGGACGATGAGCACCGCGGTGATGAGCTCGACGATGGCCTTGACGACCGCCGTGATCGCCTCGAAGACGGCCTTGACCGCGTCGCGCACGAAGTCGAAGAGCCCGTCGAGGGCGCCGGTGAAGCGGTCCCAGAGCGAGTCGTTGAGGTCGCTGCCCTCGACGACGTTCTCGATGCGTTCCATCGCCCGGCGGGCAGCCTGCTCGAACTCCTCGACGGCCTGGGCGTGACGTCGCTGCGCGGCTGCCGCGTCGGCGCCGTGCTCGTCGGCGGCGGCGCGGGCGCGGCCCACCCGGCGTTCGGCGGCCCGGCGTTCGTCGGCCTCCGCGGCGGGCGGGAGCGCCTGCAGTTCGAGGGCCGCCGCACGACGCGCGTCGGCAGCCCGATCGGCGGCGGCCTCGGCCGCCTCGGCGTCGTCGATCGCCGCCGCGGCGTCGGCTTGCGTGCGCTCGTGGACCGCCGCGAAGTCGAGCAGCGCGCGGCCCGTCTCGGAGTACCGGGATTCGGCTCGCCTGATCTCCCCGGCGAGGGTGCCGGCTTCTCGCCGGATCCGGTCGAGGGCGAGGCTGCGCATGTCGTCGGGGCTCGCGATCGCCTCGAGCTCGGCGACCGCGCTGCGGATCGCCTCCGCGGTGTCGACGAGACGTGCGCCGCTGCGGCGCACGATCGCGGGTTCTCCGTGGATCGGGTCCATCACCCCTCCGATGCCAGATCGCGGTCGAGCGTGGTGAACGCGTCGTGCACCGCGACGAGTGCCGAGGCGACCGTGTCGAGCTGCTCGGCGAACTCGTCGCGGCGATGCGACCAGGTCGATTCGAAGTCGCGGATCGACCCCGCCAGGCCTCCGTGACCGCACGCGTCGGCGGCCGCCCCGGCGACGCCGTCGGTGCCGTCGAAGGCATTCGCGAGCGAACTCGCGTTGCGCGCCCCATCGCCGATCACGGCGAGGTCGAGTCTGATCATGCCCATCAGCAGTTCCTCTCGATGCGGGCGCGGCGTTCGGCTGGCCGAACGGTTCTCGGCGGGTGCGGCCGATGCCGCACCCGCCGAGCCGTGGGGACTAGTTGCCGGCGAGTGCCTGGTCGGTGTCCTTGATCGCCTGCATCATCTTGCGCAGCGACTCGCCCATGTCGGAGATGCCCTCGATCGCCTTCTCCAGACCGGTCGTCAGCTCCGTGTAGCCCTCACCGAACTTGCCCGACGCGTGCTGCGTCTTGAAGTCGTCACCGAGGAGACGGTCGACATCGTCCTTCAGACGACGCAGCACGTCGCCGATCTCCTCACGACCCGAGTCGAGACGACCGGCCATCGACTCCATCTCACCGTACGACGCCTTGAAATCAGCCATCATCAACCCCATCCATCAGAATCCTCCGCCACCCGATCGGGCGACCTCCATGAGACTAACCGCAGCCCGCGAGCCACGAGAATGGGCAGCACTCCCCATGCGCGGTTCCCGATCGCCTCGGAGCCCGAGCGCGATCGCCGCGACGGCGCGCCCGGCCGGTTCGGCCCGCTCGACGACCCCGATCCACGTGGCAGCCGCGCTCCGGCGTCGACGCGATCGAGGTCGCCGCGAGTCACCCAGCGGTCTCGACGAGCGGCAGCTGCACCGTGACGAAGCGGCCGTTCTCGACGAAGATGCCTCGACCGGCCGGGAACTCGTGACGCGCGACCTTCGGGAACGGCACCTTGAAGAGCGAGTCGCCGTCGTAGGTCTCGGGCCGCAGCGCGATGCCGCGACGTCCGGCCTTGAGCTCGCCGACGAGCCCGTAGCCGCTCGAGAGCTGCGAGACATCCCCGTCGCCGATGAGGAAGTGCTCGCTGCGGTTGACCGCCTGGAACAGCTCCTTCATGGGGCGCTCGGCATCGGTGTCGCCGAACTCGGTGATGTTCTCGACCACGATCATCATGCGCTTCGTGATGCCCTCGTCGGCGACGAGCTCCTTGAGCTCCTTCGCGAGCGACCGCGCGTCCTCGATCGACGAGGCCGAGCGCCGCCAGGCCCGTGCGTCGCGCAGTGCGGCACGGCGACCGCCGAAGTGGAAGAACTCCGTCTCGGGGTCGAAGCGGGCGACCGCCGCGATGAGCGCGCGGAGCGCGTTCGTCTTGCCGCTCTGCGGCGGGCCCGCGACCACGAAGGTGCCGATCGGCTCGAAGCCCTTGGGGCCGAGCACGTCGTCGGCGACGCCGACGACCGGCGCCCCGTCGATCGAGTCGGGCAGCTCGTCGGCGCGGAGCTCGGTCGGGAGCGAGCCGATCTCGGGCGCTTCGGATGCCCCGCGCTCGCGCAGCGAGGCGGCGAACGCCTCCATCGCCTGGGTCTGCTCGGCGACGTTCGTGGTGCCCCCGAGCACGGCGATCTGCGTCTCGAGCCCGTCGACGATCGCACGACCGGGTGCACTGCGCTCGTTGAGCACGTCCTTCGGGGCGCCGAGGATCGCGTACGAGCTCTCGTCGGCGAGCCGGAGGACCACTCGCCGGTTGACGTTGGCGCTCACCGCCGTGGGCACGGCGCCGTAGCGGTCGGCCGTGGCGACCGCGTGGATGCCGAGCGGGCGACCCTCGCCGAGCATGCGCATGAACACGTTGTAGAACGGCGCACGCGCGGAGGTGCCCTCCCACTCCTGCTTGAACGTGCCGAAGCCGTCGATGAGCACCAGGATGCGGGGTTCGTCGCGGCCCGTGATCGCCCGATACTCCGTGAGGCTCGCGGCGTTCACGGCGGAGAAGCGCTTCGCGCGGTCGTCGAGCATGCCGCGCAGGGTCTTCAGCAGGCGCTGCACGCGCTCGGCGTCGTCGCCCGGGACGATCGAGCCGACCTGCGGGAGCGACTCGAGCGAGCGCAGCGACCCGGTGCCGAAGTCGAGGCCGTAGACGTGCACGCGGCCGAGCTCGGGCCGGGCCCCGGCCGCCACCGCGATCGTGCGCAGCACGGTCGTCTTGCCGGCGCCGCTCGTGCCGTAGACGAGCAGGTGCCCGTCGGTGTCGGGCTCGAAGTAGACCGCCTCCTGCAGCTGCCGCTCGGGGATGTCGGCGCGTCCGAGCGGGATGCGGGCGTCACCGTCGAGGGCGAGCTCGGCGAGATCGACGGTCGTCGCCAGTTCGTCGAGCCACGGGCGCCGCGGAGCCGGGATGCGGCTGTCGGCGGCTGCCGACACGAGCGACGCGACGAGACGCTTCTGGTCGTTCGGGCCGAGATCCTCGTCGTGGGAGTCCGACTCCTGGTCGTTGTCCGACTCCCAGAGCGTGATCGAGCCGAAGCGCAGCTCGGCGACCTTCACCTGTGCCTGCTCGGGGGTGTCCGACGTCCACCCGCCCGCGTAGCCCGACTGGAAGGGCACGAGACGCCCCGGACCGGTCTTCGCGATGCCGCGACCCGGGATCGACGGGTCGAAGGTGCCCGCGACGGGGTCGCCGACCACGTCGTTCGAGTCGGACTCGTCGGCCATGCGCAGCGCGACGCGGAGGTTGGTGTTCGCACGCAGGTTGTCCTTGATGACGCCGGCGGGGCGCTGCGTCGCCATGATCAGGTGGATGCCGAGCGAACGACCTCTCTGGGCGATGTCGACGACGCCGTCGACGAACTCGGGCACCTCGCCCGCGAGCGCGGCGAACTCGTCGATCACGAGCACGAGGGCCGGCGGGGTCTCGGGGTCCTGGCGCTTCTCGAGCTCGAGGAGGTCCTTCGCCTTCTTGCGGTTGAAGAGGTGCTCGCGATGGTGCAGCTCGGCCCGGAGGCTGGTGAGCGCGCGACGCACGAGGTGCGGGCTGAGGTCGGTGACGAGCCCGACGCAGTGCGGCAGCTCGACGCAGTCGGCGAACGCCGAACCGCCCTTGTAGTCGACGAAGAGGAAGGTGACGCGGTCGGGACTGTACTCGGCCGCCATGCCGAGCACCCAGGCCTGCAGGAACTCGGACTTGCCCGAACCCGTCGTCCCGCCCACGAGGGCGTGCGGGCCCTGCGTGCGCAGGTCGAGCGACATCGCGTCGGGGCTGCCCTGGCCGATGTACGCCTTCAGCGTTCCGGCGCGCTTGAGCCGCGGCCGCTGGCCGCGCGAGCGGTCGAGGATCGAGTTGTTCTGCCGCCAGCGCTCGGCGACCGAGAGCGGCTGCGCGGCCATCTCGGTGCCGATGAGCTTCAGGAACGAGACGCTCCGCGGGAGGTCGGAGGAGTCGGCGGTGACGGAGCTCGAGTCGGCCACGGGAGCCAGTCGCTTCGCGAAGACCTCGGCGTACTGGTTCGACACGCCCTCGATCGCGACCCGCTCGTAGTGCTCGCCGGCGCGGACGTAGCCGACCTTGGCGTTGTCGAGCCCGTCGCTCGCATCGATGTAGGTGCGGCAGGCGGCGGGCAGCGACTCGACGGTCGGGGCGAGGAAGATCGTGTAGACGCCGACGTCGGCGCCGCGCTCGATCAGCTGGGTGAGGCGGGGGCGATCGACCGGCGCGTCGTTCGAGGCGACGAGCACGAGGGCGAGGTCGGATGCGGCCTCCCGGCTCGCGCCGATCTCCTCGCCGACCTTCGCGCCGCGCTCCATGCTCGTGTCGGGCAGCCGCAGCGGCCCGCGCCGGCCCGGCGAGCCCGACAGCCGCGACATGATCGACTCCTCGAGCCCGTTGAGGAGCGCCGTGCCCGCGGACTGGCTGTCGGCGAGCGCCATCTCGGCGAACGGCGAGCGGGGACTCGTGGTGTGCGGGAGCCACTTCATCCACTCGAGCTCCTTCGCCCAGGCGGGGTCGACGATCGCGGTGGTGATGAGCTCGTTCGGCGCGTGCAGGCCGAACAGCTGCACGCCGAGCCCGCGGAGCACGTCGGCCGCGAGGTGCCGGGGCCCGGCGATGCCGATCGCGCCCGACACCGGCAGCAGTTCGATCAGCGGCACGTCGTCGATGCGCTCGTGCCGATTGCGGAGCACGTCGACCTGCTTCGCGTAGCGGGCGATGCCGCGCTGGTCGCTCGACTCGGCGACGGTGTTGCGGCTGCGCGCCCGGCCGACGCCGAGCCGCAGGCCGAGGAAGTTCCAGTGCTCGGGGCGCCTGGTCCAGAGGAGCGGCCCGAGGCGCATCGCCTGCTCGTAGACGTGCGCGACCGCCGGGGCCTCCTCGTGCCGGCGCTCGCGCTCGACGATCGTCTCGGCGCGGAGCGACTCCTCGAGGTCTTCGATCTGCGTCTCGAAGGTCTCGATCTCGAGGCGCAGCTTCTTGCCCTGCTGGGTGCGCTGGCCGACGAAGTTGCCGAGCATCATGAGCGGCGCCATCACCACGATGAGGAGGGACGTCGGGCGCTGGGTCATCGCGAACATGGCGAGGCCGAGCAGGACGGGCGCCATGATCATCGGCCACGGGAACATACGAGGCTCGGCCTCGGAGGGGATCACCGGGTGGCGGTGCTCGGTGCCCGGGTACCGCACCTCGACCCGCGGCGATCGGTTGAACATGAGCGCACCGCCGCGCTCGAGCACCGAAGCGTCGGGCGCGCCGGCGGCGCTCGCGGCGAGATCGAAGGAGACCTCGGTGGAGCCGATCGTGATGACCTGTCCGGGGATGACCCGGACGCGCTGCACGAGCCCGCCGTCGACGAGCAGGCCGTTCGCCGAGTTGAGGTCGACGAGCTCGATCGAGTGGTCGACCTCGATGCGGGCGTGCCGCTTCGAGACGAGCGAATCGGCGAGCAGGAGATCGGCGTCGGCGCCGCGCCCGATGACGCTCGCCCCGCGCGGCAGCCCGAACTCTCGGCCGGCGTCGGCGCCCGAGTGCACCCGCATCACGGCGACCGCCTCAGTGGTCGCGCCGTTCGGCCGGGGCGCGTGCGCCACGACCGCGGCGTTGAAGCCCGAGCCGATCGGTGCATCGCCGATGAGCACCTGCGGGTCGAGCACGACGGGCTCGCTCGAGGTCGGCGGCGCGACCGCGAGGGTCACCCCCGAGGTGCTGCCGAGCACCGGAGTGCTCGGATCGTTCGTGGCGATCGCCCGCGCGACGTCGCCGACGGTCGCCGTCGCGTCGGCGGTGATGACGAGGTCGACCGGTGCGCCCTGCTGACGACGGAGTCCGAGTTTGAGCTTCATGCCTTACCTTCCGGGCTCGCTCGTGATGGTGAAGCTGCGACCGCCGACGACCACGAGCGCACCCGGTGCGAGCGGGGTGCGGACACCGGGCACGAGTTCGACGACGCGCCCGTCGGGCAGTCGCACCTCGGTGCCGTTGGTCGAGCCGCGATCGGCGATCCAGAAGCCGCCGTCGACGGCGCCGAACTCCGCGTGCACCTTCGAGATCCGCTTCGAGGGATCGTCGACGGGCAGCAGCTGGGCCGTCGCTCCGGGCCCGGCATCGGGGGCGCGGCCGAGCAGGCCGAATGCGGATGCCTCGACGGCGGTGCCGTCGTCGAAGCGGAGCACGATCCGGGTCGGCGTCGACGAGCCCGGACGCGGGGCGACCTCGGGCGCCGCGGGTGCCGCAGGCACGGCCGCCGGGAGCTGCGTCGGGACGACCGGCGGCGGTGCGGGCGGAGCCGGTGCGGCCTGGGGCGGAGGCGGCGGAGCGAAGCCCAGCGACGAAGGCGGCGCGGGCGGCGGCGCGTCACCGCCGATCGGCGGCGGGGTCCACGAGTCGATGCCGGTCGCGCCGGGCGACACGACGCCCGAGCTCGAGCGCTCGGCCGGGATCTGGAACACCTCGCCGAGCGGGCGATCGCTCGCGAGCGACGGGAGCCGGACCGCCTCGGCCTCGGGCGGGGCGGCCGCGACGCGTCGGGCCCGTCGCATCGCCTTGGCATCGAAGGGGTCGAGCGCGCGACGGGCGTCGACGACGTAGCATCCGCCCACCCGATCGAGCCAGGAACGGCCGCGCTGCTCGGGATCCCATGAGCCCGAGGCGAACAGGATCGCCGGGCCGATGAACGGCAGCACGAGTTGCGCGGCGCCGAGCACGAGCGCGCGCAGCACGATGCGCCAGAACCCGGCCGGTCCGAAGTCGCGCACGCTCACGGAACGGAGCCCCGCCGCGGCCTTGCCGACGGTGACGCCGAGCCGGCCGTGCAGCACCAGTTGCACGAAGCCGAAGACGACGGTGAGCGCCTCGCCGACCAGGATCGCGATGAGCGGGCCGGCGGCGGCCGAGCCGAGACGGGTCGGGTCGCCGCCCGCCGCGACCACCGGGTCGACGAGCAGCAGCACCCCGATCAGGGTCGGCGTCGCGAGCACCGCCCAGATGGCGGCGTCGAGCGCGAAGGCCCCGGAGCGCCGACCGCTCGGCGCGGGTACGAGGCCGAGCGCCCGCGCGTACTCGGGGTCGGGACGACCATCGGGTCGGAGGCCGGGCGTCGGCTCGTCGTCGATGTCCATGGTGACGCTCACGTCGCTCCTCGAGTCGGCAGGTCGGCAGGGTGGTCCAAGCTGCTACCCAACCCGATCGTGGGCACGCTGTCGATGGGGAGGAGTCACCATCCCCGTCTGACGAGCGTACCCGCAGCCTCGGGCTCCGTTGCGCGTTGTGCACAGCCGCCCGCGGCGGCCTCGATCAGCGCAGCGGCTGCGGCTGCGGCCCCGCGGCCAGCTCGCGGTCGTACGCCTCGAGCGCGAGACGGTTGCGCTCGTTCACGGTGCGCCCGCGGGCGGCGATCCACCCGCCGAGCCAGATCGGGATCTCGCGTGCGATCAGCGCCGCGACGATCGCGAACGGGTCGAGCCAGCGCTGTGCGATGAACGACTGCGCGTCCTCGAAGGTGAGGGTCCACGCCTCGATCGTGAGCAGCGCGCCGCCGAGGTACGAGAAGTACACGAGCACCCCGACGAGCAGTCCGAACACGACGTACGCCCACCAGCGGCCGCGATTCACGATCGCGGCAAGCAGTGCGAAGCCGACGAAGAAGGCGATGATCGGCACCCAGTAGACGGGCTTCGCCAGGAACCGCTCGACGAAGACGGTGTTCACCTCGGCCGCGTCGCCCTGGCTCAGCAGCAGCAGGTAGGCGATGCCCGCGTAGAGCGCGGCGAACAGGGCGGCGCCGATGAGCGCGACGAGGGCACCGAACGCCCGGTTGCCCTTCGCACGCGGCGGCTCGGGCGCCTGGACGTAGACGGTCTGGGCGCCGAACGGGGGCGCGACCTCGGGGGCGGGCTCGGGGGCGAGGGTGGCGGCACCCGATGCCGCCGCGGCGGCGGCCGTCGAGGCCGGGACGTAGGTCTCGCGACGCACGGAACCCGCGGGCACCGGCTGCGGTGCGGCATCGGCGTCGTCGATGCCGTTGCCCTCGTCGTCGTCGGAGGCGGAGGTCTCGGCACCCGCGTTCGCGCGCAGCACTGCGGCGTCGAGCGCGCTCGTCTCGGCAGTGTCGGACTGCGCGGGCTCGTCGAACGGGTCGGGCTCCGCGGCATCCGGGACCGCGGGGTCGGCGGGCATCGCCGCAGTCGCGTCGGTGTCGTCCGCAGCGACGGGCGCAGCGGTGCCGGCTGCCTCGGCGGTGTCATCAGGTGCGATGGGCTCGTCCCCGTCGGCGGTACCGGAGTCGGCGGCTCCCACGGGCTCGGCCGACGCCGCATCGGTCTCGGCGGGCTCGCTCGTCTCGTCGCGCCGCACCTCGTCGTCCGACTCGGGTCCGGGAGTCGTGCTGCTCATGATCGCGCTCCTTTCGGGTACGCCTCGTACCCGCGGTGGGCCAACTGTAACGCCGCGAGGCCGCCGCGGCCCCGCGCCGCGCGGATCCGGCGGTGTTTCGCCCATGGGACGGCGAAGGGCCCCGGATCTCTCCGGGGCCCTTCGTCTGGATCACTCGACGGCGCTGCGCGCCGCCGCGATCACCGGGTTCAGCTGTAGTTGCCGGGCGTGAAGTCGTCGCTCGAGAACGCGTCGAAGTCGACGAAGCTGAGGTCGCCCTCGCTGAAGGCCGCGTCGTCGGTGAAGATGCGGTTCGGGTAACGCTCCGCCTTCGCCTCCTCCGTGGCCTCGACCGCGACGTTCCGGTACTTGCCGAGGCCCGTACCCGCCGGGATCAGCTTTCCGATGATCACGTTCTCCTTGAGGCCGACCAGCGGGTCGCTCTTGCCCTCCATGGCGGCCTGCGTGAGCACGCGGGTCGTCTCCTGGAAGGACGCGGCCGACAGCCACGACTCGGTCGCGAGCGAGGCCTTGGTGATACCCATGACCTCCTGGCGGGCCGACGCCGTCTTCTTGCCCTCGGTGAGCGACGCGCGGTTGATCTCGTTGTACTTCAGGCGGTCGACGAGCTCACCGGGCAGCAGGTCGGTGTCGCCGTGGTCGACGACGGTGACCTTGCGCAGCATCTGGCGCACGATGACCTCGATGTGCTTGTCGTGGATCGGCACACCCTGCGAGCGGTAGACGTCCTGCACGCCGTTCACGAGGTGCTTCTGCACCTCGCGGACGCCCTTGACCCGGAGGACCTCCTTCGGGTCGACGGTGCCGACGATCAGCTGCTGGCCGAGCTCGACGTGCTGGCCGTCCTCGACGAGCAGCGTCGAACGCTTGAGCACGTTGTACGCGATCGGCTCGTCGCCGTTGTCGGGCGTGAGGATGACCTTGCGCTGCTTGTCGGTCTCGTCGATCGTGATGCGGCCGGGGGCCTCGACGATCGGCGACGCACCCTTGGGGGTACGGGCCTCGAAGAGCTCCTGCACGCGGGGAAGACCCTGCGTGATGTCGTCGGCCGAGGCCGAACCACCGGTGTGGAAGGTACGCATCGTGAGCTGCGTGCCGGGCTCACCGATCGACTGGGCCGCGATGATGCCGACGGCCTCGCCGATGTCGACGAGCTTGCCGGTCGCGAGCGAACGGCCGTAGCACTTCGCGCAGACGCCGACCGCCGACTCGCAGGTGAGGACCGAGCGGACCCGGATCGACTCGACGCCCGCGGCGATGAGCTCGTTGATGAGCACGTCGCCGACGTCGCTGCCGGCCTCGGCGACGACCTCGCCCTTGGCGTTCACCGCGTCGGCGGCGAGCGAACGGGCGAACACCGAGTTCTCGACGTTCGGGTCGCGGACGAGCTCGCCCGAGGAGTCGACCGTGGCGATCGGGAGCTCGAGGCCCTTCGACGTGCCGCAGTCCTCCTCGCGGATGATGACGTCCTGCGAGACATCCACCAGACGACGCGTGAGGTAACCCGAGTCGGCCGTACGGAGGGCCGTGTCGGCCAGACCCTTACGGGCACCGTGCGTCGCGATGAAGTACTCGGCGACCGAGAGGCCCTCGCGGTAGCTCGAGATGATCGGGCGAGGGATGATCTCACCCTTCGGGTTGTTCACGAGGCCTCGCATACCGGCGATGTTGCGCACCTGCAGCCAGTTACCACGAGCGCCCGAGGTCACCATGCGGTTGATGGTGTTGTCGGTCGGGAAGTTCTCCTGCATGGCCTTGGCGACCTCGTCGGTGGCCTTGGTCCAGATCTGGATGAGCTCCTGACGACGCTCGAGGTCGGTCGTGAGACCCTTCTCGAACTGCGACTGCACCTTGGCGGCCTGCTTCTCGTACTTCGACACGATCTCGCCCTTCGAGGGGGGCGTGATGATGTCGGAGAGCGCGACGGTGACGCCCGAACGGGTCGCCCAGCGGAAGCCGGCGTCCTTGATCCGGTCGAGGGTCGCGGCCACCTCGGTCTTCGGGTAGCGCTCGGCGAGGTCGTTGACGATCTCCGAGATCTGGCCCTTGCCGGCCTGGCGGTTGAAGTACGGGTAGTCGACCGGGAGCGCCTCGTTGAAGAGCGCGCGGCCGAGGGTCGTCTCCATGAGGAACGGCTTGCCCTGCACGAAGCCCTCGGGCTCGTCGCCCTCGCCGAAGTAGAGACCGTCGAGACGGATCTTCACCTTGGCGCCGAGGTCGAGCTCGAGGTCGCCCGGACGGTTCTGGTCGAACGCGAGGATGGCCTCGGCGATCGACGAGAACGCGCGGCCCTCGCCGGCTGCGCCGGGCTTCTCGGTCGTCAGGTGGTGCAGACCGATGATCATGTCCTGCGAGGGCAGGGTCACCGGGCGGCCGTCCGACGGCTTCAGGATGTTGTTCGAGGCGAGCATGAGGATGCGCGCCTCGGCCTGGGCCTCGACCGAGAGCGGAAGGTGCACGGCCATCTGGTCGCCGTCGAAGTCCGCGTTGAAGGCGGCGCAGACGAGCGGGTGGAGCTGGATGGCCTTGCCCTCGACGAGCTGCGGCTCGAACGCCTGGATGCCGAGACGGTGCAGCGTGGGCGCACGGTTCAGCAGCACGGGGCGCTCGCGGATGATCTCCTCGAGGACGTCCCACACCTGCGGGCGCGAACGCTCGACCATGCGCTTGGCGGCCTTGATGTTCTGAGCGTGGCTCAGGTCGATCAGGCGCTTGATCACGAACGGCTTGAAGAGCTCGAGCGCCATCTGCTTGGGCAGACCGCACTGGTGCAGCTTCAGCTGCGGGCCGACCACGATGACCGAACGGCCCGAGTAGTCGACGCGCTTGCCGAGCAGGTTCTGGCGGAAGCGACCCTGCTTGCCCTTGAGCATGTCGCTCAGGGACTTGAGGGCGCGGTTGCCGGTACCGGTGACGGGGCGACCGCGGCGGCCGTTGTCGAACAGCGCGTCGACGGCCTCCTGCAGCATCCGCTTCTCGTTGTTGACGATGATCTCGGGGGCGCCGAGGTCGAGCAGACGACGAAGACGGTTGTTGCGGTTGATCACACGACGGTAGAGGTCGTTCAGGTCGCTGGTCGCGAAGCGGCCGCCGTCGAGCTGCACCATCGGGCGGAGCTCGGGCGGGATCACCGGCACGACGTCGAGCACCATCGCCGCGGGCGAGTTGCCCGTCGCGAGGAACGAGTTGACGACGCGCAGGCGCTTGATCGCGCGGATCTTCTTCTGGCCCTTGCCCTCGGCGATCTGCAGGTGCAGGTCCTCCGCCTCGGCGGCCAGGTCGAACGCCTCGAGGCGCTTCTTGATGGCCTCGGCGCCCATGTAGGCGTCGAAGTACATTCCGAAGCGGTCCTGGAGCTCGTGGAAGTCCGCGTCCTCGGGCTTGAGGTCGCCGACCTTGAGGGTGCGGAAGGCCTCCCACACGCGCTCGAGGTGCGCGATCTGCTCGTCGCCCGACTTGCGGACCTGCGTCATCTCCTTGTCGGCGGCGGCCTCGGCGCGCTTGCGCTGGTCGCTCTTGGCGCCCTCGGCCTCGAGGGTCGCGAGCTCCTCCTCCTTGCGGGCCATGAGGGTCGCGATGCGGGCGTCGCGCTGGTCGCCGATGGTCTTGATCTCGAGGCGGAGCTCGTTCTCGAGGCCGGGCATGTCGGCGTGACGGCCCTCGTCATCGACGTCGATCACCATGTAGGCGGCGAAGTAGATGACCTTCTCGAGGTCCTTCGGCGCCATGTCGAGCAGGTAGCCGAGGCGGCTGGGCACACCCTTGAAGTACCAGATGTGCGTGACCGGGGCGGCGAGCTCGATGTGGCCCATGCGCTCGCGGCGGACGGAGGACTTGGTGACCTCCACGCCGCAGCGCTCGCACACGATGCCCTTGAAGCGCACGCGCTTGTACTTGCCGCAGGCGCACTCCCAGTCGCGGCTCGGGCCGAAGATCTGCTCACCGAACAGACCGTCCTTCTCGGGCTTGAGGGTGCGGTAGTTGATGGTCTCGGGCTTCTTCACTTCGCCGTAGGACCACTTGCGGATGTCCTCTGCGGTGGCCAGGCCGATCCGAAGCTCGTCAAAAGTCGTTGCGTCGAGCAATTTCTCTCCTTGGAAAGTCTCTGTAGTCGTCTACTGGCCCGGCTTAGATCTCGTCGATGTTCGACGACTCGAAGCGCGCGGAGATGTTGATGCCGAGTTCTTCCGCAGCGCGGAAGGCCTCGTCGTCGGTGTCGCGGAGGGAGACCGCCGTGCCGTCGGCCGAGAGGACCTCGACGTTCAGGCAGAGCGACTGCATCTCCTTCATGAGCACCTTGAAGGACTCGGGGATGCCGGGCTCCTGGATGTTCTCGCCCTTGACGATCGCCTCGTACACCTTGACGCGGCCGAGGATGTCGTCGGACTTGATCGTGAGGAGCTCCTGCAGCGCGTACGCGGCGCCGTAGGCCTGGAGCGCCCAGACCTCCATCTCGCCGAATCGCTGGCCACCGAACTGCGCCTTACCACCGAGCGGCTGCTGGGTGATCATCGAGTACGGGCCCGTCGAACGCGCGTGGATCTTGTCGTCGACGAGGTGGTGCAGCTTCAGGATGTACATGTAGCCGACCGAGACCGGGTACGGGAAGGGCTCGCCCGAGCGGCCGTCGAAGAGCTGCGTCTTGCCGCTCGAGTCGATGAGTCGCTCGCCGTCGCGGTTGGGGAGGGTCGAGTCGAGCAGACCCGCGATCTCCTCCTCGAACGCGCCGTCGAACACCGGGGTGGCGACCTTGGTGCCGGGGGCGGCCTCGTGGGCGGCCTCGGGCAGGCGCTTTGCCCACGCCGGCTTGCCCTCGACCTTCCAGCCCTGCTTCGCGACCCAGCCGAGGTGGGTCTCGAGGACCTGGCCGAAGTTCATTCGACCGGGGATGCCGAGCGGGTTGAGCACGACGTCGACCGGCGTGCCGTCCGCGAGGAACGGCATGTCCTCGACGGGGAGGATCTTCGAGATGACGCCCTTGTTGCCGTGACGGCCGGCGAGCTTGTCGCCCTCGGTGATCTTGCGCTTCTGGGCGATGTAGACGACCACGCGCTGGTTGACGCCCGAGCCGAGCTCGTCGTCGCCGTCCTGCGAGTCGAACACCTTGACGGCGATGATCGTGCCCTGCTCGCCGTGAGGCACCTTGAGCGAGGTGTCGCGCACTTCGCGGCTCTTCTCGTTGAAGATCGCGCGGAGCAGGCGCTCCTCCGCCGACAGCTCGGTCTCGCCCTTCGGCGTGACCTTGCCGACGAGGATGTCGCCGGGGCGGACCTCGGCGCCGATGCGGATGATGCCGCGCTCGTCGAGGTCGGCCAGCAGGTCGGGGCTCACGTTCGGGAGGTCGCGGGTGATCTCCTCCTTGCCGAGCTTGGTGTCGCGGGCGTCGACCTCGTACTCCTCGATGTGGATCGAGGAGAGGACGTCGTCCTTCACCAGGTTCTGGCTGAGGATGATCGCGTCCTCGAAGTTGTGACCCTCCCACGGCATGAACGCGACGAGCAGGTTCTTGCCGAGCGCGAGCTCGCCGTTGTCGGTCGCGGGACCGTCGGCGATGACCTCGCCGGCCTCGATACGGTCGCCCGTGTTCACGATGACGCGGTTGTTGTACGAGGTGCCCTGGTTCGAGCGGTCGAACTTGCGCAGGAAGTAGGTCTGCGTGCCGCCCTCGTCGAGCTGCACCGTGACGGAGTCGGCCGAGACCTCGGCGACGACACCTGCCTTGTCGGCGGTGATGACGTCACCGGCGTCGATCGCGGCGTAGCCCTCCATGCCGGTGCCGACGTACGGCGAGTCGCTGCGGAGCAGCGGCACCGCCTGACGCTGCATGTTCGCACCCATGAGGGCGCGGTTCGCGTCGTCGTGCTCGAGGAACGGGATGAGCGAGGTGCCGACCGACACCATCTGGCGCGGCGAGACATCCATGTAGCCGATCTCGTCGGCGGGGATCAGGTCGACCTCGCCGCCCTTCTGACGGGCGAGCACGCGCTCCTCCGAGAAGTGGCCGTCGGCCTTGAGCGGTGCGTTGGCCTGAGCGACGATGAAGTCGTTCTCCTCCATCGCGGTGAGGTAGTCGATCTGGTCGGTGACCTTGCCGGCGACGACCTTGCGGTACGGCGTCTCGATGAAGCCGAAGGAGTTGATGCGCGCGAACGACGCGAGCGAGCCGATGAGGCCGATGTTCGGGCCTTCCGGCGTCTCGATCGGGCACATGCGGCCGTAGTGCGAGGGGTGGACGTCTCGGACCTCGACGCCGGCGCGGTCTCGCGAGAGACCGCCGGGGCCGAGCGCCGAGAGACGGCGCTTGTGGGTCAGACCCGCGAGCGGGTTGTTCTGGTCCATGAACTGCGACAGCTGCGAGGTGCCGAAGAACTCCTTGATCGCGGCGACGACGGGTCGCACGTTGATCAGGGTCTGCGGGGTGATCGCCTCGATGTCCTGCGTCGTCATGCGCTCGCGGACGACGCGCTCCATGCGGCTGAGGCCGGTGCGCACCTGGTTCTGGATGAGCTCGCCGACCGCGCGGATGCGACGGTTGCCGAAGTTGTCGATGTCGTCGACGTCGAGGCGGAGGTCGACGGCCTTGCCGCCGCGGCGGCCGGGCAGCGTCTCGCGCTCGTCGTGGAGGGCGACGAGGTACTTGATCGTGGCGACGATGTCCTGGACCGTCAGCACCGAGTCGGTGAGAGGGGCCTCGAGACCGAGCTTCTGGTTGATCTTGTACCGGCCGACCTTCGCGAGGTCGTAGCGCTTCGGGTTGAAGTAGAAGTTGTCGAGGAGCGCACGCGCGGCCTCGGCGGCGACCTGCTCGCCCGGACGGAGCTTGCGGTAGATGTCCTTGAGCGCCTCTTCCTTCGTGAGGATGTTGTCCTTCTCGAGGGTGAGGGCGATCGACTCGTAGCCGGCGAACTCCTCGAGGATCTCCTCGGAGGTGAGGCCGAGGGCCTTCAGGAAGACCGTGACCGACTGCTTGCGCTTGCGGTCGATGCGGACGCCGACCTGGTCGCGCTTGTCGATCTCGAACTCGAGCCAGGCACCGCGGCTCGGGATGACGCGGGCCGAGTAGATGTCCTTGTCGGAGGTCTTCTCGGGGGTGCGCTCGAAGTAGACGCCGGGCGAACGGACGAGCTGCGAGACGACGACGCGCTCGGTGCCGTTGATGACGAAGGTGCCCTTGGGGGTCATGAGCGGGAAGTCGCCCATGAAGACCGTCTGGGTCTTGATCTCACCCGTGAGGTGGTTCATGAACTCCGCGTTCACGTAGAGCGGGGCGGAGTAGGTCTTCGACTTCTCCTTGCACTCGTCGATCGTGTACTTCGGAGGCTCGAGCTCGGGGTTCGTGAACGAGAGCTGCATGGTCTCGCCGAGGTCCTCGATGGGAGAGATCTCCTCGAAGATCTCCTCGAGACCGGTGGTCTCGGGCAGGTCCTTGCGTCCGGCCGACTGGGCCTCGGCGACGCGTGCCTTCCACGCGTCGTTGCCGACGAGCCAGTCGAAGCTCTCGGTCTGGAGTGCGAGGAGGTCGGGTACCGTGAGGGTATCGGCGATCTTCGCGAACGAGAGGCGGCTTGCACCGCGTCCGTTCTTGGGGGTGGGCGTGGTTGCGTTGCGCGCAGCAGCCAAGTGAATAACCTCCATGGCCCCGTCGGGCCGGTTCACTGTCGGTAGCGGAGAGAGTTCAGTACCCCTCAGACATGGTGCGTATGTCGGAGATCACAGGATCTCGACACGCACGAAGCCGACCGCAATATGAAGGCATGCAGGGTCTGGGAGCGCAAACGTCAACTATATGCGATCCGACGCGCCAAGTCCAGCCGGATTCTTGATTTGTTTGCGGATGTCCGGTATAACCACGCGTCCGGTCCGTTTCCGGGATGCCACGAGGGGCCGAACTCCGCGGAGATCGGCCCCTCGTGACGTGGTTCAGCGGGTGCTGCCGCGGCGACGGACCCGGGCGGCGGCGAGCGCCGCGAGACCCAGCAGCAGGGCGAGGGCGGATGCCTCGGCCGCGCCCCGCGGGTCGGCGCCGGTCTCGGCGAGGCCCGTGCCGACGGGCTCCTCGGCGGTGGCCGCGACGCCGGCCGGGGTCGCCTCCTCGGGCCGCGCGGGCTCCGACTCCTGGTCGCCCGGGTCGGCGGGGTCGCCCGGCTCGGTCGGCGCGCCCGGCTCGGCCGGAGTGCCCGGCTCGGTCGGCGTGCCCGGCTCGGCCGGCGTGCCCTCGCCGGGCGTCTCGGTCTCGGCGACGACCTGCAGTCGGACGACCGGGTACTGCCATTCGTCGTCGGCGTGGAGGGTGTAGCTGAACTCGTCGGGGCCGAGGTATCCCTCGTCGGGGGTGTAGGCGAACGAGCCGTCGGCCTTCCAGGTCACGGTGCCGTGCTGCGGCTCGACGCCGATGCCGGCGAGCTCCTTCGCCGCGGAGGCCGGCGCGATGTCGTTGGCGAGCACGCCGGGGGCGTCGACCTCGAGGGTCTGCCCGGCGACCGCGACGTAGAAGTCCTCGGCACCGATCACGGGCTCCTGCCCGGGCTCGACGACCTCGATCCAGAGCCGGGCGGTGCGGTGCTCGAGCCCGTCGGTGATCGTGACGTCGACGTTGTCGGTGCCGACGAAGCCCGGCACCGGCGTGTAGCGGTAGCCGCCGTCGGCGTCGATCTCGAAGATTCCGTGCTGCGCGCCGGGCTGCTGGAGCACGGCGAGCACGTCGCCGTCGGCGTCGAAGTCGTTCGCGAGCACGCCGGGCGCCGCGACGACGAGCGTCTCCCCCGCGGTCGCGACCGCCTGGTCCTCGTGCGGGTCGGGCGGAGTGTTCGTCCCGTCGTCGGCGACGACCTCGAACACGAGCTTCGCCTCGTTGCCGTGCTTGCCGTGCTCGTCCTTCACCGTGTAGGTGAACTCGTCGATGCCGACGAACCCGACCGGCGGCGTGTAGCGCCCCCAGTCGCCCGAGTACCAGTTGAGCTGGCCATCGCCGACCGAGTCGAACGAGCCGACCGAGATCGCGTCGCCGTCGGGGTCGCTGTCGTTGGCGAGCCCGAGCGGCGCCGGCAGCAGGTTCGTCTGCCCCGCCTTCACGACGAAGTGGTCGTCGTGCGCGACGGGTGCGTGGTTGATCGAGCCGTCGCCGACCTGCAGTTCGACCTGCACGGTCTTGCTCGTGTACGCGTGCTGGTCGTTGACGAAGTACTCGAAGGCGTCGATCCCGGTGAATCCGGCCGGCGGCGTGTAGGTGAAGCTGCCGTCGGTCGACCACGTGAGCGATCCCTTCAGGCCGTCGTCGTCGACGATCGCCTCGAGCAGCTCGCCGGGCTCGCCGAGTTCGGCGTCGCTGTCGTTGGCGAGCAGCCCCTGCGCGGCGCCGACCGTGAGCGGGGTGTCCTGCACGACGCCGTACACGTCGGGCGCGGCGACGGGCGCCTCGGGAATGACGTCGGGGCCCGAGGGCTCGACGCCGTCGGCCGCGGGGTAGAGCCAGAGGAACGCCTCGCTGCAGGCGACCGCGGTGCAGACGCGATACGTCAGCGTGTACGGCGTGGCAGGCGAATCGGCGAGCTCGGCGAAGAAGGCGCCGCCCGTGCCGAGCATCCGTGCGTCGCCGTTGCCGACCTGCTTGCCGTAGGGGAACACGAGCGAGGTCACCGGCTGCCCGTCGAGCGCGTCGTTCTGCAGGAGCCCCTGGACGTCGCCGATGTAGAGGGAGGCGCCGGGGGTGTAGAGGTAGGTGTCGTCGGCGGCGACGGGCGGCGCGTCGACGTCGCTGCCGGCGGGCAGCACGTCGACCGTGATCGACGCCCAGTCGCTCGTGAGGTCGTCGGCGCCGTGGTCGTCGCGGATCTTGTACTCCCACGTGACCGTGCCGGTGAAGCCCGCGGGCGGGGTGTAGGCGAAGCCCGGGTAGGTGCCCCAGCCCGATCGCGTTCCGACCGACGGCTCGGTCGAGTCGTTGAGCGTGAACCAGTCGCCGTCGGGGTCGGCGTCGTTGATGAGCATGGCCGGGTCGGCGATGCGCAGCGTCGTGCCCTCGAGCATCTGCCAGTGGTCGTCGACCGGCACCGGGGCGGTGTTCACGGGCCCGAACTGCGCCGGCCCGGCGACGCCCGACTTCGCCTCGCGCAGGCCCGCCTTCGCCTCGGGGGCGGGCGGTGCGTCGAGGGTCTCGGCGGTGGATGCCTCGTCGGAGGGCGTGGGCGCGGATGCCTCGTCGGCGTCCTCGACCGGGACGCCGGCCTGCTCGGCGGGGCCTTCGGCACTCCCGTCGGCCTCGGCGTCGGGCGTCGGCGCCGCGGCCTCAGCCGGTGTCTCGCGTGCCTCCGCGGCGGGCTCCGACGATTCGGCGGCCGGGGCCGGCACGATGGGCAGTTCCTCGGCGGCCGCGCCGAGCGGTGCGGCGATCGCCGCACCGCCGATGACGGCGGCGAGCGCGAGGCCCGCGAGACGTGCGGCCGGTCTGCGGCGGAACTGCGGTTCTTCGGATTCGGTGGTGTGCACGGTGTTCTCTCGCTTCTCTGCTGGGTCGGTCGGGATTCGTGGCGGCGGAGGCGGGTCAGGCCCACTCGATCCGCAGGGTGTCGGCGCGGCCGGGAACGAGGCTGACGTCGAGCGTCGCGCCGGGCACCGCTCGGGCGAGGTGCAGCGGCGCGAGCTGTTCGGTCCGCGCGACGGGCATCGGCACGCCGCCCGGCATCCGCACGTGCAGTTCGAGCTCGACGACCGCGTTCATGCCGAACATGACCGGCAGCTGCCGGGCGCCGAGCACCGTCGCGGTCGTGCGCAGCCGCTGCGCCTCGAGGTGGGGTTCGGCGGGGGCGGGCGTCGTCGCGGCCATGATGCGGCTCGCCTGCTCCATCGAGGCACTGGCCTGCGCCATCGTGGCGCCGACATCCATGCGCTGCTGCGCCTCGTACCCCTGGCGGGTCAGCGTCGTGAGGTCCTTGAGGAATCCCACGTCACACCGCCGAGTAGATCTCGTTGAACCGACGCCCGACCCCGCGGTCGGCCTGGATGCGGGCGCCCCACCCGGCGGCGGCCGCCTCCCACGAGGGGCCGTCGACGCCGAACATGGCCGCGACGGTCGGCAGCATGGCCGCGTCGTAGCCGTAGGCGGCGATGCCCTTGGAGATGCGGGCGTAGCGCTCGAGGTCGACGCCGGCGATCGGCTCGAGGGCGCCGGGCGCGGCCTCGGCGGTCATCGCGTACGCGGCCTGCGCGTTCATCTGCTGCTGGTACTGCGCGGACTGCGCCTGCAGGGCGTTCGCCTGGTCGATGAGGCCGGGGGCCGCCTCGACCATCTTCGCCATGTCGCCGAACTGCTTGAAGAGGTTCATGATCGTGTCCTTGTCGTGGTGATGCTCGGTGTCCGAGGGCCGTGCGGCCCGATGACAGAGGTTCCCGCGGCGGGGGTCCGCGCCGGATGGGCAGCGCCTGCTCAACCGGCCTCCGGGCATTACTCACGACCTGCCCGGATTGCTCAGCACCACCTCCGGATTGCTCAGCGGCACCCCCCGATGCGGGGTACTGCGCGGGTACGCGTGCGAGCCGTACAGTGAATCGACCGACCCACCGATGACGCGAGAGGCGGCGATGGCCCCGACCGATCCCGCTTCCGCGCCCGAAGCCGAACCGACGCTCGACCGGCCATGGCCGCTCGTCGGTCGGGAACCCCAGGTCGCTCGCGCGACGGGCGCGCTCGCCTCGGGCGAGGCGCGCTCGGTCTTCCTCTACGGTCCGTCGGGCATCGGCAAGAGCCGCATCCAGTCGGAGGTGGGCGACCGCCTGTCCGAGGCCGGATGGCTCGTGCTCACCGCGAGCGGCAACCCCGCACTGTCGTCGGTGCCCTTCGCGACGGTCGCACCGGCGCTCGCGCGCGGCGTCGAGCACCCGACGCTGCCCGCGACGACCGACCCGCTGGCGCTGTTCAGCGCGACGAACGCGACGATCGCCGAGCTCGCCGCCGGTCGGCCGGCGATCCTGGCCGTCGACGACCTCTCGGCGGCCGACACCGTCTCGGTCGCGCTCATCGCCCAGCTCGTCGCCGCCGGGGCGATCTCCCTCATCGCGACCCTGCCCGAGGGCGAGCCGATGCCGGAGGGCACCCTCCCGGTGGCGGCCTCGCCCGATTCGCTGCGCATCGATGTGGCCCCCCTCGACCTCGACGAGGTGAGCGAACTGCTCGCGCTCGCGCTCGATGCCCCGATCGCGCATCGCGACGCCGTCGAGCTGCACGGCGCCTCCCACGGCAACCCGCTCTTCCTCCGCGAACTGGCGATCGGCGCGGTCGAGGCGGGCACCCTCGCCCACACGGGCGGACTCTGGCAGCTCCACGGCGACCCGGTCGGCACCCCGGCGCTCCGCGACCTGATCCGCGCACGCCTGCGCAACCTCGGCGTCGAGGAGCGGGACGCCGTCGAGCGCCTGGCGCTCTGCGAACCGCTCGGCATCGACGAGTTCGTGCGGCCCGGCGCGCCCGAGGCGCTCGCCGAGCTCGAGCTGCGCGGCATGGTGCGGGTCGACGAGTCCGGCCACGGCATCGCGATCACCCTCGCGCATCCGCAGTACGCCGGCGCCGTGCGCGAGTCGCTCCCCCGCATCCGGGCGATCTCGCTGCTCGCCGAGCAGGCCGATGTCGTCGCGAACGGCCCGATGACGGTCGTCGACGAGCTCCGCATCGCGATGTGGCGGCTCGACGCCGGCCGCCCCTCCGACCCCGAGCTGCTGATCCGCTCGGCCGACCTCGCGCGACGGGCGCACGACCACCGCACCGCCGAACGGCTCGCGTCCGCCGCGATCGGCGCGGGCGCGACGGATGCCTCGGCGCATCTCATGCACGGAGAGCTGCTGTGGTCGCTCGGCCGCGGCGACGAGGCGCTCGCCGCGCTCGCGAACGCCGAGACGGCGGCCCGTGCGACCGAGCATCCCGGGGCGGCGCTCGCGACGATCGCGACGAAGCGGGCCGAGATCTACGGCGGCGACCCGCTCGGCAGCGAACGGGGCATCCGCCTGCTCGAGGAGATCGGGCGGGCCCTGCCCGAGCAGCTGCCCATGCTGCTCATCGGCAAGGCGACGCTCGTGCTGCACCTGCTGCGGGCCGAGGAGGCGCTCGCGCTCGTCGACGAGGCCGACGGCCGCCTCGGCGACAGCCCGGTCGAGCGTGCGATCGTCGCACTCGCCCGCGCGATGCCGCTCTCGCAGATGCAGCGCTCGGCCGAGGCGCTCGCCGAGGCCGAGGCCGCCGTGGCCTACGCCTCCGACGAGGACGCCCACATTCCGAAGCGTCGCGCGCAGGTGCCCTACGCCTACGCCCTCATCGAGAGCGACCGCTACGACGACGCCCGCCGCACGACGATCGAGATGCTGCACGACGCGATCCGCAACGACGACGAGCTGACGGCCCGGCACGCCGAGTTCCTCATGGGTCGCCAGTTCTGGGCGTCGGGCCGGCTCGACACGGCCGCGCGCTGGTTCCGCGACAGCCTGAGCGGTGCCGAGCTGCGCGGGCCGGCGTCGCTGCGCGGCCCCTCCCTCGGGTTCCTCACCGTGATCGCGTGCATGCAGGGCGACCTCGAACGGGCCAGGGAGCTGCGCGGACGCTTCGAGGCCGGCTACGACCGCGAGGACACGCTCACGGCGCTCTCCGACGCGTGGCTCGCCCGCACCGAGGGCGACGCCGAATCGGCGGCGAGGATCCTGCTCACCCGGGTCGACCAGGTGCTGCCGCTCGGCGCGTTCCACGTGGCCGCGTCGTTCCTGCACACGCTCGCCCGCATCGGCCCGCGGGCGCGCGTCGCCGAGGCGGCCGAGCGGCTCGCCGCCCTCGCGCAGCGGACGGGCGCGCCCGAGATCGCCCTCCGAAGCCGGCACGCGCGTGCCGAGGCCTCGGCCGACGCGGCGATGCTGCGCGGCGTCGGCGAGGAGTGGGAGCGCCTCGGCGGACTGCTGTTCGCCGCCGAGTCGTTCGCCTCGGCCGGCCAGGCCGCCCGCGCCGGCGGGCGCGGGCGCGAGGCATCCGCCGATCTGCAACGGGCCGCGGCGCTCGCGGCCGCCTGCGAGGGCGCACGGACGCCGCTGCTCTGCTTCACCGACGGCACCGAACCGCTCACCCCGCGCGAGCGCGAGATCGCCTCGCTCGCCGCGCAGGGGCTGAGCTCGAACGAGATCGCGCAGCGGCTGTTCCTGTCGCCGCGCACGGTGAACAACCACCTGCAGTCGACGTACACGAAGCTCGGCATCCGCGGGCGGCACGAGCTGCAGCCCTGACGAGCGCCCCTGCGAGCGGCCCCGGCGAGCTACGCGCCGACGATGTCGCCGCGCATCCCCTCGAGGCGTTCGCCGACGGTGTTCACGGCCTCCTTGGCGACGCCGAGGTCGGCGAGCGCGGTCATCAATGCGGAGACCACCCGGTCGAAGGCGTCGTCGGTGATCTCCATGCCGCGGTGCGCCTCGGGGATCGGTCGCCCGGTGAAGACCTGCGGCCCGCCGAAGGCGGCGGCGAGGAACGCACGCTGATGGGCCTTCAGCCGATCGGTGTCGATGCCCTCGAACCAGGGCGCGAGCTCGGGATCGGCGACGATGCGGTGGTACATGACCGTCACCGCGGTGCGCACTCCGTCGCCGCCCCCGAGCTCGTCGTAGATCGCGTGCATCCGGCCTCCTTCGGCGTCGAACCCCAGCATGGAGCATCGGGCGGCGGCCGCGCCTGAGCAATCGTTGCTCATTCCGCTCCACCGGCTCCGACTCGGCCGCTCGCGTGGGACGATGCTTCCGTGGCGCCGACACCCCCGCGCATCGAGTTCGAGACCGACATCTTCTCGTCGACGGGTCTCACGCTGCTCGTCGACGGCACCGCCCAGTCCCACGTCGACGCGGCCGACCCGACGCACCTCTTCTTCGAGTACGTGCGACGCATCGGGCATGTGATCGACGCGGTGGGCCTGCCGGGCGAGCCGCTCCGTGCGCTGCACCTCGGCGGCGGCGCCATGACGTTGCCCCGCTACCTCGCCGCGACCCGCCCCGACTCGGTGCAGCACGTGGTCGACCTCGACGGCGAACTCATCGACCGGGTGCTCGCGCGGCTGCCGCTGCCGGCCGGCGCCGACATCGTCGTGCAGATCGGCGACGCGGCATCCGTCATCGCCGAACTCAGCTCCGCGCCGGCCTTCGATCTCGTCGTCGTCGACCTCTACGACCACCTGCAGGCGCCCGACTTCGTCGAGACGCGCGAGTTCATGGGCGGATGCCTCGGGCTGCTCTCCCCTCGGGGGCTCCTCGTCGTGAACGTGGCCGACGCAGCGGGGCTCGCCCGGTTGCGGGCGCAGGCGCGGGCGGTCGCGCGAGCGGCGCCGTCGGCCGAGCTGCTCGTCACCGGCGACGCCGCGGTGCTGGCGGGCACGGAGGAGGGCAACACCGTGCTCGTCGCCGCTCCCACGGGCCTCCCCGACGGACTCGTCGAGCGACTGGCCGCGCACGGGCCGCACCCGGCCGCGGTGCTCACGGGTGAACGGCTCGACTTCGTGCTGTGGGGCGCTTGCTGAGCCGCGCCCGATGCGTCGGCCCCCGGCGGGCACCGCACTCCCAGCCGGCGCTGCACGTCGGGCGGTAGCGTGGGCTCGTGCCCTCCCCCGACCAGTCGCTCGAACGCCGCCTCGCCGTGAGCGGGCACCTCGCCCACCTCGAGGAGTCGCGGCAGACGCCGGGCTCGTGGACCCTCTACGTCGACGGCACCCCCCAGTCGCACGTCGAGCTCGAGCGGCCCGACTGGCTCGGCTTCGAGTACGTGCGCCGCATCGGGCATGCGGCCGACCTCGTGCGACCCGAGGGCGAGGCGATCACCGCGGTGCACCTCGGCGGCGGGGCGCTGACCCTGCCGCGCTACGTCATCGCGACCCGGCCCGGCTCGCGCCAGCAGGTCGTCGAACTCGAGTCCGAGCTCGTCGACCTGGTGCGCGAGCACCTGCCGCTCCCCCGCGGCGCACAACTCCGTGTCCGGCACGGCGATGCCCGAGAGGTCCTCGCGAAGCTTCCCGGAGGGCTCGACGGCGCCGTCGACCTCGCGATCGTCGACATCTTCTCGGGGGCCCGCACGCCCGCGCACGTCACGAGCGTCGAGTTCTACGGGCTCATCGCCCCGCGGCTGGCTCCCGGGGGCATCGTCGCCGTGAACGTGGCCGACGGTGCGGGCCTCGCCTTCGCCCGCTCGCAGGCGGCGACCCTCGCCCACGTCTTCGCGCACGTGGCGATCGCCGCCGACGCGAGCATGCTGAAGGGCCGCCGCTTCGGCAACGTCGTCATGTACGCCTCGAACGCGCCGCTGCCGTTCGACGAGATGCCCCGCCGGCTCGCGAGCGACCCGGCGCCGGCGAAGCTCGTCGACGGCGACGAGCTCCGCCGGTTCATCGCCGGTGCCCCGATCGTGACCGACGCCACGGCGGTGCCGTCGCCGCCGCCCGCGCGCTCGATCTTCCTCGCGAAGCCGGGGCGGTGACCCCGGCGCGCACTCGAGCGCGCGGCCCGGCTCAGCCGATCGTGCGCACCCGGCTCGGCGCGCTCTCGTTCCAGACCCGGTCGAGCGCCGTCACCGCGTACGAATAGGAGCGGCCCGCCTCCGCCGAGTCGTCGGTGAAGCGCTGCACCACGCCCGCACCCGCACGGACGGTGGCGATGAGCGCCGTGGCATCCTCGACGTCGATCGCCCCGTCGCCCTCGACGCGGTACACGGCGAAGGAGGTGGCCCGCCTCGTCGGCGGAGCCGCATCCTGCCACTGCAGCACGACGCCCGCGTCGCCGCGCTCCGGCGGCGTGAGCACCGGCGCCCGCACCGCCGTCGCGGGCAGCCACTCCATCGCCGGCACGATCGCCGGGTGCGCGTAGTGGTCGGCGAGCACCCGCGACATCGAGCCCTGCGGGTCGGCCGGCACGTGCTTCGCGGAGAAGTACACGTTGCCGTGCACGGGCGTTCCCGAGGCGTCGATCCCGCGGTCCATCGTCAGGTGGTTCGAGAGCTCGGCCGGGTCGGTGAAGGCGCCCGAGGTCACCTTGTAGAGCGCCTCGCCGATGTAGAGGTGCGTGCCCGAGGTCGCGGCGACGTCGGCCCACCAGGGTGCGAGCTTCGCGTAGTCGGCGACGGCGAGTCCGATCTGCCAGTAGATCTGCGGGTTGATGTAGTCGAGCCAGCCCTCGAGCACCCACTTGCGCGTGTCGGCGAACTGCAGGTCGTACGACTGCGAGCCGCCGGTCTCCGAGCCGAGCGGGTCGGTCGTGCGGTTGCGCCAGATGCCGAACGGGCTGATGCCGAACTTCACCCAGGGCTTCAGCGCCTTGATGCGCGCTGAGATCGAGCTCACGAAGGAGTCGACGTTGTGACGACGCCAGTCGGCGACGTCGTCGAAGCCGGCGCCGTGCGCGGCGAAGGTCGCGGCGTCGGGGATGGTCTGCCCCGCCACCGGGTAGGGGTAGAAGTAGTCGTCGAAGTGCACGCCGTCGAGGTCGTAGTGCTCGACCGAGTGCAGGATCGCCCGCTGGATGTGCTCCTGCGCCTCGGGCAGCCCCGGGTCGAAGTAGAGCTTGCCGCCGTACGCCCACACCCACTCGGGGTGCACGCGCGCCGGGTGCTCTGGCACGAGCTTCGCCGGGTCGGCCTGCATCGAGACGCGATAGGGGTTGACCCACGCGTGGAGCTCGAGGTTGCGGGCGTGCGCCTCCTCGACGATGAAGGCGAGCGGGTCGTAGCCCGGGTCCTGGCCCTGCACGCCCGTGAGGTACTGCGACCACGGCTCGAGCGGGCTCGGCCAGAACGCGTCGGCGGTGGGGCGCACCTGCACGAAGACGGCGTTGAGGTTGAACTGCTCGGCGACGTCGAGCCAGTGCAGGAACTCGGCGCGCTGCTCGTCGGCGGTGAGGCCGGTGCGGCTGGGCCAGTCGATGTTGACGACCGAGGAGATCCACATGGCGCGGAGTTCGCGCTTGCGCGGGCCCGTGATCGCGGCGCCGGCGGTGCCGGCTGCCGTGCCCGCGGCGAACGCCGGGGTCGGGGCGAGGCTGCCCACCATCACGGTGAGGGCGGACGCGGCGACCCCCGCGACGGCGAGGGTGAGGAAGCCGCGCCGGTGGAGGCCCGCCGGGGAGACGGCGGGAGGCTCGGCGCCTCCGGGGTGCGTCGCGTGATCGTCGCGCGTGTCGTCGAGGGGCATCATCGGACCTCCGAGTCGTAGGGTTTTGGAAGATACTTCCATACCCGCTCGAAGTTGTGAAGAGTAATTTCCAGACGGATCAGGCGTGCCGGAACCGGACCTCCTGGCCCGGCCACAGTTGCGCCACCGAGTCGAGCGACGAGGCCGCGACGATCGCGACCACCGGGTATCCGCCGGTCACCGGTCGATCCGCGAGCAGGATCGTCGGCCGCCCGTCGCCCGCCACCTGCACCGAGCCGGGCACCGTCGCCTCGCTCGCGAGCTCGCCCGAGCCCCGACGCTCGAGTGCCGGGCCGAGGAGCCGCGCGCCGATGCGATCCGCCTGCTCCGAGAGCCGCCACGGCGCGTCGAAGAGCGTCGCCCGGGCCTCCTCGGTGAACCAGTCGGCGCGCGGGCCCGGGCGCAGGGCCACCGTCACCGCGCCCTCGGGCGGTGCGAAGGCGGCCTCCTGGTCGATGAGCGGCACGGATGTCCCGGGCTCGGCGCCGATCGCGAGCACTCTGCCCGGCCCGAGCGGCTCGGGGCCGAGGCCCGAGAGCGTGTCGCGCGAGCGGGAGCCGAGCACCGGCGCCTCGTCGACCCCGCCGCGCACCGCGAGCGTGTAGCGGAGCCCGCGAGCGGCGGGCCCGAGCTCGAGCACCCCGCCGTCGGGAGCGCGGACGGCCGTGTACGGCGCCACGGGACGCCCGTCGAGGGCGACCGGGCCCCACGCGCCTGTGACCGCGAACCAGCAGGCGCCGCCGGCGAACCGCGCCCGGAACCCGCCGACGAGCACCTCCACGAGGGCGGCGGTGTCGGGGTTGCCCACGAGCCGGTTCGCGAGCCGCGCGGCGCCGCGGTCGAGGGCGCCCGAGCCCGTCACCCCGAGATGCGCGAACCCCGGCCGGCCGAGGTCTTCGACGAGCGCGAGCGGGCCGGGCGACTCGACGACGAGCGCGCGGGTCATCCGCTCGCCCGTTCGAAGCGCACCCGCCGACCGGGCGCGAGCAGGGCGGGCTCGACCCGGCCTGCGTCCCAGAGCACGGCGTCGGTGCGGCCGATGAGGCGCCAGCCGCCGGGGCTCTGCCGCGGGTAGACGCCGGCGAAGGCTCCGGCGAGCGCGACGGATCCTGCGGGCACCCGGGCCCGCGGTGCGCCGAGGCGCGGTACCTCGAATGGCCAGTCGTCGCTCACGAGGTAGCCGAAGCCGGGCGCGAAGCCGCCGAACGCGACCCGCCACGACGCGGCGAGATGACGGGCGACGAGCGCCTCGGGCGAGACGCTCAGCAGCGCCGCGGTCTCGTCGAGGTCGTCGCCGTCGTAGACCACCGGAATCACCGCCTCGCCGACCACGGCGGCGGTCGTCGCCGCCCCGCCGACCCGGATGCGACGCAGCCACGTCTCGAGCGACTCGAGCGGGAGCACCGCCGGATCGACGGCGACGAGGACCGTGCGCGCGGCCGGCACGAGTTCGACCACGCCGGGCCGGCGTTCGGCCGCGAGCGCGTCGTGCAGCGCCAGCACCTCGTCGAGGTCGTCGCACTCGACGAGGAGCGCGGACTCGCCGCTCGGCAGCAGGCGCCGGGTCACGCGAACGCCTCGATGCGATGCCCCGCTCCCTCGAGCGCGGCGCGCACGGCGCGGGCGATCGCCACCGCGCCCGGGGTGTCGCCGTGCAGGCAGAGCGAGTCGGGGGCCAGTTCGAGCCGGCTGCCGTCGTCGGCGGTGATGCCGCCCGTCTCGACGAGCTCGAGCGCCCGGTCGGCGGCCGCGGCCGGGTCGTCGACGATCGCGCCCGGCTCGCCGCGCGGGCTCAGCGAGCCGTCGGCGGTGTAGCCGCGATCGACGAACGCCTCGCGGGCGAAGACGAGGCCCGCGGCCTCGGCGGCGGACTCGATCTCACTCGCGCGGGGGCCGAGCACGGCGAGCGTCGGGTCGGCCGCCGCGATCGCCTCGACGACGGCGTGCGCCGCGGCACGGTCGCCCGCAAGACGGTGGTAGAGCGCCCCGTGGGCCTTGACGTAGCGCACCCGCGTGCCCGCGAGGCGGGCGAGCGCGTCGAGCGAGCCGAGCTGCGCCACGACCTCGGCGGCGATCTCGCCCGGGGCGACGTCGAGCGCCCGCCGACCGAAGCCGACGAGGTCGCGATAGCCGGGGTGCGCGCCGAGCGCGACGCCGTGGCGCACCGCGCGGCGGGCGCTCTCGAGCATCGTGACGGGGTCGCCCGCGTGGAACCCGCAGGCGACGTTCGCGCTCGACACCAGGCCGAACATCGCCTCGTCGTCGCCGACGCGCCAGGCGCCGAACGACTCGCCGAGGTCGCTGTTGAGGTCGATCGCGGGCCGCATCCTCCCATTCTGCCGCCGCGTCGCGCAGACTGGGGAGGGGAGGCGGCATGCGACGCTCGGGCGGCGACGGGGCGGTGGATGGCTCGCGCACGCCCCGCGCGCCCGCCCGGCGCCCGATCGGGGGCGCGCTCGGCGCCGCCTGCTCGGCTCTCGTCGTCGCCGCGCTCCTCGGCTGCACGGCCGAGCCGCCGGTGCCGACGCCCTCCCGCACGCCGACGCCCGCGCCTTCGGCGAGCGCGACGCCGACCCCGAGCACGACCCCCGCGCCCCCGCCCGAGGTGCTGCAGCCGTCGGGCCGGGTGTCGGTCGTCGCCGAGGGGCTCGACGCACCGTGGTCGATCCTCGTGCTGCCGGGCGGCGGCACCCTCGTCTCGCAGCGCGACCGCGGCGACATCGTCGAGGTGCTGCCGGGCGGCGGCCTCCGCGTCGTCACCGCCGTTCCCGGTGTCGCCGCCGGCGGCGAGGGCGGGCTGATGGGGCTCGCGCTCCTGCCGGGCGACGCCGACCGTCCGCCGTACGTCTACGCGTGCTTCACCGCCGCGAATGACAACCGGATCGTGCGGATGCCCCTGGGCGGTGCGCGGGGATCGCTCTCGCTCGGCGCGCCCGAGGAGGTGCTCACCGGCATCCCCAAGGCGGGCAACCACAACGGCGGGCGACTCGCATTCGGACCCGACGGCATGCTCTACGCGACCGCCGGCGACGCCGGCGACGGGGACGCGGCGCAGGACCTCGACTCGCTCTCGGGCAAGATCCTGCGGATGACGCCCGACGGCGACCCCGCGCCCGGCAACCCCTTCGGCAACTACACCTGGTCGTTCGGGCACCGCAATCCCCAGGGTCTCGCGTGGGATGCCTCGGGCGGCATGTGGGCCGCGGAGTTCGGCCAGAACACGTGGGACGAGCTCAACCGCATCGACCGCGGCGCGAACTACGGCTGGCCCGTCGTGGAGGGCGCCGCGGGCGACCCTCGCTTCACCGACCCCGTGCAGCAGTGGGCGACCGGCGAGGCGAGCCCGAGCGGGCTCGCCGTGATCGGCGACACGCTCTTCCTCGCGGCGCTCCGCGGCGAACGGGTCTGGGCGGTCGCGCCCGCGATCGGCTCGGGTGCGGGGACCGCTCTCGCGGCGACGCCCTGGTTCACGGGCGAGTTCGGCCGGATCCGCGATGTCGCCGCGGCCCCCGACGGCGGGCTCTGGTTCATCGGCAACAACACCGACGGGCGGGGTTCGCCGCGCGACGGCGACGACCGGATGTTCGCCGTCGGGCTCGCACCGGCCGGTTGAGCCCGCCGCCGGGACCGCTCGTCCCCCGCGACGCCCCGTTCGGGGGTGCCGAAGCCCTCCCCGGAGGGGGCGGGCGGGGCTATTCTCATCCCATGGCGGATCTCGATCGAGTGCGGCGCTGGGCGGAGGCGCTCATCGTGCTGCATCTCGACCCGGCCGTGTGGAGCTTCGAGTTCGACAACGCCAAGAAGCGCGCGGGTCTCTGCAACTACACGGCCAAGCGCATCTCGGTGTCGCGCTACCTCGCGGCCCGCTACGACGACGACGAGATCCACCAGATCCTGCTGCACGAGGTCGCGCACGCGATCGCCGGCCCTCGTGCGGCCCACGGGCCGAAGTGGGCGGCCGTCGGCGCGGAGCTCGGCTACGTCGGACGACGCACGCACGACGGCGAGGTCGCCCACGAACTCGCGCCGTGGGTCGGCCGCTGCCCGGCCGGACACGAGCACTTCCGCTACCGGCAGCCCACCCGCCCGCTGAGCTGCGGTCTCTGCCGGCGGGGCTTCGACCGGGCCAATCTCATCGTCTGGCACCATCGCGAGATCACGCCCGCGGTGCGACGCAGGGCGGCGAGCGCGGCCGTCGGCTGACCCTCCGGTACCACTACGCTGGACGGATGCCCGTCTCCACCGTCTCGATCCCCATCGGGCAGTGGCTCATTCCCGCCGAGGGCGTCCGCTGGTGGTTCGACTCAGGCTCGTTCGCGCTCGATTTCGCGACGACCGGGTCGATCGGGGGCACCGCGGCCGGAGCCGGCGTCGAACGCCTCCACTCCCCGGACGACCTCACCGCCTGGCTGCGCGAGCGATTCCCCGTCCCCGTCGGCGTCGCACGGTCCCGCGACCTGTTCGACGCCGTCGCGCTCCGCGACGCGATCGCGCGCATGGCCCTCGCCGCCAGCCGCCGCGAGGCGCCGCGTTCCGGCGACGTCGACCTCGTGAACCTCTACGCGGCGACGCCCGACGTGCCGCCGTCGCTCGCCGGAGGCTCCCGCCAGGCCGGCCGCTCGGTGCACACCGTGCCGCAGGCGCTGTCGACGATCGCACGCGACGCGGTCGACCTGTTCGCCCCCGCGAACCTCGAGCGCATCCGCGAGTGCTCGGGCGACGACTGCGACATCGTGTACCTCGACACCTCGCGCGCGGCGACCCGCCGTTGGTGCTCCATGCAGCGCTGCGGCAACCGCGCCAAGGTGCGGGCGCACCGCGCCCGCAAGAGCAGCCGGTCGCGGGCGTCGAACGAGCTCGCCGAGCCCCTCTTCGACGAGCCCCTGCTCGCTGAGCCCGCACCCGCGGCGCCCGAACCCCTGGCATCCGCGCCCGCCGCGCCCGCCGCGGCCGTCGCGACCGAGTCGGCAGAACCCGAACGCGCGGCCTGACGGTCTCGCGGGTCCCGAGTCGAGCGGGTCTGCCCGACCCGGCGCCCGTCAGCCGCGCGAGCCCGCGCCCCGTCGCTTCGGCAGCGCCAGCAGCACCCCGGCGACGAGCAGCACGGCCGCGAACCCGGCCGCGTACCAGGCCGTCTCGCCCGGGATGTCGAGGTAGGTCGTGATGCCGAGGATCCTCGCGAGACCCCACGGCAGCAGGCCCAGCTCGTCGTTCCAGAGGGTCAGCGCCTGTTCGAGCCCGATCGCGCCGACGACGGCCGACGGCACGAGCAGGCCGGCGCCGACGGCCGCGAGCACGAAGCCGACGGCACGGCGCGCCCCGACCTGCCCCGCGAGCGCCCACCCGGCGGCGACGAACACCCAGACGAACAGCGCGAAGGCGAGCGCGACGTACGCGGTGCGCAGCACCGGGTCGGTCCAGAACGCGAACCAGTAGCCGCCCGGTCCGGTGAACGACAGCGCGACGAGCGTCACGATGCAGCGGAGCACCACGACGCCGCCGACCGCCGCGATCACCGGCCAGGGCGAACGCCGCCCGACGCAGAACCGCAGCACGAGCGCGAACACGGTCCACGCGCCGAGCACGACCGCGAGGTGGGTCCACGACAGGAACGACGTCTGCACGGCGCGGGTGCCGACGAGCAGTGCCACCGGGACGAGCATGAGCAGCCAGCGGTCGAGGTCGTACAGGCCGAGCGTCGTCTCGCGGGCCCGCCACGGCCGGATGGACGCGACCCAGGTCGCGCTCGCGGCGGCGGCACCGGGTCGTGCGACGAGCCGGGTGCGCGAGGAGAGCACGCCGATCACCAGCCAGGCGAGCGCGAGCACCAGGAGGACGCGGGCGGCCCACGCCATCGCGGGGTCGCGTTCGGTGCGATCGATGCCGAGCTGCGCGGCCGTGAGGTTGAAGGCGGGGTGGTCGAGGTCGCCGTCGTACCGCGCGAGATGCTCGGCGGCCAGCTCGTCGAAGCGGTCGCGGTCGGCCTCCCACGCCTCGCGGGCGTCGGGCGAGCGGGTGTCGTGCCACTGCCCCTGGTGCAGGATCAGCGCGCGATACGCCTCGAGCAGACGGAGGGTGTCGAGCTCGTAGTCGAGCGTCGAGACGAACGCCTCCCGCAGCTCGGGCGAGCGCCAGCTCGAGGCATCCGTCGCCGTCACGGTCTCGCGCATCTCCTCGACCGCGGCCACCGCCTCCGCCCCGCTCGCGATCGCGGCGTCGACACCGTCGGCTCCGCTGCCGCCCGCCGAGTCGCGCACGATCGAGTACATGACGTCGAGCACGGCCGAGTCGCCGGTGAGGATGTCCCACTCGAAGATCCACATCATGGGCGGCGGTTCGAGGCCGATCGCGAAGACGCGCTGCTCGGCGAACTGCTCGATGTACATGCCCTGCTCGATCGCCTCGCGCGACCGGCTCATGGCCCCGACGATCGCCTCGACCGTGGCGGGGTCGTCGGAGAACCACTCCCGCGCCCACGCCGCGGTGATCGCGGCGACGTCGGCGTCGGGATCGCGGGCGAGCTCGGCCGCGAGCTGCGTGTTGAGCTCGTACAGCTGCCAGAACCCGGCCTTCAGGGTGAGCGACATCGGGCCGGCCCGCCACGGGCCGCCGTCCTGGGTCCACACCCAGACGCCCTCGATGCGATCGTTGGCCGCGAGCAGCTGCTGGAGGGCCCACTGGTACTGCGGTCCGAGGTCGTTCGGGAACGCGCCGAAGTTCTCGAACTCGCGCCGGCTCTGGAACTCCACGATGCGGCGCTGGGCCCCCTGCTCGAGCGTGTGGTTGAGCGGGAGCCAGCTGTAGAAGTCGCCGAGCGTGTACTTGGTCGACACGATGAGCGCGGGCGAGTCGATGCCGCCCAGCACGGCCTCGTAGGACGCGTCGTTCGTGTGCATGTCGCCGACGGCACCGACGCCGACGCTCCAGGTGCGGAAGATCACCTCGCGGCCCGACGCCTCGGCCTGCCCGGTGAACGCCCCGAGCATCGTGCGCACGGCGTCGACGGTCGTCACCTTCAACGCCGAGTAGTAGTCCCAGCCGCCGACGTCGTAGATCGCGCCGGCCTCGCCGATGCGGATGAGCACGCCGTCGAGCGCGGGCACCGCCTCGTACAGCTCGTCGAGCCCCGCGGTGTAGACGCTCCAGAACTCGGGGTCCTCGGTGTCGAGCGAGCCGAAGCGGTCGGTGAGGGCGCGCTCGAGCGGGCCGGTGAGGGCGAGCATGTCGGTGCGCAGGAACACCTGCACGCCGAGCTCGTCGGCGCGCGCCCAGAACGGCGCGAAGGCCGAGCGCAGCGCGAGCGCCCGGTCGCGGTGCTCGTCGCCCTCGGCGTACACTGGGCCGCCCGGCGCCTCGTCGAAGGTCACGAACTCGACGAACCCGGGGAACGCGACGGCGTTGGACCCGTTCGCGAGCGAGTGCCGGAGGAACTCGTCGAAGTCGTCGTAGGCCTCGGCGAGCGCAGACTCGTCGATGTACGGCGCCTCGGGCTGCACGACCGCGGCGAACGCCTTCGACGCGTGCGAGTAGTCGTCGCCCGTCTCCCACTCGGCCGGGTCGGGCTCGACGCCCACGGCGCCGAGGTCCGTCATGCGCAGCGGCAGCCGGGAGGGCTCGTGCACGCCGACGAGTTCGGCGATCGGTGCGGCCGCCCGCACCTGGGCCGCGAGGTCGTAGATCGCGCGCACCGCGCCGACCTCGGTGAACGCGACGATGCGCAGCGCCGAGGCGTCTCCGCGCAGCTCGTACCCGTCGTCGCCCGGGCCCGAATCCGCCTCCTGACCGGGGATCAGCTCGACCGCGACGGAGGCCTCGCCCTCGCGTGCCGGCGCGTCGGCGACGGCGTCGCGCAGTTCGTCGACCGCGACCTCGAACCGCACGGTGTCGGGCACGTCGAGCGTCGTGAACTCGGGCGGCGCCACGGGCGGCGCGACGTCGGGCACGGCGGCGGCGGCCGGCTGCATCTGCTCGCTCGGCTCGGTGCGGATGCCGAGCGCGTCGCCCACCGCGAACGCGACGCCGAGACCGAGGGCGACGAGCACGAGGGCGGTGACGAGGGCGAGGATGCCTCGCTTGGTCGCCGTCGTCATGCAGAGATCCTATTCGGCGTTGAAGACCCCGTCGCGCAGCACCGGCACGACGTCGGTGACGTCGCGCTCGGCGGCGAGCACCGTGTCGGCGCCGGAGCCGTGCTCGCGCAGCTCGACGCCGCTGCCCGACGCGCTGATGAGGTGACGCGTGGCCCGGTGCAGCCCCTCGTACGCCGCGCACGCGACCGCCGCCTCGGGCGAGGTGTGGTCGACGCCGCGCGCGACGAGGGCGTCGATGACGGCACCCGCGACGAGCAGGTCCTCGATGGCGAAGCGAGTGCCGTCGGCGAGCGGCGACCCCGGCTCCGCCGAGCCGCCCGCCTGCCCGATCCCCGACCGCTCGCCGGCGGCGACGACCGCGATCATGAACCGGTCGCCGTGCTCGGCCTGCAGCGCGAGCAGTCGCTCGGCGACCGCGGTGCGGTTGCGCATCGAGGCCGCGATGACCGGGACGCCGAGCACGCCGAGCCGGTGCGCGAGCGCGCCGCCGTTCGGTGAGGGCAGCACGACGAGCGGAGCGGCGCCGCGTGCGTCGATGAAGCTCGAGGGCGACAGGCTGGGGCCGGCCTCGCCCCGGCGAACGGCCACGACGCCGTCGCGCTCGGCGGCGAAGGCGGCCGCCTCCTCGGGGTCGCCGCTCGGCCACGGTGCCACGGCCGTGCCGTGCTCCGCGGCGACGACGACCGCCGTCGTGAACGAGAGGGCGTCGACGAGCACGACGGCGTGCACGCCGGGAACGATGCGATCGGCACCGGCCGCGCCCCAGTCGAACCGCACCTGGTACTTGGCCTGTCCGAAGGGATCCGTCGTCGTGCTCACCGCGACAGGTTACCCGCCGCGCGCACCATCCCGGCCGAGCGCGTCGTAGAGTGCGAGCGCCTCGGCGTCGCTCGCCCGGGCGTTCGCCCGGCGGGCCGCGTCGAGCGCGAGGACGGGGTCCGACTCCTGCCGTGCGATCCGGAGCTGCCGTTCGGCCTCGGCGAGCCGCGTGCGCGCGGCGGCCCCGACGCCGCCGCGACCGCGCGCGATCGCCGCCTCGGCCACGCGCAGCTGGCTCTCGGCGATCGAGATCGCCCCGCCGAGCGCACCCAGGGCACCGTCGATGCGGCTCTGCGCGGTGCGGGCCGCCGCTCGGGCCACCTCGAGCCGGTCGCGGGCGGCGCGCAGCCGGTCGCGATCGAGGAACGGGTCGCCCCGATGCTCGGCGCGCGCGGCGAGCACGGCGGATGCCTCGCCCACCGCCGCCGCGAGCGCCGACGCCGAGTCGGGGTCGGCGTGACCGTCGCGTTCGGCGCGCGCGGCGGCGAGCTCCTCGCCGAGCCGAGCCGCCTCCTGCTCCGCCTCGACGCGCGCGGCGTCGAGCGCAGCCTCCAGTCCGTCGACCTCGTCGAGATCGCGCCCGGCCCGCTCGATCGCGTCGGCGGCGTCGGCGAGCACCGGCGCAGCCGGCTGCGCTCGCGCGACGAGCGCCTCGGCCTCGCCGAGCGCCGCACCGGCGCGGTCGAGGCCCGCCGCCGCACGGGAGCGGGCGGCCTGCGCCCCGGCGAGCGCGGTCGGCGCGAAGCGCGAGGCGAGGTCGGCGAGGCGCGGCTCGGCGGCCCCGAGTCGTCGTGCGAGCGCCGCGGCGTCGTCGCGCAGCGCGGGCAGCTCGTCGCCCGCGCCGCGCTCCAGCCTGCGGCGGCGGCCGAGCTCGGCGGTGACGTCGTCGATCGCGGCGAGCGCGGAGCGGCAGAGGTCGTCGATGCGCGCGCTCCAGCTCCGGCGCGCGGCCGCGGTGTCGGGCTCGGCGTCGTCGAGCCGCTGCTGCAGGAGCAGGGCTTCGCGGAGGCGGCCGCGGGCGACCTCGACGGCCGCTCGCGTGTCACGCGCGGCCGCGTCGCCGAACTGCGCGCCGGCGAAGGCGATCTCGCGCTCGGCGTCGCGCACGGCCTCGTCGGCCCGCACGATGAGCTGCTTCGCCCGCACCTCGGCGTCACGGCCGGCGGCGAGCTCGGCCCGCTCGCGTCGGGCGCCGGCTCGGCGCAGGCCCACCACGGCGCCGACGAGGGCGACCGCGGCCGCCCCGAAGACGACGAGCGACGGCAACCACGAGAGGGCATCGGGCATGGCGCGAGTCTAGGCGGTGGCCCCGGTCGCGAGCCGGGAATCACCACGGATCCCTTGGCAGCGACGAGGGCTCCGGCCTACTCTCGGCACATGCGGGTGCTCCTGAAACTCACGCTCGACTGCACGCCGGATGCGGCGTGGCGCGCGATCCGGAGCCCCGCGGTGCTGCGCGAGGTGGTGGCGCCGTGGCTCGACTTCTCCTCGCTCGAACCCGGCGGTCTGCCGACGGTCTGGCCCGAGGGCCGGCACCGGGTGCGCGCGCTCGCCTTCCGTCGCTTCCCCGCGGGCGAGGAGTTCGTCGACGTGAGCTTCCCGGGCGGGCTGCCCGAGGGCGTGCGGATGCTCCGCGACGGCGGCGGCGCGATCACCGGTCCGCTCGCGGTGTTCCGCCGATGGGATCACCGGATGGCGGTGTCCGCGCTTCCCGACGGCCGCACGCTCTACCGCGACCGGCTGCTCGCGAGCGCAGGCCCGTGGGATGCGGCCGCCTGGTACCCGACCTGGCTGTTCTGGCAGTGGCGCGGGCGACGGCTTCGCGAACTCGCACCGGGCTGGTCCTACGATCCGCCCGGCACCGCCGATGCCGACGCCCGCGGATCGGAGACCCGACGATGACCGACTCGATCGGCGCCCTCCAGCTCGCCGACTGGCGCCGACGCGTGTTCGGCCTCTACGCGGGCGTGCGCCAGCTCAGCGTGCACGACCCCGCGGCCGGCCACGCCCTCTGGATCTCGGGTCGCGACGAGCTCTTCGCGGGGCATCCGCAGTCGCCGCTGCTGCCCGACGACCGCGCGCGCTTCACCGGCCTCACCGTCGCCCGCTACGACCCCGACTGGCGCTTCGAGCTCGAGGTGCGGCGCACCGAGGAGCCGCAGCGGATGAAGGTCGACAGCGCGACCGACGGCGTCATCCCGTTCACGCTCGTCGGCACGGTGCGGCTGCCCTACCTCGGCACGCTCGACGTCTGGCGGCTCACCGGGTACGGCGGCGGCCTGTTCCTCCCCGTGAAGGACGCGCTCGCCGGGGCGCCCGGCGGCACCTACGGGGGCGGGCGGTACCTGCTCGACACGATCAAGGGCGCCGACCTCGGGCCGGGCTCCGACGCCGACACCCTCGTCGTCGACTTCAACTTCGCGTACAACCCCTCGTGCGCCTACGACCCGTCGTGGTCCTGCCCGCTCGCGCAGGAGGGCAGCACGTTGCGCGCCGAGGTGCCCGTCGGTGAGCGGATGCCCCGCTGACGGCGTCCGCACAGGGGCATCCGCTATGCTGGCTGGCGGTGCGCGCGACGATCGCGCCGCCTGCGTCGTAGAAACGCTTCCGGGCCCGGCTCCTCATCGAGCCGCCCGATGACTCTCATACGGCGAACGGATGCGCCGACCGGCGCCTTCGCCACACTCCCACCGCCGGGTCCGACGCACTTCCGTGTCGGCGCGCGGTGAACCATGCCCTGAAAGGCACCAGTGACCGACATCACCTTCGCAACGCTCGGCGTGCCCGCCCCTCTCGTGGCGGTCCTCGCGGCCGACGGCAAGACCGTCCCCACCCCCATCCAGGCCGACTCGCTGCCCGACACGCTCGCCGGCCGCGACGTGCTCGGCCGCGGCAAGACCGGCTCCGGCAAGACGATCGCCTTCGCGCTGCCCATGGTCGCGCGCCTCGGCACCACCCTCGCCGGCGGCCAGCGCCGCGCCGGCCGGCCGCTCGGCCTCGTCCTCGCCCCGACCCGCGAGCTCGTCACCCAGATCGCCCGCACGATCGAGCCCCTCGCCGACGCCTACGGCCTCAAGGTCACCACGATCTTCGGCGGCATCAACCAGAAGCGACAGGTCGAGGCGCTGCGCGCCGGCGTCGACATCGTCGTAGCCGCCCCCGGCCGCCTCGAGGACCTCATGAAGCAGGGCTTCGTGCACCTCGACGCCGTCGAGATCACGGTGCTCGACGAGGCCGACCACATGGCCGACCTCGGCTTCCTCCCCGTGGTCACCCGCATCCTCGACAAGACCCCGCGCGGCGGGCAGCGCCTGCTCTTCTCGGCGACCCTCGACAACGGGGTCGACAAGCTGGTCAAGCGCTACCTCGAGAACGAGGTGCTGCACTCGGTCGACGAGGCGAACTCGCCCGTCGCGGCGATGACCCACCACGTCTTCCTCACCGAGGACGCCGACACGAAGTTCGAGCTCGTGAAGACGCTCGCGAGCGGCATGGGCCGCCGCATCCTCTTCATGCGCACGAAGCACCACGCGAAGAAGCTCGCGAAGAAGCTCACCGAGGCCGGCATCCCCGCCGTCGACCTGCACGGCAACCTGTCGCAGCCGCAGCGCGACCGCAACCTCGCGGCGTTCTCCGACGGCTCGGCGAAGGTCATGGTCGCGACGGATGTCGCGGCGCGCGGCGTGCACGTCGACGACATCGAGCTCGTGGTGCACGTCGACCCGCCCATGGAGCACAAGGCCTACCTGCACCGCTCGGGCCGCACGGCGCGCGCCGGCAGCGAGGGCGACGTCGTGACGATCGCGATGCCGGGCCAGCTCCAGGACCTCAAGCAGCTGCTCCGCAAGGCGGCGATCACGGTGACCCCGTCGCCCGCCGTGCCCACCACCCCCGAGGTCGTGAAGCTCGTCGGCGACGTCGCGCCGTACGTGAAGCCCGCGCCCCGCGCGGCTGCGCCGCAGCAGGGCGGCGGGCGCTCGCAGGGTGCGAACGCGCAGCGCAAGCGCGCGGCCCGCGAGGGCCAGGGCGGCGAACGCCAGGGCCAGTCGCAGGGCGGGCGCGGCCGCGGCCGCGGCCGTTCAGGTCAGTCGGATGTCTCGGCCGGCGCCCCGCGCCGCGACCGCTCGGGCCGTCCCGCCGAGACCAAGTCGAACGCGCCCAAGCAGGGCTCGGGCCAGAGCCGCGGCGCGCAGACGAGCGGCGCCCAGCGCGGCAGCAGCTCGCGCGGCGCGGCCAAGCAGCCGATCCGCGTCGGCAGCCTCGTTTCGCCGTCGCGCAACTCGCGCACCAATCGGCGCGCGCAGGGCTGAGCCCTTCCGTGAATGCAACGAGGCCCGTGGAGTTCGACTCCACGGGCCTCGTTGCTGCGGGCCGGTGTTCCCCCGAATCACCGGCCCGCGCTCCCGTCCCCCGACGGGATCGGGCCGCGTCCCCTCGGCCCGGTCGGTGGCGATGCGCGCCTAGACCCCCGGCATGACGGCTCGGCCGATCTCTCCGCCGACGACCATCGCCAGGGCGACCATCACTGCGGCGGAGAACACCAGCAGCGTGGTGGCCATCGTCTTCGTGCGTCGCATCGCAACCCCTTCCCTCATCACAGGTATGTCCGGGTGCGCGGAAAAGGTTCCCGATTCGTGGAACTTTCTTCTGGCATCCGGACATACCAGTTCAGCCCGTACTCCGAGACTGAGCCCACCCGACCCGAGGGAGCCTTCCATGCCGATCCGCCGCGCCGTCCTGACCACCGCCACCGCGCTCGCCTTCACGATCGGCGCGCTCGCTCCGGCCCTGCCGGCGAGCGCCGAGCCGTTCCTGGCCGGCTCCGCCTCGATCGAGCAGACGGCGCTCGTGGCGACGGCCGCCGGGGAGCACTGCGCGCTCGACATCGGCGTCGCGGCCGCGGCCGAGGAGCTCGGCCTCGACGCACCCGAGCCGGTCTGCTTCTCGTCGATCGAGGAGGTCGAGCGGTTCCTCGAGCGGCGCTCCATCGCCGCAGCCGACTCGCGCCTCGCCGCCGCGACCGCATCGGTCGGGGTCGGCCGTATCTACAAGGACGCCTCCAAGGGAGGTTCGAGCCTCACCTTCTGGGGAGCGAACGGCTGCCTCGGAGCGACGTACGGGTTCTCCTCCCTGTCGTCGGGCTGGAACACCTCGGTCAGTTCGCTCACGGGTCTCAACGGGTGCTGGGCGACGGCCTACACGGCCACGTCGTACGGCGGCAGCCGCCTGAACTGCACGCCGTACTGCAGCAGCCTCGGCGCCTTCAACGACCGGGTCAAGTCGCTCGTCTTCCGGCCGACCGGCACCCTCGGCTAGGCCGGCGGCGGCTCAGTCCTTCGGCTCGGCCAGGCCGAGCGCCGCGCAGATCGACTCGTTCGACGACGGCACGACGGCGGCGGCGCCGTCGCTCATGACGCAGACCTGCAGGTCGCGCGGCACCCTGCCGGGTGGATTCTCCGGAGCGACCGGGTCGTAACCGGGCTCGAGGGCCCCCGACTCCCACATGAGCGTGCAGAGTTCGATCGGATCGGTCGGCAGGCCGCTCCCCTCCGCGACCATCGCCCCCGAACCGGGATAGGAGCCGTCGGAGTTGCGGCTCGCCTCGCTCATGCAGAGGACGTACGCGCTCTCCGTCACCGGTTCCGGAGCGAGCAGCATCGTCCCGGCCGTGGCTGCGACGCCGACGGCGAGCACGCCGAGGCCGCCCCAGCCGACGACGCGGTTGCGACGTCGCCGCGCACGCACGGCCGGTTCGGTGCGGGCGTGCTCGACGAGCATCGCGCGGATCGCTTCGGCGCGCTCGGGACGCATCTCGGGGCCGGTCATCCGGTCACCTCCAGTCCGTCGGCCGCGCGCGGAAGGGGTGCCGACGCTTCGCTCGCCGCCGCGTCGCCCGGCCACACCGCATCGCCGAGCTCGGCCTGCAGCTTGCGGCGGGCGCGCGACAGCCGCGACTTGACCGAACCGAGCGGCACATCGAGCGCGGCGGCGGCGTCGGCGAGCGGGAGCTCCTCGATGAAGCACAGTTCGACCACCCGACGCTCTGCGGGGTTCAGCCGGCGCAGCGCCGCCTGCAGTCGCCCGTTGAGCAGTTGCCCGTCGAGGCGCTCCTCGATCTCGTGCCCGGGATCGACGGCGTGCTCGGCGGCGGGGATCGCCGCGAGCAGCCGCTTGTGGCGCCGCGCCGCGCGCTGGGTGTTGAGGGTCACGTTGGTGGTCACGACGAGCAGCCACGGCAGCAGCGAGCCGTCGACGAAGCGCACGTCCTTGCGACGCCGCCAGGCCTCGAGGAAGACCACCGCCACGATGTCCTCCGCATCGGAGACGTTCTGGACCTGCGCGAAGGCGCGCCGGAAGACGCGGGCGCGGTAACGGTCGTAGACCACGCCGAACGACGCCTCTGTGCCCGAGGTGGCCTCGAGCCAGAGCGCCGCGTCGGTCCGCCCGTCTTCGCCCATGGTCGGCCAAGCCTAACCGGGCGGCGCACCGATCGCGGATTCGTGAGAGTGGCCATGCACTGATATGTCCGGATGCCCCGCCGAGGTTCCCGATCCGTCGAGCCCGCCTCGATTTCGCGGCGGCGACGGACTGGCTTAGTCTCGGGGGCATGAGCACCGAAGTCGTTGCCGAAGTCGTCGTCCGTCCCATCCGCGATTCCGACGTCGAAGCGCTGGGCCGGGTTCACGCGACCTGCTGGCACGAGACGTACGACCACCTGATCAGCTCGGCCGCGTTCGAGAAGCTCTCGCCGCGACGCATGGCCGAGCTCTGGAACCACTACGCCGAACGCGGCGAGGAGTACGCGCAGTTCGCCGCGCTCGTCGACGGCGAGATCGTCGGATTCGTCGGTTCGGGCCCCGCCCGCGACGAGAACGCCCCGCGCGAGCGCGAGCTCTACTTCATCTACCTGCTCGACGCCTACCACGGCACGGGCATCGGCCAGAAGCTCTTCGATGCGGCCGTCGGCACCGACCCGGTCTACCTCTGGGTCGCCTCCGACAACCCCCGCGCGCACCGCTTCTACACCCGCAACGGCTTCACCGCCGACGGCGCCGACCAGCACGTGCCGTTCCTCGGCGAGGAGATCCACGAGGTGCGACTGGTCCGTTGAGGCCACGGCCCGGCCGCTGCGCTCAGCGCAGCGCGCCCACCGAGGCGAGGCCCTGCTTGACGAGCAGGCCCCGCCCGCCCTCCATCTCGCTCACGACCGTGTCGCCGACCGCCTCGGCCGGCGTCATCCAGGTCACCTCGAGTGCGTCCTGGCGCGGCTCGCACGTGCCGGTCACGGGCACGACGAAGGCGAGCGACACGGCGTGCTGCCGCTCGTCGGTGAACGGCGTGATGCCCGGCAGCGGGAAGTACTCGGCGACCGTGAACGGCACCGGGCTCGCGGGCAGCAGCGGGAACGCCATCGGCCCGAGGTCCTTCTCGAGATGGCGGAACAGGGCGTCCCTGACGGTCTCGCCGTACATCACGCGCCCCGACACGAGCGTGCGGGTCATCTCGCCGACGGCGTTCGCGCGCAGCAGCACGCCCACCTCGGTGACCTGCCCGAGGCCGTCGACGCGCACGGGAACGGCCTCGACGTAGAGCAGCGGCAGGCGACCGCGCACCTCGGCGAGCTCGAGATCGCTCAGCCAGCCCGGGTTCGCCGGTGGACGCACGACGGGCTCGTCGCCGGGATTCCAGTCGGGATCGGGGGTGCGTACGCTCATGCCCTCGATTCTGCCCCACGCCGATAGCGTTGTCGCATGACGAGTGTGCTGATCGACGACGAAGCGGTGCTCTGGTCGGCCTCCGCGGCCGACCGCGAGGGGCGTCCGCTGCTCGTGCTGCTGCACGGCTACAACTCGAACGAGGGCGACCTGTTCGGGCTCACGCCGTACCTGCCGCTCGAGCCCGCCGTCGCCTCGCTGCGGGCGCCGCTGTTCGCGGGCTACGGCTACGCGTGGTTCCCCCTGCTCGCCGAGGGCGCCGAGCGCTCGGTCGAGGTCGCCGACGCGGCGGTCGATGCCCTCCTCGCCTGGCTCGATCGTGCGGCACCCGACGCCGGGCCGGTGGGCCTCCTCGGATTCTCGCAGGGCGGCGCGATGGCCCTCGAGCTCCTGCGGCGCGCACCCGAGCGCTTCTCGTTCGCGGTCAGCCTCGCGGGCTTCGCCCTGCCGGGCGACCGCGAGGGCGACGAACGGATGTCACGGCTCGCGCCGCACGTGTTCTGGGGTCGCGGCACTGCCGACGAGGTGATCCCCGAGGCATCCGTCGCACGGACGCTCGCCTGGCTGCCCGAGCACTCGACGCTCGACGCCCGCGTCTACGAGGGGCTCGGGCACTCGGTGTCCGACCGCGAGCTCGCCGACGTCGCCGGATTCCTCCGCGAGCGCTACGCCGCTTCGGGCGAGTAGTCCCGCCGAAAGCGGCGTCAGACCCCTGAGCCGCCCCCGCCGCCGGCGGCACGGCGCGCAGCGCGCTCCTTGTCGCGATCGGCGACGCGGATCTTCTCGGCGCGCACGGCGGCCTGCGTGGCGCGCTCCTGCACGAGCCACGCGGGCGGCGCGGCGAGGAGCGCCTTGATCTCGGCCGTCGTGAGCGGTTCGGTGACGCCGCCGCGGGCGAGACCGGAGTTCGAGACGCCGAGCTTGGCCGCCACGACCGGACGGGGGTGCGGCCCGTCGCGGCGCAGGGTCTCGAGCCACTCGGGCGGTTCGGCCTGCAGCGCGGCGAGCTCGTCGCGCGTGATCGACGCGGTCCGGAACTCCTCGGGCGCGGCGTCGAGCAGGATGCCGAGCTTCTTCGCCGCGGTCTCCGCTTTCATGGACTGCGGCTTCATGGCCTTCGGCTGCTTCTCGCTCACCCTGCAACCGTAGCCGACGGTAGCCTGAGAGGCATCCGCACGCAGGGAACAAGGGGGCGCCGAATGGCATTGCGGCTCGATTACGTCGCCGGCGTCTCACCGGCGAAGTGGCTGCGCGCCTGGGGCGAGCGTCGCCCCGACCTGCCCCTCGAGGCCGTCAGGGTCGACGAGCGCGAACAGCTCGAGCGACTGCGGGCGAGCGAGGTCGACCTCGCCTTCGTGCGGCTGCCGGTCGAGACCGAGGGGCTGCACCAGATCCGGCTCTGGGAGGAGCTCGCCGTCGTCGTGCTGCCGAAGGAGCATCCCTTCGCCGACCAGGCCGAGCTCGCCGTCGCCGATCTCGACGGCGAGCCGATCGCGCCCGTGCAGCCCGACCCGGCGATGACCCTCGAGCTCGTCGCGGCCGGCACCGGCTACGCGATCGTGCCCCACTCGATCGCCCGGCTCCACCAGCGGCGCGACGTGGTCGCGATCCCGCTCGTCGACGCCCCGCCCACCCGGATCGCCCTCGTCTGGCGCACCGAGCGCGACGACGACGACATCCAGGAGTTCGTCGGCGTGGTGCGGGGCCGCACCGCACGCAGCTCCCGGGCCGACGAGACGCCCGAGCTCTCGCCCGCGAAGGCGGCGAAGAAGGCGGCCGCCGAACGCCGTGCGGCCGAGGCGGCTCGCGGCGGCGGCAAGGGCGGCGCGAAGACCGGCAAGGGCGGCAAGGGCACGTCCGGCCGCTCCGGCGCGGGTCGCGGGGCATCCGCCCGGACCGCTTCGCAGCGTGGGCGGAGGAAGGGCCGATGACGGGGCCGAAGCCGTTCCTGTTCCTGTCGGCGCGCCCCGAGATCGAGGCGGTCGGCCCCGAGTACGAGTCGGTGCGGCGCGCGACCGGGCTCGATGCCGGCCGGCTCGAGCACCACCGCCTCGACGTCGAGTCGCTCCGGCAGGTGCCGCTCGCCGCGTACGCGGGCATCATCGTCGGCGGCAGCCCGTACAACGTGACGACTCCCGAGGCGAACAAGCACGCGGTCCAGCGGAGAGTCGAGGCCGAACTCGCCGAGCTGGCCGAGTGGGCGCTCGACTCGGAGTTCCCGCTGCTCTTCACCTGCTACGGCATCGGCGTGCTCACGCAGGTGCTCGGCGGCGCGGTGGGCACCCTGCACGGCGAGAACGCCGCGGCCGTCGAGATCACCCTCACCGACGACGGCGCCGCAGATGCGCTCGTCGGGGCGCTGCCGCGGCGGTTCGACGCGCTCGTCGGCCACAAGGAGTCGGTCGAGGAGCTGCCCGGCGGTGCCGTGCTCCTCGCGAGCTCGGCCGGATGCCCCGTGCAGATCTACCGGGCCGGCGCCCGTCTCTACGCGACCCAGTTCCACCCCGAGGTGACGACGGCCGACTTCATCGCCCGGGCGCAGGTCTACCGCCACCACGGCTACTTCCCGGCGAGCGAGCTGCGCGAGGTGAGCGCCCGGCTCGACTCGGCGAGCGTCACCGAACCGCAGCGGCTGCTCGCCCGCTTCGTCGAGCTCGCCGACACCGACTGGGGCTGAGCCGGCGCGCCGAAGCGAAGCGGATGACCGACCGGCCATCCGCTTCGCCGACGGCGATCAGGCCGCGCTGTTGCGGCTTCCGCGCGTGACCAGTCCCCAGATGAGCAGCACGATGATCGAGCCGCCGATCGCGAGGAGCCAGGTCCCGAGGTCCCAGAACTCCGTCAGGGGGCGATTGAGGATGAGGCTGCCCAGCCAGCCGCCGAGGAGGGCCCCGACAACGCCGAGCAGCAGGGTGATGAACCAGCCGCCCGCCTGCTTGCCGGGCAGGATCAGCTTGGCGATAGCCCCGGCGATCAGGCCGAGGATCAGAAACGCGAGGAAACTCATGGTTGCTCCTTCGTTCGATGCTCCAAACTTGGCACCGAGGCGCCTGCGGGGCAAGCCCTTGCCGCGCGTGTCGTCCGCGTGAGATGGCCGTGCGATACCCGCCGATCAGGCCGGATTCGGCTGCGGCAGCGGATACACCCGACGCAGCAGCACGCGCTGCGCGAGCGTCCACGCGACCGTGACGAGCAGGTAGAGGCCCGCGGCGAGCGGGACGAACACCGCGATGACCGCGGTGACGAACTGCAGGAGGCCGAGCATCCGCTGTGCGCCGGCGGTCGAGAGCGGCGAGGGGGATGACGCGGCGCGCGCGCCGCCCGTCGCCCCCCGTGCGGTCGTGGCGGCGGTCGCGGGCACCACCGGCGCCTGCGCCCGGAACACCCGCCGCGTCACCTCGCCGACGAGCGCGATCGAGAGGATGATCGTGGCGAACACGGCGAAACCGGCGGGCGTGAGCGTGCCGTCGACGATCGAGCCGGCGAGGCTCGAACCGAGCGGGACGCCCGCGAGCGTCTCCTGCAGCAGCGCGTTCTCGTGCCCCGCGATCGTCGGCAGGATGAACAGGGCGTAGATGATGCCCACGACCGGCGCCTGGGCGAGCATCGGCAGGCACCCCGCGAACGGGCTCGTGCCCTCGTCGCGGTAGAGCGCCATCATTTCGCGCTGCAGGCGCTCGGGGTTCTTGGCGTGCTTGCGCTGCAGCTCGGCGAGCCTCGGCGCGAGCCGGGCGCGCCCCTGCTCGGCCTTCGCCTGCGAGATGCCGACGGGGATGAGCGCGGCGCGGACGAGCAGCGTGACGAGCACGATCGCCGCGGCGGCGCTCGCGCCGCCGGTGAGCGGGGCGAGGAGGTCGGCGAGGCCCATGAGGAGGGCGTGCGCTCCGTCGAGGAGGGCGGCGATCGGCGGGAAGGCGTAGAGATCCATGGTGAGTCCTTTGCGGTCGGCGAAACGGGGTTCCGTCTGGCCGCGAAGGGTCGCCGATCATCGCCGAGATTCCGGTGCCGCACCGTTCGCGACGAGAGGGTCGCAGGTGCTGCCGGGTGGTGGCGGGGTTCGGGCGCTACGCGGCCGCGAGGCCGCGACCCGGTGCCCTCGGCCGGGCACGTCCCGGCGCATCGGGGTCGCTCTGGGAGAGCAGGCGCCCGGGGTCGGCGGTCTGCCGGAGCCGCCGTGCTGCGCCGCTCGCGTCGGCCGCCACGAGCACGGGCAGTGCGCGGCACGCGACGAGCACGACGGCGACGGCCGCGGCGCCGGCGACGCCCACGAGGAGCACCGCGAGCAGGCTGTTCGAGGCGAGCGAGAGCTCGAGGGAGGCCTGCAGTGCGCGCAGGATCGGACCGATGAACTCGATCACGGTGCCTCCTCCCGACGCAGTCACGCTACCACCGGCGACCGCGATCGCGCCGGCGAGCTCGCCGAAGACCCCGCTCGCTCACTCGTCGAGCAGCCGCTCGTACATCACGTGGTCCTGCCACTCCCCCGCGATGCGCAGGTACCGGCGGGCGAGCCCGAACCGCTCGAAGCCGTTGCGTTCGAGCACCCGTTGCGATCCCGTGTTGTGCACGAGCGTGCCCGCCTGCACCCGATGCAGTCCGGCGGCGCGGGCGTGGTGCAGGGCGACGCCGACCGCCGTCGTGGCGAGGCCCCGCCCGACGAAGCGCTCGTCGACCCAGTAGCCGAGGTGGGCGTTCTCGAACACGCCGCGCACGAGATCCGAGAGGTTCACGCGCCCGACGATCTCCTCGCCCTGCGCGAGCACGAACGGCACCGAGGTCCCGGCCTGAAGCCGCGCGATCGCTCCGGCGACGTCGCGGTGGTGCCAGGCCGCGGTGAAGAACTCGGGCGTGCGCAGCGGCTCCCAGGGCGCGAGGTGCTCGCGATTGCGCGTGTAGGCCGCGGCGAGCGCCGGGCCGTCACCCGCGGCGACGAGCCGCATCACGACGTCGTCGTCGAGTTCCACCGCGTCGAACAAGGCGCCTCCCGAGAAACAACGAACCCCGCGATCATAACGATCGCGGGGTTCTGTGGCGGTACCGGTGGGATTTGAACCCACGGTGCGCTTTCACGCACACAACTTTTCGAGAGTTGCACCTTCGGCCGCTCGGACACGGTACCGGGATCAATAGTAGGCGACGACGCCAAGACTGCCAAAACGAGCGGATGCCACCGGGTAGGCGTTCGACTCGGGCGCGACGACGTCGCACACTTCTGCCCTGATCAGGGGCCGGTTCGGTGGGATTGGGCGCGCGCCGGCCACGTGGCATCCTCGCCGTGATCGTTTCGTCATCGAAAGCCCAGCGGGCGCCCAGCCGGCGCCCAGTCACCTCGAAGCGGGCCTCGATACCGTCGCCGCATGACCACTGCAATGCTCGACTCGGCCTTCGCGCCGCCCCGGCCGCGCACCTCCCCGCGCGCGCTCGCCGCGGGCACCTCGCTCGCGATGTCGACGGTGCTCGGCACGGCGGGCGTGCGCCCCTTCCGCGAGCGGATGGAGCTCCGCCGCGGGACGCTGAACGACACCCTGCCGGTGCACTCGAAGTGGTGGCGCGATCACGGCAGGGCCGATGGCGAGCTGCTCTACGTCGCCCTCGGCGACTCGGCCGCGCAGGGCATCGGCGCGTCGCGGCCCGACCGCAGCTACGTCGGCGTGCTCGCGGAGGGGATGCGCGCGGCCTCCGAACGGAGCATCCGCACCGTGAACCTCAGCGTCTCGGGCGCGACGACGACCCTCGCGGTCCGCGACCAGCTGCCGCGCCTGCGCACCCTCGCGCCCGACGTCGTCACGGTCGCGATCGGCGCCAACGACATCGCCGACTGGGATGCCTCGGTCTTCGACCGCAACCTGCGGGCGATCCTCGACGAACTGCCCGAGCACGCGATCGTCGGCGAGCTGCCGTGCTTCCACTTCCCGCGCAACGAGCGCAAGGTCGCCGAGGCGAACGGGATGCTGCGCGCCGCCGCCCGCTCGCGCGGGCTCGCCGTGGCGCCCCTCCACTCCGCGACGCGTCGGCAGGGTCTGCCGGGCATCCTGACGCAGTTCGCGCGCGACATGTTCCACCCGAACGACGGTGGCTACGCGGTGTGGGCCGAGGCGTTCCGGCCGCTCGTGGCCGAGCGACTCGCCTCACTCGAGACGGCAGAGGGACTCGAGCTGCACGATTCCGTCGATGTCGGAGGCCGCGGCTAGTCTCGGGGCATGGCCCGACCCACCTCCGCGTTCCGTTGCACCGAGTGCGGTTGGTCGACCGTCAAGTGGGTCGGCCGCTGCGTCGAATGCCAGCAGTGGGGCACCGTGGTCGAGGCCGCCGAGAAGACCGGCATCGTGCGCGCGGTGCAGGCCGTGCAGCTCGGCGAGGCGCGCACCGCGCGGCCGATCGTCGACGTCGAGACGGCCGACGCCGCCCACCGGCCGAGCGGCATCGGCGAGTTCGACCGGGTGCTCGGCGGCGGCATCGTCGCGGGCGCCGCGATCCTGCTCTCGGGCGAGCCCGGGGTCGGCAAGTCGACCCTGCTGCTCGAGGTCGCCGCGCGCGTCGCCGCGACCGGCCGCCGCGTGCTGTACGTCACCGCTGAGGAGTCGGTGGCCCAGGTGCGGCTGCGGGCCGGCCGCACGGGCGCCCTGCACGACGAGCTCTACCTCGCCGCCGAGACCGACCTCGCGACGATCCTCGGGCAGGTCGACGCCACCCGCCCCGATCTGCTGATCGTCGACTCCGTGCAGACGGTGTCGTCCTCGCTCTCCGACGGGCTCCCCGGCCAGCCGAGCCAGGTGCGCGAGGTCGCGTCGACCCTGATCCGCGTCGCGAAAGAGCGGCAGCTGCCGGTGCTGCTCGTCGGCCACGTCACGAAAGACGGCTCGATCGCCGGCCCTCGACTGCTCGAGCACCTCGTCGACGTCGTCTGCCAGTTCGAGGGCGACCGCCAGACCGCGCTGCGCTTCGTGCGGGCGCTCAAGAACCGCTTCGGCCCGACCGACGAGGTCGGCTGCTTCGAGATGACGGGCGACGGCATCGCCGAGGTGCCCGATCCCTCGGGGCTCTTCCTCTCGAGCGGCCGAAGCGTCGTGAGCGGCACCTGCGTCACCGTCGCGCTCGAGGGCCGCCGTGCGCTCCCGGTCGAGGTGCAGGCGCTCGTCGTGTCGACGAAGGCCCCGCAGCCGCGCCGCGTCGTCAACGGGGTCGACCCGGCCCGCGTCGCGATGATCATCGCCGTGCTCGAGCGCCGTGCCGGACTCAAGGCCCTCGGCGAGCACGACGTCTACGTCTCGACCGTCGGCGGGGTGAAGCTGTCCGAGCCGGGCGCCGACCTCGCGATCGCCGTCGCCATCGCCTCGGCCATGCGCGACTCGGCCGTGCCGCACGAGCTCGCCGCCTTCGGTGAGATCAGCCTCGCCGGTGAGGTGCGCCCCGTCACCGCCGCCAAGCAGCGCGCCGCAGAGGCGCGACGGCTCGGCTACACGACCATCCTCGACGTCGAGGCGGGCAGCGTACGGGCGGCCGTCACGCAGGCGATGCTCGTCGCGAACGACGCCCGCACGCGAGAGCTCGACGCCGCGTTCTAGGCCCCCAGGCGCGCGCGACGCACTCGTTCCCGCGCCGAGGCGCCCCGTACGCGGTTCAGGCCTCGAGCGCCCGCAGCAGTTCGCCGGGCGGGGCCTGCATCGGGTGGGGGCCGGCGATGTCGAGGAACACCGTGGTGATCGTCGACTCGTACCGCTTCAGGAACGAGCGCAGCCACGCCGGGCTCTGCAGGCCCACGGCCGGCGGCAGGTTCTCGGGCTTGTTCGCCGCGTCGCTGAAGAGCAGCAGCGCGACCTCGCCCGTCTTGGGGTCGCGGAACGTCCACACCTCGCCGCCGTCGAGCGGCTTGTCGCGCGGGCCGGGCTTGATGAGCGGAACGACCGTGTTGCCGTTGCGCAGCGCGAGCGCGACCGCCGCCATGTCCTGGCGCTCGAGCGCCTCGGCGAGCGCCTGGGAGCGGAACTCGAGCTGTTCGCCCGCGGGCTTCTTGCGTGCCTTGCCTGCCATGCCTCAAGGCTAACGGAGCATCCGCCGCCGCTCGGCGGCACCCGCGCCCGCCGCCGCTCCTCCCCAGCTCCTGCGCGTTCGCCGGCTCAGTACAGCAGGAACTGCTTCTGCTCGGCCGACTCGAAGCCGTCCACCGAGACGGCGAGGTGGTACGACGCGCCGCCGGCCGGCACCGCCTCACGGGGGCCGTCGCAGGTCTCGGGCGTCGACCGGGTACGGTCCCAGACGATGGGGGCGCTCGAGCTGATCGGCGTGCCCGGGGTGAGCGAGACCTCGGCGTCGATCGCGTCGGTCTGGCAGTCCGTCGAGGTCCAGTACACCTCGTCGCCGCTCGTGATGGTGAAGACCTGCGCCTTCGTGCCCGCGTTGAGCACGCAGACGTTCTTGCCGGTGTTCGTGATCTCGACCGAGAGCTGCGGCTGCTCGCCGGCCGCGTACGAGCTCTTGTCGGTGATCGCCTCGACGGTGATCTGCTCGGGACCGCACGGGTCGCCGTCAGTCGCGGTCGGCTCGGTCGGGATGGCCGTCTCAGGTGAAGGCGTCTCGGTGCCGGGCGTCGACTTCGGCGAGACCTCGCCGCCCTCGCTCGCACCCGGCCGCACGATGATGAGCACGATCGCGACGATCACGGCCACGATGCCGAGCAGCACCAGCAACCGGCGCCGGCGGTACACCTGGGGCGTCTGACGCCCTGAGGGTGCGGAATTCGTCGACATGGTCACAGGGTACGGCCGCGCGGCCCCGCCCCGAGGCATCCGCCCGGCGCGCCGAGCGGAGCGTCAGAGCCGCTTCAGCATGCGAGTGTTGCCGAGGGTGTTCTGCTTGACCCGCGCGAGGTCGAGGAACTCGGCGACGCCTTCGTCGTGGGAGCGCACGAGTTCGGCGTAGACCTCGGGGTCGACGGTTTCGGCGCCCATGTCCTCGAAGCCGTGGCGTCCGAAGAAGCCGATCTCGAAGGTCAGGCAGAACAGCCGGCTCAGCCCGAGCTCGCGGGCCTCCTGCTCGAGCGCGCTGAGCAGCGCGTGGCCGACGCCCTTGCCGAGCCAGGCATCGTCGACGGCCAGGGTGCGCACCTCGCCGAGGTCCTCCCACATGACGTGCAGGGCCCCGGCGCCGATCACGCGGCCGTCGGCATCCTCGGCGACCCGGAACTCCTGGATCGCGCCGTACAGGTCGACCCGTTCCTTGCCGAGCAGGATTCGTCGGCTGACGAGCGGCTCCACGACGTCGATGATCTTCGGCACATCGCTCGTGCGCGCCCGGCGCACGTGGAACTCGGTCGTCATCCGCCCATCGTATTCCCGGTTCCGGCCCGCCCCGGTCGCATGCGGGCTGCGCCGACCTCAGACGACGGCGTCGACCACCGGGCATCGCGGGTGGGTCGGGCCGGTCTCGACGAGGAGCGCGAGCGCGTCGCGGACGCGCCCCAGGTCGATGATCCGCTGCTCGAGCTCGGCGAGCTTGTCGCCCACCTGCCGGGCGACGTCCGAGAAGGTGATGAGCTCGGGTTCGTCGGAGAGCCGCAGCACGTCGCGCACCTCGCGCAGCGTGAACCCGAGCTCCTGCGCCCGACGGATGAACCGGACGCGGCGCACCGTGTCGGCGGAGAAGTGCCGATACCCCGACGAGGAGCGCTCGGCCGGCTCCACGAGCCCCTCGCGCTCGTAGAACCGGACCGTGCTGATCGCGACGCCGGCGGCCGCGGCGAGCGCCCCGATCGTCAGCGTCGGCGCAGGTGCATCAGCCCGCTGAGCTGCAGGATCAGCCACACGACCTCCCCGATCAGGAACACGACGATCGTCGCGCTCTGCCCATTCAACAGCGCCCACGTCATCCAGAGCGAGAAGAGCAGGCGCCCGCCCGTGTCGATCGCGATGAAGCGAGGTTCGGGGCGCAGGATCCGCGCGATCGCCCACATGGTCACCGCCGTGCCGAACATGCTCGTGAACATCAAGGCGGTCGCCCCGAACTCGGGCAGTTGCGCGCCCGGGAGGCCGAGCGCGTCGTGGACCCACCTGGTGAGTTCGAGCAGCGCCGCGGCGGTGAACGGCGTCGCGAAGCCGACGGTCACGACGAGGTCGTAGATCGCCCCGGCTCGGCCCCACCGGGGCTGCACGAAGCCCGGGCCCGGTGTCCGGTCACGGCTGGAGGCGGGGCCGGGAGCGGCAGTCGGGGCGGGAGTCCGGAGGGTGGGAGTCTCGGGGCGAGCGGGGCCGCTCGGGGCCGTGGAAGTGGTCATACCGCCATCGTCGACCCTGCACCATGGTGCAGGGTCAAGTCGGCCCGGGTACGACGACGGGGCGGATGCCCAAGCATCCGCCCCGTCGTGTCGTTCGCGTCTAGTCGCCCGAGGCGGCCGCCAGATCGGGCGTGGCCGGCCCGGTGCCGATGGCAGCGTTCGTGTTCACTCCGACGCTCACGGGCAGCTCGCGCTGCGTGGTCGTGAAGACGAACTCGCCGTCCTTGAAGTCGACGTGCACGTGGTCGCCCGAGTTGAGCTCGCCGTGCAGGATCTTCTCGGACAGGCGGTCCTCGACCTCATGCTGCACCGCGCGGCGCAGCGGTCGTGCACCGAGCGCCGGGTCGAAGCCGACCTCGATGAGGCGCTCCTTCGCGGGAACCGTGAGCTCGACGGTCATGTCGCGGTCGAGCATGCGCTCGCTGAGGCGCTTCAGGAAGAGGTCGACGATCTGCAGCAGCTCGGGCTTCGAGAGCTGCGGGAACACGATGATCTCGTCGACGCGGTTCAGGAACTCGGGCTTGAAATGCTTCTTCAGCTCTTCGTTCACCTTGCCGCGCATGAGGTCGTACCCGGTGCGGGTGTCACCCTCGAGCGCGAAGCCCACGGGGCCGCTCGAGATGTCCTTCGTGCCGAGGTTCGTCGTCATGATGATGACGGTGTTCTTGAAGTCGACGACGCGGCCCTGGCCGTCGGTCAGACGGCCCTCTTCGAGGATCTGCAGGAGCGAGTTGAAGATGTCGGGGTGGGCCTTCTCGATCTCGTCGAAGAGCACCACGCTGAACGGCTTGCGACGCACCTTCTCGGTGAGCTGGCCCCCCTCTTCGAAGCCGACGAACCCGGGAGGGGCGCCGAACAGCCGCGAGACGGTGTGCTTCTCGCCGTACTCCGACATGTCGAGCGAGATCATGGCGGCCTCGTCGTCGAAGAGGAACTCGGCGAGCGCCTTGGCGAGCTCGGTCTTGCCGACACCCGTGGGGCCGGCGAAGATGAACGACCCCGAGGGGCGCTTCGGGTCCTTGAGGCCGGCGCGGGTGCGGCGGATCGTCTTCGACAGGGCGGAGATCGCCTCCTCCTGGCCGATGACGCGCTCGTGCAGCGCCTTCTCCATGAAGACGAGTCGCGACGACTCCTCTTCGGTGAGCTTGAAGACGGGGATGCCGGTGGCCTGCGCGAGCACCTCGGCGATCAGGCCCTCGTCGACGACCGCAGTGGTCTTGACGTCGCCCGACTTCCACTGCTTCTCGAGACGCAGACGCTCGCCGAGGAGGTTCTTCTCCTCGTCGCGCAGCGACGCGGCCTTCTCGAAGTCCTGCTCCTCGATCGCGGTCTCCTTCGCGGCGCGGACCACGGCGATCTTCTCGTCGAACTCGCGCAGCTCGGGCGGCGACGAGAGGATCGAGAGGCGCAGGCGCGCGCCGGCCTCGTCGATCAGGTCGATCGCCTTGTCGGGCAGGAAGCGGTCGGAGATGTAGCGGTCGGCGAGGTTCGCCGCGGCGACGATGGCACCGTCGGTGATGGACACCTTGTGATGCGCCTCGTAGCGGTCGCGGAGGCCCTTGAGGATGTTGATCGCGTGGGGCAGCGAGGGCTCGGCGACCTGGATCGGCTGGAAGCGGCGCTCGAGCGCGGCGTCCTTCTCGAAGTGCTTGCGGTACTCGTCGAGCGTCGTCGCGCCGATGGTCTGCAGCTCGCCGCGGGCGAGCAGCGGCTTCAGGATCGAGGCGGCGTCTATTGCCCCCTCGGCCGCACCAGCGCCCACGAGGGTGTGGATCTCGTCGATGAAGACGATGATGTCGCCGCGGGTGCGGATCTCCTTCGTGACCTTCTTCAGACGCTCCTCGAAGTCACCGCGGTAGCGGGAGCCGGCGATGAGCGAGCCGAGGTCGAGCGAGTAGAGCTGCTTGTCCTTCAGCGTCTCGGGCACCTCGCCCTTGACGATGGCCTGCGCGAGGCCCTCGACGACGGCGGTCTTGCCGACGCCGGGCTCGCCGATCAGCACGGGGTTGTTCTTGGAGCGGCGCGAGAGGATCTGCATGACCCGCTCGATCTCCTTCTCGCGGCCGATCACCGGGTCGAGCTTCGACTCGCGGGCCGCCTGCGTGAGGTTGCGGCCGAACTGGTCGAGGATCTGCGAGCCGCCCTGCGGGGTCTGCTGCTCGTTCGCGCCGACCTGCACCTGCTCCTTGCCCTGGTAGCCCGAGAGCAGCTGGATGACCTGCTGGCGCACGCGGTTGAGGTCGGCGCCGAGCTTGACGAGCACCTGGGCTGCGACGCCCTCGCCCTCGCGGATGAGGCCGAGGAGGATGTGCTCGGTGCCGATGTAGTTGTGGCCCAGCTGCAGCGCCTCGCGGAGCGAGAGCTCGAGCACCTTCTTGGCGCGCGGCGTGAACGGGATGTGCCCCGTCGGCTGCTGCTGCCCCTGGCCGATGATGTCCTGGACCTGCTCGCGCACGGCGTCGAGCGAGATTCCGAGCGACTCGAGCGCCTTGGCGGCGACGCCCTCACCCTCGTGGATGAGCCCGAGCAGGATGTGCTCGGTGCCGATGTAGTTGTGGTTGAGCATCTTGGCCTCTTCTTGGGCCAGGACGACGACACGACGGGCTCGGTCGGTGAATCTCTCGAACATGCTCTACTCCTCACGGCCCCACTGGGCAGGGGACGTCGTTACAACGAGCGTAAACACTCCGGATGCCCCGTGGGCGACTGTTCGCCGTGGGCGCATCACGCTTCGGGGTTGACCCGATCCGCAGGCGACACTAACTTAACGATTATCGTTATTATCGATAAACGTTAGGAATGCGATGAGCGCAACCGCCGCACCCCCCATCAGCCGATCCGATACGGTCGCACTCCTGCTCTTCATAGTCGCGGGCGTGGCCATCGCGGCATGGGGCATCACAGCTGCCGTGCTGCGCATCCTCGAGGTCGCGCCGAATCGCCACGTCGCCGTGGCCGCCGAATTCGTCGGAACCTCCGCAGACGCACCGATCGGACCCGATGGCGCTCTGGTCGCGGTCGAGCTCGACCGGGCGATCGTGACCGTCCCTTCGCTCCCCGGGGCGTCGTGGGCGTCGCTCATCCTGCAGCAGGTGATCGCCGCGGCGACGATCGGGGTCGTCGTCGCCTGCCTCCTGCTCCTCTGCTGGTCGGTCCTGCGCAATCAGGTCTTCAGCCGCCGCAATACCGCGTTGGTGGCGGTGGCCGGCATCACCGGCACCATCGGCTTCGCCGCGGTGCCGTTCTTCGGCAACATGGCGGCCAACGGCGCATTCGTCCGTCTCAGCGACGGCGACTTCGACAACGTCGTGATGACGGTCGACGTGATGCCCCTGTTCTTCCTCGCCTTCCTCGCTGCAATGGCCGCCACCGTCTTCACCGTCGGCGATCGGCTGCGCCGCGAGACCGAGGGCCTCGTCTGATGTCGCCCGCCGAGCCCGACGAAGCGACCGACGTGCACTGCCGGCTCGATGAGCTGCTCGAGTCGCGCGGGATGACCCTGACCCGTCTCGCAGAACTCGTGGGCGTGAGCGTGGTGAACCTCAGCGTGCTGAAGAACGACCGTGCGCGAGCCATCCGCTTCTCGACGCTGCAGGCGGTCTGCGAGGCGCTCGACTGCGAGATCGGCGAGCTCCTCGTGCTCCGCCGCGGCTGACGAGATGACGACGGCGGGCCGCCGGGGTCTCTCCCCCGGCGGCCCGCCGTCGGCCTCTGCGCGGTGCGATGCGATCGCGCGCGAGGCGGATGCTTCGCGCCCTACTTCACCGGAACGGTGACCTCGGTGTCCTGCACCTCGACGACGAGCGGCTCGGTCGTCGTGACGTTCATCGGCGTCCAGAAGACGGTGGTGTGCGGCACGAGGTCCATCGTGCACATCTCGTCGGCAGGGCGCTCGACGAGGTCGATCGCGACCCGGTTGCCCTCGCCCGCGGGCTCGACGACGCTGATGCTCTCGCCGACGACGGGGCAGGTCGAGCTGCCCCAGATGGTCACCGCGAGCTGACCGCCCTGGCCGAGCCAGGCGGCCTGCGGCCCGCCCTCGGCGTTCTCCTCCTCGTGACCGTTCTCCTCGGCGTGCTCGACGACGGGCTCACCCGGGTAGTTCTCGGCCGCCCGCGTGGGCGGTGCGCACGCGGCGAGGAGGAACACGGAAGCGAGGGCCGCGGCAGCGAGGCCGGCACGACGGAGACGCACGGAGGTAGCCATGCCGCAATGTTATCGGTTCGGCACCCCCGCGCACCGCCTCCGCGCTGCCCGAGCAGGGGGCCGGAAGACCGGAATAGGCTGGCGTCATGAGCAATCTCGAGAAGGACCCGCTCGAGCTGCTCTGCCCGCCCGAAGGGCGGCAGGGCCCGGCCGTGCAGGTGCTCGCGCCGCGCGACGTGCCGCTCGGCGGCCCGCGCGCGATGAACGTGCGGCGCACGCTCCCGCAGCGCGGCCGCACCACGATCGGCGCCTGGTGCTTCGCCGACCACTACGGGCCCGACGACATCGCCGACTCGGGCGGCATGGTGGTGCCGCCGCACCCCCACACGGGGCTGCAGACGGTCAGCTGGCTCTTCGAGGGCGAGATCGAGCACCGCGACTCCACCGGCAGCCGCGAGTTCGTGCGGCCCGGCCAGGTGAACCTCATGACCGCCGGCCGCGGCATCTCGCACTCCGAGGTCTCCACCCCCGCCACGACCCGCCTGCACGGCGTCCAGCTCTGGGTCGCCCTCCCCGACGCCTCCCGCAACGTCGTCCCGTTCTTCGAGCACGACGAGATCGGCCCGGCGACGGTCGACGACGCGGTCGTCCGGGTGTTCGCCGGCTCGCTGCCCGGCGTCGGCGACGAGGCATCCGTCACGCTCTTCAGCCCGCTCGTCGGCGCCCAGATCGACCTGCCCGCGGGCGGCGAGGCCTGGATCGAGCTCGACCCCGCCTTCGAGCACGGCGTGCTCGTCGACGCCGGGCCCGTGAGGGTCACGATCGCGGCCACCGACGACGAGGTCGACGACTCCCCCGTCGACGCCGACGGGCTCACCGTCGCGGGCCATTCGGCCACTCTCGAGTGGAGCGAGCTCGGGTACCTGCCGACCGGCCACGACGGCGTGCGCCTGACTGCGGACGACGGCCCGGTGCGGGTGGTCCTGCTCGGCGGCGTGCCGTTCGGCGAGGAGCTCGTCATGTGGTGGAACTTCATCGGCCGCGACCACGACGAGATCGTCGAGTCCCGCCGGCAGTGGCAGTCAGAGGTCATCGGCCGCGACAACCCCGACGGCCGCTTCGGCCGCGTCGACTACGACGGCGAGCCGCTGCCCGCTCCCGAACTGCCCACCGTGCGGCTGAAGCCCCGCGGCTGAGGGCCGCCCCGAGGCATCCGGCGACCGCCTACTGCAGTGCGGAGGTCAGCCGCGCGAGGTTGTCGAGCACCGTCGCACCGAGCGGCTGCTTCAGCCACTCGTCGAGGGTGAGTTCGCGGCTGTCACGCCGGTAGCCGTCCTCGACGGCGCGCATCTCGCGAACGAACGAGCGCCCGCGCACGAGGAGCGACACCTCCATGTTGAGCTCGAACGAGCGGATGTCCATGTTGCTCGACCCGATTACGGCGACGTCGTCGTCGATCGTGAAGTGCTTCGCGTGCAGGATGTACGGCGCCTTGTACATGTAGATCTTGACGCCCGCCCGCAGCAGCGCCTCGTAGTACGAGCGCTGCGCGTGGTAGACCAGCGCCTGGTCGCCGATCTCCGAGACGAAGAGCTCGACGTGGATGCCACGCTGGGTCGCCCCGCTGATCGCGTAGAGCATCGCCTCGTCGGGCACGAAGTACGGGCTCGTGATGATGATCTTCTCCCGCGCGGCGTAGAGCAGCGCGAGGAAGAGTTTGAGGTTGTTCTCGCTGCGGAACCCCGGCCCGCTCGGCACCACCTGGCAGTCGAGGTCCTGCGCCTCGCCGGGCTGCGTGAGCGACTCGGAGAGGTCGCGCGTCGGCTCCTCGCCCGTCTCGAGGAACCAGTCGGTGGCGAAGATGGCCTCGAGGCCGGCGACGATCGGCCCCTCGACACGCGCGACGAGCTCCTTCCACTTCAGCCCGCGCCGCTGGTTGCTGCGCTTGTTGTAACTGCGGTCGATGACGTTCTGCGAGCCCATGAACCCCACCTCGCCGTCGACGACGAGGATCTTGCGGTGGTTGCGCAGGTCGGGCCGCTGGTACTTGCCCTTGAGCGGCTGCACCGGGAGCATGAGCTGCCAGCGCACCCCCATCGCGTCGAGTCGCGCCAGCGTCTTGCGATAGCCGCTGACCCGGCGCGAGGCGATGTGGTCGAGCAGCACCCGGACCTCGACCCCGCGGGCGACGGCGTCGCCCAGCGCCTCGAAGAACGGCTCGGTGGTGGCGTCGAGCGCGAAGATGTAGAACTCGACGTGCACGAAGCGCTTCGCGTCGCGGATCGCGTCGGTCATCGACGCGAGCGAGCCCGCGTAGTCGCCGATGAGGCTCGCGCTGTTCTGGCCGATCAGCGGCATCGAACCGAGGTTGCGGTTCAGGCGCACCACCCCCTCGAACCAGCTCGGCCACGAGTTCGGATCGCTCACCCGCTCGACGCCGTGCGTGGAGTCGCGGATGTACCGGTCGACCTCGGCCTGCTTCTGACGGCGGTGCTTCGGCAGCTTCGGGTTGCCGATGAGCACGAAGAACAGCACCCCGAGGATCGGGATGAAGAAGATCGCGAGGAGCCACGCCATGCCCGCCGTCGGGCGGCGGTTGCGCGGCACCACGATCACCGCGATGACGCGGACGATGAGGTCGAGGACGAGGAGGAGTGCGCCGACGACGAGCGTCGTCTGCGAGAGCCCCGCCTCCATGCCGGGCTAGGCCGTCGGCCGTTCGCGACCGAGCTTCGCGCGCTCCTCGGCCTCGATCCGCGAATACGCCTTGCGCTCGGTGCGGTCGGCGCGGATGATCGAGCGCATCACGAACCAGAAGATGAGGCCGATGAGCACGGTCGGCGCAAGCGACCAGATCGCGTTGGCCCAGTAGTCGTCCATAGTCCCCTCAGGATATATGGCTTCCCTGCGAACTCCACCGACTGCGCCGGGCGCCCCTCAGGCGCCCGTCATCGCACGAGGCGCTCGCCCGCCCGGATCGGCACCGGCCACCGGTTGCCGGGCACCGGCATCACGCAGACGTAGTGGTCCGAGAAGGCGCACGGGGGGAGGTAGGCGCGGTTGAAGTCCACCACGGCCTCGCCGTCGGCGGGCACCGGGAATCGGATGAACCGGAACGCGTGGCTCTCGACCCCCGCCGTCCCGTCGGCGAAGGCGGCGAAGTACCAGCCGTCGTCCTCCTGCACCGTCAAGGAGAACGGCTCGCCCTCCCACTCGAGTTCGACGATCGCGTCGAACGATTGCGTGGCGGCGTGGTCGTCGACCGACCGCGTCTCGGCGGTGGTGGCCGTGCTGCGGACGCGGCCGCGCAGGCGGGCGGCCTCGGAGAACTCGAATCGCTCGATCGACGAGATGCCCCGTGCTGCGGGCGCTCCCGGGTCGAGCACTCGAAGGGCGATCGAACCGTCGCGGGAGAAGCCGCGCAGGAGAAGGCCGGCTGCCTCGAACTGCTGACCCGGCGCGAGCCGGACGCCGTCGCCGTGCACCTCGCCGCCGCTCACGCTCCAGAGACCCGGCAGCCCGTCGACGGCGGTGGGCTCAGTCGTGAGCCAGTGCGTCGCGGCGAGCGTCGCGACGCCCCACTCGCCCCACACGCGCGTCTCCCGCTCGTCGATCCAGCGCTCGTGCTCCGCTCGCAGCTCCATGCGGACTCCCGTCCTGTCGCCTCCGCAACGCCGTGTGACGTTCGAGTACATATTGTTACACCATCGAAACCTCGAGATATATAGCCTGTGCCTATGGAGCTGGAGAACGCAGGACCCATCGAGATCGATGCCCTCACTCGTGTGCTCGACGTCCACTCGCTGCGGATCCTCGTCGCGATCGACCGGACCGGCTCGATCAGCGCGGCCGCGCGCTCGCTCGGCTTCAGCCAGCCGACCATCACGCAGCATGTTCAGCGCCTGGAGTCCCGCCTCGGCACCCCGCTTGTCGCCCGCACCGCGCGCTCGGCCAGCCTCACCGCGATCGGGCAACTGCTCGCGGCCCACGCGCCCCGCATCGACGCGAGTCTGACCGCGGCCGCCACCGAGCTCGCGAGGGCCCTCGGGCATCGCGTCGGCACCGTCCGGATCGCGGCGCCCGCCGACGCCGTCGTCGGCACGATCGCCCCGGCCCTCGCCCGCATCGCCGCCGACATCCCCGGGGTCGAGGTGCGCTTCGTCGAGGCAGAGCACGACGAGGCCCTCGAACTGGTGCGCTCGGGGCGCGTCGACATCGCCGTGACCACCGGCGCCGCCGGCGAGCGCGGACAGCGCCTGCGGCGCGACGGCCTGCGGTCGACCTTCCTCTACGGCGAGGAGGTCATCGCCGTGTTCCCGTCCGACGAGACGCCCGAGCCGGGCCTGCGCGTCGAGGCATCCGCGCTCGCCCACCTGCCGTGGATCTTCGGAGACGGCACCCGGTCGGGCGTCGTCGCCGAGGCCCTGGGCCGAGCGAGCGGCCCCGCCGACCTCGAGGTCAGCCGTCCCGACGCCGCGCTCGCACTCGTCGCGGGAGGCTTCGGCGCCGCCTTCCTCCCCGAGAGCGCGTTCGCGACGGCGCCGCCGCCCGGAGTGCGGGCCCTCGGGCTGAGCCCGGCCTCGAGTCTGCGCACCGTCGCCATCACGCTCGCCGAGGCGAGCGAGATCCCCGCCGTCGCGGCGAGCCTGCGCATGCTCGCCGCGCGCCGTCCGAGCGGCTACGAGGTGGAGGCCCTCGCCGAGGCCCGTCGCCGTTCGAACAGTCACCGCGCGCGCTTCGCGCGTCCGATCGCCCTCGCAACACTCCCCCGATTGCAAGAGGAGGACCCCCTCATGTCCGCAACATCACGTTCCCGCATCGCGCGCGCGGGCGCCGCAGCAGCCGGTGTGCTGCTGCTGGCCGCCTGCACGAGCGGCGCCGCAGAGTCGAGTACCGGCACCGACACCGGTGAGGAGATCGACCACATCAGTGTCGCCCTGCCGGGGTCGCTCTCGAACCTCTACGTCGGCCAGGAGGCCGGCATCCTGAACTACTACATCGCCTCGATCGCCCAGGAGGGCCTCGTCTCGGTCGACGCCCAGGGCCGGGTGCAGCCGGGGCTCGCCGAATCGTGGGAGCAGACCGACGACGTGACCTACGTCTACGAGCTCCGCGACGACGCCGTGTTCCAGGACGGCACGCCCGTCACCGCCGACGACGTCGTGTTCAGCCTCGAGCAGGCTCGCGACGAGACGGCCTCACCGGGCCTCGCCTACTACCTCGCCGGCGTCGACACGATCGAGAAGACCGAGGAGCACGAGGTGACGATCACCCTCGCCGCCCCCGACGCCGCCTTCGCCGCCAACATGAGCTCGGGCGGCGCCGCCTTCATCACCTCGCAGGCCTTCTGGGAGGAGCACGGCGGCAAGGTCGGCACGGCCGACGCGCTGCTGCTCGGCACCGGCCCGTATCAGGTGACCGAGTTCGTGCCCGATTCGCACGTGCAGTTCGAACGGGTCGACACCTGGTGGGGCGAGCTGCCGAAGGTGAAGTCGATCACCGTGGAGTTCATCCCCGACGAGTCGACGCGCCTGCTCGCGGCGCAGTCGGGCGACGTCGACGTCGCCTTCAACGTGCCGCTCGCCCAGTCGACGCAGTGGGAGCAACTCCAGACCATGCGCGTCGAGTACGTCAACGACCTCTCGTACGTCGGTCTCTACTTCAACACCTCGCTCGCCCCGTTCGACGACCCCAAGGTGCGCGAGGCGTTCGCGCACGCCGTCGACCGCGACGCCGTCGTCGAGAAGCTCCTGCGCGGCCACGGCGAGGCCGCGACCGCGATCATGACGCCCGAGTCGCTCGGCAAGGCGTACGACGGCGACGAAGCCCGCGAAGTCCTCTCCGGCATCCCCCAGTACGACTTCGACCTGGACGCCGCGAAGCAGGCGCTCGCCGACTCGGATCACCCCGATGGCTTCGAGGCCGAACTCCTCACGCCCTCCACCGGCCCGCAGCTCGGCACGGCCGCGCAGTCGCTCGCCGAGAACCTCTCGACGATCGGGATCACGCTGAACGTGCGCGAGGTGCCCATCGAGGAATGGCTCGCGAGCCTCGACGCATCCTCGAGCTACGGCGTCGGCATGATGTGGTACTTCTCCACCCTCGGCGACCCGGCGGAGGTGCCGAGCTACCTGCTCGGCGCCGGCAACCCCTCGGCGTACTCGAACCCCGAGATCGATGAGCTGCTCGCGCAAGCCGGCACCGAGTCCGACCCGGCCGCACGCGTCGACCTGCTCGTCCAGGCCGAGACGCTGCAGGCCGAGGACGTCGTGAACGTGCCGCTCTGGTGGGGCCAGTCGGCCACCGCGTTCGCGAACGACCTCGGCTTCGATGACTACAGCTCGTTCGCCTTCATCTCGTCATGGCCGACCCAGATCTACCGCACCGCGCCGTGACCGAGCCCGTCCCCACCGCACGCGCACCGCGACTCCGGCCGATCGGCCGGATGCTCGCGGTGCGCGTGCTGGGCACCGCGGCGATCCTGTTCGTGCTCTCGATCGTCGTGTTCTCGATGCTGCACCTCGCCCCCGGCGACCTCGTCAAGACGCTCCTCGGCACGCGTCCCGCCTCGCCCGAGGCCGTCGCCGCCATCCGCGAGCAGTACCACCTCGACGATCCGTTGCCCGTGCAGTACCTGCGCTGGCTCGGCGGTGTGCTGAGCGGCGACCTCGGCGAGTCGATCCGGCTGCAGACCTCCGTCTCCGACGCCATCGCCTCGAGACTCGGGCTGACACTCGCCCTCTGCGGGCTCGCCTTCGCGATCGCGCTGGCCGTCGGCATCCCGCTCGGGGTGCAGAGCGCCGTGCGCGCCGGCGGCGTGCTGGACCGTGCGGGCACGACGCTCGGCGTCATCGGGCTCAGCGCCCCCACTTTCGCGGTCGGGCTGCTGCTGCTCTACGTCTTCGCGTACTACCTGCCGATCTTCCCCGTGTACGGCGGCGGACGTGGTCCGCTCGACACGCTCTACCACCTCGTCCTGCCGGCCGTCACGCTCGCAGCCGGCCTGGGCGCGATCGTGCTGAAGCTCACCCGCACGGCGATGCTGCGCGAGCTCGACGCCGACTACGTCACCTCGGCGCGCGCCCGCGGCATCCCCGAGTCGCGCACTCGCCGGATCGCCCTGCGCAACGCCGCGATCCCGATCGTCACCGGCGCGAGCCTGCTGCTCACCTTCCTCGTCGGCGGCACCGTGCTCGCCGAGACGACGTATGCGCTCCCCGGCCTCGGCACACTGCTGCAGGACTCGGTGCTGTTCAAGGACCTCGCCGTCGTGCAGGCCCTCACGCTGCTCGTCGCGCTCGTGATCGCCGTGATCGCGCTGCTCGCCGACCTCGCCTACCTGATGCTCGATCCACGCGTCCGCGACCAGGGAGGTACCGCATGACCGTCTCGCTCGGCGCCGTCGGCGTGGGTTTCCGCTCCCGCCGACGCATCCCGGCGACGGTCGTCGCCTGTCTCGCGGTGCTCGCCGTCGCGCTGCTCGCCGTGCTCCTCGGCCCGCTCCTCTTCCCCGACGCGACCAAGCAGGACATCCTGTCGAGTCTGATGCCCGCGGGCTCCCCCGGGCATCCGCTCGGAACCGACGAGCTCGGTCGTGACATCCTCGCCCTCACCGTCGCGGGCGCCGCATCGGCGCTCGTCGGCCCCGTCTGCGTCGCCGTGGGTTCGATGCTCCTCGGCATCCTGCTCGGAACCCTCGCCGGCTACGAGCGCGGACCGCTCGACTTCGCGATCAGCCGGTGGACCGACTTGCTGCTCGCGCTGCCCGTGCTGCTCGCCGCCATCGTCGTCTCCGGCGTCTTCGGCGGCGGCTACTGGACCACGGTCGCGTTGCTCGTCCTGCTCTTCTCGCCCTCCGACATCCGCATCGTGCGCGCCGGAGTGCTCGAGCAGGCGGCGCGCCCGTACATCGAGGCGGCGCAGATGCTCTCGCTCTCCCGCTGGCGGGTGATGTTCCGGCACATCCTGCCGAACGTCTCCTCGCTCGTCATCACGAATGCGATGCTCAACGTCGCGTTCGCACTCGTCGCCTTCTCGTCGCTGTCGTTCCTCGGCGTGGGCGTGCCGCCCGGTACCGCCGACTGGGGCCGCCAGCTCACCGACAACCGGGCCATCATGTTCGACAACCCCGCGGCGGTGATCGTTCCTGCGCTGCTCATCATCGCGGTGGCCTGCGCCGTCAACCTCGTCGGCGACTGGCTCGGCCAGCGCCTGACCCGCTCGGGAGGTGTCGCATGACCGGTGTCGAAGTGGCGATCGACGGCATCGCCGGCCCCGCGGGGCCGATGGTCGCGGCCGTGGCATTCCGCATCGAGCCTGGTTCGTCGCTCGCACTCATCGGCGAGTCCGGCTCGGGCAAGACGCTGACGGCCAAGAGCCTCGTGGGGCTGCTTCCGAGCGGCTTCGGCGCCACGGGCGTCCTGCGGGTCGACGGCCGAGCGCACCCGCTCGACGCGACGGATGCCTCGTGGCGACGCGTGCGCGGCCGCGAGGTCTCGCTCCTGCTGCAGGACCCGTTCACGAGCCTCTCGCCGGTGCACCGGTGCGGACCCCAGATCGGGTGGACGCTGGAGGCGAAGGCGGGTCGGCGACTCGCGACGCGAGAGCTCGACGATGCCGTCGCGAAGCGCCTCGACGAGGTCAACCTGCCTGCTCGCGTCGCGCGCGCCTACCCGCACGAGCTCTCGGGTGGCATGCGGCAGCGAGTCGCGATCGCCGCTGCCCTCGCGAGCGACCCTCGCCTCCTCATCGCCGACGAGCCGACGACGGCACTCGATGCGTCGAACCAGGCGGAGATCCTCGACCTCCTCCGCGAGTTGCAGCGCGAGCGCGGGATGGCGATGCTCCTGATCTCGCACGACCTCGGACTCGTCCGCGGTCGCACGGACGAGGTGCTCGTCATGCGGCACGGCGAGGTCGTCGAGCGGGGATCCACCGCGACGGTGCTCTCGACCCCCGAGCACGCGTACACCCGCGCGCTCATCGCGGCCGACCCGGCGCTCGCCCTCGAGGCCGGCCGCTCCGACGGCTCCGCCCAGCTCGACGACCCCGACCGACCGGACCGACCCGACGACCCGGGCATCGGCGCCGGCGACCTCGCGCGCCCGGCCCGAACTCCGCTCGTCGCCGCCACGGGCATTGTGAAGCGCTTCGGCCTGCGCACGGTGCTCGACGGGGTCGACCTCACGATCGCCCCCGGACGGGTCGTCGGAATCGTCGGCGAATCCGGGTCCGGCAAGTCGACGCTCGCCCGCTGCATCGCGGGACTCGAGCGCGAGGACGGCGGGTCGATCGCCTTCGACGGGCAGCCGCTCGCTCCGGGCCGTCGCTCGCGCACGCCCGAGCAGATGCAGATCGTGTTCCAGGACCCGTACTCCTCGCTCAATCCGATGATGACGATCGGTGCGATCCTGCGCGAAGCGCTCGCGGTCGGCGGTCGCCGGCCCGAGGAGGTCCCCGCGCTGCTCGAACTCGTCGGCCTGCCCGCGGAGACGTCGTCGAAGCGGCCGGCTCAGCTGTCGGGCGGCCAGCGCCAGCGTGTCGCGATCGCCCGCGCACTCGCACCACGGCCGCGGCTGTTGATCTGCGACGAGTCGGTCTCGGCGCTCGACGTGCAGGTGCAGGCGCAGATCCTCGACCTCCTCGGGAGTCTGCGCGACGAGCTCGACATCGCGATCCTCTTCATCTCGCACGACCTCGCCGTCGTGCGCCGGATCGCCGACACCGTGACGGTCGTCTGGCAGGGGCGCGTCGTCGAGCAGGGGTCATGCGCACAGGTTCTCGACGACCCGTCGGAGGACTACACGAAGCTCTTGGTCGCGGCGGCGCACCGCGACAGCACAGGAAGGACGACCGTCGCATGACGACCATCACCGACGCCCGGCTCGACGACGAACTACGGGCGACCCTCGGCGAGACGCGGGCGGCCCGCTGGGCCTCGCCGCGGGCGCCGTACTCGCCGAGGATCGACGTCGCGCACCGCGACGGCGGGCCCGTGGCGGCGGCGCTCACCTCGCGGCGCGGCGCGACCGCCGCAGTCAAGATCGTCGACGTCTGGTGGCGCGACGAGGCGGATACCGCGGCGGCCGCCGCCCTCGTCGACGAGATCGTCGCCCGCGCCGAGGCGGCCGGCGACGCGGCCGTGAAGTGGGAGGTGCCGTTCGGCCAGGAACTGCCGTCGTTCGCGGTGGAGCGGGGCTTCGCGCCGTTCGCCGCACCGCACCCCTCGGCACCCGGCACGCTCGGATCGCGCGGCTACGTGCGCTGGCTGCTCGACGTCCCCCATGACGAGGCGCCTTACTATGCGCAGACCACGCTCTACACCTGCGGCGCGGTGAGCGGGCTGCTCGCGGCCGAGGCGGCCGGAGAGGCCGGCTTCGGGGCGGCGGATGCGTCGCGCGACGTACCGGTCGACGGCCGCCCTGCTCCCTCGCTGGCCGACCGCGACCTCGAACTCGCGTTCTGGCGGCGGGCGAGCAACTATCCGGCCATCGAACCGGTCGGTCTCGGTGTGGTCATGCGCGAGACGCTGCCGGCCGACGTCCCGGTCGAGGTGTTCCTCGACCACGACGGACCGGTGCTGATCGAGTCGTACAGCGGGTTCGAACGGGACTTCCGGGTGGAGCTGCAGGCCGAGTCGCTGCGCCAGGGCGAGGCCACCGGAGTGCCGGTGCACCGTACGCGCATCGCGATCGAGGAGATCGCGCGTCGCGTCGCAGGTGGCGATCTCGCGCTGCTGCTCATCGACGAGGCGCCGATGCACGGCGAGACCGGTCCGCACTGGGTGCTCGCGCATGCCGCCGGCGAGGGCGTCATCGTCATCGAGGACCCCTGGATCAGCTCGGACGAGGGCGAGACCTGGGTCGACTCGCATGAGCTGCCGATCGCTCACGCCGACCTCGACCGCATGGTGGCCTGGGGCGAAGCCGGCTACCGCGGCGTCGTGTTCGTCGGGCGCCGCTGACGACGGGCCGCGCGGCGGTGCGGGGGCCGGGCCCCCGGCACCGCCGCACGACGGCGGGTCATCACCGGGTCAGCAGCCCCCACACGCCCGAACCGACGAGGTAGAGCCCGATCGCGCCGACCACGATCCAGATCGCGAGCCGCGTGTTCGAGGGACGCTTCGGATCCTGCTCGGGTTCGAGCTGGTCCTTCGGGAGGTAGTCGTTCATCGCCGTGACATCCGTCTCTGGTCGCTACTTGACGAGCGGGAAGAGGATCGTCTCACGGATGCCGAGACCCGTGATCGCCATGAGCAGGCGGTCGATGCCCATGCCCATGCCGCCCGACGGCGGCATGCCGAACTCGAGCGCCCGGAGGAACTCCTCGTCGAGGCGCATGGCCTCGGGGTCGCCGCCCGCGGCGAGCTTCGCCTGCTCGACGAAGCGCTCGCGCTGGATCACCGGGTCGACGAGCTCGGAGTAGCCGGTGGCGAGCTCGAACCCGCGGATGTAGAGGTCCCACTTCTCGACGACGCCGGCGATCTCGCGGTGCCCGCGCACGAGCGGCGAGGTGTCCTCGGGGAAGTCCATGACGAAGGTGGGCCGCACGAGGCCGCCCTTGATGTGGTGCTCCCACAGCTCTTCGACGAACTTGCCGGGGATCGGGTGGTCGATCTCGATGCCGGCCTCGTCGGCGAGCTCCTTCAGGCGCGACATCGGAGTCTCGGGCGTGATCTGCTCGCCCACAGCCTCGGAGAGCGAGCCGTACATCGAGATGCGGTCCCACTCGCCGCCGAGGTCGTACTCGGTGCCGTCGGCCCAGGTCACGACATGCGAGCCCGACACCGACTTCGCGGCGTCCTGGATGAGCTGCTGGGTGAGGTCGGCGATCGTGTTGTAGTCGCCGTACGCCTCGTAGGCCTCGAGCATCGCGAACTCGGGCGAGTGCGTCGAGTCGGCACCCTCGTTGCGGAAGTTGCGGTTGATCTCGTAGACGCGCTCGATGCCGCCGACGACGGCGCGCTTGAGGTACAGCTCGGGTGCGATGCGCAGGTACAGCTCGGTGTCGAAGGCGTTCGAGTGCGTGACGAACGGGCGGGCCGAGGCGCCGCCGTGCATGACCTGCAGCATCGGGGTCTCGACCTCGATGAAGCCGAGGCTCGTGAAGGTCGCGCGCAGGCTCGCGTTCACCTTCGCACGGTCGATCACGTTGCGGCGCGCCTGGTCGCGGGCGATGAGGTCGAGGTAGCGCGAACGCACCCGGTTCTCTTCGCTCAGCTCGTTGTGCAGGTTCGGCAGCGGCAGGATCGCCTTCGACGCGATCCGCCACTCGCGCACCATGATCGAGAGCTCGCCGCGGCGGCTCGTGATCACCTCGCCGGCGACGAAGACGTGGTCGCCGAGGTCGACGAGCTCCTTCCACGCAGCGAGCGACTCCTCGCCGACCTCTGCGAGCGAGACCATCGCCTGGATGCGGTTGCCGTCGCCCGACTGCAGGGTCGCGAAGCAGAGCTTGCCGGTGTTGCGGGAGAACACGACGCGGCCGGCGAGCCCTACCGTCTCGCCCGAGGCCTCGTCGACGCCGAGGCCGACGAAGCGGTCGCGCACCTCGGGAATCGTCGCCGTGATCGGCAGGCGAACCGGGTAGGCGCCGAGTCCGAGGTCGGATGCCTCGTCGATGAGCCGCGCGCGCTTGGCGAGCCGCACGGCCTTCTGCTCACTGATCTCTTCGGCAGTGGGTTCGGCGGGCTGGTTCGGCGTCTCGTCGGCCATGGTTCTCTCTCGTCGCGCGGAAACGTGCGAGACAAGCCTACTTGCGCGACCGGTGCGCCAGAACTTCGGCGATCGCCACGACCTCGGAACCGGTGCCGCCGAACGCGCCGAACTCCCCCCGATCTCCGAAGTCCTGGCGGGCAGCACCCGGCGACGACGGGAGCTGCCCGCTAGCCGAGCCGGATCACCCGGTTGTCGATGAGCCGGGTGGCACCGATGCGCGCCGCGACGAGCGCGAGCGCCGGCCCCGTCGCATCGCCTGCGACCGGCAGCAACGTCTCGGGGTCGACGATCACGAAGTAGTCGAGGTCGGCGCCGTCGTGGTCGCCGAAGGCCGCCGCCGCCTCGGCGAGCGCCTCCGCGGGGCCCTCGTCGGCCGACTCGGCTGCGGCGGTGAGCGCCTCCGAGAGCACGAGCGCGGTCTCCCGTTCGGCGTCGCCGAGGAACCGGTTGCGGCTCGAGAGCGCGAGCCCGTCGTGCTCGCGCACCGTCGGCACCACGTCGATCGTGAGCGGCAGGTCGAGATCGCGCACCATGCGGCGCACGAGGAAGACCTGCTGCGCGTCCTTCTGGCCGAACACCGCGAACTCGGGAGCGACGATGTTGAAGAGCTTCGCCACGACGGTGAGCATGCCGTCGAAGTGGCCCGGGCGCGAAGCGCCCTCGTAGAGCCTGCCGACCGACCCGGCGACGACGCGCGTCGAGCTCGGGCCGTCGGGGTACATCTCGGCGGCCGACGGCGCGAAGACGAACTCGACGCCCAGTTCGGCGAGGGCGGCGACATCGGCGTCGAGCGTGCGCGGGTAGCGGTCGAGGTCTTCGGTCGGACCGAACTGCAGCGGGTTCACGAAGATCGACACGACGACGACGTCGGCGAGTTCGCGCGCCCGGCGCACGAGCGCAAAATGGCCGTCGTGCAGCGCGCCCATGGTCGGCACGAGCGCGATCGAGGCCCCGGTCGCCCGCCGCCCCGCGAGCAGCCCGCGGAGCTCGGCGATCGTCGTCACGACCCGGATGCCGGCGGTCGGCTCGACGTGGATCCCGCTCACGCGCCTCCTCCCAGCGGCCGATCGAATCCGGCCTCGTCGATCGTACCGGCCCCGTCGGGCATCGGCCCGGTGTCGTGCCGGGCGAGGGCGTTCTCGACGGCACTGCGCGCGAGCGACGCGAGCACCGCGCCGGGGCGCGGAACGCCGATGCCGTCGAGCTGGGCGCTCGCCTGGTCGACGATCGCGCTGGAGAACGAGACGACGGTGTCGACGGCCTCGCCGTAGGCGGCCCGGTCGCCCTCGGCCACGATGAACGGCTCACCGCCCATCTCGACGACGAGCGCTTGGCCGATCGGGAGGACGGGCGCGGGCGCGGTGACGGCGAACCAGGTGCCTGGGAGGCGTGCGAGGTCGAGGCTCGTACCGGTGAAGGTCATCGCCGGGTGCACCGCGAGCGGGATCGCGCCCGACCGCCGCGCAGGGTCGAGCACCCCGGTGCCGAACTTCGCCGAGGTGTGCAGCACGAGCTGCCCCGGCTGCCAGACCCCGGCGTCGGCGAGCCCCGCGACGAGCTGCTCGAGCTCGGCGTCGGGCACGGCCAGCAGCACGAGTTCGCTGCGCTCGACGATCTCGGGCACCGCGAGCACCGGCACGCCGGGCAGCATCACCGAGGCGCGCTCGCGGCTCGACTCGGAGACGGCGGCGACGCCGGTGAGGGCGTGGCCCGCGCCGCCGAGGGCGGCGGCGAGCACCGCGCCGACCCGGCCCGCGCCGATCGTGCCGACCCCGAGTCGGCCTGCGCGCTCAGCGGGCATCATCGCCGCCCATCTCGTCGAGTGCCGGCGCGGTGCGCGGCGGTTCGGGCGCCGGCGTCTCCTCGGGGGTCGATGCCGCGGCGACGGCGCCCCAGTGGTGGGTGGTGTCGCTCGCGGCGCGGTCGACGGCCTCCTCGGCGAGACGCTCGAACAACCGCTCGGCCTCGTCGCGATCGACGATCGGCAGCATCGCGCTGACCGGTCCGGTCACCGTGTGCAGCCGGACGCCGGCGAGCCGAAGCCATCGGTCGATCGGGCCGACCGAGAGGGCGACCGACTGCATGCGCGCGAGCGGCACGAGCGTCAGGCTGCGCACGAGCGAACCCCGCCGGATGAGCGCGACGCCGGAGGCGGCGGCCCAGCCGATGCGGCGCCACGAGAACGGGCGAAGCCACGCGCCACGGCGCGGGGTGACCGAGAAGCCGCCGTCGCCCCCGCGGCCGGTGAGCCCGTCCGCGACGAGCGGCGCGACGTCGGAGGCGGCGTCGGGGACCAGGAGGGCGAGCACTCGCTGCACGTCGACCGCGGTGCCGACGGGGAGCACTGTGGTGCGCTGCGCCGCCTCGTTCGAGGCGGACACCGACTGACCGGCGACGTTGATGCGGATCGACCACCACCCGAACGGCCGCCAGAAGATCCACTGGGTCGCCTCGACCGCGTGGATGCGCCCCGGCGGAATGGTCTGGTTGCCGGTCGAGAGCAGCCCGTGGCCGATGCGGACGCCGTCTGGCGTGCCCGCGATCGAGTAGCGCAGCGACTTCGTGATGCGCGACCACATGTAGCTCACGAGACCGATCGCCGCGGGCACGAAGCTGAACAGCACCCAGGCCTGACCAGTGGTGACGCCGATCACGATGATCGCGACGAGGATGATCGCCCAGATCGTCGAACCGCCGAGCAGGGTCGAACCGATCACCCGGCCGAGCGGCAGGTGCACGACCGACTCGGGCGGGGCGAGATCGGGGTCGAGCTCGGGAGCGAGGAACTCGTCGACCCGCTGGCCCACGAGGGCGCCGGCGCGCGACGCCGCCGCCGGGACGCGTCCCGGCGCGGTCTCGCCCGCCGGCGAGACGACCGCGGCGCCTCCCGCGTCGACCTCTCCGGGGTGCACCGCACCGACGACGCCCGACGTCGCGGCAGCCGCGATGACCGGCCCGCCGCCCGTCGGAGCCGTCTCACCGCGCGCCGCCGCCCGCTCGGCGCGCGCGCCGGAGGCGAGCCGGAGCACGTCGGCGCGGAGCCGGTCGGCGAGCGCCGAACCGAGGTACGCCAGCTGCACGTTCGCCGACTGCCCGGCCACCGAGACCTCGAGCTTCGCGGTGCCGAAGAGGCGGGCGAAGAGCGGCCGGGTGACGTTGATGCCCTGGATGCGGTCGAGGCGGGCGCTGCGGTGCGACCGGAAGAGGATGCCGCTGTGCACCTCGACCGCCTCGGTCGTCACCCGGAAGGTGTGCATGCGCCAGGACAGCCAGAACGCCGCGATGACCACGACGAGCACCACGACGAGGCCGAGCAGCGCCCACCCAACGAGGCCGTGGTTCACGATGCCGCCGATCGGGTCGTTCGCCCAGTCGTCCTCGCCGGAGCCGTACCGGTCGCCGAACGCGTCGCGCGTCTCGGGCGAGAACACCGTGAGGAAGAAGTCGACCACCCGCTCGCGCAGGTTCGCGATCACGAAGCCGAGCACGGCGATGAACACGAGCCCGCCCCGCAGCAGCGGGCTCGCCGGGTGCAGTCGATGCCACTCCCCGTCGGCGAGCGACTGGACCGGTGCCGGACGGACCGGAGCGCTCACAGCCCCGCCCGACGGGTCTCGGCGAGGGCGACGAGCTCGTCGCGGAGCCGGTCGGCCTCCTCCATCGGCAGCCCGGGCACGGTGACCGCGGTGGCGGCCGCCGCCGTGACGAACTTGAGGTCGGCGAGGCCGAGCGCCCGCGCGACGGGGCCGCGCGTGATGTCGACGAGCTGCATGCGCCCGTACGGCACGGCGACCTGTCGCTGGAACATGATGCCCCGGCGGAACACGAGGTCGTCGGCGCGCAGCCGGTACTGGATCGAGCGCACGCGACGCGGTTCGAACGCGATGCCGATGAGCGAGACCACGCCGATCGCGACGGCCACCCACAGCGCCCACTGCTGATGCCAGAGGAAGTGCACGACGAGCGCCGCACCGACGAAGATCACCATGCCGACGAGCGAGCCGACCACCTCGACCACGACGTACTTCGGCGAGACGCGTCGCCACTCGTCGTCGAGACGCGTCGCGGCCGGGCCGGCGAGGTCGCCGCCGTGCTCGGTCGCGGCGTCGTGCTCGGCCGGGTCGTGCTCAGGCATGTGCGTGCTCTTCCTTCTCGTTCTCGGGGTCGTCGGGGGGCAGCGTGCAGAACCACTCGGCGACGAGTCCGCCGGCGAGCAGCAGCGCCGCGCCGATCGCGGTGGCGAACGCCAGCCACACCGTGCCGGCGGGCGGCACGACGCTGCGGGTCAGGAGGAACAGCCCGATGCCGAGCCCGACGCCGAGCACGAGCGCGCCGCTCAGGCTGCACGCCTTCGCGAGCACCGCGACGCGCATCGCCCGGAACGGATCGAGGTGCTTCGTCGCCTTGCCCTTCACCGCGCGGCGGATGGGCCAGGCCAGCAGGACGACGATCGCCGCGACGCCGACGAGCGTGATCGGCAGCGAGAGCGGCGGCACCAGCGCCTTCGATCCGGTGTTGACGATCGCGAGGTCGCCGAGGTAGCCGATGACGAGCCCGCCGAGCACGAAGGCGAGCAGGGTCGAGAAGTGCGTGCGCTTCATCGCCTGACCACCTCGTCGGATGCCTCGGCACGGAGCGCCGCTACGGGGCCCCGACCGGGCAGCACGGCATCGGGCTCGAGGTCGAGCCAGGGTGCGAGCACGAACGCGCGCTGCCAGGCCCGCGGGTGGGGCAGCTCGAGTCGTTCGTCGGCGAACTGCCGCCCGTCGACGTCGATGAGGTCGAGGTCGAGGGTACGATCGCCCCAGCGCTCGGCGCGAACCCGGCCCTGCGCCGTCTCGATGCCCTGCAGCACGTCGAGGAGCGCGTGCGGCTCGAGCGAGGTCTCGACGATGAGCACCCCGTTGAGGTACCCGGGGGCGTCGTGGTCGACGCCCGTCGTCTTCAGCGCCGGCGTCTCGTAGAGCGGCGAGACGGCGACGAGCTCGACGCCGTCGGCGTCGGCCAGGGCGCGTGCGGCGGCGGCGATCGTCTGCTCGCGGTCTCCGAGGTTCGCCCCGAAGGCGACGACGGCGCGGCTCATGCCCGGCGCCTGACGATCGTGACCGCGACATCCGCGAAGGGCACCGTGATGGGCGCCTGCGGCTTGTGCACCGTCACCTCGACCTCGTCGGCCGCCTCGAACGAGAGCGCGACGGCGGCGACCCGCTCGGCGACGGTCTCGATGAGGTCGACGGGGTCGCGCTCGACGGCGGCCACCACCTGTTCGGCGAGCTCGCCGTAGTGCACCGTGCGGGCGAGGTCGTCGCCCGACGCCGCGGCGGCGAGGTCGACGGCGACGACGACGTCGATCACGAACTCCTGCCCCTCGGCCCGTTCGAAGTCGAACACGCCGTGATGGGCGCGCACGCGCAGCCCGGTCAACGTGATGCGGTCGCCCCGCCGGAGTCCGCGCTGTTCAGCCACGACGTCCACTCTGCCACGCCCCGAGGACGTCGAGGGCGCGCCGCGTGCCCACCACGTCGTGCACGCGCACGCCCCACGCGCCGGCCTGCGCCGAGAGCACGCTCACGACGGCGGTCGGCAGGTCGCGTTCGGCGACGGATGCCCCGTCGGGAAGCAGTGCGCCGAGGAAGCGCTTGCGCGACGCCCCCACGAGGATCGGAAGGCCGAGCCCGGCGAGCACGTCGAGCCGGCCCAGCAGTTGCCAGTTCTGCTCGCCGCGCTTGGAGAACCCGAGTCCGGGGTCGAGGATGAGCCGGTCGGCGGCGATGCCCGCCTCGAGCAGCGCCTCGACGCGCGCGGCGAGCTCGTCGCGCACCTCGGCCGCCACGTCGCCGTACTCGGCGAGCTGATCCATGCGGTCGGAGTGCCCGCGCCAGTGCATCGCGACGTAGTGCGCGCCCGTCTCGGCGGCGACCCGGGCCATCTCGGCGTCGGCGAGTCCGGCCGAGACGTCGTTGATGATCTCGGCGCCCGCGGCGACCGCGGCGCGCGCGGTCGCCGCGCGCATCGTGTCGACGCTCACCCGGATGCCCTGGTCGGCGAGGGCGCGGATGACCGGAACCACGCGGCGCAGCTCCTCCTCGGGTTCGACGCGGGCGGCGCCGGGCCGGGTCGACTCCCCACCGACGTCGACGAGGTCGGCACCGTGCGCGACGAGTTCGACTCCGTGCGCGATCGCCGCCTCGGCGTCGAACCAGCGACCGCCGTCGCTGAACGAGTCGGGGGTGACGTTGACGACGCCCATGACGAGCATCGACGGCGCCTCAGGCATCGCGCACCCCGATGAGGGCGATGATCTCGGCGCGGCCGGCCGGTTCGGCGAGTGCGCCGCGGCTCGCGATGGTCACGGTCGAGCTGCGCTCCTGCCGGGAGCCGCGCGTCGTGACGCAGCGGTGCTGGGCGTCGAGCACGACGAGCACGCCCTTCGGATCGAGGCCTGCGACGAGCGTGTCGGCGATCTCCTCGGCGAGGCGCTCCTGCAGCTGGGGCCGTCGGGCCAGCGTGTCGACGACGGCGGGGATGCGGCCGAGCCCGACGACGCGGTCGCCGGGCAGGTACGCCACGTGGGCCGTGCCCACGAACGGCAGCAGGTGGTGCTCGCACACCGAACGGAACGCGAGGTCGCGCAGGATCACCGCGTCGGAGGTCGCCGGCACTCCCGCGTCGGTCGCGCCGAGCGGCACACTGTCGGCGAGGTGCGTCAGCGGGTCGACGTCGAGTCCGCCGAAGAAGTCGGCGTACGCCTCGGCGACCCGCTGCGGGGTGCGCTCGAGGCCGGGACGCGCGGGATCCTCCCCGATCGCGAGGAGGATCTCGAGCACGGCCCGCTCGATGCGTTCTGCATCCACTCCGGCCATGTCAGCCCTTCAGCCGGGCGGCGGTCAGGCCGTCGCCGGTCGGGGGTTCGACCGCGGCGAGCGAGCCGCGGGCGTCTCCTCGGGCAGCTCGCTCGAGTCGACGCCGCCGTCGACGGCGCCCTGGTCGATGGGCAGCTTGTCTTCGGGGAACGTGATCGGCGGGATGTCGGAGACCGGGCGCTTGTCGCTCGAGAGCCACAGCGGGCGCTCGGGCAGCTTGCGGACGTCCTTGAAGATCTCGGCGATCTGGTTGTGGTCGAGCGTCTCGTGCTCGAGCAGCTCGGCCGCGAGCTTGTCGAGGATGTCGCGGTTGTCGTTGAGCACCTGCCACGCCTCGTCGTGCGCCTGCTCGATGAGGGTGCGCACCTCGATGTCGACCTTCTCCGCGATCTCCTCCGAGTAGTCGCGCTGGTGGCCCATGTCGCGACCGAGGAACACCTCGCCCTGCGACTGGCCGAGCTTGACCGCGCCGACGTTCGCCGACATGCCGTACTCGGTGACCATCTTGCGGGCCGTCGAGGTGGCCTTCTCGATGTCGTTCGAGGCACCGGTCGAGGGGTCGTGGAACACGATCTCCTCGGCGACGCGGCCGCCCATGGCGTAGGTGAGCTGGTCGAGCAGCTCGTTGCGGGTGACGGAGTACTTGTCTTCGAGCGGCATGACCATCGTGTACCCGAGGGCCCGGCCACGCGGGAGGATCGTGATCTTCGTCACGGGGTCGGTGTAGTTCATCGCCGCCGCGGCGAGGGCGTGGCCGCCCTCGTGGTACGCGGTGATGAGCTTCTCCTTGTCCTTCATGACGCGGGAGCGGCGCTGCGGGCCGGCGATGACGCGGTCGACGGCCTCGTCGAGCGCCCGGTTGTCGATGAGCTGCGCGTTCGAACGGGCGGTGAGCAGCGCGGCCTCGTTGAGCACGTTCGCGAGGTCGGCGCCCGTGAAGCCGGGCGTCTTGCGTGCGAGCACCTCGAGGTCGACGCCGTGCGCGAGCGGCTTGCCCTTCGAGTGCACCTCGAGGATCTTCTGGCGGCCCTTGAGGTCGGGGGCGTCGACGCCGATCTGGCGGTCGAAGCGGCCGGGGCGCAGCAGCGCCGGGTCGAGGATGTCGGGGCGGTTCGTCGCCGCGATGAGGATGACGTTGGTCTTCGGGTCGAAGCCGTCCATCTCGACGAGCAGCTGGTTCAGGGTCTGCTCGCGCTCGTCGTGCCCGCCGCCGAGGCCGGCGCCGCGGTGACGGCCGACCGCGTCGATCTCGTCGACGAAGATGATGGCCGGCGCGTTCTGCTTGGCCTGGTCGAAGAGGTCGCGCACGCGGCTCGCACCGACGCCGACGAACATCTCGACGAAGTCGGAACCCGAGATCGAGTAGAAGGGCACGCCCGCCTCGCCGGCGACGGCGCGGGCCAGCAGGGTCTTGCCGGTGCCGGGAGGGCCGTACAGCAGCACGCCCTTCGGGATGCGGGCGCCGACGGCCTGGAACTTCGCTGGCTCCTTCAGGAACTCCTTGATCTCGTGGAGCTCCTCGATCGCCTCGCTCGCACCGGCGACGTCGTCGAAGGTGACCTTCGGGCTCTCCTTCGAGACGAGCTTCGCCTTCGACTTGCCGAACTGCATGACGCGGTTGCCGCCGCCCTGCATGCCCGACAGCATGATCCAGAAGAAGACGCCGATGAGCAGCAGCGGCAGGAGGATGCCGAGCATCGACATGAACCAGTTCGGCTGCGGCACCTCGTCGTTGTAGCCGTCCTTCGGGTCGGCCTGGTCGACGGCCGCGACCACGTCGGCGCCGCGGGGCGTGACGTAGTAGAACTGCACCTGCTTGCCGAGCTCCTCGTCCTCCTTGGCGAGGGTGAGGTCGACGCGGTTCTCGCCGTCGACGATCTTCACGGCGGCGACCTTGCCGTCGCTCAGCAGCTCGAGGCCCTGCTGCGTCGACACCTCTTTGAAGCCGGACGCGGTGATGAGGCTCGAGCCGATCCACACGGCGACGATCGCGAGCAGGATGTAGATGATCGGCCCGCGGAAGACCTTCTTCATGTTCATGATCCTGCAAGGCTACAACGGCGGTACTGGACGGCGGCTGCCTGTTCGCTGAAAGCGCGCAGCGCGTGAAGCTGACCGACGAGCACAGTCGCTGAACGCGCGCAGCGCGTGAAGCGAACCGACGAGCGCAACCGCTGAAAAGCGCGCAGCGCAGCGAGCAGCGCACCGCGCCGCGTTCAGCCCGTCGCCGTCTCGCGTCGGCTCTTGCGCAGGCCCAGCAGGTACGGCATGCCGAGTCCGGCCGCCGCGAAGGTGCGCCCGAGTCGCCCGCGAACGGATGGCCCCGGCAGCGCCGGGAGCTCGCCGTCGAGGTCGCCGACGTCGACGAAGTACGCCCGGACCGTGCCGATGCCCTCGAGGTCCTGCGAGATCTCGTGCACCTCGGCGGGCAGTGCGCCCGCACCGGTCCGGTGGAGCTCGTCGGAGAGCAGCACGTACTCGGGGATCGCGACGGGGTTCTTCAGCATGCGGTGCACGTGGATGACGTCGATGCCGACGAGCTTGATTCGCTCGCGGATCGTCTGCGTGGCCACGTCGCCGACGTGCGCGACGAACTTGAGCTTGAGCTCGGCGGCCTCCTTGCACCCCGCGCAGGGGCAGAGGTTCGCGGCGACGTTCTGCCGCTCGAGGTGGAAGGCCCGGTGCATCGCGACGGCGGTCCGGAGGATCTCGGCGACCGCGGCATCCGAATCGCCGTCGGCCTGTCGCGAGAGGAAGGCCGCATCGCCCTCGATCTCGATGAGGTCGTAGCCGGGTGCGGCGTCGATCATCTTGTCGAGCATGCGCGCCGTGTTGACCTCGGCGTGCGCGAGGCTGAACCGATGGGAGCTCATGTAGTCGGTGTAGCCACCGATGTCGGCGATCAGCAGTACCGCCCGGCCGGACTCCATTCGCACAGCGTGTCACCGTTCCCCCGCCGCCTCAACCCCGCGAATCGGGGGTGCCCGGCGGCTCGTCGGAGCGTTCGCTCGGCTCGTAGCGTTCGAGGCGGCCGTCGACCTCGGCGGCGGCCTGCTGCGCGCTGGGCGTGTAGCCGAGCACGACGGGCAGGAAGCGGTCGGGGGCGAGCGCACGCAGCCGGAGCTCGGTGGCGGCGGTGACGGTCGCCGTGCGCCGGGTGCGACGCAGCAGCGCGATCTCGCCGAAGCCCTCCCCCGGCCCGAGCGTCGCCACCACCCGCCCGTCGCCCACCACCTCGGCGCGGCCCGACTCGATGAGGTAGTAGCGGTCGCCGAGATCGCCCTGCCTGAACACGGGGTCGCCGCGCGCGATCGTGACGGGCTCGAGGCCGCGCGCGAGCTGCTCGACGGAGGGAAGCGGCAGGGTGCGGAACATCGCCACCTCCCGCAGCAGTCGCACCTCGTCGTCGAGCTCGCCCACCGAACGGTCGAGACGGCGCAGCGGATGCCACGTCAGTACCGCGAGCACCGGGCACAGGAGCCCGATGACGATGAGCGCGGTCTGCACGCCGAGCAGGTCGACCATCGTCGATGCGACGACGGCACCGATGCCGATGAAGACCGCGACGAGGCTCTCGAGCACGCCGAAGACCCGCGCGAGCACGTCGTCGGGGGCCAGCCGGCCGATCAGCGTGAACCCGGCGAGGTCGATCAGCGCGTTGCCGACGCCGATGAATGCGAGCAACCCCAGCGCGGTCGAGCCCTGCGGCGCGAGGCCGACGAGCGTCAGCGGAAGGCCCCAGAGGCCGACGCCGACCGCGAACCAGGCGCCCAGGCGTCCCGTGCCGACGAGCAGGGAGGCCGCGAGCGAGCCGAGCACCGCGCCGACGCCGACCGCGGTCATGAGGGCGCCGACCCCGGGTTCGCCGGTGCCCAGCAGCTCGATCGCCACCACGACGGAGAGCACGGTCAGCGCGCCGCGCGTGAGCGCCTGCGCCGAGGCGAGCCCGAGGATGAGCAGCAGCCCGCGGCTCCGGGCGACCGCCCGGAGGCCGTCGAGCGCTTCGGCGGCGAGGTTGCGGCGTGCCGGTGCGGCCGGCCGCGGCGGCGCCTCGTAGCGGAGCCGGACGAGCAGCGCCGCCGCCCAGAACGAGGCGGCCGCCGCGACCGCGAACACGACGTCGACGCCGGCGAACTGCAGCAGCACCGCGGCGAGCAGGGGCCCGACGAGGGTCGCGGCGGAGTCGAGGAGCCCGCGCACCATGTTGGCGCTCGCGAGTTCGTAGCCGGTGCGGCAGAGCGAGGGCAGGAGCGCCGAGTGCGCCGGCCGGTACAGCGTCGCCGCGATCGTCGAGAGCACGGCGAGCGCGTAGACGACCGCCGGCGGCCCGGCCACGGCGACGACGACCGCGGCGGCGGCGGTCGCGACGCCGCGCACGACCGAGACGAGGATGAGCACGCGCTCCCGTCGCCCGCGGTCGGCGATGGGCGAGAGGAGCGGGGCGAAGATCGCCGAGGGCACCATCCTGAGGAGCCCGACGAGCCCGAGCGCGGCGGCGCCGCCGTCGCGGTAGGCGACGATGCCGAGCGCCACGGTGAACGCCCATTCGGCGGTCCACGCGCCGAGGAAGCTCAGCTGGGCGCGTCGGAGGTTCGGGTTCTGCGCGTTGCTGGCGAAGGCGGCGGCAGCGTCACGCAGTCTGCTCCGGCGTCCGCCCTCGCCCATGGCACGACTCTAGGGCGTCGGTCGCCGTGCCGCAGTGGCCCGGGTCCACCCCAGTCCGGGTGGCTCGGAGCCGACGGGCTCAGCTGTAGACGTGCGGCGCGAGGATCGCGACGTCGCGCAGGTTGCGGTAGCGCTCGGCGTAGTCGAGGCCGTAGCCGACGACGAACTGGTTGGGGATGTCGAAGCCGAGGTACTTCACGCCGACCTCGACCTTGGCGGCGTCGGGCTTGCGGAACAGGGCGCAGATCTCGACCGACTCCGCACCGCGCGACTCGAGGTTGCCGAGCAGCCAGCTGAGGGTGAGCCCCGAGTCGATGATGTCCTCGACGATGAGCACGTGGCGGCCGGTGAGGTCGGCGTCGAGGTCCTTCAGGATGCGGACGACACCGCTCGACTGCGTGCCCGCGCCGTACGAGGAGACGGCCATCCAGTCCATGTTGACGTGGCTCCTGAGCTCGCGGGCGAGGTCGGCCATGACCATGACGGCGCCCTTGAGGACGCCGACGAGCAGCAGGTCCTTGCCGTCGTAGTCGGCTTCGATCCGCCTGGCGAGTTCGGCGAGCTTCGCGTGGATCTCGGCCTCGGTGACGAGGGTCTCGGTGAGGTCGGCCTGAATCTCGCGCGCATCCATGCGTAAATCCTAAACGAGACACCGTCGCGATCAGTGGTCGTGCTCGAGGACCTCGGTCGACCCGGTCGTCGAGAACACGAGGTGCGCGCCCGCGCGCGTGACGAGCGCGCCGCCGGGCAGGTCGATCGGCCCCTGCCCGTGCCACTCGGTGACGAGCCTCGCCACCTCGAGCGTCTGCGTGCGGCTCAGCGAGACCCCGAACTCGCTCGCGACGACGTGCCGGATGATGCGCTGCCTGAGCGCGGCCGGGTTCGCGGCGAGCGCGGCCACCGAGACGGCGATGCCGGCCTCGGCGGGTTCGCAGATCTCCTCGATGAACTCCTCGATCTGCTCGGCGAACGCCGCGTCGTCCTCGCGCAACTGCTCGGCGGTGCGTGCGAGCGCCTCGGCGATGCCCGGGCCGAGCTCGGCCTCGAGCACGGGCAGCACCCGCTCGCGCACCCGCACCCGCGCGTAGGCCGGGTCGAGGTTGTGCGGGTCGTCCCACGGCTCGAGCCCCGCATCGAGGCAGGCCTGCCGGGTCGTCGCGCGCCGGATGCCGAGGAGCGGCCGCGCGTAGCGCCCCGAGACCGGGGCCATGCCGGACAGGCTCGCGGCGCCCGAGCCGCGGGCGAGGCCGAGCAGCACGGACTCGGCCTGGTCGTCGAGCGTGTGCCCGAGCAGCACGAGCGCGGCGCCCGTCTCGCGGGCGGCCGCGTCGAGCGCGGCGTACCGAGCGATGCGGGCGGATGCCTCGGGCCCGCCCTCGTCGCCCACCTCGACGTGCCGCACGAGCACCGGGTCGAGCCCGAGCTCGCGGGCGGCGCGCGCGGCGCGCTCCGCGACCTCGGCCGAGCCGGGCTGCAGGCCGTGGTCGACGACCACCGCGCCCGCCGCGACGCCCGCACGCGGCGCCTCGAAGGCGGCGGCCGCGGCGAGCGCGAGCGAGTCGGCACCGCCCGAGAGCGCCACCAGCACCGTTCCGACGTCGGGCAGCATCGCGCGCACCGCGCGACGGACGTCGGCGATCGGCGGGGTCAATCGCGGGCGGCGGGGGCCCGCGGCATCCATGTGCTGGTCAGAAGGCATCGGGGTAACCTTATTCCGCCGCGTGCCGAGCGCCCGGCGAGACTTCCAGAACAGGAGAACCCAACGCATGGGCGAGTACAACGCCGTCATCGAGATCCCCAAGGGGAGCCGCAACAAGTACGAGGTCGACCACGAGACCGGCCGGGTGTTCCTCGACCGCGTGCTCTACACCGGCTTCGTCTACCCGACCGACTACGGCTTCTTCGAGAACACCCTCGGTGACGACGGCGACCCGCTGGACGTGCTCGTCCTCCTCGAGTACCCGCTCTTCCCGGGCGTCGGCGTGAAGGTGCGCCCGGTCGGCGTCTTCCACATGACCGACGACGGCGGCGGCGACGCCAAGGTCATCGCGGTGCCCGCGGGCGACCCGCGCTGGAACCACATCCAGGACGTCGACTCGATCCCCGAGTTCACGCGCAAGGAGATCGAGCACTTCTTCGAGCACTACAAGGACCTCGAGCCCGGCAAGTGGGTCAAGACCGAGGGCTGGGCGAACGCCGCCGAGGCCGAGGCGCTCATCCAGAAGGCGATCGAGGCCTTCCCCGGTCACTGAGCGATCGAGCTCCGCGGATGCCACGTGGCATCCGACGCAGCGAAGGGGGCGAGCCGTACGGCTCGCCCCCTTCGTCGTTCCCGGGTCAGCCGGCCGGCCGCGCCGCGGCCGAGGGGCTGCCCCAGATGAAGTACTCGCGCACCGGCACGCCCTCGCGCGGGGCCTCGAGGATGCGCCCGCCGCCGAGGTAGATGGCGACGTGGTAGTAGTCGCCGCCGGATCCCCAGAAGAGCAGGTCGCCGCGCTGGATGCTGCCGAGCGAAACGGCCTTGCCGCGCCCGGCGAGCGTGGAGTACTGGTTCGTCGCCGAGTGGGTGCCGATGCCGATGCCCGCGTAGCCGTATGCCTCGCGGGTGAGGCCCGAGCAGTCCCACACGTCGGGGCCGGCGCCGCCGAGCACGTAGCGCTCGCCGAGCTGCTGCCGCGCGAAGGCGATCGCCGACTCGACGGCGTTCTGGTTCGGCGGCTTCGGGTTCGGGTTCGGGGCCGAGCCGCCGCCGTTCGAACCGCCGCCGCCGTTCGAGCCGCCGCCGTTGGAACCGCCGCCGTTGTTGGAACCGCTGCCGGATCCCCCGCCGTTCGAGCCGCCGCCGGATTCCGCCTCCTCGGCTTCTTCGAGCGCCGCCTCCGCGGCCTCGCGGGCCTGCCCCTCGACCCGCTCGCGCTCGAGTGCCGCCGTCGTGTCCTTCAGCGAGGCGAGCTGCGCGTACAGCTCCGCCGAACGCTGCTCGGCCGCGGCCACCGCGGCGAGCGCCGCATCGGCCGCGGCTCGGGCCTCGTCGGCACGGGTCTCCGCGAGCGCGGTGAGCCGTTCGTGCTCGGCCTCGGCCTCGACCGCCTGCGCCCGCAGCGACTCGGCGGCGTTGCGGTCGCTCTCGGCCTGCTCGTAGACGCCCTGCGACTGCTCGCCGAGCTTGGACGCGAGGCCGAGCTGCTTCAGCAGCCCGTCGACGTCGTCGCCGCTGAAGACGAGTTCGGCTGAGAGATCCTTGCCGGCGGTCCGGGCGAGGTGTGCCGCGAGCAGGCCCGCGCGCATCCTCGAGATCTCGGCGACCGCCTCGGCCTCGTCGGCCTGCTTGCCGAGGGTCTTCACACGCTCGGCCGCGCGGTCGCGCTCGTCGACGGCCACGCGATACGCCTCGTCCGCGACCATCGAGACCTGCACCGCGGCATCCGCCGTCTGCTGCAGGCCCGCGAGCAGTTCGCCCAGCCGGCCGATCTCGGCCTGCTTCGTCGCCTCGTTCTGCTTGGCCTGCTCGATCTCGCCCCAGGACGGGTAGTCGGGCTCGGCCGCCGCCGGCGGGCCGACGAGGCCGACCGAAGCGGTCACCGCGCCGACGGCCACGGCCGAGAAGACGGTCGCGGGCTTCACCCGCGAGATGGGCCGGGTGCGGTGCTCAGCCAAGGTAGACGCCCCGGTTCGCCATGAACGGCACGGGATCGATGCGCTGCCAGCCGTCGTAGACCTCGAAGTGCAGGTGGCAGCCGGTCGAGGCGCCGGTCGTTCCGGACCAGGCGATCTGCTGCCCGGCCGAGACCCATTGCCCCGAGCCGACGAGCAGCCCGCCGTCGACGATGTGGGCGTAGCCCGTCGAGATGCCTCCGCCGTGGTTGATCTTGACGAAGTTGCCGTAGCTGCCCGACCAGCCCGAGTAGGTGACCGTGCCGCTGTTGGCGGCGTAGATCGGCGACCAGCAGCCGGTCGCGATGTCGGTCGCGTAGTGGAAGGGGTTCGAGCAGTAGCCGCCGCCGCAGATGACCTCGCGAGGACCGTAGTCGCCCGAGATCCAGCCCGAAGCCGGCAGCGCCCAGCCCGAGGTCGCGACCCCGCCGGGCGAGCCGTTCTCCATCGCCTCCTTGCGACGGCGCTCCTCCTCCTTGCGCTTGCGCTCCTCTTCCTCCTTGCGCTTGCGCTCGCCCTCCTCGTAGGCCGCCGTGGTCTTCGCCTCGGCGTCCTTCAGGAAGGCCAGCTGCGCCTCCAGCTCGACCTTCTTCGCCTGCGACTCGGCGAGCGCCGCCTCCGCGGCCGCCTGCGCCTCCTGCGCCGCCTGCAGTGCCGCCTCCGCGGCGACCCGCAGCTTCTCGCGCTCGCCCTGCGCGACCTCGGCCTGGTCGCCGAGCGACTGCGCGGAGTTCGCCTTCTCCTGCGCGGTGCGGTACACCTCGGAGCTGCGCTCGACCATCTGGCTCATGTTGCCGAGCTTCGAGAGCAGCGCATCGGTCGACGTGGCGTTGCCCGCCTCGAGGAAGAGGTTCACGCTGAGGTCGCCGGTGCCCGTGCGGTAGAGCTGTGCGGCCACCTGCCCGGCGTTCTGCTCGGCCTCGGCCGCCTCCGCGGCGGAGGCGTCGGCCTCGGCCTGGATCTGATCGGCCTTGCGCACCGCGTCGTCGTACTTCTGCTGCGCGACGAGCAGTTCGTCGGTGCGTCGCTGCGCCTCGAGCCGTGTCTGCTCGACGTTCGCCTCGAGCTCGCCGATGAGCCCGACGATCTGGTCGACCGCCGCAGCGCCCGCGGCGGTGTCGGCCTTCGCCTGCTCGACCTCGTCCCAACTGGGGTAGTCGGCGGCGACGGCGCTCTGCGGCACCGCGACCGAACCGACGAGCGCCAGGGCGACGAGCGCGGCGCCGGCGAGGGCACGGCGCGCCAGGCTCGGTGGGCCCTGCGGGCTCGTTCGAGCTCGGGCGGTCTGCGATCGTCGTGTGGTGCGGTCCATGGTTCCCCGTCCACGCGGGCTTCGGGACCCCGCGCTCCTCGCTCTCGTTTCCGGGCACTGGCAGCCTTCACGATAGGCATGACGACAATCGTTTCCGGGGATTTGGCGGGCATGTCCGCGGATGCGCGGCGCCCGCCGCGAGGCATCCCGCGCGCGTGTTTCACACCGTCGCGGCGCTCGTTTTGCGCAGAAGCGAATCAGCACGTATGCTTGCTTCTCGGCGGTCGCGCTGAAGAGCGAGACCTCCGGCCCCATCGTTTAGTGGCCTAGGACACCGCCCTTTCACGGCGGCAGCACGGGTTCGAATCCCGTTGGGGTCACTTTGCAAGGCGTATATAATTGAACAGCTTCACTTCGAGGCCCTGTAGCGCAGTTGGTTAGCGTGCCGCCCTGTCACGGCGGAGGTCGCGGGTTCAAGTCCCGTCAGGGTCGCTCAGGCGACAAGCCCTTTCCCTTACGAGAGAAGGGGCTTTTCTCCTTTCGAGGCGGTCTTCTCCACCTCGAGGCTCTGTAGCTCAGTTGGTAGAGCGTTCGACTGAAAATCGAAAGGTCACCGGATCGATGCCGGTCGGAGCCACAGTCAAAACCCCCGGTCATCCGGGGGTTTTTTGTTGCCCCGGAAACGAACTGCGCAACATCTCCCGCGAGCTGGTCACATTTTGGACACAGCACCCTTGTTGAGCGCGTCGGCGACGGCGTCCAGATCGTCGTCAAACAGGTCGGCATACACGTCCAAGGTCATGGCTGCGGACTTGTGCCCAAGCATCCGCTGAACGGCCTTCACGTTCGCCCCTGCACTGACCGCGAGGCTCGCGGCGGTGTGCCTCAGGTCGTGCGGGGTGACCTTCGGAAAGTCGGCATCTTCGGCCATCGCTGTTTTCAGAGCCTTAGCGAAGTAGCGGGATCGGAAGTTGCTGTTCCGGAGAACTCCTCCGTCTGTCCCGACGAACACAAGGTCGTCGGGACGCTTCCCACGCACGCGTTCCTCGAGTGCCGTCGAGAGGAATTCGGGGAACGGCACGGATCTGCGCTCGTGCGTCTTCGGTGTGCCCCATGTGACGGCGCCACGCGGCTCTGTCACCGCTTCGGCGATGTCCAGGCGACGTCGTTGCAGGTCGACACGAGCCACCTTGAGGCCGGCCATCTCACCCCAGCGCAGTCCCGTGTACGCGAGCAACTGAATGACGTCGGCGTACGGCTCCGAGGCCGCGGCGAGCGACGCCACCTGCTCATGCGTGAGATAACCGCGTTCCTTCTGTGTGATTCGCGGAAGCCGGATGTCGTCGCACGGGTTCCTCACCAGACGCCCATCCCGAACAGCGAACTTCAGGATGCCTGCCAGAACGAGATGCGTCTGCCGCGTCGCGCTCGGCCCCAGCCTCGTCGAGAGCTCATTCACCCACTTCTGAACGTCCGCGTGACCCACGTCTTGCAGCTTCGTCGTCGACCAGCGCGGCAGCACGTGCTTGTCGAGGGCGTGCCGGTAGCCGGATCGCGTCGTCGGCTTGAGCTGGATCTGCGCGTCGTACCAGTGCTCCGCCCACTCCCCCACGTTCACACGCGACTTCCCAGGGTCGACCCACTCGCCGCGGTCCTTCGCGGACTCGACTGAGATCAGGTAGCGTTCTGCGTCGCGCTTGGTCTTGAACCCACGCTTTCGCCGCTGACGCCTGTCGGCTGATCGGTAACGCACCGAATAGAGCGTCCGGCCGGCAGTGTTCTGGTACGGCTCAATCGTCGCCACCAGAACTCCGCATCTCGAGCAACCCATCCGCGCGCGCTTTGGCGATCCAATTGTGTGCCGTGCGAGTCGAGAGCCCGAGTTGCTCGGTCACGGCTTTGATCGGGTGGGCGTTGATGACCTCCGCGGCCCGATACAGCCGAGCAGCCCACTTCAGAGTCTCTGGCGTCGGGCCGTGCTTCGCGGCTTCGCTCCGAACGAAGGCGGGCACGAGGTTTTCGAACGACTCGAACCGCTGCCACTGACCGCGTTCGTCCATGTACACCAGAAGACCGGGAACGACAGCGCGGATGTACTCAGCGATTCGAGCCGGACGAATGCGCGCCTGTGTAACCTCTGGCCCACCATTCCTCCGCCTGCCGGTCATTTCTTGGCAGACGAAGCGGCCCTCTTGTCCATCGAAAACGATGAGTAGTTCAAGGTCGATTTCCAGATCAGGCTCGTCGATGACGTCAATCCTGCTGCCCACGTTGATCTGCGCGGCCGTCCAGTTATCCCGCATGCCTTGACCGATAACCCCCAGACCTCCGCCGATTTCCAGCACCGGCACCTCGTTGGGGTCCAGGAGATTCGGATCAACCTCATCCAGATTCGGGCGGTTGCCATCTCGCTTTTCGGTCACGTTAAGTGAGGGTACTGCATATCTGTGACACGCGGGTGATTGCAGTTACTTGACATTGATCTGCAGTTATGCTTTCATAGTGATGTCACATCTATGAAGGAGGTGGAAATGCCTGACCTGATGACTCCAGAAGAACTCGCTGAACTGGTCCATTCGACGCCGGCTTCTCTCGCTCAGCTGCGATACCGCGGCGGCGGCCCGCGTTTCGTCCGGTTCGGGAAGAAGAAGGTGATGTACCGGCGCGAGGATGTCGAAGAGTACCTCGCCGCAAATCTGTACTCCCGCACGGACCAGCCCGTCAGCGCATAGCCCGATGCGCGCACCGGCTACCTGGCACCACAAACAGGACGGCCCGACCGAGACAGTCGAAGCGCTCTTCCGCGCAGCCGTCAGCTACGTGGAAGAACACCGCTTGGACCTGTCAGTGTCGAAGATCTCCAGGATCGTGCGCGGCCATGTCCGCACGGCAGGGAGTGTTGAAGCTGCGGCTACGACGCTCGCCTACGTGCTGAGCTACGCGGACCCGACTGGAGAAGTCGCCGTCGCTAACGCCGTCCAAAATCCCCGTCTTCGGCGCGTGCCAGAACCCGCCTTGGTCATCTCAGGCGTGGCGCCCGGGCTTGCATCAGGCGAGACGTCTGGAACATGCGTTTTGCACGCGGTCGCGGGGTGCGCGGACTGCTGAACAAGAGGAATGCCCGGCCAATGGGCTGCAACCCGGGCCGGGCAATCAACGGAACCAACCAACACGAAGGAACCGATATGTACATCGTAGACCAGCCCGCAATAGAGCGGGCCAGTGCACACCCTGAGATCGAGACGATTCTCACTGAGTGGCGGGATGCAAGAGAGCGCGGCGAGAAGCCCCGTTGGCCGCTTGAGCTTCCTGCGTGGGCAGTTGCAGTCGACATCTGTGAGTGCGAACCGTGGGACGACTGCATGGTGACATTCCGCGGACGCGACTGGACCGCCGGAGAATTCACCGCCCGCATCGAAGAGATCTACGTGTTCTACAGCGTGAGCGAACGCGCCAAGGGCGAAGTCGACGTCTACTACACGAACGGTGCAGGGGTACTCGTCCCTGAGCTCGACCCCGACCAATCTCGCCAAGAAGCCGAGCAGATCGCGTACGTCATCGGTTCGGCCGCTGCCGAGCTTCGCACAATCGAGGAAGCGTCCGGTGCTTGACGACACCGACGACTGGGACGACCCCAGCACGTCGTGGACATGGAGAGCACTTCGCATCTTCCGCGCCTACGACGTCTGGGGGCCGCTCCCGGACTCTCCTGCACCGTTTCTCAACTACCCCGATGGGTACGTTCTCGCACTCACCGCATGGCCGGCTGATTTCTCACTCGAGAGCTGGCGTGAGGTCCACAACGCACTGGTCGCCCTCGCGAGGGAGCTGACCGCCTAGCAACCTGATTTGGAGGCTGCGTATGACTGCAGTCGAACTCCCCCCGCTGGGGTACCCGGCCGACGATGAGCACGAGGGGAACGTGCAGACCTGGGCTAGCGGCTGGTCCGCCTGTTTGGACTGGCTGTGGCCTATGTACGTGCGCGCGAACGCCGACGCCGACCGCCTCTATCGGCTCGCATTTCCTGAGCCGAAACACGTCGTCGATGCGCGTATTGGTCAGGCGATTGAGGAGGCATTCTTCGAGGAGGTGGAAGCGCGATGATCGACGGTTCGACGGTTGCAGACGGTTTCGACGGTTCGATTCTGCGGGGTGTTCTGGATGACGTTCGGCGGTGGCTGAGCACTTACATCCTCTTCACCGAAGAATCCGACGCCGACATCCTGACCCTCTGGATCGCGCACACCTACGTTGCTCGAGAGACGTACACCACTCCACGGATTGTCGTCGACTCGACTACGTATGGCGCCGGCAAGACGACTGTGATTGAGCATTGTGCACGGTTGGCACACAAGCCGATTCAGGCGGCGTCCATCTCGTCGCCTGCTCTTCTGCCACGGATGCTCGACAAGGAGATCCGCACAATCTTGATCGATGAGGTCGACCGGTCCCTAGACCCCAAGAAGCCGGGTGTGGAAGACCTCATCGCCATCATCAATTCGGGCTACAAGCGTGGGGCAACACGTCCGGTGTTGGTGAAGGTCAAGGGTGACGAGTGGGACGTCGCTGAGATGCCAACGTTCTCACCGGTCCTGATGGCCGGGAACGCACCTCAGTTGCCGGACGACACCCGTTCGCGTTCGATTCGCATTCTGCTAATGCCGGACCTGTTCGGGCAGGTTGAAGCGACCGACTGGGAGGAAATTGAACCGGAGGCGCTGGAACTTGCGGAGGCTCTTTCCGCTCAGATGGATGCCGCTCGAGATTCGGTCAGGACAATCCGTCCCGAGCTTCCGGAAGCATGCACGGGCCGCATCAAGGAGAAGTGGGCACCGCTCGCGCGCGTAGCCGCTGTCGCTGGAGGTGACTGGCCCGGGACTGTTTGGGAGTTGATCCACCGCGGTATCCGTGAGCAGGAGATCGAACGCGAGGAGGGCCTGCTGAACCGGCCACCAGCTTTGATCCTTTTGGCTGATTTGTTCCAGGTGTGGAAGCCCCATGTGGGTGACTTCGCCCAATCGGCAACCCTGATTGATCGACTCGTGGATCACAACCCGGATTACTGGGGCGAGTACTCACCCTACGGGCGCAGGCTTACGCCTCAACGGTTCGGTCGGATGCTCGTGCAGGCCTACAAGATCCACTCCGAGAAGAACGGTTCGGACGACCGCGGCTACTTCCGTGAGCGGTTTGCGAAGGCGTGGCGACAGTTGGGAATAACCACTCCAATCGAACCGTCGAAACCGTCTGAATCCGTCGAACTGTCGACTGCGGATCCGGGCTATTGCGTCGGGTGCGGTGGCGTCGCGCCGTGTCACAAGGAGCACACCGGATTTGAGCTTGTGCGGTTGGAGGTGAACCGATGAGCGCCGTCACGGAGTTCGCGGCGGCGTACCGGTGCCCGGATTGCCCCAGTGAGAACCATCTCGTCGATACCGGCAACGGCGTCTATGTGCTCCAAGTGATGCACGAACCCACGTGCCCATTCCTGAATCGCCGGAACCGATGAGGGGGGCGGCTGCTTGGGATGCCCTGCAAGAGGCAATGCAACGCACTCCCCCGCTCTGCCTCAATGACGAACGATTCGTAGCTGACGAGCTCCCGCCCGGCGACGAGATCGAACTCACCGAAACCTGCAATCTGTGCCCACTCCGCAGCGCGTGTGACCTGTACGCCCGTGAGGGCCGAGTCAACGCCGGCTGGTGGGCCGGTCGAAGGAGGAACTTATGAATGAACGGAAGAGCGATATCAACACCGACGTGAGAGCGGTAGCCGCGGAAACGTTCGCAGCATTGGCCGCACCGATACCGCACACCGAGCGCGTGACGATCCTCGAACGAATCGACGCCCAACACCCGTTCCTGAACGCAGAAATCTACGCGGGTGCGCTGGCCCATTTCTCATCGATGGTCGACGCGATCCGGAAGAACTTCCCCGAGGTCGAAGCGGGCATCGACGGGTGCCGACTGCAAGCAGTGCTCGGCGAGATCGAAAGAAGCCTGAAGGAATCGAAATGACTGAACAGGTGACGCATGAAGACCTGAAGAGCATGACTCCGATGCAGATCGCTGCGGCGCTGGATGCGGGGAGCCTCGATGAGCTTCTTGGGCGCCCTCGACGCGAGCCCATCCCGACGTTTCCGACCGAAGCGGACCTCGCTCGAATGACCCCAGAAGAAATCAACCAGGCCCTCCGTGAGGGCCGCTTGAACCACCTGCTCGAGGGCAGGACGATTGGAGAGAACGAATGAACATCGAAGCACTTGAACAGCAGCTCGAGACCGCAGCGGGTGAAGCGGAGGCAGCGCGCGCAGAGGCGATCGCTCTCGAGCAGAAGATCATCAACGGCGACCAGAAGGTCAGCATGGCACTGGTCGAAGCCGAGGAATCGAAGGCCCGATACGCCGACCTGAAGGTCAAGAAGATCGAGCGAGAGATCGAGAGCGCTCGCGTCACCGCCCGACAAGAGGCGATCAAGGCGATCCGAACCGAGATCGAGACGGTTGAGATCACTGACCCGGAGCACTTCATCGGTCTTCTGCACGATGTGGAGAAGGCCATCATCGCTTTCACCACTGCTGCCGAAGAACGAACGGCACGTGTGTACGACTGGCAAACCCGGCTGCTTGCCCTTGACGTCCCGACGATGGGCACGACCTGGGAGTTCCCGCCCGACGATCAGTTCGGCATCGCACCCTACGGCCACAACTACACGGGCTTCTATCGGGTTCGGATCGACGATACGACGATCGGCACGATCCAAGCGAAGTACTACCTCGAAGCGATGTTCCGCGAGCCACTCGCCGCACAGCGGGTCGAGAATCTTGAGCACGCGATTCGAACGGAACTCGGCGCACGCCCGAACAAGTCGAAGTAGGTCTATCCAAGTTGTGCGCTCAGGTGCCGGCCCAGTCTCCAGACGCGGCAGCCGCACTCGTGAGCGTAGCTACCATGGCGACCTCCTTCCATGCGGTCTTAACGAACTTGCGGATGGCCTTCGTGAATCGACGGACAGATGCAATCGGAACGGACGCGAATGAGATGGTGGCTGCTGCCAGCAGGATCGAACTGCTGTGGGCGGACCCGTGGGTCACCCCACACCTGAGCGCACAACTGTGAATTTTCGAACCAGTATGACAGCCCTCGCCGACATCGGCACAGGCTGTTCTCGCAATTGGGGAGTCACCCGACTTGGGTGGCTCCCCTTCGCATTTCTACCCATCGGGGCCATTGTTTCCGGCTCACCTCTGAGCGCTCTCTTGAGCGGTGTGGCTCTTTCCAACCGAAAGGAGTGAACGTGGCAGGTACAGAACTCGCAACCGCGTACTACTCACTGCTGCCGTCGATGGACGGCACTGCTGCCGCAGTCCGCCAGCAGTCAGGAACTCTGAGCGGGGTTTGGGCTGGTATCGGAGACGATGCCGGCCGCGGCATGAAAGGCGGCATTCTCGCCGGCATCGGCAAGCTCGCCCTGCCGGTCACTGCGGCCTTCGCTGCCCTCGGGCTCGGCAACATCATCGCCGACACGGTCCGCACGGGAATCGACTTCGCGATGGACGGCATCAACATTGCCGGCGACATTGCCGAAACCAAATCAGCAGTTGCTCAAGTCTTCGGCGACGAAGCGACCGCCTCAATCGACAAATGGTCGAACCGCGGCGCCGACGTGCTTGGGCAGACCCAGCTCCAAGCGTTGCAAGCCGCGCAGACCTTCGGAGTGTTCGGGAAAGCGGCCGGCCTCGCCGGCAATGACCTCGCAACGTTTTCTACCGATCTGGCTGACCTCGGCACCGACTTCGCGTCGTTCTACAACACCTCACCGGAGCAGGCGATCACCGCAATTGGTGCTGCGCTGCGGGGCGAATCCGAACCGATCCGACAGTACGGTGTCCTTCTTGACGAAGCCACGATCAAGGCTCGCGCCCTGTCGATGGGTATCTATGACGGGACGGGGTCGCTGTCTCAGCAGCAGCGGGTGTTGGCGGCGCAGGCGGAGATCTTTGCGCAGTCGGCTGACGCGCAGGGCGACTTCGAGCGCACGTCGGGTTCGTTGGCGAACCAACAGAAGATCCTCGCCGCGAACTTCGAGAACGTGAAAGCGAAGCTCGGCGCTCAACTGCTGCCCGTGATGACCTCACTCGCAACATTCGCAAACGACAAGCTGGTCCCCGTCTTCGACGAGATCGTCACCAAGAGCGGGCCGATGCTGGCAGACACGTTCGAAACGATCGCGCCCGCCCTGGGAGAGATCGCCCAGACGGTCGCAGCATCCCTGCCCGACCTCGCCGAGCTCGCCGTCGAGACGCTCCCAGCAACCACAGCATCGTTCCTCGCACTGGCACCGATCCTCCTCGAGGGCGCCCACCTGCTCGCAAACATCTTCCGCAACGCAAGGTCCGTGTTCGACCTCCTCGGAGGCGACACCACGGTCCCGGCCTTCATGAAGTCGATCATGAGCGCATCCGGATCGGTGGGCGAACTGAGCTCCAGAATCGCCTCGGCGGTCGTGACGATCAGCAGCTACTTCCGGAACCTGGCCGGAAACGTGAGCTCCTCCATCAATAATGCGGTGGGCTTCGTACGGTCGCTTCCCTCACGTGTTCTGTCCGCAGTCGGTGACCTCGGCGGACTTCTCATCGGGTCCGGTCAATCACTGATTCAGGGATTCATCGACGGAATCTCATCGATGCTTCGCCCGGTCGGTAATGCGGTCGGCGGCATCATGGACTTCGTTGCCGGCTTCTTCCCGCACTCGCCTGCCGAGCGTGGCCCGTTCTCGGGTTCGGGTTGGCGTGACGTGTACTCGGGCGGTCAGGCGCTTATGGCGCAGTTCGCGGATGGGGTCATGGACAAGGCCATCGCACCGAGCATCGGCCCGCGTGTGGCGTCAGCCGAGAGGCTCGCGGTGGCTGCTGCAAGTAGTTCGATCCCGAGGGCTTCGATGGGTGTTTCTGCCGCGCGATTGCCGAACACCATCACGCTTCGCGTCGGTGATCGTGAGTTCACCGCCTACGTCGGTGATGTCGCGGGCGGCGTCGTAAAGCAGGCCGACAGAGATTCGCGGGTCGCCCTCGTCAACGGCTATCGGCGCTGAGAAGACAGGGGGCGGGCCGAGAGTCCCGCCCCCCACCACGAAAGGAACCCCCATGGCCTGGAGCAACACCCCCGGGGCAAACACGTACCCACCCAAGGAAGCCGGCACCGAGCGACCGATAGTAGAAGGGGAATGCCGCCGCCCGGTGGCCGACCAAAGCACGATGACCATGACGTTCACCCCCAACTCTCCGAACCCGGACGAGTACGACCCCAACTGCAACCACGGGAACGTGCGAACCGAGGTCGACACGTTCGGACAACCAATCGGCTACGACGTGTGCCTCAACTGCGGCATGCGTCAGTACTACCGATACGAGCGAGCCGACAGACCACGCAAATAGGGGGTGGGTAACCCCCTCCCCTCCCCTATCGCCCGCGGGGAGGTGCTGTGGATTTCCCTGTCTGCATAGCGATTGAGTTCGTTTTTGTTTTGCCGTTGTGCGTCCCGTACGGGGGCTTTCAGCGGGGTGCTGGGCCCATGTCGGGTTCGGCGACTTCAACGCGCTGTGGAGGCGCATGAGGAAGGAGGCGTTACAGATGACGGAATTGGATGTACGAGCTCGGTTTGATGCGGCGTTGCCCGATGAGTACGAGTGGGATGAGCGGGAGGCGACTCTGCTCGCGATTGCTGAGCGGCAGTCGGCCCATATCGAACAGCTCGAGGCACTTCTAGAGGCGCAGGGGCTTTCGGTGAAGGGGTCCACGGGTCAGAACAGGCTCAATCCGTTGGTTGCCGAGCTGCGGTTGCAGTACGCCGCCCTGTCCCGAACCGTTGAGGGTATCCGCCTGCCTGGTGAGTCCCCGGAGGAGAAGAAGTCCCCGCGTCATCAGCGTGCTGCTGCTCGTCGTTGGGGGGCTGCCTGATGCCACGGTTAAAGCGTCGTGACCCGGAGCCGGCCAACCTCGTCGATCTAGCGAGCAGACGTCGCCGACGGGACGTCGACCATTTGGTGAATGAGATGGATCTCGACGGGCGGGTGCTCTGGGGAAAGAACTCGGAACAGATCGAGGTGGCCGCAGCGGACGCGTTGGAACTGTTCGCGTTCGATGAAGCTCTGGGGCGGCTGCGCCGGCGGTTCTCGCCCATCTATCACCAGAACTCGGTGAACGGGGTGCGTCGTGGCTAGGCGACGAGAGGTCCCACCTATGGGTGACTACGAGGCCGCCTGGGAGGAGTACCGGCGACTGTATCGACTGCATTTGTCGCGGGTGTTGAACGGCGGTTCGACTGTCGAGTTGGCCGCGAAGCTCGAGCACACTCGATCTGTCTGGAGTGCCGCGCGCTTAGAGCATCGACGGAAGCCCTAGAGCAGTCCCACGAGAGCATCAATGCGGTCGATGTCCTCGGCATACTCGTCCGCGTCGTCCCGATCCTTCGTTAGGTCGTGGAGGATGCCACTCACTCGCCCTAGCACTTCCTTGATGTCCTTGAGTTTCGTTTCGACATCGCTGAGGGAGATCACCTGCGCTTCGACGTAGTCAAGGCGGTCTTCGATGGATTCGGCCATGGCCAGAGCGTAGTGGGCCGATCCGAATCTTGCACGGGTGTTTCCACGAGGGCCGCCACCTAGCCCCCAGTGCGAAACCTCAGCCTCCGTTGACGGCGTTGTTCGCAGCGCTTGCTGCAGCCATGATGATCCAGAACAGGGTGACCAGGGTGATGATCCCGACGGTGGCATAGCCAAGGCCGAGGCCGGTCATTGCCGCGGACTTTCCAACGCCGCCCATCCGGTTTGCGTGGCCGACACCGATGTGTCCGGTGATGACGGCAGTAAGGCCGAGCGGGAACCCGATGATCGCCGAACCGAGGCCGAGGATTGGAATCCAAGCCCATACGCCGATGACGATACCGACGATGCCGAACACCATCGAGGTGGTCGCGACGCCGTTGGTTGGAGGCTTGATGATCTGCTGGTAGATCACTTGCTGCGGCTGATACGACGGCTGCTGATATGACATGGTGCCTTCCGTTTCCAGCAGACTAGCGGGAGACCATCCCCCCTGCCTGCCCACATTCAGGGGTGGCCCGGCTCGCCTCGCGAACTGCGACACTGACCCACGTTCGGGGGGCAAGACGGTCCCCATTCCTCGCCGGACGTTCTGGCAGCATGACCTGATGGACCTGATCGAAGGCATCCGTCTCGGCGGCTATCGAAGCCTCTTGGCCGATTCGCCGGTGCAACTCGCGCCCCTGTCGCGTGTCAATTTTGTGGCGGGACAGAACAACACTGGCAAATCGAACATCCTTCGCTATATTCATGCACTCTTCGCGTCGGAAGAGGGCCAGTCCGATACTGCGTTCTCAGGGCAATGGGACGCTCCAATCGGTGCGGGAACGACCGCCCTTAGGTTCTCCATCGGCTTCTCGCCGAATGTGCTTATGGACAGCGTCGAAGCGGCTACAAATGGCCGGACACGAAGCGCGCTCGAGCAGCTACTTCACCTGCCGGCGATCTCTGATGCAGACCTGACGTGGTTCGACTACGAGAGTCCACGCCTGCAGTCATTGACGACGGGCCGCTGGAGTTTCGACGATCAGAACTGGCAAAATGTGGTCGATCCTGCGGGGCGGGACGGGATCGCTAACGGCCTGGCCGAACTGTTGGATTCCCTCGGGATTCAACACGCACGTACTATCCCCGACGTCATCGCGAAGATGCGAATGCGGTTGGCACCGACGCTCACCTCCGGAGAATTGCCTACGGCACGGACGGTCGTCGCGTTTCGTCAAATTCAAGCACCCAATGAAGGTGAAACCGATCTCAGCGGCACCAACCTGATCCGCCGTCTCCGTGAGCTACAGAACCCGAGAATGGATCGACGGGCGGACAAGCTCAAGTTCGACAAGATCCGCCATTTCGTGAGAGCCGTCCTTGACGATCAAGACGTCGATATCGAGGTACCGCATGACCTCGGCACGATCCATGTGACGAAATCGGGTCGGACTCTCCCTCTCGAGAACCTCGGCACGGGCATCCACGAGGTAGTGATCCTTGCAACAGCGGCCACTGTCGTGGAGGACTCGATTCTTTGCCTGGAAGAGCCCGAAATCCATCTGCATCCCACGTTGCAGCGAAAGCTCATCAACTATCTGCGGACTCAAACCTCTAATCAGTACTTCATCGCTACGCACTCCGCGCACATGCTCGACAGTGAGACAGCCTCTGTGTTCCACGCGCGCAATGCTGGCGACGGAACCGAAGTATCGTACGCAGGGCACCCGCGTGATCGCGCGGCGATCTGCGCTGATCTCGGCTACAAGTCATCTGACATTGTTCAAGCGAACGCCGTCATTTGGGTAGAAGGCCCATCTGACCGAATCTATGTGAACAAGTGGATTCGAATTATCGATTCGAGTCTCGTGGAGGGTACCCACTACTCGATCATGTTCTACGGTGGGCGCCTTCTCAGTCACCTCACTAGCCATGACCCAGAGGTCGAGGATTTCATCTCGCTCCGCCGGCTGAACCGCTTCATGGCGATCGTAATTGACAGCGATAAGACCTCCGCGCAGAAGCACATCAACGCCACCAAGAAGCGCATCCGCGAAGAGTTCGAAGAGTCCGGGCCGGGTTTCGCGTGGGTCACGAAGTGCTACACGATCGAGAACTACGTGCCCGAGGCGGTTCTTCAGAAAGCGATTCGAGAGGTGCATCCTTCCGCTCTAATTACCAGGGGGAAGTCAGCACGACAGTATGAGAACCCGCTCTCAAAGACCAGGCTCAAGATGTCCGTCGACAAGATCAAGATTGCACGCAATGCAGTCGAAAGCTGGCCAGATGGAGAGTGGCCATACGATCTGCGTGCCCGCGCGGTCCAATTGGTTGAACTGATCAGGTCCGCAAACGACTGAGCCCGTGCAGTTACGCGGTCCCACCACCTAGCTCGCAAGCAAAGAGCTGCCCCATAGGTCACGCCTCCCACTGATGGGTCGACGGTCTTGCGCGGCGCACTGCAGACAGACCTCGTAGAGCACGAAGCCGTGCCAGGTCTTCTCCCATCGTCGCTTGTCATGTGTGCAGTCCATCTGCCAGTCGAACAGTGGTCCCGTTGGTGAAAACATGTTGATCTTCCGATCGTTCGGTGACCCCGCTGGTCTCGGGCCTCACGCCTACTTTCGGTCGATCTCCGAAAGCCATTCAGTCCCCTGCTGAGGTGCGTCTTGGGTAGCCGCCGACGAACTCACGCCCGGAGCGACTGTTCTCGCGAACGAAGGTCATGTGTACCTGCCGGCAGGATGTTCGCAAAGTCAGGTAGTAGCCGACGAGCTGGCCCTTGCATTCGGCACGGTACCCGACCTCTCCCCCGCGCCTCACGAGGCGTATGCGGCCGTACTCCTCGCCGAGAGTGTCGATCATCCGCCACATCCCAACCGGGCCTTCTACGGCTGCGAGGATCGGATGCCAGTTCGGTTCGTCACGCGACGCCACGGCAGGCTCCTCTTTTCCGAGCTGCGAGAGCAGCCTGGTACACCTCCCAGACCATCTCCGCTGCGAGGCGCAGCGCGTCGATCGGGAAGTAGCCGAGGAAGTCGCGGTCGGCCTCTACCGGCGCCCATGTGTCGTCCCGGAGAAGTGGCTGCGGCGGGGTGCCGGCGGAGATCTCGCGGATGATCGCGATGCGGCGTTCGCCGTCGAACTGCACCCATTCGCCTCGGGTGACGGATCTGAGGTTCGGTGACCAGTAGCGCAACGGGCCGGGGCTCCTTCGTGGGGACGAATGTGGAGCGCGCCGGCCCGCGCGGGAATGATCACGATTTTACGCGCGTCCCGCCGACACTACGAGGCGAGGTGCCCAACGAATGGTGCTTGGCATAGCAGACAATGCCCCCCTAAACACCATGACTGGGGCGTATTTCTCTACGTAGATCAAACCTCCATACTCGAATTTCGAGCATCACTCTCGAAGAGGAGGATGAGTGGAGCAAGCGCTTCCAGAAGCGAAACCACGACAAGGACTCTCGCGTCGCGGCTTTGTTGGAGTGTCGGCGACAGCCTTCATAGCAGCAGTGGCGGGCGAAGCATGGTTCGCCCAAGCAGCGTCCGCGGTGCCGTACGTTCAGTATCAGTATCCATTCCCGATTGCCTGGTACGACGCCAGTGACCCGTTCGGAAACACCGATCCTCCTTGGCGTTCCCCGAAACGCCCACATCGTGGCGCAGACTTCAACGGCGGCAGCTCTGGCACCGCCGGTACGGGAATTCCTGCTGTGGCAAGTGGAACCGTTGTCTACAACGATTGGTGGGACGGTCTCGGGTGGGTGCTCTCACTTCGGCATCGTGATGGAGCATTCTCGGGGTACTGTCACCAGCGAGTCCAGTCGCCCATGGCCTGGGGTTCGACCGTCAGCCGTGGCCAGATCATCGGCGAAGTTGGCGGCACACGCACCCACAGCGAGTCCTACGATCCACACCTTCACCTCACGATGGGCTGGGACATCGGCGGCACCCGTGGCGGCGACACGCGCTTCGACCCGATTCCCTACATCGCGAATCGTCTCGCTGCGGAACCCGAACCGTCCGAACCAGAACCAGAGCGAAGAAAGAAGGATGATCAGATGTTCCTGTTGTACGCCAACGACGCCACCGCCACTCCGAAGGAGCGTTGGGCGGTAGTCGGCCCCGGGTTCTGGTTTGTGGTTGCAACCAAGGATGTTGCCGACGTGCTTTCGCTTCAGGCCGGCTACCAAGCCACGGTGACCTGGGCCGAATGGGATCGGGCATTCCGCGCGGCAGTCTCGTCGGGATTCGTCCCGGCCTCCGGCCAGACTTCCCGCACACTCTAGCCCTCACCCGCCACAGTGCCTCCGCCTCGCCGCCCGGCGAGAGGGGGCACTGTGCTCGTACGCTTGAACGCGTCGATGCCGCCGATGGAGCGCGCGGGTATGCCCTCGATTCTACGATCGGGCCACTGACAGCCCTAGTCCACGTCAGGCAACGAGTCCAGGAACGCCGCCCAATCTTCGGTCAGCACGAGCATCGACTTCCCGAGACGTTTCGCCGGGAGGTAGTTGTCGCGGATGAGCTGTCGAATGTAGCTCTCGGACTTCCCGCATTCGGCTGCGAGGGCTTCGATCGTGTAGGCGAGCCGCGTCATGGTTCCACTTCCCAGAGGTCGAGGATGCCGATCTCGAGTGCCTCGCATATGAGGAGCAGTTCGCTCACCGAGATGCTTCCGGGTCGGTATCGGAGTTTGTCGTAGAGCCGCGCGTATGGGGTCCCCGATGTTCTCGCGAGCCAAGCCATCGAGCGTTGTCTGTCTGCGAGGAGCGACTTGATGGCTGGGGTGAGGATGTCGTGGAGTGGCGGCATGCTGCTGACGCTAGGCGTTGTCTGCGGAACACCGGGGCGTTCTTCGTGCGGGTACAAGGTTGATGTCGCGCGGTGACGACAGTCAGGTTCAGAGGTCGAGGTTGGGGAGAACCGGCACCTTGCAGGTGCGGCAAACGTAGAGACCATTCGCCGGTACAGCGCGAGTTCCACAGTTCGGGCAGTTCGGCTCCGTGGAAGCAATCTCGTCAACCATCAGAGCAGACTAGATGACTCGATTCGGATGCCCAATCTCCATACGGGGAAGCGCTGGTAAAAGGAAGGACTCCACGGGCACACTGGCACTCATGACCGACGAAAAAGTACTCAAAGTTGCGGAGCTGGCGTCCATCCTCGGGGTACATCCGCAGACGGTGTACGCGAAGGCGTCTGAGTTGCGACCGACGCCCGAGGGGTGCATTCCGGGTTTCCGGGTGGGCCGCGCGTGGCGCTTCTACCTGTCCGAGGTACGCGACGCTGGGGTCAAGCAGCACGACCCGTGGGCGCTGCCGTCAGGGAGACCCCGCCGGTTCCGGTAGGACCGCAAGTCGCACACTGGCACCATGACTGATGAGAAAGCACTCAACGTTGCGGAAGTTGCATCCATTCTCGGGCTGCACCCGCAGACGGTCTACCTCCACGCAAGGTCGGGCGAGATTCCTGGCTTCCGTGTTGGGCGGGCGTGGCGGTTCTACCGCTCCGAGGTGGAAGCGCACCTACGGAAGCCCTCCACTGAGATTCAGTCTGCGCAGTCGCGCGGACGCAAACGAAAGCCGTGAGTGCATTTGGACACACTTTTGGGCACACACGACCGATACTCAACATAACTTCGCGTCATGGTGAGTCATCCAAAACGCCTGTAAATTCAGCGTTCTTGTCGTCCTGCCTAGCACTGCCAACCATGCCCAGGATGACTGAAAATCGAAAGGTCACCGGATCGATGCCGGTCGGAGCCACAGTCAAAACCCCCGGTTTACCGGGGGTTTTTTCGTGTCAGCGGGACATTCCGCGGGGCCGCCGGTGAGGTTGTGCCATTAATGTGCCATTAAGTGTTCGCCTGGTTCGGCGTTGTGCCATTTCTGGTTCGTGGTCGGGCGTCTTGGCATTGCTCTCGTCGGCCCGCTTGAGCGCATCGTTCAGTGCGGCGCCGGCCCGGATCGCGACGCCTTCACGAGCGCGCGAGTAGCGCTCGGTGACCTGCAGGCTCGAGTGGCCGAGGGTCGCCTGCACGTCGGGTGCGGTGGCGCCGGCGTCGAACAGGATCGTCGCGAACGTGTGCCGCAGGTCGTGGATGCGCAGGTCGGGCCGGCCGATCGCCTCTCGCAACTCTTCCCAGTTCACCGCGCGACGGGCGTTGTGATTCGTGAGGCGCCCGCCGTCGGGTCCGTCGAAGAGCAGGTCGCTCCCCCGCTTGCCATGCGCGGCAGCTTCGGCGTACGGACGCAACGCGTCGATCAGCGGGACATCCCGCGACTTGTGACTCTTGGGCGACTGCTCGATGAGCTCGCCGCGCATGCCCGGGCTCAGCGACCGGCTGACGCGGATGACGCCGCGCCCGAAGTCGACGTCGCCGACGCGCAGTGCAGTCGCCTCGCCCGCGCGCATGCCTGTGTAGACGAGCGCGGCGAAGTAGCGGCGGTACACGCCATCGGGAATGAGATCGAGCAGCGTCGAGATCTGCTCGAGCGTGAGCGCGCGCGACACCGGCGAGATCGACTCGCGCATGCTCGGCCGCTTCACCTCGCGGGCCGGGTTGTAGTCGATGAACCGCGAGCGACGAGCGCCGTCGAGCAACCGCGAGAGCACCGCGAGCGCGTCGTTCTTGGCGGATGCCCCACCCGACCACGCGACCATCGCCGACTCGATCATGGGAGAGGTGATCTCGTCGAGCCGGTGCCGGCCGAGGCTCGGCTTCACGCGAAGCCGCCAGGCCACGCCGTAGCTGCGAGCTGTCGCCGGGCGAATGGACGACTCGATCGCCGGCCAGTACTTGTCGTACCACTGGTCGAGCGTCATCGAGCCGTTCGGGTTGCGGCCGGCGACCATCTTCGCGAGCTCGCGCTTCGCCTCAGCGAGAGTCAAGAAGGTGCGCGATCGCTCGGCGGCGCCGCCCTCGACGCTCGGGCCGACGACGCGGATCTGATAGCGCTGGCGGTCGGCGCGCCAACGGATGCCTTCGGGCAGCGGCCGGCCCGTGCGCGGATCGACCCGCGACGGGGTGTCCTTCGTCGGCCGCCCGGCCATCAGTGTTCCGTTCCACCCCGCGCGAGCAATTCGTCGACCGTGTCGGCGCTCCAGAGCAGGTGCTTGCCCATGCGTGCGTCGGGCTCGGGGATGAGCCCGTCGTGGCGCAGCTTGTCGAAGCTCGAGACCGGGATGCGGCACCGCTCGGCCGCCTCGACTCGGCTTAGGTACTCCACCCTCCACGCGGTGTCAGCCATGACGCTCCCCTCGATTCATCGGCCGCCGGCTGGCATCTCGTGCATGCCGACCCACGCGCGGCTATTTGCAAGTACCTGAGATTATCACTTCGCGCGGGTTTCGGCAAGTATCTGAGTTGTGTGGCTAGACTCGTGCCATGCACCCACCCGAGTCTCCCCAGTGGCCGGACCAGTCGCGAGACGGACTCCTTGTTGCCGACGACCTCCCCGAAGGGTGGTACCTGCATCTCAACTTCCCGGGCGACCGCGGTGACGACCCGTCGCTCGAGATCGACGAGCTGCTCGGCTACGACCGATGGCTCACCGCGGAGCCCGAGCAGTTCCGCGTTGCCGTGTCCGACCAGAACGAGACGATCGACGGCCGCTGGCGTTACATCGAACACATTGCGACGCACACACGCGTCATGATCCGCCTGCAACGCCAGACGTTCGCCGTACCGGAGGAAGTGCGCATCACCGGCGTCATCTACCTCCCTTGGCGGGGCGGCCAACCGATCACGAGCCAGCTCCTCCGCGAGCTACCCACGGCCCGCATCGAGGCCGCGATCAACAAGCGCCTCTTCGCGATGAAGCGCACCGAGACGAGATCCGGCGGCAGGATCGTTCTGCCCTCAGGCCACAAGGTCAGCGAGCGCGACTTGCTCAACCCACTCGGCGATCCGAAGAAGACGCCCGACTTCTACGAGCTGGTCGCCCTGCAGCACGGCCACCTCTCCCGGAAGGGCGACAAGAACCCGAGCGCGACGATGGCGGAGATCAACGGGGTTGCGCTCTCGACTGCTCAGGGCTGGATCACGAAGGCTCGCGAGCGTGGCTTGCTGCCGCCTGGAAGGCGCGGGCGAGCGGGATAACATCACGACGAGATGCGAGCTGAGACCCCGGTTGATCGTGTAGCCAGGCTTATAGCGATTGGCGTGCCGGTCCGGGCTTCTCCACCAGGCGGGGTATACGGCCATCACGTTTCGCGTACCGGTGTGCGTGGGGCTCGACCCGAAATACGGGTGACTCGATGACCGGCCTGCGGACGAACATTCAGTAGTGTCGGCAGGGTCGTATTGATGGCTGAGCCAACTGAGAGGTGGTTCGAGTGTCATTCGTGAATGACTGGACTGGCGAAGAGTTCGAAGACGAAGACGAGTACTTGCGTTCGATGAAGCAAGACGACTCGTACGCATTCGCCTACGAATACGAGTACGTCGCCGACAGATTCGGCGAGGGCGATGACGACGTCGTGCTGCGGCACGCCACACTCAACGTTTCGGTCGATTGGGACGACTCGTCGGCTCCGGGATACGTCGTGTCTTACGCGGTCGATTCCCCCACCCCGATACCGAACCAGTGGACGGGCGACGCCGACCAGATCTTCAGCGACCTGTGGAGCCAAGTGGTCAATGACCTGGATTCAATCGGCATCGGTGCGGAGTTGCACAAGGACTGGCCTGTCTGACGCGACGGGGATCGGATCGTCGACTGATTCAGCGGCCAATCATCGACCGGCGTACGTACCCGCCTGAGGTGACTGAGATTCGGCCTGGGTCTCGTGCCGTCCTTTGATTCAGGATGGATGACGATGCCGAAGAAGTTTGAACCCGAGATGCGTGAACGTGCGTTGCGGATGCTCGCGGAAGCGATGCCGGACCACAGGAACAAGTCCGCTGCGGTGCGCCATGTCGCCGGGCTGCTCGGGATGAGCCCGGAGACTCTGCGCACCTGGGCGCGTCGGATTGAGGTTGACGAGGGGCGTGCGCCAGGCGTCAGCACGGACATGCTCGAGGAGAACCGGCGGCTCAAGCGTGAGAACGCCGAGCTGCGCAAGGCGAACGAGGTCCTCACGGCCGCGAACGTGTTTTTCGCGAAGGAGCTCGACCGACCCTCGACGAGATGATCCGGTTCATCGACGAGCACCGGGATCGTTTCAGGGTCGAGCTCATCTGCCGGGTGCTGCGCCCGTGACCATGGCAGGTTCCCTTCAGTACTCAACTCGCCATCAACAGCCGACGCTGGATCGTTGGAGGGTTGGAACCCTCAAGCTGAAGCAGGCGGGCGTCATCTCCGCGGAACGGCACTCCGATCCCCGAGTGGCGCCATCCTGACGATTCCTTGGTTTTCTCGACCGTTTTGAGCCAGGCCGGAATGCCTGCCGGCCCCGCTCCGTCGCCAGGGCAGGTCTCGCACGAAGCCCTAGGGAGTGAGCGGAACACCCTCGCTGAACATATGCTCGCCGACATTCGCCACGAGATTTACGTTCAGGCCAGCGAGCAATTGATTCATCTCCTGGCTATCTGCACTACTTGCAACAATGACTTGTGTTCCGTGGGAGACCTGCGCGAGCTCGGCATAAAGAGCGCGCACACTGCTGAACTCGGCCTCCTGCTGTCGAGGCTCATCCAAGATAAGTACTCCCAGCGAGGATCCAGTTGGTTCGGACTCGGCCGTCGCTGCCATGGCGACGTAGTGGGCCCACTTTGTCCTGATGGTGTCGGATGCGGAAAGACCATGTCGGATATCAAATGACAGTTCGAATCCATCGTGTTCGGGAAGAAGGCTGTCCTCACCAATGGTGACCTCCCCCACGGGAAGGCTTCGAAGCCCGAAACGGCCGAGTGCTTCTGTGAACCGCGTAGAAAACCTTCTGACAATCGCTCGGTCCTGCGCGTCCTCGTCACCGCGCAGCGCCCTGAGCTGCTGTTGAAGACTGACGATTGCTCTCGCGTCGCGATTTACGTCGTCGAGTATTGCGTACGCGGTGGCCAGAACCGACTCGGCCGTCCGAAGCTGCGCGCGCGCGGCCAAACGTTCCTCGATCTGCGCAACGCTGGGTGAGTCCGTCGGACTCGTCAATTCATCCTTGAGGGTACGCACCCGAGCACGTGCTTCGTTGAGCGCAACGCGCGCTGCGCCGAGCCGCGCGGCGGCGACATCAACATCAGCACCGGCCTCCGCCAACATCCGCCGCAGTGTCGCTCGTTCAGCATCGAGAAGCGCAAGATTTGCTGCGACATCCAAGACGATCCCAGTCGCGACCGAGGCGGAGTCCAGGGCCTGCGCGCAGGTCGGACAATGAGCGCTGGCAATCGAGCGCGAGTCGATTTCACTGCCAAGCTTCTCAAGCTTCCTAACGTCGATGAGCGTCTCTCGTGAATGCTCCAGCTCCTCTTGACGTACCTGAAGAGCGTTCAATTCAGCATCTGCCGTTGTCATTTGCTCACTAAGCGCTCGGTATCTGCCGGAAAGACGCGCGACCTCCCCTTCTTCATGTCGCAGCTTGGCCTGTGAGGACGACAGATCCTCGCCGACGGTGCGAAGCTTCGCTCCGTCGAGTCCCGCCAGGTGGCGCTGAAGTTCCTCGACCTCATCCTCCGCAGTAACCCACTCGTCGTTTCGGCGCCGACCAAACGGCGAGTTCTCCTCAATGAGTCCACCGTCAGACAAGGCTGCTACATATTCCCACCCTTGGCCGAGCACCAGTCGCTTGAGTTCGGCGCTGCTCTCTTCCCAAGACTTCTTCGTCTCTACCAACCGGGTGCTAAGGCTTTCTCGTTCCTTCAACCGTTCGAGTGTCCCAAGACCCAACGCGAACTCCGCAGCCCGACGGTACGGTGAGCGAATTCGAAACTGCGTTGGAACCCTCGGCGCGAGTCCAGACCAGCCGTACTTCTGCTCGACGTAGAACAGCGGGAAAAGCACCTCCAAGTACAGCTTCACTTCATCCGAGTTAAAGCCAGGAACTCTGGGTAGCGAGAGCCCTGCGAATTCTTCGAGGTATCGATGGAAGCCCAGCGTATGCGTCGCACTACCCCCTTGGCGTACATACATGTCACGCCGTGGCGCGCCATCAAGTTTGTTCGCTTGATCAGCGAACCAAGTCTGGACGAGCTCGGAGTCGTATTCCAGGCTGCGCGGGAAGCGGCGTACACGAAGCAATTCGCCGTGGTCGTTCTCCAGGGTCACCGTAACGGAGGACTGGGTGATCGCTTCTCGCTGCCCATCGAGGTCAATAACGCTAGTCATCGCCTCGCCAAGCGGCGAAAGGTGAGACGCCGAGAATGCTCCCTCGAGCCCTAATCCATAAACGAGGCTCTGCACCAACGTTGATTTTCCCCAAGAGTTGGGGGCCTGAACAACATTCAAACCGTCGGCAAAATCGACAGAATAGGATGCGAAACGAGTCGCCGTCGTCACGGTGAGTTCGATGCCGCGATATCGAAAAGTCATTCCACCGGTCCTCCGAGTCTGCGAGACATGTCCGCCGACGAAATCGGGCTCAATTGAGTGAGCAACTCATCACCAGCACCTAGTGATATCTCTTCTTGGCGCATCTTCCGCACGAGTGCAATGCCCGCGGCACTGAGCTTCTGCCTCCCGTTGGCCATTTGCTCCACCAGACCCTCGGCATGCGCGACCCGCAAAGTTTGCATCAGGCCACTGACATAGCCTCGTGCACGCCTGGATGGCTTCCGCCCCTCCCATGCCAGCCGAACGACGTCGGCGTTCGCCGGGTCGTTGATTACCCAAACCAGCGTGTGCAACTGGTCAACTGTGGCGCTCTTACCGCGACATGCGTGAAGGGCAATCAAGACTGCGGCAAGTCGCCATTGGAATCTTTCCGCGCCTTCCAGCGGAAGCGGGACCCGCCTGAGCCTGACTGGTGATGTGGGCGCTTCCAACGCCTCCAAGGCGCTAACTTCCTCGGCGTTGGCAACTTCCTTCGGCGTCCAGTCAGACATTGGCGACCTCGAACTGAAGCGGGCATTCGATCCACCAGGACGCGACGTAGAACCGAGCCAATCGCGCACAGAGATCACTGCCAAGGTGAGGTAGGCGCGATGCAATGAGTGCGGTCAGCTGCTCTCGGATCGCCTTCACCACGATGAGCGGACGGTCATCCGATTCGGCGATAGAAGAAGCGAGACCTGAAAATACGAACTCAGCGCACTCGACGACCGACTGGTGCACCGATCCAGCCTCCCGCAAGAGACGGGCCATCTCGATCTTGCCTCGGAAGTAATCGCCCAACGTCTCGTCGGTGTATTGGGCAAGCAGCTGGGGCCTCACAGCGACACTCTGATCAGCGCCGAACTTCATTCGGAGTGTGTCGTCAAGCGTTCGTTCGATCTCGCCAGATGCGCGCATGACCGAAACATCGACCGGTGAGCTAACAGGCAGTACGAGATTCGATTGCGCACCAAGCAACTTCGCCCGCGCCACGGCAAAGAGAGTCTCGTCGTGAATCGATATTCGAAAATCGGGTGAACACCAGCTGTGCTCCGCAGCCTCAAGCCTCACTTTCACGGACCTTGTACCGGCGTACGCCACGAGCGCTTTGTCTTCGAACACGGGAGTAAGGAGTACCCACTCACGTATCTGATTCGCCTCGCCGATGAGTTCCTGCGTCTGCTTTGGTTTATCAACCAACTTCTTTGTGTCGGAACGGATCTTCTCTCGCTGTTTCGCGGTTTGATCGGCAACGCCAAACGGTGACTCAGGCGCATAACACTGAAAGGCGATCCCCTCGTCTGCGACATATGCTTCGAGGCCGCCGTCACCATTGACGCGATCTGGAAAGATCTGGACACGGACGCCGTAGTGAATCGTCAGCAATTCGGTGCAATGCGCCTGCCACTCATTCGGGTCCCAGTCGCGTTCGCCCACGACGCCGAGCCTAGCGAGCGCGGGCACTCACAACGCGAAGGTACTGAAGGCGAGTCTCCGTGACTCTTTCCCCCTTGCGCCACCAGGGGCAGTGCCTTGCAGCCTCGATTGCGTCCAGCCACCCCCACCTTCCGTATCCAGCTATTCCCGAATGGACGTATGCTACCATAGGTAGTTGCAAGAACCTGAGCTAGCTCGGAGGAAGGCGATGAAGGGTGGAGTGATCCTGTACAGGGGTTCTGGCGCAGATGCGCGCCGGTACCTCGAGTCCGATCGCTCCCGCGCCGACGACTACTACCTCGAGGGCGGCCCGGCGCTGGCCGAGTTCTCCGTCGTCGACGACAACGGCGACCTGGTCGGCAGGGGCGCACTCACCCCCGACCATTACGCGCAGTGGGTCGACTGGATCAACCCGCTCACCGGCGAGTCGATGGGCACGCCCCGCCACGCCGGCGACGCCCGCCACGGATCTCCGCGGTTCGCCGAGATGGTCGTGAACGCGCCGAAGTCGCTGTCGATCGCCGCGGCGCTGCACCCCGAGGTATCCGATGCCCTCGATGCGGCGCAGCGCGACGCGGTCGCCGAGATCCGCGTCTGGCTCGGCCAGCACTCGGTCACCCGGGTCGGTCCGCGCGGAGCGCAACGAGTGGTGCCGGTCGAGCAACTCCAGACCGTCGCGGTGTCGCACAAGACCTCGCGGGCCGGCGACCCGCACCGGCACATCCACTTCCAGATAGGTACGCGCGTGTGGGCGGATGCCGCGTGGCGAGGTCTCGACACGGCGGCGCTGTTCCGGCAGCAGTGCGCGATCCGCGCGCTCGGCACAGCCGTGATCGCGGCGCATCCGCGGCTCGCAGCCGCGCTCGATACGCATGGACTCACGCTCAACCCGGTGACGGCCGAGGTCACCGAACTGCAGCCGTTCAACGCGGCGATGAGCAAGCGTGCCGAGCAGGTTGCGCGCAACCTGGCGCACTTCGAGAAGGACTGGCGTGCGGCGCATCCAGACCAGGAACCCGGACCGGCCGCGATGTCTCGACTAACCGCGATGGCGTGGGATCACGAGCGGCCGCACAAGAAACCGACCCAGCTCGGCGGCGAGGAAGCGTGGCGACGCGAGCTCGAGGCATCCGGCTATCGACCTGATCTCGAACGCGTGCGGGCGCAACTGGCGGTCGCGCTCGAGGAGCTGAGCGTGCAGGATGTCGCGTCCCGCGCGCTCGATCGATGCGCGGCCGCCGCGTCGACGTGGACGGTGCATGACATCCAGGAGCACGTGTCGCATCTCGTCACCGAGGCCGGCGTGGGTGCCGAGCCGACGCCGCTGCGCGAGTTCGTCACGCTCGCCACGCGACTCGCGGAGGAGAACTGCCTGTCGGTGCTGCCGCCCGATGGACCGCATCCTGAGCACGTCGCGCACCTCACGAGCGTGCACGTCATCGCCGTCGAGACTCGGCTGCGCGATCTTCTCACGATCCGGGCCGAGCGGCCACAGGTGCGCACACCGGACCTGTCGCGCATCGCACAGCGACGCCGACTGGACCCGGCACAGGCTCGCGCGGCTGCGGCCGTGGCATCCACTCAATCGCTCGTCGTCGTGGAGGGCGCGGCCGGCGCGGGCAAGACGACGATGCTCGCCGCCGCGATCAAGGCGGCGGCAATGCAGGGCCGCAAAACGCGGGTGCTCACGCCGACGAAGAAGGCGGCAGACGTTGCGCACCAGGAACTCGGGGTTGCAGCCGACAGCGTCGCCAAGCTCGTGCACGAGTACGGGTGGCGGTGGAATCGCGATGGCGTGTGGACGCGGCTCGCCGTCGGCGACCACGATCTTGACACGGATGCCGCGTACGCCGGCCCCGCGGCATCCGCTCGGCTGCGCCGCGGGGAGCGAATCGTCGTCGATGAGGCGGGCATGCTAGACCAAGACACCGCGCTCGCACTGCTCGCCGTCGCCGACGAGGTAGGTGCCAGCGTTGCCCTAGTCGGCGACCGTGCGCAGCTCGCCGCCGTCGGCCGCGGTGGCGTGCTCGACATGGCCGCGCAACTGCTCCCCCGCGTGCATCGCATGACGGCCGTTCACCGATTCGTCGACCCCGAGTACGCCGCACTCACCGTGCAGATGCGGCGCGGGGATCATCCGGAGGCGGTCTTCGATCGACTGTGCGCGCTCGGCCTTGTTGCGATTCATGAGAGCCCGGATGCGCAGCTTGAGGCGCTCGCACGCGAGTGGCGCGAGGGTTGCGCGATGACCGTTGCGACGAACGACGAGGCGGGCGAGCTGAATGCGCGGATTCGCGAGGAGCGGGTGCGTGCTGGCGATGTTGATGACAGCCACACGGTCATCGGGAGCGATGGACTGAGCATCGGGCGCGGGGACGTGATTCAGACCCGGCGGAACGACTCTGGTTTGCAGGTGGCGAATCGGCAGATGTGGGTCGTTCGGAGCGTGGGCGGGAATGGCGCGGTGTGGGCGACGGAGCGTGCCGCCGACCGTCGGCCGCGATCCGTGCGGTTGCCAGCCGTGTACGTCGCCGAGCACACACATCTCGCGTACGCCGCGACCGCCCACGGGGTGCAGGGCATGACGGTGGACGAGTCGAACACGATGGTCGGAGATGCGATGGGTGCGGCGGGTGTCTACGTGGGGATGACGCGCGGGCGGAACGTGAACCGGGTGCATCTCGTGGCGGCGGATGCCGAGGAGGCGTGCGAACAGTTTGTGCTTGCGACAGAACGCGACCGCGCTGATCGCGGGCTCACGAAAGCTGCGGCGGCTGCGCGCGAGTCAGTGCGCGGGCTCGCTGAAATCACTGCACCCCGGATGACGCCTGAAGGCGGTCTGAGCCGCTGAGGGGACTCATGCGACGGCCGAATGAATCGCGCGTTGCCGGGCCGAGTGCGGTCTGAACGCTCGCTCTTACCGCGTGCCGCGATCTTGAACGGCAACGATGCGAAGACGAAAGCCAACCTTAGCGACTCTTCGTACAGCAAGTGACTTGCCGCGTGACTTCGCGATACGTTGATCCGAGCCCAGAACCAGACACCTCCTGCGAAGTGAGAGCATGGCAGACCTGAACATCGACAAGATCATGTCGCGCATTAAATCCGGAGAGATTCGGATTCCCGGCTTTCAACGCAGTTACGTGTGGGAACCACAGCAAGCCGCCCTCCTGATGGACAGCATCTACAAGGGATATCCATTCGGATCGATCTTGCTGTGGCGAACCGGAACGGTCCTCAACTCAGAGAAGAACCTTGGTGGGTTCTCGCTTCCCGATCCGGAGAAGGACTACCCGATCGACTACGTTCTCGACGGGCAGCAGCGGATCACTTCTTTGTTCGCAACGTTCCAAAACGGGATTGCTGGCGACGACGAAGATCCAGAGGTGTGGCTCCCGATCTACTACGACTTCGACGCGAAAGAAGATGCGCAGGATCCGCAGTTCGTGGCTCTGCCCCACGATAAAGTCCTCGACGGCCGTCATTTCCCACTGAAGACGTTTTTCCACCCCGTCAACTTTTCTCGGTCGGCGCAGAGTCTCCCGGAAGACCGCTACGAGGAGATCGTCACGGTGCAGCAGAAGTTTGTGGCGGCAGATATCCCCGTCCAGACATTCGAGAGCGAAGACCGAACGAGCGTGGCGATCGTGTTCGAGCGGGTCAATCGGCTCGGAGTCGAGTTGAACATGTTCCAGCTACTTACGGCATGGACATGGAGCGAAGACTTCGACCTACAAGACAAGTTCGAGGCGCTCTCCGAAGAATTCTCGGAGTTCGGCTTTGCTGACATCGGAGCAGACAACGATCTGATGCTCCGCTGCACCGCTGCCGTCCTTGTAAACGATCCAGCACCGACAGCGCTCATCGACGCGAACGGGGCGGACGTCCGAGCCAGGTTCGACATCGTTCACAACGCCTTGCGCCTGTCAGTCGATTTCCTTAGAAGCAACCTGCATATCCATCACCTGCGCTTCCTTCCATATCCTTCGCTGCTCGTGCCGCTTGCCTCGTACTTCGCGGAAAGGCAGAATCAGCCGCTCACAGACGCTGACCGTAAGGTTCTCCTTCGTTGGTTCTGGCGGACATCGTTGTCACACCGCTACAGCGGGAACCCGATGCGGAACATCCGGACAGATTCCGAGCAAGCGCGGAACCTTCGACTGGGCAAGCCATCCACGCTCGACCAGACGGTTTTTGACATCGATGATTCCTTCTTCTTGGCAAACTCCTTCCGGCAGGCGAACGTTGCATCAAAGTGCCTCATCCTGATGCTTGTGGGGCAGCATCCGCGAAGCTTCATCAGCGCAACTCCAGTCGATCTGAATGTCGTCCTGTCCGAGCCCAACCGTCGCGAGTTTCATCACTGCTTCCCGCAGGCGTATCTCCTCAACGGCGGAATCGAAGGAGACCGTTCCCGTATCAACGCGTTGGCGAACATCGCCTTCATCACACGAGCTGATAACCGCACCATCCTCGACAAGGCACCATCGGTGTATCGCGATCTGATGCCAGCCGGCGATATCTCGCAAATCACTGCACCGGCACTCCTCCCAGACGAACTCTTCGCCGACGATTGGTCGGGATTCTTAACCGCGCGCGCCTCATTGCTCACTGAACTTGCCCGCAAGTTGATGGCGCAACCGTGACGTCCCGGCACCATTCTGACTCGGTTCAGGGTCACCCATCGGTCGGTCGGATGGCGGACCGCTGGCCCTGAATGTCGCCAACCGCTCCAGCGGACTCGCCGCGGCAGGCAAGGTCCAGGTTGCGGTTGTCGTACAAGTAATCGATAATGGTTGAGCGGACCCGCCCCACACACGTGGAATGGCGGGTCTAGCTGTTTAACGTTCAGATCGGTGTAGGACCCCCGTTGACGTCTTTGCTCTGCAGGAAGTCCTCGTACCAGGTCCACCCGAACTGGTTGCCTGGATGGCGATTCAGGTGGGTGAAGGCGCTGTAGGCGACGAGGTCCGCCATCTGAACCCACTGCGACCGCCGCGAGTCATGCATCATCGGGTCTTCGATGAGATGCCTGCTGTCCAGAGGAAGTGCGCGGTGGGCGTTGAAGTAGGTGTGATCATCGCCGTTGCCGTCCATACTGACGAAAGCGTAGGTATCTTCGGCACGGTGGGCGTCGTTCCAGCGCTCGATGAGGCTCTGGTAGACCTCACCGCGTTCGTCGAAATAGGCGCGCCCGGTCGCTGTGGTGCTGCGGTAGACGGCACCGAACTTGATGTCGGGGGTGGTGGACAGGGTGGTCAGACTGTCCACGGCGACAGCTCGTCCGAGGGTCTTCCAGTCTTCGGGATCTGTCGAGGGCCGTGTGGAGATGCGGGTGCGCCCGTTGACGAACTTCGTCGCGTGCAGCTCCGTCGCAGGCGGGACGAGATGGTCGCGGTAGAGCCGCTTACGCAGTTCGAGGATGCTTCTCAGCCCGTAACGCCACCGATCGGGTGCCACCTCGATCCAGCCGTAGACGATCAGGCCACGATCGACGGAGCCCGAGTCGTCGACGTAGAGCATTCGGGAGATGGTCATGCCTGGTCCTTCGGGTTGGTTGCGGTCTTGGATTCGAATTTGAGTCGTTTGCGTCGTTCGTTCTTCGCCAGGGTCTGTTTCGCTGCTCGCGCCTGGTGTCCGTACGGTCCGACGAGGGAGTACCACATCCGTACGGTCCTACCGTGGGACGCGAGGGGTGCCTTCACGACCTCTGCTCGACGAGACAGGATTCCGAGGGCCTGGAGTTCCGTCAGACCTTTCTGGGCTGACTTCGGCTTGATGCCATACCACTCGTCCACGTTGTCGTAGGTGAGCCAGACCTCGTCCTTCTTGTTCGTCTCCTTGGCGACGACGAGCAGCATCACCAGCGCTGGGAGCGAGAGCTTCGCAAACAGTTCCTCGTTCCAGAACTCGTCAGGGAGGGAGAAGTATGCGTTCCATCGGTCCTGGCGGCCACCGGGCATCTCGTAGTCCGCACCGCCGTCCTCACGTCGAGGCACAGGACGGATCAGGCGCTTCTCACGCTTGCCCTTGGTCACCAGACCGAGCTGCTCGAGCTCAGCCCAGGCCCGGGACAGGGTGGACGACGACCAAGTCGGCCCACCCTTGGCGGTGAGCGCGCGGATCCAAACCGCGCCTTCGAGCGGCTCTCGTCGATCCTTCAGCCACGGCCAGCAGGTGAGCAGCATGATGTAGAGCAGCAACGGCCGATGCTTGCGCTCGTGCAGCATCACGGCGAGAGTAGAAGCTCGAGGCTTGTCACGATCAGGAAGCTGAACGAGGACGTGGCGCAGTTGGGTGTACCCCCGCGCCGACAGCCGGGTCAGCTCCGCCCTCGTCTCTGCCGGCGTTGCGGCTGCGGGTTGTGCGTTCATGAGCACAATCAAACCACAGGCATGCACAGTGAGTCCCAGAAACGCGCCAACATCATTTGCAGCGCCGCACCAGATAGTGCGATGCGCCATTCGATGCGCCGATGCGATGCACGTTGCGAGGCCATGCGATACGCCAATGCCGGATTGCACACAGTTGCGGCTCCGTGGACCCGCCGGGACTCCACCATGCTCGAGTCACGCCCAAATTCTCACCACGCCAAACTGGGCGTGTCGCTGGCCCTGAATCCCGCGCTGCGTAGGACGCAGCAGGCGGGGCCTCCCTGATCGCAATCCCAAAGCCGGTCGCTCGGCATCAATGATGAATGGCAGTATTCCGATGCGGCAGATCTGGATGGCTGCGTACTCCAAAGGCGACCGTCGTACGCAACCACCTGAGCACAAGGTCATCGCTGCGCGCAGGCCGCGCCCAGCCAGGAGTTTGCTGGTAGTCGAATTGGTCGATGGCGCGGAATTCGGGCCGCGCGCCAGAACCCACTAGTTTCCACTGAGAAGGGCGAACCAGCTGGCAATGGTCGCGATCAGCGCCCCAGTGAGCACGACTGCCCATGCGTACCCTTGACGGTCAAAGCGTCGCTCAGTCCGCAGCTCTGACTCTGTAAGTGCTTCCCGTGCAAGGCCCTCGACAGCCGCAAGTTCACGTCGCCGTTTCCCGACCCGCCAGCGTGGAACGGAACTACGAATCCGCTCGCGTTCCTCTGCCATGAGGGCATTCTTGGTCGCAAGGAACGAATCCATCGATTCAATGCCGTCCCTCAGCGCCAAGACCAACTGCCACGCAACTCCAACTAACGCCAAGGTCGAGGCCACGGCGAGCCAGACGTCTGGTTCCTGCACGCCCCCACCGTAGCGTTCTCAGTACGCCGACCTAATTGAACCGAAGCGCCAACTTTCGTCAGCCAGCCGACGCCCGACTGACGACATGTGCAGCGAGCGCCCCCGGCGAGATGACCGCACGTCGATACAGCGCATCGTCGAGCTGAATTCCGTCGATCACGTCATAGATCGAGATTCGCGAGAGTTGAACGGCGCCGGCAACTGCAGCAGCGTCCTTCATCGCGTCGTATAGCGCGCGCTGCTTCCAACGAGGGGCGCCGAACGCACCAAAGACGCCGTCGGGATCTGCCCCGCCGAACATGCGCTTCGCGGAGTCATTCGACCAGCGCTTCCCGCCTGTACCTGCTTTGCCCTCCCACGCCGCACAGTAGTCGGTGTACGCCTGACGCCACGGAAGTTCAGACGCCCACGACGCATGCATCGTCTCGCCTCGGTACCGATTGAAATGGAACGACTCGTCGAGCTCGACCATGAGTCCATCTGAGTACGCGATATCCCACGGACCCGGCGCGAGCCGAGGCTCAGACAAGGTTCCTCCGAACGAGCGATACACCCCTAGGATCGCAGCAGCCAGTTCCGGCGGTAGTGTTTGCAGCCGCGGCGAGGGCGGCCTGGGCGATTCCGTGAACTCTGCCTTCACGAGCAAAGACCGTAGCTCACGCGACCGCGCGCCCGTTGCAACCATATGAGCATCCTGCCAGCGAGTACCGCTTTGAGGATGCGGCTTGCAAGACCGGATCGGCCACTCCGCCAGCCCGATCTTGTGCCATTAATGTGCCATTAAATGCGCGAAAACCATCTGAAACCAACTGTGACCGTTTCAAAGAATCCCTGATCAGCGCGATATCGCGACCACAAGAATTGAGCGAAAACCGCCCAGGCTCACTGAAAATCGAAAGGTCACCGGATCGATGCCGGTCGGAGCCACAGTCAAAACCCCCGGTTTACCGGGGGTTTTTTCGTGTCAGCGGGTCATTCCGCGAGGCCGCCGGTGGGGCCCCTTCGAGGTTCTCGTCGGGTCCGCTCAGGTGTATCCGGTCGGGCGAGCATACCCGCCCGTGCCTCTTTGCCCGCGGCGGCACAAGGGTGGCGCAGCAGGTCGCGAACAGACCCGAGGCGATGTGGAACGATGCCTCGATGATGGATCCCGTCAAGCGTTGGAGCAACAGTTCCCCTGTGCCGTACCTACGCATGATCACCTGGTTCGACACCGAACGCCCCGGCCAGCGCTGGACGATCTATCGCGGGAATAGACCTACTTACCAAGGTGACATGGTCAGGATCGGCTTCGTCGATCGGCTCGAGGATGATGTGTGGGGGTGGTGTGCGAGCGAGAAGACTCACAGCAAGTCCCCGTCCGGCACCGAGTCCTCGTTTGATGATGCCGTCCGCACCCTTGCGGCGGAGACCTACGAAGTTCCAGAAGACCCCGAGCCCGGCGCCTGGATCGTTGGGATTCTCGTGGGCATAGGCGCTGTCGGAATCATGGGCTGGATCCTTCTGTCAAGCCTCGGTTTGATCTAGTGAGTTCCGTGTCCCTCGTTCTCGCCATACTGTGACACGACCTGTCATCGCACCACCGACCGATAGTGAGAATCGTGCCTTCGTTCTTCAACCGGCTGAAGTCGACCTTTGCTCCCGAGCCCGCTCGGGTGCCGCTGCCCGAATATGCAACGCCGCCGCCTCAGCCGTCGTCGGCAGGCCCGGTTGCCACCACTGGGGCGACACCGGCCGCGGCAGCCCCGGCTGCCGAGCAAGTGGGCTTCTCGACCACGGGCATGCTGCACAAGGCATTCTTCTCGAGTTACAAGGACGGTGCGGTCGCGAACTGCAACCTTGAGACTGTGCTGGCGGACGTTCGCGACACGGCGCCTGCTGAGAAGGGCTTGAAGCGCTGCGGTCGCTGCTACCCGAACGCAGCTACACGGAAGAACGCGGTGCCCCGCCGCAGGTCGCTGGCGCGCCGCTCGCCCGAACTCGTCTACCTCGTTGTACCCGACGATGAGGCTTCGGCCGTGGCAGTCAAGGCGTGGTTCGCGAACGAGTACGGGCGGATCGATAAGGATAGGGGCATCATCGCTGTCGCGAACATCACGGACCTTGAGCCCGACCAGCTTCCCAGACGCAACAGCTGGGTGAGTTCGAAGGACACCGACAGGCTCTACACACTTCATGAGGAAGTCCGGGAGGGCGTCTTCCAGCTGGACGACGCGATCCGCGAGGCGATCAAGCGTTGATAGTGCCAATGACGCGTGCTTGCGATACAGCTTGCGAGTTGGGGCAGATTCTCGACGAGATGCAAAGCCCGGACTGGTTTAGCGTGGTCGGAACTTTCGTGGCGACGATCATCGGTGCGTTCATCGCCCTCGTCGGTACCTACGCACTCTGGCGCATTGAGGCTCACGCGAGATATCGGGCCGATCTTGCGGCTGCAATTGCACAGCTGTACCGCGGCATAAGCATGTCGATCCGGGCGCTCGATACGACTACCGACGAAGAATATGACCCGACACACTGGACGAGAGTTCATGACGCCGAGCTGTTCGTAGACTTTGGCGTCGTTCAGATGCTGGCACGTGGGGCACAAGCGAAGCAGATTTCGGCCCTGAAGCCGATCGTTGAAGAGCTCGTTGTCGCCAACCGTGCAAACCGGATTAGGTACCTGGTCGTCATCAAGGGCTTCCTCGAGGACTGGTCGGCCAAGGGGATGAAGGGCTCCTACTCGACGCCTTGGCATCAGCCCAAATCGCGTTGACACGGCCTGTCGCCTGCTCGGGTCAACCTAACCCGAGTTGAATCGGCCTGACCTTCGTTCCGTCCTTGAAGTAAGAATGGAACTCGGTGAACAGGAAATCGAGAGGTCATAGGATCGATGCCGGTCGGAGCCACCATCAAAACCCCCGCGAGAGCGGGGGTTTGTTTCCGCAAGTCGGCTCGCTTGAGCGCGTCGATCAGTGCCGCGCCAGGCTCTACGAGTAATACGTCTCGCTCGATCGGCGCTCTCGACCGACGGCGCGGCGAATGACATGAAGCAGGTTGCGGACTGCGCGCGGTGAGCTAGAACTTCCATGAGACCAGCCCACCGGCTGCAAGTGCGTTCTGCGTGGAGTCCTTCTCCGAATGAACGATGCAGAGGATCCGGTTCCCCATCAGCGATCCATGCCTCGCGGCGTCACTGATCAACTTCAGGACAGCTCGAATCGTGCCCAACTCCAGCCCGTCGGCGTCGACATCGACGCCATCGAGAACCAGTACCAGGCCGATTGCTTCAGAAGGCCACCCGTACGCCATCTCTGCGACATCGCCCAAGCAGTCCGCGAGTGCGTCCATATTTGCCCCGTAGTACGCGGGGAAGTCGAGCGCCGAGGCGAATGCACGATGCATGGATTCACGTTCATACCACCTTGAAGCGTCAAACCGTACAACGTGGTAGCCACGGTTCGAAAGCCACTCGACCGTGGATTCAAGGTTCTGCGTGCTGAGTCCTGCGACGAACCCGTCCTGCACAAGCTGCCAGTCGAGTCCTTCCTCGATTACCTGCCATACGGCCATTCGAAGACCCTATCGACCTCCGCCGCTCAGGTCGATGCGCCGAGAGTGAACCTGTCGAGAGCGTGCTCATAACGAAGAACGATCTGCTCCCAGCTTCCCTCTTGTGAGACCACTACGTCTTTGTCGAGTGCCTGCCCGATTCGCCGAACTACATCGCACATCAGATCCACTGATGCCTGGTCATTGAGTTCGCGGAGGTTGATGTCGAACAGCACCTCGGTCGTCGTGGAGAAGAAGAAGTTGATCTGAAGTCCCGTTCCCGGGCGAACCGCGAAAGAGTCGTGCTCGCGTGCCGGTAGGCCGAAGTGGCCGAGCTCGGCAACGGTATGGTCGCTGTTCCAGGTCGCAGGCCAACCCGCTTCATCGATCACACGGAGTATCTCCAGCCAGTCGCGTGCACCGGAGTCAACGACGCGGCCGTCGGGAAGGCATCCGGCATCCGCACCGAACGCCTCGCGGAGTCGAATCGCGTCCACTTCGGCCATGGTGCGAGTCAACCACCTGCTGGGCCCCTGCGAGTGGCAAGAGGGTTGCAGGCCTCCGCTAGCTTCAGTCCGTGACAACAAGTGCTGCGCAGGCGAGCGCCTTCTTCCGCGAAGTCGGGAGCACCGGGCCTGTGTGGACGATCGTAGACGATGGCGGCATCCCTGCTCCCGAGGGAGCAGACGGCCGCCGCTCGATGCCGTTCTGGTCCCGGCTCTCGCGGGTCGAGCGGATCATCGCGACGATTCCGGCCTCTGCGCAGTTCAGACCACGCGAACTGAACCGCCCTCGGACCCCGATGGACGCACTCACGAATCGCTGGCGCCCGCGACCTCACGGTCGGTACGGTGAACGCGAAACTGTCCGAGCGCGGAGGAAGCCACCGGTGGAGCGCGAGCGAGTCGCCCACGACCCTGATGCGGTCGAGGCATGGTCGACACGGTGAACGACGCCCGCACCGAGCTGCGACCGGGGCGCGAGGCCGCGGTTCGCGGACTCGTGCTCGAGCACATCGAAGACTCGCGGGAGCGGAACGCGCGACGGCGCCGGCGACGCCGGCTCGTCTGGGGCGGCATCGCTGTGCTCGCCGTCGGGCTCGGCGCGGCGACCACCGTGATGTGGCTGCAGTCGCAGGTCCTGCCCAACGATCACGTCATCCACTGCCTGAGGTCCGAGGCGCTCGCCGACGACAGCGCTCCCGACGCGATGGCGTACATCTCGTTCGACGACGACGCCGGGCGCGTGGAACGCGCGATCGAGGTGTGCACCCTGATGTGGGAGCAGGGAGCGCTCGAGGCGGGCTTCGACCCGACTTCGCTCACGAACGCCCCGGGCGTCGTGCCAGAGGCCTTCGTGCTGTGCCGAATGGTGGATCAGAGCACGGCCGTCGTCCCGTCACGGGAGCCCTCGATCTGCTCGCGCCTCGGCCTCGCGCTGCTCGAAGCCTCCGACCGGCCGCCTGCGCGATGACCACGACGATGCGAACCGATCACCGTCCCATCCTCGGTCGTCACCCGTCATCACCATCGACCGGCGGCGGGCTCAGCTCGAGCAACCCCTTCAGGTCGGCTCGCCCCTCCACGCGCCCGTCGAGCTGATCCTGCAGCGAGCGCTCGAGGCTGTCGATGCTGAACGACGAGAGGGCCCAGCCGAGCGGCGGAACCACCGTCGGCTTCGTCGACGGCGCGACCGCGACGAACTGGGCCGGAAGCGCCTTCTGCACCGAGGCGACCGCCTCGGCGCAGGCCTTCGCCTGGGGTGCCCCCACCTCGGCGCGCGACGGGCACACCTGCGAGAAGGCCGTCGAGATGCGCTGCACCCAGCTGCTCTTCGCGACCAGGTTGGACTCGGCCGCCGTGCCGACCAGGGGCACGAGCGGTTCGGCCGAGACGCCGCGCAGATCGCTGGCGAGGTCGTAGCCGGCCGAGTTCTGGGCGAAGACGAGGATCGGCACCAGGAACGCTTCGCGCTGCACTGCGGCGTTCCGCGCCCGCACCGTCGCGGCGATGACCGGGGCGAGGTCGGCCGCCGTTCCGAGTCCTGAGCCCTCGGCGTAGCCGCCGTCGATGAGCTGCCTGGTCGTCGAGCCGCAGGCGGCGTCGTCGTCGCCGTCGGGGTCGCCGAGACGGCCGGCGGGCGTGATGACGGGGAATCGCGCCGACAGCATCGCCGCCGAGGCCCAGTCGAGCGAGCGCACGCACGCGTCGAGCATGGGGATGGTCGCCGCAGGCGCCCCGGCCGGCTGGGCGCACCCGTCGTCATCGCCGACGATCGGCAGGCGGGTGACGGGCACCCGGCACTTCGACGCGGCATCCGTGGAATTGAGGATGGGGAGCCCGACCACGGGATCCGCAGCGAGCATCGCCGGCTTCTTCAACGCCTCGATGTCGTGCTGCCAAGTGAGCTCGATGAGTGCGGCCCGGTCGCGCCATCCGAAGTCGCCGTCCACGAAGGAGGGCGCCCGCACCCCCGTCGCCGAGGCGACCAGGTCGCTGATCAGGAGTCCAGTCACGCCGGTTGCGACCGTGTCGGGCGACGCGACATCGAGGAGCGCGGTCTTGGCATCGGTGCCGCTCACCGCCGTGTGCGTGAGAGCCAGCCCGACCGAACCGCCGCTGACTCCGCTCGAGAGCAGGGTCGACTTCGCGAAGCATCCGCCCGATCGCTGCAGCTCGTCGAGCACACGAGTCGTCCAGTAGGCGGCGCGGATGCCACCGCCTTCGGCGACGAAGATCACGACGGGGATCGCCGAGGACTCGGCGAGCGTGCAGTTCTGCAGACCGAGCCGCTGCACCTGCGCCGTCAGGGCGCGCTCGAGGTCATCGAATGCTTCGGTGCCGTCCGCGACGCTCGTGCTCGCGGCGTCGTCCACGGCGCCGGAGCCCGGACTCCCGCCACCGGCATCCGCTGTCGAGGTGACGCTGCTGCCCGCGTGCCGCACCGCGTGCAGCGACGGGTCGTCCCATTCGACTTCGGCGAAGACGGCCGAGGCGACCAACGGAACGGTGATCGCGAGGGTGAGCACCGGCGTGGCACGCAGGCGCATCCGCAGGAAGATCTCGGGCGGCAGGTAGTCCTGGAGGGCGAGGGTGAACGCGCCCAGCACGGCGCCCCACGCGGTGAAGGCGATGACCGTGACGGCGACGGCGCCGATGGAGGTCGCGATCTGGATCGGCCAGATCAGGAGCGCGAAGAGCAGGGCCACCCCAACCGCCATGATCCCCCAGAGGCGGCGACGGTGCCAGCGCCACGTGCGCCAGACCTGCTCGGTCCGGCGCGCTCGGAGCGAGACGTCCGTCGCAGGCACCTGCAACGGCTTCGTCGGGTCGGCCCACTCGGGGGCCCACTCGAGGAGGCGAACGAGCCAGGGCGAGGCGAGCGCGACCACGACGCCGGCCACGAGGGCTCCGACCGCCCACCACCAGATTCCCCAGTCCGGCGAGCTCTCGGCTACCGCGACCGGACCGAGGAACACCGGGCCCGTGAACGAGCGCACGAGCCCGAGGCCGGCGATCGTCCAGAGGAGCACGGCGATCACATCGCCGGTGAGCCAGGCGTACTGCGCTCGAACCGACGCGTCGGAGCGCGCCTCCGGCTTTGGACCCCGATCTGGCAGCAGTGCGAGGAGGAAGACGGCAATCGGGATCGCGAGGAACACCACAGCACCGGGCCAATGGGTCGCCGGCCCTCCGGTGGTGATGACGGAGTAGAGCACGAGGACGGCCCAGACCGCCACGGGGATGGCCCACCACGCGGCCGACGTTCCGACCGGTGAGCGGAACCGCCCGAGTTCCCGCACGTTGACGTCGATGAAGCCGCGAGTGCGTGCCCGCCCCAGCCCGAAGGCCGCGAAGGAGGCGATCGCGACGCTGAGCGCGGCGAGCAGGCCGTGACCCCAGGCCCCCGTGGTGACCCACTGCCGCTGGATGTCGGGCAGTTGGTCGAGCACGCCGTCGTAGGGGAGGCAGGAGACGAGGAACAGCGTCGCCACCAGCACCGCCGAGAGGCGGTGCAGCCAGAATGCCTGCGCGAGCCGGCGCAGCACCGCCCACGTCAGGTGCCGCACCTTCGGATCACGCGCGAGCGCGATGACGAGGAGCGCGAGGGCCAGCCACTTCGCGAGCGCTGCCGTCGCGACGAGCACCGGCACGAGCCCGTTCGCGTCGAGTCCGATGCCGAGGACGAGCGATCCTCCGCCGACGAGGAGCATCACGTTCTCCGCGCCGTCCGCGATGAGCAGCAGGATGAGGAGCCCCAACTGCGCCCTCCGACGGTCGCCCGTGACGCGGTTCGAGTCGATCAGCATCAGGAAGAACCGGGCGTAGGCGTAGATGAAGACGACGTCGATCAGCGCAGAGGCGATGATCCAACCACCGACCGAGCCGCGCGTCGCGGCGTTGTCGAACCAGATCTCCCAAGCGTCCCGATCCGTGAACGACAGCGGACCGATGACGCCCGCGAGCGGTGCGCTGCTTCCGCGCAGGTCTTCACCGATGCCGAGGCTGCCCGCGATGAGCCGGTCGATCTCCGCGAGGGCGATCAGCGAGACGAGGGTGAGCGCCAGGAGGCGGAGGAGGTCGACCGTGTGCGCACGCCACTTCACGACCCACTTCGCGATGTCGTCGATGCCGGCTGTCGTGCCGACGCCGCTCGCCATTGTGTCAGTCATCGTCGTCGCCCCCGCTCGGACCGATACTGCTGCTACTGCCGATCATGATGAGAATGACTCAGATCCAGATAGCCCCAGTTCGAGGGTTCCCGCACGCCGTCGCCCATCCGCGACGGGAACGGCGCCACGAGCGGACTCGCGACGCCGTTCCCGCAGAGCGACTCAGCTTCAGGCCGGGGTGAGCGCCCCGATCTCGAGCACGCTCGAGCCGTCGGCGCAGACCTCGAACGGAGCAGCGGCGACGGCGCCGGGGCCGGCACCGTCTGAGGTGATGTACGCCCGCACGTGGTCGGCGGTGATCGCCTCGCAGCTCAACGACTTCGGGGTGAGTGCCGTGCCGAACACGGTGGCGACGTCGCCGTTCGCGAGCACGAACGGCTCGCCGTCCGCTCCGACCGCCCACGAGGAGCCGACCTGGGTTCCGTCGGCCGACTCCACGACCAGTCCGGGCCATCCCCACATCGCGCACGACGTGTCGCTCAGGTTCGTGAAGACGAACTCGAATGCGTCCGCACCGTCGGCCGAGCGATCGGGCCGCGGGACGAACTCGAGGCTCAACTGCTCGTCCTGGCACTTGGCGGGCAGCTCGGGCTCGGGCTCGGGCTCGGGCTCGGTCGGCGTGGTCACTTCACCGGGCGCTCCGTGGAGCGCGGTGAGCGGTCCGAGCGACAGCGTCCAGGTTCCGTCGATGCAGACCGGGATCTGCACGTCGTCGACGATGCCGCCGCCGGCGCCGTCCGACGAGATGTACGCGCGCAGATGGTCGGAGGTCGCCTCGGCGCACCCGATCGCGGCAGGCACCTCGGCGGTTCCCTCGGCGACCGCACGGCCGCCGTTCGGAGGAAGCACCGCCATCTTGCTCGTGTTCCCCGAGGCGAGCGCCCAGGTCAGGGTCGCGCCGTCGACGTCCTCCGCGACGAGGCCGGGCCACCCGTCGAACGAGCACGGCTGCGACGCGGTGTTCGTGAAGACGAGGTCGAAGGCGTTCGTCGCGGACGTCGAGCGGTCGGGACGCTCGACGTAGTCCATGGTGAGCTGAACGTCTTCGCAGCGGACGGGGCCTCCCTGCGCGGGGCGGTCCTTCTTGTGCGCCTGCGCGGTCGCCTGCCCACGATCCGCGTTCGCCGCCCTCACGGCGGCCGAGGTTGCGCGGGCGTCGGCCGTCACGACATCGGCGGCCGGCGCGGGTGCGGATGCCGCTACTGTCGGGGCCGTCGCGCCGCCGGCGTCGAGCGCGCCCGCGACGAGCGCCGATCCCCCGGTGAGCATCACTGTCAGCGCCACTCCGACGGCTGCTTGGAACATCACCCTCTTGGTGTTCATGTCGTTCCCTTCTGCGCCGCCAGATCAGGCGGCTCGAGGGGGACGCTAGCATATGGGCAGATATCTTCCTATAGCTTGTCCGATATCTTCCTATTGCTCGGGTCGATATCTTCCTATACAGGCACCCGATATCTTCCTATACTGACTGCATGCCACGCAGACGAGAAGGCCGACTGGTCGACCTCGAGGTCGACATCCTCGGCGCGGGTATCGAACTCCAGGCCGAGGACGGCGACTTCTACGGCTTCGCCCTCGCGAAGCGCATCGCCGACCGTTCCGAGGCCTCGGCGCTCACCGCCCACGGCACGCTCTACAAGGCGCTCGGCCGCCTCGCCGAGCGCGGCCTGGTCGAATCCGCGTGGGAGGATCCCGGGATCGCCGCGGCCGAAGGCCGCCCCCGTCGGCGGCTCTACCGGGTGACCGGCGCCGGCGCGGCCGCCTGCCGTGCCGAGATCGAGCAGCGCACCGCGCCCGCGCTCAGCCCCCGGTCGGCGTTCGCATGAGCGACATCAGGCTCGAGCCCGACGGCGCGCTCGAGGCCGAGGGAGCACTCGAGCTCGCGGCATCCGCTCGCACCCGACACCCCGCAGCCGGGCGCATCGACGCCGCCGTGATCGGCTGGTGCCGCTGGTACACCGCCGATCTGCCCGACGAGGTCGCCGCCGAGCGACGGGCCGAGCTCGCCTCCGACCTCTTCGAAGAGCGAGCGAACTCCGGGGCGGGGGCGGGGGCATCGATCCTCGGCCGGGCCGTTCGCGGCATCCCCGCCGACCTCGCCTGGCGCGGCGCTCGTCTTCGCGGGGCGACGCTCGACGCGCCGCGCGGCACCTTCCCGCTCGCGATGCCGGCGCTCGCGCACCTCGCCGCCATCGCGCTCGTCGCGTGGGGCGTGTTCGTCGTCTGGCGGGTCGCGCGCAGCGTACTCGTCGGCGACTGGCACGGCGCGGCCGACGCGGCCGAGCTCACGGTCGTGGGCCTCGCGCTCGCACTCGTCGGGTCATGGCTGCTCATGGTCGCGCGACGCCGCGGCTTCGCAGGGCTCGTGCTCGCGGTCGCGGCCTACCTGCTGATCCGCTTCGGCACGTACGCGCTCGTGGACACGAGCCTGACGTTCGCCGAGTTCACCTCGTCGTCGACCGCGCAGATGGTGCTCCTGAACCGGTTGGCGACCGGGTCCGCGGTGCTCTTCTTCCTCTCGATGAGCGCGTGGTGGGCGGCGCCGAGACGCACCGCCACCGAGTCCGACGAGGTGCCGCGATGAACCTCAGGCAGCTCATGGCCCCCATCGCGATCGGGGGCCTCGTCGTGTGCGCCGCGGCCGCCGGGCTCACCGTCGCCGGTGCGTACGGGGTCACGCCGTTCGCACTTCCCTTCGGCGAGGTCGAGTCGGCGGGGGTGTCCGGCGGGCTCGACGCCGCCGCGGCGAGCGCGACGACCGACGACGGCGTCGTTGTCGTCGAGCCGTTCACCGCTGAGCTCGAGTCGACCGAAGAGCGCTCGGAGTACATGGGCCGCGAGCAGGTCATCGCGGAGTGCATGGGCCAGCAGGGGGTCGAGTACCTGCCCGCCGCGCCCTGGCTGAATCAGAACAGGCAGCCCAGAGGGCTCAGCTTCGAGCAGTCGGTGATCTTCCTGAATGCGCTGTTCGGCGAGTCGCGCGAGAGCTGGTCGGTGCCCGCTTCCGACTGGGAGCGACGCGGATGCATCGGGGTCGGCGATCACGCGGTCGCCGTCGCTCGAGCCGCCGGCACCCCGCTCTCGGCGCCGCTGCCCGAGCCCGACCCCGAGGCACTCACCTGGGAGGAGGCGGCCGCCGTCTACCAGGCGGAGGTCGACGCCTGCATGATCGAACACGGCTTCGGCGTCAATGACGACGGCACCGCCGCGTGGGAGCTCGCGATGTGGGGCGACACCGGCGCAGGGGCCGCCTACCGGTGGGAGGACGCGGGCTGCGCGGGCTACGCCACGCACGTCACCGGCAACGACAACATGCACTGAGTGGCGACTGGGCTCGTCGAGGGGCGAGCCACGCGAGCGCGGGTCGCTACTGCAGCGCTGACGTCAGCCGCGCCACCCCATCCAGGAACGTCGCCGTCGCCGGCTCCTGCTTCCACTCGTCGAGCGTGAGCTCACGGCTGATCGAGCGGTATCCCTCCTCGACCGCGCGCATGTCGCGCACGAACGAGGCGCCCCGCACGAGCATCGAGATCTCGAAGTTCAGGTTGAACGAGCGGATGTCCATGTTGCTCGACCCGATGACCGCGACGTCGTCGTCGATCGAGAGGTGCTTCGAGTGCAGGATGTACGGGCCGGGGTACTGGAAGATGCGGACGCCCGCCTCGAGGAGCGGCGTGTAGTACGAGCGCTGGGCGTGCCACACCGAGCCCTGGTCGCCGATCTCCGAGACGAACAGCTGCACCTCGAGGCCGCGGTAGCGGGCGGAGGTGATCGCGTACATCATCGCCTCGTCGGGCACGAAGTAGGGGCTCGTGATGATGACCTTCTCCTGCGCCGCGTTCACGAGCGAGAGGAAGAGCCGCAGGTTGTTCTCCTGTGCGAACGACGGGCCGCTCGGCACGATCTGGCAGACCAGCGCCCCGGGGCCGCCCTCGGCTTCGACCTCGGCAGCCGGCACGTGGGCGGTCTCGACGAGCGACTCCCCCGTCTCCATGTACCAGTCCGAGCAGAAGACGGCGTTCACGGATGCCACGACGGGACCGGTGACGCGGGTGACGAGCTCCTGCCACATGAGTCCGCGCTTCTGGTTCTTCGGCGAGTCGTAGTCGCGCGAGATGAGGTTCTGCGATCCGGTGAACGCGACGCGCCCGTCGACGACGACGAGCTTGCGGTGGTTGCGCAGATCCGGCCGCTGGAACTCGCCCTTGAACGGACGGACCGGCAGCATGTAGTGCCACTCGAGCCCGATGCGGTCGAGCTCGGCGGCGGTCGCGTCGCTCACGGTCACCCGACGGGATGCCACGTGGTCGGCGAGCAGCCGCACCGTCACGCCGCGCGCCACCGCGCGCTCGATGGCGGCGAAGAACTCGCGCGTGGTGTCGTCGAAGGCGACGATGTAGAACTCGATGTTGACGAAGTGCCGGGCCGTGTCGATCTCGGCGGCCATGCGGTCGATCGAGGCCCGGTAGTCGCCGATGAGCTCAGCACGGTTGCCGCCCACGGCGGGCAGGGCGGTGAGCACCCGGCTCTGCTCGGCGATCGAACTGAAGGCGGCGGGCCACTCCGACTGGCCGTCGACCGCGGGGAGGCCGGCGGTGCGGGCCGCGATCTCGGCGTCGATCTCGCGCTGGCGCTCGATGCGCTGCTTCGGCAGGCGCACGTTGCCGATGAGGAGGTAGAGCGCCACACCCACGAACGGGATGAGGAAGACGGCGAGCAGCCACGCCATCGCGGCGGTCGGCTTGCGGTCGCGCGGGATGACGATGAGCGCGATGATGCGGATCGTCCAGTCGGCGACGACGAGCGCGATGGTGGTGACGACGGCGGGATCGATGTTCATGAGCGCGCGCTCTCGACGGTGTCGCGGGGCATGGTCCTCCTCGAACGGTGCCGCCCGGCGGCCGACTCGCCGTCAGGTCGGATCGGCTCAACGATAGCGACGATCACGCGCCCTGCTCGGGATTCGCGCGGCGACGCGCGGCCTCCGGACGCGGCCTCGCTTGTCGCACCCTCGGTGGTCGACGAGAATGCGACGACGACGAGTCACGTCGCCGAGCGATCGCGAAGGAGCACCATGACTGACGAGCATCTCCCGCGCCGATTCCAGATCGATCTGCCGGCCGACCGCGCCGAGGGCGTGTTCGCCGACTTCGCTCGTGTCTGGCACACGCCGAACGTCTTCGTCATGGACTACGTCGCACTGACGCAACCGCCGACCACCGTCGAAGACCCCGACGGGACGCGCGCCGTCGCCGTGCCCGGTCAGATCGTGAGCCGGATCCGCCTCCCACCCGAGCAGGTGTTCGAACTGGCCAAGGCGCTCACGCAGCAACTGGAGGCGTGGGAGCAGGAGACCGGGCGCAAGCCTCCCGAGCGGCCGCTGTTCGACGGCTGAACCGATCGACGAACTCCCGGCGCGGCGGGATGCACGCGACGACGCGCGGTGCCGCACTCCGGCACCGCGCGTCGCAGCAGTCGGGGGCTCAGCGCTCGGCGGGCTCCCACTCGAATCCGTCGGGGTCTGTCACGGTCGAGCCGCCGCCGACGAGGACGAGGCGGTGCGAGCCCGAACCCTCCTCGGGCACGCCGGCGTCCTTCGCGAGCGGGCCACGCCGGTAGAGGCCGAGCTGGATCGCGCCCGCCTGGTTCTCGAACTCGACGTAGCTGCGGCCGAAGCTCTTGCCGACGCGGAAGCCCTGCTCGACGTAGAAGCGCTTGCTCGCGAGGATGTCGTCGCCGCCGAGCAGCAGCACGATCCGCTCGATCTCGCCGGTGTCGGGCGCGGTGTCCTTCTTCGCGGAGGTCGCGATCTTCCAGACGCTGCCGTCGGGCGCCTGCACGACGCCACCGATGCCCCACATCGACTTCGCGACGGGCTTCACGACGGTGGCGCCGGCGGCGACCGCCGCGTCGACGAGGCGACGCACGGCGGCGGGCTGCGAGACCACGAGCGAGGCCATGTATCCGCGGAACCCGGTGGACGGCGAGTCGGTCGCACGCACGCGGATGCGGCGACCGAGACCGAAGGCCTCGGCGTAGAAGCGCTCGGCGGCGGCCGGGTCGGCGGCCTCGATGATGATGGAGTCGATGGCGGTGGATGCGGTGATCGTGTTCATGTCGTTCACGCTATTTCCGGGCCCTCGCTGGCCGCTTCTCGATTCCTGACCGATCGCCGCGCGGGCTGGAGGCGACGCCGGACGAGACCGGGGCCGCCCCGCCCGGTCACCCCCCGAGCCGGATCGCGACGATGCCGGCGACCGCGCACGCCGTCGCCGTCATACGCCACCGGCTGAGCGGCTCGCGGAAGACGAGGTAGCCGATCGCGCCGGCCGCGAGCACCCCGGTCTCGCGGAGCGCCGAGACGACCGCGAGCGGGGCGAGCGACTGAGCCCACACGACGATCGTGTAGGCGGCCAGTGAGAGGATGCCGCCGAGCGCGCCCATCGGCGCGTGGCGCCGCATCCCGCGGAGCATCTCGGTCGTGTCGCGCGAGAGCACGAAGCAGACGAGCGGGATCGTGATGCCCTGCAAGAGGAACAGCCACGACGCATAGCCGAACGGCTCCCCCGAGAGTCGCACGCCCATGCCGTCGATCACCGAGTACGCCGTGATCGTGACGCCCACCGCGACGGCCATGAGCGTTCCGGCCGGTCCGCCGCGCTTGCCCATGGGCGACCACGACAGCGCGAACAGCGCGACGGCGACGACCGCGACGCCCGCCATCTGGGCCGGCGTCATCCGCTCGCCGAGGAAGATCGTCGAGATGAGCGTGATGCCGAGCACGGCGATGCCGCGGGTGAGCGGGTAGGTGCGGCCGAACTCGGTCTTCGCGTAGGCCGCCGTCAGCAGCACGAGGTACGCGGTCTGCACGGCGGCCGAGAGCAAGAGGTACGGCCAGACCTCCTGCGGCGGGAGCGGGAAGATGAGGCATCCGATCGCCCCCACCACCAGGTAGACCGAGCCGATCAGCGCCGAGGAGACCAGCCGGGCCGGAATCGCCTTGGCGATGGCGTTCCAGCTGCCGTGCAACAGCGCCGCCCCGAGGACGGCAAGGACGATGCCGCCGCTCACGCGGCGGAACCGGGCGAGTCCTGCCCGTCGACGCGGTCGACGCGCAGCAGCACCGCCTGCTCGGGACGCAGCCTCGGCATCACGACGCCGATCGCGCCGAGCGCGGCACCGTTCAGCTCGATCGGCCCCTCCTCCCACCACGGCGCCGGGTCGGCGCCGTGCGGGAGGCCGCCGACGAGCGCCGGCTCCACCCGGTAGACGGCGTTCGGCGCGAGACCGGGCAGACGGATGCGGCCGGGGCTCGCCACCGATGCCCGAGCGAGCGACACGTACGCGAACAGGGCGGCTGAGGCATCCGCCGCGACGACGCCGTTGACCGAGATCGTCGTGTCGGGGTGATCGAGCCGCACGAGCTCCCCGCCGTGCAGCAGCTCGCGGTTCGCCTTGTGCAGACTGATCCACTCGCCGAGCTCCGCGAGCTCGGCGGCGTCGGCGGTACGTAGGTCCCACTCCACCCCGAGGTGCCCGAACAGCGCGGTGATCGCGCGGAACGAGAGGGCGTGGAGCCGATTGGTGATGTGCGAGGCCCCCGAGGCGATGTGGGCGCCCATCAGCTCCGGCGGCACGAGCTGGGTCGTCCAGCGGTTCGCCTGCTGCCGGTCGATCGGGTCGTTGTTGTCGGAGACCCAGATGCGGTCGGTGCGGTCGACGGCGCCGAGATCGACCCGGCCGCCGCCCGACGAGCACGACTCGATCTCGAGCCCCGGGTAGCGCTCCTTCAGCTCGTCGACGAGCCGGTAGTAGGCCAGGGTCTGCTCGTGCACGCTCGGCCGCCCGGTCGACTGCGTGCCCGCGTCGACGAGGTCGCGGTTGTGATCCCACTTGATGTACGCGATGTCGTACTCGTCGAGGATCGCGCACATGGCGTCCCTGACGTGGGCGTACGCCTCGGGGATGCCGAGGTTCAGCACCTGCTGGTGCCGCGACTCGACCGGCATCCGGCCACCGGTCGCCATGATCCACTCGGGGTGCGCCCGCGCGAGCTCGGAGTCGAGGTTCACCATCTCGGGCTCGAACCAGAGGCCGAACTGCATGCCGTGGCCGCGCACGCGGTCGACGAGCGGGTGCAGCCCGTCGGGCCAGACCTCGCTCGAGACGGTCCAGTCGCCGAGGCCGGCGCGGTCGTTGCGGCGGCCGCCGAACCATCCGTCATCGAGCACGAACCGTTCGATGCCGAGCTCGGCCGCACGGTCGGCGAGCTCGACGAGCGTGTCGACGTCGTGGTCGAAGTAGACCGCCTCCCAGACGTTCAGCGTCACCGGCCGGGGCGAGCGCGGGTGCTGCGGGCGCGCACGGAGGTGACGGTGCATCCGCCTCGCCGAGTCGTCGAGGCCGGTGCCGTAGATGCCGTAGACCCAGGGGCTCTCGTACCGTTCGCCGCGCGCCAGGCGGACCTCGCCCGGCAGCAGCAGCTCACCGCCGCCGAGCAGTTGCTCGCCGGTCAGCACCAGCTCCACCTGGTGCACGTGGTTGCCCGACCATGCCGTGTGCACACCCCAGACCTCGCCGTGGTCGAAGCCGAATCCCGGCGTTCCCACGGAGAGGATCATCGCCGAGTCGAGCCCGGTGCGGCCGCGCCGGCCCTCGCGCCGGTGGGCGCCGACGGTCATCGCCCGCCGCTGGGGTGCGCGCTCCCCCGCCCAGCGGCCGGCGAAGTCGAGCACCTCGCTCGCGATGGCGGGGGTGGGCAGGCAGAGCAGGAGGTCATCGAGCTGGTACGGCAGCTCGCCGAGGTTCTCGACCTCGGCGCGGGTGCGCACGACGCCGGCCTCGCTGAGCTCGACGGTGAGCGTGAGGGCGAGCTGTGCCGCGTCGTCGACCGCCGTGACGACGAGCGAACCCGCACCGCGGTTCAGGACCCCGGCGTCGGATGCCACGTCGAACACCGTGCCGTCGAGGCTCGCCGAGGTCACGCGCCAGATCGGCGACCAGGCCGTCCCCTCGCGCGAACCGCTCAGCCCGGGGCGCCCCATCCAGCCGCGGGCGTGCTCGGGGAGGATCGCGATGCGGACGGGCTCGTCGACCTCGCTCGGTGCGACCGGCAGGACGCTGCTCGCGAGGAGCGCGGAGTAGCCCGCACCGTCGAGCTCGCCGCAGTCGGCGCCCCAGTGCACGACGGCGGGGAGGCCACCGCCGAGGTCGAGCACGAGTGCGACGTCGCCGGCGCGCATCACGACGCCGGAGTTGGAGATCGGGGTCATCATCGGATTCCTCTCAGGGGTGGCTTCAGAGTAGTGTTTACGTCACCATGACGGTTGAATCGAACATTCTGTCCGGAAGCGCGGCGCCGCGGGCACGCGCTTCGATCAACGACGTCGCCGTGCACGCCGGCGTCTCGGCCCAGACGGTCTCGCGGGTCGCGAACGGGCAGAGCAACGTGCGACCGGCCACGCGCGACCGCGTGCTCGCCTCCATGCAGGAGCTCGGCTACCGCCCGAACAGCGCGGCCCGCAACCTGAAGTCGGGCCGTTTCCGCAGCATCGGCGTCGTGACCTTCAACCTCGAGACGCTCGGCAACGAGCGCACGCTCGACGCGGTCGCCGAGTCGGCCGCGGCCGCCGGGTACACGACCACGCTGATCCCGGTCGCCGACCCGACGCAGCTCGAGGTCGCCGGCGCGTTCGGCCGGCTCGAGGAGCAGGCCGTCGACGGCATCATCCTCATCATGTCGGCCGAGATCGGCTCGCCCGACGAGCTCAAGCTGACCGCGGGCCTGCCGCTCGTGATCGTCGACTCCGACGCGACCCAGCCGTACACGATCGTCGACACCGACCAGGAGCAGGGCGCGCGCCTCGCCACCGAGCACCTGCTCGGGCTCGGCCACCGCGACATCCTGCACGTCTCGGGGCCGGCGAGCTCCTTCTCGGCCCGCCGACGCGCCGACACCTACCGCCGAACGATGGAGGCGGCGGGCCTCACGCCCCGTCCGGTGCTCATCGGCAACTGGACCGCGGCCGCAGGTCTCGCGCTCGGCCGCGAGATCACCGCGTCCGAGCATCCGCCGACCGCCGTGTTCGCGGCCAACGACCAGATGGCGCTCGGCCTCCTGCACGCCTTCCACGAGCAGGGCTGGTCGGTGCCCGACTTCATCAGCGTCGTCGGCTTCGACGACACCGACGACGCCGCCGCGTACTGGCCCTCGCTGACGACCGTCCACCAGAACTTCGACGAGGTCGGCCAGCGGGCGACGACCGTGCTCATCTCGATGATCGACGGTGAGCCCGCCCCGGCGAACAAGCTGATCCCGACCCACCTCGTGGAGCGGGACAGCACCGGGCCGGCGCGCGGCGCGTAGCGCCGATCGCGCCGGGCGGCGCTGCGTGGGGGCCGTCACGCCTCGGTGGGACCGAGGTCGGGCCGGGCGGCGAAGCGCACGGCGGCGGCGGTCGCACCGACGGTCTCGAACACGAGGATCTCGTTCTCGCCGGCACGCACGACCGGCGCGGGCACGTAGTGCGTGCGCTGCGGGCCGCGGCTGCGGTAGCGGCCGAGGTTGACGCCGTTGACCCGGACGATCCCGGTGTTCCAGCCCGGCAGCTCGATGTGGAGGTCGGTCGGCTCGTCGAGCGTGAAGACCCCGATGGCGAAGATCGGTCCCGACAGCGGCACGGCCCCGGCCGAGCCGGCCTCGCCGCTCTCGCCCGTCTCGATGCGCGGCCCGGCCGCGAGCACCTCGCGGATGGGATCGAGGTCGTCGAGCATGACCGCACCCGCCGTCCACTCGGTGAGCGGCACCCCGTCGAGCGTCGCGGGGGCGATGAGCCCCTTCGCCTCGCCGAGGCGCGAGCCGTAGTTCACTCCCCCGAGGTTCTCGACGAGCACCGTGAGCTCGCCGCCGTCGCCGTCGGGCAGCGGCAGCACCCGTTCGTGGAGCTCACGATCGAGCACGCCGACGAGCGCACCGTCGAGGAACACCTGGGCCCGGTCGCGCACCTCGCCGAAGCTGAGCAGTCCGCCGTGCTCGATGCGCGTCGAGTAGCACATGAAACCGCGGGTCGAGCCGAACTCGGCCCCGACCGGCAGGTGGTCGAACCGCTGCGCGGCGATGATCGGCATCTGCCAGAGCGACGCGTTCCGGTCGAGGTCGACCTCGAGCACCGGGGCATCCGTTCGCTCGGCCGGCACCTCGGCGGGCACCGGAGCGTACTTCGCGATGACCTCGCGGAACCGCCAGAACTTCTCGGTCGGCGTGCCGTCCTCGGCGAGCGGGGCGTCGTAGTCGTACGACGTCGCGATCGACCGGTAGGTGCCCTTGTCGTTCGCACCGGACGTGAATCCGAAGTTCGTGCCGCCGTGGAACATGTAGATGTTGACGGATGCCCCCGCCGCGAGCATCTCGTCGAGCTCGCGTGCGGAGTCCTCGGCCGAGGTGACGTGGTGGATCTCGCCCCAGCTGTCGAACCAGCCGCACCAGAACTCGGAGCACATGAGGGGGCCGGTCGGCTGGACGCGGCGCAGCGTCGCGAGTCGCTCGGCGGCGCGTGAACCGAACGAGCCGGTGCGGTGCAGCTCGTCGAGGCTGCCGTGCTCGAGCATCTCGTCGATCGGCTGGTCGACGGTGGTCAGCGGCACGTCGATGCCGTGCTCGCGCGTCAGCTCGGTGAGCCGGCGGAGGTAGTCCTTGTCGGCGCCGTACGCGCCGTACTCGTTCTCGATCTGCACGAGGATCACCGGTCCGCCGTGCTGGATCTGACGAGGCCGCACGATCTCGTAGACCGCGTCGAGGTATTCGCCGACGGCTTCGAGGTACGCGGCGTCGTGCGATCGGAGCACGATCGACTGGTCGGAGACGAGCCACGAGGGCAGCCCGCCGTCGTGCCATTCGGCGCAGATGTAGGGGCCGGGGCGCACGATCGCGTGCATGCCCTCGGCGTGGACCAGGTCGAGGAATCGCGCCAGGTCGAGGTCGCCCGAGGTTCGGAACTCGCCGCGCGTCGGGGAGTGCTCGTTCCAGGGCACGTACGTCTCGATGGTGTTCAGGCCCATGAGCCGGGCCTTGCGGATGCGATCGCTCCACTGGTCGGGGTGCACCCGGAAGTAGTGCAGCGCGCCGGAGAGCACGCGGAACGGCGAGCCGTCGAGGAGGAAGTCGGTGTCACCGATGGAGAAAGTGGGCATTCGCTGATCCTGTGTCGAGAAACGGACCGCGGGGCAGCCGCCGTGACGGCGACTGCCCCGCGGAGTGTTGCGTGTGCTGCTACTTGTTGACGCTGAAGCCCTGCTCGTTGCCGAACTCGACGAGGGTGTCCTGCCACTCGACGAGCGCGGCGTTCAGGTCGCCGTCCGAGCCGAGCGCCTTGCCGACCGAGTCGGTGAAGACGTTGTTGGCGTAGCCCTGGTAGGGCAGGTACTGCCATCCCTCGATGACCGACTCCGACGAGAGCGCGCCCTGCTGGTTGGCGGGCTGGCCGGCGTAGGAATCGAACGGGAAGTCCAAGAACTCGGGGTTCTCGAGGTCGGCGACCGTCGACGGGAAGCCGTTCGCGTTGACCATCTCGCGTCCTTCGCCCTCGGCGAGGTACTTGAGGATGCCGGCTGCCGCGGCCTTGTTCTCGCTCTGCGAGCTGACGGCGAGCGCGCTGCCGCCGTTCTCCGCCGAGGCGGGCTGGCCGTCCCACGAGGGGATCTGCGCGACGCGCCACTTGCCGAGCGTGCCGTAGTCGTTCATGCCGCTGATCATCCAGGAGCCCATCATGAGGGTGCCCAGCTTGTCCTGCGTGAGGGCCTTCGACCACTCGTCCGACCAGGTCGGAACGCCGGAGAGCTCGCCGGCGTGAAGGCGCTCGTTCCAGAAGTCCGCGAACTTCTTGGTGCCCTCGTCCTGCAGGTCGATGGTGATGTTCTCACCTTCGGTCTTGAAGGGCTGACCGCCCGATGCCCAGATCATGCTTGTGAAGAAGCCCGCGTCGCCGCTGTTCGCGATGTAGGCCTCGGGGTCGTAGGCGTGGATCGCGGCGGAGGCCGCCGCGAACTCGTCCCACGTGGCGGGTGCCTCGGTGATGCCGGCCTTGTCGTAGAGATCCTTGTTGTAGATCATGACCATGGGGCCGGAGTCGAGCGGCAGGCCGACGAGCTGGTCCTGCACGTTGACGGCGTTCCACGTCGATGCGGTGAACGAGTCGGCGTAGTCGCCGAGGCCGTAGGGGGTCAGGTCGGCGAGCGCGTCGCCGAGGGCGAGCTGCGGCAGCGTCTGGTACTCCACCGGCACGAGGTCGGGGGCGCCCTTGCCGGCCTTGATGGCGTTCTGCAGCTTGGTGACCGCGGCGTCGGGGTTCTCGAGCTTGACGACGTCGAACGTGACGTTCGGGTACACCTTGGAGATGGCGTCGGCCTGCTCCTGGGTGCTGTCGCTCCAGGTCCACCAGGTGAGCGTGACGTCTTCCTTCAGCGCTGCATCGGTGTCGGTCGAACCGCTGTCGGCGCCCGGCGCTGCGCCACTGCAGCCAGCGAGCACTCCGACGAGCAGCGCACCGGTGCCGACGACGGCTCCGAGTCGCGCCCATCGGCGAGGGGTGATTCGTTCCATGAGTGTGATTTCCCTTTCTTGGTGTGGGTCTTCGGTACGGGTTGTGGTGCAGGTCGGGGGTGTGGTGCGGGTTCCGAGGCGGCGAGGCCGGGCTACTTGACGCTTCCGGCGGTCAGGCCCGACTGCCAGTAGCGCTGCAGGTAGAGGAAGGCTGCGGAGATCGGGATGACCGTGAGCAGCGAGCCCGTGATGACGAGGTTCGGGATGGGGTCGGTGCCGACGCCGCTCGCCTGCGCCGACCACTGGGCGAGACCGACCGGCAGCGGGTACCAGCGTTCGTCGCTCAGCATGATCAGGGGCAGGAAGTAGTTGTTCCAGGTCGCGACGACCGCGAACATCAGCACCGTGATGAGCGCGGGGGCCAGCTGGCGCAGCGAGATCTGGAAGAAGATCCGGATCTCGCCCGCACCGTCGAGGCGGGCGGCCTCCATGAGCTCGTCGGGGATCGCCTCGCGGGCGTACACCCACACCAGGTAGAGGCCGAAGGCGCTCACCATCGAGGGGATGACCACCGACCACGGCGTGTTGGTGAGACCGAGGTTGCTGAACAGGAGGAACTGCGGCACGGCGAGCACCGAACCCGGGATGGCCATGGCGCCCAGGATGACGGCGAACACCCACTTGCGACCGGGGAAGTTGTACTTCGCGAGCCCGTAGCCGGCCAGGGTCGCGAGCAGGGTCGCACCGCCGGCCCCGAGTACCACGTACAGCACGGTGTTCCCGAGCCAGCGCAGGAAGATTCCGTCGGCGTAGGTGAACGTCTCGGCGATGTTCTGGAAGAGGGCGAACTCGCCGCTGAACCAGAAGGCGAAGGAGTCGTAGAGCGAATCCATCGTCTTGGTCGAGTTCACGACGAGCCACCACAGCGGCACGAGGCAGTAGAGCAGCATCGCCGTCATGAGGATGCCGAGCGTGATGGACGCACGCTTGTGCCGGGGGTTGCGGGCGGACCGCTTCACGACCGCGCGGGGCGGCAGGGCGCCGCTCGCGAGCCTGCTGGGTGCGCGGCCGGAGCGGACGCCCGATTCGACGGCGCTCATGCGTTCTTCTCCTTCTTCTCGCCGCCGAGCTGCACGAGGTAGGCGACGACCATGGTGATGATCCCCGAGACGATGGCGATCGCCGCGGCGTAGTTGAACTGCGAGCCCGTGAACGACAGGTTGAAGGCGTAGAGGTTCGGCGTGAAGTACGAGGTGATCGAGTTCGGCGCGATGGTCTGCAGGATGGAGGGCTCGTTGAAGAGCTGGAAGCTGCCGATGACCGAGAAGATCGTCGCGATGATGATGGCGCCGCGGATCGACGGGAGCTTGATCGAGAAGATGGTGCGGAAGGCTCCGGCGCCGTCGATCTCGGCGGCCTCGTAGAGCTCGTGCGGCACGGCCTTCAGCGCGGAGAAGAAGATGAGCATGTTGTAGCCCACGAACTCCCACGTCACGATGTTGCCGATCGACATCATGATCAGGTTCTCGGCCAGCGGGGAGGGCAGCTCGACGCCGAAGAACCGGTTGATGTCGGCGACGAGACCGAACTGCGAGCCGTACATGTAGCCCCAGATCATCACCGCGACGACACCGGGGACGGCGTACGGCAGGAAGATCGAGAGGCGGTAGAACGGCACCCAACGCAGGCGCGCGCTGTCGAGGGCGAGTGCGGCGAAGAGCGCGAGGCAGAGCATGATCGGCACCTGCACCAGGAGGAAGATCGCGACGCGCAGCATGGCGTCCCAGAACTTCGGGTCGACGAGGGCCTTCGCGTAGTTCTCGAGCCCGACGAAGGAGTTGCCGCCGATGAGGGTCTCGCGGAAGAGGCTCAGGTAGATCGCGTAGACGAGCGGCGCGATGAAGACGAGGGCGAAGACGAGCATGAACGGCCCGACGAACCACCAGCCCGACCAGTTGCGGCGGGCCTTCTTCCGGCGGCGGCCGGGCGTCTCGGCGGCCTTCGCCGTCGAGAACGCGTACGTCTCGGTCGAGACACCGACCGGTGGTTCTGCGTGCACGTGGGCCACGCTCATCTGCGGCCTGCTTCCGCGCCTCGGGTGGGCGACTTCTTCGTCATGCGCGTACGCACTCCTTCGTGAATGTTTGCGTTCCCATCGCAGTATAGGCGAGAATGATGTTTACGCAAACAGAATCCCCTCGATCCGAAGGTCACAATGACGTCACGCACACGGACAGCCCCCGCTCCTGCCCATGAATCCGGTGATCTTCCGGTATCGCGGCCCGACGCATCGACGGTGCTGGCAGACCCGGAATGGTGGCGAACCGCCGTCATCTACCAGATCTACCCCCGCTCCTTCGCCGACGCGAACGGCGACGGCATGGGTGACCTCGCCGGCGTCACCGCGCGCCTCGGCGCCCTGCAGGAGCTCGGAATCGACGCCATCTGGCTCTCGCCGTTCTACACGTCTCCTCAGAAGGACGCCGGCTACGACGTCGCCGACTACTGCGACGTCGACCCGCTCTTCGGCACCCTGACCGACTTCGACGCCATGGTCGAAGCGGCTCACGCCCGAGGCATCCGGGTCATCGTCGACATCGTGCCCAACCACTCGTCCGACGCCCACCCGTGGTTCCAGGCGGCGCTCACCGCCGCGCCCGGCAGCGCCGAGCGCGGCCGGTACCTGTTCCGTGACGGCCGCGGCACGGCCGGCGAACTGCCGCCCAACAACTGGGCGTCCTTCTTCGGCGGGCCGGCATGGACCCGCATCGTCGAGCCCGACGGCACGCCCGGCCAGTGGTACCTGCACCTCTTCGACTCGTCGCAGCCCGACTTCGACTGGACCAACGAGGAGGTCCACGACGAGTTCCGCCGCATCCTGCGCTTCTGGCTCGACCGTGGCGTCGACGGGTTCCGGGTCGACGTCGCGAGCAGCCTCGTGAAGGCCGAGGGCCTGCCCGACTACCACCCCGGCGACGATGACGAGATGCCGCCGTACGAAGGCCGAGCGGCCGTGCACGACATCTTCCGCGACTGGCGACGACTCCTCGACGAGTACCCGGGCGAGCGCATCCTCGCCGCCGAGGCCTGGATCAAGCCGCTCGCACGGCGCGCCGACTGGGTGCGTCACGACGAGATGCATCAGGCCTTCAACGACGTCCTCAACTTCTGGGACGCCTCCGCACTGCGCGCATCCATCGACGGCGCACTCACGGCGTTCGGTTCGGTCGGCGCACCGACGGCCTGGGTGGCCTCGAACCACGACGGCATCCGAACGGTCACCACGCTCATGTTCACCCCCGCCGAGCGCGCCGGCGGCGTCGGTCCGCGCACGACCGGCATCCCCTCCTACGACCAGTCCATCCCGCGGGCCCGCGCGATGGCGATGCTGATGCTCGCACTGCCGGGTTCGGCCTACCTCTATCAGGGCGAAGAACTCGGGCTGCCCGAGGCCACGGACATCCCCGATGCCGCACGGCAGGATCCGACCTTCTTCCGCACCGAAGGCGAGCAGTACGGGCGAGACGGCTGCCGCGTGCCCATCCCGTGGGAATCCGAGGCGCCCTCGTACGGCTTCGGCACGACGGATGCCTCGTGGCTGCCGCAGCCCGAGATCTGGGGTCGCCTCGCTCGCGACCGGCAGCAGGCCGATCCCGACTCGACGCTCAACCTCTACCGGGCCGCGATCGCGCTCCGCCGCGAGCGCGGGCTCGACGCCGGGGAGCTCGAATGGTTGCCGGGATACGCTGCCGACGTCCTCGCCTTCACGAACGCCGACGTGACCGTGCTCATCAACACGGGAGCAGAGCCCGTGCCGCTGCCCGCAGGCGAGGTGCTGCTCACGAGCACGCCGCACGATTTCACCGCGCTCACCGCGCTCACCACCCTCGCCCCTGACACCGCAGTTTGGATTCACGCATGATCTCGACCGTCCACGTCGTCTTCAAGACCCACCTCGACCTCGGCTTCACCGACACCGCCGCGAACGTCACCGACCGCTACGTGCACGAGTACCTCCCCCGCGCGATCGCCTTGGCCGAGGAGCTCGAGCGCCGCGGCGGCCCGGCCCGATTCGTCTGGACGACCGGATCCTGGCTGATCCACGAGGCGCTCCGCCTCGGCAGCCCCGACGAGCGCGAGGCGCTCGAACGTGCGATCCGCGCGGGCCACGTCACCTGGCACGCCCTGCCCCTGACCACGCACACCGAGCTCATGGACGCCGGACTCGTCGAGCACGCCATCGCGATCGGCAGGAAGCTCGACGCCCGCTTCGGCCACCGCACGACCGCCGCGAAGATGACGGACGTCCCCGGTCACACGATCGGCCTCGTGCCCTTCCTCGCCCGCGGCGGCATCGAGTACCTGCACCTCGGCGTCAACGGGGCCTCGGCGGTGCCCGAGGTTCCCGAGTTCTTCGTCTGGCGCGCGCCCGACGGCAGCGAGGTCGTCGTCAACTACGCGCGCAGCTACGGCGCGACCGAGCTCGACGTGGCGGTGGTGCCGGGCGGCACCGACGCGCTGCACCTCGCGCACACGGGCGACAACTTCGGCCCGCCCCCGGTCGAGGAGGTCGAGGAGCTCTTCGCCCAGCTCCAGGCGGAGTACCCGGACGCACGAGTGGTCGCCTCGACGCTCGAGGCGTTCAGCGCCGGAGTCGTCGCGGTGCGCGAGAGCCTGCCGGTGCTCGAGCAGGAGATCGGCGACTCCTGGATCCACGGCGTCGCGAGCGACCCGGTGCAGACGGCGCGGCTGCGCGCCCTGCTGCGGCTCCGTGCCGAGTGGGTGGCCGCCGGCACCCTCGTGCCCGGCACCGAGGAGTGCGATGCGTTCAGCGACGGCCTGCTGCTCGTGCCCGAGCACACGTGGGGCGAGGACCTGAAGACCCACCTGCCCGACTACGTGAACTACGAGAAGGCCGACTTCCAGCGCGCCCGCGCCGCCGACGTGATCGACCCGACGGCAAACCCCGCCGAGTTCGACCAGTACGCGTGGGCGTACACCGAGCACCCGAACCCGCAGGGCCTGCACTACTCGGCGTTCGAAGCGTCGTGGGCCGAGCAGCGCGCCCACCTCGACCGCGCGCTGGCCGCGCTCGCGCCGGAGCGCCGGGCCGAGGCGGAGGCGGCGATCGCCGAGACCCGTCCCGCCGACGGCGCGGGCACGGGGACGTTCGAGCCGATCGATGCCGGTGCCGAGCACGTCGCGGGCGCATATCGGGTGCGCTTCGGAACCGACGGCGCCCTCGTCTCCCTGATCGATCCCGACGGCACCGAGTGGGCGGGCCCGGAGCATCCGCTCGCCGCCTACCGCTACGAGACGTTCGACGAGCGCGACGAGGCCCGCTGGGTGCAGGAGTACTGCCGCGACCTCGACCAGCACGCGATGTGGGCGATCCCCGACCAGGCGAAGCCCGGCCTCGCGATCGCCGAGACCCTGCCGGCGACGACGTTCGCGCCGCGGGTCGTCTCGGCCGAGCGGTTCGACGACGACGACGCGACCGTCATCTCGCTGTGGCTCGCCCTGCCCGAGGCGGCGTGCGAGGCGTGGGGCGGAGCCCGTGACATCCGGCTCGCCTACCGGTTCCCGGCCGCGGCCGGGCCGATCTCGATCACGCTCGACCTGCGCGACAAGGACGCCTCGCGCCTGCCCGAGGCCGGCTGGCTCGGCTTCCGCCCGCGTACCGAGCCCGGCGACTGGCGTCTCACGAAGATCGCCTCGCCCGTCGACCCGCAGCAGGTCGTGCGGAACGGCAACCGCAGCCTGCACGCGGTCGCCGAGGTGACGCACACCGCCGAGCGGTCGTTCTCGCTGCGCCCGCTCGACTCGGCGCTCGTCGCGGTCGGCCGTCCGGCGCTCTATCGCTTCGACAACACGGTGCCCGACCCGAACGACGGCGTCCACGTCAACCTGCACAACAATGTCTGGGGCACGAACTTCACGATGTGGTTCGACGACGACCTGCGATTCCGCTTCACCCTCGACCTCGGGAGCACTCGATGACCCAGCCGCTCGTGACGAGCCCGCCCGTCGTGATGGCGCCGCGCGCCGACGGGTTCGAGGTCGTCTGGGGCGTGAGCCGTCTCAGTCGCGGATGGCTCGAGTGGGAGGCCGCCGACGGAACGAGCGGCACCGCGACCGCCGACGCCTTCGGCATGGTGCCGCAGGGCGACCGGGTGCTGCGGGTGCGCACCGCCGGATGGCCCGCGGGCACCGCCCTCCGCGTGCGCTCGGTCACCGAGGCGGTCGAGGCGCCGGCGGAGCGGCACGAGAGCGAATGGAAGCCCGTGCGCACCCTCGACGCGGCATCCGATCGTGGGCGCTTCGCCGTGTGGAACGACACCCACCAGCGTGACGACACCCTGCGCGCACTCCACGAGGCGACCCCCGAGGTCGACGTGCTCGTCTGGAACGGCGACCTCTGCAACGACTGGAAGGATCCGTCGTGGTTCACCTCGACGGTGCTGAACCCGGCCGGTCTCGACGTCAGCGCCGGGCGCCCGCTCTCGATCGTCGTCGGCAACCACGACGTGCGCGGCACCTGGGCGTACCAGCTCGAGGACTTCGTGGCGACGCCTGAGGGGCGGCCGTTCACCGCGTTCCGCATCGGACCGGTGGCCTGCATCGTGCTGCACACCGGCGAGGACAAGCCCGACGCCCACCCGACGTTCGAGGGGCGCGTCGCCTTCGAGCCGCTGCGCGCCGAGCAGGCGGAGTGGCTGCGCGAGGTGACCGCGCGCCCCGAGTTCCGGGATGCCCCGTACCGGGTCGTCTTCTGCCACATCCCGCTGCGCTGGATCGACGAGACCGAGGTCGATTACGACGACGAGGGCTACGACTGGTTCAGCCGGATGAGCCGGGATGCCTGGCACGACGCGCTCGTCGGCTGGGGCGCCCAGATCGTCGTCTCGGGTCACACTCACTACCAGACCTGGATGCCGGCGACCGAGGAGTTCCCGTACGCGCAGCTCATCGGCGGCGGACCCGACTTCGAGGTGACCAGCGACGAGGCGGCATCCTGGATCGACGGCGAGGCGACCGCGGACGAGCTCGTGCTCACGATGCGCGACCTCGCCGGTACGGTGCTGCAGGAGGTGCGGCTCGCGCCGCTCGCCTGACGGCTGAACGAGCAGGGGCCGGGTCGCAGTCGCGACCCGGCCCCTTCGTCATCCGCCGATCAGCGGAGCGGCTTGCAGAGCAGCGCGTCGGGCACGCCGCCGTGGTTCCAGCGGTAGGTGTACGCAACACCGGCGATGTACTCGGTGTCCTTGCACTGGCCCTTGTAGTTGCCGGGGGCCCAGTCGCTCGCGGTCGATCCGCCGCCCGCGGGGCGGTTGTCACCCTGGTCGAACCAGATCAGGCGGCCCTGGCTGGCCGGCAGCGCCGTGGTGCTCGTCGCACAGACGAGCTTCCACATCGCGGCCTTGGTGCCGGTCCCGGTTCCGAGGCTGTAGCCGACCGCGACCTCGCCGGGGTTGCACTGCAGCTTGTCGTAGCCCGAGGCCCAGTCGTTCGTGATGTTGCCCTGCCCGCTCTGCACGCGCGGGTTCGAGGTGGCGATGCCGCCGATGTCGGTGCAGAGGCCCCGGTTGGTGCTCCGCGCGATGCCCTGGAGGCGCTGGCTGTCGGGGCACGTGCCCTTCCACTGACCCGGCGACCAGTCGCCGGCCTGCAGCATCCGCAGCGACGACTGGCTGTCGACGAAGCTGCCGCTGCCGATCATGTTCCAACGCGGCACGTCGGCCACGGGGCCGGTCTTGCCGTTCGCGTTCACGAGCTTCACCCACTGGGGGTAGCGCCAGTCGTCGGTGATGCTGAGCTTGGTGCCGTCGGGCTTGTAGGCGAGCAGCGCGTAGCCGTCGGCGAAGTTGCCGGCGGCATCGGCCTGCGCCACGAGCGGCCACGCGGCGAAGTCGCTGTCGTTGGCGGCGAGGATGTCGGTGAAGTTCACCCACCACGCCTTGTCGAGGGCGCCGGTGTCGGCGGCGTGGCCGATGCCGAACTCGCTGAACCACACGGGCGCCGTGTAGTGCTGGCCGGCCGTGTTGACATACGCCGCCGCCCGGTTCACCTCGGCCACGAGCTCGCTCTGGCTGAGATCGCGGTAGCGGGGGTCGTGGGTCTCGCCGAGCCCGGTGGCGCCCGTGTGCTTCGGCCCGGTGTAGGCGTAGATGTGCGCCGCGTAGACGAGCTTGTCAGGATACGGGAGGGCGTTCGAGAGGTTCGCGACGGGCTTCAGGTGCGGTCGGTCGTGGAAGAGGCCGTCGAGCGGGATGCCCTGCCAGTTGATGCCCTCCATGATGACGAGCACGTCGGGGTTCGCCTGCTGGATGGCGACGCCGGCCCGCTGGTACGCCTGGTAGAGGTCGTGGGCGTCGCCCCAACCCCAGTTCGCATCGTTCAGGATGTCGCGGCGAACCTCATTGCGGAGGTCCATGCCGACGACGCGCGGGTTGTCCTCGTAGCGCTCGGTGAGCATCACCCAGTCGCTGATCCACTCCTCGGTGGTCTGGCTGCTGTTCCACCGTTCGTTGCCGTCGTTCGTGCCGCAGCACCAGCGCGACGTCGTGGTGTGGTCATTGAGGATCACCGCGAAGCCGTCGGCGGTGAGGGCCTCGACGACGGCGTCGAAGACCTGCAGCGGGGTCTTGCCCTGCAGCGAGGGGTTCGCCGCCACGGCGACGTCGGGCACCGGCGCCGTCATGCCGAGCATCTCGTTCGAGTACGACAGCCGGATGCTGTTGAGGCCGAGCCCGTGGAAGTCGCTCATCAGCGTCGCCATGGGCACCCGGTCGAGCCCCATGGGGATGTCGTAGCTCATGCCGCTGTTGTGGTTGGCCGGGTCGTTCTTGTCGCCGCTGCCGCTCCAATGGCCCTGCGCGCCGTCCCAGTTGGCGGACTCGAGCTTGAACCGGTCGCCGTCGGCGTCGACGATGTAGCGGCCGACGGTGCTGAGCGGCGCCGTCCACGATGCCGCGAGCTCGGGGCCCGTGAGCTGCGGGATCGGGCTCTCGGGAGTTGCGGCGTACACGGGACTCGCGATCGATATCGCGACCACGGCGGTCGTGAGACCGACCGCTGCCCTGAGGAGACGACGATGCATTCTGCGAACCTCTCTGTTCTGCCGTGGGCAGCGCCGTCGCCGTCGTGCGGGGGCGCCGACCCGGCTCCTGAATCGTCAGGCTATGGGCCGGAGCGCGCGAATGTCAACGTAAACATGGCCGATAAAGGGAACGTAAACATCCGTTCATCCGCACGCTGCCCCGACAAGTGGGGACGCCCGATTCCTTGACGGCGCGATTCGGCGCTCGCTAGCGTCCGAGCATGATCACGGCCGAGATGCTCCGCGGTGTTCCGGCCTTCGCGTCGCTGCCCGGGCCGACGCTCGAGTACCTCGCCGGAGCCGTCGAGGACATCCGGCTCGCGCCCGGCGAGTACTTCGCCCACGAGGGCGAGGAGCGCGCGCTCTTCGTCGTCATCGAGGGCCGGGCCGAGATCACGAAGATCGTGAACGGCGAGGAGCGGGTGATCGGCACCCGCACGCCCGGCCGGTTCTTCGGCGAAGTCCCGATGACCCTGAGCACGCCGTTCCCCGCGAGCGGCCGCGCCGCCGAGGCATCCCGGATCGTGAAGCTCGAGGTCACGGCGTACTACACGCTCGCGGCGATGGCGCCGAACGTGCCGGCGCTCGTCGCGGGCCTCGCGCGTCGCTATCTCGACTCGCTGCAGGAGATCGCCGCCGAGCAGCGCGCGACCGAGGTGCGCGTGACCGGGCCCCGACAGGACCCGGGGGTGCACGCCGTGGCGACGTTCCTCACCCGCAATCAGGTCGCGTTCGAGCGCATCGTGATCGAGCCGGGCGAGGCGGGCGGCCGGTACCCGGTCGTCGAGCTGACGGGCCGCGACCGGCTCGTCGACCCGACGATGCGCGAGGTCGCCACCGCCGTCGGCCTCGACGTCGAGCCCGCGGCGAGCGAGTACGACGTCGTCATCCTCGGTGCGGGCCCGGCCGGGCTCACCGCGGCGGTGAACGGAGCCGCGGAGGGCCTGCGCACGGTCGTGATCGAGGCGCTCGCGCCGGGCGGCCAGGCGGGCACCTCGACGCGCATCGAGAACTACACCGGGTTCCCGTTCGGGATCTCGGGCGACGACCTCGCGAGCCGGGCGCTCAAGCAGGCGCGCCGGCTCGGCGCCGAGATCGTCGTCACGCGCACCGTCGAGGCGATCGACCCGATGCGTCACGAGGTCCGCCTCGACGGCGGCACGACGCTGCGCGCCGCGATCGTGCTCATCGCGACGGGCGTCGACTGGCGCACGCTGCCCGTCGAGGGCGTCGGCCGCTACCTCGGCAACGGCGTCTACTACGGCGCCGCCCGCAGCGACTCGGCGGTCGCGCAGGGCGCCGACGTCTGCATCGTCGGCGCGGGCAACTCGGCAGGGCAGGCCGCGCTGTTCTTCGCCCGCCACGCGCGTTCGGTCACCATGCTCGTGCGCGGCCCCTCGCTCGAAGCGAGCATGTCGCGCTACCTCATCGACCAACTCGCGCAGCACGAGGCGATCCGGGTCGAGCTCCGCAGCGAGATCACCGCACTGTTCGGCGACGGCTCGCTCGAGGGCGTCGAGGTCGCCGATCGGGAGCACGGCACGACCGATCGTCGCGAGTGCCAGGTGGCGTTCGTCATGATCGGCGCGGATGCCTCGACGGGCTGGCTGCCCGCCGAGGTCGCCCGAGACGAGCACGGCTTCGTGCTCACCGGCGCCGACGCCGCGGAGGCCGGCACCTGGCCCCTCGAACGCCGACCGTTCGCGCTCGAGACGAGCGCGCCCGGCGTCTTCGCGATCGGCGACGTGCGATCAGGATCGGTGAAGCGCGTCGCCGCCGGCGTCGGCGAGGGCGGCATGGCGATCGCCTACGCGCACCGCTACCTGGCGCTGCAGCCCGAGACCGCCTGAGCTGCCGTCATGCGCGAGCACACGACGGATGCCTCGCGCGGTGAGACGGACCGGGTCACGACGAGGCGCCGGGGGCCCCGAACAGGAGCGGGACGAGCTGGAGCCCGAACCCGCTCGCGACGAACCGCAGCCGGTGATCGCTGCGGAGTCTGGCGACCCAGTCGAACCGCCCGAGATCGGCGATCTCGACGAAGCCGCCGCTCGCGTCGAACGCACCGAAGCCCACTCGGAGACCGTCGTAGTAAGCCGAATCCAGCGCCTCGGAGACGACCTCGACGTGCGGCATGGTCTCGATGATGCGATCGCGCACCCGTGCACCGAGGGTCTCGGCGCCGGGCGCCGCCCGGACGATCGCCCGTCGCCGTCCGACCTCCACCGGCAGTTCGTTCGCGCAGGCGTCGAGCAACCGATCGTGCGCGGCGAGCTGCCGCGCGACCGCGTCGGCCTCGAACCCGTCATCGGGCCGGCCTCGCCCGGACTCGGCGAGCGCGAACATCCGGAAGTGGCGTGAGTGGCTCGTCCGCCCGCCTGCGGGAAGCGGCTGCGCACGCACGGTCTGCTGCACGGTCGCGAGCCGCACATCGACGGCGGGACCGACCGCCGCCCCGGTTCCGAGCCGCCGCGCGCACTCGAGCGCGAGGACGTTCGTGGGGTCGGAGACGACCTCGGTCGCGCGAGTCGTCGAGACGACGCGGTCCTGCGAACCCGGTGCCATGACCGAACTCGCCCCGAGCGGCGCCAACGGCGAGAGCAGCAGCGACTCGAAATCGGCCGCGGCGTCGAGCGCGAGCCGATCGAGCGTGTTCGCGAGGCGCAGCCCGATCGGCGCCGGCGTGACGAAGACATCGGTGTCGTACTGCCGCGCGACGTCGACGAGCCGCCGACGCCCCGCCTGATCGCGCACGAGCGACAGCTGCGCGGCGCGCGTCTCACTCGGCGACGTTCGCCCCGCCCCGTCCTCTCTGCGTCCCATGCCCCGATCCTGCAGGCCCGCGACGGCACCGACAAGAGCACGAGGCGAACTCCGCGCGACGCGGGCCGCGCTCAACCCCGCCCGCTCGCCCAGTCGAGCAGGCGTTCGACCGGCCAGGTCGTGATGATCCGGTCGGCCGGCACTCCGTTCGCCTCGGCTCGAGCTGCGCCGAGCTCGAGGAACGAGAGGTGGCCGGGCGCGTGCGCATCGCTGTCGATCGAGAAGAGGCAGCCGGCGTCGAGCGCGATCGCGATGAGCTCGTCGGGCGGGTCCTGCCGCTCGGGGCGCGAGTTGATCTCGACCGCGACGTGGTGCTCGGCGCAGGCGGCGAACACCGCCTCCGCGTCGAACTCCGACTGCGGACGGGTACCGCGCGCTCCCTCGACGAGGCGACCGGTGCAGTGGCCCAGCACGTTCAGCTGCGGATCGGCGATGGCGCGGAGCATCCGGCCGGTCATCTCGGCGCGCTCCATGCGCAGCTTCGAGTGGACACTGCCGACGACGACATCGAGCCGGCCGAGCATCTCGGGAGTCTGGTCGAGGGCACCGTCGAGCAGGATGTCGACCTCGATGCCGGCGAGCAGCCGCAGCTTGGGCAGGCCGGCCTGCACGACCTCGATGAGCTCCTGCTGTTCGGCCAGCCGTTCGGCGCTGAGGCCGTTCGCGACCCTCAGGCTCGGCGAGTGGTCGGTGATCGCGAGGTACTCGAGCCCCTGCGCTTCAGCCGCCTTCGCCATCACGGCCAGGCTCGTCGTACCGTCGGACCACTCGGTGTGGCTGTGCAGGTCGCCGCGCAGCTCGGCGCGCAACCCGGCGACCGAGCCCTCGGGTGAGAGCCCCGCCTCGGCACGGAGCGCGGCGAGGCGCTCGGGCACCCCGCCGGCGAGCGCTTGTTCGATCACCGCGAAGGTCGAGTCGCCGACGCCGGCGGTTCGCCGCAGCCGACCGTCGGCGGCGCGCGCGGCGAGCTCGTCGCGTTCGAGTCCCCGAATCGCATCGGCTGCTTTGCGGAACGCCTTCGACTTGTACGCCGACGCGCGGTCGCGCTCGAGCAGGAAGGCGATCTCCTCGAGCGCCGCGACGGGGTCCATGCCCTCATTGTGACGCGCGGCACCGCACGCCGCGAGTGCTCGCGCCGCCGGGCACCGGAGCGCCCGGGGCTTGACACCGCCGTCCGAACCTCGGTATATCTATACCCCCTAGGGGTATTCAGATCGAGAGAAGGAAGCAGACCATGTCCACCTCCACCGCCCCGGCGCCTCGCCGGTGGCTCGGCCTCGCACTCATCGCGGCGGCCCAGTTCGTCGTCATCATGGACACGTCGATCATCGGCGTCGCCCTGCCCGACATCCAAGCCGAGCTCGGCTTCACCCCCGAATCGCTCTCGTGGGTGTTCAACGCCTACGTCGTCGCCTTCGGCGGACTGCTGCTGCTCGGCGGCCGTCTCTCCGACGTGTTCGGCGCCCGCCGGGTGTTCATCGCCGGCTGGGTGACCCTGGCGCTCGGCTCGGTGCTCGCCGGAGCCGCGACGAACGTCGGCCTCGAGATCGCCGGACGCGCCGTGCAGGGCGCCGGCGCCGCCCTCATCGCGCCCGCCGCCCTCACCCTGCTCATGGTGCTCTTCGGCGGCACCCCCGAACTCCCCCGAGCCTTCGCCGTCTACGGCGCCGCCGCACCGATCGGCGGCACCGCGGGCGTGTTCCTCGGCGGCGTGCTCACCGAGTACGCGAGCTGGCCGTGGGTGTTCTACGTGACCGTGCCGATCGCGGCCCTCGTGCTCGTCCTCACGCCGTTCGCACTCCCCGTCGTGCGCGGCGGGCGAGGATCGGTCGACCTGGCCGGCGCGATCACCGCGACCGCCGGCCTCGCCGCCCTCGTCTACGGCGTGGTGCGCGCCCCCGAGGCCGGGTGGGCGTCACTCGAGACCGTCGTCGCGCTCGTCGCCGGCGCCGCCCTGCTCGTCGCGTTCTTCGTCATCCAGGCCCGCAGCCGCCAGCCGCTCCTTCGGCTCGGCATCTTCCGCGCCCCGCAGCTCGGCGCGGCGAACCTCGCGCAGCTGCTGCTCGGCGCCGCGTGGGTGCCGATGTGGTTCTTCCTGAACCTCTACCTGCAGCAGGTGCTCGGCGCGGGCGCCTTCGCCTCGGGCGCCGCACTCCTGCCGATGACGGCGCTCATCGTGATCGGCATGGTCGCGCTGGCCCCGCGGCTCCAGGCCCGCTTCGGCGCGAAGCCGCTCATCGTGGCCGGATTCGCCCTGCTCGCTGCCGGGCTCGGCTGGCTCGCCCTCGCGCGCCCCGACGGCGACTACGTCGCCGACGTCCTGCCGGCGACCCTCGTCGCGGCGCTCGGCATGGCGCTCGCCTTCGTGCCGTCGCTCGGCACCGCGATCGGCGCCGCGCGTCCCGAGGAGACGGGCGTCGCGTCGGGGCTCGTGAACACGAGCTACCAGATCGGCTCGGCCGTCGGCCTCGCGGTGCTCACCGCGGTCGGCGCCGCGGTCACGGCGGGCGGCACGGATGCCACGGCGCTGACGAGCGGGTTCTCGGCGGCGTTCCTCGGGGCGGGCGTCGTCGCCCTCATCGGGCTCGTCGCCGCGGCCGCGCTGCTGCGCGGGGCGCGTTCGACGGCCTCGGGCGCCGACGACACGGCGGCCCGAGCGACGGTCGACGCCTGACCGGCATGGTGCGGCGCCCGCTCCGGCTCGACCGGTGCGGGCGCCGCGACGCGCCTCAGCTCAGAACGCGCCGCCGCCGTCGCGCGCCGAATCGACGCCGTACGCCCGGGCGGCCGCATCGGCGTTCGCCCGATCACCGTGGTACGCCGTGTCCGGGTCGCCGGGAAGCGACCGCGTCCGCCGCCCGCGGACGGCGAGCCAGACGGTCGCAGCCACGATCGCGAACATGACCACGATGCCGATGAGCACGAAGATGCCGAGATCCATGAGCCGCCCTCCTGTGGACTGTGACGTCACAGTACCGCAGCCCGCAGCGTCGCACATCGGCGACGGCCGGGCGACGACTACAGCTCGACGACCGTCATGCCCGAGCCCGACGCTCCGGCGGTCCCCATCGCGATGAGCGCCTCGGGCACCTCGTCGAGGGTGATGCGCCGGCCGACGAGCTCGATCGGCCGGAAGTCGCCCGAGGCGACGGCGCCGAGCATCGACGGGTACTCGTGCGCCGACATGCCGTGGCTGCCGAGAATCTCGAGTTCGCCGGCGATGACCGCGTCCATCGGCATCGCCGAGAGCGCCGAGTCGCCGACCATGAGGCCGATCTGCACGTGCCGGCCGCGCTTCTTCAGGCTGCGCACCGAGGCGAACGAGGTCTGGCTCGAGCCGAAGGCGTCGACCGAGACATCCACCCCGCCGCCGGAGGCTTCGATGATGCGCTCGGCGGCGCCGTCGCCGCCCTGCACCGGCACCGCGCCGAGCTTGGCGGCCGCGGCGAGCGCGGCGTCCGAGACATCCACGCCGTAGACCTCGACCCCTGCCGCGACGGCGATCATGATCGCCGAGAGGCCGACGCCGCCGCAGCCGTGCACGGCGATGCGCTCGCCGGGGGCGAGCCGGCTGCGCGAGACGATCGCACGATAGGCGGTCGCGAAGCGGCAGCCGAGCGACGCGGCCTCGACGAAGCCGAGCGAGTCGGGCAGCCGGATCAGGTTGAGCTCGGCCTCGTCGATCGCGACGAGCTCGGCGAACGATCCCCAATGGGTGAAGCCCGGCTGCGACTGGTGGTCGCAGACCTGTTCATTGCCCGAGAGGCACTCGGCGCACCGCCCGCAGGCGCAGATGAAGGGGGCGGTGACGCGATCGCCGACCTTCCAGCCGCTCTCCGCCTGGACCTCGGAGCCGAGTGCGGCGATCTCGCCCGCGAACTCGTGGCCGGGCACGTGCGGCAGGCTCACACCCTCGTCGTGTCCCATCCAGGCGTGCCAGTCGCTGCGGCAGACGCCGGTGGCGCGAACGCGGATGACGGCGCCGCGCGGCGGGCAGACGGGCTCGGCGACGTCGGCGAGTTCGGGCCGGGCGCCGAATTCGGTGAAGAGCACGGCGCGCACGGGGGTCCTCTCGGGTCAGGCGGGCCCGTCGGGTCGGGCCGGGATGCCGCGTGGCCGGGCGGCCCCCTCACCGCACCGCGTTCGCGACATCCGTGAGCCTACCGGCCCTGCGACGGAATGCGGCACGCGCGCGCCCGAGGCTCCGCCGAGAGTCAGGGACGCGGACAGGTGAAGTAGGTGGGCGTCGAGGCGTCGCCGCGCTTGATGTCGTGGCCGGCCATCGGCGCCGAGCAGATCGGGCACAACGGGTTCTCCGGCGGGACGTACGGCGCCTCGGTGACTCCGACGCCGATGCCGACCTCGGCCGGGCCCGTGATCGGGTAGATCGCAGCACTCAACCGATTCCAGAAACCGGGGCGGCCCTTGTACGGGTTCATCGTGCTGCTCATGATCTTCAGTGTACTGACGATTAGTGCCCTAATCAATATTCGTCCTTCAGTCCTCGTGGAATCGCCGTGATTGTGTAACAATTCCGCATGCGCTTCGTGATGGCCGTCCTCCTCGCCTCGGTGTGCTTCGGCACTACCGGCACGGCGCAGGCGCTCGGCCCCGAGGTCGACCCGGCCTCGCTCGGCGCGGCGCGGCTCGTCATCGGCGGCGGGGCGCTCGGTGCGCTCGCGCTCGCACTCCGACTCGGTCGGCGACGCGACGCGGACGGGACACCCGTCGCGTCGCCGACCGGTACCACGCCCGCCGATCGGGCCGCTCGGACCGCTCGGGCCGCTCGGGCCCCGAGGCATCCCCTCGTCGAACTGCTGCTCGTGGGAGCCGGCGCGGCCGGCGTCCTCGCCTATCAGCCGACGTTCTTCGCCGGCACCGAGGCGAACGGCGTCGCCATCGGCACGGTCGTCGCGCTCGGCTCGGCACCCGTGCTCACGGGCGCACTCGACTGGGTGCTCCGGCGCCGCTACCCCGGCCACCGGTGGGCGGCCGCCACCGCGATCGCGACCGCCGGCGTCGCCGTCATCGCCGCGGCGAGCGCCCCGTCAGGCGGCGGCGCCCCCGCCGATCCGCTGGGACTGCTCGCCTCACTCGGCGCCGGCGCCTCGTACGCGGTCTACACGCTCGCCGCGAAGGCGCTCATCGACCGCGGCTGGAGCGCCACCGGCAGCATGGGCGCGCTCTTCGGCACCGGCGCGATCTTCGCACTCCCCCTGCTCGTCGCCACGGATGCCTCGTGGCTCGCGCAGCCCGCAGGCCTCGCGATGGCGCTCTGGCTCGGACTCGTGACGGTGACCATCGCCTACCTCCTCTTCGGGTTCGGCCTCACGGGCCTCGCCCCCGCGACCGTCTCGACGCTGACCCTCGCCGAGCCGCTGACCGCAGGGCTGCTCGGCGTGCTCGTGCTCGGCGAGCACCTCCCCGCCGGCGCCGTGCTCGGCCTCGCCGTACTGGCGACGGGGATCGTCGTGCTCGCGACGGGCACCGCTGGGCGCAGCAAGCGCGCGGATCAGCCCCCAGGACCACCCGCGGCAGTGAGCACGAGCTCCGCCCGGGCGTGATCCGCGAAGCGACGGCCCGAGCGCCCGGACACCGGCCCGGGCACCCCCGTTTTGGGTGAGCCGAAAACCCCTATTCTGAGCTATCTTCATATTCGAGTACTCGCCAACCTCGACACCGCATTCGCCCGGCCGGCAACGGTCGCAGGGCGACGCACGCTCGGCCGTCCCACCGGCACACCCGACGCCTTGGGGCGCGAACGGCGCCGCCCGGATGCGGCGACGCCACCCCGCCCGAGAGGGCGACGCCCCCATGCCCGAAAGCGATGGACTCCCGATGGCCGACGCGACCCCCCGCCCCCACCAGCCCAGCAGCCCGCTCACCCGTCCGCCTCAGCCACGGCCATGAGCACGATGCCCGGTTCGGCCCGCCGCATCGGCGGGCTCGTCCGCCCCCATGCGGAGCGGCGCCGGCATCCGGCCGAGCAGACCGACACGGCAGAATTCGCCACCGACTGGCACCGGCACTACCGCGCCCGGCTTCGCATCACCGACACGCTCATCGTCGCCGGCGCGACGCTCGCCGCCGCGGGCGTCCGCATGGCGATGCTCGGCGATACCGCGGTCGCGACGCAGCCGTCGACGTCCGCCGCCGTCGTCCCCGTGCTGATCGCCGCGACCTGGTTGCTCGCCCTGGCGAACTTCCACACCAGGGCGAGCCACGTGATCGGGGTGGGTGCGAGCGAGTACCGTCGCACCCTCAACGCGACCGTCACCGCGTTCGCCCTCATCGCCATCGCACTCCAGCTCGCCGACGCCCGCGACGCCCGCTGGTATCTCATCGTCGCCGTGCCGCTCGGCGGCGCCCTGCTCATCCTCTCCCGATGGCTCTGGCGCAAATGGCTCATGGCCGAGCGCCTGGCCGGTCGCTACCTCTCCCGCGCGGTCGTCGTCGGCGGGCCCGCCGACGTCTCCTGGGCCGTCGCGCAGATCGGGCGGAGCCCCGCCGCGGGATTCCGCGTCGTCGGGGTGGCCGTCGACGACAGCGCGGTCGAGCAGCGCCCGGCGCCTTCCGAGGTCGATCGCTCCGCCGACTCCCCCGAACTCGCGGCGATCCCCCGGCTCGCGAGCCTCGACGGCGTGGCCGAGGCGGTCTCCGCCCTCCGGGCCGACGCGGTGATCGTGAGCGGACGCCTGAGTGAGGACGGCGCGCGGCTGCGGCAGCTCGGCTGGGATCTCGAGGGGACCGGCGCCGAACTCGTGCTCTCCTCGCGACTCGCCGACGTCGCAGGCCCGCGGCTCCACTTCCGCCCCGTCGAGGGCCTCCCGCTCCTCCATGTCGAGATTCCGCGGTTCGACGGGTGGCGGCACTCCCTGAAGCGCAGCTTCGACGTCGCGTTCGCGTCGCTCGCGCTCGTGCTGCTCGTCCCGGTCTTCCTCGCGGTCGCCCTCGTGATCCGCCTCGACGGCCCCGGGCCGATCCTCTTCCGGCAGACGAGGTGCGGCCGCGACGGACGGACGTTCCGGATGCTGAAGTTCCGGACCATGGTGCCGGACGCCGAGCAGCGACTGGCGGAGCTCCGTGCACTCGACGAGGGCGCCGGCGCCCTGTTCAAGATCCGGGACGACCCCCGGGTCACGAGAGCCGGGGCGGTCCTGCGCAAGTACTCGCTCGACGAGCTGCCGCAGTTCTGGAACGTGCTCGTCGGCGACATGAGCGTCGTCGGCCCGCGCCCGCCGCTCGAGACCGAGGCTGCGGGGTACGAGGGCCCGGTCTCGCGGAGACTCCTGATCAAGCCCGGACTCACCGGGCTCTGGCAGATCAGCGGCCGCTCCGACCTCTGCTGGGAGGAGAGCGTGCGACTCGACCTCTACTACGTCGAGAACTGGTCGCTGATGGGCGACCTGGTGATCGTGTGGAGGACGGTCAAGGTATTCATCCGTCCGAAGGGCGCGTACTGAGAGACCGGAAGGCTGCCGCTCATGAAACGTTCGACCGCGATCATCGTCGCCGTGCTCGTCGCCGTGCTCTTCGCCGCGGGCGGCGTCGGCCTCGCGGTGTGGCAGGCGGGCACCGCGTCCGACACCGGAGGGACCGCCGCATCCGGGACGGCGGACCCCGCTGCGGAGCCCCAGGACGGAGCGGCGGTCGACGGCGAGACGCCCGCCGGTGACTCCGCTGCGGAGGAAGCCGACCCCGAGGACGACGCGTCGGCCGGCGAGCACGACGGATCCGGAGCGCCCGCCGAGTACACGCTGCCGCCCCCGACCGCCGCACCGACGCTCATCCCGGGGCCCGCCCCACGCGACGCCGCGGCGGACGGCGAGATGGTCGACGGGTTCCCCGACGGACTCGAGCCCCCACCGGCGTCGACGGTGGAGCACAGCTCGCTCAGCACCGACGACGGCCGGGTGCAGGCCTCGCTCACGGCGAGCTCCACGAGCGGAGTCGACGAGCTGCTCGTCCACTACCGCACGGCCCTCGCCGCCTACGGGATGGCAGAGCTGCCCGCGGAGGCCGCCTCCGGCACCACCGCCGTCGCCTTCACCCGCGGCGACGACCGGGTCACGCTGGTCATCACCCCGGACGGGAGCGGCTCGAGCTACGAGCTCTTCGGCACGCTGACCTCCGGCGACGGGTGAGCGGCGCCCATGTACATCTCGTTCTCGAACACCCCGGCCACCGGGGACGGGACCCGCGGCGGTTCGGGCGCCCGGGTCTCCGCCACCGTGGTGGTGCTCGGCGTGGTCAGCCTCCTCACCGACGTCTCCTCGGAGTCGACCGCGGCCGTGCTGCCGCTGTACGTGACGAGCGTGCTCGGACTCGGCACGATCGCCTTCGGGTTCCTCGACGGGCTCTACCAGGGCGTGAGCGCGCTCGTGCGGATCATGGGCGGCTGGGCGGCCGACCGGATCGACCAGCCGAAGTGGATCGCCTTCATCGGCTACGGGTGCTCGGCGCTCGCTCGCATCGCCCTCGTCTTCGCGACCGGGTTCGGCGCGCTGCTCGCGGTGATCACGGCCGACCGGATCGGCAAGGGCATCCGCACCGGCCCTCGCGACGCCCTCATCTCGGCCGCGTCCGACCCGGCGGACCTCGGCCGGGCCTTCGGCGTCCATCGCATGCTCGACACCGTCGGCGCCGCCGCCGGTCCGCTGATCGCCTTCGTCATCCTCTTCCTCATCCCCGACGGGTTCAGCACGGTCTTCGTCGTGTCCCTCGCGTTCGCCGTCATGGGCGTCGTGCTGCTCGGACTCGCCGTGCCGAACCTGCGCCCCCGCGCCGACCGCGCGGCGCGGGTGCACGCGCCGCGGACCCCGTTCCGCTGGCGGTCGCTCCTGGCACCCGAACTGCGGCGGCTCCTCGTGGTCACCGGCGTGCTCGGCCTGCTCACCATCGGCGACGGCTTCCTGTACCTGCTGCTGCAGGCGCGCGACGGCTTCGCCGCCGAGTTCTTCCCGCTGCTCTACGTCGGAACCAACGTGGTCTTCCTGGCGCTCGCCGTGCCGATCGGCCGGCTCGCCGACCGATTCGGTCGAACGCGGGTGTTCGTGCTCGGCTACGTCGCGCTGCTCGCGGCGTACCTGGCCGCCGCGGCCCCCTCGTTCGGCCTCGCGTCGACGTTGCTCTGCCTCATCCTCCTGGGGGTCTTCTACGCCTCGACCGACGGCATCCTCGCGGCAATCGCCGCCATGGTCACCCCGCCCGAGGCGCGCGCGACCGGGATCGCGGCCGCCCAGACCGTCGTCGCGCTCGCCCGCCTCATCGCCTCGACCGGATTCGGCGTGCTCTGGTACCTGCTCGGCCCGACCACCGCCGTGCTCGTGATGGCGTGCGGCCTGGCCGTGGCCATCCCCGTCATCGCGGTGCTGCTGCGCCGGAAGGCCGGGACGACGTCGTGACCGGCCGACGACGACTCGCCATCGCGCTGGTCGCGATCGCCCTGTTCGCCGGCGTCCTCGCCTACGGACTCACGGCCTACTTCGCGGCGCTCGCCCGAGCCTCGTCTCCCAGCGAGGCGGTGACGACCACCGACGCGCCGGCCGCGGACGAGCCGCGCCTGGTGTTCCGCAACACCGCGGCCGGCCAGGGATACGGCAACGCCGCCGTCGTGGCGCTCGACGACCCCGCAGGGGCGCGCACGATCCTGCCGATCGCCTGCGACCGCATCGACGCGAGCGCCGCGGCCGCGATCTGCCTCCACACCGATCGCGGCGTCGTCACGACGTTCGGCGCCACGCTCTACACCGCCGACTGGCAGGCCGTGCGGAGCTGGCCACTCGCCGGCATCCCGAGCCGCGCCCGCCTCTCCCCCGACGGCGAGCTCGTGGCGACGACGGCCTTCGTGACCGGGCACTCCTACGCCACGACCGGGTTCTCGACCCAGACCGTGATCGGCCCCGTCGACGGCGACGCCCGCGAGAACCTCGAAGACTTCGCACTCACCGTCGACGGCGGCCGTCTCGACGCGGTCGACCGGAACCTCTGGGGCGTCACCTTCGCCGAAGACGGGGCGACCTTCTACGCCACGGCAGCCTCGGGGGGCCGGACGTGGCTCGTGAAGGGCGACGTGCCGGCGCGGACGCTCACGTCGATCGAGGCGGACGCCGAGTGCCCGTCCCTGTCGCCCGACGGCACCCGCATCGCCTTCAAGCGGGACGTCTCCGAATCGACGATGCCCGACTGGCGGATCGCGGTGCTCGACCTCGACGGCGGCGAGGTGACGGTCCTGCCCGAACCGCGGAGCGTCGACGACCAGGTCGAGTGGCTCGACGACGAGACGCTGCTCTACGGCATGCCCGGCGCGGAGGCCGGCGACGGCGACGTCTGGCGTATCGCCGCCGACGGCCGCTCCGATCCGTCGGAGTACCTCAGGCACGCCTCCTCCCCCTCGGTCGTCCGCTAGTGCCCCCCGACTTGGGGCGCGAAGACCGGGGGTACGAGGGGCTACCGTGACGACAGGGAATACGTGAGTTTTCTTCACCCTCGGTGCCCCACCGGTGAGCGACCCGAACCCACGCCCCCAACCCGACTCCATCGCGTACGGAGAGGCAGCACCCGTGAGCCCGACTTCGATCGATACCCAGCGTCCCCGAAACGCGTGCCGCGGCCGCGGCACCCCCGCCGGTCGGATCTCCCATGAGCGAGTCGCAGCAGAGCACTGAGTCCCGACTCTCGCCGACGACCCGCCGCACCGCCGAGCGGATCCTCCGCCTCGCCCCGGCCGGCCTGCGCCTCGCCTACGACCCCCGCTCCGAGACCTTCGCCCGCACCGTCCGCCTCGTACCGGATCGCGCCGGATCGGCGCTCCGCGCGGAGGGGACGAGCCTGCGCTACACGGCGATCGCGGTGCTCGGGCTCTCCGTCGCCCCGGCGGCCGCCCGAGCGGCCGCGCTCGACGGCGGCTCGCTCGAAGCGCTGCTGCTGCGGCTGCGCGGTCCGGTCATGGCCGGAGGAGACCTCGGCGCGGTCGCCCTCTCGGTGTGGGCGACCGCGGAAGCGCTCGGCCGGATCGAGTCCGCGCCGTTCGCGCGCCTCGCCCGCGCCGCCGACGACGATGCGACCCCGACGGTGGACCTCGCGTGGATGCTCACCGCCGCCGTCGCCGCCCTCCGCATCGACCCGGCCGACGCCGACGCCGCCCGCCTCGCCGAGACGTCCGCCCGACGCCTCGGCGAGGCGCAGGGCGATCACGGATGCTACCCGCACACCGTCCCCGCGGGACGCGGCGGGCGGCTCCGCGCGCACGTCGGCAGCTTCGCGGATCAGGTCTACCCCCTGCAGGCGTTCGCGCGTCTCGCCTCGCTGACCGGCGACACCGGCGCCCTCGAGCGGGCCGAGCGCACCGCGCGCAGGATCACCGAGCTGCAGGGCGGGTCGGGCGAGTGGTGGTGGCACTACGACGCGCGGACCGGCGAGGTGGTCGAGCGCTACCCCGTGTACAGCGTCCACCAGCACGCGATGGCGCCCATGGCGCTCTTCGACCTCGCGCGCGCGGGCGGCGTCGAGCACCTCGCCCCGATCGAGCGCGGAATGGGCTGGCTCGACCGGCCCGGCGCAGGAGAGCTCGTCGCCGAGCCGTATTCGCTCGTCTGGCGCAAGCTCGGCCGGCGGGAGCCGCGGAAGGCCGTGCGCACGATCTCGGCGGCGACGACCGCGCTCCGGCCCGGCTGGCACCTGCCCGGCCTCGACGCGGCCTTCCCCCCTGAGCGCATCGATCACGAGTGCCGGCCGTACGAGCTCGGCTGGGCGCTCTACGCGTGGCATCCGATTCTCGAGGAAGGGCGGATCCGATGACGACGACGAACCTCGGCTCCCCCCGCCGCCAGCCCCTCTTCGGCCTCGAGTTCGACCCGTTGACGATGGACGACGTGCTGGCGAGGGCGCGCGAGGCGATCAGCGCGCATCGCCGGCTGCTCGTCGGCGTGGTCAACGCCGCCAAGATCGTGCACATGCGCGCCGACGACGAGCTGCGCGACTCCCTGCTCGAGCCCGACGTGCTGCTCGCCGACGGCCAGTCGGTCGTCTGGGCGAGCCGCTTCCTCGGCCACCCGCTTCCGGAGCGGGTGGCGGGCTGCGACCTGTTCGAACGGCTGCTCGCGGTGGCCGATGCGGACCACCGGGCGGTCTACTTCCTCGGCGCCCGGGCGGAGGTGCTCGATCGGATGCTCGAGGAGGTGCGCGCCCGGTTCCCCGGCGTCCGCATCGCGGGCGCGCACGACGGCTACTTCCCGGATGCCTCGGCGGGCGACCTCGCGCACGAGATCGCCGAGAGCGGCGCCGACATGCTGTTCCTCGGGATCACCTCCCCGAAGAAGGAGAAGTTCCTCGCGCACTTCGGCGACGAGCTCGACGTGCCGATCCTGCACGGCGTCGGCGGCTCGTTCGACGTGCTGGCCGGGGTGACCCGGCGCGCGCCCGACCGGTGGCAGCGGCTCGGCTTCGAGTGGCTCTACCGCCTGCTGCAGGAGCCCCGGCGGCTCTCCGGACGGTACCTGTCGACGAACACGGCCTTCATCGTGCTCACCGTGCGGGAACGGCTGCACGCGACCCCGCCCTACCGCCCGGCGGCCCACACCGCCGACCCGGCCGCACGAGACTCCGGAGGCTCCGATGGATGAACCCTTCAGCGGCACCGTCGCCATCCTCGGTCTCGGGTACATCGGGCTCCCGACCGCGGTCGCCCTCGCGACCAGGGGGGTCGACGTCATTGGCGTGGACGTCGACGACGCGACCGTCGAAGCCGTCGCGGCCGGACGCATCCCGTTCGTCGAACCCGATCTCGCCATCGGCGTGAGCGGCGCAGTCGGCATGGGCCGGCTCACCGCGACGACGACGGTGCCCGAGGCCGACGCCTACGTGATCGCCGTGCCCACGCCGTTCAACGGCGACCGGACCGCCGATCTCTCCTTCGTGCGGGCGGCGGCGGCCTCGATCGCGCCGAAGCTCCGCGGCGGCGAGCTCGTCGTGCTCGAGTCCACGTCGCCGCCCGGGACGACCGAGCAGGTCAGCCGCTGGATCAAGGGGCTCCGCCCCGACCTCGCCATGCCCCACGAGGACGAGGGCGTGCCCGACGTGCACGTCGCGCACTGTCCCGAGCGGGTGCTGCCGGGACGGATCATGATCGAGATGATCACGAACGACCGCGTGATCGGCGGCGTGACGCCGCGCTGCGCGGCGCGGGCGGCCGCGCTCTACCGCGTCTTCACCCAGGGCGAGATCCTCACCACCGACGCCGCGAGCGCCGAGATGGCGAAGCTCGTCGAGAACGCCAGCCGCGACGTGAACATCGCCTTCGCCAATGAGCTCTCGCTCATCTGCGAGCAGGCCAAGCTCGACGTCTGGGAGGTCATCCGCCTGGCGAACCGCCACCCGCGCGTGCAGATCCTGAACCCCGGCCCCGGCGTCGGCGGCCACTGCATCGCGGTGGACCCCTGGTTCATCGTGGGCATGGCACCGGAGCTCTCCCGCCTCATCCGCACGGCACGCGAGGTGAACGACTCCAAGCCGCGGCACGTCGCGGAGATGGTGCTCGAGCGCGCCGCGCGCTTCCGACAGCCGACCGTCGCCTGCCTGGGCCTCGCGTTCAAGGCCGACATCGACGACCTCCGCGAGTCCCCCGCGGTCGACGTCGTGGAGACGCTCGCCGACCTCGCCCCCGAACTCGACATCCGCGTCTCCGAGCCGTTCGCCCGAGAGCTGCCCGCCACCCTCTCGGGGCGGCCGAACGTGCGCATGCAGCCCGTCGGCGAGGCCATCGACGAGGCCGACATCGTGGTGCTCCTCGTCGACCATTCCCAATTCACATCCATTCCGCGATCGCGTCTGGAAGGCCGGGTGGTGTTCGACACCCGGGGCGCGTGGCGGTGACGAACGGAGGACCCATGCCCCGCATCCTCGTCGTCTACGGCACACGCCCCGAGGCGATCAAGCTCGCTCCGGTCGTGACCGCCCTCCGACGGACGCACTGCTTCGAGACCGTGGTGGCGGTCACCGCCCAGCATCGGCTCATGCTCGACCAGGTGAACGGGATCTTCGGCATCAGACCCGATCACGATCTCGACCTGCTGCGCGAGCGGCCGAACCTCACCGGGATCACCGCCGGGACGATCGAGGGGATCGAGCCCCTGCTGGCCAAGTACAAGCCCGACATGATGCTCGTCCAGGGCGACACCACGACGGTGTTCGCGGCCGCGCTCGCCGCCTTCTACGCGCAGGTGCCCGTCGCGCATCTCGAGGCGGGACTCCGCACCTCGCACCGCTACGACCCCTACCCCGAGGAGATCAACCGGCGGCTCGCGACGGTGCTCGCCTCCCTGCACCTCGCGCCGACCTCGAACGCCCGCCGCAATCTCGAGCACGAGGGCGTGGATCCGGCGAGCATCCACGTGACGGGCAACACCGTCATCGACGCACTGCTCCAGGTGCACGGGATGCACCTGCCGACGACCGAGCCGGCGCTCGACCGGATCGGGGACGCGGAACGACTCATCCTCGTCACGAGTCACCGCAGGGAGAACTGGGGTGCCCCGATGGAGCGGATCGGGCGCGCCGTCGCCCGGCTCGCACGGCGGTACCCGCAGGCGAGGGTGCTCCTGCCCGCCCATCTCAACCCGATCGTCCGGGAGTCGCTGCTCCCGCCGCTCGATGGGCTCGACAACGTGGTCGTGACCGCCCCGCTCGACTACGTCGACATGGCGCACGCGGTCGCCGCGTCGACGATCGTGCTCACCGACAGCGGCGGCGTCCAGGAGGAGGCGCCGAGCCTCGGCAAGCCGGTGCTCGTGCTCCGCGAGACCACCGAGCGCCCCGAGGCGGTCGAAGCCGGCACGGTCGCGCTCGTCGGCACCGACGAGGATCGGATCGTGGACACCGCGAGCGAGCTCCTCGACGAGCCCGCGCGCTATCTCGAGATGGCCCGCGCGGTCAATCCCTACGGCGACGGGCGGGCTTCGGAGCGCGTCCTCGGCGCGCTCGGCGCGTACTTCGGCCTGAACGAGCCGCTGGAGGAGTTCGCCGGCGAGGCCGCCGGTGCCGCCTCGGCCGGTACCCGACCGACGACCCGCCGGCCGAGGGTGCATCCCGTGCTGAGCCGACTCGTCGTCCCGCTGCGGGAGGCGGTGCAGCCCGCGCGGGCCGCCATGCGGAAGCCCGAGCGCGAGACCGAGCGGAGCCTGAACTGGGGGGCGCGCTGAGGTCGCCATGCGATCGGAATGCACGCCCTGCGTTCGCCGACGCCGCCCCGCCCGCTTCCCCGGTGCCGCTGCGGCCCTCGCGCTCGTGGTCGCGCTCGGCATGGCAGGATCGCTCGGCTCGTGCACCATGGCCACCACGGAGTCCCTGTACGGGGACCGCGATCCGACGGGCACCACCGTCGCCGACGACCTCCAGCCCGTCGAGCTCGGCACCGCCTTCCGCGCGTCCCGCGACGGCCGTGTGCTCGGCGTGCGCTTCTGGAAGACCCCGGCGAACCGGGGCGAGCATGTCGGCAGTCTCTGGAGCTCCCTCGGCGAGCGGCTGGCGAGCGCGACGTTCGCGGAGGAGAGCGCGGAGGGCTGGCAGACCGTGAGGTTCGAGCGGGCCGTCGCGATCGCGGCGGGGCAGACCTACGTGGCGTCGTACCACGCGCCGAACGGCGCCTACGCGAGCACCACGGACGTCGACGAGCCGGCGAGCTCAGCATCCCTCTCCACCGTGGGCCCCGGCGCCGGCGGCGTCTACTCGTACGGCGAGCAGGGCACGTTCCCGACGCAGAGCTGGCAGTCGAGCAGCTACTGGGTCGATGTCGAGTTCCGTCCGGAGCCGGGTCCGGCGCCGCAGGACCCGGCCACCGCACCGCCGTCCGAGGAGCCCGCCGAGAGCCCCTCGCCCGGCGCTCCGACGATCTCGGGGCCGTTCGCCGGCGCGTCGAACACCGGCCCCGCGGCGGCCGGGTTCGCACCGACGGCGCCGTACACAGGCCCCATGACCGTCACCGAGGACGGCACCGTGATCACGAACTCGGTCATCCCGGCCGGGCTCCGGATCGAAGCCGACGACGTCACCGTGCAGGGCAACCTCATCACCGGCCCGACCGAGGTCGAATGGGATCAGGCCGCGATCCACGTGACGGGCGAGCGGGTTCGGATCGTCGACAACGAGATCCGCGGCGAGTCCGCGACGGACTGGCGGCTCACACCCGTCAGCGGGGTGAAGCTCGTCGGCGCCGACCCCGAGTTCAGCCGCAACGATCTCCACCTGATCGCAGGCGACGGCGTGAGCATCTACGGGGAGGGCGCCCAGGTCATCGGCAACTGGGTCCACGACTTCGTCGCGCGCGGTGACGGCGTGCACTACGACGGGCTCCACTACCCCGGCGATCGGCTCGAGCGCGCCGCGCGCGTCGCCGACAACACCGTCGAGATGTGGGTGCTCGAGGCCGGCACGAGCGGCATGACCGCGGCGCTCGGCCTGCCCGCCTACTCGCCGGAGCTCGTCGCCGAGCACAACGCCCTCGCGGGCGGCAACTACGCCCTCTACGGCGGCGGATACGGGACGCGCATCGCCGGCAACCTCTTCTGGACGAAGTTCTCGCCGGACGTCGGGTACTTCGGCACGCATGCCTACGTCGGCGAGGACGTGGAGTGGTCGGGCAACGCCTACTCGGATGACGGCGTCACGTCGGGCGCCCCGCTCGCGTACTGACCGCCCCGCGGTGGGCCGCCGTCGCCCTCGGGACCGTCTGGCGAATGGGCCGGATGCGACGGCGGGGTCGGCTCCTCGGCGATGCCCTGGACGCCGAAGAGCGCGCGCAGCGCGGCACGATGCGTCGGCCGGTGGACGCGCAGCGCGAGCCCGGCCGCGACCCCCGAGAAGAAGAGCGCCGAGGCGAGCATTCCATGCCGGGATCGGTACAGCTTCACGCGATTGATGCTCAACCTGGCATACAAGGCCGGCGACTGATGCGACTCGCCTTCCTCGTGCATGGCGAACGCGCGAGGCGCCAGCTCCAGTCGATAGCCGAGGTCACGGGCGCGGAGCGCGAAATCCGTCTCCTCCGAGTAGAAGAAGTACGACTCGTCCCACTCCCCGACGTTCGCCGAGCACTCGGCCGAGACGAGCATCGCGGCCCCGGTCGCCCAGTCCGCGACCGTCGGCGCCGAGTACGCGGAGGCATCCGTGACGACCTCGCCGAGCGACGGGAAGCGCCCGGCCCGTCCCCCGCCGAGCAGGGCCTCCCCCCAGGCGCGCCGGATCGTCGGCTCCCGACGCAGCGAATGGCGCACGGTCCCGTGCTCATCGGTGAGGACGGGGACGGTGATGCCCGCCTGCGACGAGCGCATCGCGGCCCAGAGCGCCTCGATCGTGTCGGGCCGGAACCGGATGTCGGGGTTCAGGACGAGGTAGGCGTCGCACTCCACCAGGTGCGCGATGCCTGCGTTCGCGCCGGCGGCATAGCCCCCGTCGCGCCCCAGCTGGACGACGCCGAAGGCCGGAGCCGCCTCCCGCACGAGCTCGAGCGTCGCGTCGCGCGAGTCGTTGTCGACGACGACGACCTCGATCGTGGCGCCCTCGACGCGCGATGCGGAGAGCGACTCGACGAGCCCCGGGATGTCGTCGACGCAATTCCACGTGACGACGACCACGCCGATCCGCGCATCGCGGGCCATCGGCCCTCCCTTCGCCGGGTGGCCGCGGACCGCGCGCACGACGCTCGCCGCGGAAGAGCACGGTCAGTATAGTCATCACCATGGCGCGGCCGACAGCCTCCCGTCCGCTGCTGTCGCCCGCCGACAGCGGCATCAGGGTGCGGGTCGCGTCGACGCCGGCCGAGGCCGAGGCGCTGCGCCCCGTCTGGGAGTCGCTGCGCGGCGACGCCCTCGACGCCGACCTCGACCACGTGCTCGCCGTCGCCGCCGGGCTGCCCCAGGCGATCGCGCCGCACATCGTCCTCGTCGAGCGCGACGGGGCCTCGCCGCTCATGGTCATGGCCCGCCTCGAGGACCACCGCTTCGTCGTCCGCGCCGGCTACCGGACGGTCGCCGACCTCGGCCTGCGCACCGTCGTCGTCTCGTTCGACGGCGTGCTCGGTGCACGTTCCGACGCCGACCGCCGCCTCGCCATCCGGGCGCTCCGGCGCGCCCTCGACGACCGCACGGCCGACGCCGTGCTGCTGCAGAAGGTCGACTGCGACGGCCCGATCGAGCAGGCGGCGCTGGCCGCAGCCACTCCGTTCACCCGCATCCACGGCATGGTGCGGACGACGCATCGGTTCGCGGAACTCCCGGACACGCTCGACGAGATGCTGCTGCGGCGGTCGGCCGGCGCACCGAAGGAGGCGCGCTTCAAGGATCGCCGGCTCCGTCGGCGGTATCCCGACGCGGTTCGACTCGAGCGGATCGACGACGCCGGCATCGAACGCATCTGGTCGGATGTGGAGACCGTCGCGGCCGCGTCGTACCAGCGGACGATCGGCGTCGGGGCGGAGCGCACGCCGCTCAGCGACGCGCTCGCGACCCTCGCGGTGGAACGCGGCTGGGCGCGCATCTGGATGCTCTACCTCGGCGACGCCCCCGTCGCATTCTGGTGGGGCACCCTCTACCGCGGGACGCTGTCGGTCGACGTCACCGCGTTCGATCGCGCCTACGCGAAGGATCGGGTGGGCACGTCGGTGATGTACGCGATGTTCGACGAGCTCTGCAGGGATCCGTCCGCACGGACGATCGACTTCGGCCACGGCGATGCGGAGTACAAGCGCGATTACGCCACGAGCAGCGTCGACCAGCGCGATGTCGTCCTGCTCGCGGCCCGTCCGAAGGCCCTCGCCGTCGGCGCCCTGCTCAGCCTGCTGCAGGGCGCGAGGACGCTCGCCTACGCACTGTTCGGGAGCACCTCCTGGGCGAGCCGGTTGCGGGACGCGGCCCGGAAGAAGGGCTCCGCATCGGGCGGATGACCCTCGTGCTGGGGCGTCTCCGGCACTGCCCCGCGCAGGAGCGCGAGAGTAGTCTGATTCCCACCGTTGCGGGGAGGAGCACCCCAGATGGTCCGGCAGGGAACCGCGTGCACGGTGGTGATCCCTGCCCACGACGAGGAGGTCGCCCTCCCCAGGCTGCTCCGCCCGCTCCTCGAGGACGCGCACCCGGGCGAGTTCCGGGTGCTCGTGGTCTGCAACGGATGCACCGACGGCACCGCCGAGGTCGCCGCGACGTTCGCCGGGGTCGAGGTGCTGAGCATCCCGACCGCATCGAAGTACGCCGCCATCGAGGAGGGAGGCGCGGCGACCGACGCCTTCCCGATCGTGTTCGTGGACGCCGACGTCGCGCTCGACACCGCGGGGCTCCGCGCGCTCGTCGCGACGCTCCGCGACGACGACGGCATCCTCGCGACGGCTCCCCGGCGGCGCCTCGAACGCGCCGGGGTCTCCATGCCCGCCAAGTGGTACTACGACGTCTGGGAGCGGCTGCCGCAGGTCCGGACGGGGTTGTTCGGCCGCGGTGTCATCGCGCTCTCGGAACCGGGCTGGACGCGGGTGTCCGCCCTGCCGCGGTACACGTCCGACGACGCCGCGTTCTCGGATGCGTTCCGCCCCGAGGAACGCACGATCACTCTCGGCGCGGAGTCCCGCGTCTGGCCCGCGCGGACGTGGACGTCGCTGCTGAAGCGCCGCATCCGCGCCGTCGGGGGGATGCGGGAGCTGCGAGCGGCGGGCCGCTCGCCGGCGTCCTCGGCGACGCATCCGCGCGACCTCGCCGCGATCGTCGTGCGCGAACCGCGGATGCTCCTGCGCATGCCGGTCTTCCTGCTCATGACCGTCGCGGCCCGCTCCGCGGAGCGCCGCGTGCGGCGAACCGGTCGGAGCGGATGGCTCCGAGACGAGACGAGCCGGGTCGCATGACGCACGTCGGAACCGACGACGGGCTCGAGCTCGAAGACCGGGAGGGGCTGGTCGTCCTCGCATCGGGCAACTCGTGGGACGACACCTGGCTCTCGGACAAGCACCTCGCCGTGCACCTGTCGACGACGATGCCCGTGCTGTTCGTCGACCCCGCCATGTCGATGCTCACCCCGCTGCGCAAGCCCGCCCTCCGCCGCGGCCGCGCGCCGCGCCTGCGCCGGATCGCCCCGGGGCTCGTCCGGCTCACGCCGGTCACGGTGCCGGGCATCACCCGGCCGGTCCTCCGCGAGATCGGCGAGTGGGTGACGCGGCGCGCGATCGCCCGGGCCGTCCGGCGGCTCGGCGGCGAACCGCGCGCACTGATCGTGGGCTCGCTCGACGATGTGTTCGACGCCTGCCCCAGCGCGGTCAAGATCCTGTACGGCACCGACGACTGGTCGGCGGGCGCCGACATCCTCGGCCTGTCGGCGGCCTCGCTCCGTCGGCGGGAGGCCCGGCAGCTCGGCAAGGCCGACCTCGCGGTCGCGGTCTCCGACGTCATCGCCGATCGCTGGGCGGCTCCCGGGCGGGCGATCGAGATCATCCCGAACGGCTGCGACACCGAGCGCTTCGCCGCAGTGGACACGGCGATCCCCGCCGCCGACGTGACGCTGCCCCCGCCGATCGCCGGATTCGTCGGGCACCTCTCCGAGCGGATCGATCTCACGATGCTCGAAGCCGTCGCCGACACGGGCGCATCGCTGCTGCTCGTCGGCCCACGACAGCTCACCTTCGACCTCGACCGGGTCGGGGCCCTGCTCGAACGCCCGAATGTGCAGTGGGTCGGCGCACAGCCGTTCGAATCGCTGCCCTCGTACCTGCGACTGATCTCGGTCGGGCTGACCCCGTACACCGACAGCGAGTTCAACCGTGCGAGTCATCCGCTCAAGACGCTCGAGTACCTCGCTGCCGGGCGCCCGGCCGTCGTGAGCGACCTTCCCTCGACGCGGAAGATCCCGCCCGGGCTGGTGGACATCGCGTCGAGCCCGGCGCAGTTCGCCGAGCTGACGCTCCGGGCGCTTCGTGCCGCGCCGGATCCCGCCGCCGCCGCCCGTCGGGCGGCGTACGCGCAGCGGCAGAGCTGGGCCTCACGTGCGGCGGACTTCGCCGCGCTCATCGAGGGCCGGTCCGGCGGTTCCGCGCGGTGATCGCGGGGATGCCCCGCCGCCGCCGCGCGGCCGGACGCCGGCGACCACGAGCATGGCGATGCCACCGACCAGGGCGATCGCGGCGACGGCCCGGATCTTGCTCCCCGACTCGCGTTCGAGCCGCGGCGTCGACGGATTGAGCGTCGTGACGATCCGCGCCCCGGAGGGGACACCCAGGTCGTCCTGCAGTTCGGTCGTCGTGGTGCGGACCGCGTCGACCCCCTCCTCGAGGCTCGCCATCGCCTCCTCCGGTGTCGAGCCGACGGCCTGCACCTCGAGCACCGGGTCGTCGAAGGCGTACTGCCACTGTCCGCCGCTGTTCGCCTGGCGCACGAGGAAGCCCTCGGTGCGTCCTTCTCCGAGCAGGGTGACCTCCGCGGAGACCGGCTCCGCCGCTCCCGACGATTCGATCGACCGCCCGACGACGCCGGCGAAGTCGATGAGCGACCCCGGCGGGTGCACCAGCACGTTCTCCTCGGTGGACGCCGGCGGGACGAAGACGACGCGCACGTTCGCGAAGTACGTCGGGGGCACGGACACCGCCCACCACACGGCGACAGCCGTCAGCAGCGCCACCGCGAGCAGGAGGTACCACCGGCGGCCGAGCCGCGCGAGGAGGTCCCAGACGGTCACCGGAACCCCCCGAACGGGACACTCCACCACGAGCGGGTGCGTAGCATAGACTCAACCTAACATCGTCGACAAATCGTGGAGGTGATGTTGGGAGCGGGGAACGTTCTGCGGACGGCCGGCCGACGTTGGTACATCCTGCTCGCCGGCCTCATCGCCACGGCCGGGCTCCTCACGCTCGTCCCCCGCTACGTGCCGGTCACCTACGACCTGACGGCGTCGGTGCTGCTGCTGCCGCCGGCGAACGCCGTGGCCCCGACGGGCGAGACGAAGCCCGTCCTGAATCCCTTCCTCGACTTGGGCGGGCTCGACATCGCCGCCGGGGTGCTCGCGAACTCGCTGACCGACACGCGCACCGTCGACCAGATCGCGCCCGAGGGCTCGGGGATCGAGTACACCGTCGAAGAGGACGCGAGCGTCTCGGGCTCGGTGCTCGAGTTCGCCGTGAACGCCCGCACCGAGGCGGAGGCGAGGGCCGCACTCGCCCAACTGCTGGAGCTCGGCGAGGCACGCCTGCTGCAGCTCCAGGACGAGGTCGCCGCGGCTCCGGCGTTCCAGCTCAGGCTGATGACCGTCACCGACAACACCGTCGCCGAGCCGAACTTCGGCAACATGGTGCGCGCGATGATCGTGGTCGGCGCCGCCGGGATCGTGCTCACGCTGCTGTTCGCCGTGTCGTTCGACGCCCTGCGACGGCGCCGCAAGGCGAAGGTCGCCCAACGGGCTGCGGCAGCCGTCGCCGACGACGCAGCGCCCCCGGCCGATGCGGAGCCGGCCTTCCCCGACGAGTCGTCGGACGACGACGAGACGCCCCCCTCGACGGAGCCGATCGAAGCACCCGAGACCAGCGAACCGGCCGAAGAACCCGAGACCAGCGAACCGGCTGAAGAACCTGAGACCACCGAACCGGCCGAGGAGCCCGAGACTCCGGAACCCGACGCAGAACCCGACACCGAAGAACCCCCGGAAGGACCCACGGAAGAACCCGAACCCGCAGAACCGACCGAAGAACCCGAACCCGCAGAACCGACCGAAGAACCCGAACCCGAACCCGAACCCGAAGCGCCCCGCGTTCCGGCTCCGACCGCGTCGGCGGACGCCGACCCGCCCGACGAGAGCTCTGCCGAGGAGGACGACGCCGTCCAGGACGATGCCGCCGAACCCGCTTCGACCCGCGGTCGGTGATCGCGGTGCGCGCCAGGGCCGCGGCGCGACGGGATCGTCGGCGTGCTTCCCCCCGCTTCCGTTCGGAGTCGGAGCCGTCCGGCGCGATCGACAGCGGATGGTTCATCGGCGCCTACATCCTCGCCGTGATGCTGATCCCCTCCAACCTCACGATCCCCGCCCTCGGCGCGGTCGGGCCGCCCGCCACCGTCCTCGGACTGATCGGCCTGGTGTGGTGGCTCGTCGCCCAGCTCAATCGCACCTCGGCGACGCTCGCGCCTGCGCAACCCGTCCGACGGGCGATGCTGTACTTCGCGGTCGCGGTGCTCGTGAGCTTCGTCGCTGCGACGACCCGTCCGATCGAGGCGATCGAGTTGAGCGCGGCGGATCGTGGGCTGATCCTCATCGCCTCGTTGTTCGGCATCATGCTGCTCGCGAGCGACGGGCTCATCGGCGTGCGGAGGATGGAGTCGCCCCTCCGGCTGCTCGTCTTCCTCGGCGGGGTCGTCGCCGTCGTCGGCATCCTGCAGTTCGCGACCGGGGCGCCCATCGTCGACTTGATCCAGATCCCGGGGCTGACCCCCAACACCGACCTCACGAGTATCTACGACCGCGACGGATTCAATCGCGCGGCGGGAACCTCGATCCATCCCCTCGAGTTCGGCGTGCTCCTCGCCATGATCCTCCCCCTCGCGCTGCACTTCGCGATCCTCGACACGCATCGCAGCCGGGTGCTGCGATGGTTCCCGGTGGCCGCGATCGCCCTCGCCATCCCGATCACGGTCTCCCGTTCCGCCGTGCTCGCCGTCGTGATCGCCCTCGCCGTGGTCCTGCCCACCTGGCCGCGCGGTCGCCGGAGGATCGCCTACGCGGTCATCGTCTCCCTGCTCGGCTTCGTCTACGTCGCGATCCCGGGGATGCTCGGCACCCTGACCCGGCTCTTCACCGGGATCGCCGCCGACGGCAGCGCGCGTTCCCGCACCGACAGCTACGTCCTGGCGTGGGAGTTCATCGAGCGGTCACCGCTCTTCGGTCGCGGCTTCGGCACATTCCTGCCCCGCTACCGGATCCTCGACAACCAGTACCTCGGCCTGCTGATCGAGATCGGCGTCATCGGCACGGTCGCGTTCATCGGCCTGCTCGTCGTGGCGATGTGGAGTGCCGTCAGCTGCCGACGCGCGAGCGTCGACCCGCGCACGCGCAGCCTGGCGCAATCCCTCCTCGCGCTCGCCGCCGCCGCCGCATGCGGCTACGCGACGTTCGACGCCTTCGCGTTCTCGCAGGTCACCTCGGTGCTCTTCCTCGCCCTCGGCGTGATCGGCGCCCTGTCGAACACGATGCGACGGGAGCGACTGCTCAGCGCGCCGATCGCGCCCTCCGGGAGCGCGGTGGCCGACGCCGCGCCTCGAGCGGCGGCCGGCCCGCGAAGGCCCGAGCGGTCCTGAGCAGCCAGGGGCCGACGATCGCCGCGTAGAGGAGCACGCCGACCACCCCGCCGACGGCGAGCAGCACGAACCCGTCCTCCAGCAGCGAGGTCAGCAGCAGGCCGCTGAGCAGTACCGCGACGGCACCGGCCGCCGGCAGCAGCAGGTCGCGCACGAGCGGCATGATCGGCACACCGGCTCGGCGCAGGGCGATGCCGACCCCGGGCACGACGACCGCGACCACGACGAGGGCATGAGCGACGGCGACGCCGCGGATCCCGAGGACTTCGGCGCCGAGCCACAGGGCCGGCACGAGCGCGACGAGCCAGACCGCGTGGAGCCACACCGTTCCGACCGTCCGACCGACGGCCGACAGGTAGTCGTAGGCCAGTTCGACGAGCATCCGCCCGAGGCTGAGCACCACGAGCGCAGGGATCGCCGCGGCCGCGGGCCGCCACCGCTCGCCGTAGAGGAAGACGACGATCGCCGGCGCATACGCTGCGAGCAGCGTGCACAGGAGCACGGCGACCCCCATGACCAGGCGCAGCGAGGTGCGGAAGGTCGCGCCGCCGTCGCCGCGGTCGCTCATGCGGGCGTAGCTCGCCGTCGTGATCCGTCGCACGATCGAGGAGACCAGCATCAGCGGCCAGGCGGCGAGGTTGAACGCCATGAAGTAGAAGCCGAGCTGCTCGGTGCCGAGCACCCGGCCGACGACCGCGAAATCGACGTTCACGAGCACGAGCAGCAGCAGGCTGGATCCCGCGAGCGGGAGCCCGAACCGCAGCACCTCGGCCGCGACCGCCCGGTCGAATCCGAGCCCGTGCCGCTCCGGGGTCCAGAGCAGGGCGAGCATCGAGGCGGTCGCGTTGCCGACGACCGCCCCCCACGCGAGGCTCCAGACGCCGAAGCCGGCGAGCGCGAGCCCGATCGTCACCGGCGTGCTCACGGCGAAGGCGATGAGGTCGATCCTGAGCCTCGCTCGCTGCGCGAACGCCCGGGTGAGCATCGCGTTCGGGACGGCCGCGATGCCGTCGAGGAGCACGGCGACGCTCATCAGCTGGACGACGCCGGTCGCCTCGGGCGCACCGAGCGCCTCGGCGAACGGGCCCGCCGCGAGGAGCGCCCCGACGAACAGGACGAGGCTGGAGGCCATGGCGAGGGTCGCCACCGTGGGGGCGATCCGGTCGACGTTGCCCGGGTGGCGCACCAGCGCGACGCTGACCCCGAGCTCGTTCGCGCTCAGCAGCACGTTGAGCGCCACCAGTGCGACGGCGTACACGCCGAACGCGTCGGGCGCGATGATCCGGGCCAGCACGATGCCGGTCAGGAACGAACCGAGGCGGGCGGTCGCGGTGTTGACGAGGCTCCAGGCGAGACCGCGGCCGATCGCCGATTCCAGTTCGCCTTCCGCCGGGTCGGTCATGGCGCCACCTCGCGCGCCGTGCGGATCGCAGGGCGCGCGTTGAAGTCGTCGCGGGCGACGCCGGCGCCGAACCGGCGACGGACCTTGCGATCGAGGTCGTACGCCGTGACGGCGAGATACGGCCGGAGCAGCCTCCAGCGTGCGATCTCCGGGCCTCTGACGATGGCGTCGACATAGAGCTCCTCGACGCGATCCGCGGCCGCATCGAGGCTGTAGTGGCGCTCCACCACCGACCGCGAGAACTCGCCGAGCTCCCGGCGGGTGGCGGCCGAGGCGAGCAGCGGGTCCAGTTCCCCGAGCAGCGCGGCGACCCCGTCGTCGCCCTCGCCCCGGCCGTACCATCCGTCGACCAGGAATCCGTCGACGCTCTCCGGCGTCAGCGTGCGCCAGAATCCGAGCTCGCCCTGGACGACCACCGGCTTGGCGAAGGCCATCCCGCGCAGCGCGGAGCCCCCCATCCCGAGCACGACGTCCGCGGCGGCATAGACCTGGCGAGGGTCGGGCACGCTGCCGAGCAGGACGACGGCGCGCCGGCCGAGGCGGTCGTTCTGCGCGGCGGCCGCGGCGGCCACCTCCTCCGATTCGGGCCCGTCGCCGGCGACGACGAGCCGGACGGGTCGCTCGCGGCCGAGCACGCCGACCGCGGCGATCGCGCTCAGGATGCCCTCCAGCTTCAGTTCCCTGACGAGGCGGGCCACGATGACGAGGACCAGCTCGCCGTCGGGGATCGACAGGCTCGCGCGAGCCTCACGGACATCGCGGGGACGGTCGTGTGCGGTGTCGATGGGCGGCTCGAGCAGGTGCAGTCTGCGGCGCGCACCCGACTCGGTCTCGAGGAGGTGCCGCGTCCCGACCGTGAGCGGCAGGCGATCGGGAATGAACGGGGCGACCGACATCGACATGACGGTCCCGACGACCGGGATGCGCCGGCGTGCGTACGGCCCGTACACGGCCTCGGTGATCGGCGGCCATTCGAAGGCGTGCACGAGGTCGGCGAACGAATGGTCGACGAGCTCGCACAGGGCGTCCATGACGGCGTACGACGGTCGCATCCGCGGCCGCGGCGCTTCGACGAACGGGATGCCCCGGGCCTCGAGTACCTCGACGAGTTCACCGTCCGGGCCGAACACCGTCACGTCGTGACCGCGTCGCGCGAACGCGGTCGCGAGGTCGATCGCGTTCCGCTGGCTTCCCCCGAGCTCGAGCGAATGCGGGCAGATCACGATGCGCATCAATCGGGCCTGAACCTCACGTCGATCCAGTACTTGTGCGCGGTGAGGTTGTTCGGGAACACGGTGCTGCTGTAGATGTACGCGCCGCCGTTGGCGATCGTCGAGAGCACTCCGTTCTGCACGGCGGCGGAGAGCGCGCTGCCGGTGTAGGCGTATCTCGTGCCCGAGACGTAGCTCGCGCGGTACTCGGCACCGACGGTCAGCCTCACCGGGGTCGCGAACGAGACCTCCTGCCACCCGGTTGTCGACGAGGCCGGGAACGTCGCGGTGGCGAGCGAGGCGCCCGTCGCGCTCCACAGCCGGCCGACGTGCTGCGCGGTGTCGGTGGGGCCGCGGTAGTACCGCAGGCCGGTCACGACGCCCGCGGCGCTCGTGCGGAAGCGCACGGCCCGGGTCGCGGCCCGGAGGTCGAGCCGGCTCGCCTGCGCCGGCACGGCGGAGGTCGCGAAGAGCGTGACCGTCGGGAGGGGCGTCGGCGTCGGCGTGGGAGTCGGCGTCGGCGTCGGCGTCGGAGTGGGCGTCGGCGTCGGTGTGGGAGTCGGCGTCGGCGTCGGCGTGGGAGTCGGCGTCGGTGTCGGCGTCGGGGGTGGCGTCGGCCCGGGCCCGGCCGTCGGCGAGAAGACGACATCGACGAAGTAGTTCGTCGAACGCCACGAGTTCACCGGGAGTCCCGGCGTCGCACCGTACAGGTAGCGTCCGTTGTCACCCCCGAGCGCAGTCAGCGGCCCGACCGTCAGCGGATCGGTGAAGGCCCCGCTCGTGTACGCGTAGTGGCCGTTCGGCGCGTGGTACGAGACCAGGTAGTCCTGACCGGCGCTGAGCAGCACCGGCGTCGCCAGTGTCGCGGTCTGCCAGCCGGATGCCGACTCGTTCTCGAACGTCACCTGGCCGAGCGCCGTGCCCGCGGCCGACCACAACGTGCCCGTGTGCGTGCCGGTGTTGCCGGTGCCCTTGAAGAACCGGATCGCGGTGACCGCACCGTCGACGCTCGGCCGGAAGGCCATCCCGAGCGAGACCGCCGCGGAGTCGTCCGACGCGGTCACCGCGGGTGTCCGGTCGCCGAGCAGTGTCGTGCTCGTGGCGCCGGGGCCGCCGGTCGAGAACGTCCAGGTCTGCGTCGGCAGCTTGACGCCCTGCGACGTCGTCGCATTCGTGAGCGACGCCTCGAAGGTGGCGCCGCCGGCGAGCGGGGCCGCCGGCGTGAAGATGACCGTCTTGCCGTCGGCCGAGAGCGTGGTGGCCCCCGGCACGGCGGTGCCGGCTCGCCGCACCGTGAGCGCGTAGCCGGCGACGATCGCGGTGGTCACCGTCGCCGAGACCGTGGTGTCGACCGCGACGCTCATCGCGCCGTTGACCGGACTGGTCGAGACCAGCGAGATGGGCTCCGGTCCGCGTTCGAAGATCACGTCGACGAGATAGCTCGACGTGGAGGTCGACGCCGGGAAGCCGCTGCCGTAGGTGTATGCGCCCGCGTTGTTCCCCGCGGTGAGCGGGGTCCGGGTCACCCCCGCGCCGGTGAAGACGCCGGACGTGACCGGATAGATCCCCACCGTGTTGCGGTACGACACCAGGTACTCGGTGCCCGCGGTGATCTCGATCGGCGACGAGAAGCTCGCGCTCTGCCAGCCGGCCGACGACTCCGGCCCGAAGGTGACCGTCGCGAGCTGGGTGCCGGTGCCCGACCACAGCGTGCCGACGTGCACGCCGGTGTTGTTCACGCTCTTGTAGAAGCGCATCCCGGTCACGGTGCCGTCGACCGCGCTCGTGAACCGCATGCCGAGCGAGAGCGCCACCGCGTCGTTCACCTCGAGCACGGCCGGCGTCGTGGCGTCGGTGAAGACCCCGCACGGGCAGGTGCCGACGGGAGGTGCCGGTTTCACGGTGACGAAGCTCCACGAGCCGCCGGAGCTCAGCGTGCTCCCGGTCGTATCGGTCGCGCTGAGGGTCGCCGTGTACGTCGTGTTGCCGTTGAGCGGTGCCGCGGGCGTGAAGGTGACCGTGCGGGTGGTGGCCGCGTAGCCCGTGGTGCCGGCGATCGCCGTGCCGTTCTGGTCGACGACCCGGAGGTCGATCGAGGCGGGCTGCACCGGCTTGGAGAACATGGCGGAGATCGCCGTGTCCGTCGGCACGCTCGACGACGAGGGCAGCGGCGAATGGGATCGAGCAGTGAGCGGCGAGCCGTCGGTCGTCGTGTAGACGGCGTCGACGAAGTAGTTGCCGCCGCGGTAGCTCGACGACGGGAAGGCGCCGGCATTGCCGTACACGCCGGCCGATGCGGCGCCGAAGCCGCCGGCGACCAGGAGCGGCCCGGCGTTCTCGCCGCGATACGCAAACGCGTACTGGGTCACCGCGTAGCGCCCTCTCGGCGCTGTGTAGGAGACGACGTAGCTCTGCCCCGACAGCACCTCGACGGAGGTCGAGAACGTCGCCGTCTGCCAGCCCGAGGCGCTCTCCGAGGAGAAGGTCACGGTCGCGAGACGGGTGCCGCTGCTGCTCCAGAGCGACCCGACGTGGGTGCCCGTGTTCGCCGTGCTCTTGTAGAAGCGGACACCGGAGACGTACCCGTCCTGCGAGGGCGTGAACCGGAGTCCGAGCTCGACGCCAGAGGTGTCGCCCGAGTCCGGCACGGGCGGCACGGTGGCGCCGAACACCGAGTACGGCCCGCCCACGGTGATCGAGCGCGACGCCGGAGCCGAGGGGTTGGCGCTGTCGTCGATCGCTCGCGCGAGGATCGACTGCGCCCCCGCGCCCTTCTGGACGTAGGAGTACGACCACGAGGTGGTGCCGTTCGCCGCCCGCCAGGACGCGCCGCCGTCGGTCGAGACCTCGACGCCCGCGACGATGCCGCCGCCGGCGTCGGACGCGGTGCCGGAGACCGTCACCGCGGTGCCGTGCGCGATCGCGCCCGACGCCGGAGCGGTGATCGTCGCGGTCGGGGCGGTCTGGTCGGTGCTGGCCGCGGTCGCGACCAGCCCGCTCGCCAGCGACCCCGGACTCGCGCCCATGTCGGCGAGCAGGTTCACCTGCGCCTGCCGCATCCGCGGATCGGCCGCCGCGCCCTCGCCGTCGTGGGTGGCGTCGAGACCCCAGGTCCACTGCACCGTGCCCGCGCCGAACACGAGCGCGCCGCTCGCCGCCCGGTAGAGGGTCACGTTGTGCGTCGTGGTGCCCTCGGCGACGTCGTTGCCGAAGTCCTGCAGGTACTGCGGGGTCGGGCCGACCGTGGTCGAGAGCCGGATGAGGCCCGGCGGGCGGAACCCGTTGTCGACGTCCTCATCGGACTCGTAGCCGATGGTGTGGGCGGCGAGGGTCGCCGTCGTCCCGGTCGCCAGCGACGCCAGGCTCGTGCTGCGCCACAGTCGCGCCTTCCCCTCGGCCGCGGAGACCTTGATCGGCAGGTCGGTGAAGTTCGACTGGTACGCGGTCCCCGTCAGGGCGTTCTCCGGAAGGCCGCCGCCGGCGGCGTTCCCGGCGAACCTCGGGTCGCGCCAGGTTCCGGTCCATTCCGGAGCGGGATCGATCTTCTCGTTCGACCAGGTCTCCTTGTAGGAGACGAGCGTCCGGTAGGGCGTCGAACCTCCGACGGTGGACGGCTCGTAGCGGGTGCGCCAGTACCCCTCGTTCCCCGAGAGGAACTGCAGGTTGACGCCCGCGTCCCTCGCGGCCGTGATGTTCGCGCGCTGGGCGCCCGACCAGTACTCGTCGTGTCCGACCGAGAGGAACACCTTGTGGTTCAGCAGCTCGCCGCCTCGCCGGTCCGTGTCGATCCCGCTGATGTAGGCGGTGTCGTAGCCGTTCTGCTCGAGGAACCGCACCATCGGGTACTCGTTCGCGAAGAAGAAGTCCCGGCCGCGTTGGGCGTCCCGGGTGACGATCGGACGGTTGTAGCTGATCTTGTACGCGCGCCCGTTCGCGGCGCCCTGGTAGAAGTCCGAGCCGCCGTAGGTGTTGTAGGCCTGCCACGTCGGATCGGAGGTCTGGAAGAGCACGGGGGCGCGGCTCCCGTCCTTGCGGACGATGAAGGTGATGTGGCTGGAGTCCTGGTTGTCGGGCCGCTCGAGCAGCGCGATGTACACGCCCGAGACCGCATCCGCCGGCACCGCCCATGAAGCCGAGAGGCCCCAGTTGCCGCAGTCGTAGAGCTCGGTGGCCGGGTCGGTCACGCACGCGGGCTGGCGCTGCGGCAGTGTCGCCGACGGCGTGACATCCGCGATCTTTCTGGCGCCGTCGCCCTGGTAGTACCCGATCCGGAAGATCTGGATCGTGTAGCTGCTCGCCGAGGTGTCGATCTTGAACCCGATCGTGCCGCCGACGTTGACGCTGATGTCCGTGGGGAATCCCTGGATGCCGCTGTCGCCGGCGCCGTCGATGTCCCAGACCGACGGGTCGGTTCCGGGCAGCGCGTTCTCGCAGACGATCGGGTTCGGCGCCGTGCCGCAGCCGGCCGCCGCGTTCGCGGCGGTGGGGGCGACGACGAGGGATGCCGCGATGAGGACTCCGGCGGCGAGCGCCGCCGTCAGGCTCCTGGGGGAATGGGGACTGCTCACGATCCCGACCTCGCGATCTTCGGGTCATTGCGGGTGAGTGGACGGGCCGGGACTCCGGCCCAGGTCTGCGCGGGGGGCACGTCCGCGAGCACGACCGCGCCCATGCCGATGACGGCGTCCCGTCCGATGACGACGCCGGGGGCGATGGCGGCGTTCATGCCGAGGAAGGCGGCCTCGCCGAGCCGCACGCCGCCCCCGAGGGCCACGCCGGCGGCGAGCGTCGCGAAGTCGCCGACGACGTTGTCGTGGGTCACCACCGCGTTCGGCATCGCGACGACGTGATCGCCGACGACCGCGTCGGCGGTGACGACGACGCCGGCGAGGAGGACGGCGCCCACCCCGATCCGACTGCCCGCGCCGATCACGGCGTGGTCGGCGACGTGGGCTGCGTAGCGATCCGCGCCGATGCCGAGCAGGGCGAGCCGGCGCACGATCGTGCGCCGGAACGTGCCTGCGCCGACGCACACGAGGAGCCGCTCGGCGCGGTCGGCGGCGAGTTCGACGCCGCCGAGCACGGGGAGCCCCGCGATCGTCCGGCCGTGGGTCGCCGGGTCGTCGTCGAGGATGCCGATGTAGCGGTTCGCGCCCTGCACGGAGGCGACGACCTCGCGTGCGAGCCCGCTCGCCCCGATGAGCACGACCTCGTTCATGACACCGGCTCCGGGATGCGGACGGCGACGGGCGCTCCCCCGCCGGCGGCGCTCGCGGTCGCGGCCTCGAGCACGCGCAGCACCCGCACGCCGGCAGCGCCGTCGGTGCGGGCGGCGCGGCCCTCGCGGATGCTCGCGGCGAACTCGCCGACCATGACGGCGATCGCCTCGCGCTCCGGAAGTGCGGGAGACCAGGTGTCGCCGAGCCGGTACGACACGGTCGCCGCGGCCCGCTCCGCCCCGTCGAGCGTCTGGAGCTCCAGGTCCACGCCGCGGTCGTAGACGCTGAGCCGCTGCTGCGGGTTGAGGTCGTCCCAGACGAGTGTGCGACGCGTTCCGCCGATGATCATCTGCCGGACCTTCGTGGGGCTCAGCCAGTTGACGTGGACGTGCGCGACCGCACCGCCGCCGAGCGGGAGCGTGAGGTATCCGAGGCAGGCCCGACCCGCTCCCAGCGGGTCGGCGCCGATCGCGGAGACCGACTCGGGCCGGAGCCCGTCGGGCAGGACGAAGTCGAGGACCGAGAGGTCGTGGGGGGCGAGATCCCAGAAGACGTCGACGTCGGGCTGGATGAGACCGAGGTTGATGCGGACGGAGTCGAGGAACAGGATGTCGCCGAGCGCCCCCTCGGCGATGAGCTCGCGGATCTTGAGCACGGCCGGGGTGTAGCAGTACGTGTGGTCGGCCATGAGCACCAGGCGGTTGGCGGTCGCCGCCTCGATCATGGATTCCGCGTGGGCTCCGCTGTCCGCCAGCGGCTTCTCGACGAGCACGTGCTTGCCCGCGTCGAGCGCAGCGCACGCGAGGGGCGCGTGCGTGCGTGCTGGAGTCGCGATCGCGACGGCGTCGATGCGCGGGTCGGCCAGCACCGCCGCGACGTCCGTCTCCGGTCGCGCTCCGCCGAATCGGGCGGCGAGCGCCGCCGCCCGATCGGGATCCAGGTCGCAGATCACGTCGAGACGCCAGTCGGCGCTCGCGTGGAGGTTCCGCGCGAGGTTCGGTCCCCAGTACCCTGCGCCGATGACGGCGATGCCCAGCGAGTCGGTCACGGGCCCCAACCCTTCAGTGAGAATTGCTCAGTTCGAACATGGCACGATTCCCGCGTCTTCGCGTCCCCCCGAACGGGTGAAGCGGCGCCGGCTCACGAACCGCTCACCGCCATCAGCTGACGGAGGTGCTCGGCGTACTCGTCCCAGTAGGCGGACTCGTTCGCGGCGAACGAGGCCGAGGTGCGGCCGTCGTTCACCACGACGAGCGGCTCTTCGACCGGGGCATCCCACAGCGCCTCGAGCGGGAGGACGCGGCCGAGGCGGACGCCGACGGCCTCGGCCAGGCGCCCGGCGAAGCCGAACTGGCTCTCGATGTACCCGGAGGGCTCGAGCGAGGCGGCCCGCCCGTCCCCTGCGAGGACGAAGGCGGCGTACCGCACGGCGAGCTCCCGCACCGGGATGTTGTCGCGGACGAGGCGCGGAGTGCGCACCACCGGCGTCTCGCCGCGCCCCCAGGCCGTCGCGAGGTGGTTGCCGAAACGGCCCTCCTCGAGCGGTCCGAACGGGTTGGGGATGACGAATCGGTGCACCGGCACCCCCGCGCGGCTTCCGGCCAGACGGAGCCGCTCGTACGCGACGCGCTTCGAGAGCCCGTAGGCCGACACCGCGGCACGGGCCTCCGCCCCGGCGACCGGCCCGGGCTCGTACACGGTCCCCGTGTACACGATCGCGGACCCGGCGTCGGCGGCCGCGGCGAGCTCGGCGTCGAGATCGGCGGTCAGCGCCGCCGCGGCCCCGAGGGCGTCGTAGTCCGGCGAGCGGAAGCCCTCCATCGGGTACCCGTGGTACCCGACGACGTCCGCCCCGACCTCGGCGATGAGCGCCGCGAGCGCCCCGGCCCGGTGCACCGCGCCGGGGTGCAGGGTCACCGAGCCGCCGAGCATGGCGAGCCGATGCGAGCGCACCCCGTCGTACGCCGCCCGGTCCGACCGGATCGCCGCATGCACCTCGATGCCCGCCTCGGCGCAGGCGCGGGCCATCCAGGCACCGCTGAACGAGGTCGCCCCGGTCATCAGCAGCCGAACGGGGCGGGACATCAGTAACCCGACCACTCCGGCCGGTCGGTGCGCGACGCCGCGGCATCCTTCGCACTCGACTCGACGACCGGGATCGGCCAGGCGATCCCGGTCTCCTCGTGCTCGGCGGCGAGCACCCGCTCAGCCGCCGGCCAGTACGCTGCGTCGCTGAAGTAGACCATCTGGCTGTCCGGCAGCAGGCTGAGGTACCCGTGCGCGCACCCGCGCGGGATCAGGATCGCCAGGCCGTTCTCCGGCGTGAGCTCGATCCCGAACCATCGCCCGCGCGCGGGGCTGCCCTCGCGCAGGTCGACGGCGACGTCGAAGACCGCGCCGCGGACGCAGCGCACGAGCTTCTGCTCGCCGTACGGCGCGAGCTGGTAGTGCAGGCCGCGGACGGTCCCCGCCCGCGTGGTCGTCGCGACGTTCGCCTGCACGATCCAGAACCCGTGGCCGACCTCGGCGAGCTCGTCGGCGCTGTAGGCCCGCTCGAACGACCCGCGATCGTCGTGCGCCCGGTGGAAGCCGACGACGACGCACCCCGGGATCGGCGTCTCCTGGACCTCCGTCATGGCGCTCGCACCCCGATCGATCGGTAGCGCACGCCGACCGCGAACCATTCGGGCTCGAACGCGCGCCGCGGATCGAGCACGATCGCCCCGCCGCCGACGAACTCCGGCAGGCGGACGTACTCCCGCCACGGGGTCACGACCACGACGACGTCGGCGGCCCGCGCGGCCTCCTCCCAACGCTCGGCGACCCGCACCGACGGGCCGAACGCCTCGGTGAACGTGCGCGCCGCCATGGGGTCGTGCACCCGCACCGAGGCGGAGCGGTCGAGCAGCCCTCGGACGATCTCCGCCGCCGGCGTCTCGCGGATGTCGTCGGTGCCCGGCTTGAAGGCGAGGCCGAGCACGAGCGCCTCGGCCCCGGCGATCGCGTCGAGTCCGTCGAGCATGGCGTCGAGGCTCGCACGCGGTTGGCGGCGGTTCACCTCGAGGATGGCCGTGGCCATGGCCATGGGCACCCCCAGCTGTCGACCGAACTCGCGGATCGCCTGCACGTCCTTCGGGAAGCAGCTGCCGCCGAACCCCGGTCCCGGCACGAGGTAGCGCTCGATCGGCGGTGCGGCCTTGCCCGGCTGCGGCGCACCGCTCCAGCGGTGATCGGCGAGCACGCCCTGCATCACGACGCGGGGGTCGACGTCTCCCAATGAGGATGCCACGGCGGCGATCTCGTTCGAGGCCGAGATCTGCAGCGCGAGGAAGAGGTTGTTCGCGTACTTGATGAGCTCGGCCGTCGACGTGTTCACCTCGAGTCGAGGCGCCTCGAAGCGCGCGAAGAGCTCCCGCAGCGCGTCGAGTCCCCGCTGGTTCTCGTACCCGAGCACGAGGCGGTCCGGCGTCGAGAAGTCGGCGAGCGCGGAGCCCTCGCGGAGGAACTCCGGCGTCATCCCGAGCCCGTATTCGTCCGGTTCCATGCCCGTGGTCTCCCGGATGACGCGCGGGACGAGTTCGCGGGTGGTCCCCGGGACGACGGTGCTCTTCATGATCACGCTCATCGGGGTCGCGGACCGTCGGAGCGCCAGGGCCGCGAGCTCCACCGCGCTGCGCACCTGGGCGAGGTCGATGCCGTCCGCGGTCGACGGAGTGCCGACGGCGATCAGCACGATGTCGGTCGCGGCGATCTGCTCCACGTCGGGTTCCGCGAATCGGATGCTCTTGGCCAGGAGCATCCGCTCGAGGGCCTCGGCGACCCCGTCCTCGTAGATGTGCGGGCGTCCGGCGTTCAGCCGCTCGACGACCTCGGGGCGGGAGTCGATGCCGAGCACCGTGTGCCCGGCGGCGGCGAGGCCGAGCCCCGTGACGAGCCCGACGTAGCCCGTGCCGATGATCGTGATGTTCATGCCGTCGCCCCGTCGCGCTCGAGCACGAGGTGCGAGAGGAAGCGGGCGATCCCCGCGTCCACCTCGACGCGGGGCTCGTAGCCGAGCACCGCGCGCGCCTTCGAGAGGTCAGGGCACCGACGCTGCGGGTTGCCGGTCAGGTAGTCGGGGTCGTCGGAGATTCGCCGGACGACGGAGCCCCGGTAGCCGAGCAGCTCGGCGGCGACGGCGCGGAATCGCTCGGCGAACGCCTCGACGGAGAGCTCCGGCCGATCGGCCCCGATGTTGAAGCAGTCGTAGCGGCCGTGCGTCAGCGCGAGCAGGTAGCCGACGACGGCGTCGGCGACGTAGCAGAACGTCCGGCTCGGGGCCCCCGACGAGAACAGCTCGAGGTCTTCGCCGGCGAGGACGCGCGCGGCGAGGTCGGCGGGCAGCCGCCGATCCGTCGGGCGCATGCCGGGGCCGAAGTTGTTGAAGGGGCGCACGACGGTGACGGGCATGCCGAACTGCGTGGCGTAGACCCAGCAGAGCGTCTCCCCGATCCGCTTCGATTCGTCATAGCAGGCACGGGGGCCGACGCACGAGACGTTGCCGAGGTAGTCCTCCGGCGTGGGGATCGCCTCCGGCGGGGGATCGCCGTAGATCTCGCTGCTCGAGTAGAAGAGGAAGCCGCCGAGGTCCGCCTCGCGCGCGGCGTCGAGCATCGCCCGCAGCCCCCACACGTTCGCGTCGATCGTCTCGAGCGGGAACTGTCGATACGTGGTCGGCGACGCGATCGAGGCGGCGTGCACGAGGTGCACGCGGCCCCGGAGCTCGGCGAGCCGCCCACGGGCGAACGCGGCGGCATCGCCCACGACGACCTCGAGGCGCGGATTCCGGGCGGCCAGTCGGGCGAGCCAGTGCTCCTCGGAGGCCACCCCGTTGTCGACCGCGATCACGCCCGCGAGACCGAGCTCGGCCGCGTACTCGACGAGGTAGCCCACGAGGTAGTAGCCGAGGAATCCGCCCGCTCCGGTGACCACCACCGTGCTGTCCCTGAGGGCGGCGCGGGAGGTGAAGCGCTCGTGGATCCCGGCGAGGTCCTCCGCCCGGGGATCGACCGGCGTCAACGGGCACCGACCGTGATGCGCAGGGGCCGGTCCGACTCGATCTGGAGCTCCGGGCGCCACGGCGGGTTCGGCCCGTTCGCAAGGGCGTCGAGCTGGTCGCGGTCGCGCTGGGTGTCCATGCAGGCCCAGAATCCTTCGTGCCGGTACATCATGAGCTCGTGGTCCGCGACGAGCGACCGCATCGGCGACTCCTCGAGGACGAGGTCGGGGTCGGACGACAGGTAGGGGGTGAAGCGGCGGTCGAGGAAGAAGAACCCGCCCGAGATCCAGCTGTTCGCGAGCGGCCGTTTCTCGGCGAACGTGGTGACGGCGTCGTTCTTCGCCTTCAGCTCGCCGAAGCGGGAGGGCGGGTGGATCCCGAGCACGGTGCCGATCCTGCCGTGCGAACGGTGGAACGCGAGTTCCGCCCCCAGGTTCGCGTCGGTCAGCCCGTCGCCGTAGGTGAGCGCGAACGTGTCGCAGTCGGCGAGGAATCGGTCGGTCGCGTCGTGCACGCGGTACCCGGTCATGGTCGTCGCTCCGGTGTCCGCGACCGTCACCGACCAGTCCTCCACTCCGTTGGAGTGGAACGTCACGGTTCGCCGGCGCATGTCGACCGTGAAATCGGAGTGGATCTTCTGGTAGTTGAGGAAGTAGTCCTTGATCACCTCGGCCTTGTAACCGGCGCAGATCACGAAGCGGCGGAAGCCGAAGCTCGCGTAGCTGTCCATGATGTGCCACAGGATCGGCTTGCCGCCGACCTCGATCATGGGCTTCGGCAGCAGGTGCGTCTGCTCCCGGAACCTCGTTCCCAGTCCGCCGGCGAGGATGAAGACCGGGACGTCTTCGATGCTCATGGGGGTTCCTCCCGTCATTCCGGGAACGAGCTGAGGATTGCTCGAAATGACTCTGGTGCCGATTATCGTCCGTGCACGCCTGGCGCGCACGTCACCCGTTCGAGGGCGAAATCTCGGCGGGAGGACGCGCCGGTCGACGGCGACGCGGCACGACCGCCCACGCGAGCAGCGCTCCGAGCACGGCTCCCGCCGCATTCGCCGCGACATCCCGGAGACTCGGCGTGCGATCGGGCAGCATCAGCTGCACCGCCTCGGCGAGGAGCGAGAGCGCGGCCGGAGCGAGGACGCCGAGCAGTCGCCGCCCGGTGAGCAGGGTGATCAGGAAGCCGAGCGGGATGAAGACGGCGATGTTCGCGGCCACCTCGATCGCACCGCGGGGCACGCTCGACCAGCCGAGTCCTTCCCTGACGACACCCAACGACGCGTCGAGCGCCGCGCTGGGTGCGCCGGGCACGAGCAGGAACGCCGCGACCGCCACGGCGTACAGCACCAGCCCGACCGCGGCGGTCCGCCGGAGTCGCGACGATCCGGTCGCGCCCCCGTCGCCGACGGGCTCGTCCGGTGCGCCGCTCGCCGGCGTCGCCTCCCCCATCCGTGCAGCGTAGGCCCCGCGGTCGCATGCCGCACCTACCCGTACGGGGGGTCGTCGTCGCCGCGGCGTGCGAGGACGATGGCAGCAGCACGACCCTTTGGAGGCGGCCATGCCCACCGGCACCCGTGACGGACCCTCGCCCGCCCGGCACCCGACCGCGCCGGGTGCCGCCGACTCGGTCCCCTTCCTCGACCTCGCGGCCCAGTTCGAGGAGATCCGCGACGAGCTCGAGCCCGCCCTCCTCGAGGTGCTGCGCACGGCGACGTTCATCGGCGGCCCGAACGTCGCCGCGTTCGAGCGGGCGTACGCGCTGAGCGTCGGGGTCCGCTCCTGCGTGGGCGTCGCGAACGGGACCGATGCGCTCGAGCTCGCCCTCCGGGCGCTCGGCCTCGGCGCCGGCGACGAGGTGGTCCTTCCCGCGAACTCCTTCATCGCCACCGCCGAGGCGGTGGTCCGTGCCGGGGCGACGCCGGTCTTCGCCGACGTGCTGCCCGAGGCGCTGCTCCTCGACCCGGCGAGCGCGACGGCCGCCGTCACGGATCGCACCCGGGCGATCGTCCCCGTGCACCTGTTCGGGCAGGTGGCGCCGATCGAGCGCTACTCGCCGATCGCCGAGGCCTGCGGCGCGGTCGTCGTGGAGGATGCCGCGCAGGCGCAGGGCGCGACGCGGTTCGGCCGCGCGGCGGGCGGGCTCGGCGCGATCGCCGCGACCAGCTTCTACCCCGGCAAGAACCTGGGCGCGGCCGGCGACGGCGGTGCCGTCACCACCGACGACGAGATCCTGGCCGACACGGTGCGCACCCTCGCCGCGCACGGCAGCCGCACGAAGTACGTCCACGAGCTCGTCGGCTTCAACTCCCGGCTCGATGCCCTGCAGGCCGTCGTGCTCGAGGTGAAGCTCCGACGGCTCGCCGAGTGGAACGCCCGCCGTCGTGCCGCCGCCGCGTACTACGGCGAACTGCTGGGCGGAGTCGACGAGGTCGTCCTCCCGACGGTCCTGCCGGGCAACGAGGACGCCTGGCACCTCTACGTCGTCCGCGTCGACGAGCGCGACCGCGTCCTCGGCGAGCTCGCCGCCGCCGGCATCGGCGCCGGCATCCACTACCCCTCGCCGATCCACCGCACGCCCGCGTTCCGCGACCACCCTCGGACCGTGCCGCTCTCCGTGAGCGAGACCGAGGCGCCGCGGCTGCTCTCGCTGCCGATGTCGCCCCACCTCACCAGGGCGCAGCAGGAGCGCGTCGCCGAGGCCCTCGTGGCTGCGGTGCGCGCCGGGTGACGACGACCGGGCCGGGCCGCCCGGCAGGTCGACGGATGTCGCGGCTCACGCGGTCAGGACCGCGATGACCCGATCCTGCTGCGCCTCGGTGAGCTGGTGGAAGAGCGGCAGGATCAGCGTCCGGTCGGTCAGTCGCTCGGTCACCGGCAGTCGACCAGGGGCGACCGCGTCGCGGTACGGCGGCTGCCGGTGAATGGCCATGATGCCCCGCCGCGCCGAGACGTCGCTCGCGGCGAGCGCCTCGAGCAGGCCCTCCCTGGTCCGACCGGATTCGGGGCCGACCTCGAGCCAGCACGACTGGAAGTTGGCCTCGCCCCACTCGGGGTCGCCGACGAGCCGGAGGCCCGGCCGGTCGGCCACCGCGTCCGCGTAGCGTGCGGCGAGCTCGCGACGACGCGCCACGATCTCGGGGAGCCGGCCGAGCTGCACGATCCCGACCGCGGCCTGCAGGTCGGTCATCCGGTAGTTGAAGCCGACCTCCTCGTAGACCTCGAGCGCCGGGAGCACCGAACGGTGACGCTCTGCCGCCGACACGCTCATCGCGTGCTCCCGCAGCCGGCGCGCCCGGTCGGCCCACTCCCTCCGGTCGGTGGTGAGCATCCCGCCCTCCCCGGTCGTCAGGAGCTTGCGGGGATGGAACGACCACGCCGCGACGTCGGCGCCGCGGCCCACCGGCGCGCCGCGGTACGTCGAGCCCGCACCGCAGGCCGCATCCTCGATGAGCACGAGCTCGCGTGGAACGACGGCGCGGATCGCCTCCACGTCGACCGGCACTCCGCCCTGGTCGACCACGATGACGGCCCGCGTGGCCGGGGTCACGGCCGCGGCGACGGTGGCGGCGTCGAGGTTGCCGGTGACGGCGTCGACGTCGGCGAAGACCGGCACGGCGCCCACATACCTGACCGCATTGGCCGTCGCCACGAACGAGAACGAGGGGATCACGACCTCGTCGCCGGGGCCGATCCCGGCGACGACGAGCGCGAGGTGCAGGGCCGTCGTGCAGCTCGTCGTCGCGACCGCGTGATCGGCCTGCATCGCCGCGGCGAATCGCGCCTCGAACTCGGCCACCCTCGGCCCCTGGGCGACCCACCCGCTCGCGATCACCTCCGCGACCGCCGCGATCTCCTCCTCGCCGAGCCACGGGAGCATCACGTTCACGCGGTCGGTCATGAGACGAGTCCGCGTCCGAGCGCGATCTCCTCGCGCAGCGGCCGCCACCACTCGACGAGGCTCCGCAGGCCGTCCTCGAGCCCGACCTGCGCCTCGAAGCCGAGGTCGCGGCGGGCGGCGCCGGTGTCGGCGAGCCGCCGGACCACGCCGTTCACCTCGCGCTCCGGCCCGTGCTCGACCTCGAGGTCGGCGCCCATCACCCGGATCAGCGCCTGCGCGAGCTCGAGCAGGCTCGTCTCCGTCCCGCTCGCGATGTTGTAGACGCCCTCGGTGACGGGGCTCGCGGCGGCGAGGACGTTCGCCCGGGCGACGTCGTCCGTGAAGACGAAGTCCATCGTCTGCCGGCCGTCGCCGAAGACGAGCGGCGGGAGGCCGTCCGCGATCCGCTCCATCCAGCGGACGAGCACCTCGGTGTACAGCCCGTGCACGTCCATCCGCGGGCCGTAGACGTTGAAGTACCGGAGCACGACGAAATCGAGGCCGCGCATCGCACGGAAGCTGCGGATGAGCCCCTCGTTGAACGACTTCGCCGCGCCGTACATGGTGTCGTTGTTGTGGTGATGGTGGCGCTCGCCGGTCGGGAACTCCTCGGCCATGCCGTAGACCGAGGCGCTCGAGGCCGCCACGAGCTTCGAGACGCCCGCGTCCGCGGCGGCCTCGACGACGTTGTAGGTCCCGTCGACGAGCACCTCGAGCGCCAGACGGGGCTCCTCGGCGCACTGGGTGATCCTGATCGCAGCTTCGTGGAACACGAGGTCCCGGCCCCGGGTCACGTCGTGGACGAGGTCCCGATCCCGGATGTCTCCCTCGACGAGGGTGACCCGGCCGGTCGATCTCGCCGCGTCGAGGTTCGCGAGCCTGCCGCGCACCAGGTTGTCGAGCACGACGACCGAGGCGACCCCCTGGTCGAGCAGTCGGTCGACCAGGGTGGATCCGACCGTGCCGGCTCCGCCGGTCACGAGCACGTTCGCCCCTTCGAGTCCTGTCATGACATCCTCCGCTCCAGCGGTCGAGCCATCCCGATGGGCCGATGGTCTCACATCGGGATGCCCCGCGTCTGCCCCAGTTAAGGTGTCGAGCAGCGCCGCCCTCCGGTGTCGGCGGGCGCCGCTAACGTCTGAGCATGGACGTCATCCTCATTCCCGGATTCTGGCTCGATGCCTCCTCCTGGCAGCGAGTGAGCCCGCTCATCGAAGACGCGGGCCACACGGTGCACGCACTCACGTTGCCCGGCCTCGAGTCGCGCGACGCCGAGCGCGCGGGCATCGGGCTTCGCACCCACATCGACGCCGTCGTCGCGGCGGTCGACGCGCTGCCCGGGCCGGTCGTGCTCGTCGGCCATTCCGGCGGGGGCGCGATCGCCCACGGTGTCGCCGACGCCCGCCCCGATCGCATCGCTCGCGTCGTCTACGTCGACGCGGGCCCCCTCGCGCACGGCGACTCCATCAACGACGAGCTGCCGATCGTCGACGGCGAGATCCCGCTCCCCGCCTGGGAGCTCTTCGGCGACGAAGACCTCGTCGACCTCGACGAGACGTTGCGCGCCGAGTTCCGCGCGCGGGCGATCCCCGAGCCGGCCGCGGTCGCCACCGACGGCATCGAGCTCTCCGACGAGCGTCGATACGATGTTCCGGTCACGGTGATCGCCTGCGAGTTCCCGAGCGCGATGCTGACCGAGTGGATCGCCGGCGAGGTGCCCTTCACCCGCGAGCTCGCGAAGGTGAAGCACGTCGACTACATCGATCTGCCGACCGGCCACTGGCCCCAGTTCACGAAGCCCGTGCAGCTCGGCCAGGCGATCACGGCGGCGATCAGCGCGTAGGGCGCGGCACGAGGGCGGCGGCCGACGCGTCGAGCGGGTCTCCCGCCCGAGCGTCGGCCGGCGCCTCGCGCGGCGCACCCCGCCCGGCTCCGGCCCGCGCCTCCGCGTACCAGTGGTCCACGCCCCTGGGGCAGCTGCACGCGAGCGCGACGGTCTCCTCGATCGTCACCGCGCGGAAGAACTCGCGGTGCGGAACCGGAACAGCACGTCGTCGTCGCATGGCTCGGATCTCCCGTCGGACGCGCTCATGGCGTCCCTCACCAGAAGAGACCGGCCGACGTCCCGATCATGACGCGGATCGCCGGAATCGTCGCCTCAGAGCTGCGAACCCGACACCGAGAAGGTGTCGCACGCCGCGGCGCCCTGCTCGAAACCGGTCTCGAACCAGCGCACGCGCTGCTCGCTCGTGCCGTGCGTGAAGGTGTGCGGGTTCACCTGCCCCTGCGCGGCCTGCTGGATCCGGTCGTCGCCGACGGCGGCGGCGGCGCTCAGCGCGTCGCGGTACTGGGACTGGCTGATCGGCTGGAGGAAGGGCACGCCGTTGTCGTCGGGGACCGTCGAGGCGTCCGCCGCCCACGCCCCCGCGAAGCAGTCGGCCTGCAGCTCGACGCGCACCGCGTTCGAGGCCGGCCCGGTCTGCCCGTCCTGCGCGCGCTCGAGGATGCCGAGCACGTTCTGCACGTGATGGCCCCACTCGTGGGCGACGACGTACATCTCGGCCAGCGGACCGCCGTTCGAGCCGAAGCGCTGGCGCAGCTCGTCGTAGAACGTCACGTCGATGTAGATGGTCTGGTCGGGCGGGCAGTAGAACGGACCCGTCGCCGAGGAGGCGTTGCCGCACCCCGTCGTCGTGGCCTGGTCGAAGAGGATGAACCCCTGCGGACCGGCGTAGGCGAAGTCGAGCTCCGCCGACTCCCGCTCCCAGTACTCCTCGAGCGACGCCGAGGCGCCCTTCATGCGGCACTCGACGTCCTCGTTCGCATCGGCGCCCGTCTGGCACTGCTCGAGTGACGAGTCGCTCGCCGCCGGCGCCCCGCCGCCGCCAGAGCCGAGCAGCCCGGTGAGATCGACGCCGAGGAACTGGGAGAGCACGAAGAGCGCGATGACGCCCAGGCCGCCGCCGACGGCGATGCCCGTGTTGCGTCCGCGCTTCGAGGCCTTGCCGCCGCTGATGTCCGCGTCGGGATTGAAGGTCATGGCCCGACGCTACTCCGACTCGGCGTCGGCGGGGTCATCCGGCCCGGCGTCCGACGCGTCCGACGCGTCATCCGCGTCATCCGGGTCATCCGCAGGAGCTTCACCCTCGGCCGGGTTCTCGCGATCGGCGCGCTCGGTGACCGCCGACTCCTCCGCGAAGCGGTCGGTGGCCGTGATGAGCGCATCGAGGATGCCGGGTTCGTCGAAGGCGTGCCCGGCGTCGTCGACGATGGTGAACTCCGCCTCGGGCCAGGCGCGGTGCAGGTCCCAGGCGGTCATCACGGGCGTGCACATGTCGTAACGGCCCTGCACGATCACCGCGGGGATGTCGCGGAGGCGCGAGGCATCCCGGATGAGCTGCCCCTCCTCCCACCAGCCGCCGTGGCGGAAGTAGTGGTTCTCGATGCGCGCGAACGCCGCCGCGTACTCGGGTGCGGTGAAGCGGGCGATGGTCTCGGCCTGCGGCAGCAGGGTGATCGTCGAGGACTCCCAGCGCGACCACGCGATCGCGGCGGGCTCGTAGACGAGCGGGTCGGGGTCGGTGAGGAGCCGGCCGTACGCCTCGATGAGGTGCGCGCGATCGGCCGGCGGCACGGGGGCGAGGAACTCCTCCCAGAGGTCGGGGAAGATCGCCGAGGCCCCGCCCTCGTAGAACCAGTCGAGCTCCTGCCTGCGCAGGGTGAAGATGCCGCGCAGCACCATCTCGGTCACCCGCTCGGGGTGCGTCTGCGCGTAGGCGAGGGCGAGCGCGCTCCCCCACGAGCCGCCGAACACCTGCCAGCGGTCGATGCCGAGGTGCCCGCGAAGTCGCTCCATGTCGGCGACGAGATGCCAGGTGGTGTTGGCCGAGAGGTCGGCCTCGGGCTCGGAGGCGTGCGGGATGGAGAAGCCGCAGCCGCGCTGGTCGAACAGCACGATCCGGTAGCGCTCGGGGTCGAACAGGCGTCGGTGCGACGGGCTGGTGCCTCCCCCGGGGCCCCCGTGCAGGAACACGACGGGTTTGCCCTCGCGGTTGCCCGACACCTCCCAGTAGATGTGCTGGCCGTCCCCCACGTCGAGCATGCCGGTCTCCAGCGGCTCGATCTCCGGATACATCTCTCGCATGCGGGCAACGCTAGCGAGCACCGGATGCCGCACCCCGGCGCCGCGCCGCAGGGCACCCGCGGTCGCGGCTAGGCTCGAACCATGGCAGCGAAGAAGCCGGTCACCGTCACGCTCACGGGCGCGGGCGGCCAGATCGGGTACGCACTCCTGTTCCGCATCGCCTCCGGGGCGATGCTCGGCCCCGACACCCCGGTGCGGCTGCACCTGCTCGAGATCCCGCAGGGCGTGCGGGCGGCCGAGGGCGCCGCCCTCGAACTGCAGGACTCCGCGTTCCCGCTGCTGCACAGCGTCGAGGTCTTCGACGACGCGAGGGCCGCGTTCGAGGGGACGAACGTCGCACTGCTCGTGGGGGCGCGACCGCGCACGGCCGGCATGGAGCGCGGCGACCTCCTCGCCGCGAACGGCGGCATCTTCGGCCCGCAGGGTGCGGCGATCAACGCGGGCGCCGCCGACGACATCCGGGTCGTCGTCGTCGGCAATCCGGCGAACACGAACGCGCTCATCGCGTCGTCGCACGCTCCGGATGTCCCGGCCGAGCGCTTCACCGCGCTCACGCGCCTCGACCACAACCGGGCGCTCGGTCAGCTCGCCGCGACCGTCGAGTCGCCGGTCCACGAGCTCCGCGGCGTGACGATCTGGGGCAATCACTCGGCGACCCAGTTCCCCGACCTCGCGCACGCGACGGCGGCAGGCGACTCGGTGCCGGCGCTGCTCACGGCGCGCCTGGGCGCCGACGGCTACCGGGCGTGGCTCGTCGAGGAGTTCGTCCCGCGCGTCGCCAAGCGCGGCGCCGAGATCATCGAGGTGCGCGGCTCGTCGTCGGTGGCGTCGGCCGCCTCGGCGACCATCGACCACATGCGGGACTGGGTGCTTGGCACCCCGCACGGCTGGACGAGCGCAGCCGTCGTCTCCGACGGCTCGTACGACGTGCCCGACGGGCTCATCTCCTCGTTCCCGGTCGAGTCGGTCGACGGCGCGTGGCGCATCGTGCCCGGCCTCGCCGTCGACGAGTTCGCGCGCGGGCGCATCGCCGCATCCGTCGCCGAGCTCGAGGAGGAACGGTCGGCGGTGCGCGAGCTCGGGCTCATCTGACCCGGCTCTTCCCTCCGTCCGCCGACGGCCCCTAGGCTGAGCCCACCCATCCGTCGAGCCGCTGTCAGGATCCCCGTGGACGAACCCTTCCTGCCCTCCCCCGTCGCACCCGACCCGTTCATGGCCGCCTCCGGCGCCTTCGGCACCGTGTTCGTGCTCGCCTGCCTGATCGTCGCCGGCGGAATCGTCGTGTCGATCGTGCTGGCGATCCGTAATTACAACAAGGCCCGCTCGGCCGGGCACGACCCCTTCACGCTGCAGACCGACCTCGCGACCCGTGCGCTCGACAGCGAGCTGCTCGCACCGAAGCAGACGCTCGAGCAGCGGCTCGCGGAGCTCGACGACCTCGCGAACCGCGGGGTCATCACCGGCGAGGAACGCGCCGCCGCCCGCGCCGATCTGCTCGCCGGCAGGTGAGCCGCGAGGGTCGGCGACCGGCCTCCTAGACTGGGGACATGGCCGAATCCCCCTCGCCCGCAGCCCGCCGCAAGCAGATCATCGTCGGCCTCGTCGTCGGCCTGCTGGTGGGCGTGGGCGTCAGCCTCTGGACCGGGTTCTGGCTGTGGCTCGCCGCGGGCGCGGTCGTCGGCGTCGTCGCCGGCCTGTTGATGCGCCCGCCGGCCGAGTAGCCTCACCGCTACGCCGTCTCGCGCAGGCTCGACCGCACGTACACCTCGATGCCGTCGATGAGGCGGGCGAGCCCGAACTCGAACGCATCGTTCGGCGCGCTCACGACCGCGCCGGCCGCCTGGCCGACCCGGCCGGAGACGGGGTAGCGATCGGGGTCCATGATGCGATCGAGCAGCGGCGCATTGCGGGCCCACCAGTCGTCGTCGGTCTCGGCCGAGCTCCGCTGCAGCCGCTCGGCGTCGAGGTGCGACCGCGCCGGTCCGGCGACGAAGCCGAGCAGCAGCGTGAGCACGCGGTCGAGGTCGACGTCGTCGAGCCCGAAGCCGTCGAGCGTGCGCAGGCACCACTCCCAGTGGTCGGAGATGTGCGGGCCGAGCGGCGGGCGGCTGGTGTCGATCTCGAGCAGCCAGGGGTGCCGCAGGTACTCGTCCCACTGGAGTCGGGCGATCAGCGCGAGCCGCTCGCGCAGGCCGCCGCGGGGGCGCGGCAGCGGCACCTCGCCCGCGACGTGGTCGACCATGAGGTCGATGAGCTCGGCGCGGCCGGGCACGTAGGTGTAGACCGACATGGGCTTGAGTCCGAGCCGGTCGGCGACGCGGCGCATCGAGAGCGCCTCGATGCCCTCGTCGTCGGCGAGGCGGATGGCCGCTGCGAGCACCTCGTCGATGCTCGAGCTCTGCTTCGGTCCGCGGCTGCCGACGGGGCGGCCGAGCCGCTCGCGCCAGAGCAGTCGGAGCGTCAGGTCGGGCTCGTCGAGCCCGGTCGTGTCAGCGGCCATGCGGGCCAGCCTACAATCCGCGTACGGGTCACGATGTTCATCGCCGCGCGGGATCGCTTCAGCCGATGAACGCGGCGACCGCCGCCGCGATCTCGCGCCGCACCTCGGCGTCGTCGCGGGTCGAGACGCCGTCGCCGGGCTGCACGCCGTAGTCGCCGAAGTCGGCGTGGTTCACGCCCTCGAGCTCCACGAACTCGGCGTCGGCGGGCAGCAGGTGCGCCGCCCCCGCGACCTTCTCGGGCGTCGAGAGCCCGTCGTTCGAACCCGCGACGCTGAGCACCGCGGGCCCCGATTCCGCGAGGTCGTCCGCGCAGTACGAGCCGAACAGCACAAGCCCGACCACCGGCTCGTCACTCGCGCCGCTCGCGCCGTCGGCGGCGAGCTGGCAGGCCCGCACCCCGCCGAGCGAGTGCCCGCCGACGTACCAGTCGTCGACGCCCGGCGCGAGCGCCGTGAACGTCGACAGGGGGCGCTGATCGAAGAAGGCGAGGTTCAGCGTCGGCTTCGTGATGACGACGGTGAAGCCGGATGCCTCGGCGACCCCCGAGAGCTTGTACAGGTAGGCGTACGGGTCGACCTTCGCCCCCGGGATGAACACGAGCCCTTCGCCGGTGGCGCCCTCGACGGGCTCGATCACGATTCCCGTCTCGGTGGAGGTGATCTCGACGGCGTCGTCGCGCCAGGCCTCGAGCGCCTCGGGCCGTTCACCCTGCATCACCGTGTGGGCGTAGGCCAGGAACACGACGATGAGCAGGGCGATCACCGAGGCGACGGCGATGAGGATCCGGATGGCACGCGACATGCGTCCAAGTCTGCCGTCCGGCGGATGCTCCGGGCGACCGAGGCCGCGAACGACGCGAGGCCGGGGCATCCTCGATTCGAATGCCCCGGCCCCACTACCGACCCTGCGGCCGTCGCTACTTCTTCTTCTTCGACTTCGCCTTCTCGGGCACGGGCAGCGTGCCCGCGCGGCGCTGCTCGTCGAAGTACGCGCGCGCCTCGTCCTGTCGCTCCTGCTCGATGCCGGTCGCGATCGTCGCGCGCAGGTGCTCGGGTGCGAAGCCGAACGCGTCGACGAGGTCCTGCGCGTGCGGGCGCAGGCGCTCGATCAGCCGGTCGATGTAGGCCGTCACCGACTGCGCCCGCTGGGGCGAGAGGCGGCCGTTCATCAGGTACCAGGCCGCGTGCTTCTCGATCAGGCCGAGGCCGAACAGGTCGCGAACCCAGGTCAGCACCTGCTTGGTGCCCGGGTCGGAGACCTTCGCGAGGCCGCGCGTGAACGCCTCCCACTGCAGCAGCTCGCCGTGCGCACGGGCCGCCTCGATGAGCTCGTTCTGGTTGCGGTTGAACGCGGCCGCGGCGTCGGCCTTCGGCAGCTTGCGCGCGTCGCGCAGGCGGCCCGCGATCTCGGCGATCATCGTCTCGACGCGGTCGGTGAGCAGCTCGCGCTGCGACTTCTCGTCGCGGAGCTCGCTCACCGAGCGGGCGGTCGAGCCGAAGTCGGCGATGGTCTGGGCCAGGCGTCGAAGGCCGGTGCCGTGGTAGGCGCGCTCGGCGGTCTGCGCGACCACGTAGCGGGCCATCGCGCCGGCGTCGGCGTCCTTGAACTGCTTCGAGAAGTCGGTGAGCAGGCGCTTGGCGACGAGCTGCAGCAGCACGTTGTTGTCGCCCTCGAACGTCACGTAGACGTCGAGGTCCTGACGGAGGCCGACGAGGCGGTTCTCGGCGATGAAGCCGGCGCCGCCGCAGGCCTCGCGCGCCTCCTGGAGTGTGTCGAGGGCGTGCCAGGTCGACAGCGGCTTCAGGGCGGCCGCGATGGTCTCGAGGTCCTGGCGGTCGTCGTCGGTGTCGGCCTTGCCGCTGAACACCGCGTCGAACTTCACGAGGAACTCGTCGTGCGCGAAGACCTGCGCGTACGTCGTCGCGAGGCGCGGGAGGAGTCGGCGCTGGTGACGCTGGTAGTCGAGCAGCACCTCTTCGTCGGTGTCGCTCGACGCCGTGAACTGGCGGCGCTGGTTGCCGTAGGTGATCGCGATCGTGAGGCCCATGGCGCTCGCGACGGTCGAGGCGCCGTCGAGCGAGACGCGGCCCTGCACGAGCGTGCCGAGCATCGTGAAGAAGCGGCGGCCGGGGCTCTCGATCGGCGAGGAGTAGGTGCCGTCGGGCGCGACGTCGCCGTAGCGGTTCAGCAGGTTCTCGCGTGGGATGCGCACGTTCGTGAAGTGCAGCCGGCCGTTGTCGATGCCGTTGAGGCCGCCCTTCAGCCCGTCGTCCTCGCCGCCGACGCCCGGGAGGAACTCGCCCTCGTCGTCGCGGATCGGCACGTAGAAGCAGTGCACGCCGTGGTTGACGCCCTTGGTGACGAGCTGCGCGAAGACGGTCGCGTGCTTGCCGTGGAGCCCGGCGTTGCCGAGGAACTCCTTCCACGCCGCACGGAACGGCGTGTGGATGACGAACTCCTGCGTCTCCTCGTCGTACGTCGCCGTCGTCGCGATCGCCGCGACGTCGGAGCCATGCCCGATCTCGGTCATCGCGAAGGCGCCGGGCACCTCGAGCGACATGATCGCGGGCAGCCACTTCTCGTGGTGCGGCGCAGTGCCGAGGTGCAGCACCGCGGCGCCGAAGAGGCCCCACTGCACGCCCGACTTGATCTGCAGGCTCGGGTCGGCGATGACGAGCTCTTCGAAGGCGGCGATGTTGCCGCCGTGGTCGTCGAGGCCGCCGAGCGACTTCGGGTACGCCCGCTGGATGGCGCCCTGGTCGACGAGGATCTTCAGCTGACCGAGCACGCGCTCGCGGTGCTCGGCCATCGAGAGCCCGTCGATGCGCTGCAGCTCGGGCTGGGCGGCGCGCTCGCGCGCCGCGAGGCGCACCTCGGGCCAGGTTCCCAGGAGCTGGCGGCCCAGCGAGGCGACGTCGATCCGGGGCGAGGATGCCTCGGTGCCGGCCGGCTTGGCGGCCGTCTGGGGGGTCGGGGCGGCGGCGCGCGTCGGCGCGGGAGTCTGCTTCGCGGTGCGGGGTGCCGTGTCAACCATCGTCGGTCTCGTCCTTCGTCTGCGGTCCGGCGCGTGCGGTGCGCGCCTCATTCCACGGTAGGACGGTGCCCCGCTTGCCCGAAACAGTGCGTCCGGCCCCTACAAACCCGAGCGGAGGGCACTCGGAAGCGACTGTGCGCCCTCTACAAAGACGAGCGGCGCGAGCATTGGAGCATCCACAAGCGACCTCACGGACGTCGCATCAGCCGAGGAGGTCGCGAAAGCCGCGACCGCCGACTGCCGCGACTCAGTCGCGGAAGAACTCGTTCGCCCGCCCGGTCCAGAGCAGCGCGATGACGACCACCGAGACCGCGGCGCTGAAGTACTCGCCGATCGCCCCCGGCGGGTAGGTGATCGCGAAGAAGATGCTGGCGCCGATCGAGAGCACCTGGAACACGGTGATCACGAGGCGCGCCCCCGAGCTGCCGCGCAGGAGGCCGACGCCGACGATCATGACGATGGCGCCGATCAGGATCGACACGATGGCCGAGGTGATGAGCTGGCTCGCCCCGCCGAACGCCTCGACGGTCGAGGCGACGCTCGTCTGGAAGAGGAGGATGCTGCCGCCGATGATGTCCAGCAGGCCCGAGATCCAGGTGAGCACGGCGACGATCGTCACCCCGGCGGGTCGTTTCGCGGTCATGGCGCGATGCTAGCCCCGTGTGCGGCGAAGCGCACCGCGAACCGTCGCAATCGGCGAGATCCGGTCATGAAGATCGACCGATTGCGACGGTTCGGATGCCGGGCTCAACCCTCGTAGCGGAGACCGTACCCGTGCGGGAAGAGCGGGTCGACGGTGTCGAAGGGCACGTCGGGGCGGCTCGCCTCGACCGCCGCCATGGTGCGCGGGAGGTCGAACGGCAGGCGACCCTGGGGCGCGGCGGCCCCGGTCAGCACATCGAGCAGCGCCCGGTCGCTCGCGCCCCAGTTGCCCGTGAGCGCCGCGAGCTCGTCGACGATCGGCGTGAGGATCGCCGGACGGTCGAGGAACACGTCGACGACGGTCGGCACCGCGGCGGCGATCTCACGGACGTGCGCGAGGTGCTCCTCGGGGAAGTCGAGCGACCCCGAGTGGAAGAAGTTCTCGAAGAAGGTCGGGCGCTCCTCGAACGGCGCGGCGACACGCAGGATCGCGACATCGGCCTCGGCCGGGCTCGCGACGATGTCGCCGTACTCGCCCGCGACCTCGGGCGCGACGCCCTCGACGTAGAGCTTCAGCCCGCGACCGAGCGGCAGCGTGGGCGCGGCAGCGCCCGTGGCATCCGTGCGCTCGCGATTGACGAGCAGGGTGATCGCGGCGCGCTGCGCCGCCTCGCCCGCCGCGACGAACTCCGCGGAGCCGACGACGCGCTTCGCGCGCTCGACGTCGACGAAGCGGTGGTCGAAGAGCCCCAGCACGAACTTCTCGCGGAGCAGGCGCCTGGCCGAGGCATCCACCCGCTCCTCGGTGATCTCGCCGTCGCGCACGAGCTCGATGAGGAGCTCGGGGCATGCCTCGCCGCCGAACTGGTCGCAGCCGGCATCGATGACCTTCTTCACGCGCTCGCGCGGGCTCAGGTGCTCGACGCCCCAGGCGCGGGCCGGGAACGGCTCGCCCAGGATCTCGTCGTCGGTGATGAGACCCCAGTCGGTGCAGACGATGCCGTCGAAGCCGTAGCGCTCGCGCAGCAGCCCGGTCACGACCGACTTGTTGAAGCCGAAGCCGACCTCCTCGAACTCCGTGCCGACGGGCATGCCGTAGTACGGCATGATCTGGCTGGTGCCGGCCTCGAAGGCCGCCTCGAACGGCTTCAGGTGCAGCTCGAACTCGCCGCCGGGGTAGACCTGCTCGCGCCCGTGGCCGAAGTGGGGGTCCTCGCCGTCCTGCTGGGGGCCGCCGCCCGGGAAGTGCTTCGTCATCGTCGCGACCGATTCGTGGCCGAGGGTCTCGCCCTGGAAGCCGCGGATGTAGGCGGCGCCGAGCCGCGAGGCGAGCTCGACGTCCTCGCCGAAGGTCTGCAGGGCCCGCGACCAGCGCGGCTCGGTCGCGAGGTCGATCTGCGGGTGCAGGGCGACGCGGATGCCGACGGCGGTGTACTCCTGGCGGGCGATGTCGGCGAAGCGCTCGACCGTCGCCTCGTCGCCGATCGCGGCGAGGCCCATCGGCTCGGGCCACACCGAGAAGGCGCCGGCGAACAGCGTGGCGAGCGGGTTGTCGCTGTACGAGTTGCGCGGGTCGCTCGAGATCGTCACCGGGATGCCGAGGCGCGTCTGTGCGGCGAGCTCCTGCAGCCGGTTGTGCCACTCGGCGAAGGCGCCCGGGTCGGCGGGCGCCTGGTGGATGTTGAAGTGGTTCAGCTTGAGCCCGTTGACGAACTCGTCGGTCGAACCGCCGCCGGCGATGCCGCCCTCCTCGGCGAGGGTGCCGTCGGGGTTGATGCCGATGACCGTCTGGAAGAAGAGGCCCGCCTTCTCCTCGAGCGTCATCTGCGAGAGCAGGATCTCGACGCGCTCGGCGACCGGCAGGCCCGCGTCGAGGTAGCGCGTGTCGATGGGGGCGGTGTCATCGGCGGATGCCGCGGCATCCCTGTTCTGCAGATCGGTCATGCCGGCACTCCTTCATGCTTCGGGCTGGGATGCCGCCGCGCGGCGGCATGCTCCGATCATAAACCGAACGGCATTCGGGATTGAAGTCGCACGACCGATTCCCGGCTCTCGACGCGACTCGGTCGGAGCTCGGGTGAGCGGCCTCAGGCCGCGGCGACCACCGCGAGCAGCGCCTCGCCGTAGGCCTCGAGCTTCTTCGCGCCGATGCCCGTGATGCCGTCGAGCTCGCCGAGGCTCGCCGGCTTCGCGACCGCGACCGCCCGCAGGGTGGCGTCGCCGAACACGATGTAGGCGGGCACCCCCTGCTCGCGAGCCTCGCCCGCACGCCACGCGCGAAGCTGCTCGAAGAGCTCGGCCTGGGCGGGCTCGAGGTCGGCCGCCGCGGGCGCCGCTTTGGCGCCCCGCGAGCGGGACGCGCGTTCGACCTCGGTGCGCAGCATCACGCTGCGCCGCCCCGAGAGCACCTCGCCGGCCGCGTCGGTGATGGTGAGCGTGCCGTACTCGCCGTGCGTCGCGAGCAGCCCCTGGGCGAGCAGCTGGCGCACGACGCCGCGCCACTGCTGGTCGCTGAGATCGGCGCCGAGCCCCCACGTCGAGAGCGAGTCGTGGCCGTACTGGCGCACGCGCGGCGTCTCCTTGCCCCGCAGGATGTCGATGAGGTGTCCGGCCCCGAACTTCTGGCGCCGCTCGCGCTGCAGTCGGACGATCGTCGACATGAGCTTCTGCGCGGGCACCGTGCCGTCCCACGAGGCGGGCGGCTCGAGGCAGGTGTCGCAGTTGCCGCACGGCTCGCTCGCCTCGCCGAAGTACGCGAGCAGGTTCTGCCTGCGGCACTGCACCGTCTCGCAGAGCGCGAGCATCGCATCGAGGTGCGCCGACAGCCGACGTCGATGCGCGAGGTCGCCCGGGCTGTCGTCGATCATGCGGCGCTGCTGCACGACGTCTTGCAGGCCGTAGGCGAGCCAGGCCGTCGCGGGGGCGCCGTCACGACCCGCGCGGCCCGTCTCCTGGTAGTACCCCTCGACCGACTTCGGCAGGTCGACGTGGGCGACGAACCGCACGTCGGGCTTGTCGATGCCCATGCCGAAGGCGATCGTCGCGACGACGACGACCCCGTCCTCGCGGAGGAAGCGGTCTTGAGTCGAGCGTCGAAGCTCGGGGTCGAGCCCGGCGTGGTACGGCAGGGCGTTGACGCCGTTCGCGGCGAGGAAGGCCGCGATCTTCTCGGTGCTCGCGCGGCTCAGTGCGTACACGATGCCCGACACCGGCCTGCCCTCGGCGTCGACGCCCTCGCTGCGCACGAAGTCGAGCAGCTGGCGGCGCACCTCGAGCTTCGGCGCGATGCGGTACTGGATGTTCGGCCGGTCGAAGCTCGAGACGAAGTGCTTCGCACCGCCGAGCGAGAGCCGCTCGGTGATCTCGCGATGCGTCGCCTCGGTCGCGGTCGCGGTGAGGGCGATGCGCGGCACGTCTGGCCAGCGCTCGGCGAGTTCGGCGAGCGCGAGGTAGTCGGGGCGGAAATCGTGGCCCCACTGCGCCACGCAGTGCGCCTCGTCGATCGCGAACAGCGACACCGCGCCACGGGCGAGCAGCTGCTTGGCACCCTCGGTGTTCAGGCGTTCGGGGGCGATGTAGAGCAGGTCGAGCTCGCCGTCGAGGAAGGCGCGCTCGACGGCGGCGCGCTCACCCGCCTGCTGGCTCGAGTTCAGGTACGCGGCCCGAACGCCGTTGCGCACGAGCGCGTCGACCTGGTCGTGCATGAGGGCGATGAGCGGCGACACCACCACGCCCGTGCCCTCGCGGAGCAGCGCCGGAATCTGGTAGCAGAGGCTCTTGCCGCCACCGGTCGGCATGAGCACGACCGCGTCGCCGCCGGAGGCCACCTGTTCGATGATCTCGGCCTGCTCGCCGCGGAACGCGTCGTAGCCGAAGACCGTGTGCAGCGCCTCCTGGGCGCTCGCGAAGCGAGCCGGTGCGGCGGTCGTCGCCCGCTGCAGGCCGGATGCCGCGGTGCGGGGCGGCTCGGTCGAGGAGCTCGCCGCGACGCGGCCGGTCGGGGTGCCCCAGTCGACCGGTCCGCCCGCGTAGTCGTCGGGCGGAGGCGGCGGCGCCCACTCGTCGTCGGGCGGCGGAGCGAGTTCGTCGAGGCTCCACGCGGCCTCTTCGGCCCGATCGGGTTCGGCGTTCCAGCTCACCCGTCGAGTCTAGTGAGCGCCGCCGACGCGGCCGCCGGGCGGCCGGATCGGGGGCGACGCCGAGGCATCCGCCGCCTGTTGAGGAGGGAGGTCAGTACCCCAGACGGGACCGCAGCACGGTGAGCGCGTGCGACGTCTCGACGGCGAGCTCGGGCGCGAGCGCCGAGACCGACTGGGCCAGCACGTCGGCGACGAGGATCGAGGTCAGCACCTCGGCGGTGAGGCCCGTCGGCGTGTGCGGAGCGGTGAGGGTGACGGCGACCCGCGAGGCGAGGCGCTCGTGCAACTCATCGGTGACGAGCACCGAATGCGCGCCGACCTCGCGGGCGCGACCGACGATCGCGTCGAGTTCGGCGTTGACGCGTCCGGGCGCGAAGAGCACGACGACATCGCCGCTGCGCAGCGGCAGCAGCGCGTCGGCGAGGCGGAAGCCGTCGGCGTCGAGGTGTCGGGCCGAGCGGCCGGCCCGACCGAGGCGGAGTGCGAGGTGCGTCGCGGCGACGGCGGAGGCGCCGACGCCGTAGGTGTAGACGTGCCCGGCGCGCGCGATGAGGGCGGCCGCCGCCGTCACCGCCTCGGTCGACAGGGCCCTCCGGGCGAGCTCGATCTGGTCGCGCGCCTCGTCCCAGACGCTCTCCGCGAGCCGACCGGTGTCCTCTCCGGCGTGGTCGAGTCGCTGACGCACCCGCTCCTCGGGCGACACCGCCTCGGTGAACGGCGCGGCGACCCGGCGCTTGAGATCGGCGAGGCCGGCGTACTCGAGCTTCTGCAGGGTACGGATCACCGTCGCGTTGCTCGTGCCGGTCTCGGCGCCGAGCTCGGCGGCGGTCGCGAACAGCAGCCGCTCGGCGGGGCTGCCCGCGAGCAGCCCGCTCACCGCCTGCTCGGACTTCGAGAGCCCGTCCCACGCGTCGCGCACGCGACTCCGCAACTCGATGACGCCAGGGTTGCGCGTATCGGTTGTTACAGACTGCGAGTCGTGTGTATCATTCATTTCACGAGCATCCTATCTCGTAACGATCATTCCAACGAAGACGCCGGTGGTCCACATGCTAACCGGCATGGAAGGGACGCCGCCGTCCATGAGCACCACCATCCGCACCATCGAGGTGAGCGGCACGCCGTTCGAACGCGGCGAGCAGTACGGCGCCGCGGCGACCGACCTCATCGACGCGGCGATCGGCTACTACGCGGAGGCGTTCGGCCAGCAGTCCGGCCTCACCTGGTCGGCGGTGCGCGAGCAGGCCGCCGGATGGCTGCCCCGCTGCCGTGACGCCGCACCCGACATCGTCACGGAGCTCGAAGGCGTCGCCGCGGCCAGCGGCCGCGACCTCCTCGACCTCATGGCGCTCAACGTGCGCGGGGAGATCATCTACGACCAGGGCACACGTCCCACTCCGCACCCCGAGCAGGCCGCCGAGGAGGAGCGCGACTCGAGCGACGGCTGCACGAGCTTCTCGCTCGCGCACGGCGCGTCGGGCGACGGTCACACCTACGCCGGCCAGAACTGGGACTGGCGGGCGGGCACGCAGGGCACGGTCGTCGTGGTGCGCGTCGTGCAGGACCCGCTGCCGACGCTCATCATGCAGCTCGAAGCCGGCCAGATCGGCCGCCATGGCGTCAACTCCGCGGGCATCGCACTGAACGCCAACGGCCTCGGCGGCCGATTCGCGGGCACGAGCGGCCTGCCGCAGACGTTCATCCGACGGATGGCCCTCAACCAGTCCGAACTGCCCGACGCGATCAACACCCTCGTGCGCACCGATGCCCACATCGCGAGCAACGCGCTGCTCACGGATCGCTCGGGATTCTCGATCGACCTCGAGATCACCCCGAGCGGCATCGACTGGGTCTACCCCGTACGCGGCCTGCTCGTGCACGGCAACCACTACCAGGCATCCGTGCCGCCGCAGCTCGCCGGCCGCTACCGGCCCGTCTCGGCCGACTCGCTGTTCCGCGTGCCGCAGGCGCGCGCCGGTCTCGAGCGCGTGCGCGAGGCGCACAGCCGCGACGAGGCCCTCGGCGCCATCCGTGCCGCCATGAGCGACCACCTCGGCTACCCCGAGTCGGTCTGCACGCACCCCGACGAGCGCCGGCCAGCCGTTCGGCAATGGTCGACGCTGCTCTCGAGCTGCGTCGACCTCACCACCGGCGACTACTTCGTCACCAACGGGACGCCGTGCGACCACCCCTATGAGATCCTGCCCTGGAACGCCTTCGACGGTCCGGGCTCGCGTTACACCACCCCCACCCTGCCAATGGAGGCACACCGATGAACACCACCTCGCCACGACGATTCACCCTCGTCGCGGTCGCCGCGGGCGCAGCGATCGCCCTCGCCGGCTGCACCGCCGACGGCGCAGCGCCGACATCCGCCCCGGTCGCCGAGCTGCCGTTCGGCGCGACGACGCCCGCGGCATCCGGTCCCGTCGAATCGGTGACCTGGATGCTGCCCGCCGAGCCCGCGACGTTCGACTTCGACATCGACAGCGGCGCCGCCGAGAACACCGTCTTCGCGAACGTCTGCGAGCGACTCATGGCCGTGCAGCCCGACCTGACGACCGTGCCCGGCATCGCCGAGAGCGCCGAGTGGGTCGACGACACGCACGTCGTGTTCACGATCCGCAGCGGCGCGACCTTCCACGACGGGAGCGCGGTCACCGCCGACGACGTGCTCTGGAGCATGCAGCGCCACGCCGCCGAGGGCGCCGACGAATCCGACGAGTACGCCAATGTGACCGCCATGGAGAAGACCGGACCGAACGAGATCACGGTCACCCTGAAGCAGCGCGACGCCATCTTCATCCAGGCCATGGCCGGCAACGGCGGCATGGTGCTGAACCCGCGCGTCGTCGAGGCGCAGGGCGACGACTACGGCGCACCGGGCACCCCCGACGCATGCTCGGGCCCCTACACGCTCGGCGAGTGGAAGCCGGGCACGAGCGTCACGATCGAGAAGGCCGAGAACTACTGGGATGCCTCACGCGACGTGCTCGCGGACGAGATCGTCTTCCGCTGGGCCGACCCTGCCGCGGTCGTGAACGCGCTCACCGCGGGCGAGGCCGACGGCTCGTACCTCGACTCCCCCGCCTCGGCGATCCCGCTGCAGTCGGTCGACGGCGTCTCGCTCGCGCAGGGGCCCTCGACGAACGCGTGGGTGCTGCTCGCCACCGAGCGCGGGGCGCTCGCCGACGAGCGCATCCGGCAGGCGCTCTCGCTCGCCCTCGATCGGTCGGGCATCGCGAAGGCGGCGTTCGGCGACCTCGCCCAGCCCTCGAAGACCCCGATCGGCTCGGGCGCCTGGGGCTACGAGCGCGACGCCTTCGAGGCCGCGTACGACGAGCTCGAGGGCGCGCCCGCGAGCCCGAGCGAGGCCGACCTCGAGCAGGCGAAGGCGCTCGTCGCCGAGGCCGGCGCCCCCGACGAGCCCATCGTGATCGCCAGCGACGGCGGCTCGGTGCGCAACGTCGTGTCGAACGCACTCGTCGCCGCGGCGAAGAGCATCGGCCTCGAGGCCGAGATCACGACGATCCCGTCGGCCCAGTACGGAGACTTCTACTCCGACGACGCGGTGCGCGGCCAGGCCGACCTGTTCAGCGACGAGTACTACATCTCGAAGAACGACCCGGTCGGCTTCTACAAGAACGGCGCCTCGACGGCCACGGTGAACTTCGTCGGCTTCGCCGACCCCGAGTACGACGAGCTCGTGCAGCAGGCGTTCGCCGCGACCGACGACGTCGAGCGCGCCGACCTCGCGATCGAGCTGCAGCGCCGCTGGGTCGAGGCGACCCCGTGGATCTCCGTGTCGCAGAGCCCCGCCACCGTCGCGTACTCGTCCGCGGTCACCGGCATGCCCTCGTCTGCCGCGTACCTCTACTACCCCTGGGCAGCCGACCTCGGCTCGTCCGAAGGCTGACCATGCTGATCGCGCTCAGGCGGGTCGCGGGCATGGCCGTGACGTTGGTGGTGGCCTCCTTCATCATCTTCGCGGCCATGTACGCGGCCCCGGGCGACCCGGTGACCTTCCTCATCGGCAACCCGGAGAACCTCACGCCCGAGCGCATCGCCGAGGTGCGCTCGGAGTACCACCTCGACGAACCGCTGTTCGTCCAGTACTGGCTCTGGTTGTCGGGCGCCCTCACCGGCGACCTCGGCGTCTCGTTCCAGTACCACCAGCCGGTCGCCTCGATCATGGCGAGCCGCCTGCCCGCCACCCTCTCGCTCGTCGCGTACGCGGCCGTCCTGTTCACCGTGGTCGGCGTCGGCCTCGGTGTCTGGGCGGCCGTGCGGCGCGGGCGGGCGGCCGACACCGCGGTCGTCGGCACGACGACGCTCGGGGCGTCGGTGCCGTCGTTCGTCGTCGGCATCGTGCTCGTCTCGTTCTTCTCCGTGCAGCTGGGCTGGTTCCCCGTGACCGGTGCGGGCGAGGCGGGGGTCGATCGCCTCTACCACCTCACGCTGCCCGCGATCGCGCTCTCGATCGGGGCGCTCGCGATCGTGAGCCGGGTGACCCGGCAGACGATGGTCGAGCAGTTCGACTCCGAGCACGTCGAGGCCGCGCGCAGCACCGGCATGTCCGAACGACTCGTGGTGCTGCGGCACGTGCTGCGCAACGCGTGGGGCCCGATCATCACGATGATCGCCCTCGTGATCGCGAGCATGCTCGCCGGCACCGTCGTCGTCGAGAGCGTGTTCGGCATCAGCGGCATCGGGTCGCTGCTCGTCGACGCGATCAACTCGCACGACTTCCCGATCGTGCAGGCCGTGCTGCTCTACATGGTCGTCGCGTACATGGTCGTCACGACGCTCGTCGACCTCCTCCTCCCCCTCCTCGACCCTCGGATCGGAAGCCGGGTGAAGACCTCATGACCACGACCGCAGCCGACGCGCTGCTCACACACGGCGGGCTCGGCACGCGCCGGCGCGATCCGCTGTACTGGATCGCCCTCGGGTTCCTCGGCCTCGTGGTGCTCGTCGCCGCGTTCGCGCCGCTCATCGCCCCGTACGACCCCGAGGCGATCGACTTCGCCGCGATCTGGGCGGCGCCGAGCGCCGCCCATCCGCTCGGCACCGACCAGCTGGGCCGCGACCTGCTGTCGCGCCTCATCATGGGCACCCGCGAGAGCCTCGTCGGCCCGCTCCTGCTGCTCGTCGGTGCGACGCTGCTCGGCGTGACCATCGGCATCGTCGCCGCGTGGAACGGCGGCTGGATCGATGTGCTGCTCGCCCGCATCACCGACGTGATGTTCGCCTTCCCCGGGCTGCTCTTCGTCGTGCTCGTGATCGCCGTGTTCGGCGAAGGCCCCGCGACCGCGGTCATCGCGCTCGCGCTCGCCTACGCCCCGGTGATCGCCAAGTTCACCCGCAGCATCGCACTGTCCGAGCTGGCGCGCCCCTACGTCGACGCGTACCGGGTGCAGGGCGTCGGCGGCGCCGCGATCGCCGCACGCTACGTCGTGCCCAACATGACGCCGGCCCTGCTCGGCTACCTCGTCGTGCTCTTCGGCGAGGGGCTCATGGGGCTCGCCACGCTCAGCTACCTCGGCTTCGGCGCCCAGCCGCCGAGCTCGGAATGGGGTCTCATGGTCCAGGAGGGACAGGACGGCATCGTGCTCGGGCACTTCGGGCCGACCCTCGTGCCGGGCCTCGCCATCGCCGCGGTCGTCGTCGCCGTCAACATCGTCGGCGTGCGACTCTCGGAACGGCTGGGGGCCCGCGCATGAGCCGGCTCCTCGAGATCACCGACCTGTCGCTGAGCTACGGCGACGCCCGGATCCTCGATCGGGTCTCACTGCACGTCGACCGCGGCGAGACCGTCGGCCTCGTCGGCGAGTCGGGCTCGGGCAAGTCGAGCACGGTGCGCGCCGCGCTACGGCTGCTGCCGCCGACCGCCACGGTCGAGGGCGAGGTGCGCATCGCCGGGCGCGAGGTGCTCACCGCCGACGCCCGGATGCTTCGCGGCATCCGCGCCTCGGAGGTGGGGCTGATCCAGCAGGATCCGCGCGGTGCGCTGAATCCGGTCCGTCGCATCGGCGACTCGCTCACCGAGCGGCTCGTGCGGGTGCACGGCGTCGGCCGCGCCGAGGCGAAGCAGCGCGGCCTCGGGCTGCTCACCGCGGTCGGCATCAGTCGACCCGAGCAGCGCTTCCGCCAGTATCCGCACGAGCTGTCGGGCGGCATGCTGCAGCGCGTCGTGATCGCCGGCGCGCTGACGACGCGCCCCGAGCTGCTGTTCGCCGACGAGGCGACCAGCGCACTGGATGTCACGACCCAGGCCGAGGTGCTCGCGATCCTGCGCGACCAGCAGCGCGAGCGCGGCCTCGGCGTCCTGTTCATCACCCACGACCTGCACCTCGCGGCGGCCTACTGCGACCGCGTGTACGTGATGCTCCGCGGCGAGATCGTCGAAGAGCTGCACGGCGCCGACCTCTTCACCGGGGCGACGCAGCCGTACACCCGATCGCTGCTCGACGCGGTTCCGAGCATCCGGGAGCACGAAGCATGAGCACCTCGACCCCCACCCCGCGCACGGCCTCGGCCCCCGGAGGCGAGCGCACCGCCGCCCTGCTGGAGGCGAGCGGGCTTCGACGCACCTTCGACGGCAAGCGCGGCGACGAGCCCGTCGTCGCGGTCGACGACGTGTCGTTCACGATCGCCAGGGGCGAGTCGCTCGGGCTCGTCGGCGAGTCGGGTTCCGGCAAGTCGACCATCGCGAGGATCGTCGTCGGCCTCGAGCGCGCCGACTCCGGCACCCTCACGATCGGCGGCGCCGACCGGCTCGCGAGCCGACGCGGACGGGCGGCACGCCTCGCGCACGCTCGCCAGGTGCAGATGGTGTTCCAGGACCCGTACGGTTCGCTCGACCGTCGGCTCACGGTCGAGCAGACGCTCCGGCACGCGATGCGCCTGCACCGGCTCGGCGACCGCGGGCGGAAGCCCTCGGCGCGCATGGCCGAGCTGCTCGATCGCGTGCGTCTCACGAGCACGCAGGCGGCGTTGAGGCCGCACCAGCTGAGCGGCGGCCAGCGCCAGCGGGTCGCGATCGCCCGTGCCCTGGCCGTGGAGCCGGAAGTGCTCGTGCTCGACGAGGCGGTCTCGGCGCTCGACGTCTCGGTGCAGGCGCAGATCCTCGAGCTGCTCGGCGAGATCCGGCGCGACTCGGGCATCGCGCTGCTCTTCGTGAGCCACGACCTCGCCGTCGTCGACGAGGTCACCGACCGCACCCTCGTGCTCCACCTCGGTCGCGTCGTCGAGCAGGGCCCGACCGGCGAGGTGCTGCGTGCCCCGCAGGACGCCTACACGAGGCTCCTCGTCTCGTCGGTGCCGGGTCCGGGCTGGGACCCGCACGAGGTGATCGAACGACGGGCGGCCTTCGAGCACGCGCGCAGCGCGGCCGACTGATCGACGGCATGAGGAAGGGGCCGGGTGCATTCGCACCCGGCCCCTTCCCGTCGGATTCGGGTCAGCCGACGTTGAGGGTGAACGAACTCGCCGTGCCGGTCGCGGCGACCGCGATGTCGAACACGGTCGGGCCGCTCGCGCCCGCGGGAATGGTGAACGTCACCGTCGCCTTGCCGATCTCGTCGACCGTCGGGGTGTAGGCCCGGTTCACCGCGGCCGTGGTCAGCTGCGTGCCGCCCTGCGAGACGACCACGGTGCCGGCGGCCGGCTCGTTGCGGCTGAAGTCGAGCGACGACAGCTGCACGGTGACCGACTCGCCCGGCGCGTACACGCCGTCGCCGACCACGTCGACGCCGACCGCGCGCTGGGCGTTGTCGGGCGTGGCCACGGGGTTGACCTCGAAGTAGTCGACCATCGACTCGAGGTCGATCTTGCCGGTGTCGGCGCGTCCCGTGCCCTGACCGAGGGTGAAGAAGTTGTCACCGCCGGCCGCGAGGAACGAGTTCGCACCCACGAGGTAGGTCGCCGCCGGGTCGATCGGCTCGCCGTTCAGCAGGATCTCGGTGATGTGCGATCCGGCCGGGGCGGTCGGGTCGTACGTGTACGTGAGCTCCTTGTTGACGCCGAGCTTCAGGAACGGTCGCGACGCGCCCGTGGGCTGCCACTGCTCCTCGAGCACCTTCTTGACCTGCGCGCCGGTGAGGTTCACCGTCACGAGGGTGTTCGCGAAGGGCTGCACGTTGGCGGCCTCCCGATAGGTGACCTCACCCGAAGCCAGGTCGGCGCGAAGGCCGCCCGGGTTCATGAAGGTGATGTCGACCGCGCGCGTGCCGTCCGCGTTGAGCGCCCACTGCTGCACGTCGGCCACGAGGTTGCCGAGCGTCGACTCGCCGCCGCGGTTCTCGGGGAACGACGAGGCTCCGTCGGGGTTCGACGCCACCGCACGACCGAAGTCGGCGCTCGCGGTGCCGAGCACGACGCTGCCGAGCTCGTTCGCGACCTCGACGGCCTCGTCGACGATCGGCTGCACCTCGGGGTCGGCCGGGTAGAGCGGGGTCGTCCCGTCCATGAGGCTGTAGATCTCGTTCGTCATGGTGAACGACTTCTTCGCCCGGTTGTACTGGATGTCCATCCGCGAGAAGCGCTCGCCGTACTGGCCGCTCGAGATCACCGGCATCGGCGCGTGGTCGAACTCCGCCGAGTCGTCACTGGTGATCACGTGGTTGTACGCCAGGTGGGTGTGGCCCGAGACGATCGCGTCGACGTTCTTGTTCACGCCGAGCACGATCTTGCCGAAGCGCGATTCGGGGTCGAGCGCCGAGACCTTCTCGGTCGTCGCCGCACCCTCGTGCACGAGGAGGACGACGATGTCGGCCTCGCCGTTCTGCTTCTTGCCGTCGCTGAGCTGGGCGGCCACGCGGTTGGCGGCCTCGGTCGGGTCGCCCACCGTGATGTCCTCGATGCCCGCCGGGCTGACGAGCGAGGGCAGTTCGTCGGTGACCGCGCCGATGAAGCCGATCGTCACGCCGTCGAACGTCTCGGTGTAGTACTCGGGAAGGGCCGGCTTGCCCGTCTCCTTGTCGTACACGTTGGCGCCGAGGTACTCCCAGAGCGCGAGCGGCATCACCCGGTCGGTGAGGTCGGCGAAGCCCTGGTCGAACTCGTGGTTGCCGACCGCGCTGACGTCGAGGCCGGCCGCGTTGAGCGCCTCGATCGTCGGCGTGTCCTGCTGGATGAACGAGGTGAAGGTCGACGCGCCGATCATGTCGCCCGCGGCCGCGAAGACCGTGTTCGGGTTCTCGGCGCGGATCTGCTTGACCGCGCTCGACAGTGCGGCGATGCCGCCCGACGGCGCCGACTGCTCGATGCGCCCGTGGAAGTCGTTGACTGTCACGAGGTCGATGTCGACCGTGCCGGGAACGCCCTCGGAACCCACGCCGACGAGGATCGGATCGTGGTCGCTCGAGCGGAACTCCGTCGCCTCGGCGACGGTCTCGGCGGCGGGGCCCCAGTACTCGCGGCCCGCCCACTCGGGCGAGTTGATCGACCAGACCGCGGCCTTCGTCACGCGGTCGCTCGCGGCGGGCGAGGCGATCACGTGGTCGAGCGAGCCGAGCTCGCCGTCGAAGGTGTAGGTGTACTGGCCGCGCGCCTTGCTGAACACGAGGTCGTTCCAGCCCGCGTCCGTGAAGACCTTGATCGGGTCCTCCTTGGCGTACGAGTTGAAGTCGCCGACGAGGTAGATCGCGTTCTTGCGGCCCTCGGAGAGCTCGTTCGCGAAGTCGAGCAGCGACTCGGCCTGCGCCGTGCGCTCGTCGTTGAAGGCGTCCTGGCCGGGCTGCGGCGACGGGTCGGTGCCGCTCTTCGACTTGAAGTGGTTCGCGATCACGGTCACGAACTGCTTGCCGTGCTTGAACGTCTGGGCGATCGGCTCGCGCGCGATGTCCCACACGGTCTCGTCGATGATCGTCTGCGCCTCGCCGCTCGGCTTCACCGAGGCGGGCTTGTAGATGATCGCGTTCGTGATGACGTCGGTGATCGCGGGGTCGTGCAGCGATTCGGGCGTCTTCACGTACTTCCAGGTGCCGGCGCCGGCCGCGGCGTTGAGGCCCGCGACGAGGTCGGCGAGCGCCTCGTCGGGCTTCTCGCCGAGCGCGACCGAGTTCTCGATCTCCTGGAGGGCGACGACGTCGGCGTCGAGTCCGTTGATCGCCTTCACGATCTTCGCCTTCTGCACCGCGAACTCCTCGGCGGTGTCGGCACCGCGCGCCTCGGGGTTCTGGGACGTGAGCGTCGTGAAGTAGTTCAGCACGTTGAACGCGGCGACGGTGATGTCACCGCCGACGGCGGGAGCCGCAGTCGGCCGCAGGTTGGTGGGCGTGAACGTCGGCTTCGTCGAAGCCGGGCTCGCGTCGTTGATCGGCTGCGTCGGCTGCAGGCGCCACTCGTTGAAGCCCCAGCCCAGGACGTACCCGCCGGTCGGGAACTTCACCACGTCGCCGTTGCGGACGACGGTGCCCTTCGTGAAGTAGGGCTGGTCTCCCGGGTGGGCGGGGTTGTCGGTGCCGTTCGAGTTGCGCACGGCGATGCTGTAGCCGTCGTCGAGCAGGATGCGGCTCGCCTTGTTGGCCGCGGCGATGGCGTCGGCGGCGGGAGTGGCCGGGCGCTGCGTCTCGGTCGACTTGACCGGCAGGTTGGCCCCGGCGTTGAGCCACAGTTCGCCGAAGCGGTTGAGGTTGTGGCTCGAGATGACCTTGTAGGTGCCGCTCGGTGCGACGAGCATGCCCTCGAAGGCCTCACGGGCCGTGTTGCCGACCGCCGTCGCCGGCAGCTGGGTCACCGCGGGCACGCCGGCGCCCGCCTGCACGAGTTCGACGTTCTCCGCCTTCTCGGGCTTGACCTGCGTCTGGCCGTTGAACTCCTCGACGACGCCGGTGACCCGCACCTTGTCGCCGATCGCGACGGCCGGGTTCTCGCCGTGGAGGTAGACGAACACGCCGTCGGAGGCGTTCGGCGTGGTGTCGGGACCGGGCGTCTGGATGTAGATGCCGTCGTAGCCGCCCACGCGGTGGTCGGCGGTCACGACGCCCTCGGTGACGACCGCCTGGCCGACGAGCGGGCTCGATGCGGCTGCCGTGCCCTGGATCTGCGCGATCGTCTTCGCGACGGGCAGGACCGGTCCGCCGGGGCTGCCCGAGTTCTGCGGGGTCGGCGTCGACGCGAAGCTGAAGTCCTTCGAGTTGTCGTCGGTGTCCTTGAATCCGGTGCGCACGATGCTGCCGGGGACGGTGTTGTCGCCCTGGTATGCCGCGGCCGCGGTCTCGAAGTTCAGGGAGGTGCCGTAGCCGACGTAGTCGGCGACCTGCGCGTTGCCCACGACTGAGCCGTTGCCCGGGTTGATCGCACCGGGCACCTTGGCGAGGAAGAGCGAGCCGTTCGTGCCGCTCGGCGCGATCGAGAAGGTCGCGTCGGCGGTGGGCAGCGCGGCCCCGGTTCCGCCGTTGCTGTTGAGGCCGATGAGGTAGTAGCCACCCGACTTGATCGTGCCGCTCAGCGCGCCGACGCCGCTCGAGGCGCCGGTGCTCGTGGCCGAGCGGTACTGGATCGACCAGCCCGCGAGGGAGACGTCGGCGTTGGTCGGGTTGTAGAGCTCGACGAACTTGTTCTGGAACGGCTGGTTCGCGCTGCCTCCGCGCGCATAGACCTCGTTGATCACGACGCCCGAGCCGTCGACCGCGGCGACCGCGGGCGCGGCGCCGAGGAACCCGGCGACGAGCGTGCCCGCGGCGGCGAGGGCCACCGCGGACAAGCAGTTTCTGGTGAGACGTTGCATGACACTCCTCATCGAACGACCGCACCCCACCTCGGATTCGACGCTGCAGCGAGCACGCCGGCGGCGGGACGATTGCTCCGTAGCATATGACTGCCCTGTGCCGCTGCCAAGGGCTTTCCATCGCCCGCTCGCCGTGATTTCACGCGGAGTTCACGCCTCCTGCTCAGATGAGCAGATGACCTGTCGAGAACCGCACGGATGAGCAGTTCCAGCCCGCGGTGCGGGGCCCGATACGCTGAGCACCACCATGCTCACCGCCGTCCTCTCGCTCACCGGAGCGCTCGTGTTCGGGGCGGCGGACTTCCTCGGCGGGCTCGCCGCCAAGCGCATCGGCGCGGTGCTCGCCACCGCGGTCGCCTCACTCGCGGGCTTCGTCGGCCTGGCCCTCGCGACGCCGCTCTCGGGCGGCGAGTGGACCGCGGCCGACCTCTGGTGGGGCGCCGCGGCCGGGCTCGCGGGCGCCGTCGCGATCGGGCTGCTCTACGCCTGCCTCGCGATCGGCCCGATGTCGATCCTCTCGCCGCTCACCGCGGTCGTCTCAGCGATCGTGCCGATGCTCTGGGACTTCGCCGCCGGGGCGCGGCTCGGCCCACTGGCGCCCTGGGCGCTCGGCCTCGCACTCGTCGCGGTCGTGCTGGTCGGCTTCGTGCCCGAGCGGGGCGCCGTGCGGCCGAGCCTCACCGGCATCGTCATGGGCGTCGGCTCGGGAACGGCCATCGGCGCCTTCTTCATCCTCATCGACCGCACCTCCGACGACAGCGGCCTCGCGCCCCTCGCCGTCAACTGCGCGGTCACCGCGGTCGTCATGTTCGCCGTCGTCGGCGCGCTCGCGCTCCGCAGCCGGGCGACGCAGCGGACGAAGCAGGCGGGGATGCCGAGCGCCGACGCGCCGAAGGACGCCGATCCCTCCGCTCGGGGCCGGGCGCGGGGCATCCGTCTCGCCGCCGTCGGCGGTCTCGTCAACGCGGCCGCGAATGCCCTGCTCCTCTTCGGAATCCGCGCGGGTGAACTGGCCGTCGCCGCCGTGCTCGGCGCGATGTACCCGGCAGGCACGATCCTGCTCGCGGCGATCGTGCTGAAGGAGCGCATCGCGCCGGTGCAGTGGGCCGGCCTCGTGCTCGCGCTGGCCTCCGCGGCCATGCTCGCGCTCGCCTGACGGAACCTCGGTCGACCGCCCGGCTCAGAGCCGGACGACCTCGGTCACCCGCACGACGGCGATCCCCTCCTCGGCCGAGGCCTCGAGGTCGACCTCCGCGCGGATGCGCCAGTCGTGGTCGCCCGCCGGGTCGTCGATCGTCTGCTCGACGCGCCAGATCCCGCTCGAGGCATCCGCCTCGTCGATCGCGACCATCCGCGGCGAGCGCGCCGCGGGCCCGGTGCCGATCTCGTCGTGCTCGTCGTAGTAGCGGTCGAGCGCGCCCGGCCAGTCGACCTCGGGGTCGAGTTCGGCGAGCTCCTCGTCGCGTTCGAGCGCGGCGAGCTGCACCCGGCGGAACAGCTCGTTGCGCACCAGCACCGTGAAGGCGCGGCGGTTCGTGACGACCGACGGCGGCGCGGGCGGCACGACGGCCTGCTCGTCCTCGGGCAGATGGGCGGCGGGGTCGATCAGCTCGGCCCACTCGTCGACGAGGCTCGAGTCGACCTGGCGCACGAGCTCGCCGAGCCACTCGATGACGTCGAGCAGCTCTTCGTCCTTCGCGTCGTCGGGCACCGTCTGGCGGATCGCACGGAACGCGTCGGAGAGGTAGCGCAGCACGAGCCCCTCGCTGCGGGCGAGCTGGTAATGCGAGACGTACTCTCCGAACGACATGCTGCGCTCGAACATGTCGCGCACGACCGACTTCGGCGAGAGCGCGAAGTCGCGCACCCACGGCTGGCTCGACGCGAAGGTCTCGAACGCCTGGTGCAGCAGCTCGTCGAGCGGCTTCGGCCAGGTGACGTCCTCGAGGGCCTCCATGCGCTGCTCGTACTCCACCCCGTCCTGCTTCATCGCGGCGACGGCCTCGCCGCGGGCCTTGTACTGCTGCTGCGAGAGGATCGGCCGCGGGTCGTCGAGGGTCGACTCGATGACCGAGACGACGTCGAGCGCGTAGTGGCCGGTCGCGATGCCGGTGCCGGGCGCCGCCTCGGGGTCGAGCAGTTCGATCGCCGCGAGCGCGAACGGCGAGAGCGGCTGGTTGAGCGCGAAGTTCGGCTGGAGGTCGACGGTGAGGTGCAGCTCGACGCCCAGGGGCTGCGCCGCGGCATCCGCGGTCGGCGCGATCACCACGACCTCCGCGTCGCGGAGGGTGCGCAGGATCTCGAGCGCCCGCCGGGCGAGCTCGAACCGTCGCGCCCGCGATTCGTGGTTGTCGAAGACGAGGGCGCGGATGTCGCCGACGACGTCGCCGCCCCGCGCGATCACGTTGATGAGCATCGCCGCGGTGAGCTGCAGGTGCGGCGTAAGCGCCTCGGGCTGGGCGGCGATGAGCCGGTCGAAGGAGACCTCGCTCCAGGTGACGAATCCGGCGGGCGCCTTCTTGCGCACGACCTTCTTGAGCTTCTTCGGGTCGTCGCCGGCCTTGCGCACGGCCGTCTCGTTCTCGATCTCGTGTTCGGGGGCGAGCACGACCACGGTGCCGGCGGTGTCGTACCCGGCGCGGCCGGCCCGCCCGGCGATCTGGTGGAACTCGCGGGCGCTGAGCTGCCGCATCCGCTGCCCGTCGAACTTCGAGAGCGCCGTGATGAGCACCGAGCGGATGGGCACGTTGATGCCGACGCCCAGGGTGTCGGTGCCGCAGATGACCCTGAGCAGCCCGCGCTGCGCGAGGGTCTCGACGAGCCGGCGGTAACGCGGGAGCATCCCGGCGTGGTGCACGCCGATGCCCGCCCGGACCAGGCGCGACAGGGTCTTGCCGAACGCCGTGGTGAAGCGGAACCCGCCGATCGCCTCGGCGATCTCGTCGCGCTGCTCGCGCGTGACGACGCGGATCGAGGAGAGCGCCTGCGCCCGCTCCATCGCCGCCGCCTGCGAGAAGTGCACGATGTAGACGGGCGCCTGCCGGGTCTCGAGCAGCTCCTCCACGGTCTCCTGCACCGGCGTCTTCGCGTACGAGAAGTGCAGCGGCACCGGCCGCTCGACGCCCGTGACCTGGGCCGTCGGCCGGCCCGTGCGCCGGGCGAGGTCGTCGGCGATCGCGTCGACGTCGCCGAGGGTCGCCGACATCAGGATGAACTGCACCCGCGGCAGGGTGATGAGCGGCACCTGCCAGGCCCAGCCGCGGTCGGAGTCGCCGTAGAAATGGAACTCGTCCATCACGACCTGGTCGACCTCGGCGTCGGCGCCGTGCCGCAGCGCGAGGTTCGCGAGGATCTCGGCCGTGCAGCAGATGATCGGCGCGTCGGAGTTCACCGAGCTGTCGCCCGTCACCATGCCGACGTTCGCCGCTCCGAAGACCTCGACGAGCTGGAAGAACTTCTCGCTCACGAGCGCCTTGATCGGCGCCGTGTAGTACGAGCGGCCGCCCCGCGCGACGCACGTCGCGTGCGCGGCGACCGCGACGAGCGACTTGCCGGTGCCCGTCGGCGTCGAGAGGATGACGTTCGCCCCGGCGACGATCTCCATGACCGCCTCGTCCTGCGCGGGGTAGAGAGCGAAGCCCCGGTCGTCGGCCCACTCGACGAAGGCGTCGTACATCGCATCGGCGTCGTACGGGCGCGGGGCACGGTCGAGGAGGGGCTGGGTCATCCGTCGAGTCTGTCACGCGCGCGGACGCCTCCCGGTGCCCGGCTCGCGCGGCCGTCAGTCCCGCGGGGCGAAGCCCGGCGTCAGCCGGCCGAGCAGTCGCTCGCTCGCGGGATCGAGGGCGCTCGTCGCGTCGCTCGCACCGGCCCGGTTCGCGGATGCCTCGGCGCCCGCGATCTCGACGAGCGGCCCGTCGGCCGACGACCAGGCGATGCGGCCGTGCTCGAAGCGGGCCGAGAGCAGCCCCTCGTCGCCGAGCTCCGTGTCGCCGACGGGCAGGCCGAGCGCCCCGCGCTCCCACCCGAGCAGCGCCCAGATGTCGCGCACCATGCCCCGCACCACGCGGGCGCCGTGCTCGGGGCTCCAGTAGATCGAGCCGCCCTCGAAGTGGGCGTGCCCGCCGGGCCGGGTCGTTCCGTCGGGCCACGCGACCGGTGTCGAGTCGGTGATCGGGAACCCCAGGATCGACGTCTCCGCGCCGTGGGCCTCCCAGCACTCGGCGACGGGCCCGTGCACCTCGTGCGCACCGGTGCGACTCGACCAGCACACGGCTCCGCCGTCGAAGCGGCGCAGGTACTGCTGGCCTTCGCCGAGTCGTTCGTGCCGTCCCCGCGATTCACCGAGCCACTCGTGCTCGGCGCGCTTCGCACCGATCGCGGCGACCGCGACGAGGAAGAGGTCGGCCGGGCGAGGCTCGTCGTCGCTCGTGGCCCGCTCGGTCCGGACGGGCGCCGTCATCCATTCGGCCATCGCCGATCCTCTCGTTCGCTCGGGCATCGTGCGCGAACCGGGATCGTGCCCGGTGGAACAGGGAAGCCGGCCGCACCTCGTGTTCGGGTACGAGATGCTGGCCGGCCTGGGATCACCGAGGTTCCGTGCTGACAGTTCCCCCTGCGGTGCACGGGCGGCGATCGCTCACAACGGTATTGGCGGCCGACCGCCCGAGGATCAGGGTTAACCCTGATCTTCGCCGTGACGGCGTCGGTCGACGCCCACCGTCGGCCGCCACACCTCGCCCGGCCGGCCGCCGGTCACGAGTTCGACCGCCGCCTCGACGAGCCGGAACGGCACGAGGGCGGCGAGCTGCACGAGCACCAGCGGCCCGAGGAGCGCGAGCGAGAAGGTGAGGGTCGCGACGAGCGGCGCGAGCCGCCCGCGCACGAGCGAGGCCAGCCCTACGAGGGGCCAGGAGACGAGCCACATCGGGTTCGCGAAGGCTGCGATCAGGGCGCCCACGAGCACGAGCGCCCCGATCGCCGACTGGACGATCACGAGCCATCCCGCAACGCCGCCGAACTCGCGCTCGCGATCGGCCGACACCCACGCCCACATCAGCCGCGCACGCAGGCGCGGCACGCCCTGCTCACGCAGCGCCGTGCGGAACACTCGGTCGTCCTCGCGCCGCTGCACGAGCGCCGCCCGGCGATCGCCGAGCGCGGCCGCCTCGCGGGATCTCGCATCGTGCAGCACGGCGGGTGCCGACTGCCGGCCATAGCTCGCGATGAGCCCCCAGAGCGGCGTCGGCACCGAGGCGAGATCGGTCGGGGCGGCGGATGCCTCGCCGCGGGCGGGCACCCGGTAGCGGCGGCCCGTCTCGGGGTCGAGGTAGACGAACGCCTCGGTGAGCTCGAAGCTCGGGGCATCCGCCGGTCGCTGCGCGAGGCCGAGCTCGGCGAGGCGATCGCCGTCGTCGGTATGGAAGGGCATGCGGCCTCCTCGGCTCGCGACCCATCATGCCGCGCACGGCCGACCTCAGCCGAGCAGCAACGCCAGCCCGAGCAGAACCGGCAGGCAGCCGACGGTCGTGACGAACACGGTGTCGCGCGCCACGATCTCGGCGGTGTCGTAGCGCTGCGCGAAGTTGAAGACGTTCTGCGCCGTCGGCAGCGCCGCGAGCACGGTGACCGCGTACAGCGCGGTGTCGTCGAGCCCGAACACGAAGCGGCCGAGCAGCCACGCGACCGCGGGCATCACGATGAGCTTCAGCGTCGAGGCCAACAGCACCTCGCGGCGACCGCTGCCGGCGGCGAGCATCCGCTGGCCGTGCAGCGAGAGGCCGAACGAGATGAGCATCAGGGGCACGGCGGCGTGGCCGAGCAGCTCGACCGGTTCGAGCACGATCGGCGGCAGCTCGACGCCCGACACCGCGACCGCGACCCCGGCGAGCGACCCGATGATGATCGGGTTGGTGAAGGTGCCGCGGACGATCTGCCAGGCCGAGGTCCTCCCCTCGACCCGGGCGCCCAGGATCGCGAGCGCGACCGGCGCGAAGAGCAGCAGCTGCAGCAGCACGATCGGCGCCGAGTAGGCCGCGTCGCCGAGCATGTACACCGCGATCGGGATGCCGAAGTTGTTGCCGTTCACGTAACCCGAGGCGAGCGAACCGACCACGGTGCGGGCGAGGTCTCGCCGCCAGACGAGCATCGCGACCAGTCCGAACACGAGCATCATCGTGATGGCGGCGAGGGCGGACACCGGCAGCAGCACGGAGAAGAGGGCTCCGACGTCGGCGGTCGCGAGCACCGAGAAGAGCAGGAACGGCGCGAGCACGTTGAAGGTCAGCCGCGCGAGGATGGGGCGCGCCTCGGGCCCGAGGACCCCGGTGCGCCCGGCCAGCCAGCCCGCGAACACGGCGAGCGCGATCACCGCGAACCCCGTGAGCACCGATCCCATCGCCCTCGAGCCTAGCCGTGCCGTGACGGCGCGCCCATGGGCCCGAGGCTGGCCAGAGCCCGTGGGCCCGACCTAGGCTCGGGGTGGCGGACGATCGAACGGGGTGGGGACGATGGCCGGAGCTGACGGACGAGCGGTGCGAGCGGCAGGCGACGAGCACGAGGCATCCGCCCGCGGGGCTCGTACGGTGCCGATCGAACTCGTGGACCGGTGGTGGCGGGCCGCGAACTACCTGAGCGTCGGACAGATCTACCTGATGCGCAACCCGCTGCTCGACGAGCCCCTCGCCCGCGACGACATCAAGCCGCGCCTGCTCGGGCACTGGGGCACCTCGCCCGGGCTCAACCTCGTCTACGCGCACCTCAACCGGGCGATCGTCGAGCGGGGCACGCCGACGCTCTACGTGTGCGGGCCCGGCCACGGCGGGCCCGCGATGGTCGCGAACACCTGGCTCGACGGCACCTACTCCGAGCTCTTCCCGGAGGTCGCGAGCGACCGCGAGGGCATGGCGCGGCTGTTCCGGCAGTTCTCGTTCCCGGGAGGCATCCCGTCGCATGCCGCGCCCGAGACGCCCGGCTCGATCAACGAGGGCGGCGAGCTCGGCTACTCGCTCATGCACGCCTACGGCGCCGCGCTCGACAACCCGGGGCTCGTCGTCGCGTGCGTCATCGGCGACGGCGAGGCCGAGACCGGCCCGCTCGCCGCGAGCTGGCGCGGCCACGCCTTCCTCGATCCCGAGACCGACGGGGCCGTGCTCCCGATCCTGCACCTCAACGGGTACAAGATCGCGAACCCGACGCTGCTCGCCCGCATCCCCGAGTCGGAGCTCGTCGACTTCCTGCGCGGCAACGGCTACGAGCCGCTGCTCGTCACGGGCGGCTTCGACGGCGAGGATCCGATGGCGGTGCACGCGCGCATGGCCGACGCGATCGACGTCGCGTACGACCGCATCGCCGCGATCAGGGCGGATGCCGCGGCGGGGGCCTTCGCTGCGCGCGCGGCCCGGTGGCCCGCGATCGTACTGCGCACCCCGAAGGGCTGGACGGGGCCGCGCGTGGTCGACGGCGTGCAGGTCGAGGGCACGTTCCACGCGCATCAGGTGCCGCTCGCGGGGGTCCGCGAGAACCCCGAGCACCTCGCGATGCTCGACGACTGGCTGCGCTCGTACCGCGCCGAGGAGCTCTTCGACGATGGCGGACGCCCGGTCGCGGAGCTCGACGCGCTGCGACCGTCGGGCGAGCTGCGGATGAGCGCGAGCCCGCACGCGAACGGCGGCATCGCACGCCCGATCGAGCTGCCGCCGACCCGGCCGCACGCGCTCGACGTGGCGGCCGACGAGCGCGGGCTCACCGGCGAGGCGACGCGGGTGTTCGGGGCGTGGCTCGCCGACGTCATGCGCGAGAACCCCGACACCTTCCGGCTGTTCGGGCCCGACGAGGTGCTGTCCAACCGGCTCGGCGCGGTGTTCGAGATGACCGATCGCGTCTGGGCCGAGGCGCTGCATCCGCTCGACGAGCACCTCGCGCGGCGCGGCCGGGTCGTCGAGGCGCTCAGCGAACACCTCATGCAGGGCATGCTCGAGGGGTACCTGCTCACCGGGCGCCACGGGTTGATCACGAGTTACGAGGCGTTCGTCCACATCGTCGACTCGATGTTCAACCAGCACGCGAAGTGGCTCGAATCGGCCCGCGAGGTCCCGTGGCGCGAAGACGTCGCGAGCCTCACCTACCTGCTCTCGTCGCACGTGTGGCGCCAGGACCACAACGGTTTCTCCCACCAGGACCCGGGCTTCCTCAACGTCGTCGTCAACAAGCAGGCCGAGATCGTGCGGGTGTCGCTGCCGCCCGACGCGAACACCCTCCTCGCGACGATGCGGCACGCCTTCGGCACGCGCAACCGCATCAACGTCGTCGTCGCGGGCAAGCAGCCGCAGCAGCAGTGGCTCTCCCCCGACGAGGCCGACGCGCATGTCGCCGCGGGGCTCGGGGTGTGGGCCTGGGCGGGCAGCGAACCGGGGTTCGACGCCGGCGACCCCGCGGCATCCGTGCCCGATGTCGTGCTCGCCTGCGCGGGCGACGTGCCCACCGTCGAGGCGATCGCCGCGGCGCAGCTGCTGCGCGAGCGGCTGCCCGAACTGCGCGTGCGGCTCGTGAACGTCGTCGACCTGATGCGCCTGCAGGACCGGTCGCGGCACCCGCACGGGCTGACCGACGACGCGTTCGACGCGATCTTCACGACGTCGGCCCCGGTGATCTTCGCCTTCCACGGCTACCCGTCGCTCATCCACCAGCTCACATACCGCCGAACGAACCACGCGAACCTGCACGTGCGCGGCTTCGCGGAGCGCGGCACGACGACGACGCCGTTCGACATGCTGCTCCTCAACGACCTCGACCGATACCGGCTCGCGCTCGACGTCCTGCACCGGGTGCCCGGTCTGGCGGAGCGCCCCGGGGTGGACGCGCTCGCGGAGGAGTGGCGTGCCGCCCGCGTCTCGGCGCGCGCGCACGCCTACGAGCACGGCGAGGATCCCGCGTGGATCACCGACTGGCGGTTCGAGGTGCGCCGCGGCGGGTGACGGGTGCCGCCGGCAGGCGGGCGCTGCGGCAGGATGTCCCGCCTCGATGGCCGGATTCCGCCATCGGTAAGGATTCCTTACTGCTACGTTCGACGGATGCCGACCGTCTCCTCCGCCCGCTGGGCGCTCATGGCCCAGTTCGCCCTGTTCGGCCTCATCCAGGTCTCGTGGATGAGCCGGATGCCGTCGATCCGCGACGCCCTCGAGCTCACCTCGCTGCAGCTCGGCTCGCTGCTCATCATCGGCGGTCTCGGCTCGCTCATCGGCGCGCTCACGGTCGGGGCGGTCATCGCGCGCTTCGGCAGCCGCAACGTGCTCATCGCGGGCATCGTCGGCAACGTCGTCGGCTTCGGCCTGGATGCCACGGGGCTGCTCGGCTTCGGACTCGGGTTCTTCATCGCGGGGATGGCGGTCAACGGCGTGTGCGGCGCGCTCGTGAACGTGCCGATCAACATCAACGCGGCCGCCGTCGAGCAGCGCCTCGGCAAGGCCGTGCTGCCGCAGTTCCACGCGGCGTTCTCGATCGGCGCCGCGCTCGGCGCGCTCGTCGCGGCGGGATTCGCGTTCGCCGGTGCCCACGTCGCGTTGCAGATCGTGGTCGTCACCGCCGTCGTCACCGTGCTGCGCGCACTGCTCGTCGCCCCGGCGACCACGCTCACCCCGCAGTCGCCGGTCACCACGGCCACGGGGTCGGTCGATGCGGTCTCGACGCGCGAGCGCAACCGGAGCGCCGTGCGCTCGGCGCTCGGCGCGTGGCTCGAACCCCGCACGCTGCTCCTCGGGGTCGTGCTGCTCGCCGCCTCCCTCGCCGAAGGGGCCGCGACCACGTGGATCTCGCTCGCGGTCGTCGACGGCTTCGCCGCCGCGGAGGCGACGGGTGCGATGGCGTACGGCACCTTCGTGGGCGCGATGACGGTGTTCCGCTTCGTCGGCACCGGGCTCATCGACCGGTTCGGCCGGGTCGCGGTGCTGCGCGCCTCGGGACTCTCATCGCTCGCCGGCCTCCTGCTCTTCGTCTTCGGCCCCGACCTCGCGGTGGCCTGGATCGGCCTCGTGCTCTGGGGCTGCGGCACCGCGCTGGGCAACCCGATCGCGATCTCCGCGGCATCCGACGACCCCGAGCGCGCCGGCCAGCGCGTCTCGGTCGTGACCTCGTTCTCGACGATCTCGTCGCTCGCCGCGCCGCCGCTCTTCGGACTCCTCGCCGACGAGGTCGGAGCGCGCTCGGCACTGCTCGTGGTCGGCGCCGTCATCATCCTGAGCCTCGCCGTCGCCGGGCAGGCGCGGCGCCGGCCGGCTCCGGCCGAGGGGAAGCCGACCACCTCCACTACTCCGACCGCGCCGACCGCATCGATCGACGCCTGACGCCACCACCGTCCGGCGGAACTCCATTCAGCCGCCGTCGCCGTGGTCGTCGGCGTGGACCCCGCCTCCATCCCTCCCGCCCGTGACGACGTCACTGATCCGCCTCAGGTATCAGCGACGTCGTCGCCACGCACCAACAGGCCCGACCACCCGATACCGGAGGCGGATCAGTGACGTAGTCGCCACCCACCAACTGGCCCGACCGCCCGATACCTGAGGCGGATCAGCGACGTCGTCGCCACGAGCGCCTCCTCTCGACCGACCGACCGACCGACCGACTGTCGGCGGTGCGGGTGACGATAGGCAGATGGCGACGACGAAGTTCGATCCGAAACGCGAGATCCCGAGCTACACCGCCCGGCACGGCCGCTTCGACCTCGTCGAGGTGCCGCCGCTGCGCTACGCGATGGTCGACGGCGAGGGCGATCCCAACACGGTGCCCGAGTACGCCGCGGCGGTCGAGGCGCTCTACGCGGTCTCGTACGCGGTGAAGTTTCAGAGCAAGCGCGACCTCGACCGCGACTACGTGGTGGGTCCCCTCGAGGGGCTGTGGAGCGCAGACGACCCGTCGACCTTCGTGACCCGCGAGAAGTCGGCCTGGAGCTGGACGATGATGATCTGGCAGCCCGACTGGCTGACGCCCGAGGTGCAGGAGGCCGCGATCGCCAAGGCGCTCGCGAAGGCCCCGGCCGTCGCGCGGCTGCGATTCGAGACCCTCGACGAGGGGCTCTGCGTGCAGACCCTGCACCGCGGCGCCTACGACGACGAGGGCCCGACGCTCGCACGCCTGCACGACGAGTTCATGCCCGCCGAAGGCCTGCGCTTCAACGGGCGGCACCATGAGGTGTACTTCGGCGACCCGCGGCGCTCGGCACCTGAGAAGCTCCGGACGATCCTGCGTCAGCCGGTCGCCCGCGTCTCGGCTCGCTAGCGCGAGCGGGCCCGGCACTCCGCCGGGCCCGCTCGCTCGCTCAGGCGTCCTGCTCGGCGCCGAAGCGCTGCCGCGCCTCGACCGGGATGAGCGGGCGCTCGCCCCTGGCCTTGATCTGCTGCACCGACCAGGTGTTGCCGTCGGGGTCGGCGAAGCCGAAGAAGGTGCCGCCGTCGCGCGGGTCGATCACCTGGATCGGGCTCGCGTCGACACCGCGTTCGACGAGTTCGGCACGAGCCGCCTCGGCATCGGCGACGACGAGCTGCACGCCCTTCAGCGAGCCCGGCACCATCTCCTGCTGCGAGGGCAGCGAGCCGATCACGATCGAGCAGCCCGAACCGCGCGGCGTGAGCTGCGCGATCTCCAGGTGCTCGGTGACCGTGTGGTGGTCGAGCTCGAACCCGACGCGGTCGCGGTAGAACTCGATCGATCGTTCGATGTCGCTGACGGGCACGATGACCACTTCGAGCGTCCAGTCCATGATGTGCTCCTTCCGAAGGTCAGGCGACGAGCGCGTCGAGGCGCGCGTAGCCCTCGGTGAGCCCGGTCTCCATTCCGCTCGCGACCATGCCGTCGCGGCTCTCGACATCGGGGTAGACCGAGTGGATGCTGAGGCGGGTGCGGCCGTCGCCGAGGTCCTCGAAGCGCAGGGTCTCGATCGCGACGACATCGGGGTAGCCCTCGAACTCGAAGGTCTGGATCGCGATCTCGTTCTCGCGCACCGAGTGGAAGGTGCCGTTGAAGGCCCACTTCGCACCGTCGGCGTCGGTGTGCACGTAGCGGTAGCCGCCCTGCGGCACGAAGTCCCACCGCTCGACGGCCATCTCGTAGCCGTTCGGCCCGAGCCACTGCTTGACGAGGGCGGGGTCGCGGTGCGCCTCGAAGACGGCGGCGACGGGCGCGTCGAACTCGCGCGCGGTGTCGATGAAGGGCAGCCCCTCGGGGGCGGTGATGGTGACGGGGTTCGTCATTGTCCTGTCTCTTTCCTGTGCGGCGCGGCCGGCCGGCCGCGCTCGGAGAGGTCGCCGACCTGGTCGGCAGTGGATGCCGCGGCGTTCGCGCCGCGGTCATCGGCGAGCAGCGCGTCCAGCGAGCGGAACTGCTGCTCGTGGATCAACCGGTAGCGGTCGATCCACTCGGTGAGGGCTTCGAGGGCCGCCGGGTCGAGGTGCACGGGGCGCCGCTGGGCGTCGCGCGTTCGCGTGACGAGCCCGGCGTGCTCGAGCACCTGGATGTGCTTGGAGACGGCCTGCTTGCTGATCTCGAACGGGTCGGCGAGCTCGTTGACGGTCGCCGGCCCCCGACTGAGTCGGGCGATGATGCGGCGGCGGACCGGATCGGCGAGGGCCATGAACGCGCGATCGAGCCGGTCGTCCGACTTCGGGTCCACGATCATCGCTCCTCCTCAACCAGTTCATTGATCAACCATCTGATTGATTAAAGAATACGACGGCCGGATGCCGCGGTCAAGACCCGCTTCGAAACCCGCTCCGCCGCGAGGCATCCCGCCGCCTCACGCCGCTCGAGCGGCTCGAACCGGGGCTTGCGGCACGGCGGGCGGGCGAGAATCATCGGCACTGTCCGCTCACCCAGCGAAGGGAATGCACCATGGCACGGCTCAACCCCTACATCAACCTCAAGGACAACGCCCGCGCGGCGCTCGAGTTCTACCATTCGGTGTTCGGCGGCCAGCTCACCGTCAACACCTTCGGGGAGTTCGGGCAGGCCGACGACCCCGCCGACGCCGACAAGGTCATGCACGGCCAGGTCGAGGGCGACGGCGGCATGTGGATCATGGTCGCCGACACTCCGAGCCACATGCCGCCGGCGCCCGAGACCAGCAACATCTCGGTGTCGCTCTCGGGCGGTCCCGACGACGACGCGACGCTGCGCGGCTACTGGGAGAAGCTGCTGGCCTCGGGGTCCGAGATCGTGCCGCTCGAGGTCGCGCCCTGGGGCGATGCGTTCGGCATGTGCACCGACGGCTTCGGCGTCACCTGGCTCGTCAACATCGGCGGCGCGCAGCAGGGCTGATCGCCGCGACGCTGCGAGCATGACGCACACCCGGGCATCCCGTCCGTGCGCGCTCGACGTTGTGTCTCCGGTTCAGCCGGCGACGGGCGCCGCGACGTGCAGCGCGTCGACGACGGGCGCGAGCTCGGGCTGCGCGGCCGCCTCGGCGAGCACGCGCTCGAGCGTCTCGTCGTGGATCGGGCGCGCCTGCTCGTAGAGGGCCAGCCCGGCCGGCGTGAGCTCGGTGTAGATGCCGCGTCGATCGTCGGCGCACAGGATGCGCGTGAGCAGCGCCCGATCTTCGAGCCGGTTGACGAGTCGGGTCGTCGCGCTCGGGCTGAGCGCCGTCGCCCGGGCGAGCTGCTGCATGCGCATGTGCCAGCCGTCCTGCCGGTTCAGCGCGTCGAGCACGGTGTACTCGACGACCGAGAGATCGACGGAGGCCCCGAGCGCGCGCTCGAGCTCGGACTCGATCAGGCCGTGCAGTGCGGCGAGCGTGCGCCACCCCTGCGCGCGCACTTCGACGGCGTCGTCGGCGATCCCCATGCTGCCTCCTCGAATTTAGTTGCTTGCGCTTTGTATTTGCGTGTGCAAGTATTAACGTCGCTTGCGCAATAGCACGCGCTTGCAACTAATTCCCTCCACTCTAGCAGGAGCTTCGCCATGCCACTCGGACTCATCGCACTCGCCATCGGCGGATTCGGCATCGGACTCACCGAGTTCGTCATCATGGGCCTGCTTCCCGAGGTCGCGACCGACTTCGGCGTGGGCGAGGCCACCGCCGGCTGGCTGATCTCGGGCTACGCCCTCGCGGTGGTGGTCGGCGCACTCGGGCTCACGGCCGCCACCATCCGACTCCCCCGCAAGCCCGTGCTCATGGGCCTGCTCGTGCTGTTCATCGCCGGTAACGCCGTCTCGGCGCTCGCGCCGAGCTACGAACTCATGATGACCGGCCGCGTGATCGCCGCACTCTGCCACGGCGCCTTCTTCGGCATCGGCTCGGTGGTCGCGGCGAACCTCGTCGCCCCCGACAAGGCCGCGGCCGCCATCGCGATCATGTTCACCGGGCTGACCGCCGCGAACGTGCTCGGCGTGCCCTTCGGCACCTTCATCGGCCAGCAGTTCGGCTGGCGCGCGACCTTCTGGGCGATCACCGCGATCGGCGTCGTGGCCCTGGCCGGCATCGCCGCCCTCGTGCCGAGCCTGAGGACCGCCGGCCCCGCGCCGAGCCTGCGCCGCGAGCTCGGCGCCTTCCGCTCGGGTCAGGTCTGGCTCTCGCTCGCCGTCACCGTGCTCGGCTTCGGCGGCATGTTCGGCGCCTTCACGTACATCGCCTTCACCCTCACCGAGGTCAGCGGCTTCGCCGCCTCCGCCGTGCCGTGGCTGCTCGTGCTGTTCGGCGCCGGTCTCGTCGTCGGCAACTGGGCCGGCGGACGCCTCGCCGATCGCTCGATCGACGGCACCCTGCTCGCCTTCATCGCCGCGCTCGTCGTCGTGCTCGCCCTCTTCGGATGGCTCGCCAGCGGCCCGATCGCGACCGTCGTGCTGCTCGTGCTCATGGGCGCCTTCGGCTTCGGCACGGTGCCGGGCCTGCAGAGCCGCGTGATGCGCTTCGCGGCCGGAGCGCCGACGCTCGCCTCGGGCGCGAACATCGCGGCGTTCAACCTCGGCAACGCGCTCGGCGCCTGGGCCGGCGGCCTCACCATCGCCGCCGGCCTCGGCTTCACCTCGCCCATCTGGGTGGGCGCCGGCATCACGCTCGCCGCCCTCCTCGTGATGGCGATCGCCGCCGCGACGGCGCGTCGCTCGTCCAGGGAGGATGCCGCCGCGACGGCCTTCCCCGCGACCTCCCCGACCACCGTCCCCGCCGCATGACCTCGGCGCGGCGCGGCGCCTCCACACCCCGTTTGATCGACCAGGAAAGCGACTCCATGACCACCACCACCACCACCGTGCCCACCGTCACCCTCAACAACGGCGTGCAGATGCCGCAGCTCGGCTTCGGCGTCTTCCAGGTCCCCGAGCCCGAGACGGCCGCGGCGGTCGCCGCCGCCCTGGAAGCGGGCTACCGGAGCATCGACACCGCCGCGATCTACGGCAACGAGGCCGGCGTCGGCCGCGCCCTCGCCGAGTCGGGCATCGAGCGCGACGAGCTGTTCGTCACGACGAAGGTCTGGAACTCGGACCAGGGCTTCGACGCCACCCTCCGCGCCTTCGACGCGAGCCTCGGCAAGCTCGGGCTCGACCGCCTCGACCTCTACCTGATCCACTGGCCGACGCCCGAGCGCGACCGCTTCGTCGACACCTGGCGGGCGCTCGAGCGACTGCTCGACGAGGGGCGGGTGCGCGCCGTCGGCGTCTCGAACTTCGAGCCCGCCCACCTCGAGCGGCTCATCACCGAGACCGGCACCGTGCCGGCCGTGAACCAGATCGAGCTGCACCCCGCACTGCAGAACCGCGCGACCGTCGCGGCGAACGACCGCCACGGCGTCGTCACCGAGGCCTGGAGCCCGCTCGCGCAGGGCGCCGTGCTCGGCGAGGCATCCGTCACCTCGATCGCCGCGCGCCTCGGCGTGACCCCTGCGCAGGTCGTGCTCCGCTGGCACCTGCAGCAGGGCCGCGTCGTGATCCCGAAGTCGGTGACCCCTGCGCGGATCGCCGCGAACCTCGACGTCTTCGGCTTCGAGCTGACGGGCGACGACCTCGCCGCGATCGACGCGCTCGAGCGCGACGGACGCACCGGACCCCACCCGGCCGAGTTCAACGCGGCCTGATCCGGCCGCGCCGACGACGAATGCCGCGCCGGCCGCCCGAATGGCGACCGACGCGGCATTCGCGTGTTTCGGGGTTCAGTCGAAGAGCTCGGAGAGCCAGCTCTCCTTCTTCTTCTTGCGGCCGTACCCCTGGTCGCCGTAGCCGCGGTTGTCGTACCCGCGGTTGTCGTACCCACGGTTGTCGTAGGGCTGCTGGTACGCCTGCTGACCGTAGGCCGGCTGCTGCGGCGGGGCGGGCGGCGCCTGCGGGGCGGCGGCGGGTGCGGCCTGCGCACCGCCGAACTCCCGGCCGGCCCGCTCGACGATCTTGTCGAGCTCGCCGCGGTCGAGCCAGACGCCGCGGCAGGTCGGGCAGTAGTCGATCTCGATGCCGCTGCGCTCGCTCATCACGAGCACGGTTCCGTCACTGGGGCATTGCATGGGGGCTCCTCCTTCGGGGCCGACCGCGGGCCGGGGTCGATGTGTTCCGATCGTAGGCATCGAAGCTTTGAAGACGCCCGACGGCGCCGAACGCACGAACGACGGATGCCCCGGCGCATCTCCCGGGAACGGGAGGGCGCCGAGGCATCCGTCGTCTGAAACGCGCTGGGAGAACTTAACCGATGACGGTGATGTTCTCTGCCTGCAGGCCCTTGGGGCCGCGGGCGGTCTCGAACTCGACCTTCTGGTTCTCCTCGAGCGAGCGGTAGCCGCCCGACGCGATCGCGCTGAAGTGCGCGAAGACATCGGCCGAGCCGTCGTCGGGGGCGATGAAGCCGAAGCCCTTGTCGGCGTTGAACCACTTGACGGTTCCGGTTGCCATATTCATTTCCTTCTGTAGAGCCGAGCCGCCGGAGCGGCTGCGACGTGCACGACCGAAGTCGTGCGGGTTCCCAGCGACGATGTCCGTCGCCGGGAGCTCGCGTGCCGTTCGTGCGGATGACGACGGCTCGCGGGCCCAACACTAGACGGTGAAGCTGTGATACCGCCCGGATACGCCGAACGCCGCCGCAGCACGAGGCTGCGACGGCGTTCGACTTGCCGTTGGGCTCAGAGGCCGCGGATGTTCTCCGCCTGCAGGCCCTTCGGGCCCTGCGCGACGTCGAATTCGACCTTCTGGCCCTCTTCGAGCGAGCGGTAGCCGTTGCCCGAGATCGCGCTGAAGTGCGCGAAGACGTCGGCCGAGCCGTCGTCGGGAGCGATGAAGCCGAAGCCCTTTTCGGCGTTGAACCACTTGACGGTTCCAGTTGCCATACTGCTGTCCTTCTGTCCTTATGGGCCGCTGTCGCGGGCCCGATGCGATCGACGGTCGATCGCTGCCCCGCACGGCAGGTTGCCAGACGGAGCGGGGGCGAGGGACGGTATGCCATGCAGGCATCCGCCGTCTCGTATCGGGTCATGCCACGCGGATCGGTCCGCCTCCGGGCAATCGAATGGAGGCGCGGGCAAGCGCCCGCTTGATGGAGGAATCAGTGAAAATACACTATCGGCTTCTTCGCTGTAGCACACCGGTCGCGACCGGATTGTGACGTTCGGATCCGACTCCCGGGAGGAATCCAGCCCGTTCGAAGGCTCGGAGGAGGAGAATCGGGCCATGGATCGCCGCCCCCTCGGTCTCGTCGCTGCCGCGTACGCGGCGCTCGTGCTGTGGGTGACGGTCGGTCCGGCGCCCTGGAGCACGACCGGCAACCAGGTCGACGGCGGCATCCTGAACCCCGACGCCTGGACGGCCCAGGTGACGTGGACCACCGGCTATCTCGCCGAGATCGCGTTCAACGTCGCACTGTTCGTGCCGGTGGGCGTGCTCGCGGCCCTCCTCCTCCCCCGACGGGCCTGGCCGCTCGCATTGCTCGCCGGCCTCGCGTTCACCACCGTCATCGAGCTCATCCAGCTGCCCGAGCCCGATCGCATCTCCGACCCGCGCGACCTCGTCATGAACACGGCCGGGGCGGTGCTCGGCGTGGTGCTCGTCCAGGCCGCCCGCATGGTGCGCCGGGCCGGTGCCGTGGCCGCCGCAGAGGTCGTCCCGCCCACCGCGGCCCTCGACGCCGAGGCGCTGCTCGACCTCGGTGCCGCGGCGAGCCCGCGCGACCCCGAAGACCTGCTCGCCGCCATGGGGAGTTCTGCCGATCGCGCAGCCTGACGCGCGGCTCTACAGTGGGCGGATGACCTCTCCCGACGCCGCGGCCGCGTATGGCTGAGCGCTCGGCGGGCTGGTACGACGACGAGGCGGATGCCACGTGGCTGCGCTACTGGGACGGCCGCGGCTGGACTCCGCACACGGCGCACAAGGCGGTCGCGTCGCCACCTTCAGCGCCGGGCGCGCCGGCCCCCGAGCCTGCCCTCGTCGCCGCGTTCGCGCCCGCGCACCTCGGCGCACTCGCCGCGACCCCCGACGGCGCCGACGAGCTGGCCCAGCCCCTCATGCAGACCATGCGCCTCGTGCCCGAGCACACGACCGTGCCGACGCCGCACGGCGGCGCCGTGGCATCCCCGTCGCCGTTCACGACGAGACCGGTGCACTCGGGCGACCGCCTCTCGCGCGGGCGCGTGGCGCTGATCGTCGTGGCCGCCCTCGTGGCCGGGTCGCTCGTCGTCACCCTCGCGTCGAGCGTCGCGGTGCTGCTGCTCTTCTGACGTCGCGTCGACCCGACGCACGATGCCGGCAAGCCCTTGACGCGCGCCGACCCGCTGGCGAGAGTGTGAGCATCGAGAGGAAGCTGCGATGACCACCTTCGGGCTCGAGGAGGAGTTCGTCTTCCTCGACCGGGAGACGCTGCGCCCGGCCGACGTGGCCGACGGCGCGTTCGCGCACCTGGCCGCCGACCCCCGCTGGAAGCCCCTCGCCCACCGCGAGTTCCTCGCCGCGCAGGTCGAGCACGCCTCGGCCGTCTTCACCGACATGACGGAGGCCCAGGAGGCGCTCGTCGGGTTCCGCCGCGAGGTCGCCGCCGAGGCGGACGGATACGGCGTCGTCGCCGCTAGCGTCGGCTGCCCGCCCGATGCGCTGCCGTTCCCGACGATCACCGACACCCCCCGCTACCAGCGCATCGCCGACGACATGGCGGGCGTGATCGCCGACCACCAGATCCAGGGGCTGCACGTGCACGTCGGGATCGACGATCGCGACGACGGCGTGCGTGCACTCAACGCCATCCGCAACTGGTTGCCCCTGCTGTCTGCGCTCACCGGCAACTCCCCCGTCTGGCGCGGCCACGACACCGGCTACGAGAGCTGGCGCAACGTCGGGCAGCGCCGTTGGACGACGACGGGGTGCCCGCCCGAGTTCCGCGACGCGGCCGACTACGACCGGCGCCTCGAACGGCTCGTGGGCATCGGCGGCATGAAGGACCACGCGATCATCATGTGGGCGGCGCGACTGTCGGACCACGTGCCCACCGTCGAGGTCAGGGTCGCCGACGCCCAACTCGAGGCCTGGTCGGCCGTGCTGCACGCCGCCGTGTACCGGGCGCTCGTCGACAGCGTGATCGACGTCTCGCTCGGCGCCGCCGACGCGGTCGTGCCGAGCGCCGAGGCCGCCCCCGGCCCCGAACTCCTCAACGCCGCGCTGCTGCACGCGGCCCACAGCGGGCTCGACGCCCTCGTGCTCGACCCCGTGCTCGGCGAGCTCCGCCCCGCCGACGAGGTGCTCGATCGCGCGCAGTCGCTGCTCGCCCCCGCACTCGACGCGAGCGGCGATGCCGGACTCGTCGCGACCGGCTTCGCGCGCCTGCGCGAGGAGGGCACGGGCGGGGCACGGCAGCGCGCGGCCTTCGCGTCCGGCGGGATGCCCGCGCTGCGGGAGCTCTACACGTCGACCTTCACGGCCGAGCGCTGAGCCGGCACGGCACGGCACGGCACGCGCGCCGGTTTCGTGCGAACGGCTCGGCGAGCGACTCGGCGGGGGCCTCGTGCGGGGCCTGGCCTCAGGCCGGCCGCCGCCGCGACGGGACCCGATGGCTCGCGGTGACCTCGAAGGTGCGCTGCAGCGGGGTCGAGACCGAGTCGCCCAGGCGCTGCGCGACCCGCACGAACAGGAAGTCGACGACGGCGAGCTGCGCGATCCGGCTCGACATCGCCCCCACCCGGTAGCTCGACTCGCGTGCGTGCGTCATCAGCACGAACTCGGCGAGCTCGGCGATGGGCGACTCGGGCGAGTTCGTCACGGCGACCGTCGTCGCCCCGCCCTCGCGGGCGACCTCGAGCGCGTGGTTCGTCTCGGCCGTGAGCCCCGAGTGCGAGATCCCAATCGCGACGTCCCCGGGCTTCCGCAGCGCCGCCGAGACGAGCGCGAGGTGCACGTCGACCGAGCAGAACGCCGAGATGCCGATGCGCGAGAGCTTCTGCTGCAGGTCCTGTGCGGTGAGCCCGCTCGAGCCGAACCCGTAGAGGTCGACGTGCGCCCCCGCCACGATCGCGTCGACGACCTGGTCGAGCACCGTCGTGTCGAGGCCGCCCACCGTCTGCTCGATGGCGAGCACCTCGTGGAAGGCGATCTTCGCCACCACGTCGGATGCGGTGTCGTCGGGGTCGATGTCGGCGTTCGCGAGGCCGAAGCGGTCGCGCTCCGCGGCCTCGCGGCTCACGGCGCTCGCGACCTCCATGCGGAACTCGCGGTAGCCCGAGTACCCGAGCGTCTGGCAGAACCGGGCGACCGTCGACAGCGAGGTGCCGCACACGCGTGCGAGGTCGGTGATGGTGAGGTCGACGACGAGCGTGGGGTCGGCGATGATCGCCTCGGCGACGCGCGCCTCGGACGAACTCAGGCGCGGCACCGCCTCGCGCACGGTCGAGAGCACGTTCGCCGACATCTCCAGCCTTCCGTTCCTTCTCCTTGTGATCGCGCGCCCTATTCGACGGTCGTGTCGCGCACGCTGGAGAGAGCATCGCGCAGCACTCCATCTTCGGCGGCGAGGCGCGCCAGCGCGAGTTTCGGATCCACCCCAGTCATGGTGACGAGGATCGCGGCCTTCACGTGCCCGTCGACCGAGGCGAGCGCGGCGGAGGCGGTGACGGCATCCACCCCGGTCGCCTGCATGACGATGCGCTCGGCGCGCGCACGCAGCTTCGCGTTGGTGGCCTGCACGTCGACCATGAGGTTGCCGTGCACCTTGCCGAGGCGCACCATCGCGATCGTCGAGATCGCATTGAGCACGAGCTTCTGCGCGGTGCCGCCCTTCAGCCGGGTGGAGCCGGCCACGATCTCGGGGCCGACGACGGTCTCGATCGCGAGGTCGGCGGCCGCGCCGATCGCCGAGTCCTCGTTGCAGGCGAAGCCGATGGTGAGCGCCCCGACGCGCTTCGCGTACTCGATGGCGCCGAGCACGTACGGGGTGCGGCCCGATGCCGAGATGCCGATGAACGCGTCGGCGGTGCCGAGCCCGATCGCCTCGAGGTCGGCGGCGCCGAGCGCCGTGTCGTCCTCCGCGTTCTCGACGGCCGAGCGCAGCGCGCCGTCGCCGCCGGCGATGAGCCCGACGACGAGCGCGGGATCGGTGCCGAAGGTCGGCGGGATCTCGCTCGCGTCGAGCACGCCCATGCGCCCGGCGGTGCCGGCCCCGGCGTAGACGAGGCGACCGCCGCCGCGCAGCCGGGCGACGATGGCGTCGACGGCCGCGGCGATCTGCGGCGTCGCCTCGGTGACGGCCGCGACGGCCTGCGCGCTCTCTGCCTGCATGGCGGCGAGCTGCGCCTCGGTCGAGAGCAGGTCGAATCCGGCGTGGGCGTCGTTGACCTGTTCGGTCGAGAGTTCGCCGAGCAGCTCGCGCAGTGCGTGATGCTCGGCCGACTGCTGCGGTGGGTGACCGCTCATGGTGTTGCTCCCCCGTTGGTGCGGTGTTCGTCGGTGCGGTGTTCGATGGTGCGGCGTTCGATGGCGCGGTGTTCGATGACGATGGATGCCACGCCTGCGAGCGGCGCGGGCAGATCGAGCGGCTGCGGCCCGGGCGAGAACCGCCCGAGCACGCGCGCGCCCGCAGGGTCGGGGCCGAGTTCGATCGGCACGCCGTGCCGGCTGCAGTACCCGAGGAGCGCGAACATGAGCGACTCCTTGAACGCCGGGTCGAGGCCGCGGGCGGCGCTCGACTCGACGGAGATGCCGCGGGCGGTCGCGTGTTCGGCGATGCGCGCGAGCAGCACCGGGTTGAGCGCCCCGCCGCCCGAGCAGACGAGGACGACGGGCGCGTCGTCGGCGAGAGCGTCGACGACCGCGCGCGCGGTGAGCTCGGTGAGCGTCGCGACCAGGTCGGCGAAGGGGAGCGCGTCTCGCGCATCGGCCCCGTCCTCGCCGCCCGTCGTCGCGGCGACCGCGGCGACCGCGGCGTCGACGACCCCGAGGTCGAAGGTCTCGCGTCCCGTCGACTTCGGCGCGCGGGCCGCGAAGTACGGGTGCGCGAGCAGTGCGGCGAGGAGCGCCTCGTGCACCCGCCCGGCGACGGCGAGCCGTCCGCCCTCGTCGTAGCCCTGCGCACCGGCCGTCTGGCGGTCGACCACGGCGTCGATGAGGCAGTTGCCGGGGCCGGTGTCGAAGGCGACGACGGAACCGTCGGCACCGACGAGCTGCACGTTCGCGATGCCGCCGAGGTTCACGGTCGCGATCGTGCGTCCGGCGGTGCGGGCCTCCTCACCCAGCCAGAGCCGGTCGAAGAACGCCATGAGCGGCGCTCCCTCGCCGCCCGCGGCGATGTCGGCCATACGCACGTCGGAGAGGACGGGCACGCCCGCGCGCTCGGCGATCCACGCGGGCTCCCCGAGCTGCAGGGTGCCGCGGGCATGCCCGCCCTCGACCCAGTGATGCACGGTCTGGCCGTGCGAGACGATGAGCTCGGGCGTCGCGCCCGAGGCACGGATGCCCCCGGCCGCCGCGTCGGCGAAGGCCTGGCCGAGCTCGGTGGTGAGCCGGGTCCACCCGCCCGCGTCGAGCGCCTCGCCGGCCGCGACCGACAGGATCCTCGCGCGGAGCGCGGGGTCCCAGTCGACGGTGCTCGTGTGCAGCGGCGTCAGCCGCAGCGGCGTCGCATTCGCTCCCTCGGCGGGGCGCGCGGGCTCGATCTCGACGACGGCGACGTCGATGCCGTCCGCCGAGGTGCCCGACTGGAGCGAGAGCACGATCACGCGCCGGCTCCCGACTCGAGCAGCTCGCTCGCGACCTCGGCGGCGAGCCGGCTCGCGGCGCGCGTGTGCAGCGTCGGCAGCGGCAGCGGCTCGCCGGGCATGCCGGTGTCGACCACGACGGCATCGGGACGGATCGCCGCGATGTTCGCGACGCGCTCGCGCTGCGGGCCCGGTGCGCCGACGGCGTCGACGATCACGACCAGCTGGCCGTCGCCCGGCACCGCGGCGTTCCCGCGCAGCACCCGGCCGCCGGCCGCGAGCGCCCGCTCGACGTAGTCGGCGTCGCTGTCGACGGCGAGCGTCGAGCGGCCGCGCACGTCGAGCACCGCACGGGATCCCGGGAGCGCCGGGATCTCGGCGTCCACGGTGATCGCCTCGCGGGCGACCCGGCGTGTGTCGAGCGGCATCCGCGTGTTCGACGGAGCCTCGTCGAGCGAGACCGCGAGCCGTCGCACCCGATCGGCGGCGCGCTCGACGGTCGCGACGTCGAGCGTCCCGTCGTCGATCGCGGCGAAGATCGCCTGCTGCACCTCGCGGAAGTCGCGCACGTCCTGGTCGGCGACGGCCGCCGCGCCGAGGTTCGTCGGGTTCGAGATGCAGAGCAGGTCGGCGCCAGCGCGGAGCGCCTGCACGGCTCCGGGGCCGGCCCCGACCGATTCGCGCACCGCGGCCATGTCGAGCGCGTCGGTGATGATGACGCCCTCGAAGCCGAGCTCGCGAAGCCGACCGAGCGCGATCGGGTTCAGGGTCGCCGGCGCGGCACCCCACTCGGGCACGATGATGTGCGCGGTCATGACGGCGGCGACCCCCGCGGCGATCGCCGCGCGGAACGGCGGCAGGTGCATGCGCTCGAGCTCGTCGAGCGAGATCGTGAGCTCGGGCATCGCGTGGTGCGAGTCGAGGTGCGTGTCGCCGTGCCCGGGGAAGTGCTTCACGCACGCGGCCGCACCGGCCCGCTGGATGCCGCGGAGCTGCGCCACGGCGTGCCGAGAGACGAGCTCGGGGTCGGCCCCGAACGAGCGCACGCCGATGACCGGGTTGCGCGGGTCGGTGTTCACGTCGGCCACCGGCCCGAGCACCACGTTCGCCCCGACGGCGCGCGACCGGTCGGCGAGCTGCTCGCCCACCGCCTCGGTCGCCGCGAGGTCGTCGACGAAGCCGAGCTGCGCCGCACCCGGCAGCGTCGAGCCGAGCGCCGCGTCGACGCGCGTGACGTTGCCGCCCTCCTCGTCGATGCCGACGAGCAGCGGTCGGGTCGCTGCGGAGTACGCGGCGAACTCGGCGGCAAGGGTCGGAGCTCCTCGACCGGCCGGGTCGTGCAGGTTGTGCGCGAAGAGCACCGCACCCGCGAGGCCCGCGTCGAGCTCGCGGCGAAGCCAGTCCGGAATGCTCCGGCCGAGGAAGCCCGGCCAGAGCACTCCGCCCACCAACCCCCTGATGGTGGGGTCGTCCGCGGCGGTCACCCCTTCACCGCGCCGGCCACGAGGCCGCTCGACAAGCGACGCTGGACGATGACGAAGAAGATCATGACCGGGATCGTGATGATCGTGGAGGCGGCCATGATGTAGCCCCACTCGTTCGAGTGCTCGCCGAAGAACTGCTTGAGGCCGATCGCGACCGTGTAGTTCTCGGTCGCCCCGCCGAGCAGGGTCATGGCGAAGATGAACTCGTTCCAGGCGGTGATGAACGAGAACACGCTCGTCGCGACGAGTCCGGGCATGACGAGGGGCAGCAGCACCGAGCGGAACATCCGGCCCCAGCTGGCGCCGTCGATGTACGCGGCCTCCTCGAGCTCGACGGGCACCGCGGCGACGAAGCCGCGCAGCATCCAAATGCCGAACGGCAGCGAGAGCGCGACGTAGACGACCATGATGCCGAGCAGCGTGTTCAGCAGCTGCAGGTCGCGCACCTGCACGAACAGCGGGATCACGAGCGCCTCGAGCGGCACCATCTGCACGATCAGGATCATGAGGAGCATCGCGGTGCGGAACTTGAAACGGAATCGCGCCACCGCGACCGAGGCGAGCAGCGCGAGCAGCGCGCTCGCGAGCACCGTCACGACCGCGACGATCGCCGAGTTGCGCAGGAACACGTCGAACCCGCCCTCGGTGAGCACGTACTCGAAGTTCTCGAGCGACCACTCGCGGGGCAGCAGCTGCTGCCCGCCCGCGCCGGCCTGCGCGTCGAAGGCGCTCGAGAGCATCCAGAACGCGGGGAACAGGGTGAAGCCGAGCAGCAGCACGACGAGCACCGCCTTGCCGCCCGCGATGCGCGCCTTGCGCGCCGACTTGCGGCTCTTGCGCAGCTGCGCCACATCGGTGGATGCCTCGGGCCGGGTGCTGCGCGAGGCATCCGACCGCGTGTTCGTGGTGGCGGTGCTCACAGCTCCTCCTCCTTCAGCATGGTGCGCACGTACACGACGGTGATGCCGAGCAGTACGAGGGTGAGCAGCACGGCGATCGCCGAGCCGAAGCCGTAGCGGTTCTGGCCGAAGGACTCGACGTACGACCAGACGCCGAGGTTCAGCGCCTCGCGATTCGAGCCGGCGCCGCCGGGCATGAGGTAGACCTGCGCGAAGACCTTGAAGTCCCAGATGGTCGACAGGATGATGACGACCGCGAAGACCTGCTTGAGGTTCGGCACGATGATGCGCCAGAAGCGGCGCCAGGGGCCCGCGCCGTCCATCTCGGCGGCCTCGAGCATCTCCTTCGGCACCCCGAGGAGGCCGGCGAGGATCGTGATGGCGACGAACGGGAACCCGTGGTGGATGACGTTGAGGAGGACGATGCCGTAGAAGGTGTACCGGTTGGTGAACCAGTTGACGGGCTCGTCCTGGAGGCCGAGGGCCTGGAGGGTCTCGTTGACGATGCCGCGGTCGGCGTCGAAGATCCAGATCCAGACGTAGGTGCCGGTGACCGCGGGCATGGCCCAGGCGATCATGATGGCGCTGCCGACGACGGTGCGCCAGAAGCCGCCGAGGCTCGCCATGAGCACCGCGACCGCGGTGCCGAGGGCGACGGTGCCGGCGACGGCGAGCACCGCGAAGCCGACCGTGTTCGGCAGCACGACGGTGTAGAGCTCGGGGCTCGTGAAGATCTCGCCGTAGTTGGCGAGGCCGATCCAGTTGGGCTCGCCCGAGACGATCTCGCGCAGGCCGTAGTCCTGGAGGGAGAAGAGGAGCACCCGCACGAGCGGCCACAGCAGCAGCACGGCGAGCACCGCGAGCGCGGGGGCGAGGAGGAGCCAGGGGCGGCTCCGGGTCAGGAGGCTCTTGCGGGCGGCCCCGCCGGCCGCGCGGGGAGCCGAAGCTCCCGGCGCGGCCGTCGGAACCTGAAGGGTGTTCGACACGAGGTCAGCCGTTCATGATCTCGTCCATCTCCGCGGCGGCGTCGGTGAGCGCCTGCTCGACCGTCTTCTGCCCGGAGAGGATCGCCTGGATGGCGGTGTTGGTGGTCTTCTTCGCCTGGACGGCGCCGAACTTCGGGGTCACCGGCGGGGTGCCGCCGCCCTCGACCATCTGCTGCGCGAAGGGGCGCACCAGCGGGTCGTCGGAGGCGATCGCCTCGTCGAGGAGCGAGGTCTGGCCAGGGAAGTACCCGGTCTCGTCGCCCCACTGCTTGGCGAAGTCACCCGTGGTCATCAGCTTGATGAACTCCCACGCGAGGTCCTTGTTCTCAGCCGTCTCGAACATCGAGAGGTGCGAGCCGCCGAGCACCGACGGGGCGATGCCGCCGTCCTTGCCGGGGATCGGGGTGGCGGCGAACTTGCCCTCGAGCTCGGGGTTCTTCTCGACGATCGCGGCAGGGGTCCACGAGCCCATGAGGGCCATGGCGACGTTGCCCTGCGCGAAGTTGTCGAGCACGTCGGTCTCCTTCCACGTGGTGGCGCCGGCCGACGAGAAGCCGTGCTCGGTCGCGAGGCCGGTGTAGAAGCCGACGCCCTCCTGCGACTCGGGGCTCGCCATGCCGGAGACCCACTCGTCGCCCTCGAGCGTCGAGACCTCGCCGCCCGCACCCCAGACCCAGGGGTACACGCCGAACTCGGCGTCGCCCGGAACGGCGAAGGGCATCATCTCGGGGTGGGCGGCCTTGATCTTGTCGCCCGCGGCGACGATCTCGTCCCACGTGGTCGGAGCCGCGAGGCCCAGCTCGTCGAAGATGTCGGAGCGGTAGACGAGCGAACGGACGCCGGCGTACCACGGCATGCCGTAGAGCTCGTCGTCGTAGGTGCCCGCGGCGACGAGGCCCTCGACGAGGTCGTCGCCCAGGTCGTCGGCGGCGACGTACTCGTCGATCGAGGCCAGTGCGCCGGCGTCGGCGAACTCCGCGGTCCAGGTCGTGCCGGTCTCGGCGACGTCGGGCGTGGTGCCGCCCGCGATCGACGTGACGAAGCGGTCGTGGGCGTCGGCCCACTGCACGAACTCGACGTCGAGCTCGGCGCCGGTCTTCTCGGTGAAGGCGTCGGCGACCTCGTCGAAGTAGGCGTCCGAGTCGGGGTTGGTGCCTTCCATGATCCAGACGGTCAGCGTCTGGCCTTCGGCGTTCGTACCGCCGTCGCCGTTGTCGCCGGAACCGCCCGAGCAGGCGGTCAGGCCGAGCGCGGCGGCGACGCCGAGCGCGGCGATCGGGAGGAAGCGCTTGTTCATCAGGATGGTCTCCTCGTTGAAACTGGTCGTGGGCGCAAGGGCCCTGGCTGTGATTCTCTGGACAGACGTGATCCGCGAACAGATCGACTCTCTGGAAGTAGTATTCGGGAATGGCGCCAAGATTGCAAGAAACTTCCGAACGGTCGGAAGTCGTGCTGGGCATCGACGTGGGCGGCACCGGCGGCCGGGCCGCGCTCGAACCGCTCGCGGGCGCGTTCGGCGACGAGCGCGTGCTCATCAGCGGACCGCCCGTCGCGATCACCTCGGGCGGGAGCTCGGCGCTCGCCGTGACGGGGGCGCTCATCGAGGAGGCGCGCGCGGCGCTGCAGCTGCGGTGGCCCGATGCGCGGATCGCCGCCGTCGCGATCGGCGCGACCGGCATCGCCTCGCTCGTCACGAATCCTGCCGCTTCGCTCGCCGCCCTGTCGGAGGCGGCCGGCGGCGCCCCGGTCGCACTCGCGATCGATGCGGTGACCGCGCATCTCGGCGCGCTCGCGGGCGAGGCCGGCGCGGTCGTCGCCGTCGGCACCGGCACGATCGCGCTCGGCACCGACCTGCACGAGGTGTGGCGTCGCGTCGGCGGCTGGGGCCACCTCTACGACGACCGCGGTTCGGGCGCGTGGATCGGGATCGAGGGCCTGAAGGCCGCGATCCAGACGCACGACGGCGTCACCACGGATGCCTCGGCGCTGCTCTCGGCGGCGGAGTCGCGCTTCGGCGCCGCGCCGACCTGGCCCGGCCAGCTCTACACGCGCGACGACCGCGGATCGGTGCTCGCCGGGTTCGCGGCGGATGTCGCTGGGCTCGCCGCGGTCGGCGACGTCGTCGCCGCACGGATCATGGCGGAGGCGGGCACGCTCGTCGCCCGCACCCTCGTCGCCGCGCTCGACCCCGCACTCCCCCGCCGAGCGGCGGGCCTGGGCGGCGTCTTCGCCGCCGGCGGCGAGTTCACCGCGGCGTTCACGGCGGAGTTCGCCCGGCTCGCCCCCGATGCCTCGCTCGTCGTCGCACGATCGACGCCGCTCGACGGCGCGGTGCGGCTCGCGCGACTCGTCGCCGCCGGCGAGGTGCCGGCGGGGCATCCGCCGTACCTCTGGCGCTGACCCGTTCTGGCGCTGACCCGCTTCTCGCGCTGACCCGCCCGCGTCAGGCGCGGAGCGGCGAGCCGACGACCTCGAAGCGGTACCCGTCGTGGTCGCCGCTGAGGAGCGGCATGACCTCGGCGATCGAGGCGCGCACCTCGGGGAGCTGGAGCGAGGCCTGATGCGCCTCGGCCGACTCCCAGAGTTCGCTGACGTAGACGAAATCGGGCTGCTCGTCGTTGCAGCCGACCTCGTAGAGGAGGCAGCCGTGCTGCCCGAGCTCGGCGCCCGGTCGGGTGAGGATCTCGATCACCTGGTCGCGGGCACCCGGCTGCACGCCGAGCCGCCCGACATTCGCGAAGGTCATGCCGTGATTCTCACCGGCCCCACCGACACCGCCGGCGAGCGGCGAGCGTGCGCCTGCTGCACTCAGCAGCCGGGACCGTCGGGGTCCGCGTCGCAATCATCCTTCGTGAGCACGGTGTCGATCTCGCCCACGAGCACCGGCTGCGGATCGCCCGCGACCGCGAGGGTCCCTGCGATGCCCTGCCAGCCCGACCCGCCGAAGCGGTACTCCGCCGCGAGCGCGACCTCGAGCGTCACCGTGTACTCGCCGGGCTCGGCGTAGACGTGGCTCGTGCCGGTCTGGCTGAACTCGCGGAGCCCGAGCGACTCCCAGCTCGCACCCGCCGTCGGGCTCGTCACGGTCGCCCCGTCGCTGTGCACCCAGCGGTACCCGACCGGGGTGAACCGCACCTCCGCGGGCCGGCCGAGCAGCGTTCCCGCCACGACCTCCACGGAGGACGACGCGACGAAATTCGCCGGAAGCCCCGCGACCGCCCATCCGCCGGGCTGCATCTCGTTCCCCGGCTTCGCCGGCCGGAACGAGGCGATGTCGCGGAGCGTGACCGTCGCGGGTGCTCCGGGTGCGGGCGGGGGCGGGGTCGTCTCTGGCCGCGCACACGCCTCCTGGAAGTTGGCGTCGCACAGCCGCGCCCAGTCCTCGCCCGACCAGACGTCGGCTTCGCCCGGCGGGGGTTTGGCGACCGGCACATCGACGCCACCACCGCTGTCCCCGTCCCCGCCGACGTCGATTCCGTTTCCGCTGGGTCGACCACCGTTGCTGAGCTCACCAATGATGTCGACGTGATCGCCGTTCGACTCGGAGTTCACCGAACCACAACCGAGCGCTAGCATCGCTTCCGAGCAAGACGACGAGCTACCCGTTGAAGGAACCACCGTCGGCATCGTTGCGACCGCCACCGCAACAGCCGTCAGCAGAAGTCGTCGCCAAGCCACTGCTCAACTCCGTCGACAACCAGCGCGTCGGGTGCTTCGGGACTTGAGACGAGAAACGCCTGGGATGGAACCCGGTCCTTCCGATCTTGAGGAGTGCGATCGAGGCCCGCAGCATCGACCAATCGGACGTTGGCCACGTCCCGGCAGAGATAAATGGACACTTCCGCTTCCCCGGCGGACTCCGTTCTGTCTACTAGCGACGCACCATCGAAACTCGAGCCACCGGTTGAGCGAACGCCTGCGAGCTTGAACGCCTCAAACTCCGCGACGAGCGTTGGGGCGTACCGCTCAGACACAACCGCTTCGATGCGCCCAGCCTCTGCACCACCGTCTTCCATGATCGCTCGGGAAACCGCGGCGTACTTCTCGTACGCCTCGACCGCGGCGGCGAGCGCCTCCTCGTCGGAGGCGAAGATCGGTGCCGCGCCGGCGGTCGGCGTCGGCTCGGGCGACGGTTCCGCTTCGGGCGCGCACGCACTCAGCACGAGGGCCAGCGCGCCTGCGGCGGCGAGTGCGGCGACGCGCATGCTCGGGATCGACATGGCGTCCACGATAGGAGAGCCGCGCGCACGGTCGAGGCGGTTATCCACAGGGCGCGTCAGTGGTTCGACGGCGAACGGTACCGAAGTACCGAAGTACCGGCCCCGGGCACGGCAACACCTCCGCCCGGCGTCCGGGGAGCGGCCCGCGGCATCCCGTTTCGAGCGCGAATCGGCACCCGCAGGGCCGCCGATTTCGCCCTCGGTGAACGCAATGGGTCGGATGACCCGGTGCGCTTGATTCCTGATCAGCAGCGTGTTTGGCTGTAACGCTGCAATGTCGGACGGGGGTGCGACGATGCAGTTCGGGCGGAAGAGCCAACAGCTCCGCAACGGTCGCGCGCGCACGAATGCGTCGGGGTCGAGGCATCCGCCATTTCGCCGATTCCTGGAGATCACATGCTCGGAAGACTCCTGCTCAAGTACCTCAAGCCCTACTGGTTGCTCCTCGTCGGCGTTCTGGTCTTCCAGTTCGCCTCGGCCATCGCGACCTTCAACCTGCCCAGCCTGAACGCCGACATCATCGACAACGGCGTCTCGAAGGGCGACACCGACTACATCTGGTCGACCGGCCTGCTCATGCTCGCCATCTCGCTCGGTCAGATCACCGCGTCGATCATCGCCACGTACTTCGCGGCGAAGGCGGCGATGCAGGCCGGTCGCGACATCCGCGACGACGTGTTCGAACGCGTCTCGAGCTTCTCCGAGCGCGAGGTGTCGAAGTTCGGCCCCGGCTCGCTCATCACCCGCAACACGAACGACGTGCAGCAGGTGCAGATGCTCGCCATGATGGGCGCCACGTTCCTCGTGACCGCCCCGATCCTCGCGGTCGGCGGCATCATCATGGCGCTCAGGCAGAACGTCGAGCTCTCGTGGCTCATCGCCGTCGCCGTGCCGGTGCTGCTCGTGATCGCGATCGTCATCATCAGCCGCATGGTGCCGCTGTTCCGCAGCTACCAGCACAAGCTCGACAACGTGAACCGCATCATGCGCGAGCAGCTCACCGGCATCCGCGTGGTGCGCGCTTTCGTGCGCGAGCCGATCGAGGAGGAGCGCTTCAGCGAGGCGAACACCGACATCATGGTGATCGGCCGCAAGGTCGGTTCGCTGTTCGTGCTGCTGTTCCCGTTGTTCATGCTCGTGCTCAACGTCACCGTCGTCGGCGTCGTCTGGTTCGGCGCGATCGAGGTCGACGCGGGCACCGTGCAGATCGGCACGCTGTTCGCCTTCATGCAGTACGTGATGCTCATCCTCACGGGTGTGCTCATGGCAAGCTTCATGACGATCATGATCCCGCGCGCCGCGGTCTCCGCCGAGCGCATCTCCGAGGTGCTCGACGCGAACACCTCCCTCGAGCGCCCGGCGAACCCGATCACCGAGTTCACGACGCCCGGCACGATCGAGTTCGCCGACGCCGAGTTCACGTACCCGGGTGCCGAGCACCCGGTGCTCTCGGGCATCACCTTCGGGGCCGCCCCCGGTGAGACGGTCGCGATCGTCGGCTCGACCGGTGCGGGCAAGACCACCCTGGTCTCACTCCTCCCCCGCCTGTTCGACGTGACCGGCGGCAGCGTCAAGGTCGGCGGCGTCGACGTGCGCGAGATCGACCTCGAGCACCTGTGGGCGACCATCGGCCTCGTGCCGCAGCGACCGTTCCTGTTCACCGGCACCGTGGCATCCAACCTGCGATTCGGTCGCGAGGAGGCCACCGACGACGAACTGTGGCACGCCCTCGAGATCGCGCAGGGCCGCGACTTCGTCGAGGAGATGGACGGCCAGCTCAACGCGAAGATCTCGCAGGGCGGCACCAACGTGTCGGGCGGACAGCGGCAGCGCCTCGCGATCGCCCGCGCGATCGTGCACAACCCCGGGATCCTCGTCTTCGACGACTCGTTCTCGGCGCTCGACCTCACGACCGACGCCAGACTCAGGCAAGCACTCTGGAGGGAGTTGCCCAACGTGACGAAGATCGTCGTCGCGCAGCGCGTCTCGACCATCACCGACGCCGACCGCATCGTCGTACTCGACGACGGCGGCATCGTCGGCCTCGGCACGCACGACGAACTGCTCGCCACGAGCGAGACGTACCGCGAGATCGTCGAATCCCAGCTCGGAGTGGAGGCCGGCGCATGAGCTCCCGCACAGCAGAAGCAGGCAAGAACGCCAAGCCCGAGCCCGAGCTCACCGAAGAGGAGCGCCTCGAGATCGAGCTCGGCGAGCAGGCGCGCATCAACGCCGACGACTGGTCGGGCGCGGTCGCGCCGGGCAAGGCCAAGAACTTCGGCCAGAGCTTCGGGCGCCTCGTCGGCCTCCTGAAGCCGCACGCCTTCGCGTTCGTCTTCGTCTCCATCCTCGGTGCACTCGGCGTCGTGCTCACAGTGCTCGCACCGAAGGTGCTCGGCGAGGCGACGAACATCCTGTTCGAAGGCGTCGCGTCCACCGCGCTCGGCCAGCAGTTCCCCGCCGGCACCTCGCAGGAGCAGGTCGTCGAGGCGCTGCGCGCCGCCGGCCAGACCGACTTCGCGAACATGGTCGCCGCGATGGAGAACTTCCAGGTCGGCGCCGGCGTCGACTTCGTGCGCCTCAGCCAGGTCGTCATCATCGTGCTGGGGCTGTACTTCCTCGCCTCGGTGCTCACCTGGCTGCAGGGCTACGTCATCAACGTCATCATGGTGAAGACGATGTACCGCCTGCGCGAGTCGGTCGAGGCGAAGATCAACCGCCTGCCGCTCAGCTACTTCGACAAGGTGCAGCGCGGCGAGCTCATCTCGCGCGTGACGAACGACATCGACAACATCACCCAGACGATGCAGCAGTCGCTCTCGACCGTGATCACCTCGGTGCTCACCGTCGTCGGCGTGCTCATCATGATGTTCTCGATCTCGTGGCAGCTCTCGCTCGTCGCCCTCGTGTCGCTGCCGCTCATGGGCGTGATCTTCGGCGTCATCGGGCCGAAGTCGCAGAAGGCCTTCGGCATCCAGTGGCGCAAGGTCGGGCGCCTCAACGCCCGCGTCGAGGAGTCCTTCTCGGGCCACGCGCTCGTCAAGGTCTACGGCCGCGAGCGGAGCTCGCGGGCGGCGTTCAAGGCCGAGAACCAGGAGCTCTACGAAGCCAGCTTCAAGGCGCAGTTCCTCTCGGGCATCATCATGCCCGGCATGATGTTCATCGGAAACCTGACGTACGTGGGCATCGCGGTGCTCGGCGGCCTGATGGTCGCGAGCGGCCAGCTCCGACTGGGTGACGTGCAGGCGTTTATCCAGTACTCGCAGCAGTTCACCCAGCCCCTCTCGGAGCTGGGCGGCATGGCGGCGGTCGTGCAGTCGGGCACCGCCTCGGCCGAGCGCGTCTTCGAGCTGCTCGACGCCGAAGAGCAGGAGCCCGACGCGAAGGACGCTCCGGCACCGGTCGACGGTGACGGCACCATCGTGTTCGACCACGTCGCGTTCTCGTACTCGCCCGAGCACCCGCTGATCACCGATCTGTCGTTCCGGGTCGAGCCGGGGCAGACGGTCGCGATCGTCGGCCCGACCGGCGCCGGCAAGACGACGCTCGTGAACCTCATCATGCGGTTCTACGAGCTCGACGGCGGGCGCATCCTGCTCAACGGCCAGAACATCGCCGACCTCACCCGCCGCGATGTGCGGGCGAAGACCGGCATGGTCCTGCAGGACCCGTGGCTGTTCGCCGGCACGATCCGCGAGAACATCAGGTACGGCCGCCAGACGGCGACCGACGACGAAGTGCTTGCGGCCGCGAAGGCGACCTACGTCGACCGTTTCGTGCACTCGCTGCCCGACGGCTACGACACGAAGCTCGACGAGGACGCGTCGAACGTCTCGGCCGGTGAGAAGCAGCTCATCACGATCGCCCGTGCGTTCGTGGCCCAGCCGAGCGTGCTCATCCTCGACGAGGCGACGAGCTCGGTCGACACTCGCACCGAGCTGCTGCTGCAGCACGCGATGGCCGCGCTCCGCGAGGGGCGCACGTCCTTCGTGATCGCGCACCGTCTCTCGACGATCCGCGACGCCGACCTCATCCTCGTGATGGAGCACGGCGACATCGTCGAGCAGGGCAACCACGACGAGCTCATCGCTGCGAAGGGCGCGTACTACCGCCTCTACAACTCGCAGTTCGAGCAGGCCGCGACCGACCTCGACGCCGAGCAGGCGCTCGGCGACGCCACGGTCGTCACGGCCTCCGACGCCGAGCCGCAGGCCGGTCTCCTCAAGGGCATCGAAGCGGAGATGGCCGAAGAGATCGAGTAGCCGAACACGCGGCACGCAGAGCTGAGGCCCGGACGACCTTCGTCGTCCGGGCCTCAGTCCGTCTCAGGATGCCTCAGAACGCCTCAGCGGCGTCGGGACTCAGCGACCGCCCTTCTTCACCGGGGCGACCTCGAATGCCCGCTCGATCTCCTGGCTGAAGCTGCCGCCGGCCTCGTCGGTCGACGTCACCCGCAGGTCGACCCAGCCACCGGCGTCCGGCACCGTGAAGTCGGCGCCGTAGCTCACGAGGTACGAGCGCCCGGCCGGGAACCCGCCATCGGGCACCTCACCCGGGCCCGAGTCATCCGTGGAGATCACCTCGAGGTCGACCGGCTGCCACTCGCCGCCGGCGGTGCGCACCTCGAGGGTCGCGCCCGACACGGCCGCCGAACCGACGGCCCCGCTGATGTGGCCGATCTCGAGCCCGAGCTCGACGGGCTTGCCCTTCTTGCGGTCGGCCCCCACGCGTCCCCGCTCGTCGAGGTCGACGTCGTAGTACGCCTGCATCATCGGCAGGATCTGCCGGGTGTAGTCGCTCGAATCCCAGGTCGACGAGAACGCCCACTCGGTGCGCGTCATCGTCGACGACGGCAGGGCGCCGCCATCCTGGGTCGTCGTGTTCACCACGCGGACGTCGTGCTCGCCGTCGGGGATGCCCCAGCCGTTCAGGCTCTGGTACTCCGACGTCTTCACGAGCTCCCCATCGAGGTGCAGCTCGATCGACTGCGTGATGCCGGGGGTGCCGGCGTACATGTCGATGCCGCCGGTGCGCTGCGCCGAGTCGCCGTCGGCCCACGAGGGCAGGTTCAGCTGGATCCCGTCGCCGGAGCGCAGCGGCGCCCAGTAGCCCGGACCGACATAGGGGCGCACGACGGAACCGAAGTAGCTCGCCTCGGTCTGTTCGCCCGGCTCGTACGCCCGGACGACGTCGCGGATGTCCCAGCCCCAGTCGACCGAGTTGACGTTCTGGTACCACTCGACCTGGTCGGTGTTCACCCACTCGGTGCGCTCGATGCCGCGCGAGGTCCGCATCGCGTATCCGGTGCCGTACTCGGTGCTCGGCACGAAGTCGTACCGGTACTCGCCGACGGTCGACCCCTTCTCGCCGTAGTACGTGGTGTCGATGCGCGCGAGCTTCTTCGGGCGGTAGGCGAGCTTCTCGGGAACCGAGCCGTCGCTGTAACGGGCGATGTCGAAGACCTCGTCGGCGATCGGCATGCCCTCACCGGTGACGGTGACGGGCCGCTTCGCGATGGCGTCGAGCACCTTCCGCCCCTGCACGCCGCTGATCGCGGCGACCGGGATGGCGACGTCGGTCGTGTAGTCCTCGGATCCGACCCACTCGCTGAGCTCGCCGTCACCGTCGTTGACCACGATGAGCAGCTTCGCTCCGGCCGCCGCCGCGTTCGCGGCACGGGCCGAGGCCGACACGGTGTCGGATCGCGTGACGACCGCGACCTTGCCCTTCACGTCGGCGGCCGCGAGCTCCTCGGCGCTGCCGAGTCCGGCGGCGACCGCGCGGGCACGGACCTCGCCGTCGAGCAGCGTCGACCCCGCCTGCGCGATGAGGTCGAGCTCCTCCTTGCCCGCCTTCAGCTCGAGCAGCGGGTTCTGCAGACGCCACCGGGTGGTGAAGTCGAAGGTCTCCGCCTCGGGGGCATCCATCGGCTGCGCGTAGAGCTCGTCGATCCAGACGGGCGCGAGCGCGCTGCCGGTGAAGCCGTCCACCTTGTAGTCCATCCGGCGCACGACCGCCTCGACGTCGTCGTCGCCCACATCGACCGTGACCGGCTTGGTGGCGCGGGCGTCGAACGCGACGGTCTTCGCCCCGTCGAGCACGACGTCGGGGTCGCCGACGAGCGCGATCGCCTGGGTGTCGGCGTTCCGCGCGACATCCATGAACGACATGACCGAGTAGAGACCGGCCGGCAGGCGCAGGGTGGTCTCCCCCGCGACGCCGAACGAGGCGTACCAGCCCGTCGCCGCGTTCCAGATCCATCCGGAGGTGTCGAGCGGCTCGCCGTCGAAGTCGGTGGCCGTGACCGTGAGGTCGTACCGCTCGGCCTCGGCGATCACGCCGAGGGCGGTGCGCGTGACGGCCTCGCCGTCGACCGAGGCGGTGAGCGCACCCGACAGCTGCGCGCCCGCGGGCACCTTCGCCGGGTCGGCGGTCATCGTCACCGAACGGGTCTCGCCGGCCGGGATGGTCAGCTCGTCGGCGTCGATCGTTAGCACATCGGATGCCTCGCGTGCCGACATCGGCTCGAGGCCGCCGCCGCCCGATCCGGGCGTGGTGTCGACGAGGGAGGCCTCGATCGTGAGCACGACCTCGGCGTCGCCGCGGTTGGTGTACTCGACGGTGCGTGCGACGGGCTCGGCGGCCTCGCCCCACGAGAGCATGCCGAAGTCGCCGGAGCCCGAGGCGACGACCGTCGACTCGACGGCGTCCGCGACGTCGACCACGCCGGCACCCACCTGGTACGGCGTCAGCCCGACGTCGGTCGCGGTGCTCACGAGCGCCGCGCGCAGCTGGGCGGCGGTGTACTCGGGATGCTGCTGCTTGACGATCGCGGCGGCACCGGCGACGTGCGGCGTCGCCATCGAGGTGCCGCTCATGCCGATGTACGCGCCGGAGCCGGGGCTGTCGGCCGAGCGGGCGGCGGTCACGTCGTTGCCCGGGCCCGCGAGGTCGGGCTTCAGCGCACCGGAGCGGACGAGCGGCCCCTGGCTCGAGAACCACGAGAGCTCGCCGCTCGGGTCGTCGACCGAGCCGATCGTGAGCGCGCTCGCGGCGGCGCCGGGCGAGCCGATCGTCTCCGGCGACGTCGAGTTGCCGGCGGCGACGACGAAGAGGGCGTCGGTCTCTGCCGAGATGGTGTTGAGCGCCTCGGACATCACGTCGAGGCCGTCGGAGCCCTGCCGGGTGCCGAGGCTCATCGACACGATGTCGGCGCGCTCGGCGGCCCACTCCATCGCGGAGATGATCCACGAGTCCTGGCCCGAGCCGCCGGCGTCGAGCACCTTGCCCACGAGCAGGTCGGCACCGTCGGCGACGCCGCGGTGCGTGCCATCGCTCGCGGCCCCGTTGCCGGCGATCGTCGAGGCGACGTGGGTGCCGTGGCCGTTCGGGTCCCAGGCCACGTCCTCGCCGGGCACGAAGCTCGTCGACTCGGCCAGCACGCGGCCCGCGAGGTCGGGGTGGGTGTCGTCGTACCCGGTGTCGAGCACGGCGACGGTCACGCCGTCGCCGGTGTAGCCGGCCGCCCACGCCTCGGGGGCGCCGATGTAGGGCACGCTCGAGTCGAGGGTCGCCTCGACCTTGCCGTCGAGGTGGATCGCCTCCACCCCGCCGCCGAGCTTCGCCTCGGCCGGATCGGCGCTGAAGGTGCGAGCGCCCGCGGCGGGCGCCTCCGTCAACGCGGCCCAGGTGTCGGCGGCGCTCGCGTGGTCGGCGGTCGCCGCGGCGCCGCCGATGCTCGCGAGCGGCGCGCCCAGCTCGACGCCGGGAACCTGAGCCGGTGCCGAACGACGTCCGGCCGCGGCATCCTCGAGCTCGACGATGATCGGGGTCGCATCGACCGAGGCGTCGTCGTAGCCGAACTCGATGAGCTGGGTCACGTTGAAGAGGTCGCGATCGAGCACGCCCGCCGTGAGGTAGGGCATCGCGGCGGCCGGCAGCACGTGGAGGTCTCCGTCGACCTCGATGGTCTGCACCCCGGCGCCCGGCTGGGCGGTCTCGACCTCGACGGCGTGCGTGCCGTCGGACAGGTCGGTGACGCGCACGCGGTCGCCGGTGATGAGGGTGACCGCGTGCTCACCGGTGGGAGCGGCGGCGGACGCGTTCGGGGCGCCGCCACCGCCGCCCGGATCGCCGGGATCGGCCGCCGCCGGCAGGGCGGCGGCGCCGATGCCGGCCACGCCGATCGCGATGCCGCCGATGGCGGCCGCGATCGAACGGGAACGACGCGACGCTGGTGTTCTGTTGCTTCGTGGCATGTAAGGGATACCTCTCGCATGTCGGATCTGACTTGCTGAGCACGCTTCCACACGCCGCCGGTTAGTGTGGTGGCGGAGAGATGCCATGGCCTCGATCCGCCACGACGGGGTCGCAGTCGGCCCGGGTCGACACGAGGTCGATCGTCGTGCGGAGCGGTGCCGCGGAGAACGGAAGGCTCGGGTGCTCGAGGCGATCGGACTGGACGACGAGCACACGTCGATCTACCGGCTGATCCTGCAGCGGCCCTCTGCGAGCCTCGACGAGCTCGCCGTCGCCGCCGGGTCGACCACCGGTCGGGTGCGGCGCATCCTCGCGGAGCTCGAGCGGCTCGGCCTGCTCGCCCGTCAGGCCTCCGCACCCGATCGCGTCGTGGCATCCCCGCCCTCGATCGCCCTCCGCCCGATGCTGCTCGAGCGCGAACGCGGACTCGCCCAGGCGCACGAGACCCTGCTGCAGCTCAGCGAGATCTACCGCGAGGGTGCCGCGCAGCGGGTCGCGCCCGACGTCGTCGACGTCATCGTCGGCGCCGACGCGGTCCGGCAGCGATTCGCGCAGCTGCAGGCGTCGGCGACCGAGCAGGTGAGCGTGTTCATGCTGAGCGAGATCGCGTTCCTCGGCGCCGAGGAGAACGAGGAGGAGGATCGGGCGCTCAACCGCGGCGTGCGCTATCGCGTGATCGTCGAGAAGGGCGTGCTCGAGCGGCCGGGCTTCATCGAATCGGCCCGTGAGGCCGCCCCGTACGGCGAGGAGGTGCGGGTGCTGCCGACGCTCCCGACACGGCTCGCCATCGCCGACGACCAGATGGCGCTGCTGCCGATGCGCTCGCACGGCGATGCCCGCGCCTCGGGGGCGCTGCTCATCCACCCGAGCGGGCTGCTCGACCTCGTCCTCGCGATCTTCGAGGAGTTCTGGGCGACGTCGACCGAGTTCCTCACCTCCGGGGAGATCCCCGGCGCGCACGATGCGATCGACCGCGATCTGCTGAAGCTCCTGCTCCTCGGCCTCACGGACGCCGCCGCGGGCGCGCAGCTCGGCATCTCGGTGCGCACCGTGCAGCGCCGGATCGCCGAGCTCATGGAGACCGCGAACGTGTCCACGCGCATCCAACTCGGTGCGGAGGCGGTCCGCCGCAGCTGGGTCTGAGGCATCCGGTCGCGATGACGCGACTACGCTGGAACGCGACGGGCCATCGGCCCGAGACCCCCGAGGAGGCTCCCCGCTCGTGACCGGCACCCCGCAGCTCGCACCGACCTGGCGGCTGTGGCTGGTCTGGGGCGTCAGCGTCGCCGCGTACATCGTGTCGGTGACGAACCGCACCTCGCTGTCGGCGGTCGGCGCCGACGCGGCCGTCAGGTTCGACGCGGATGCCTCGACGCTGTCGATGTTCGCGGTGATCCAGCTGGCCGTCTACGGCGGCATGCAGATCCCCGTGGGTCTCCTGCTCGACCGATTCGGCGCCCGCCCCATCGTGACCGCGGGCATGGCGCTCATGGCGTCGGGCCAGCTCGTGATGGCGCTGTCGACCGACGTCGGCACGGCGATCATCGCGCGCGTGCTGCTCGGTGCGGGCGACGCCGCGATCTTCCCGAGCGTGCTGCGCGTCGTCGCCACCTGGTTCCCGCAGCAGCGCGCGCCGCTCATGGTGCAGCTCACCGGCATCATCGGCCAGACGGGCCAGCTGCTCGCGCTGCTGCCGATGGCGGCGCTCCTGCACGCGACGAGCTGGACGGTCGCGTTCGGCAGCCTCGCCGGCCTCGGCGTGCTCTTCACGATCCTGACGTTCGCGATCGTGCGCAACCACCCGCCGACGAGCGATGCGGATGTCTCGGTGAACACCGAGACCGGGGCGATCGCCGTCGTCCGCTCCTCCGCCGACCTGCGTCAGGGGTTCCGCGAGTCGTGGGGCCACCCGGGCACCCGGCTCGCGTTCTGGTCGCACTTCACGACGCCGTTCGCGGGCACCGCCTTCGTGATGCTCTGGGGCTTCCCGTTCCTGACCGCCGGCGAGGGACTCACGCCCGCGATGGCGTCGCTCGTGCTCAGCGCGTTCGTCGTGTTCGGCATGCTCGTCGGGCCCGTGATGGGCGCACTCTCGAGTCGGCACCCCCTGCGCCGCTCGCGCATGCTCGTGCTGCCGACCATCGCGATCCAGGCGGTCGTGTGGCTCGTGGTCATCGCCTGGCCGGGCCCCGCGCCGCTGTGGCTGCTGTTCGCCCTCGCCCTCGCGCTCGCGACGGGCGGCCCGGCGTCGATGATCGCGTTCGACCATGCGCGCACCCACAACCCGAGCCACCGGCTCAGCACCGCGACCGGCATCGTCAACGGCGGCGGGTTCATCGCGGGCCTCATCGCGATCTTCCTGATCGGCCTCGCGATGGACCTGCAGGGCGCCGGCACCCCCGACACGTACTCGCTCGAGGCGTTCCGCCTCGCGTTCCTCACGCAGGTGCCGCTCTGGGTCGTGGGTGCGGCGTTCATCGTGGTCGAGCGTCGGCGCACGCGGGTGAAGATGGGGCTCGATGCGCCGCGCCAACGCCGCCGCGACCGCGGGCTGGGCTGATCGCGGCGAGTACGCGCTCGTCCGCATGATACTCCTGCGGTCGCCCCCGAAGTAGTGGGTTGACGCCCTCCGGCAGGCCCGTCATCATGAGGAAAGTTCAGGTAGGGACACCCGCCTCGCCCGGACGATCGTCGGACACCGTCACCGAACGTGCCGATCGGCACGAAGGGGGTACTGCCATGCTCCGTCAGCTCGCCGTCGCATCAGCCGCAGCGCTCGTCCTCACCGGCCTCGTGGCCGCGCCGAGCGTCGCGAGCCCACCGCCACCGGGCGGTTCCGACAGCCTCGAGGTGTACACCGGCACCGTCGACCAGGACGGCCTCGCCGCGATCGTCGAACTCGGCGTCGACCGGCACGAGCTCGTCGCAGCTCCGGTCGAGGGGGCATCCGATCGTCTCGAGGTACAGGTAATCCTGAGCGGCGACCAGGCCGCCGAACTCAACGCGAGGGGCGCCGAACTCGAGGCCAAGCAGCCGGCGGCGCAACGGCGCTCGCTGCAGGCCGACGGGGTGTACCGGCAGTACTACCCCGACGGCGGACTGCTCGACGAGATCATGAGCCAGGCCGCTGCACATCCCGGCATCGCGGAGTTCCGCGTGATCGGGCAGACGGAGAACGGCAACGACATCGGCGCCGTCCGTGTGACCGGCGACATCGCCAAGCAGAAGAAGGACGGCACGCGGCCGACCACCCTGTACGTCGGCGCGCAGCACGCGCGCGAGTGGATCACACCAGAGATGATCCGGCGCCTCCTCGACCTGTACCTGAACTCGTACGGATCCGATGAGCGGATCACCGACATCGTCGACTCGACCGAGCTCTGGTTCGTGCCGGTCGCCAACCCCGACGGCTACGACTTCACGTTCGAACCGGGCCAGCGGCTGTGGCGCAAGAACCTGCACGACAACAACGGCGACGGCGTGATCACCACGGGTGACGGCGTCGACCTGAACCGCAACTTCGAGACCCGCTGGGGTTACGACAACGAGGGCTCGTCGCCCAACCCGGCGAGCGAGACCTACCGCGGCACCGCGCCGGGCTCCGAGGCCGAGACGCAGGCGCTGGACTCGCTGTTCGCATCGACGACACCGCAGTTCCTCGTGAACTACCACTCGGCGGCCGAACTGCTGCTGCACGGCATCGGCTGGCAGGTCTCGACCCCGTCGCCCGACGACGTGATCTACGAGGCGATGGTCGGCGACGACGCGAACCCCGCGATCGCCGGGTACGACCCCGACATCTCGGCCGAGCTGTACACGACCAACGGCGACACCGACACGCACGCGCAAGAGGAGTACGGCACCCTCGGCTTCACCCCCGAGATGACCACGTGCGAGACCGTCTCCAATTCGATCCCCGACGACGAATGGCTCGCCGAGGACTGCCAGAGCGGCTTCAACTTCCCGGACGACGAGGAGCTGATCCAAGCCGAGTTCGAGAAGAACATCCCGTTCGCCCTCGCCGTGGCCGAGTCGGCGCTCGATCCGGATGACCCGGTGTCGGTCGTCGACCGCGAGGCCGAGGACTTCCGCGTGGACAGCTTCGAGGTGTCGTACGGCGACCCGCAGCCCGTCGCGGTGACCGCCAAGCGAAGCCTCAAGGCGAAGTCGATGTACTACTCGATCAACGGCGGCAAGACCGTGAAGGCCAAGCTCGGCGAGTGGGCCGGTGGTGAACGCTACGGCTTCGAGAACACCGACTACTACGCCGAGTACCGTGGCGTCGTGACGGGCGCGAGCCCGGGAGACACCGTCGAGGTATGGTTCGACGCGCAGGAGACCGCGGCCGACGTCGGGCCGGGCGAGAAGCCGGGCAAGACCGAGAGCGAGCCCTTCACGTACGAACTCGCGCAGGACTCGGGCAGCCCGGTGCTCGTGATCGCGAACGAGGACTACACGGGCGTGAACCCGACCTACCCTGCCGGCACCACCGCGCCGAAGTACCTCGACGAGCACGTCGCGGCACTCGAGGCGAACGGCGTGACCCCGGCGACGTGGGATGTCGATGCGCAGGGCGTGCCGCACGACCTCGGGGTGCTGTCGCACTTCGACGGCGTGGTCTGGTACCTGGGCGACAACCGCCTGACGCAGGATCCCGAGGACGAGCTGACCGACACGTTCCAGTTCGGCCCGCTGCCCGATCTGGCGGTCGCAGAGCGACAGCAGTACCTGACGATGTCGGTGCGCGACTACCTCAACGAGGGCGGCAAGCTGGCGCACGCCGGTGAGACGACGGGGTACTTCGGACTGCTCGGCGACCAGATCGGCGGCATTTACTACGGCCTCGACGGCGCGCCCGAGGAGGACTGCGTGGTGACCGGTGATTTCTTCGCCGACTGCCTGCTGCTCGCCGACGACTTCACGCAGTACTGGCTCGGCGGGTACGCCCGCGGAGCGGTCACCGCCGAGGGCCTGAACGGCACGGCGGAGCCGTTCGACGGCTTCGACGCACTCTTCGGAGGCCCGGCCACGGTCGACAACCCGATCGACGAGGTCGGCTCATTCACCGTGACGAGCGAGCGGTTGCCGCTCGACCAGTTCCCGCAGTTCGAGAGTTGGCGATCGGCCGACTACACCGGGGTGACGGGCAGGATCGTCGCGGTCGAGGGCGACTTCGCCGCCGCAGCGACGCACGTCGACGACGGGTACCAGCGCCTGGGTCGAACCTTCGACCTGAGCGGGGCGACCGCTGCTGATGCGCCGACCTTCGAAGCGCAGATCGCGTTCGAGACCGAGCCGGGCTACGACAACGTCATCGTCGAAGCGCGGCCCGTCGGCACAGATGATTGGACCACGCTTCCCGATCTCAACGGTCGCACGTCAACGGCCGTCCCGCCAGACTGCGAGCAGGGCTTCTACATCGGAGGCCATCCGCAACTCGAGCACTACCTGACGCAGGCCGACCCGTGCCTGCCGACGGGGTCGACCGGTGAGTGGAACTCGTTCACGGCTTCCTCGGGCGGCTGGATCCCGGTGGCCTTCGACCTCAGCGCCTACGCGGGCGCGCAGGTCGAGGTCGTCGTGAGCTACGTCACCGACCCGGCCTTCGGTGACGACGGCCTCATCGTCGATGACACGCGGCTCGTCGTTGCCGGGAACCCCTCGCAGGCTGAGGGCTTCGAGGCGGGCTTCGGCGCGTGGTCGGTGCTCGGTGCGCCCGAAGGAAACGCTCCGAACCTGAGCGACTTCGAGATCGCCGACGGTCTCGGCGATGTCGTCGCGGTCGCCGCGACGCCCGACTCGCTGCTCTTCGGCTTCGGGCTCGAGCAGCTCGACTCCGACGCGGCTCGTGCCGACGTGGTCGGGCGCATCCTGGCGCACTTCGCCGGGTAGCGGCCACGCTTCGGCCGGTCGAGCAGCGAAGCGTATCGAGACCTCGCGAGGGGTCTCGATACGCTTCGCTGCGCTCGCTACTCGACCGGCCGGGGTGAGGTTTCGCGGCGCTCGCTACTCGACCGGCCCTGCGATCAGCCGCCGTAGCGGTAGAAGCCCTCGCCGGTGGCGACGCCGAGCTTGCCCTGGTCGATGTAGCGCTCCTTGATGAGCGCGGCGAACTCCTGCTGCTTCGGCCCGCCCATCATCGAGATGTTGTACGCCGTCGTCAGCCCGACGATGTCGTAGATCTGGAACGGACCCATCGGCGCTCCGGTGCCGATGCGCCAGGTCGCGTCGATCGCCTCGGGCTCGGCGACGCCGTCGACGAGCAGCTGGCCGGCCGCCGAGAGGAACGGCACGAGCAGCGAGTTCAGCACGTAGCCGGGCTGCTCCTTCTTGATCTCGATCGGCACCATGCCGATCGACTCGGCGAACGCGACGACCGTCGCGTAGACGGCGGGGTCGGTCGCGGGCGTGCCCATGATCTCTGCGGTGTTGTGCGCCCAGATGCGGTTCGCGAAGTGCAGCGCGAGGAACCGGTCGGGGCGGCCCGTCGCGTCGGCGATCGCGCTCGGCAGCAGCGTCGACGAGTTGGTGGCGAAGATCGTGCGCTCGGGCGCGACGGCGGCGAGCTTCTCGTAGGTGGCGCGCTTGATGTCGATCGCCTCGGGCACGGCCTCGATGACGAGGTCGGCGTTCGCGACGGCCTCTGCGAGGTCGGCCGAGTAGCTCACGCGTGCGAGGGCCGCCTCCGCACCGCCGTCGGCGGCGCCGGCGACGCCCTCAGCGACATAGGTCGCGGCGAGCTTCTGGAAGCGCTGCTTCGCTGCGGCGAGCGCGGCGTCGTCGAGGTCGTAGGCGACGACCTCGAGCCCGCTGAACGCGGTCTGGTAGGCGATCTGCGAACCGAGCACTCCGGTTCCGAGCACGGTCACGTGCTGCACTGCGGACATGGTGTTTCCTTCTTCCTGTTCTGCCCTCGTGGGGCGGGATCGGTGCGCCCTCGTGGGGCCGCGCGCGCCTCAGCCGGCGCGTTCGTCTCGGGGATGCCCCGGCCGGTCGCCGTCGGTCGCGGCGCCGTTGAACCGGGTGAGGTCGGTCGCGAAGCGTGCGACCTCGTCGTCGTTCCAGCCTCCGAGGTGCCGGTCGACGACCGCCTGCAGGAGGTCGATCGCCTCGCGGTAAGCGGCCCAGCCCGCGTCGGTGAGCTCGAGCGGGCGGCCGCGGCCCGAGGCATCCGCGATCTCTCGCACGACGCCGAGCCGGGTGAGGCCCGCGAGCTGGCGCGACACGGTCGAGCGGTTGAGACGGAACGCCTCGGCGATGTCGACCGAACGGCATCCGGGGTGGTCGACGATGTACCCGAGGATCGACTGGTCGGTCATGCTCAGGCTGAGCGGCGCGGTGCGCGCGTCGGCGACGCCGCGCCGGGAGATGACGATGAGCTCGCGCAGGATCGCGGCGGCGTGATCGTCACGCGTGGTGCGCTTCACCATGATCGACTCCTTCTGTTGTCATATGCAACGCTACGCCTCGGCGTTGCATTCCACAACAGAAAGAGTCGGGAGGAATCGGGCGGCCTCCGGGCCGGAGCTACTGCTCGGACCAGACGCCGAGCTCGTTGCCGCTCGGGTCGGTGAAGTGGAACCGTCGGCCGCCGGGGAACTCGTACGGTCCGTTCGTCACCGCGCCGCCCGCCGCGACGATCGCGGCGAGGGTGCCGTCGAGGTCGTCGCTGTAGAGCAGCACGAACGGGCCGCCGGCCACGACCTCCTCGACGAGCGTGAGGCCGCCTGCCTCCTCGCCGTCGGCCTCTGCCGACGTGCGAATGCCGGCGTACTCGTCGCCGTACGAGGTGAAGGTCCAGCCGAACGCGGTGCCGTAGAAGCCCTGCGCGGCCGCGAGATCGGTGACGGAGATCTCGACGTAGTCGATGCTGAGCGGGATGCGGTGGTCATGAGTCGCCATGACGTCACGCTGCCACCACCCGCCGACATGCGGGCCGGGCCGGGCCGGGCCGGGTCGGGCCGGGGCCGATCAGAACAGCCGGGCCTGCGCCACGACCGCGGCGCCCTCGAGTTCGAGCAGGAACCGCTTGCGCTCGAGGCCGCCCGCGTAGCCGGTGAGCGAGCCGTCGGCGCCGACGACGCGGTGGCACGGCACGATGATGCTGAGCGGGTTGCGGCCGACGGCGTTGCCCACGCGGCGCGCCAGGTTGCGATCGCCGAGCCGCGTCGCGAGCTCGCCGTACGTCACGGTCGCGCCGAGCGGGATTTCACGCAGCATGCCCCACACGAGGTGCTGGAACTCGTCGCCGTCGGGCGCGGTCGGCAGGTCGAACGCCGACCGCGTGCCGGCGAGGTACTCGTCGAGCTCGACGCCGAGCCGTGTGATGAGGGCGTCGTCGCGAGCGGAGACCTCGACGCCGATCGTGCCGGCGGCCGGCGGGTGCCAGTGGCCCGGGAAGTAGATGCCGACGAGCGCCGCGCCCTCTGCGACGACGAGCAGCTCGCCGAGCGACGTCGACAGGGTGGCGTGGCGGCGGGACATGGCTCCATCCTGCCCCCGAAGTGCCGGCGCAGGGCGCGATTCGGCAGCGGGAATCGGACGTCGTCGCGGAGGTCGCCCGCTCGAGCCCCGGAGCCGTGACGGCGGCTCGACCTAGGATTGCCCCATGCGTGATCCTCGCCCGACCGGCGGCATGCGGGTCGACTTCACCGCCGTGATCTACGAGTGGTCGGCCCGGCGCAACTGGTTCTTCGTCGACGTGCCGCCCGAGCCGAGCGCCGACATCTCAGATCGCCCGCGGATGCCTCGGGGCTTCGACTCGGTGCGGGTCACCGCCACCGTCGGCGGCACGACCTGGGACACCTCGATCTTCCCCGGCGGCGGCACCTACGCGCTCCCGTTGAAGCGTGCGGTCCTGCGGGCCGAGCAGATCGGCGAGGGCGACGAGATCGCGGTCGCGCTCGTCGTGCACGACGGCTGAACGGCGAGCGCACGGATGTCCCGTCAGACCGGGTAACACGACCGATCCGCACAGCCGGGTCGATCTAGCATTGCGGGATGTCTGAACTCCCCCGCGTCGCCGGCGCGCACCTCGTCGGATCGATCAACCAGCCGAGCGCGGAGGCGACCTTCCGCGTCGTCACTGCGGAGCTCGGCGACGACCTCGCCCGCATCCCCGACGGCGAGGTCGGCGAGCGGTTCCACTGGATCCTCTTCCAGGGCGCGGCCTTCGACGCGGTCGACGGGCTCACCCGGGTGCCGATCGACCCGATCATCGTCGCCGGGTTCGACCTGCGCCCCACCGTGATCGACGGCACGGTCGACGCCGGAGCTCTCGCGTTCGGCCCGCTCGGCTACGCCGACGCCGCGGCCGCGAGCTACGCCGACTTCACGCGCCTGCGCGAAGAGGGACTCATCGCCGACGGCACCCGCTTCCAGGTGTGTCTGCCGTCGCCCCTCGCCCCCGTCACGACGTTCGTCGCCCCGGCCGACCGCGCCGCCGTCTACCCGGCCTACGCCGCGGCCCTCGCCGCCGAGCTCGACCGCATCGCCGAACTCGTGCCCGCCGGCGATCTCGCCGTGCAGATCGACCTCGCGACCGAGTTCGCCTACCTCGAGGGCGTGAGCCTCGGCGGCGGACCGCTCGAGGCGTTCTTCGCCGACGGCGGCGCGGATGCCCCGGCACTCGTCGCGGCGATCGCCTCACTCGCCGCGGAGCTCGCCGACCGCGTGCCCGACGGGGCGCAGCTCGGATTCCACCTCTGCTACGGCGACGTCGCCGAGAAGCACTTCGTCGAACCAGCCGACGCCGGCCGGCTCGTCGCCGTCGCGAATGCGCTGGCCGCGCAGGTCGATCGCCCGATCGACTGGGTGCACCTCCCGGTGCCGATCGAGCGCACCGACGCCGACTACTTCGCGCCGCTCGCCGGGTGGACCCTGCCCGCCGCGACGACCCCCTACCTCGGGCTCGTGCACCACGAGGACGGGGTCGACGGCGCCCTGGCCCGCATCGCCCCGGCCCGCGAGGCCTTCGCCCGGGCGGGCGTCGCCTCATTCGGCGTCGGCACCGAGTGCGGCTTCGGCCGCGGCCCGGCCGAGCGAACCGCGGGACTGCTCGCCCTGCACCACGAGGTGATCGCGGCCGCGGCTCGCCCGTAGCGCCGCGACCGACCGCTCGCGGCACCCACGGCCCCTGAAGCATTACGTCACTGATATGGCTGCGGTATCACCGCGGCACTCCGCCACTGATACCACTGGCGTATCAGTGACGTAGTCGCGCGAACAGCGGCTGCCCTCGCGCGATTCCGAGTTCGATCGGGCTGAGGCCGCACCCGGAGGTTGCTCCTGCCGCTCGCTCCGACACTGACCCGGTGGGCGGGTCAGTGTCGGAGGGGCCGACCGGCAGTGCCGCCCGATCACCGCGGAGGGCTGCTGCGTGCGCCTACTCGCCCTCCGCGCTCGAGGGGCTGAGCCGCAGCGTCACGATCTGGAACGGGCGGAGCTCGAACTCCCACGCATTCGAGCCGGCACCGGCGAGCGCGACGCCGATTCCCCCGCCGGTGGGGTCGGCCGCGTCGAACGGGCGCTCGAGGAGGTCGGTCGCCACCGCGTCGGCCGCGAAGGATGCCTCGAGGCGCGCGTGTGCCCGAGCGCCGTGCGGCTCGTAGAGGCGCACGATGACGTCGCCCGAGGCATCCTCGGCGAGCTTGACCGCTTCGACGACCGCCCCGGTCACGCTCACGAGCGGCTCGATCGACGAGGCATCCACGCCGCCGATCTCGCGGAGCGGCAGGTTCATGCGGTAGCCCTCGGCGATCGCGTCGGGGATTCCGGCGCCCGGCATGATCGAGACGCGCAGCCGGTGCTCGCCCTGGTCGGCCTCGGGGTCGGGGTAGCGCGGGGCGCGCAGCAGCGAGAGCCGAGCGGTCGTGACGGTCGCGCCCGGGCGCGCGGGGTCGGCGTCGCGGCGGAGGTCGTGCCCGTAGGTGGAGTCGTTCGCGATCGCGACGCCGTAGCCGGGCTCGCCGACGTGCACCCAGCGGTGGGCGGGAGTCTCGAAGCGGGCGGCGTCCCACGAGGTGTTCGCATGCGTCGGCCGGTGGATGTGCCCGAACTGGATCTCGCTCGTCGCCCGCTCGGCGTGCACATCGAGCGGGAACGCGAGCTTCAACAGCTTCTGACGCTCGTGCCAGTCGATCTCGAACTCGAGCTCGAGGGCGAGCGCGTCTGCCCCCAGCGACACGGTCTCGACGATGACGGATGCCCCGAAGCGGCGCGTGATGCGCACGGCGACCCGCTCGGCGTCGGCCCCGTCGGCCGCGGTCGGTACGACCTCGACCGATTCGGCCTCGCGCAGCTCGACGACATTGCGGGCGTAGTGGGCGTCGACGTCCCAGGCGTCCCACTGGTTGGGGGTGTCGCGGAAGAGCTGGAGCAGATTGCCGGCCCGGCTCGGCGCGATCGCCTCACGGCCGAGGCGCCCGTCGGGCTCGCGATGCCGCAGGGAGACGAGCAGTCCGTCGGCGTCGAGCACGGCGTCGAGGTGGGCGTTCGCGAGGGTGATGTGGTCGCCGTCACGAGTGAGCACTGCGCCGGCGGTCGAGCAGGTTTCGCCCGAAGTACCGCCCATCGCCGGCACCCCCGAGACCGCGTACGGCCCGGCGTTCAGGCGCAGCATCCGATCGCCTTGGCCGGCGAGCGCGCGCACCGAGCGCTCGATGACCGACTCGAGCACCTCGGCGACCTCCGCGTAGCGGCGCTCGGCCTCGCGATGCACCCACGCGATCGACGACCCCGGCAGGATGTCGTGGAACTGCTGCAGCAGCACCGTCCGCCAGGCCTCGTCGAGCTCCGCGCGCGGGTACTCCGCCGCGCCGCGCACCGCGGCCGTCGTCGCCCACAGCTCGGCCTCGCGCAGCAGGTGCTCGCAGCGACGGTTGCCGCGCTTCGTGCGCGCCTGCGAGGTGTACGTGCCGCGGTGGAACTCGAGGTAGAGCTCGCCCGCCCAGACCGGCGGCGCCGGATACTCGGCCTCCGCCGCCTCGAAGAACTCGCGCGGCGACGACAGCCGCACTCGGGGCGATCCCTCGAGCGAGGCGGTGCGATGCGCCGACGCGAGCATCTCGCGGGTCGGCCCGCCGCCGCCGTCGCCGTAGCCGAACGGCACGAGCGAGGTGTTCGCCGCGCCCTTCTCGGCGTACTGGCGCTCGGCGCGGGCGAGCTCCTCACCCGTGAGTTCGGCGTTGTACGTGTCGACCGGCGGGAAGTGCGTGAACACCTCGGTGCCGTCGAGCCCCTGCCAGCGGAAGGTGTGGTGGGGGAATCGGTTCGTCTCGTTCCACGAGATCTTCTGCGTGAGGAACCACCGCGACCCCGCCGCGCGCACGATCTGCGGCAGCGCCGCCGAGTAGCCGAACGAGTCGGGCAGCCACACCTCGAGCGGCTCGACGCCGAGCTCCTCCATGAAGAAGCGCTTGCCGGCGACGAACTGGCGCGCGAGCGCCTCGCCGCCCGGCAGATTCGTGTCGGACTCGACCCACATGCCGCCGACCGGCACGAACGAGCCCTCGCGCACCCGCGCGCGCACCCGCTCGAACAGCTCGGGGTAGTCGCGCTTGAGCCACGCGTACTGCTGCGCCGACGAGGCGGCGAACACGAAGTCGGGATGCTCCGCGATGAGCGCGTCGACGTTCGAGAAGGTGCGGGCGACCTTGCGCACCGTCTCGCGCACGGGCCACAGCCAGGCGCTGTCGATGTGCGCGTGGCCGACGGCGTGCACGCGGTGCGAGCTCGCCCAGGCGGGCGCGGCGAGCACGGGAGCGAGGATGCTCCGCCCCTCCGCGGCGGTGCCGGCGACGTCGTCGGGATCCATCGCGTCGACCATACGCTCGAGCGCCCGCACGATCTGCGCTCGGCGCGTGGAGTCGGCGGGCAGCTCGGCGGCGAGCTGACGGAGCACCCGCACATCGTGCAGGAGCTCGTCGACGGTCACATCGCGAAGGGCGAGCTCGACAGGGCCGAGCACGTAGAGGGGTTCGTCGCCCGCGGTCTCCCACTCGCCGCGAAGGGTCGGAGCGAAGATCCAGTCCTGCATGACGTCGGGATTCGACGCGGCCTCGAGGTACACGACGTCCTGCCCGCCGTCGGCGCCGATCAGCTCCAGCGGCACCGCCCGGTTGCGCGGCTCGACCGCTTTCACGATCGTGCCGTCGGGCCGCCACACGAGGGCCTCGGCCTGGAATCCCGGCGTCACCGACGAGAAGCCGAGATCGACGACGAGTTCTGGGCGGCCTCCGTCGATCGAGACCACGCCCCCGCCCCGCGTCGCGACGACCTCGGTCGACGCGCGGCCGAGCAGATCCGCGACCGGCGGCACCGACACCCTGAACCAGGTCGTGCCCCACGCGCGCCCCCACGGAGTGCCCGCCGACACGGGCTCGAAGCGTTGCGCCACCGCCTCGGCGAACGGCACGGGTTCGCCCGGCGCCTCCCATCGTTCGAGCGTCGCGGGCACCAGATCGCGGTAGCGGGCCGGCTCCAGCCGTTCGCGCACGAACCGTGCGATGCGGGTCTCGACCAGGGCGGAATCGTCGTGCATCGGAGGAAGGCTCCTCTCCCGTGGCCGGACTGCGGCGGGGAAACATCGCCCGAACCGAGGGATAGCCGGCCGGCGCGGAGGTTCGGGTCGTCCCGCGTCGGCCGGCGGTCTACAGCTGCCTGCGGCTGATCGACGATCGCGCCCGACCGGTCGCGCTCACGTCGCCGGTGTTCGTCGGCAGAATCCTCGAGATCATCGCCGGCAGTGCGCGGGTTCGTCGCATGGTGCTCGTGCTCCCTTGCTCGAGTACTGCAGTGCGGATGCTCCGGTTCGGCGGGGCAGAAAGCGATTCGCCCCGGGGAGCAAGCCGGCTCCCCCGAACCGTGCTCCACGGGGCGATCGCAATCCCCACTCGCACATAGTAAATCGAATGGAATTACTCGGCAAGACCCAAATTTCTCCGCGGCGAGGGGGCGGGCGGGACTCAGAGCAGCAGCAGGCGGTTCGCGGTCGGCGCGAAGGTGCGCTCGAGCACGAGACTGGCGGCGCCGATCGCCGCGACATCCTCGCCGACGCCGGTGCCGACGACCTCGAGCTCGCGCAGCGCGATCGTCGCGCTGTACTCCGCGAGCCGCGGCGGAATCCGTTCGAGGTACCGCGCCTGGAGGCGCGCCCAGAACGGCCCGCCGAACACGACGCGATCGACGTCGAGCAGGTTCGTGATCACGGCGACGGCGCGCGCGGTGCGGTCGGCCGCGAGGTCGAGGATGCCTCCGGCCACTGCGTCACCCGCGTCGGCGGCCGCGCACAACCGGTCGAACTGCGCGTCGATCTCGGGCGGCGACTCGTGCGGAGCCTCGGCCCGCAGCACGCCGAGGCGCTCGGCCTCCTCGACCATCGCCTGCGGGGTGATGGTGACCGCGATGCAGCCGCGCTGCCCGCAGGCGCAGGGCGGGCCGTCGGGGTCGGCGACGATGTGGCCGATCTCGCCCGCATTGCCGGAGACCCCGCGCATCAGATCGTCACCGAGCACGAGTCCCGCGCCGATGCCGGTGCCGAGGTAGAGGAAGACGAACGATCCGGTGCCGCCCTCTCCGCCGACCCAGGTCTCCGCGACGGCGGCGGCGACGACGTCCTTGTCGACGAGCACCGGGAGGCCCGTCGCCTCCTCGAGCGCCTCGCGCAGCGGCACGCGGTGCCAGCCGTGCAGGTTCGGCGGGTCGACGATGGTGCCGCGCTCCTGGTCGATGGGGCCGGGGGCGGCGAGCCCGAGGCCGACGAGCTTCTGGCGTGCGATGCCCGAGTCGGCGACGAGCTGTTCGACGTGGTCGCGGATGCGGTCCATCACGTGCTCGGGGTCGCTCGCCTCGGGCGTGCGATGGCGCGCGTGCGCGACGACGTGCCCGGTGAGACCGAGCAGCACGAAGGTCATCACGGCGGGATCGATGTGCACGCCCGCGGCATAGAGCCCCACCGGGTTCAGGCGCAGGATGGTGCGCGGCTTGCCGAGGCCTGCGGCGCTCGTCTTGCCGGCCTCGACGATGTAGTCGTCATCGAGCAGGCGCCGGGCGATGTTCGACACGGTCTGCGTCGAGAGGCCGGTGAGCTCGACGAGCTCGACCCGGCTGCGCCCCTCTGGGGCCCGCCGGATGGCGTCGAAGATGACCGAGCGGTTGAAGTCGCCCATGCGCGGGAGGTTGGTGCCGCGCCGCGGGGCAGGGGGTGCCGAATCGATCATGCGCCGACCCCTCCCGCCGCCGTCGTCGCGCAGCTGCGCTCCTCCCTCGAGTTTGTCACATCGATGGAGAAATCGGGATGGTCGGCCTACTGCTCGCCGATGAGGATGCCCCGCTCGCTGGTCTGCGCCCGGACCGCCGCGATGAACTCCTCGAACGCGGCCTTGCTCTTCGCGTAGCCGATCGCGCCGCCCTTGACCGCGCCGAGGCCGCCCTTCTCGTCAAAGCGCAGCCAGGTGTTGCCGTACTGGTCGATGCCGATCGCGAAGGTGAACGAAACGTGGAAGCCCTTGCCGGCCATCGCCCCGAGCCACAGCGTCTTCTGCAGGCTGCCGCGCTCGACCTTGATGCTGCCCTGGGCCGGGGTCGTCGCCGTGTAGCCGAGGCTCTCGGCGATGGAGATGACGACGGGCACGGTCAGCTGGTCGTCGCCGGCGAGGATGATCTGGGTCATGGGAGGAAGGGTCCTGTTCGGGTCGTTGGGTCGCGGGAGGGTCGCGCCGGAATCGGCGAGACGACCCTACCGCGACCCCGCCCCTCCCCGGAGTCGCCGTTCAGGCGGCCGGGCGGGCCGCGGTCGTGCCGCGGTGGCGACGCGACTGCGCTCCCCCGCCGATGCGGTGCAGGATGCCTCGACGCCCCGCGCGCTCGGCGCGCTCGCCCTCGTCGAGGCGGCGCTCGTGGGCGCGACGGCGGCGCTCGTTCACGACGGCGGCTTCGCGCTCGTCGGCGGTCTGGAGCGTCTGTGCGATGTAGCCGACTGCGAGGTTCATGTCCCGATTCCCTTCGGTGCGGCGCCGTGGTGGCTGCCTGACCCTCAGATTCCTCGCTGAGGTGGGGCGGCCGGATCGGGCGAGTGCCCTATTTCGCAGGACCGGGCACCTCAGATCCCGGGCCCAGGGCACCTCAGATCGCCGGGCCCAGGGCACCTCAGATCGCCGGTCGTGACACCTCAGATCGCCGCTCGGCGACGTCCCCTCCCGCACGAGCGGTACCGAAGTACCGAAGTACCGCGCATCCACTGCGACACCTCCGCGACGGAAGCCCACAGCATGCCCCGCGCATCGCACCCCTTCTCGACGTCACCGGCACCCGGTACGGTCGGCGCATGAGCGCGCTCGAGCGGTTCGAACTCCACGTCTCCGACGCCGTCCTCGACGAGCTTCGTGATCGCCTCAGGCGCACGCGGCTCCTCGACGACTCACCGCGGCTCCCGCCGTCGGGAATGACCGCGGCATACCTCCGCGAACTCGTCGACTCCTGGATCACGTGGGACTGGCGCGCCCGCGAGGCCTGGCTCAACACGCACCCGCAGTTCATCGCCCCGATCGACGGCGCCCAAGTGCACTTCGCCCACCTGCGTTCATCGGTGCCCGACGCGCCGGCGCTGCTCGTGATGCACGGCTGGCCGCACACCTTCGCGCTGCAGCTCGACTTCGCCGACCGGCTCACCGAGTTCGACGTGGTCGTCGCGAGCCTGCCCGGTTTCGCGTTCTCGTCGCCGTACGCCGACGGCCCGCTCTCCGAGGCGCGCCTGGCGGCCACGATGCACACGCTCATGACCGAGGTGCTCGGCTACGAGCGCTACGTCACCTACGGCGAGGATGTCTCGGCCAACGTCAGCGACCTCATCGCCGCCACCCACCCCGAGCAGGTCGCGGGTATCGTGGCGACCCACGCGCACTTCCCGACCTCCGCCGAACGCGCCGCCCTCACGCACCCGGCCGAGTTGACGTTCTTCGCCTCGCTCGCCGACCGTGAGTGGCCCGACGGTGCGTACGGTCACGTGCAGGCCACCCGGCCTGACGTTCTGGCCGCTGCGCTCAACGACTCCCCCGCGGGCCTGCTCGCGTGGATCGCCGAGAAGCTCGTCGGCTGGAGCGACACTCCGCCGGGCGACCCGCGCCTCGTCGAGCGCCGCATCTCCCGTGACCGCATCCTCACCGAGGCGATGATCTACTGGATCACCCAGTCGATCGCGACCTCGTTCCGGCCGTACTTCGAGGGCCAGGACGACGGACCCATCCCACCGACGAGCGTGCCTGCGGCGGTGTTCATCCAGCGGCACGAGGCCGCCTACCCCGAATCGCTGGCGCGGCGGCACTACCTCGACCTGCGCGTCTTCGACCGACTCGAGGCGGGCGGCCACTTCGCGGCGGCCGAGGTGCCCGACGACCTCGCGGCCCGCGTGCGGGCGTTCGTGCACGAGCTCGGCTGAGACCGAAAAGACATGGGGATGCCCCGGGCCGGAGCCCGGGGCATCCCCATGTCGCGTCGCGGTCAGTCGCCGCAGCCGCCTCCCGACCCGGCCGCCGCAGCGGGCGTCACGACGAGGCGGGCGCTCGCCGAGGCATCCTCTGCGGTCGCCGTCAGCGTGCGCATGCCGGGTTTCGTCGCGGGCAGGGTGACGGTCGCCGTGCCCGAGCCGTCGGCGCCGGCGGTGACGGTGCCGAGCTCGACGGCGAGGCCGTGTTTCGGCGTCTTCGAGGCGAGGGCGAGCTCGACGGTCGCGCCGCGCGCGAATCCGGCGATCTCGACCTGGAGCTTCTCGCCGATCGCGGCCTTGCACACCGAGAGCGTGACCGCCTCCGAGCCGGGCTCGACCGGGTTCGGCAGTTCGACGACCCAGCCCTGGGCGGCGAGGCCGCCGAAGACCTCCTCCAGGGTTCGCTCCCCGAAGCTCGGCTCGACGTCACCGTCGTACACCGACACGGTGATCGGGTCGTCGGCGGTGCCGTAGCCCCAGAACGGCGTCGACGAGTCGGCGCACTCGCTGCCCGACTTCACCCGAACGTCCGCGCCGACGGCGAGCTCCGCGGTGCGGAACTGCTCGAGCGAGGTGAACGGGTGCTCGGCGCTGCCGTCGCCCGCCGCGGGTGCCGCGCAGTCGAGGAAGACCTCGGTGGGCTTGCCCGGGTCGTCGGCCAGCTGCTCGTAGAGGGCGAGCGTCGCGAGCGAGTACGGTGCCCGCGCCTGGTCGACCGAGACGCGGAACTTCTGCGCCGTGACGGCCTGCGGCAGCGTGACGATGCGGCTCACGCCGATCGTGCCGGCCTTCGCGACCTCGACCCACGCACCGTCGACCTCGGCGTCGATCGAGAACTTCTCGACGACCTGCCCGTGCTCGAGCACGCCCTCGGCGAGCGCGATGCGCCGCACCGACTTCGGCGAGCCGAGGTCGATCGTCACGTCGCCGGGCTCGGCGCTCGCGCTGAGCCACGACGAGCGGCTGTCGCCGTCGGTGAGGGCGCTGGATGCCTCGCCCTCGGCCCCGATCGTGACCGGCACGCCGAGCGCGTGGTCGAGGGTGAGTGCCTTGCGCCGCTCGGCGGCGAAGCCGTCGAGCGCGCTGACCGAGGCGGGCGCGAAGGTGCCCGTCGTGGTCGGCGGTGTGTTGAGCAGCATGACCGAGTTGCGTCCGGTCGTGCCGAGGTAGTGACCGAGCAGCGCCGACGGGGTCTTCGGGGTGTCGGTCGGGTGCGCGAACCAGCCCTGGGTGAGCTTCATGTCCGACTCGGTCGGCCACCAGTGCAGCGCGTTCGCCCCGCTCGCGACGGCCGACTGCAGCATCGCGGCCGAGCCGACCTGCTCGAAAGTGCCGCCTCCGACGACGCCGATCTTGCCGCCGTCGCCGGCGTCGCTGATCGGCACGGGCGCCCACTCGTCCTGACGTGCGGTGCCGCTCTCGTTGCCGACCCAGCGCACGTCGCGACCCCCGACCGCGACGACCGCGTTCGGCTGCAGCTTCGAGATGAGGTCGTAGAAGGCGGGGTAGTCGTAGAACTCCTGCTTGCCCGTGTTGCCCTGGGCGCCGTCGAACCAGACCTCGTCGACCTCGCCGTACTGCGTGAGCACCTCGTAGAGGGTGTTGAGGAAGAAGGCGCCGTAGTCGGTCGCCGGGTACTCGAACGTAGGCAGGTCCTCACCGGCGCGGTCGTCGCCGTCGACGAGGGTCGGGATCGTCCGGGGCGTCTTCGCGCTGCCGTTGCCGAACACCCCGAACTGCTCCTCGTGCGAGTCGGCGGGCGACATGTAGAGGCCGACCTTCATGCCGTACTTGTGCGCGGCGGTCGTGAAGTCGCGCACGATGTCGCCCTTCCCGTCCTTCCACGGCGTCGAGGCGACGTCGAAGTCGCTGTAGCGAGAGGGGTAGAGGAGGAACCCGTCGTGGTGCTTCAGCGTCAGGATCGCCATGCGGTGACCGCTGTCGCGCAGCGACTTCACCCACGCGTCGACGTCGAGCTCGCCGGTCGGCTGGAACCGGCCGAGGTCCTCGGTGCCGTGGCCCCACTCCTGGTTGTAGAAGGTGTTGATGCCGAAGTGCACGAAGGCGGTGAGGCCGAGCTCCTGCCAGTCGAGCTGCGCGTCGGTCGGGCGCACGAGCGCGGCCTTCGCGAGCACGTTCGCCGGGCAGTCGGCGCTCGTCACCTGGATGTAGTTCGCCGGCGAGATCTCGCCGAGCGGCAGGCACGGCATCGGCTCGTCGAGCTCCTGGTAGCGGAACGCCCCATCGTCGAAGGCGCCGTTCAGCAGCGCGAACCGGGTGCGCTCGACACTGCCCTTGAAGCCGCGGTTGCCGATCGCCGCCACCTCGTTGCCGATCGCGAGGGTCTGGGTCGCCTTCGCATTGCGGGTCGAGGGCGCGGGGGCGGTGACCTCGGGCAGCTCCTTGCCGTCGAGCCAGGCGATGACCTTCGTCTCGGCGGAGCCGGGCACGTAGGCGAGCGAGAGCACGTGGGCCTGGCCCACTGCGGGCAGGGCGACCTTGCCCATGTAGTCGCGCCAGGTGCCACCGACGTTCGCGCTGAAGCCGTACTGCAGCCCGTCGCTGCGGTAGCGCGCGCTCAGGTTGCCGCCGACAGCGGCGACCGTCGCGAGGTCGGCCTGCGCGCCCGAGGCGGTGAACTCGGTCTCGATCACGAAGGCACGGTCGAGGGATGCCCCGGTGAAGAGCTCTTCGCTCGCCGTGAAATCGGCGGCCTGGTTCGCTCCGCCGAGCTGCAGGTCGCCGCCCGAGACGCTCGCGGTGCTGCGCAGGGCGAGGGCACCGTCGAGGCGCTCGCCGGCGGCCGGCGTGTACGCCGAGGCATCCGTGCCGCCGTCGAACTGCACGTCGAGCAGCGTCGTCGTGATCGGCGCCGGCTGGAACTCGAAGAGCTCGGGGTCGTATGCGCCGACGTCGCCGACGACACGGACGTGGCCGAGCTCGCCGACGATGCCGCGGCCGGCGCCCGCGGGGTGCACCTCGTTGCCGAAGCCGAACGCGTTCGTCGAGGCCGACTGCACGCCGACGCCCGCATCGGCGGCGAGGGTCTGCAGTTCGACGCCGTCGAGCCAGGTGTGCAGCTCGGCGCCGTCGTCGGTCGTGACGTACTGCACCGAGAGCCGGTGCGCGACGCCCGCGGCCGGGGCGGGCGCCTCGGCGCGATGCGTCGACCAGTCTGAGCCGTCGTACGAGTCGAAGCCGTAGACGAGCTTGCCGCCCTGGGTGCGCACGTAGAGGTTGCCCGCGGCCGAGAGGATGGTCGACATGTCGGCCTGCGCGCCGGTCGGGGTGAACTCGACCTCGGCGAGGAAGCCCGGCGTCGGCGTCGCGCCGCCGAACGAGAAGTCGGCCGCCTCGAAGCGGATGCCCTCGGTGCCGCCGTGCAGGCGCACTCCCCCGGCCGCCAGCTGCTCTTCGCCGCTCGCGAGACGGCGCACGACGCCGCGCATCGACTCGCCCTCGGTCGTCGTGTACGCGGTCGTTCCGACGAGCGAGCCGCCGAAGCGGATGTCGAGGTCATCGCCCTCGGCCGCGCTGGCGATGCCCGCGGGGGCGAGCCCCGTGAGGGTCACGCCGAGCGCGGCGACGAGGGCGAAGATCCGGCGACGGGATCGTGAGGTCCGTGGTGTTCGTGGTGCGGTCGTGGTACTCGGCTCGGTCATCGTCAACGTCACTCCAGTAGCTGATCACTCGCGGGCAGCGACACTGCCGCCCTGCCGGGGAGCGTAGTAGTTATCCGATGTTTAAGCAACGATGCGACGTCTGCTTCGCCTAGCAGCCTTTATTCCGACAGCATTCGACGGAATGGTGGGTTACTGAGATCCGATCTTTACCGTCTTTCGGGATGCCGCAGCAGACGACAGCGGCCCGGAACCCACCGGTTCCGGGCCGATGTGAAGCCGGACTACGCCGCCGCGGAGCGCTCCGCCTTCGCGAGGTTCGCGACGAGCTCGTCGCGGGTCTGCGCGCCGGCCGAGTAGGCGGGCTGGTCGCGCTCGACGCGCCAGCTGTCGTCGAGCGGGCCGACGTTCACGGTGTCGAAGCCGAACTCGTCGTAGAGCGCGGTGACGAAGGCCGCGGCATCCTCGTGGTCACTCGCCGTCGCGAGCGCACGGCGGGCCGGATCGCCCGCCGCGCGGCCGTCGGTCGTGATGTCGGCGGCCACGATGTGGTTGAAGCCCTTGGCGACGTGGCTCGTCGGCAGGTGCTTCTGCAGCATGCCGGTGACGGTGTCGCGGCCCTCGTCGAGGGCGGGCACGTGGCCGTCGCGCTCCCAGTAGTAGTTGTCGGTGTCGATCACGATCTTGCCGGCGAGCGGCTCGACCGGAACCGAGGCGTACGCCTTGAACGGCACGGTCACGACGGCGATGTCGGCGGCGGTGGCGGCTTCAGCAGCGGTCGCCGCGCGGGCCGAGGGGCCGAGCTCGGCGATGAGACCTTCGAGGGTCTCGGGGCCGCGCGAGTTGGCGATCACCACCTCGTATCCGCTCTTGACGGCCGCGCGCGCGACCTGGCTGCCGATGTGTCCTGCACCGATGATTCCGAGAGTGGTCATGAGGAGTGCAACGTGGGCGGGCGGGTGTTGTTCCCGGCGCCACTGCCCTGTCTCACCCGATCCCGCCCGCCGAGATCTCCTTCGCGAACGCCTCGAGGGTGCCGTCGATCGCGACCTCGGCGATGCGGTCGGCCTCTTTCGCGGTGAGCCTGAGCCCGGAGCGATCGAGGGCGCGCACCTGTCGCGCGAGGCGCTTCACTAGTTCGCGCCGTTGGGCGGTGCCGAGGCGTCTCCATTCGGGGTCGATCGGCACCGGTCCCTTGCCGGGAACCCAGATCACTCCGGGCGCGTCGTTCAGCACGCCGAAGAGGATGTAGGCCCACAGCACGTACTTGTCGAAGTTCACCCGGAACTTGTCGTCCTCGATGATGGCCTCGATGATGGCGCGCAGGTTCGGCATGACGCCGATGCGGTCGGTCGTCGGGGTCGCGCTCGGGGTGTTGATCGACGATGACAGCCACGACCGCACCGCCGACGGCCCGAGCGGCCAGCCCTCGCGGGCGCGGTGCCAGCTGTTCAGCAGCAGTGCGGCGCCCGTCACGATCGGGCTCGCACCCGAGGTGCCGCCGAACGAACTCGTGTACTGGGTGGTCGAGGTGCCCGTCCAACCGTCGCCGGTGGTCGTGATGCCCTGCCCCCAGCCGTAGCAGTCGATGCGGCTGCCGAAGTTCGAGAACCCGAGCCGGGTGTGCGGTGCGGCCGACGACGCGGCCCCGACCATGATTGCGCCCGAGTCGCGGAAGTCGGCGTGCCCGCGCTGCAGCACGTGCTTGCCGTCGGCGTCGGTGAAGTCATCGAGGTCGTTGCTCCCGTTGCCGGCCGCCTCGACGACGATGATGCCGGCGTCGGTGGCGTCGCGGATCGCGTCGAACACGGCGTCCTCGACCTCGACCGGCAGGTAGCCCGAGTCGCCGACGGTGGTCTGCGCCTCGAGCAGCAGCACGTCGCCCGGCGACATGGCGTCGGTCGCCGAGATGATCGCCTCGGCGGTGCGGTACGAGGTCGAGGTGCGGTACTGCGACACCACCCGGGCGGATGCCCCCGGCGCGATGCCGACGACGCCGATCGCGTTGTCGACGCCGACGACCTCGCCGAGCACGGCGGTGCCGTGCCCGTGGTAAGCCTGACTCACACCCGAGATGATCGTGATGTTCGCCGCGACGAGGTCTTCGTGGTTGCGGGTCCAGCCCTGTTCGAGGTCGACGAAGCCGATGCCGCTGCCGTCGGCCTCGCCCCAGGCCCAGCGCGCGTCGATGCCGGCGGGGGCGGCGTCGAGGTAGCCCTGGTCGTCGCTGCGCGGGTCGTCGCTCGCGTCGACGGGCGGCGGGGTGGGCCCGCCTTCGACGTAGGCGCTCGCGATGTCGTCGCGCGCCGCGAGCTCTTTCGCGAGCCGTCGGGCCGAGACCTGGTCGGGCACGACGATCGCGGCGTAGCCGGCGAAACGCTCGCGGCGGGCGCGGCCCAGCGAGAGCTCGCCGGCGAGCGGTTCGAGGCGCGCCTCACGGGCGAGCGCATCCTGTTGCTCGGCGAGCACGTCGGCGAGGTAGGCGGCCGCGTCCAGCAGCTCGACGTCGCCCGGCTCGGGTTCGGGAGCCGCCTTGCCTTTACCGCGGCGCGGCGGCGCGGCATCCGTTCGTCGTCGCTCGGTGAAGTCGCGACGCGCGTCGTCGCGCACCTTGACGATGACGCGTTGTTCGACGCGCGGCGTTCGTGCCGCCTTCGGCTCCTCGCCGTCGATGAGGCCCATGATCGTGCTCGCTCTCGGTGCCGGGAGGTCGGTCGGGCGACTGCGACGAGTGCCGCACACGGCGGCCGGCCATCGTGGACGGGATCACCACGATGCTGCGCCGAACGGCGCACCGTCGCATCAGGGCGGGCACCGAGCCGAAACCGGCGAGCGAGCGCCAGGAGTCGTAGGCTGACCGCATGGCTGCCGCTCTGGGGGATCCGGTCCGTCACGCACTCGAGTCGGTGCTCGGGGCCGTTCGAGATCGCACCGACGGTGCGGTCGCGTCGTACATCCCCGAGCTCGCGAAGGTCGACCCCGAGCAGCTCGGCGTCGCGCTCGCGAGCACGCACGGGGTCGTGCACGAGGCGGGCGACGTCGAGGCGGAGTTCACGATCCAGTCGGTGTCGAAGCCGTTCGTCTTCGCGCTCGCGGTCGACGCGCTCGGGCTCGACGTGGTGCGCCGGCACGTCGACCTCGAGCCGAGCGGCGAGCCGTTCAACGCCATCAGCCTCGACGAGGCATCCGGTCGCCCTCGCAACCCCATGATCAACGCGGGCGCCATCGTGATGAGCTCGCTCATGAAGGGCGACACGGCCGACGAGAAGTTCGCCGTCGTGCGCGACGGGCTCGAGCGGTTCGTCGGCCACGATCTCGTCGTCGACGAGGAGGTGTTCGGCTCGGAGGCGTCCACCGGGGATCGCAACCGCGCGCTCGCCTACCTGGCCCGCTCGGCGGGCACCCTCGGGTCGACCGCCGAGGTCGCGACGACGGCGTACTTCCGCCAGTGCTCGCTCGTCGTGAACGCGCGCGACCTCGCGATCATGGCGGTGACGCTCGCGACCGGCGGCGTGAACCCCGTCACCGACGAACGCGTCATCAGCGAGGATGCCGCGCGCTGGACCACCGCGGTCATGACGAGCTGCGGCATGTACGACGAGTCGGGCGACTGGATGGTGCGGGTCGGCCTGCCCGCGAAGAGCGGTGTCGGCGGCGGCATCGCCGCGGTGCAGCCCGGCCAGTTCGGTATCGGCACCTTCAGTCCGCGCCTCGACCGTCGGGGCAACAGCGTGCGCGGCGTCGCGACCCTCGAGCTGCTGTCGCAGCGGCACGGCCTGCACATGTTGCAGCACCACGGTCCCCCGCTCTCGCCGATCGCGTCGCTCACGCGCGAGGATTCCGGCGACACGATCGCGGTGCTGCGCGGCGAGATCCTGTTCTCGGAGGCCGAGGAGGTGCTCACGCGCCTCGCGCCCCTGGTCGGCGACCACGGATGCCTCGTGCTCGACTTCTCGGGCGTGACGCGGGTCGGCGACGGCGCGAAGCGGGTGTTCGTCGCCGCACCCGAGCTCGTCGGGCAGGCGCCCGACGGCCGTGCACGGGTCGCGGTGCGGGACCCGGAGGGGGTGCTGGGCGACTGACGGGGGCCCGGCCGCGCCGACCCTCCTATCGGTCGCATTGCCGGTCTCCGAGGGGAGGTTCTCCTTCGCGGACCCTGTGGCGATGTGGCCATGTGGCGGACCCAGGTGTGGCCATGCGGCCTTGTGCTCGCCACACCTGTGGTCGTGTGGCCATGTGATCGCCACACCTGTGGCCATGTAGCCAAGTGGACGACCGACCTGTGGCCATGTAGCCAAGTGGTCGCCACACCTGTGGTCGTGTGGCCATGTGGTCGGTCGACCGAGAGGAACACCTCGTCCCGCGGCTCGCTCGATCTCAGTTCAACGGCTGCGACGATCGAGCAGCTCAGCGCCGGCGACGATCGAGCAGCGCAGCGTGCCGGGCGTCGAGCACCCCGAGACGGTGGCGCAGGGTGAGGAGCAGCGCGGCGACCCGGTCGCGATGGTGCGATTCGAGCACGAGCGCGGCCTCGAGATCGCCCGCCTTCTGGGCGAGCGAGCGGATGCGTCCGACGAGGTCGCGGCGCCAGGCCTGGTAAGGCTCGTCGGGGCGGGCGGCGAGCCGCTCGAAGCGATCGTCGATGATCGCGAGGCGCAGCTCGAGCTCGTTGACGTCGGCGAAGAACCTCGAGTGTTCGAGGCGTTCGCGGGCCGCGGTCGCGAGCCGCGCAGAAGTGACGGCGAGCTCGATCGCGGAAGTGGTCGTGCGAGTGGTCGGCGCCGTCGAAACGGTGCGGGAAGAGTCGAACCCCATGGTCGTCTCCTGAAGTGACTCCGGACTGAGCCGAAGATCACGACGCTAGACCGGCCCTCCGACATCCGATCATCGACGAAGGCGGCCCGGGCTTCACACGACCCGTCGATCTCGCGAGAATCGGAGCATGGTGATGGGGTGGTTCAAGCGCGGCTGGCTGACGCTGATCAAGCACACCCTCAACCCGCTCACGCTCGGGATGGCCCGGCGTGGCCTCGGGCCGTTCGCACTCATTCGGCACACGGGGCGTAAGAGCGGGCGCACCTTCGAGACGCCGCTCATCCTCGCGCGGGTGCCCGAGGGGTTCGTCGCCGAACTCACCTACGGGCCCGAGGTGAACTGGTACCGCAACGTCGTGGCGAACCAGGCGACGGTCGTCTGGCGAGGCCGCGAGTTCACGGTCGCCGGCGTCGAGCCGATCGAGACGGCCGCGGGCCTGCGCGCCTTCGGCCCGCCCGCATCGTGGGTGCTGAAACTGCTGCGGCGGCGCGAGTTTCGTCTGCTGCGCGAGGCGCCGCACGGCCCGGAGGGCGAGGCATCCTGACCGACCGCCGGGGCCCGCCGCTCAGATCGACTGCGTCGGCTGCGGCGGGTACGGCGGCGAGGGCGGTGCCCAGCTGTCGGCCGGTGCCGGCGCACGCCACGGCTCGGTACGGCCGTAGGCCAGGTATGCGCCCCAGACCAGCGGAAGGAAGATGTACAGCACCGTCCACCCGCCGGTCTTGCCGAAGCCCCGGTTGATGTTGTTGACGGCGATGACGAGGAACACGACCGTGACGATGCCGGCCCCCGGCACGAGCGCGAGCAGCGCGAGCCAGCCCGCTTGGCCGCCGATCTCGAGCAAGCGCCACGAGTTGTAGATCGGCAACCACGCGGGCCAGCCTTCGGCACCGGTCTTCACGAAGATCTTCGAGACGAAGATGCCGTTGAGCACGTAGACGAGCAGGCTGCAGAGCAGGAGGAAGCCCCACAAGGCGAGGTACGGCAGCCACAGGGCGAAGAGGTCCACCGTCGGAGCCTCCGCGGCGAGTCGGAGCATGTCGTTCAGTCCGTTCGTCATATCACCGAGGTGAGCGTGAGGGTGAGCAGCAACTCGACGTTCTCCAGCGAGGCTTCGAGGCTCGCTCGGTCAGCACAGTCGACCGTGTAGATGACACCCTCGCCGATGGCCGGGAAGGCGCGGGCGACGGCGATCCGCTGCCGCCCGCCGTCGCTGACATCGACCGCGACCGCGTCGGTGAATCCCCACTCGGTTCCCTCCTCGGCGTCGACCGTCGAGATGGCGACGTCGATCACGTCGTCGTCTGCGGTGGCGACGCCGAGCGTGAACTCGAGGAAGGCGATGCTCGCGGCCCGATCGCCGTCGGTGACGCCCTCGATCGATTCCAACGGGGCGTTCGAGAACCAGACGGAGCATCCGTTCTCGACGTTCTCGTACGTGGCATTCGTGAAGTTGCCGTCGCGCTCGCCCGCCCCGTCTCCCGGCACCCAGGCGTCGTCGTACGAGAACGAGTCGATCAGCCAGGTGTACGCGTCGCCTCCGAGTCGCACGTCCCAGGGCAGATCGATCGGGATGTCGGCGCTGAGGGTGCTCGTCGAATGCTCGGGCTCCGCCGCCTCGGCGGAGTAGACCATCATCTGGTCGAACGTCACCGCGAAGATCCAGACGAAGAACACCGGCAGCCCGAGGAGCGGAAGCGCCGAGACGAGGATCGCCGCGGTGAGCGCCGCTGCGAGCCCCTTCGGGCGAGCGGGATGCTGCGGGGCGGGCGCCGGTGGCGCCGGCTGCTGCAGGGCAGGCTGCGGCGCGTGATTCGGGTCGAGGGTCACAGGGTCTCCGTCGGGTGGGTGCGCGTCGTCGCGCTGCGGATCGATCGTAGTGCCGATCCGGTGGGCCGCCACGCTCCCCGCTGCGGCACTCGCCCGTCGTGACCCGGTGGGCCGAGGCATCCGGTTCGTGATCGTGAACCGGATGCCTCGGTCAGTGCGCCGCGTGCAGGTGCAGGCGGTCGGCGAGGCGGTGCGCGCGGCCGACGCGCGCCGAGCGGTCGGCGCGCTCGACGGCGCGGCGCTCGTGCTCGGTGCGGCGGCGCTCGTTCGCCGCGGCGGCGAACTCGGCGTCGTTGCGGTTGAGGGTGGTGGCGATGAAGCCGGCTGCGAGGTCCATGGTTCCGATCCCTTTCGGATGCTTCGCGGCCGACGTTCCGGCCGCCTGAGATCAGACTCGTCGCTGAGGTACCGGGCCCGTATCGGGCGGCTGCCCTATCTTCTCGGGGCGTGGCAGAGCGACCCGGTCTGAGGTACCTCAGGTCGGGAGTGAGGTGCCTCAGACCTCGCAGGATGGGTGAAGGATTCCCTCGCCGCGCGGGCGGCAGGTCGGTACCCTGAGAGGTGGAACCGGACCGGAAGGTGGTGAGTTCCATGGATGCGACGAAGCAGTGGAGCGTCACCGTCGACATCGACGAAGAAGAGAACACCACGAGGGCTGAGGCCACGGTGCGCACGCCCGCCGGTCGGGAGGTGACCGGCGTCGGCAAGGCCGACCGAAATCCACTCGATCCGAACGTGCCCGCGATCGGCGACGAGCTCGCGGTCGCCCGCGCGCTGCACGATCTCTCGGAGCGGCTGCGGCACACGACGGAGAAGGACATCTCGGGCATCACCGGGCAGCCGTCGCACGTGCACCGCTAGGGACAGCGGCCGCGCGCGACGGCGCTGCTGCTCTCGGCTGCAACCACTGGCCGCGCTCCCCCGCACGCGCTAGCCTCGCGCCCATGACCTGGATCCACGGCACCACCTCCGCCGGCGTGCCCTACAGCGCCCGCGCCGCGACCCGCCCCGAGGCCCCGATCGTCGTCGGCTGGCACCTGCTCGACCCGCCGACGACACCCGCCGGCATGGCCGCGGCGCTGCCGCTCGACGGACTCGACGCGCACGTGATCTACCTCGGCCTGCCGCTCAGCGGTGAGCGCGCGCCCCATCCCGACTTCGAGGCGCTGCTGACGAGCGGCATCGACATGGTCACCGAGTTCTTCGGCCCGATGCACGAGCAGGCGCTCGACGAGTTCCCCGCAGCGCTCGACGAGTTGCGCGGCACGCTCGGCGCATCGGATGCCTCGGCGCTGGCCGTGCTCGGCGGCTCGGCCGGGGCATCCGTGGCGGCTGAGGTGTTCGCGACCCACGCCGCCTCGCACCGCATCGTCGCGTGCGTGCTGCTCAACCCGATGCTGCAGCTGCGGCCGATGATCGACGCGATGGCGGAGTTCCTGCCGTCGCCGTACGCGTGGAGCCCGGCGGCGGAGGCGGTCGCCGCACGCATGGACTTCGTCGCCCGCGCTCCCGAGCTCTCGCACGACCGGCTGCTCATCGTCGAGGGCTCCGACGACGAACTGCACTTCATCGCGGCGGTGCGCGAGCTCGAGCGCCTCCGCGTCGGCGAGGTGCGGTTCGTCGACGGCGTCGCCCACCCGCTCGCGGCGTGGCCCGAGGACCCGACGGCCGAGCGCACCGAGGGCGCGAAGACCTACGACCGCATCGCGGCCGAGTGGATCGCGGAGGCGACCGCGGCGTGAGGCGAACTGTCTCCGTCGGCGTCGTCAACTCCGCAGGACGCTCAGGCCGGGACGTCCCTTCGCAGCGCGTGTGGTCATGTGGTCATGTGGTCGGCCTCTCCAGACCGATGCCGGCCACCGGTGACGCAACCGGGTTCGGCCGATCGATCGCGTGGCTGATTCCACGGGCCCGAAGACGCACGAGGCCCCGGCCGCAGGGACGTGCGCCTGCAGCCGGGGCCTCGCGCGGTCGTCGCCCGGCGCCGGCCTTCGGGTCTGGCCGGCGGAGGCGACGAGCGTCGCGGACGACTAGTACTTGGAGATCACCTTGATGCCGGCCGGGCCCACGGGCACGTCGACGTAGCATCCGGCCTCGTAGGCGGCGTTCCACGCCGACTTCTGCAGCGCGTGCGCGTTGGACAGGGCGAACGAGCGGGTGCCCGCGTAGCGGCAGAGCTGGTACCAGGTGTTGCGGCCGACGACGCCGTCGGAGGTCAGGCCGACGTAGCTCTGGAAGCGGCGCACGTTCGTGTTGGTGTTGCCGCCGAAGCTGTTGTCGACGGCGAGCTGGTAGCCGCCGTAGACCGAGCCGCGCGAGTAGGCGATGCCGTTCAGCATGCGCTGGATGTACCCGACGCAGGTCGCGTAGCCGCCCGAGGAGTACTGGTAGGCGGTGCAGCCCTTGCCGGTCGACCCGGTGTTGGCGCTGGCCGCGGTGGCCGGCGCGACGGCGCAGCCCACGGCGATCGCGAGCGCGAGCGCTCCCCCGGCAAGTCGGCTCTTGAGTGTCTTCAACGCACGCTCCCTTTCGGTGTTCGGTCGGCACGCCGCGGCGAGCCGGTCGCTCAGCGCAGCTGCCGAGCGCGGTCAGCGTATCCAGCGGCGGGAAGCCCCGGGAATGGGCAGGACTCCCCACCCGCGCGGCCGACGGACACGCGCTCAGATCTCCCTGACGCCACGTCTTCTCAGCGCCTCGCGCGATCGCTAGAGTTGCACGCGATCCTGCGGAGAGAACCGTCCGGATCGCACCGTGTCGAAGACGACCATCCGAGGAGCCCGCATGACCAACGCCCCCACGTCCCCTGCTCCCGGCTGGTACCCGGCGCCGGACGGATCGTCGCAGACGTGGTGGTGGGATGGCGCCGGCTGGACGCAGCCGCCGACGCAAGCGCAGTACCAGCCCGAACCTTCACCGGCAGCGATCAACGCCATCGCCAGGCTCGCGACGGCCACCCAGGCGCTGCTGCTCGTCTGCATCGCCACCTGCATCGCCACCATCGGCGTCGAGACGTTCGGGCTCTCCGCCGTCCAGGACTACCTCAGCGGCTCCGACGCGACCGTCGACCGGCTCGATCAGTACGACCAGAGCACGTTCGTAGTCGGCATCCTGTCGTCGATCATCCTCGTCGCCACCGGCGTGATCTGGGTCATCTGGCAGTTCCGAGTCGCCAAGCAGGTCACCGGGCAGACGCGCCGCTCACCGGGATGGCACGCCGGATCGTGGTTCATTCCCATCATCAGCTTCTGGTTCCCGTACCAGAACATCTCCGACCTCTGGCGAGCGGTCGGACGCACTCGACCCTCGTGGCTGATCGTGTGGTGGTTGCTCTGGGTCGTCAGCGGCTTCGTCATCCAGATCTCGACCCGTGTCGTCCTGGCCGCCGAGGACCTCGAATCGTTCCGGGTCGCGATGTGGCTGAGCATCGTCGGCGAGGTGCTCCTGCTGGCATCCGCACCGATGGCGTGGCTCGTCGTCCGCGGGATCACTCAGGGCATCGTGCAGCGGTCGTCGATCCCCGCGCCGGCGTCGGCCGCGGACTGACGGCCACGCCGACGCGCAGCCCTCAGATCCACCCCTGCTGCCACGCCTTCTCGGCCGCCTCGTGGCGCGAGGTGGCGTCGAGCTTCGTCATCGCCGACGAGAGGTAGTTGCGCACGGTGCCCTGCGCGAGATGCAGACGCTCGGCGATCTGCTGCACGCTCATCACCCCGCGGCTGAAGCGCAGCGCGTCGAGCTCGCGGTCGGTGAGCGGGCAGCGTTCGGCGGTGAGGGCAGCCGCGGCGATCTCGGGGTCGATGTAGCGGCGGCCGCCGGCGACGTCGCGGATGACGTGCGCGAGCTCCTCAGCCGGCGTCGACTTCGGCACGAAGCCCGACACCTTCGTCGCGAGCGCCCGCCGCAGCACGCCCGGGCGGGCATGCCGGGTGACGATCACGACCCGCGTTGACACCTGGGCGAAGATGCGCGCGGCCGCCTCGAGCCCGTCGGCCTCGGGCATCTCGAGGTCGAGGAGGCACACGTCGGGCCGCGCCGCGATCGCCTGCTCGACGGCGGCGACGCCGTTGTCGGCGCTCGCGACGACCTCGATGTCGGGCTCGAGGTTCAGCAGCGCGACGAGCGCCCCGCGAATCAGGTGCTCGTCATCGGCGATCATGAGGCGGATGCCACGTGCCGCATCATTCTCGACCGCGCCGGGCGCTGAGCCGCTCACGCTGCGACCCCCGCTCGCACGGGCACGGTGGCTCGGAGCTCGAAGGTGCCGGCCGAGGCATCCTCGTCGTGCTCGAGCGTGCCGCCGACGGCCGCGAGCCGATCGCGCAGGCCCGCGAGTCCCGAGCCGGGCGTGCGCGAGGCAGCGGCGCGGGAGGTGGCCGGCGCCGAGGCATCCGTGGTCGTGATGCCGTCGTTCGCGATGCGCAGCTCGCAGCGGCCATCCGTCGTCGCAAGCGCGATGGTGACGGTCGCAGCCTCGCTGTGGCGCAGGATGTTCGTCGTCGCCTCGCGCACGACCGAGGCGAGCGCGCTCTGCGCGGCGGCATCCGCCGGAAGTGGGCCGAGCCGCAGCTCGCACGCGGCGCCCGAGGCCGTGAGCACCTCGCGGGCGTTCTCGAGCTCGTCGTCGAAGGCGACCTTGCGGTACCCGGCGACGAGCGAGCGGGTCTCCTCGAGAGCCTCCTTCGCGATCATGCGGGTCTCGTGCACGAGCTCGCGCGCGGCGGCCGGGTCGCGCTCGAGCAGGCGCTCGGCGAGCTCGGACTTCAGCGAGATGACCTGCAGGTGGTGCCCCTGGATGTCGTGCAGGTCGGAGGCGAAGCGCAGCCGCTCCTGCGTGACGGCGAGCTCGGCGGCCGTGCGCCGGTTGCGGTCGAGCTGCACGACGACCTCCCACCACCAGAGGCTCGTGAGCAGCATGATCGGCAGCATCACCGCGAAGAGGCCGATCATGAAGGTGTTCGAGCTCTGCGGCCCGGCGGGTGCGCCGTGCAGCGCGGTGAAGATCGCGACGTGCGCCACCGTCAGGATGAGGGCGGCGAGCAGCACGAGTCGCCGCGGCGTCGTCGGCAGCAGGGCGGCGACGAGGGATGCCGCGGCCCACAGCGGCACGGCCGCGGTGAGCGCCTCGCCCGGGGCCGCGAGGCCGAGCAGCCAGACGAGTGCGGCGGGGGCGATGAGCGCCGCCGTCCAGCCGGGGTGGGGCAGTCCGCCACCGCGACCGACGCGGAGGAACCAGCAGTACCGCAGCTGCGTCGCCGTGGCGACGAGCGTGAGCCCCAACATCGCGAGTGCGAGCATCAGGTCGGTCGAGTAGGGAGCGCCAGCGACCGTATCGAGACCACCCGCCCCCATGACCGTCTCCCCGATCGCCAACATCACGATGAGATCGAAGAACCCGAAGAAGAACACGATCGACGCGAGCGTGTACAGCCACGTGGTGTGCACACTACGGGCGGCTGGTTCGGCAGGCATGGGGCCGAGCCTATGCCAGTGACATTTGTCACGCCGGGCGCGTGCGCTTTCGCACGTCAACGCGTGACGCGACGGCACTGCCGCGGATCGCGCGGTTCTCAGAGGCTTGAAGCATCAGCTCGCCGCTCCTATTGCGGCTCCGGCTTCTCGCTTCACCTCTGAAAGGACACGTCATGATCGACGCACTCCAGGACTTCGCCAGCTCACTCCCCGGCGTCATGCAGTGGCTCGGGGTGATGCTTATCTCGGCCATCCCGTTCGTCGACTCGTACTTCGGTTCGGTCGTCGGCGTACTGATCGGGCTGCCGCCGGCGGTCGCGATCGGCGTCGCCGTGATCGGCAACGTGATCTCGATGCTCGGGTTCGTGTTCGCGGCGAGTGGGGTGCGGTCGAAGGTGGTGGCGGGAAGGGCCGCTGCGGCTGGTGCTGGCGGTTCCGCTGGTTCTGTGTCGTATGCTGCGATTGGCGCTGTGGATGCTTCGTCGTCGTCCCGCAACGAGAAGGTGCGCCGCGCCTTCGACAAGTACGGCGTCGCCGGCGTGAGCCTGCTCGGCCCGTTCATCCTGCCCAGCCAGTTCACCTCGGCGGCGATGGTGTCATTCGGGGCGAACCGCAACGCCGTGATCGCGTGGCAGATCGTGTCGATCGTGATCTGGGGCGTGGTGGCAGGCGTCGCGGCGTCGTTGGGGGTGGCGCTGGCGAGGTGACGCCTCATTACCATCGGCGCATTGAGAATTGTCGATTCTTCACTGGCCCCCGCGACGTTGCTGCACTCGTGCGCAACGAAACGGTGCCGCGGGCGTTTGCAATCAGGATCCCATAGCGATCGCTTCGTAGAAGGGGGTTCCTCGGATGAACGAACCCGGGAAACCGAGCGAGCGGTACAGCGCCTCGTGTACTCCCAGCTGAGCGATTCGTTCACCAGTGCCAGCAGGCATGCCGTTGATGCCAAGCTGCGCAAGTTCACGATCGCTCACATTGGGGACCTTGTGGATAAACCAGGTCAGCAGCGGCTCGCCGTAGTTGTGCTGGGAGTTGCGAAAATGGCCCAAGTACTGAGACGCCAAAATGGTCCCCACGCCAAACTCTCGACCTTGAAGCATTATGTCCATCAGTACTGGGAAGTTGTACCGCATGATATTGACAGCTTCATCGACAAGTAGGAACGAGTTCAGAGTCCTGAGTTTCGGCGCGGTTCCCTCGAATGGCCATTTTGTGGCCGATTGCATGTAATCAAAGTAGACGTTGAGGAACAATGCGACGAGAGCATTCTTACCGTTTTGATCAGCCCCCAGGTCATTAAGTGCGATCACCAGAACGCGATCGTGAATCAATTGTTCGAAGGGGACGAGCTCGGCAGGATCGTCACTGAAAATTTCCCCAAGCACGAATGTGTTCAAGACGCTCACGACTGCATCCGCGCGCGGAATCGTAGCCTTGTACGCGTCGAGTACAGCGGCGAGCGTAGGCGGGGTCCCCGAGGCGTCCTCGTAGAGCCGAGAAATCACTTCAACAAGATTGTTGCGCTGCACCGGTCCGACACCGCCGTAGATCTTGTCCAGAACGTCACAGAACATATTTGCTCGTTGGTTTGCCGCAAGCTTCGAATACCCGTTGCGGAGCGCAAACACGTTGAGCGGAATCCGGTTCGGCCGAAGGACTGAAGCTCCAACAGCCTCGACAAACTCCTCGTCCTGGAAGTCCCGCTTGTAATCAAAAATCAGGAAGGAAAGGGGTGCTCGCTGCGTAATTTTCGCCGCATTGCGCAAGTTGAACACCAGCGCCTTAAGCAGCTGGGTCTTGCCAACACCGAGGTCCCCGACGACTCCGATGTTCATCTGATTGAGATCGGTGTTACTTGGCCAGAAGTTCGCAACCCCTTGCCCTATGGACCCGCGCACGGCCCCGACGTCGAAGCAAATTCCGTTGCCGGCGACGGCACCAGACACACCGATCTCTGTAGGAGCCGTCGCCGACGTCGATGGGGCATTCGATTCCGCCCTTGAGCGATCCGGCTGGCCTGCCTTCGCGGGTATCGACTCTGGAGGTTTACTGTGCTCGTTCGCGGTACCCGATCCGACGGATGAGCCGGGCGACCGCTGCTCCTCATCATCGGCTTCGGCCAATGCCCACGTCACCAAATTGCGCCATTCACGGGCCAGGGAGCTCTCCGCATCCGAGGATGCGGCGAAGGCAGTCGCCGAGTTGGAGGCCAGTACCCCATATCCCGAAGGCTCATCTTCAGAGGGGCGAACCGCGGCTGAAGTTCGGAAGGGCGATCCGTCGACCGCGTGTGCATCGTGGCTAAAGAAGGCGAGCAGCGGGCGGCCCGTACGTAGTCGGACTTCGCCGTCCAGAAGCCGTTGGAGGCGGGCAACATACCCATCTGGCCGCGATGATGACGGAGACCGTAGGCGGGCGCCTGCGTCGATCAAGGATGCCAGCGCGTTGAGCCACATGCGCGAATCCGCACTGCTGGGAGACCCTCGCAGCTCGGCGGCGTTTTGTTCCATCGTTCTCAACAGTGTCATCGTTGAGGAGAGTTGGCTGAATGGCTCGTCAAGTACGCCGCTGGTCATGTCAGGCAGCAGCGAGGGAGGGCTGTCGGACCCCAAACCGTAGAACTTGATCTCAATTGGCACCAAAGTGATGGCATCGTCTGTCATATCAATGATCAGGAGATCGGCCCGTTGCAGCGCACCTGCCTGCCGCACATCACCGGCGAGGGATTTGAGGAACGAATAGCAAGCATCAATCGACAGGACAAAGCGATCGTGCCCGTCCTCGTCGCCGCTGTCCATGAGTGCGAAACCAAGAGAGAACCCGAGCGCGCCTGAGGCATGGGTCCCACCCATCGATAGAAGCGAAGAGAGACCTACGCCCCGAGCACCCAATCGGCTAAGAAGCTCGTCAAGGTCAGACTCCGACGCATCGAACCCCTGAGCACGCGTGAGCAGCTCCCGCAGCTGGTATCGGAAGCTCTGGGGAACTCGAGCGACCGTTACATAAGGTCGACGTTCGAGCAGTGCATTTCCGCTGGACTTGTCGAAGACTGGTGGACGCCACTCCCAGAGCATTCTCCTCGCATCACCAGAATCGGCGAGGATCGCTGCCATTGCGCTCGGGCTCAGCATGGCCTCCCCCGACACGGTCCAGTCAGAGTTTGCATCTGTAAGCATCGTGCTGTTTAGACGCGCCGCGATTCGTGGAAAGCCTGTCCGTGATTCGACCTGCCGAACCGCCTCAGTGAACGGTCTCCACCCCAGTGATCGGAGGCCAGGCATTCGGCTGACGGTTCGGGGCTCATCAAAAGATGGATCGACGGCCTCGAATCGGCGGAGCGGCACATCACCAACGACGCCCAGATCGGCCCCGTCGGACGGGTAGACGCAAACTCTGGCACCAGAGTCTTGAAGTATTCGGATATTACTAGCCCGCTGCGCGCCATCGACATGTTCGTATCGGGACCAGACGAGCGGCAAATTGGGCGTCTCACGAATCAGCCGCGTCATTCCCTCGAGTGGCGCTGGGCCAACCCGATTCGTAGCGTCAAGGATTCTGGCGCCACCGATCAGATGATTGTCCTCGTTGCCCCATTCACGCAGCGCAGAGACGACAGCATCGTCGACTTCGCGCAGACGAGCGGTCTCACGCGACGCAGCAAGGTCGACCGTAATCCCGGCCACATGCGGGTTCATTCGTCGATAGTTGCGCAGAGCGGTCGACACGGTCGAGGCATTCAACCCACTCGCGGTGGTACCGGGGGCGGCGAGCGCGCCAACTCGTGAGGGCGACTGCAGCGGCTGGAATCGATCGGTCGATGCCCGGACGAGGACCGACCAGCCCAGGAACAGCTGCTCAGCTCCGTTGTCCGATGGGATCGCCACCATTCTTCCAGAACGAGTCTCGCTCGGGCCGACCGCGGGGAAGTTCCATCCCTCAATTGCCCCCATCAAATCAATCGCGCGCCGTGCCTCGCGCAACGTATGCTCGGCGCCCGACAGCCAGGCAAGTCGAATGGGATGGAGCGGGCTGAGATATACAGCACCGCACTCGCCAGTTTGCAAGTCCCATACACTCACCGAGAACGGATAGGTCGCCCAGAAGATACCAAACGGATCGTTCCCGCTCGAGGCGGCCTTTTCGATCAGAGCGACGTACGAAGCGAGGTACTCTTCCAGCGCCTCTCGTCGGCCAGTCCAGAGCGAGGCCCGGGATGTTCGTGAAGGCCAAGCCCCCGATCCTGCGGAATCTTCCGCGAGCGTCTCGACCACGCGGAAGGCGGACCGAAACCTCTCAGCCTCATCAGATTTCAGGAGCGCCTCGGAGACTCGAGCGTCCACGGCTTCTCGCCAACTCGCGACCGCCGCCGCAGGCATCAAGACTCCGTAGTCTGTCGCAATCGCCTCTTCAACAAGAGTGTCGCCTGACGAGGATTGAATAACATGTCCGCCGAGTCGTAGCCATTCCGTCGACCGCACCCCGCTCAACGAGGCCGCCTCATACCGGCCTCGGAATGAGTCAATAGACTCCACGGCGAGCGGACCTTCGGACGGTTGCTGCTTGTGTGCCGCCGCGACGAGCGGGGAGACAAACGAGCGCGTCGGTTCTGGAGATCGCATCTTGATCTCGTCGTTGCCAACTCTGAACACGTCGACAGGCTGAGGGTAAACGTCGACCATATGCAGGCCTGCACGCCCATGTAGCAGAGGAATCGCGTGAGACTCGTGCGCAACCTTCTCACCGTCACCGCTCCAGATCAGGATCCGATGGAGCGACGTGCCGTCAAAATACTGACCCGCGATCTCGCCCGACGCAGGTTCATCGGCGACATCTCTTGCGACTATGGACGGCCGCCCCATTATGCTCCCGCGTGCGCTCAGCTTCATACACACGAGACCCTGAGATCCGCTCGGAATCAAGAGTGCCGTTGCCGGCGCCGCAGGCGGTACAACGCGCCCGAAAAGGGCGTCGTCGCTGCTCACTTCGATACTGATCGATACGGGAGCAGTCGAAGCTGCACCCGCAAGGCTGCGTTCGAAGTGGCCGACGGCCTCGAGCCGCCCATCTTCACTACCCTCCAGTCTGCCCACCCACCGCAGTCCTGCTGTCGCCGTCGGCTTGACGTGAGAGTTGGCGATGGCATCTATAGCGAGCGGTCCGAGAACGGCAACGGGTATTCTCACCTGTTCGGTCCTGATTCGATCGGCTTCGATCGTTGTTCTGAGAGCGAACGGCCCGATATCAGGTCCTTCACCGACTCCAAGACCGACGTTGGACTCAAGTCCGCGCATCACGATCGGCTCAACAACTTCAGTTTGGCGGAGGGGGTTGAAAAACTCCGCCTCGGTTAGTGATGCCATTGCTCGGATCCCGACAGGAGCGCCGCACGCAGTCAAGTTCCAGGCCGCGATGTGGGAGTCCTCAACAACGAGATGGCTGTCAAAAGGATCCCATTCGGTCGATTCGAGCGGATGCGGCGCATCTGAGCTGTGACTGATCAACCGCAACGACTGGGCGATCGCCGCCGAACCGGACCACCAGTTCGTGAACGCATCGGCAAATCGCCGTCCCAATCGACGGCGATCAACCCGATAGGCATACCCGGCATCTGGCCGGGGAAGGCCGAACGCCGCAAAGCTGAACTCCGCGAAGAAGTCGTCTACGCTCATGGCCGCACTAGTCGTTACCGCATTCGCGAGTAGCTCCTCGAGAGCAGCGAGTGATCGACTCGCGTGCAGGAACCACCCTGCGTTCCAGCTTCGTGCCCCTTGCGGTGCCTCCTGATACGCGCACTTCAGTGCGGTCAGCGCTTCGTAGAGGTACTTCGCAGCCGCTCGCCCATCGTGAGCGATGTCAAAGTCGTCCAGCATCACGACCACGACTGCTTGTGCGAGCGACTCAAGCGATACTTCGGCCGTTGAAGAATCCGGAAAAGACTGATTCAGGGACTCCCTGAATGCACCGACGAAGGACGCGATCTCGGGAACTCGCCCATGAACAACTGCCAGACGGTCGTCCTGCCTGTAGCGAATCAAATCGCGTGGCTGCAGACGTGGGACGAGTGGGTTCGTCAGGTCGACGTTGGCGTCGCTTACGAGAATCGAGAAAGGAATGTCGTTCGGTCGGACGCGATTTGCTTCCCCAACGACGGCCTCCGCGACTTCGAGAGAAACTCCCTCCGGGAGATACGCGGCGGACAAGCTTCCTACCTCGGCCAGACACCGCCCTAGCGCTCGACCCAGCACATCGGCTCCAACGTCACCACGACCCACCACAACGCCCCCCACTAGAACGCGCTTTCCACGACGACACCCTGATCAGCGTCCGCACTACCGCGGGCCAGCCCCGCTCTCTCAAGCAGCGCAACCAGATCGTTTAGTTCGGGCCGAAGGCCCATCTCATCCAGATCTCGTGCGATCGCAGCCACGTCGGTAGTCGCGCCAGGTACACCGCACGCAAGACTTGCCACGACTGCGATCCACTCGGTGCCGGGATCGACGGTCAGGTAGCGGCCGTTCTGACGAAGCACGCCGTAGTAGTCGGCGAAAGGGCCCGCTGCTTCTCGAACTCGAAGAGCGTACCGAACAGCCTCCCGAACGTTGCTGGCGCTGTTCGAGTCACGTCCAATAAGAGCTTCGCCCAGTTGCTGCCGGAGATTCGAGTCCTCTCGCATCTGCGGAGCAATGGAATCGAAGACCTGCCCATCCACAACCGATAGGTCGTCATGCCATGCCATGACCGCTCGTCTCACGAGCTCGGACCGCGCTATTCGTCGGTTTAGTAGACCCGCGATGTCCCGTCCTTGCACGCCCAAGCGCGACGACCGCCACGGCAATACAGTGTCCATTCCCCTCAGGACGTCGACCTGCGTGATGCGCTCGCCACCTGGACTGACCACTCTTCGAGCGAGCGACTCGTTCCAAGATGACTCCCAGAGAAATCCAAGCCCAACAGCGAGGCGGAGAAGAGTTGTCGCCCAGTCGACCCAAACGCGTGCGGGCAGCGCCTCGACCCACACTCGATCGCACAGAAGATCCCACGAACGCCGAAACCATGAGAATGGCGTTCCGGCCAGGAACAGATGGTCATCTTGTTTCCGGGCGATCTCGGGTATCGGGCGTCGCACCCGCCTACCGACAACCAGCTGCTCGTCGATTGCTCGATCGATTGATGCGAGCAGGGGATCGAGATGCATCCTCAGTTCGGACGCCTGCAGCCACATTTCTGCGGCGCTCCGATCCTCAGCGCGACCTCCCCCGAGGATGTACATGCGCTCAATGATCTCGGCGAAATCGGGCGGATTCTTCGCACCCTGCAGACCTCTTAGGTTCTGAAGAAGCGCGAGCGCAGGTGTTAGCGGGCTTGCTGACTGAGAGCCGCCCTTCTCTGCACGAACACCCGCAACGCTATTAGCAACTGCCTCGGCGAGTGTGGGCTCAACGCTCCGCTCGGCGCGCACACCGGCCCTCAAGAGGGCCTGCCCGAATTCTGCTCTAGCTGCGTCTGTCCGAGGTTCGGTCCCGACGTATACGAGCGTTCCTGTCGCTCGATCCGTTGAACGATAGCGAAGGCCAACCGCTTTCGGTGGTGCCGGATCCGGCGTCTCTGCCTCGAAGAGCCTCCAAGCCATCGAAGTAATGAGCGCCTCCGGTGAGGGAAGATACTGGGGCCGCGGCAGGTCCAACAGGACCGGACGGTACGACGATCCCATGATCATCCGACCTGCAAAGTAGCGAGCCGCGCTCCCGAAAGCACGACGTAGTCTTGGCCCGATTGCACCTGAGACGGCACGAGCCGCTTCGATCGGAAGCGCTCCAGACGTGGAGAAACGTCATCCGACACATCCGTGATTCCCACGGTGTTCCCGATGCACGACATTGCCTCGCGAACCAACGGAAAATCGAGCGCAATACTCGAAACCACGTTTCCTCGTTCAAGGATGCTAAGCACCAAACGTTCGCCCGACCGCGCTGTTTCGATCTCAAAGTCTCCAGACCTAAGCGCCAGACGAGGTGTCTCTACGTCGCCGACAATTGGATAGGTCCGGCTCTCGAACACGGGAATCAGCGACGTTGCGTCGAGCCCCCCGGACTTCTTTGGCCGAAGAAGCGTTCGCAGGTGACTCGCAACGTGCGAAGGCACAGCGGGTGAGAGATGCCAGGTTTCCGTCCATGCCGAAATTTCTCGCCGGAAGGCTGGAATGCCATTCGCGACCGCGTAGAGTCGCGTCAAATACGCGCCGTACCACCCAATGCACTCGAACCTCTCCGGGTCCGAAATAGAGTCCGATCGGATGGCGTCAACGAACGCGCTATCGACGGACCAATCGAACGCGGTGATTGCGTCCCGCACGGCATCATCTGAGCTGACAGCACTCAGCAGAATCTCTAGGGGAGAACCGGAAGCGGCGAGGCCGCTGAAAGCTTCGGCGACTGGCGTGGCCCAGCCTGATTTCGGTTCGTGGGGGGTGAATTCGCCAGGGTCAGGATCTCGCACCGGATCGGCCAGCGATGTGAGCCTCGTCACGGGATTGCGGATAGCGTCTCTTGCACCGCCTTTCCAAATTCCGGCGGCGCCGAAGAGTGCCTGTGAGAATCGTATTTCCGCCAGTTCGCGGACCTCGCCGAATCGATCCAGTGGCTGACGAGAACGCGGCTGAAGCGAGGCTAGGTAGTTCTGAGCTTCATGGCTCGGAACGCGCTCAGGGGCGTCAGCAACAACAAGTCGTGCTGCTGCACCCCACACTTCACGGAATGTGAACCGCTGCCCGGAGACAATCTCGGCCGCGCGCAGGACGTTGAGCGCGCCCGCGCGAACCGACGCATTGGAGAGGGAGAGCTTGTTCGCCAAGAACGGATTCAAGAATTGGGGATCCTCACGGACAAGACCATTCGCGCCTAGTGCATCGAGCATCGAGCCCAGCAGTTCGCCTGCTGATGAATCCAGCCGTGCGACGGGATTCCCGAAATCGCCGATGTTATACGGATCTGCCTGGACTGTTACGTGATCAGCGGGTCGATCCTGAATCACAACGGTCGGCGTGGACTCGAACAACGAACAAACGTCCACAAAGACCATCACCATATCTGCGACCGGCTCTGAGGATCGAAGGAGGCGGCCGCACTGGATGTATGCCTCTCCGGCGCTACTTTGGATCTCCCAGTCGCCAGATGCGAAGGAACTCACCTCTCCCTGCGCGCCATCGCGGTGGAGCCAGTCCACAACGATCTGCCCAGCCCCGGCGATCTGGGTTGATCCACGCCCCTGCGAGACTTCTTCAACTAGGACCCCTCGATTTACACACGCAAGCAAGTTGGAGCCGCGCTCAACGGCGGTGTCGATGTCGCCTGAAAGGGCCAAGGACTCGTGCGAATCGCTGCGAATCGTCGCGTCATTAACTACGGTGAGCCGCGCAGGCCCCAACTCGTAGTCATACGATCTCTCCGCGAGCCGAGCCTCCGCACGGTGTTGTACGTGCAATTCCGCAACTATCGCGGCAGCAGCGTGAGATTTTCCAGCCCCGGGGCCTCCGACAAGAAACACCATTCGAGGCGGCGCATCGCCTTTGACGCCAGCTGCGAGCCATTGCCACGCGGCATCAACGCCGGGTGCGCGGGCTACGCTCGGCCATTCTGATGATTGAGATTCGGGTCGCGCGGCAACATCCTTGCCCCCGGTTGCGCGCTCCCAAAGTCGTTCATAAGCCCCCCAGTAATCGTCGACGCGTTCACCATGTGTCATCGACTTGGCGTTGATTCGATTGCCGTTGCTGCGGAAGTCGTCGCTCGTGAGGTTCAACACAAGTAGGCCACCTTCGTCCTCGAGCAGGACGCACTTCTCACCCGCGCTGCACAGCTCACGGAGACCAGAGAGCCAAATTCGAGGGTCGCCATTACCGCTCTGCGGCCGAAACAGCGTCACCCTCGAACGCGTGCGCCTCCCGTCGGGGTGAACCAATGTTGCGCTAAGGGTGCGCTTGTGGTCGGGGCCCTGGGATTGCGCCCGATAATCATGAATCGAGGCCCTCAGCAGAAAGTCACGAACATTGGCAGTCGCGTCTAGGGTTGCTTTCGTTAGCCCTGTTTGCGTCAGCTCAATTACTGAGTAGTCGAGCCCGCTTCCGACCAAGAAGTCGATGTTGGCTCGTTCTTCGTCACTGAATCGCATAGCAACCCCCTTCGTTGGGTATCACGCAACTGCGGCCACCTGCGAACTGGGAAGAGCCACATCGATCGCCGGATCCAACGCGCTCTCCGATTCGCCAATTGGCGGGAGAAGCCCGCGAATCATCTCCCCCACAGCTTTGGCCAGAAAAGGCGAGACCGCGTTGCCAACCTGCGAGTACTGCGGGACCTCGAACCTCCTGCGAAGAGAGCCAGTCGTCTCTTTTCCAAGAAAGACAAAATCATCGGGAAATCCCTGAAGACGCGCCATTTCACGGACGGTCAGGATACGGGCCTCGCTCGGGTGCACGTAATCATCCGGCAGAGTCACGACCGTCCGCGCCGGCTCATCCCATGCGAGCGCCTTCTGGCTGTGCTTTCTCGTTTGAAGACGCTCAATCAGGCGAAGCAGATCATCCTCGTCCTTCGCGAGCACGGTTCCATCGGGCGCAATGGCTGGGAGGGCACTCTTCGGGAGGTTGAGTTGCGCAGTTACTTTGTTCGATGTCAGGGAGTTCACCACCCGTGGCGACAGCCCGTTTGCTCGAAGCCACTGGTAGAGACGGAAACGTGACTGTGTCACGTCGGAGTGCTTACGATGTGTCTGATTTTCCAGCGGTGCGCCGGCTGGGTGAGTGGATGCAGGCAACCCCCAAGCCGAACGCGATCGAACCTCGGCCCTGAACGCGTGAGCGCGCTTCGAGTCGCTCCGAGGAGCAGTCATTTGGAGATCACCGATGGCATCGGCGACGGTCGGAGATTCGCTTCTCGTCACAGTCGGGTAGGGCGCCATCGGCGGCACCGCACCGACAAGTTCGTCGAGAAATGCTGATGTCCACAGAGCACCCGTGCCATGGAGTGAACGACTTTCGGCAACGTCTCGCCGCACACCGATGATCAACAGACGAGGGCGATTTTGGGGTGCTCCATAGTGAATCGCATTGACAGATACGCCTTGAACCTCGTATCCCAACCCAGTCTCCGCAAGCGCCTGCTGGAGCTGAGCGAATGGGGTATCTTCGTCGGGCGAAAACCTGTGGTTCATACCGACCACGTTCTCGATGACAACGACCTTTGGACTTACACGGTCGACAAACTCCAGGTACTCCCACGGGAGCTTGTTGCGCACATCGGCCGGATTCCTGCGTCCTGCAAGCGAAAATCCCTGGCACGGTGGTCCACCAACGACGACGTCGACATTCTTCTGCCCGATCAGTTCCATTGATCGAACATCATCAAGAACTTCACGCAGCGGCCGGACTGCGAGCCGACGAGCAACTTGCGAGTTAACCTCGGATTCGAGGTGGGCTCGCCAACCTTCGCCCGTTACCGTCGGGTCAATGAAGTTCGCAAAGAATGTGAGCGAAGCCATGTCCGACTTCTCAACTGCGAGGGCCAACTCGCCACCTGAGCGCTCGATGCCAAGTGAAAGGCCGCCGCACCCCGCGAATAGGTCTACATACGTGTACAAGCGTCCTCAACGATCATTTAGTAGCAAGTAGTTCGGTAATCAAAGTATTGCCTAGACCACCCCCATTCAGTCGTAGGGTCGGAGCATGCCGAACCTTCTGATGGATCCCGGCGCCAGATCCGATCTCATGCGCCGTATTCGCTCGACGAACACGGCCCCGGAGACAATCGTGTTTCGCGAGATGCGAAGGCGCGGGATCTACTTCCAGCGGCATTACTCGCGGGTTGTTGGCTCGCCCGATCTAGCGCGTCCGAGGAAAAAACTCGCGGTCTTCATTGACGGGGATTTCTGGCACGGCAGAGAGATAGAGCGGGTAATCGCGCGGTACGGAAAGGAGAGCGGTTGGTCGCGCAAACTTCTACGCAACATGGCACGCGACCGGGAAGTGGATGCCACGCTAGTGGGACTTGGTTGGAGTGTCCTACGCGTTTGGGAAAGCGACATCCGACGCAAGTCGACGCGTGACGAGGTCCTTGATGAAATTGAAGCCTTCCTATGCGCGCGGTTGAGACCTAAGAGCTCCGACGCACAGACCCCGCACGAAACTGACTGAGGCTCCCGATCACAACGCAGCGCCCTGCAGTCTCAACCGTGCGCGGGTCTGGACACTGAGCAAGCGGATCGCGGTATCAAGGACGCCTGTTCCTCTCCCGGGCCGAAACCGCTGCGGGTTCATTTCCGGGTCAGTGCGGCTACTTCAAAGGACCACACACACGCACACCTATTCCACCGAAGGATGGATGTTCTGGTTCAGGTGGAACACGTTCGCGGGATCGTACGTGACCTTCACCTGGGCCAGCAGCTCGAGGTACTCGGGCGCGTACGCACGGTGCACGCCAGCTGAGCCTTCATCCGAGAGCGCGTTGACATACGCGCCACTCGCGAACGACTCCATCGCAGCGGCGTACCGGCGTGCGCCCGCGATCCAGGACTCGTCGCTCGCCGGGTCAATCCACTTCGACGCACACACGAACTCGAACGCCGTATCCCTCCGCGAGAACGCAGTCTCCCCGGCCGCCACATCGGCGATCGCTCCCCCATACGCCTGCAGGCTCGCATTCGGCAGGTCGTCGCCGTCGCGGGCGAGCAACGCGTCGATTATGTCGTCGCTCAGATCGCTGAAGTAGTGACCCTTCCAGTAGCGGCGCCACTCGTGCGCCTCGAGGTCGTCTTCGCGGGTCTGCAGCTCGAGGTACGTCATCGGCACGATCACGCGCTCGAAACCGGCGTCGACCTCGGCGAGACTCGTCGCGAGCGCGGCCGCCGCGGCCTCGCCGTCGACCGGGTCGCCGACCCAGACGAAGCCGAGCGACAGTGTGCCGTCCGAGATGGTCGCGTTGTAGGTCGCGCGCCGGTCGGCTCGGTTGCTCTCGTCGCGCCAGCGACGCATCGCTGCAGCGCCGGATGCCACGGGGTAGAGGTACTCGACCGAGAGCACGTCGCCGGCCTCGGGGTGCAGCACCAACTCGAACTCGGTCACGACGCCGAAGTTGCCGCCGCCACCGCGGAGCGCCCAGAAGAGGTCGGGATGGTTGTCGCGGTCGACGCGCAGGATCTCGCCGTCGGCGGTCACAACCTCGAACGAGACGACGTTGTCACAGGTGAGGCCGTGCTGCCGGGCGAGCCAGCCCATGCCGCCGCCGAGCGCGAGGCCACCGACTCCGGTGTGCGACACGTTGCCTGCGGTCGTCGCGAGGCCGTGCGCCTGCGCCGCCCGGTCGAGTGCGCCGAGCAGCGCACCGCCCTGCACGCGAGCTCGGCGAGTCGAGGCATCCACCTCGACGGAACCCATCGGGCGCAGGTCGATCATCAGCCCGCCGTCGGGCACTGCGTGACCGACGATGCTGTGCCCGCCGCAGCGCACACCGATCTCGAGGTCGTTCGCCCGCGCGAAGCGGATCGCCTCGGCGACCTCCTCGGCGCTCGAGCAGGCGAAGATGTACCTGGGTCTGCGGTCGATCATCGCGTTCCAGACGCGCCGCGCGTCGTCGTAGCCGTCGTCACCTGGTTCGAGCGTCTTCATGCGATCTCCCCCGTTCGCTCCGCGCCCGAGGATGCCGCGGACGGGCGCCGGTGTCAAGGGCGAGCTCTGCGAGGAAGGGCTGGTAAAGACGCCGATCGACTTCGCGTTCAGCGGGCGCTCAAGGCGACGAGCCTGCGCGCCGCGGAATCACCCGGCGGCACGACCGCGTCGGTGGTCGAAGATTGGGAGCGGTCGGCGGCTGAGGCGAGCGATCTCGACGGGGCGGGCGACGGAGACTAGCTCTCTGCGTGCGTCCCGTGGCACAGGCCGACCGAACGACGTTGAATCGACGAACACCTGCGAATCCGTGGTTGCTCGTCCGCTACCTGCGGCCGCCTCCGTCGACACAACAACAACCGAGACAAAGTTGGCCTCACCCTCGGCCGAGCACTCCGCGGACATACTCCCTGAGCGCCGGATCGCAGACATAAACGTATGTTCCGCGCATACCCCTCGTGAGCAGCACCGAGTAGATGTTGACGATGAACTGCAGCATGTCGTCTACACCGTAGGTGAGGCCGAGCTTAGGGTTCGCCTCCTTGCCCTTCTTGTCGAAGTAGGAGTCGAGGTCGGCGACGACGCGGCCGGTCGCCGGGTCAAGGCGCAAGTCTGAGCCGATGATCACGCCGGCATAGTTCAGGTCGTAGCCCTGCAGGGTGTGGATCGACCCGACCTCTTCGAGCGCTCCCGGCGAGTTGACCCAGTCGGTCAGGGTGCTGTTCCACTGCAGTTCGACGCCATCGATCGAGATGTCTGCCGCCGAGGCATCCCTCTTGCTCTTCCACTCCCACGCGTAGCCGGCCGCCAGGCGCGCCAGCCCATGCTCTTCGTCGCGCGAGCGGACCGCCTCGTGCATCTGGCGGAGGTCCTCAAACAATCTCAGGTCGTAGCCGGTGAACTCGTGTGGTTCGGTGACTTCGGCCCGAAGCATCCGGCGAATGAAGTCGATGTAGTCGGCGCCGCCCGCGACGCGCATCTGCGAAGCGAGCGGGTAGAAGCGGCCCTGTTCCTTGACCTCCCTCACGAGGGGGCCGACGACCCGGCTGGGCAGGTCGGCCGGACGCACGCTCTGCGCCTCGTCGAGCAGTAGCACCTGATGGCGGCTCTTCGCACGGATCCAGTCGAGCTGCGTCTTCGTAAGGTCGTCGGCTCCGAACAGCTTCTCGTTGATCGCGGGGAACTTCTTGTTGAGCCCGCCTGACGCCTGGTTCGCACGCTGATTGAGCCGGTGCGCCTCGTCGACCACGAGAAGGTCGAACTCCCCATCGCGCTCACCGACCTCGAACGGCGTCAGCACCATCGCGCGCTCGAGCTGCGGCGTCTTCGCGAAGACCTTCTGCACCGACTTGCGCAGCGCCTGCTGCGGAATGACGATGCCGATCTTGAAGTCCTTCAGCTTCTCGACGTAGCCGGGCGTGAAGAAGTCGGAGAAGAGCGAGTCGTTCTCGGTGCGGTCGTCGAGATCGGCGTGCTCGATGTCGCGGAGCAACTTCATGAGAAAGATGCCCACGATCGTCTTGCCCGTGCCGGGGTCGCCCTGCACGACGATCGTCCCACGGCGCCCCGTGTCGAGGTCGTCGAACAGGCCCTCGAGAATCCCCTCCATGACGACCGCCTGCTCGGGGTTCAGGGCCTTGAACGGAGACAGCTTGAATAGGTCGTCGTTTTCGATGTCGGGGATATCGCGAGTGAACATTCCCGCGGCGCGAAGCTGCTCGAAGATCTCGTCGAACGTCGCGCGGTACCGCACCCGGTCGAAGTAGTCGGCGTTCGTGATGCCCTCGTTGCGGTTCACGACCGTGTACTTGCCGTCGCCCGCGAACAGCCGGATCAGGTATGACTCAAGGTCGAGGCACACCGACTTGTTGAACGTCTCGTCGATGACGATGCGCGCGGCCTGGAGATGATGCTTCGCGTCGGAATCAATGTGCTGGCGAAGCCGGCCGATCGCGTTCAGGGTCTCGCCGACGTAAATCTCGCGGTTGCTGCTTAGCGTGTACACGACCGGCCAGTTCGCGTGACGACCGTCGGGTTCGGCCCACGACTTAATCGCGGGCCTGGTGAACGGGAAGTGCTCGATCCTAAAGCTGGTCATACTTCGTGCTCCGCCCGCGGGACCGGTCGGCCGGGTACTTGCGCCGTGTCTGCTCGAGCTTGTCGAGCACAATCTGGTCGGCATCGACGCCGAGCTTGTCGGCGAGCAACAGGCAGTACGTCAGCACGTCGGCGAGTTCTTCGGTGACACGTTCGGCCGAGGCATCCGACCCCCATTGGAAGCACTCGAGGAGCTCAGCCGCCTCGATGCTGATGCTCTTCGCGAGGTTCTCGGGCGAGTGGAACTGCGCCCAATCTCGCTCGTCGACGAACGCCCTCAGCTCGCGCACTACCCGTTGATCGGCCACGGTCGGAGCGTACACCGCGGGCCGAAGGAACATGGCGACACTCACCTTGGCTCGGAATCACCATCCGACCGTGCGCCCGACTTCCCGACGATGTCAGCAAAGGCAGGCGCACCCGCGTTGTAGGAGACATTGGCCGTCGTGTACTCCTGGCGAGCACGGGTGATGCTGAGGTCGGCTACGAGCTTGGAGATCAAGTCGTCGTAGGCATGTCGGTATGCGGTCAGCGACTCGCCGGTGATGACTTCGGCATCCTGAATCGCGAAAAGCTCGTCCCACGTCGGCTTCCACGCGACATCTTGGCGAATCCAGCTCTGCCGACGGCGATACGCGCTACTCCGGATTCGAGCGTCGCGCCCCCAGTAACCGAACGTGGCAAAGCTGAGGTCCAGCAGCTTGCGGTACGCGTCAGAGACCTCCTTGCTGAACAGAGGCACCGCGACATGGAAGTTGGAGTCGAGCCGCCGCTTCAGTTCAACGATGTCGATCGGCGACTCATCACGCCAGCGACCAATGAATGTGATGTAGCACATGAGCCGATTCAGATCGGGCGCAAGCTGTTTGTAGTACTCGAACCTTGCTTCCTGCAGAAGCTTGCTTCTCGATTGCCTGTGCGCGATGACGAAACCGAATATTGCCACCACAATCGGAGTCGCAATGCCCCCGATCGCGATCAAAGCGTCGGTCCAGTTCGTTGCATCCATGTGTGTTCAGGTTCCGATCGCCCGCGTCACTTCATCGAACCTGTGAAGGTCGGGCGTTGATTCTTGACTGGCTTCCCGACCATCCACCAGCCAAGGGCGCCGAAGAGCGGCACGAGCATGACGGCGAGCATCCACACGGCCTTCGCCGTATCGTCGATCCGAGCACGGGCGACCTGCGCAGCCACGATGAAAAACAACAGCAGCCAAGCGATGCCAACGATGAGAAGCGTTCCACTCATGGCACGACCATATTGTGACCGCGATGTATCGGGGAGCTGGCCAGAGGCCCACGTTCGGGGGGCTTCCCGTCAGGGGTTAGTTCGACATGGCGCTTCGCGTCTGCTCGACCGGCTCAGGATGGGGATTTCGAGACGCTCCGACGTCGCTCCTCAACCCGCTCAACACCGTCAACTCGCTCAGCGGCGTGCTTCGTCACAAGGTACGACCCGGCCAGAACGAGCACGAACCCGACGATCGTCCACACGGTGACCCGCTCCCCCAGCACGACGACGCCCGCGATGATCGCGACGGCCGGGTTCACGTACGTGATCGTGGTCGCTTTGACCGGGCCGATCTCGGCGATGAGGCCGACCATGAGCAAGAAGGCGAGCGCGCTGCAGATCACCGCGAGCACGATCACAGAGACGATGACGGGCGGTGACGGCCACGCCATCGGCACGCCGCCGGTCAACAGCACGAACGGCACATAGGCGACGGCGGCACCTGCGAGCGAGACGGCGACGATGCCGATGCCGGGCAGGTCGGGCATCCAGCGTGCGAGGATCGCCGGGCCGAGCGCGTAGCCGACGACGACCACGGCCATCTGGGCAACCGCGAACAGGTCGGAGCCCGCGACATCCAAGCCGACGAGCGCGGCGACGCCGAGCATGCCGAGGGCGATGCCGATCCAGTTCGTGCCCGAGAGGCGCTCGGGGCGCCCCATGAGGAAGGCAATGGCGACGCCCGCGAGCGGCACGGCGGCGAGCAGCAGTCCGGCGGTCGAGCTCGGCAGTGTCTGCTCGGCCGAGCTCAGGAAGTACCAGGGCAGCACGATCTCGACGAGGGTGTACGCGAGCATCGGCTTCCAGCGGCGCAGCACCGGGCCGACCTCGTGGCGGAAGATCGCGAGCGGCAGCAGCAGGATCGCCGCGAGGCCCGAGCGCGCGAGCACGACCATGCCCGGGTCGAGCTCCGACACGGCGACCTTGATGAAGAGATATGGGATGCCCCAGGCGATTCCGAGCGCGATGAAGAGGAGCAGTCCGCGGCGAGTCACCTGATCATTCTGGCGCCGGGCGGGGGTCGGCGACCCCCGCCAGACCGTCGAATCAGCGCGAGATCGCGCCAACCTCGTTCGGCATTTCACACGCGAACGGGGGCTCACGCGACGGCACCGCCGACCAATACGGTCGGAGATCAAGCCGCTGCCCGAGCGGCCCGCCGACCGTGCAACGACGCAACGTCAGGAGTGCGAACCCACCGTGACCTCGACCCAGCCCGAAACGTCGACGCTCGCCGATCGCGCAGCCGCGGCATCTGTGATCACCGAATGCCTGCGTGCGCAGATGGTCGCTCCGCCCCGTTCCGCGGCGGCACGACTCTTCGGGCGCACGCCGCTGAGCGCCGAATCTGAACCCTGGTACCTCGGCGCGCTCGGCGAACTCGACGTCGCCCGGCGACTCGAGGCGCTCGGGCCCGCGTGGCGGGTGTTCCACTCGGTGCCCGTCGGTCGCGGATCGAGCGACATCGACCACGTCGTCATCGGCCCGCCCGGTGTCTTCACGATCAACACGAAGCACCACGAGGGCCGCGACATCTGGATCGGCTCGAAGCGCCTGCTCGTCAACGGACAGCGCACCGACCACCTGCGCAGCGCGAGCTTCGAGGCGAAGCGGGCGTCGCAACGCCTGTCGGTCGCGGCGCACGCGCTTATCGACGTCGCGCCGGTCATCGTGATCGTCGGCGCCCGCCGCATCACGGTGCGCGAGCGCCCAGCGACGATCTTCGTGCTGCGCGAGCGCGATCTGGTCAGATGGTTGTGCACACTCCCGGCGGTGGTGCCGCCCGATGCGATCGAGCGACTTGCGGATGCCGCGTCGAGACCATCGACCTGGCACGATGCGCCGGCGCTGGAACCCGCCGACGTCGCGGCGTTCGACAGGCTGCGTCGCGAGGTCGACGGTGCCCGCACGCGTCGCCGAGGGTGGGCGATCGCCGCTCTGCTCGCGGTCCTCGCCGCCCTGCCGTTCGCGGCACTCGCGGCGTGGGCGTCGGTGATGTCGGCCCTGACCTGAACCTCAGGCTCGCGCGCAGCCGCACGCTGTCCTTGGTGCGCGACGTGCCTTCGCGCACCCGCGCTCGTACCATCGAGGTATGAGCGACCCGATGCGGGTGCCCGCCGGGTGGTACGAAGACGGGTCCGGCGCACGGCGGTACTGGGACGGCGCCGCCTGGACGCAGTACGTCGCGGCGGGTTCGGAGACCGCGCCGACGGCGCAACTCGACGCCGAGCCAGCGACCGTGACGGCCGTGACCGCGGTGCTGCCGACCGGCGACGACAGCCCGACGATTCCGTTCGTCTGGGGTTCGCAGGGGCAAGATGCCGCGGGTTGGGGTTCCACGCCCACTGTGCCCGTCGCGGCGACCGCCACGAACCCCGATGCAGCGACTCAGGAATACGGTGCCGTTCCCCTGACACCCCTGCCGGGGCATCCGTTCACCGAACCCTCGAAGCCCGGCCAGAACTTCGTGGGCATCATCGCCCTCGTCGCTGCGGTCGTGGGGCTCGCGCTCGCATTCACCCCCGCCGTGAGCGGGCTCATGTGGGTCGTCGTGTCCGCCGCGTTCGTGCTCTCCCTGATCGGCCTGTTTCTGCGCGCCGCGAAGTGGCCGGCGGTCATCGGGCTCGTCGTGTCCATCATCGCCGCGATCGTCGGGCTCGTGATGCTCGTTACGGCGCTGATCGGGTCGCTCGGCACCGTGTTCGGCGGAATCGAGGATCCGCTTCCCGATGCGCCCTCGCTTCCACAACCCGCGCCCGACGACCCAGGCACGGAGCCCGCACCCGAGCAGCTCGAGATCCCCGGGCAGGTCGACCTCGCCTTCGGCGAGACGATGACCTGGGACGACGGTGTCGCGCTCACCGTCTCGGCACCCGAGCCGTACGCGCCGAGCGATCTCGCGGTCGGTGCGACGCGGGCGAACAGCGTCGTGTTCACCCTCACGATCACCAATGGCTCGACGCAGGACGTGGCGCTCCTGCCCCTGCCGACCGTCACTGCGGGCGATCAGGAGGTGAGCCAGATCTTCGACGTCGGCAGCGACGTCTTCGCAACGGGCGATGACGTCGGCTTTCCTCCGGCCGAGACGCTCGAGCCGGGCGCATCGGTCAGTTGGCGGGCCGCCTGGTCGATCGACGACCCGACTTCGCTCACGCTCGAAGCGGCGCCGAGCTTCCTCTACCCAGCCGTGGTCTTCACGAACACGCCGTAACCGGAGTCACGAGACCGCCGACATCGCCCCGCGGCCGAGTCCGTGGTGTCGGGATGCCTCGATGTCGCGCCGCGCCAAGAACAGGGCCTCGCTCGCGAGGAACGCGGCACGCCGGGCCATGGCCACCACCTGCGCCTGGTGATCCTGGTCGGTCACGGAGACAGTCACCGCGGGGCTGCTGAGGTAGTGGCCGAGGTCGATGCGGATGCGCTCGGACTCGGCCAGCGCCTTCATGGCCTCGGCGCCGATGCGGCCCGGATTGCGGGCGATCGCGTCGCGGGCGACGTCGAGCTTCCGGTCGGCGGCCTCGATTGCCGGGCTCACCTGGTCGACGGGCGGGCTCGGCATCATCGCGCGCTCGCGGGCCGCCGCCATCGCCGACTCCAACGCCGCGTGCGCCGTGCGCATCCGGCTCAGGTGGGCGAACGGGTCGGTGTTGACGCCGGGCGGGAGGCCCGCGAGGGCTGCCCGCAGTTCGCCGATCGCGGTCGCGACGCCGCGTGAGGGCGGCGCCTCGAGCGCCACGGCGAGGTGCCGACGAGACTCCTCGACGATCGCAGCCAGGGCGGATTCGGCGCGCAGCGCTTCGACCTCGAAGATCTCCACGGCGTCGAGGATCGCGGCGACGCGACGCACAGCTTGAGCGGATGCCTCGAGCGCGGCCTGCGCCTGATCACGCGCCCCCGCCGCGCGACGTCGCTCGGCCACCCGCAGGCTGTGCTCCGCGAAGTCGAGGAGTTGCTCGGCCTCGGCGGCATCGGCCTCGACCGTGATGAGCGCCTCCCGCGCATAGCGGGCGGCGAGGCATCCGATCGCTTCTTCGACGAGCGGGACGCGAGCGCGCTGACGCTCGATCTCGGCTCGCAGACCGGCGATGAACTCGGGTTCGCGCCGGGCGTGAGCGATCCGCTCGGTGATCGCGGCGAGCTGCTCATCGAGCAGGTCCTCCGCCGATTCGCACAGCTGCACGATGCGCTCGTATCGGGCACGCACCTCGTCGGCCGTGCCGGGCATCGCATCGTGATTGAGCCGGTTCAGGAGGAACGCGGTGCTCAGGTGTCCGCGCGCGTCGGCGAGCGTCTCGCTCAGCCGCTGGATCGCACCGGCCCCCAGCTCGGCCTCGGCGAAGCCGAGCTCGTCGGCGGCGACGCGGATGCGCTCATCAGCGGCGAACAGGGCCGCCCCGGCCCGCTTCGCCAGATCGGCGTCGTGTGCCTCGAGTTGGTGCGCGCCGAGTCGGCGCCTGACCCGGAACCCGGTCATGCTGCGATTTTACGATCGGCGCGCGGAACCCGCTACGGGAATGTCGGGTTCGTGGCGGCGGCCGCGACGCGGGAGGAGAATGCGGGAGTCGGCCGCGCGCGTCCTCCCACCCGCTCCGGCCGTGCCCCGATCGCGGAGGTCGAGATGACGACCACACCACCCGAGCACGGCCCGACCGCGCCGGACCCTGAGCCGGGCCCCGAGCCGCACGAGCCGCCCGCCCCGCCGCCTCGGCCCGGCATCCACATCACGGCGCTCATCGTGTGGCTCACGATCTTCCCGCTCGTCGCCATCATCGGCGTGCTGTCCGAACCACTGCTGACGGGCTGGCACCCGGTGCTGCGGGCACTCGTGATCACCCTCATCGTCGTTCCGATCGCCTCGTACTGGGTCATGCCGGCGATGTTCCGGGGGTACGCGGTTCTCGCGCGCAACCGGGCGGCGCGGCGGGCCGTCAAGCGGGAGCCGTAGGCGGGGCCGCGCGGCGCGCGGGTCTCGATACGCTTCGCTACTCGACCGGCCGAGGTCAGTCGAAGAAGCCGTCGAGGATGCTGCCGATGACGAGGCCGCCGAGGATGCCTCCCATGACATCGGAGCTCCCGCTGCCGCGCCGACCGCCGCCCCAGCCGGGGTCGCCCCACTGGCCGGGGCCGCCCTGCGGGCGGGACGAGTCGATGTCGCGCTGGGCGAGCTGCAGCGCCGCGGCGGCGAGCTGTGCGACGCGGCGGGCCATGGCCATCGCCTGCTCGCGGTGGTCCTCGTCGATGACGGTGACGGCGGCTGCGGGCGCGCCGAGGAAGTGGTCGAGGTCGGCCCGGATGCGCTCGGACTCGGCCAGGCGGGTGCGGGCGTCGGCGCCGATCCAGCCGCGGTGGCCGGCGATGACGTCGCGGGCGATCGCGAGCTGCCGGTCGGCGTCGTCGATCGCGTTGTGCACGTGCTCGAGTGGAGGAATCGGGCGGGCCGCGCGTTCGCGAGCTGCTGCGATCGCGGCATCCAGACCGGCGTTCGCCTCACGCAGGCGATTCAGTTGGCTGAACGGGTCGGTGTTGACGCCCGCCGCGGGAAGCGCGGCGAGCGCCCCCTGCAGGGTCGCGATCGCGGTCGTGACGCCGGGCGTCGCGGGCTCCTTCATGGCGACCACGATGTCGGCGCGCGAGTCGTCGACGATCGCGGCGAGGGTCGCCTCGGCGCGCAGCGCCTCGATCTCGAACGTCTCCACGGCGTCGAGCAGTGCGGCCGCGCGACGAACCGATTCGGTCGCCGCCTCGAGTGCGAGGTTGGCCTGCTCGCGCTGGCCCGCCTCACGGCGCCGCTCGGCCACGGAGGAACCGTGTTCGGCGAAGCCGAGCAGCTGCTCGGCCTCGGCCGGGTTGGCCTCGACCTGCGCGAGCGCCTCGCGCGAGTAGCGGGCGGCGAGCCGCGCGATGGTCTCGCGCGCGTGCGGGATGCGCGCGCGCAGACGTTCGGCATCGGCACGCACGCCCGCGATGATCTCGGGAGCCCGGCGCGCACGCGCGATCTTGTCGGCGAGCGCTGCGGTGCGCTCGTCGAGCACGTCTTCGGCCCACTCGCAGAGCTGCACAATGCGTGCGTTGCGCGTGCGCAGCTCGTCGGCGGTGTCGGGGATCTCGTCGTAGTTCAGCTGGTTCAGCCGGAACGCCTCGCCGAGATGCTCGCGCACCGCGGCGAGCCCCTCGCTCAGCTCGGCGGTCGCCTCGTGCCCGAGTTCGGCATCGGCGAAGGCGAGCTCATCGGTGGTGACGCGCACCCGCTCGTCTGCGGCGACCAGCGCGCTGCCAGCCCGCTTCGCCAGATCTGCGTCCTGAGCCTGCAGTTCCAGATTTTCGCGCTTGCGCTTGCCCCAGAATCCAGCCATGCCGTTGATCTTACGGGCGCTGCGTGAAGGGTGCTGGGGGCGTGGGTCTTCGCGCCAGCTGACCCGCCCAACGCTGTGCCGCGTCGTGTCATGCGGGAACGCTGCACGAGCCGTCAGCGCTCAGCGGCATGTCTCCTTGGCGGGGGCGACCACATGACCACACCTCGCCCGACCACACGACCACTTGACCACACCCCCGTCGAAGGGATGCCTCCGCCCCAGCGATGCGAGCCACACGGTGTCGTGTCCAGGTGGCGGAGGCCTCCTAGAGCACCGGCACCCGCCGCTCGTGCTCGTCGAGCACGGAGACCTGCGACGCCGTCGCGCGGAAGAGACGGAACGGCGCCGACCCGGTCACGTCGGCCCGAGTCCAGCTGCGCAGACCCTGCGCGACCGATCGCCCGTCGTACACGGCGAGCGCGGCATCGAGCTCGGCGTCGGGCACGATGTCGGCGACGCCCTCGACGTAGACGGCGATCGCGCTGCCGACGGCGACCGTCGAGTCGAAGACGGCCAGCGCGACCTCCGGGCGGGCGGCGATGTTCTGCGAGTGGCGGGTCTCGAGGCGCGAGACCCAGAAGTACACGCGCAGCTCGTCTTCGGCGAACCACACCGGCGTCGCCCACGGGCGTCCGTCAGCGTCGGCGGTGGCGAGGGTCAGGTAGGTGTTCGCGTCGATGACGCGGCGGGCGGCTTCGAGCGGTGCGGCGTTCACGGCGTCGGTGGGCATGTTCATGGGTATCAGCTCCTCGGGCCTGCCGTAAGGGGTGCGCTCGTGGTCTCGATACGGCGCCGCGCGCCTACTCGACCGACGCGGCGAAGAACTCGCTCACGCGAACTGCGGCTCCGCCGAGGCATCCACGTCTTCGACCTCAGTCGACTCCGCGACATCCAGCGGGTGCTCGAGCTCGTCGCGGCGCATACGAGCCGCGACGATCGCGACGACGCCGATCACGAGCGGAGCGATGCCGGCGATGAGGAAGACGACGGGCAGTCCGACGAGCTCGCCCGCGGGCCCGGCGATCGCCATCGACACCGGCATGAACGCGAGCGAGACGAAGAAGTCGAGGCTCGAGACGCGTCCGAGCATCTCCGGCGGAACCCGGCGCTGCAGCAGCGTGCCCCAGATCACGACGCCGCCGTTGAACGCGGCGCCGACGGCGAACGCGGCGAGCGCCATCACCCACAGCTGGTCGGTCAGTCCGAAGACGGCGAGCGGGAGGCAACCGAGGCCCCACAGCACCACGATCGCGGTCAGGTACCGGCGCGGCAGCCTCATGGACGCCACGACCATCGACCCGACCGCGCCGCCGACGCCGAACGCGGCGAGCACGAGCGCGTGACCCTCGGGGCCGGCGCCCGCGACATCCTTGATGACGAACGGAACCAGCACCTCGAACGGCCCCATGATGAGCAGGATCAGCAGCGACGCGAACGACAGGGTGCCGAGCAGCCACGGCGTGCGGACCATGTAGGCGAATCCGTCGCGCACGTCGACGAGCAGGGCCACCGCCGGATGCCCCGTTCCGCTCGCCGGCTCGCGGCGCAGGGGCTGCTCTGGAACCCGCCGCAGGCACACCGCCGCGACCACTCCCGTGAGCGCGGCCACCGCGAGCGCCGCACCGGGCGACGAGATCGCGATGAGCGCGCTCGCAAGCGCCGGGCCGCCGGCCTGCATGAGCACCGGGCGGGCCATGCCCTCGAAGCCGTTGGCGGCGAGCAGCTCGTCCTCGGGCACGACGCTCGGCAGCAGCGCCGAGTAGGCCGGGTAGTAGAGGCCGGCCATCACACCGCCGACGAAGGCGACGACGGCCAGGTGCCAGACGTCGAGGGCTCCGGCGAGCGCGAGCAGGGCGACCGCCCCGACGCTCGCGGCACGCACGACCTCGACCGTGATGAGGATGCGTCGCTGCGGAATGCGATCGGCGAGTGCGCCGCCGAGGAGCGTGGTCAGCAGCATCCCGATCGCTGACGCCCCGGCGACGAGCGACAGCTCGGCCGCTCCCCCGCCGATCGCGACGATCTGCCAGACGAGGGCGACCATCCAGATGCCCGCGCCGACCATCGACGCGACGAGTGCGGCGGCGAGCCACCGGTAGGCGGGGTTGCGCAGGGGGCGGAGGGCCCGAGGTGCGGTCATGATCGTGCTCCTTGCCGAGTTCGGATGCTTCGTGAAGCAGGTGCTTCTACTCATGCGTCGAACGGGGATCGGCGCGATCGACACGGCGGCCGCCGTCAGCAGGAATCGACGTGGTCGACCCCGCTCATGACCGGTGAGACGGGCTTTCGCTACGGCGCTCCCGGGAGGCTCTCACAGGCGAGGAGATCGTTGTCGGCGTCGAGGCGGGCGATGTCTCCGTAGTGCGGGTAGTACCGGTTGAACCAGTCCTGCGCTGCACGCCACGTGAGGAAGTCCCCGCAGTCGACGTCAGCGGGTACCGGCGGCTTCGAGGGAGGCTGCGGCGTCGGTGCGGTCGGCGTGGAGCAGACGGTGAGCGACCCGACAGCGTTCGAGATGACGCCGGTGCCGCCGAGCAGCACGATTGTCGACGGATCGAGGGCGAGGATCTGATCACGCACGACCTTCGGAACGCACGTGCGCTGGACGAGGAACAGCGGCGCGTCCGTCGCGCCGGCGAGCGCCCCACCCGAGAGGGCGTCGGCATACCCTGTGCCGACCGCGAGATAGACGGTGCTTGCGCTGGGGAAGACCGCCTTGTTGATCGCGACCGCAGTCGAGTAGCGGTCGGGTCCGGCGTGCCGGTTCACCGTGAAGAGACCCTGCAACGACGACTGGCTGCCGGAGCTGACCGCTCCCGTGCCGCCGGCGATCCGCACTCGGCTGGTGCCGACAGCCTTGAGCGCATCCCGCGTCGCGGAGTCGACTGCACCGCGCGTGCCGTCGAGAAGCACCACCGGTCCACCCTGCTTCGCTGCGGCGGCGGATGCTGACAGGGCATCCGGGAAGTCCCGTCCGGTCGCGACGAACGACGTCCCGCTCCGGGCGGGCGAGGCCTTCGCGAGCGCGCGGCTGGTCTGGTAGCGGTCGGCACCGGCGATCCGATCGACCGGCGCGATCGTCGCGAGCTTCTTCGCGACAGCGTTGCTCACGACCCCCGTGCCGCCCGCGATGATGATGCGCTTCGGCTTCAGCCGGGTGAGTTGATTCCACACCGACGACGAGATCTCGGACTTCGCGACGAGCAGGAGCGGACTGTCCTGATACCCAGCGAGGCCCGATGCCGAGAGGGCGTCGGGATAGTTCGCTCCCGAGGCCACGTAGACGGCCGGGACGCCGGGCTTGAACCGCGTCGCGATTGCAGCGGACGTCGCGTATCGGTCGGCGCCGGCGAGCCGGTGCACACCGGCGGGCAGCGGGTTCACACCGCCCGAAGGAGTGGGCGTCGGGGTCGGCGTGGGCGTCGGCGTCGGCGTGACCGGCGGCGTGGGCGTCGGGACGTCCGAGCGAACTGGGGGCACGATCATCGTCATCCCGCCGCAGTACGAATCGAGGAGCCCCTGCGTCGCGGTCTTCTCGGCTGAGTCGATCGAGAGATTCCAGCGGTATTTGACCTCGATCCACGCGATCGCGTAGTCGCACCGAACGACGGTGTTGGCCGGCACCCACTTGGCGGGGTCGCTGTCGGACTTGGCCTGGTTCGTCGCGGAGGTCACCATCCGAAGCGCCGAGTCGATGACGAGATCGTTGGCAAAGTCCGCGCGCTGTTCGTTCGTCCACGCGTGCGCGCCCGAGACCCACGCCTCCTTCAGGGCGACCACATGATCCATCTCGAGGAGCGTCGGATCGGTCACGATCGAGTTGTCGTAGGACGAAAGCCATTCACCGCTCTCGACCGTGCAGACTCCCGACACGGTCGCAGGCACTCGGCTCTCGGCGATGAGCACTTCCTGACGGGTTCGGCAGCCGTCGCCATCGGCATCAAGTCCCTCGGCGAAGAGGTCGCGGTTGTACTGCACGGTCGCCGGTGCGAGCACGGTCAGTTCTTCGAGCAGCGTTGCCGGCAGCACGGTGTCGCCGGGGGCCGCAGCCACTGCCGAGATGGGTGCGAGCGCGCCCGCGAGGGCGACTGCAGGCGCGGCGATGAGGGCGATGACGAGACGGTTCAATTCCACTCCAGGCACGACGAGGCAGAACCCTCAACGGTAGCCACGGCCGCAGCCCGAAACCCCGCGAAGCCCCCGGATTGGGGGCGCGGTCGGCAGTCTTTCACCCCCGGACTGGGGCGGAGTCTCAGCCCGACGCCGAGTTGGGCCATTCGCTCGTGAGCAGCAGACCACATGACCACACGACCACACCTCGCGCGACCACATGACCACACGACCACACGCGCCCGCGGGGAACACCCGGCCGCGGCCGCGGCCGCGCAAGATCCCCACGCGCGGGGCGAAGCGGTGTCGCCGAGCCCCTCGATCACGTACGCGAGCCGAGCCACCGGGTCGACCCACCGCGCACCTAGACTCCCTCCATGAGCACCCGTCGCGACCGCAACCGTCGGTTGCGCAGGCGACTCCGCCCCGAGAGCACGCGCCCCGCTGTCGTCGTCGTGAGCACGATCCTGATGCTCGTCTGCCTCGGCGTCGCGATCGCCTGCGGTTGGCTGCTCGTCGACGCGGTGGTTCAGCAGATCGGGCCCTTCGAGACCGTGGGTCGCGCGCGACCGACTCCGGCGTGGTTCGCCTGGATCGGCTTCGCCCTCGGCGGCGCCTGCGCCGGGCAGATCGCCTTCGAGAACGCGGCGTACCTCGTGCGGGTCATCCGCAAGACGCCGAAACTCGTTCCGGTGCCGCGAGACTCGTAGCGCCGCAGCAGCGCGGCGGGTATCACGCCCTCGAATGTGGGCCACACCGCCACATGGCCAACACCCGACGCGACCACATGGCCACTCCGCCACACGCGTGCGAGAGGAATACCTCGGCCGCGGCCCGCGCAAGTTCCCCCTGTGCGCGGGCCGCAGCCCGAGGCATCCACGGTCTCGAGACGGCGCTGCGCGCCGCCTCGACCCGCTCCCCTCAGTCGCCCTTGACGTTCACGATCTGCCGAAGCGTGTGCCGCACCTTCACGAGCGGGGCCGCGTCGGCCATCACCCGGTCGATCGGCTTGTACGCCTGCGGGATCTCGTCGATGAACGCGTCGGTGTCGCGGAACTCGATGCCCACCATCGCCTCACGCAGCTGCTCGTGCGTGAAGGTCTTCCTGGCCTTCGACCGCGAGTACTCCCGGCCGGCGCCGTGCGGCGACGAGTTCAGCGACATCTTGTCGCCGAGCCCCTCGACCACGTACGACGCGGTGCCCATCGAACCCGGGATGAGTCCCGGCCGACCGACGTCGGCCTGGATCGCGCCTTTCCGCGACACCCACACCCGCTTGCCGAAGTGCTCCTCGCTCTCGGTGAAGTTGTGGTGGCAGTTGATGCGCTGCCGCTCCTCCACCGGAGTGCCCACCCACTCGGAGACCTGCCGAATGACCCGGTCCATCATCTCCTCGCGGTTGAGTAGCGCGAAGTGCTGCGCCCACCTGAGCTCGGCGATGTACCGCGTGAACTCGGGCGTGCCCTCGACGAGGTACGCCAGGTCGGGGTTCGGCAGCTCGATCCACCACTGCTTCGCGAGCCGCTGGGCGACCTTCATGTGGTGCTGCGCGATCCTGTTGCCCACACCCCGGCTGCCCGAGTGCAGGAACAGCCACACCCGGTCGGCCTCGTCGAACGACACCTCGATGAAGTGGTTGCCGCTGCCGAGCGTGCCGAGCTGCTCGCGCCAGTTGCCCGCGTACCTCGCCGGGTCGAAGCCCTTCGCCTCGGCGAGGGCCTCGAGCTCGGCGATGCGCGGCTCAGCGGTCGCGACGACCTTGCGGTTGTACTTGCCCGCCGAGAGCGGGATGGCGCGCTCGATCTGCTCCCGCACCTCCCGCCGGTCGGCGGGCAGCTCGGATGCCTCGAACTGCGTCTGCACCGCGATCATGCCGCAGCCGATGTCGACGCCCACGGCCGCGGGGATGATCGCGCCGAGCGTCGGGATGACCGAGCCGACCGTGGCCCCGAGACCGAGGTGCGCGTCGGGCATGAGCGCGAGGTGCGGGTAGATGAACGGCATCGTCGACGAGACGCGGGCCTGCTCGATGGTCAGCTCGTCGAGCAGGCTCGCCCACGAGACGAGCCGCTTGGAGAGAGTCTCCATGATCCTTTCCTGTCTGGTTGCGCGTGCCCGCGGGTGCGGGCGTCGCTGTTGCGAGTCCTCGGGCCCGAGGGTCTCGTCGCGCGCAGACAGAGAAACACCCCGGGCCTCGAGCGGCACGGGGTGACGGTTTCGCGAATGGTCGCGGGCGTCAGGGTGCCTGGTCGAGAAGCTGGTCGAGTTCACGGATGAACCCGCGCTGGGCGGGCTCGTTCATGGGCTCGACGAAGGTCGGCTTGTTCGTGCGCTGCAGATACACGTCCACGGCCGCCTCCATTCCAGATTCCGGGGATGCTGCGCGGTTCGCGCAGCCTTGGAACACTAGCGAGGGTTCGGGGCGGGGGTCAAGAGCGAGTTACCGAGCAGCACGCCGGCCGCCTGCGAGATGGTGTCGAGCGCGTCGCTCGGCGCGAGCGCACCTCGCACGATCGAGAGGGCCAGTCCGTCCTCGATCGCGAGCAGCACGCGGGCGATGTGGTGAGGGTCCGACTCGGGCGCGAACACCCCCACGTCGAGGCCTTCGACGATGATCTGCTCGAAGAGCTCGACCTGCGACCGCTCGCACTCATCGGCCGCCGCGTCGAAGTCGTGGTTGCGGGTGCTCAGCGCGCCGAGCTCGATGAGCAGCACGGTCGCGTCGAACGACGGCTCGCCCGCGACCGGGATGCCGAGACGCAGGCACTCGCGGAGCTTCGCGACCGGCCCGTCGCACGCCTCGACGCGCTCGCGCCGACCGGTCACGTACTCGACGGCCGCCGTTTCGTACGTCTCGGCGTACAGGTCGACGAGGCTCGGGTAGTAGTACGAGACGGAGGCGGGCGTCAGCCCCGCGGCATCCGCGATATCGGTGAGCCGAGCGCCGTTCGCACCCTTCTCGATGAGCAGCCTCGCGGTGGTCGCGACGAGCTCGCTGCGACGCTGTGCCTGGTTCCGGGGTCGCGCCATGGCGACCATTCTTCCATGTTCGTTTGACGAATGAAGATCGGAGGTGCATTATTTTCTCAAACTTTTATTAATGAATGGACTGTGATGATGCAGAGCCTCGTCGTCGCCCTCGTGCAGGCGGCCGCCGAACCGGAATTCGATGTCGAGCGGTTCGGAGCCCGGCTACGAAACCTGGTGAAGGGCGTGCCCACCGCCGAGCTGTGGGTGCTGCCCGAGTTCCACCTCGAACCGCGGAGTGCGCACCTCCACCCCGAATCGGCCGCGCGCAGCCTCGACGACGCGAAGGTGACCGCGCTCGGCGACCTCGCACGCGAACTCGAGATCTGGCTCGTACCGGGCTCGATCTACGAGCGCGGCGACGACGGCGCGATCCACAACACCGCACTCGTGTTCTCGCCGACCGGCGAACGGGTCGCGAGCTACCGCAAGGTCTTTCCCTGGCGTCCGCTCGAGCAGACCAAGCCGGGCAACCGGTTCGAGGTCTTCGACCTGGCGGGCCGCGGCCGCGTCGGCATCTCGATCTGCTATGACATCTGGTTCCCCGAGCACACTCGCCACCTCGCGTGGCTCGGCGCCGACCTCGTGCTGAACCTCGTGCAGACCGCGACCGCCGACCGCGAGCAGGAGCTCGCGATCGTGCGCGGCAACGCCATCATGAACCAGCTCTGGATCGCCTCGGTCAACGCTGCAGCACCGACCGGCCGCGGCCGTTCGCTCATCGTCGACCCCGCGGGGGCGATCCGTGCGAGTTCGCCGGATGCCTCGGAGGAAGTGCTGACGGCGGTCGTCGACCTCGCGGCCACGGCGCAGACGCGCACCCTCGGCACCGCCGGCGTCTCGAGGCCCTGGTCGCAGTTCCGCGACGACGATGTGGCGATCCCGCTCCCCCTCTACGACGGTCGCATCGACCCGGCGACCTGGCAGCCCCGTTCGAAGGAGAACAGCTGATGTCCACCCCCACCGCTCCCGACTCCCCCCTGGCCCGCAGGCTGCTGCCGAGGCTCGGCCTCGCCGGCGTGATCTTCTTCGGCCTCGCGTACATGGCACCCGGCATCGTGACGTCGACGTTCGGAGTCGTGTCGTCCGAGAGCGGCGGCGTCGCACCGACCGCCTACCTCGTCGCGACCATCGCGATGGGACTCACCGCGGTGTCGTACGCGATCCTCGCCCGCGCCTACCCGAACTCGGGTTCGTCGTACACGTACGTCGGCAAGATGCTCGGTCGACACATGGGATTCCTCGCCGGCTGGGTGATCCTGCTCGACTACCTCTTCCTGCCGATGGTCGCCTGGCTCATCCAGTCGATCTACCTCAACGCGCAGTTCCCCGGGATTCCGCTCTGGGTCTGGGTGCTCATCAACATCGTTCCCACGACGATCATCAACCTGCTCGGCATCAAGCTGGCCGACCGGGTCAACACGTGGTTCACGATCGTCGCCATGGCGTCCCTTGTCGTCACCGCCGCGGTCATCGTCGCCTACCTGACAAGCGGTTCGGCACCCGCGTCGAGCCCCTCCGAGGCGTTCTGGAACGACAACACGTCGATCCTCACGATCGGCGGTGCCGCCGCGGTCGCGGCGTACTCGTTCCTCGGCTTCGACGCCGTCAGCACGCTGAGCGAGGAGACCCGAAACCCCCGTCGCAACATCCCCCGCGGCATCATCCTCGTCGTGCTCATCGGCGGCACGATCTTCGTGAGCGTCTCATTCCTCATGCAGCTCATGCACCCGGGCGGCAGCTTCGAGAACCCCGACATCGCCGGCTACACGCTGCAGGTGACGGCGGGCGGCCAGACCTTCGCGAACGTCAACAACGTCATCGCGCTGATCGCCGCATTCGGCTCGGGCCTCGCGATCCAGGCGACCTCGAGCCGCCTGCTCTACGTGATCGGCCGCGACGGCGTGCTGCCGCGCACGGTCTTCGGGCGCCTCAACGCGTTCCGCGTGCCGTGGGTGAACATCCTGATCATCGCCGCGATCGGTCTCATCGGCATGCTGCTCGACATCGCCCAGGCGACCGCGCTCATCAACTTCGGCGCCTTCCTCGCATTCGCTCTCGTCAACGTGTCGTGCTTCGTCTGGATCCGCCGCACCCGCGACCGGCGCAGCACGACCGCGACGACGCTGCTCAGTGTCGTGCCGATCCTCGGCGTCGCCGTCGACCTGTTCCTCTTCTCGCAGTTGCACGACACCGCCTTCGTGCTGGGCGGCGCATGGCTGGTGCTCGGCATCATCGTGCTCGCGGTCGCCACTCGAGGCTTCCGCCGGCCGGTGCCGAAGCTCGATGAGGAGCTCGACTCCGAGGTGAATGCGGCCGACGAGGAGGTCACGGTCACACCGTGAAACCGCACGACGGCCGTGGAGCGCTCTCCACGGCCGTCGTGATGCGATCTGGCTCACGTCACCCGGAGCGGCGTGGTCAATATGGCACTGGCGCGCCTGCTCGACCGACGAGAGCCGCCGAAGGTCACAACTGGGTCACTTGTCCCACTTTTCTCTTGACGGGGCCGTACTCAGTACGGATGCTTGGCTGACCCGAACCTCGTCACGATGGAGTGCCATGCCCCAGGTCCGCCGCCCGATCGTCGCCGTCGCCGCGACCACCGTCCTCCTGCTGATCCAGGCGATCATCGACCCGACCGGCCTCCTCGCCCTCGTCGGCTGGCCCGGCGGAACGCCGCGGTTCGACCTGTGGTGGCCCGTCGCCCGCTACGTCGTGTTCGTGCCGGTGATGCTCGCCGTCGTGTGGTGGGCCGCCGTGCGTGCGGGCGACCGCTTCTGGACGCTGACGGCCGGCGTCGTGCTCGCCGCGCTGCTCGCGCAGTTCGCGGCGTGCCTCGCGATGACCGGGGATGTCCCGCTGTCGGCGTGGGCTGCCGGCTACATCGCAGCCAAGGCGGTGCCGTCGGCACTGATCGTGGCGGGGGTGGTTCGTCTCGTCGAGCGGATCGTGGCGCGGCGCGCGGCGCGCGCGGGTCTCGATACGGCGCTGCGTGCCTACTCGACCGACGGGGAATCCGTCTGGCCGGCGGCGGTCGCGTTCGGTGCGATCGCGCCGCTGCTCGCCGGCTCGTGGTGGACCGGCGCCACCTACGCCCCCGGCATCCCGACCCCGCGGCCGGGCACCGATGCGCTCGGCATCGTCGGCATGCTCATCGCGATCGCGCTGCTCATCGGCGCCGCCTGGCTCGGCATCCGGTGGATGCGCCGGCGCGTGCCCGGGTTCCTCGGCACCTGGCTCGGCGCGCTCGTCGCGGGCGGCCTCTTCGGCCTCGTCCAGGGCCTCATCGGTCTCGTCGTCGACGACGGGTTCCGCGGCGACCTCTGGCCGCTCATGGCCACGTACATCCACGTCGCCGACGGGCTCGCCTTCGGCGCCTGCACCGGCTGGATCGCGGCCGTCGTCGCCCTCATCGCCGACCGCGTGGTCGCGCGGCGGGCGGCGCGCGACGCCGACGCCTCGTCGAGCAGCGAGGCGACGAGCGAGACCGCGAACGAGCGGGATGCCTCGCCGGCACGCGTCGCCGCAGCCGTCGGCGTCGGCGTGGCCGTCGTCGCGGTGACCGCGATCACCGCCTCGCTCCTCGCCCCGGCGGCGCCGGCGGTCGCGACCGTCGCGAACGAGGCCTCCGTGCCCGCGGGATTCCTGCGCGTCGAAGACGGACGGTTCACCGACGGCGAGGGCCACCAGGTGTTGCTGCGCGGCGTCAACGTGAACCAGCTCGTCGACTTCTACCAGGCGACCCCCGACCTGCCCGTGACCCGCGAGCTCACCGAGCAGGACTTCGCCGACATGGCGACGTACGGCTTCAACGTCGTGCGTCTCGGCATGTCGTGGTCGGCGCTCGAGCCGACGCAGGGCGAACTCGACCCCGACTACCTCGCGCAGGTGAAGCAGGCCGTGGCATGGGGCGAGAAGCACGGCATCCGCACCGTGCTCGACATGCACCAGGACGGGTGGTCGAACCTGCCCACCGCCGAGGGCACCGAGTGCCGGCCGGGCACCGACCCGATGTGGGGCTACGACGGAGCACCCGAGTGGGCGACGCACTGGGACGGCGCACCGCGCTGCTCGTTCACGGGCCGCGACATCTCGCCCGCGGGCGACCGGGCGTTCGAGCACTTCTGGTTCGACACCGACGGCATCCAGACGGCCCTCGCCCGCACGTGGGGCGAACTCGCGGGCGAGTTCGCCGACGAGAAGGCGGTCGCGGGCTTCGACCTGCTCAACGAACCCGGCTTCGGCGAGACCGCGCCCCTCACGACCTCGAAGAAGAACGGCGAGTTCTCGGCGAAGGCGATCGCCGCGATCCGCGAGGCCGGCGCACCGCAGATCGTGTTCGTCGAGCCGAGCATCCTCTGGTCGGGCCTCGGCTTCGACAGCGGCCCGTCGATCGGCTTCACCGACGACCTGAACGTCGCGTTCTCGCCGCACCTCTACGCCGAGTCGATCACCATGGATGCCTCGCTCGGCCTCCCGACGATCGTCAGCACCGAACGGCAGTTCGAACTCGGCCAGCGCGTGGCCGACGAGCTCGGCATGCCAATGTGGTCGGGCGAGTACGGGTACTGGGGCGACGAGGAGTCGACCGCGGCGCACCTCTCGCGGTACGCCGCCGAAGAGGATGCGCGCGTCCTCGGCAGCGCCTACTGGGTGTGGAAGCAGGCCTGCGGCGACCCGCAGAACGGCATCCAGGAGCTCGGCAACGCCCTGCTCTCCGAGGACTGCGCGACCGGCGACGACGCGCCCCGCAAGGAGCACCTGCTCGACATCTTGTCGCGGGCCTACCCGCAGGAGGCGCCGGGCGTGATCACGAGCCTTCAGGCCGGGGTCGTGGGCAACGACGGCGGCGAGCTCGCGCTCACCGGCGCCGTCGACGAACCGCTCTGCGGGCTCCAGGTATGGATCCCCGGCGAGACGCAGCCGCAGTTCTCCGAGGAGCGCGGCCTCAGCCGCCTCGAGCTCGAGCAGGTCGCTGGCGGCTGGCTCATCACGGGCTGCGCCGAGGGCGAGTACGCGCTCGCGACCGAGTAGCGAGCCGGATGCCTCGGGGTCGCGGTGCTGCGCGCAGCGACCCCGAAGCGCTCATCAAGGCGGATCCGACGGCTCTGCGGGATCCCTCGCGTATGGTGAGGCGGTGCCCGTGATCGCCCGACTCGACCCCGCAGACACGGAGGCCGTCGTCATCCTCCGCCGCTACCTCGACGACATCATCACCCGCTACTACGGGCGAGCCGCGACCGACGCCGAAATCGACGAGGAGCTCGCCCAGGGCGACGACGACGGGCTGCGGGGCGACCTGGGCACCTTCTTCGTCGCGTCAGAGGCGGGGCAGCCGCTCGGATGCGCCGGCGCCCGCTACCTCGACGCCGACACGGCCGAGCTCACGCGGGTGTTCGTCGCGCCCGAGGCGCGCGGCCTGGGCCTCGGCGCGGCGCTGGTCGGAGCGGTCGAGGACGCGGCGAACCGCAGCGGCCGCACGACGATCCGTCTCGACACCCGCAACGACCTCGTCGAGGCCCGCGCGCTCTACGCGAAGCTCGGCTACGCCGAGGTCGCCCCGTTCAACGAAAGTCCCTACGCCGAGCACTGGTTCTCGAAGGATCTGACGACGCACTGATCGCGCGAGCGAGCGAATCGCTCGGCAAGCATCGGCCCGTCGAGGGCCCGATACTTCGGTACCGCGATACCTCGGCCCTTCCGTATCCGACGACTACGTCACTGATCCGCCTCCGGTATCGGCGATACCAAGCGCGCATCAGTGACGGAGTGCTCCCCCGGCGTCCCGGGTCCGCTCGCGCGGCGACATCATCCCGACGACGGCGCACGCAGCACCGCTGAGCAGGATCGAGCGGGCATCCCACCGGCGAAGGTCCGGTACTTCGGTACTTCGGTACCGAAGCTGCACGGGAGAACTCCCGCCGGGTGCCGGCTGAAGCCGCCAAGAGCAACGACGGGAGCGCGGCGCGACGGGAGCACACTACTTCGGTGCTGCCCTGGCTGGGAGCATCCGAGGGGTGCCGGTGGGCACCGCCGAGGGCGACTACCCGAGAGCCTCGCGAGCGTGGCGGTACTTGGCGGCCAGGCGCTGCTGGGCGTCGTAGTCGAGCTTGCGCACGCGCCACGGCGACGAGTTGTCGGCGACGTCGGCGAGCTTCACGCGGCGTGCGAGCGGGTTGCTGCGGATCCGCGCGAAGTACTCGTCGTCGCTCATCTCGGGGGTGCGGGTGAGCAGCACCACGATCTCGACGATGTCGGGGCGCACGCCCGCCTCGAGCAGCTCCTGCTCGGAGACGGCGCTGCGCTCGACCACGTCGTGCAGCCACGCGGCCGCGGTCGCGACCGGCTCGGTCGCCGCATCGAAGTGCTCCGCCACGCGACCCGGGTGGTCGATGTAGTCGGCACCCACCTGGTCGACCTGGCCGCGGTGCGCCACGAAGGCGATGCCCTTGGCGAGCGCGATCTGCGCCGCCGCGTCGGCATCGACCACGGGCGCCGGCGCGGAGTGCAGAGCGGCGGGCGCCGCAATCGGGGTCACGGATGCCGCGGGCGCGAGCGCGTCCGTCTGGTTCGTCATCATCGCCACAGGGTTCGTCTCCTCGTTCGAGTCGGGGTCGGAGGCCGGCGCCGCATGCGCAGCGGGGACGGCCTCGGGGATGACCTCCGCGCCCGACGGGAACGTCGGCGCGGGAGTAGGGGTGGTCGGTTCGGGCGGGGGTCCGGGTACGAGCGTCAGCCTCGGCGTCGGGGCGAGCGGCGTCACGACGGGCGGCTCGGGTACGAGCGTGAGCTTCGGCGGCGTGAGCGGTGCCGACGGCACGGGTTCGGGGAGCGTCTCGCGGTCGGCGCCCGGCTGCGACAGCGCCTCTGCCGCGGCGGCGGGCGCGGGCTCCGACCCGGTCACGGGAGCGGGCCCCGCGTCCGGGGCGGCGGTAGGGCCGGGCTCCGACACCGAAGTCGGTGATGGCTCCGGCTCGACCGCAGGGCTCGGCTCCGAGTGGGCCTCCGCCGATTCGGACCCGCCCTCGGGCTGCCGGTCGATCGTCTCCGCCCACTGCATGAGCACCGGCTCGACCATCAGCGACTCGGGGTGCGGGCTCGAGGCGGCATCGGCGACCGGCTCGGAATCGAGCTGATCGAGGTTCAGCTCAGGCGGCTCGAACCCGGCGCGACGCAGCAGTTCGACCCACGCCTCGGCATCGGTCTCGGGTGCGGCAGTCGCCTCGGAGGCGGCTTCGAGCGGCGCGGGCGCGGCGACGGGCGGTACTTCGGTGGGCGAGGTCGGCTCGGCGACAGCGGGTTCGACCGCCGCCGAGGGCTCCACGACCGCGGCGGCGGCCGACGGCGGCTGCGCGTCCTGAGCAGCCGCGGTCGGGGCCGGCTCGACCTCCGACGACGGCCCAGCGACGGCGGTGGACTCGACCGCAGCGGCCGGCGCGGCGGCCGCGGTCGGCTCGGCGACCGAGACCGCTTCGACAGCCGCGACGGGCGTCTCGTGAACGACCGCGGGCTCGACCGACGCCTCGGGCGTGGCCGGCTCCGTGGCATCCGTCGCCGGGGCCTCGATTTCGAGCGCCGCGCCCGCCGCCTCGGCGGCGAGCTCGGCCAGCGGGTCGCGCCCGCGAAGCGGCCGCACGAAGTTCAGCTCGGCCTCGAGCTCGGCCATCTCTCGGGCGTCGAGCTCGAGCATCGATCGGGCGTCGCCGAGGCTGCGGCGCACGAAGTAGTACTCGTCGACCTCGGCGAGGCGGTCGCCGTCGCTGGTCGTGAAGTAGCGGCGGCGGCCGCCGTCGCTCACCGCGAGGATGACCTCGACGAAGTCGCCGCTCGGCACCTCGCAGCACAGGTAGTAGCGCTCGACCTCCGCGGCAACGGCGGGCGCCACAGGCGCGGGCGGCACGGGCATCGGTGCGGGCGTCGCGGCGGCGGGCGATGCAGCTCCACCCGGCGCGACCGGGGGCGGGGCCCACGCGCTCGCACGATCGGGCATGCGACGCGGGCGCAGGGTTCCGCCGGCTTCGGCGCTGCGGCGGGCCGCTCGCGACTCGGGTTCGGCCGCCGGCACAGGACTCCCGGGCATGGACTGATCGTCGGCGGGGATCGTCAATCTGGCTCCTGGGGGTGGGCGCCGGGGCGGGCGGGGGAACGGTGACCGCTCGGGTGCGGCACGTCCCTCGATGCTAAGCGGTTCGTCGCCGGGAAACGAGGAACCCGGCGAAGGATGTGCGAATCAGCTCGGCGCGGTCACCCCGTCATCGGGCTCCTGGAAGACCGTGAGCTGCAGTCCGGCCGGCCCCGCGAGCCTCGAATTGATCGAGCGCCACGGCGTCTCGCGCGGCGTGGCGAGCAGCTCGGCGCCGGCCTCGACGAGCTCATCGGTGACCCCTGCAGTGTCGTCGACCTCGAACGCGACCCGCAGGTGCGGGCTCCGCACCCCGTCGGTCTCGACCCGGTCGATGAGCCGCACCTGCGCCGGATTCGAGAGCTCGAGCGTCGCGCGCCCCGCGTCGAGGATCATCACGCGGGCGCCGTCGTCGCCGTCGTACGCCTCCTCCTCGGTGAGGCCGAGCACATCGCGGTAGAACGCGACCGCCGCCTCCCAGTCCTCGGCCTCGACGACGAGACGGAGCTGACGGACCCGGCGGGAGGCGCCCCCTGCTGCACTGCTCATGTCGGCACCCTACGCCCCACGAAGCGCCGGCGAGCAGACTGGCGACATCCGACAAAGGATTCGCCCGTGGCATCCGGTTCTCGCACAATCGGAGGCATGCGCATGACTCCCCGACGACTCGCCATCGGCATGAGCCTGTGGGCTCCGAACCTGTGGAGCGGCATCCGCGTCAAGCGCTTCGCCGACGACTGGACGAGCGCGACTGTCGAGCTGCACGTGAACCCGATCACCCGCAACTACGTGGGCACGGCCTTCGGCGGCTCGATGTCGGCGATGACCGATCCCTACTACTTCATGCTGATCATGCACCAGCTCGGACGCGACTACGTCGTGTGGGACACCCGCGGCGAGATCGAGCTCGTGAAGCCCGGCCGCGGGGTGCTCACCGCGCACTTCGAAGTACCGAAGGCGAAGGCCGACGAACTGCGCGAGCGAGCCCGCGGCGGGGCGAAGGTGCTCGAGTGGTTCGAGACCGAGATCACCGACCGCGACGGCGACGTCGTCGCCCGCGTGCGCCGCGAGGTGTACGTGCGCGAGAAGCCGCGCGTGACGCGGGCGGCGGCCGCCGAGTAGCCGCAGCTCGCTGAATCTCGACCGTCGACATCGGCGAGGCACCTGCTTAGATGGATGCCACGTGCCCTTCAACGAAGACGAGGTCGATGCATGACGGCGATACGGCGACCCCTCGCAGTCGGAACGGCGCTCGCGCTCGCGCTCGGACTGGCCGCGTGCACGACGACGCCCGACTCGCCCGCACCGACGAGCCCCGTCGTGCAGCTCGGTGCGCCGGGTGAGCCGAACCACACCCTCTCGCCCGACGAGGCCGCCGGCTCGATCGACGCGCCGGAGCACACCGAGCTCGACGCGGACTTCATGCGCGACATGATCCACCACCACGACCAGGCGATCGAGATGACCGCCCTCGTCGAGGAGCGCACCGACGACCGGGACATCCGCCTGCTCGCCGAACGCATGTCGGCGAGCCAGCAGGACGAACGCACGCTGATGGTGAGTTGGCTGCAGGATCGCGGGGTGCCGGTCAACGACCAGGGGCACGACGCCCACGCGAGCGGCGGGGCGGCGATGCCGGGCATGCTCAGCGACGAGCAGATGGCCGAACTCGGGGGTGCCGACGGCGACGCGTTCGACCAGCTGTTCCTCGTGTTCATGATCCAGCACCACGAGGGCGCGGTGCAGATGGTCGACGAGCTCTACGCCGCGGGCGGCGGGCAGGAGTCGGCGACCGACCAGTTCGCCCGCCACGTCGAATCCGACCAGGGCATCGAGATCGCCCGCATGCAGCAGATGCTCGCCGAGCGAGCGGGCTGACGCGACCCTGACGCGACGAGGCCCGGCGGTCGTCGACCGCCGGGCCTCGTTCGGGGCGAGGGGGCCGTCACCCGGCCCCCTCACCGGTTCATCCGAAGGTCGCCGCCAGTGCGGTCAGCCCCTGCACGACGTTCGAGTCGGCCGGAGCACCCGACTTGCGGGCCGCGTTGTCGAGCTGGGCCGCGACCGCACTGCCTGCTGCCGGGCCGCCGGCGAGCTTCTCGGCCTTGTCGATGTGCTTGCGCACCTCGACGAGGGCCTTGCCGCTCAGCGTGCCGGCGCGCTCGGCCTGGTCGACGTACGACCGCGCCACCGCGAAGCTCGGCTCGTGCACGATCGCGGTCTGCGCCTGCGCGTTGAACTCACCGAGCTGCACCTCGCCGGCGGCCGCGATCTCGTTCTCGGTCATCAGGTCGCTCGCGGTGAGCCCCATCGTGTCGAAGCCGCGCGCGATCTCGCTGCCGAGCACGTTGCCGTTGTACCAGTACGTCGACCAGTAGCCGCCGAGCGAGAGCGCGGTGGCGTTGATCGGGCCGCGGTCGAGGTACGCGATCTCGGTCGGGTTGGCCGTGTCGGTGAAGTCGATGATCGACAGACCGCCCTGGTACCACGCCTGCACCATGATGTCGCGACCCGGCACCGGGATGAGCGAGCCGTTGTGCGCGACGCAGTTCTCCTGCGCCGTCTGCGGCACCGGCAGCTTGTAGTAGCTCGCGAACTCGAGCTTGCCGTCGACGATGTCGAACAGCGCGTTCGCGCCCCACTGGGGCTGGTCGGTCGCACGGCAGCGAGCGCCGGATCCGCCGCCCCACTCATCGGTGAAGATGACCTTCGTGCCGTCGTTGTTGAACGTCGCCGAGTGCCAGTACGAGAAGTTCGGGTCGGCGACCGCGTCGATGCGAACCGGGTTCACCGGGTCGCTGATGTCGAGCAGGATGCCGTTGCCCTGGCACGCGCCCGCCGCGAGCCCGATCTCGGGGTACGCGGTGATGTCGTGGCACGTGTTGGTGTTCGGCGTCGGGCTGTAGACCGTGCCGCTCGGGTGCATCTGCCCGCCGAGGGTGTTCTGCAGACCGTTGTACGCGCCCGTGTCGGGGTTCGTGAAGATGCGCGGCTGGCTCACGACCGCGGCCGTCTCGGGGGCGTCGAGCGGCACCTTGATGACGTCGATGCGCCACTGCGTCGGGTCGCCCGTGGTCACCGGGTCGGCCGTCAGCGTCGCGTTCTGGCAGCCGGGGAGCTCCATCGCCGAGCGGACGCCGGCCGTGCCCGAGTTGTAGATGTAGACGTTCTCGGCATCGTCGGGATCGGCCACCACGGTGTGCGTGTGCGAACCGCGGCAGGTCTGCACGCCCGGCAGCTGCACCGGGTTGTCGACGTCGCTGATGTCGAAGATGCGCACGCCGCGGAACCGCTCGGCGCTCACCGGGGTGTTGCCCGTGCCCTGCGTCCCGCAGTCGATGCGGCCGAGGGTCTGCTCCACCGACATGAACAGCAGGTCGCCGTAGACCGACACGTCGCCCTGGCCGCCCGGGCAGAGGAACGACTTCTGCAGCACGGGCGCCGCCGGGTCGGAGACGTCGTACACCTGGAACCCCTGGTAGCTGCCGACGATCGCGTGGTCGCCGGAGAATGCGAGGTCGGAGTTGATGGAGCCGGAGGCGAACGGGCCGGCTCCCGGCGTGCTCGACAGCAGGTCGATGCCGCTCGTCGCGAGCCCGGCGTCGAAGAGGCCCGCGGGCAGGTCGACGCGGGGGTCGTCGTCTGCGACTGCCGCGGTGGCGGTCATCAGGGATGCGCCGAGCAACAGCGCTCCGGCGGCGGCGAGCGCGCGTGTTCGCGCTCGCGGGGGTCGGTGGTGGAATCTCATCGCTGGCCCTCATCTCGTCTGGAACTACGTCGTTGCAACAGAACGATCGAGCCCTCCGATGGACGCGCAGCTGAAACCCCGTGCTCGCGCGCGGCCCCGGAAGGCCGACCAATTCCCCCAACGTAGCGAGAAGAGGGTGGTCGGCGCAGCAGAAATCTCGAAACCGACGCGAGGGCCGGGCGGGATGCACCGCCCGGCCCTCGCGTCTCGGGACGCTCCGACCTCGCTAGGCGACCGGCCGCGCCACGTCGTAGACGGCCTTCACGATGCCGTTCGAGTAGGCCTCGTGTTCGACGAGGTCGAGCTTGGTGGTGAGCCCCGGGTCGTCGCCGAAGAGCCGCTTGCCGCTGCCGAGCAGCACGGGGAAGACGAGCAGGTGGTAGCGGTCGACGAGCCCGGCCGCGGCGAGCCCCTGCGCGAGCGTCGCGCTGCCGTGCACGATGATCGGGCCGCCGTCGCCGGCCTTGAGCTCGGCGACGTCGTCGAGCGTTCGCAGCACGTGGCAGTTCTGCCACTCGGGCAGGAGCGCCTCATCGGTGAGGGTCGAGGAGACCACGTACTTCGGCATCGCGTTGTACTCGGCGAACTCGTCGACCATCGTGGGCCAGACCGGGGCGAACTCGTCGTAGCTGACCCGGCCGAGCAGCATCGCCGTGGCCTCGAGCTGCTCGGAGCCCTTGATCGCGTACGCCTCTTCGACGAACGGCACCTCCTTGAAGGTCCAGCCGGCGCGCGGGTGCGAGCCGCCTCCGGGAGAGTCGACGACGCCGTCGAGGCTGATGAACTCGCTGACGATGAGGGTGCGCATGACGTGTCCTTTCGTGGCGACGGAACTTCCGTCTCATTGTGGCGTCGAACGGGAACGGCTGCGATCGACATCGACTCCGAAAAACTTCCTCGTGCTGCACTAGGCTCGCTCGCAGTGACACGGGGTGCCGCGCTCGCGCGGCTGAGATCACACCCGTCGAACCTGATCTAGTTCGGACTAGCGAAGGGATGTCGCCATGAGCGCGCGCCTGCACGACCCTGCCCACTCGAGCGCACTGCTGCTCGATCGACTGCGCACGAGCCCGCCGCTCGTGCAGTGCATCACGAACACGGTGGTGACGAACTTCACGGCGAATGTGCTGCTCGCCGTCGGCGCCGCCCCCGCGATGGTCGACATCGTCGGCGAGGCGGGCCCGTTCGCGCGCATCGCGAGCGCCCTGCTCGTGAACCTCGGCACGCCGAATCCGCAGCAGCGGGATGCCTCCCGCGAAGCGGTCGCCGCCGCACGCGAGGCGGGCACGCCGTGGGTGCTCGACCCCGTCGCGATCGGCGCACTGCCGATCCGCACCGCCCTCGCGCACGAGCTCGTCGAGTTCGGGCCGACGGCGATCCGCGGCAACGCGAGCGAGATCCTCGCGCTCGCGGGGGGCGGAGCCGGCGGTCGCGGCGTCGACGCCGCCGACACGACGGAGGCCGCGGCCGGCGCCGCGGCGCAGCTCGCGGCCCGCTTCGGCGCGGTCGTCGCCGTCTCGGGCCCGGTCGACCTCATCACCGACGGCACGCGCACGGCCCGCATCGCGAACGGCGACGCCCTGCTCACCCGCGTCACGGGCGGCGGCTGCGCGCTCGGCGCGGTGACCGCGGCGTTCCTCGCGACGAGCGACGACCCCTTCGAGGCGACGGTCGCGGCGAACCTCGTCTACACCGTCGCCGCCGAGCTCGCCGCCGAGGGCGCGAGCGGCCCCGGCAGCTTCGCCCCGCGCTTCATCGACGCGCTCGCGGCGGTCGATGGTGCGACGCTCGCCGAGCGGGCGCGCGTCGCCGGCTCGGTCGAACTGCTCGAGGATGCCACGGCCGCCGCGGGAGCCGTCGCATGACCGCCCGCACCGCCCTCGACCTCTCCCTCTACCTCGTCACCGACCCGGTGCTCTGCGGCGAGCGCGGCGTCGTCGACGTCGTCGCCCGCGCCGTCGACGGGGGCGTGCGCGTGGTGCAGCTGCGCGACAAGCACGCCGAGGCATCCGAGCTGCTCGCGCAGCTCACGGCGCTCGCCGAGGCGATCGACGGGCGGGCGACGCTGCTCGTGAACGACCGTCTCGACGTCGCGCTCGCCGCGCGCGCCGCCGGCGTGCGCGTCGACGGGGTGCACCTCGGCCAAGGCGACGCGACTGTCGTGGCCGCCCGCGAGCGGCTCGGCGCCGACGCGATCGTCGGGCTCACCGCCAACAGCCGCGCCCATCTCGACGCCGTGGCCAGGCTGCCGCGCGGCACGGTCGACTACCTCGGTGTCGGGGTGATCCGCCCGACCGCGACGAAGCCCGACCACCCGCCGGCCCTCGGCGTCGACGGCTTCGCCAGGGTCGCCGCCGAGACCGAGCTGCCGTGCGTCGCGATCGGCGGCATCGGGCTCGCCGACCTCGCCCCGCTCCGAGCGGCGGGCGCCGCGGGCGTCGCCGTCGTGTCGGCGCTCTGCGCGGCCGACGACCCGCGCGCCGCGGCGGAGGCGTTCGCCACCGAATGGGCGACCCGCGAGACGGAGCCCGCCCGATGACCGCGCGCGTGCTCAGCATCGCCGGCAGCGATCCCTCCGGCGGCGCCGGGATCCAGGCCGACCTCAAGTCGATCGCCGCCGTCGGGGGCTACGGCATGGCCGCGATCACGGCGCTCACCGCGCAGAACACCCGCGGGGTGCGGGCGGTGCACGTGCCGCCCGCGTCCTTCCTCGCCGAGCAGCTCGATGCGCTCGCCGACGACATCGCGATCGACGCGGTGAAGCTCGGCATGCTCGCGAACGCCGAGGTGATCGGCGTGGTCGCCGAGTGGCTCGGCCGGGTGCGGCCGCCCGTCGTGGTGCTCGACCCCGTCATGGTCGCGACGAGCGGCGACCGGCTCTTGGCGCCCGAGGCGGAGCGCGCGATGCGCGAGTTGCTCCCGCTCGCCGACCTCGTCACCCCGAACCTCGCCGAACTCGCGGTGCTCGCGGGGCTCGGCGGGCCGGGCGAGCCGGGCGGAGCCGCCGCGGCCGCTCCCCCGGTCGCGACCACCTGGGCCGAGGCGATCGCCCAGGCCGAGACCGTCTCGGCGAGGTTCGGCGTGCGCGTGCTCGCGAAGGGCGGGCACCTCGGCGGCGACTCCGCGCCCGACGCCCTCGTCGACGCGGCAAGCGCGACGATCGTCGAGTTCGCAGGCTCGCGCATCGCGACGACGGCGACGCACGGCACCGGATGCTCCCTCTCCTCCGCGATCGCGACGCTCGCCGCGAGCGGCGGCGGGCGCAGGAGCGGCGAAACCCCGACCGAGGCCGACCCGTGGCCCGCGGCCGTCGCCGAGGCCCGCCGCTGGCTGCGCGAGTCGCTGCGGCACGGCGAGGCTCTCGCCGTCGGCGGCGGGCACGGCCCGATCAGCCACTTCGCCGGGCTCTGGTCGCGCGGCGGCACGCGCACCGCACCGACCCCGGCCGAGGTCGAGGCCGAGTGGTGGGCGTCGATCCGAGGCATCCGCGACGACATCGACGCCCTGCCCTTCATCCGCGGCCTGGCCGACGGCACGCTCGACCGAGAGCCGTTCCTCGGATACCTCGCGCAGGACGCGCACTACCTGCGCGACTACGCCCGGGTGCTCGCCGAGGCCTCGCGCCTCGCACCGGATGCCGCGGGGCAGGCCTTCTGGGCGCACTCGGCCCACGGCTCGATCATCGGCGAGCTCGAGCTGCACACGGGCTGGCTCGGCCGCGAGGCCGGCACCGCGGCATCCGCACCGCCCGACGCCACGACGACGGCGTACCTCGACCACCTGCTCGCCACCGCGCAGCGCGGCGATCACGCCGTGCTCATCGCGGCGCTGCTGCCGTGCTTCTGGATCTACACCGACCTCGGCGAACGCCTCGCCGCGGGTGAGTTCGGCGAGGCGGCCCTCGACCCCGCGCACCCGTACGCCTCATGGCTCGCGACGTACAGCGACCTCGGCTTCGCCGTCGCGACGCGGGAGGCGATCGGCTTCGTGACCCGGGCTGCGGCGAGCGCGACGCCCGAGCACCGCGCGCGCATGCACCGGGCCTTCGTCGCCTCGGCGCGGCATGAGCTCGCGTTCTTCGCGGCGCCGCTCGCGTCGCAGGCCGTGGCGGTGACCGCATGAGCGGGGGCGCGCCGGTCGCGGCCCCGACCCTCGTGCCCGGCACCCAGCTGTCGGGCGAGCACGCACCGCCGCCCGCCGACCCGGCCCGCGGCCGCCGTGCACTCACCGCGGCCGCCTTCGGCACCGTGCTCGAGTGGTACGACTTCTTCCTCTACGGCACGGCGGCGGCGCTCGTCTTCCCGACGCTGTTCTTCCCCGCCGACGACCCGCTCACGAGCCTGCTGCTCTCGTTCGCCGTGTTCGCGACCGGGTTCGTCGCCCGCCCGCTCGGCGGAATCGTCTCGGGATACCTCGGCGATCGCTTCGGACGGCGCCGGGTGCTCGTCGCGACCCTGCTCACGATGGGTCTCGCCACCGCCCTCATCGGGCTGCTGCCGACGCACGCGCAGATCGGGGCGGCGGCCCCGGTGCTGCTCGTCGCGCTGCGCCTCGTGCAGGGCCTCGCGACCGGCGGCGAGTGGAGCGGCGCCGTGCTGCTCGCCCTCGAGCAGTCGCCGTTGCGGCGCGGATTCCGCGGGGCGTTCATCTCGAGCGCGGTCTACGTCGGGCTCATCCTCGGCAACCTCGCCTCCGTGGTACTCGTCGCCGTGCTCGACGAGCAGGCCCTGCTCGACTGGGGCTGGCGGGTGCCGTTCGTCGCGAGCCTCGTGCTCGTCGCGATCGGCTGGTGGCTGCGGCGCGGGGTCGACGAGTCGCCCGAGTTCGCCGCGATGCTCGCGGCGCGCCGGGAGGCCCGGCGGCCCACCGCCGAGGTGCTGCGCCGGCCGCGGGGCGTCCTCGCCGTGTTCCTCGTGCGCGTCGGGGTGAACACGACCTTCTACGTCGTCTCGGTGTTCTGCCTGAGCTACGCGTCGACGGTCGTCGGGATGCCTCGCGAGGTCACCCTCACCGCACTGCTCGCCGGGGCCGCGGTCGCCGCGGTGCTGTGCCCGTTCTGGGGCGCGCTCGGCGACCGCCTCGGCCCGCGCCGGCTGATCATCTGGAGCCTCGTGGCGTTCGCCGTGCTCGCGGCACCGCTCTTCCTGGTGCTCGACACCGGATCGGCGGCCCTCGTCGTCGGGGTCGTGGTCGCCGCGATCGGCATCGTGAACTCGGCGGCCGACGGCGTGCAGCCCGCGTACTTCACCGCGATGTTCGACACCCGCGTGCGCTACTCGGGCATCTCGATCGGGCGTGAGGCGGGCGCGATCGTCGGCGGCGGGCTCGCGCCGCTCGCGGCGACCGCGCTGCTGGCCTGGTCGGGGCACTGGTGGCCGATCGCCGTCATGATGGCCGTCGCCGCCGTGGTCGGCCTCGTCGGCACGGCGATCGCGCCGCGCGAGTAGGGCCGCCGGCCCGACGACGAAGCCCCCGGCCGCTGCGGGCCGGGGGCTTCGTCGTCTCACCGCGAGGCGAGCGCGATCACGACTTCGGGCACGCCCAGTACCCTTCGCCCTCGTAGACGTACCAGACGAGCGTCTCGTCGGGGCAGGGGCCGCAGCCGTCGTCGTCGCGCGGGCCCTCGGTCGGCTGCGGCACGGGGGCGCTTTCCGCAGGGGCCTCGGCGACCGGGGCGGATGCGGCGGGAGCAGGCTCGGCGTCGAACTCCTCCTCGACCCACTCCTCGACGTCGACGGTCTCGGCCTCGGCTGCTGCTGCGGCGTCGGCCGCCGCCTGCTCGGCGGCCAGGCGCGCCGCCTCGGCCTCGGCGGCGATCCGCGCGGCCTCTGCAGCCGCCGCGGCCTCGCGCGCGTCACGGTCCGCGGCGGCCGCCGCCAGGAAGGCGACGGTGTCGTGCTCGGGGTTCGCGCTCGGCGAGACCGAGGACGCCGCCGCGGCTGTGGCGGGGCCCGGCGCGTCGGCGGCGAGCGAGTTCGCGGTCGGCATGAGCGCCGCGCCGAGTGCGAGCGCGGCGATGATTGCGAGTGATCTCATCTGACGGTCCAATCGTTCTAAGGATGATCGTGCTGTCATGCGGTGTCGGGGTCGTGGGGGCTGGTACGGGATCCGTCGCGACGAGCCGGCGATGAGATCGGGTTGCGCGGCTCGCGGGTGTTGTGACGGACCGTCTGGGTCGACGACCGGGGTCGTCGCACGGGGCTCTCGGGCTCAGGTCGGATCGCGACCCGAGTGCGCGGGCGTGCGCATGGCGGCCGGATCGGCCTGAGGGGTGCCCCGAGACCCGTTCCTCGCAGAGGAGAACACACCCACCCCTCATCCGCTCAGGCGATCAGTCCCCCCGATCGCGCTGCCCCCGAAGACCTCATGGGTCTTGCATGCTTGCGACCATCGTGGCGCGACGAGGCCCCGACTCGTGCGCGAATCGCTGGGAGTCGGGTTTTCCGGTGACGTGCCGCAATCGGGCTGCGCGGGCGCGATCGGGCGATCGGGCTGCGCGGGCCGCTCAGCCCGCGCTGCGGCCGACGATCCCGTCGGACTCGCGGGCGACCCACTCGACGAGCGGCAGCATGTGCTCCATGAGGTCGCGGCCGAGCGGGGTCAGCGCGTAGTCGACGCGCGGCGGCACCTCGGGATGTGCGGTGCGCACCACCAGCCCGTCGGACTCGAGGGTGCGCAACGTCGAGGCGAGCATCTTCTCGCTGATGCCCTCGACCTCGCGGCGCAGCTCGCCCCACCGGTGCGTGCCGTCGGTCAGGGCGAGCAGCACGAGCACGCCCCACTTGCTCATGATGTGGTCGAGCACGACGCGCGTCGGGCAACCATCGGTGAAGACCTCACCGGACTGCTCCCGGATCTCCGCAAGACTTACCGTCATGTGGGTACCTTACTGAACGATCGCTTCAGCTCCCTGACTCCCATGGCTGAATGGCTGCGATCGGATATGAACGCGACGGGAACGGTGCCGGGGTCTCGGTGAAGAAGCTGTACGCGACGGCGTCGCCCACCTGCCCGTGCCTGACCCAAGCGCGCGTGTAGGCCTCGGCACCGTCGCGATACTGCACGACGACGACGTCGGGCGGGAAGGCGCCTCCAGCGAGGCGGGCGCGGCGGCACGCGGCGATCCCCGACGGGGCGGCGAGCAGCGCGACGTAGCGCCCGGCGGCGGAATCATCCCCTGCGTTGGCTGCATCGGCCTCGATCTCGTCGAGCTCGGAGGACTCGAGCCGGAGCACTGAGATCGACGAACGGGGATCGGGTGAGGCGTGCATGTGTCTCCAATCGGGGTAGGTGAGCGGGGTGCCGAATCTCGGAGCGACACCCCGCTCGGCCCCGGGCGCGATCGTGGACTCGATCGCGCAACCCCGGGGCGGCTTCTGTGCTCAGCGGCAGGACGCCTCCGCGATCACCACGAGTACGGCAGCGGTGGCGCCGCCGTCGCTGCCGGGGTGCGCGCTCACCACCTTCGCTCGACCTCCTCGACGTGTCCGAAGACGTCGCGGAACTCGACGACATCGCCGCCGTCGAGTTGGATCACGCCAGCGAAGGTTCCGAAGCAGGTATCGCTGCGGCTCAGCACGACCCACCGGTCGAATCGGTGCCGCAGGTGCCGCTGTGGGGTGAACTCGACGGCGACGCCGGGCCCCCGCAGCGTCCACGGAGCCAGCCAGTCGTCGGGGTCGTAGCGCCAGTCGAGGTGCGAGCTGATCTTTGTGAGCCGCCCGTCGATACGGGCCCAGTTCTCGGTCGACGGCGTGCCGTCGGTCCACTTGCCGCCGAACTGCAGCCCGAGCTCTTCACCGTCGGCCGTCCGGCCGTTGCCGGCTCCCCAGTTCCAGAAGGTGAAGTAGGGCCAGCGGCCCCGGCCGCGATCGTGCACCGCATACGCGGTCGACGGGTCGATCCGATGCCGGACACCGTCGACCACGATGATGCCCTCGGCGCGGAGGCAGTTGTCCTTGCGCGTGTACTGGAAGTGGCGATCGCTCCACGGCACGACCACGCCCATCGACTCGTGCCCCTCCTCGGCGAGCACGCGGACGTCAACGCGGATGCGAGGCGAGCGCGCATGCAGCACGGTGTCGGCTCCTGCCGGGGTCATCCTCACGACGACCCCCTTGCGCGAGGCCTCCATCGGCTCACCGGCCTCTCGGTCCTTCAGTCCGCCTCGCCGAGGGAACCAGGTATTGCCGCCCTGTCGGATCTCCTCGTACGTGGTTCGGTCGATGTGGGTGACCGAGACGTTCGCTCGATAGTCGTGATGCGAGATGTTCATCGTGAAGATGAGGGTGGGGGTCACGATCGACCAGTACTCGAATCGCTTGTTCCGGCCCCACCCGCGCAGCTGTGTGTGATGCAGGGGGGTGCGCGTCCAACCCACTGCGGCGGGGTTCAGGCGGCCGCTCTCGAGGCTGAGATTCACCGGTTCCGTGATCTCGCGCTCGGCGATGCGTTCGCCTCCTGGGGTGACGTCCTTGAGGGGCAGTCTCAACTCTGGAATCCAATCGATCGGTGGGTGGGGTTCGGCGTCGAGGACGGTGCTCCGGTCACGGGCGGGTCATCCCTTCGTCGCACCGTCGGCGAGGCCGCGGATGAGCCACTTCTGCACGACGAGCGCGAGGATGACGACGGGCACGACCGCGACCATTCCCGCGGCCGCGAGGGCGCCCCAGTTCGCCCCGGTCTCGGTGTCGCCAGCCATGCCGGCGATCGCGACGGGGATGGTGGTGGCATTGCGGTTCGTCAGCACGAGCGCGAAAAGGAGTTCTTCCCACGCGAGGATGATGCTGAAGATGAAGGTCGAGATGAGCCCGGGCGCCGAGATCGGCACGATGATCCGGAAGAAGGCGCCCATCCTCGAGCAGCCGTCGAGCATCGCCGACTCCTCGAGCTCCTTGGGCAGCGCCAGGAAGAAGCCGCGCATGAGCCACATGACGTACGGGATCACAAATGAGCAGTACGCGAGGATCAGCGTGATGTGGGTGTCGGTGATGCCGAGCGTGCGGGCCACCAGGAACATCGGCACGGCGAGCGCGATGGGCGGCACTCCGCGGGAGACGAGGATCAGCACGCCGATGGTTCCCGCGCCACGGATCCGGAGGCGCGAGAGCGCGTAGCCGGCCATCGCCCCGACCACGAGCGAAACGATGCCCGCACCGAGCGCGACGATGATCGTGTTGATGAGCTTTGGACCCAGGTCGCCGCGCTCGAAGGCCCAGAAGTACTGGTCGAGCGTGGGTTCGAAGAAGATCGTCGGCGGCACCGTGAAGATGTCGCGCTGCTCCTTGAACGACGTCAGCAGCATCCATAGCAACGGGAGCAGGAAGAGGATGCAGATGATGACACCCGCCCAGATGCGGGTGCGCTCCCCGCGGCTGCGGACGGAGATGACGGGCCCCCGGGCGTCGCCGCGGGCGACGGGCTCCTCGGGCGAGGTGTGCGGTCGGGTCGCGAGCGTGCTCACAGTCGGTCCTCCAGCTTCTTGCTGCCGTACAGGAAGACGAAGGTCAGCACCATCGTGATGACGAGCACGATGACCGCCATCGCCGACGATTCGCTGAACTTCAGCAGGCGGAACGCCTGTTGGTAGATGTAGAGGTTCACGACGTTCGTCGCCTCCCCGGGCCCGCCGTTCGTCGTCGCCAGCACGACGTCGAACATCTTGACCGCGCCGAGCCATCGCACGATGAAGGTCGCCGCGATGATCGGTGCGAGTAGCGGCAGCGTGACCGACCTCAGGGTCTGCCACCAGTTCGCGCCGTCGACCCTGGCGGCCTCGAAGATGTCCTTCGGCAGCGCGAGGAGCGCAGCCGAAGCGATCAGTGCGACGAACGGGACGGAGCGCCACGTGTCGATCAGCACGATGCTGACCATCGACATCGTGGCGTCCCCGAACCAGTCGATCGGCGGGATCCCGAACAGTCCCAGGAACCAGCTGATGCCGCCCCAGAGGGGGTCGAGGATCATCTTCCAGATTCCGCCGGAGACGACGGGGGCCACGACCATCGGGATGAGGAAGAGCGCTCGGATCACCCCTCGGCCGCGCCACTCGGCGTTGAGCAGGTACGCGATGGCGAAGCCGAGCACGATCTGGAGCGGCAGCGCCATCACGAGATAGATCCCTGTGACGACGAGCGAGTTCTGGAAGCTCTCGTTCGCGAGCGCCTCGGTGTAGTTGTCGAGTCCTGCCGATCCCGACGGGCCGAATGTTGCGAGATCGAACTCCGAGAAGCTGATCTGGAGCGTGTACATCAGCGGGTACGCCAGCACGGCGACCAGCAGGACCGTCGCGGGCAGCATAAACATCCACCGGCCGGTGACGTCCTTCCACCGCGAACGCAGTCTCGCCCTGCTTCTGCTTCTCGAGAGTTCGATGCTCATGCGCCTACTTCTTCAACAGTTCGTCGACCTGGGCCCGGGCCTTCTCGAGCGCCTCCGCCGAGGTGCGCTGCCCTTCGACCGCAGCGCTGGTCTGGTCGGCGAGGATCTCCTGGATCGCGTTCGACTCCGGGGTCCGCGGGCGCCACATCTCACCTTCCGCCGCGATGTCGTAGGCCTCCTGGAGCGTGCTGAACACGGGAACGAGCCACTCCTCGCTCGGCACGGTTGCGAGGGTCGACTTGCGCGCGGGGAAGGAACCGAGCGTGTTGGTGGTCCAGACCTCGCCCTCCTTGGAGCTCATCCACTGGAGGAATGCCCACGCGGCCTCGGGGTTCTGCGAGTTCTTGAACATCGCGCCGCTCCAGATTCCGCGGTGCGTGCTCGCGCTGACGTCGCCCACCGGCATCGTCTGGATACCGACCTGCTCGGGGGTCAACGTGGTGACCGCCTCGTCGACCGCGGCACTCTTGTACGCGCTGCCCCAGGTGAAGATCGAGGCGACCTTGCCCTGGCGGAACGCGTCGAGCGGCTCCGTGTAGTTGTAGGTGTTCGCTCCGGGGGGCGCGTACTCGAGCAGGTCGACCTGCGTCTGCAGGGCGGCCTCGCCCTGCTTCGTGTCGAACGCGGGCTCGAGCTCGTCGTCGAACAGGGCGCCCCCGTTCGAGTTGAGCACCGCCTGCCAGAACGGCGGGGAGAGCACTCCGCGGACCCAGGTGAGGCCGACGGCCCACGAGTCGACCTTGCCGTCGCCGTCGGTGTCCTGCACGAGTTCGGGCGCCTCGTCGAGGTACTGGTCCCACGTGATCTCGGGGGTCGGCACCTCGAGGCCGGCCTTCGCGTAGAGGTCCTTGTTCGTGAACATCAGCAGCATGTTGGAGCGCAGCGGCACGCCGTACTGCCCGCCGTCCCACTCGCTCGCGGCGAGCGGCGCCGAGTTGAAGTCGTCCCAGTCGTAGTCGGACTCGGTCCACTGGTCGGCGTCGGACTTCAGCTCGTGGAGCACCCCCGCCTCCGCCAGCTGTGGCGTCCACGGGTCGTCGAGCGTGATCAGGTCGTACTCGGGATCGAGGTCCGTGCCGTTGAGCATGCCCTTGGCGAGCAGCTCGGTGTACGGGATCGAGTCGATGGTGACGTCGATGTACGGGAATGCCTTGTTGAACTCGGGAACGAGCTGTTCCTGCCACTGCTGGGCGAAGGCGTCGTTCGACATCATCGTGATCTCGACGTGCTCGTCGGCGGTGCCGAGGCCGCCGCCGTCCACGGTGGGCGCCTCGGTCGAGCCGCTGCACGCGGTGAGCGCGAGCATCGATGCGAGCGTCGCTCCTGCGAGGAGCGCCGCGCGATCGCGTGGGCGCCTCCGGCCTGTCTGAAGCATGCTGTTCCTCCTCGTCGTTGAATGGATGCGCGGCGGTGCCCCAAAGTGGGTCGATCCGGGCGGTGCGTCGAGCGGTGCTCCTCGACGGTGCCGGCGCCGAGTTGACCGGGCTTGCCGCAGGGACACTCAAGCAGATGTTTCGCGATATTGCAACGTGGAAACATCAGTTTGTGTCAACGTTGCAACACTCTTCACTACGATGTGAGCGTGGAACCGCGCCCTGAGCCCAACCCGTCGAAGAAGTCCGCGCCGCCGACGTTGAAGGACGTTGCGGCCGTCGCAGGGGTCTCGTACCGCACTGTGTCCAACGTGGTCAACGGCCACAAGTACATCAGCGACTCGACGAGGACGAAGGTGGAGGCGGCGATCCGCGAACTCGGCTACCGCCCTCAGCTCGCGGGCCGGCAGCTCCGCAGTGGACGCAGCAAGCTGCTCACCTTCTCGGTGCCCTTCATCTCGCACCCCTACTTCGCCCAGCTGGCGCATGCTGTCGTCACCGAGGCGGAGAAGTTCGAGTATGACGTCGTCATCGACGAGACGCGCGGCCTGCTCGAGCGCGAGCTGCGCGTCGCCGCCGGCTTCCGCACGATCCTCACCGACGGGATCCTCTTCAGTCCGCTCTCGATGGACCTCGCTCGGTTCGAGGCCGAACGGGGCGACACACCGCTTGTGCTCCTCGGCGAAAGATTCCGCAGCGCGGAGATCGACAGTGTGGTGGTCGACAACGTGCGCTCAAGCAACGACGCCACCAGCTGCCTCATCGAGGCGGGTCGACGACGACTCGCCTTCCTCGGGAAGGTGCCGGCCGGCACCATCGGCGCCGCCCCGGCCGACCTCCGCATCCGCGGGTTCACGCAGGCCCTCGAGGCGCACGGGCTCACCGTCGACCCTGCCTACATCATCGAGGTCTCGAGGTGGGACCAGGTCCACCCCGACGGCGACTACTCCCGCGAGGAAGGCTACGAGCGCACGAAGGAGCTCATCCCCCACCTCGCCGAGATCGACGGCCTCGTGTGTGCCAACGACCTCCTCGCGATCGGCGCCCTGCGTGCCTTTCGCGAGGCCGGCATCGCCGTGCCCGCGCAGATCGCGGTGGTCGGCTGGGACAACACCGCCGAGGCCGCCTACGCGGCGCCGTCGCTCACCACCATCGCGCCGGATCTCAAAGAGATCGCCCGCCTGGCCGTGCTCGCACTGCTGCAACGGCTCGACGATCCCGATGCACCGCCGAAGACCCACGCCGCGCCGTACTCCCTCGTTCGACGCGAATCGACTGCCATCATCTGATCCATATCGGTCCTCGAATACTGGATTCGAGCATTTCTTCCCTTGAGGTATGTACCGCACTTCAAAGTGGGTACGTATCTTTGGGAAGGGGAGGCGGCGGCTCGTCGTTCCCCCTCGGTGAACCCCACCGGAAGGAACACCATGACCATCCTCGTCACCGCCGCCTCGGGCCAGCTCGGCCGCCTCGTCGTCGACGCACTGCTCGACCGCGGCGTCGCCCCCGCCGAGATCGTCGCGAGCGCGCGCGACACGTCGAAGCTGACGGATGCCTCGGCGCGAGGTGTGCGCACCGCCGAGCTCGACTACGACCGGCCCGACACCATCGCCGCGGCGCTCGACGGCGTCGACACGGTGCTGCTCATCTCGGGGAACGCCCCCGGCTCGCGCGTGCAGGGCCACCGCAACGTCATCGACGCCGCGTCCACGGCGGGCGTCGCGAAGCTCGTCTACACGAGCGTGCCCCAGGCGACCACCGCCGAGTTCGTGCTCGCGCCCGACCACAAGGCCACCGAGGAGGCCATCGCCGCCTCCGGCGTCCCGGCGGTCATCGCGCGACACAACTGGTACACCGAGAACTACACGCCCGACGTGGCGCGCGCCGCCGAGACCGGTGTGATCGCCGCGAGCGCCGGCGCCGGCCTCGTCGCGAGCGCCACCCGCGCCGACCTCGCCGCGGGCCTCGCCGCCCTGCTCACCGACGACGGCCACCTCGGCGAGACCTACGACTTCACCGGCGACACGGCGTGGTCGTTCGAGGACCTCGCGGCCGCGGCATCCGAGATCACCGGGCGCGAGGTCGTCTACACGGCGCTCACCCCCGAGGCGCACGTCGCGGCACTCGAGTCGGCCGGCCTCGACGCCGGCACTGCGGGCTTCGTCGCCGGCATCGACGACGGCATCCGCCGCGGCGTGCTCGCGAACGCCGACGACACCCTCGCGCGCCTCATCGGCCGGCCGACGACCTCGCTCGTCGAGGGACTCCGCGCGGCGGTCTGAGCCGCGGTTCACCCGATGCGCGAACCGGGCGCCGTCACCTGCTCAGCGGGGTGACGGCGCCCGGTCGCTCCGGCCCGCCGCGTCGGTGCCGGGGATCGAGCCGGCGCGGTCCTACGCTCTCCCTGACCGACGCGAAGGAGCCGCAGATGGCCGAGCCCGTGTACCCGCCGCCGCCGTCCGACGCACTCAACACGATCGAGCACATGCGCGATGCGGTGTTCTTCGACGAGCCGGGTCGCGTGCAGCGCGTGCGACGGTTCTGGATCCTGCTCGTGCTCTCCTCGGCCATCGCCGCGAGCGGCGTGATCGGCGACTCGACCGCGACCGTCATCGGCGCCATGATCGTCGCCCCGATGATGCTGCCGATCCAGGGCACGATGCTCGCGACGGTGCTCGGCGAGCGGGTCAACTTCGGGCGCTCGTTCTTCACGATGGTCGCGGGTGCGGTTGCGGCGATCGCGATCGGCTACCTCGTCGGACTGCTCGTCGTCGTTCCCCAGACTGCGGCCACGAACCCGCAGATCGGGGAGCGGGCGACGCCCGACCTCATGAGCCTGTTCGGGGCGCTCGCGACCGGCGCCGTCGCCTCGATCGCGCTCGTCCGGAAGGACATCTCCGACACCCTGCCGGGCGTCGCGATCGCGATCTCGCTCGTGCCGCCGCTCGTCGTCGTCGGCGTCGCCGCGGAATCGGGCGACTACGCCGCGTCGATCGGCTCGCTGCTGCTCTTCGTCGCGAACGTCGCGGCGATCCTCGGAACCGGGGTCGTCGTGATGGCCTTCTACCGGGTGCAGCGATGGGGGTCGTTCACCGTCGGCGGGGCGACTCCCGCGAAGGCGGCCACCGGAACGACCCCACCGCTCGCGACGGTCAACCGGCGCCGCTCGCACATCACGATCGCCGTGCTGCTCGTGCTCATCGCGATTCCGCTGACCATCTCGACGTACCGGACGGTCACGGTGACGATGGCGTCGTCCGACGTCGATGCCGCCGCGAGGTCGTGGGCCGACGAGCACGACCTCGAGGTCATCGACATCGCGAACGAGTCGCCCGGCTACGTCGTGCGCGTGACGGGCGGCGACGCGATGCCCGACGTCGCCTCGCTGCGGAAGGCCCTCGAGGAGGACGACGTCGACCCGTCGACGGTCGCCGTCGAGTGGGTGCCGACGACGCGCGTCAACGTCGCCGGTTGAGCGTTCACCCCATGCCGGCGCCGCTGATCGGAGGACCGGGGTCCTCGGCTTCGCGCTCGAGCCGGCGCTCGCGACTGAAGCGCTCGCGTTCGGCCCGCGCGGCCTGAGTGTCCTCGGCCGGAGGCTCCCGTCGCACGCGGAGCGCGCGCACCATCACGATGATCAACAGGAGTACGACGACTCCGATGAAGGCCCAGATCAACACATCCACGGCGACCTCCGCTCGGCGGTCGGGTCGAAGCCGAAAATACGCCCCGGTTCCGCGGCCTCGCAAGCATCGCGGGACGACCGGATGCGCGAACGGGCCCGCCTCCGAAGGAGGCGGGCCCGTTCTGCTGCGACGCGGGGCAGGAGGTGCGCCGCAGTTCCGCGCACCGAGCGGCCGCGGGGTACTGCGTGGGTTCTAGCCGCCGAGCAGCGTCAGCGAGTCGATGACGCGGTTCGAGAAGCCCCACTCGTTGTCGTACCAGGCGACGACCTTGATGTGCTTGCCGTCGACGCGGGTGAGCTCCGAATCGAAGATCGACGAGTGCGGGTTGCCCACGATGTCGCTCGAGACGAGCGCCTCGTCGGAGTACTCGAGCACGCCCGCGAGGGGGCCCTCGGCCGCGGCCTGGTAGGCGGCGAGCACCTCGTCGCGCGTGACGTCCTTCGAGACGGTCGCGTTGAGCTCGACGATCGAGCCGACGGGGATCGGCACGCGCATGGCGTCGCCGTTGAGCTTTCCGTCGAGGTTCGGGAGCACGAGGCCGATGGCCTTCGCGGCGCCGGTCGACGACGGGACGATGTTCTCGGCGGCGGCGCGGGCGCGGCGCGGGTCGGAGTGGGGGGCGTCCTGCAGGTTCTGGTCCTGCGTGTACGCGTGGATCGTGGTCATGAAGCCGTGCTCGATGCCGGCGAGGTCGTCGAGGACCTTCGCGAGCGGGGCGAGCGCGTTCGTGGTGCACGAGGCGTTCGAGACGATGACGTCGGTCTCGGCGTTGTAGGCCTCGGTGTTCACGCCGTAGACGAGGGTCGCGTCGGCGCCCTTGGCGGGAGCCGAGACGAGCACCTTCTTGGCGCCGGCAGCGATGTGCGCCTTCGCCGCCTCGGCGTCGGTGAAGCGGCCGGTCGACTCGAGCACGACGTCGACGCCGAGCTCGCCCCAGGGCAGCTTCGCGGGCTCGCGCTCTGCAAGGACCTTGACGCGGCGGCCGTCGATGACGAGGACGTCGCCGTCGACCTCGACGGTGCCGCGGAAGCGGCCACCCGCGGTGTCGTACTTGAGCAGACGGGCGAGCTCGGCCGGGGACGTCAGGTCGTTGACGGCGACCAGTTCGAGGTCGGCGCCGCGCTCGACGAGTGCGCGCACGACGTTGCGTCCGATGCGTCCGAAGCCGTTGATGGCGATGCGGGTGGTCATGGCGGGGTGGGTCCTTTCATTCCGCGATGGTTCCACCATCGCTGCGGGATGCCTCGCGCGCGAGTGGCACGCAAGCCAGTACTCGAAAGGATCCCGCCAAGGTCAGTTCGGGCTGCCGATACCGTGATCGCATGCCCTACGGACCGCTGCCCTTCGCCCTCGAGACCGAACGCCTCACCCTGCAGCTCTGGCAGGAGTCCGACGCCGAGGGCTACCGGCGACTCGTCGTCGAGCGCAAGCACGATCACGCCGAGCGAGCGGGTGAGCTCGACCAGCACGTCGACGAGCCGATGAGCCTCGACGAGGCGCTCGCCGACATTCGCGGCGCGCGCGAGAGCGCGCCGGCGCGCGGCATCCACCTGCTCACGCTGCACCCCCGCGGCAGCGACGAGTTCCTCGGGTACTGCGGACTCGTCGTCGGGCGGTCGACGATCGACGAGCCCGAGCTCGCGTACGAGCTGCTGCGCAGCGCGCACGGGCACGGCTACGCGACCGAGGCGGCGGCGGCCGTCGTCGAGGCGGCGCGGGCGACCGGCCGGCAGCGCCTCTGGGCGACGGTCGGCAGCTGGAACGCGCCGTCGTTCCGGGTGCTCGACAAGCTCGGGTTCCGGCGCGATCGCACGGCGATCGAGGAGCAGGCCGGCGAGATCGTCTGGACGGTGCTCGACCTGGCGTGACCGGGCGCTACTCGCCGCGCGCGAAGGTCTCGCGGTAGTCGCTCGGCGAGGTGCCGAGGATGCGCTTGAAGTGCAGCCGCAGGTTCGCCCCGGTGCCGAGGCCCGCGCGCGCCGCGATCTGGTCGATGCCGAGCTCGCTGCGCTCGAGCAGCTCGCGCGCCATGTCGACCCGGGCGCGCAGCACCCACTGCATCGGCGTGTACCCGGTGTCGTCGACGAAGCGGCGCGAGAAGGTGCGGGCCGACACGTTCGCGTGCCGGGCGAGCACGTCGAGGGTGAGCGGTTCGTCGAGCCGGCGCAGCGCCCACTCGCGGGTGTCGGCGAACACCGCGCCGAGCTCGGGCGGCAGGCTCCTCGGCACGAACTGCGCCTGGCCGCCCGAACGGTACGGCGCGGCGACGAGGCGCCGGGCCGCGTGGTTCGCGACGGCGACGCCGTGGTCGCGACGCACGAGGTGCAGGCAGAGGTCGATGCCGGAGGCGGCGCCGGCGCTGGTGAGCACGGAGCCCTCGTCGACGAAGAGCACGTTCGAGTCGACGTTCACGAGCGGATGCCTCGTGGCGAGCGCCCGCGTGTAGTGCCAGTGGGTCGTGGCGCGGCGGCCGTCGAGCAGCCCCGTCGCGGCGAGCGCGAACGCCCCCGTCGAGATCGCGGCGAGTCGTGCACCGCGCGCGTGCGCGGCGCGAAGCGCCTCGACCACCGCGGCGGGCGGGTCGTCGAGGTCGGGGCGGCGGTAGCCGGGGATGAAGATCGTCTCGGCCCACGCGAGCGCGTCGAGCCCGTCGGCCACGTGGTACGAGAGGCCGTCGCCGCCCGCCACGAGCCCGGGCGCCGCGCCGCACACGCGCACCTCGTAGGGCATGCTCGCGCGGGTCGAGAACACCTGCGCGGGGATGCCGACGTCGAGTGGTTTCGCCCCCGGCAGCACGAGCACGGCGACGCGATGATGGCGACGAGTCATCCGGCCAGAATGCCATGCAACGCAAGCATTCGGCCAATGGACGACGCGCCGGAGCACCGACCCGTGCCGGGCGTAGGGTGGGGCGGGTCGGCCGCCCAGGGTCGGCCCGATCGATGACGAGGTGCCATGCAACCGTCCGCGACCACCCCCGCTGCATCCGACCCCGCGCGCGACTTCGCGCCCGGCGACTCCGCCCTCGGCGAGGCGCCCGCGCCGTCGGCGCCGCTCCCCCGATGGCCGTTCATCCTCATCGGCGTCGCCGCCGCCGTCATCGGCCTGCTGCCGTGGCTCGTCACCGGCATGCGGCTGCCGCTGCAGAACCTCTGGGCGGCCGACACCATGCCCGACGACATGCCGCTCGTGCTGCTGCCGTTCAGCCAGTACCAGCTGTCGACCATCGCCTCGCTCCTCGTCGTCGGCGCGGCCGCAGCCGGCATCGCGGCCCGTGCATTGCGCAGCCGGACCCCTCGCGGCGGTTTCGCCCTGCTCGTCTTCGGGGTGCTCCTCGTCGACGTGGTCGCGATCGTCCAGACCGCGACGGTCGTGGGCGCCGGGCTGCGCAACGACGACTGGTCGACCTTCTACCTCGCCGCGGTGCTCGCCGTCGCGATCCTCGCGCTCCTCCTCGCCGCGCTCGTGCTCTGGCTCATCGCGAGGGCACCGCGTGCGGGCGCCGTGATCGGGCTCGCGATCGCCGCCGTGCTCGTCTCGGGGTGGCTGCACCTACTGCTCGCGCCCGACCCGGTGTTCGCGGGCGAGCCTGCCTGGCTCTGGACGGCGGTGCGCTGGGTGCCGGCCGTGCTCGTCGGAGCCGCGATCGCCTGGGGCGGGGTCGACACGGTCGGCCGGGTGATCGGCGCGCTCGCGAGCCTCGTGATCCTCTGGGTGGGGCCGGCGTTGATCACCGCCGTGTCGGCGGCAGCGGGCACGCGGGTGCTCGCCCGCGAGCCCGCCGAGATGCTCGACTACGGCCGAAGCGTCTTCGGGATGGCCCTGACCGAACCCGCCCTCGTCGTGCCGCCGCTCGTCGTCGCCGTCTGCGTCGCCGGCGTCGGGCTGATCGGCCGTGCGCTCATCGGTCGCTCCGCACAGGTGCGCGGCGAGGCATCCGAGGCGTGAGGCGGCCGCCGGCCGATCAGAGCAGGCCGCGCCGGGCGAGGCCGCGGTAGAGCTCGTCGATGCCGAGGGTCCACGGCGCGACCGTCTCGCTGTGGCGCACCCGGTTGACGAGGGCGCCGAGCCGGGGCTCGCGGATCGTGACGATGTCGTCGAGATGATGCGTGAACCCGTGCCCGGCCGCGTCGCGATCCTGGATCGGCGCGAACAGCGTGCCGAGGTAGAGCACGAACCCGTCGGGGTAGCGGTGATGGGCGCCGATGGTCTGCGCCACGAGGTCGGCGGGGTCGCGGCTGATGCGCTCGAGCGGGCTCGTCGCCTCGAGGTGGAACCCGTCGACGCCGTCGACCTCGAGCGTGACGACCGCCCGCCGCACGTCGTCGAGCCCGTAGCCGTCGTCGAAGAACCGGATGAACGGGCCGACCGCGGCCGAGGCGTTGTTGTCCTTGGCCTTGCCGAGCAGCAGCGCCGAGCGGCCCTCGATGTCGCGCAGGTTCACGTCGTTGCCGAGCGTCGCGCCGACGATGCGCCCATCGGAGGCAACGACGAGCACGAGCTCGGGCTCGGGGTTGTTCCACACCGACGTCGACAGCACGCCGACGTCGGAGCCCGATCCGACGGTCGAGAGCACCGGCGCCTTGGTGAACACCTCGGCGTCGGGGCCGATGCCGACCTCGAGGTACTGGCTCCACAGGCCCTGCTCGATGAGCAGCTCCTTGAGCGCCGCCGCCTCGGCCGATCCCGGCACGAGGTCGTCGAGCGAGCCGCCGATGACGGCGAGCACCTCGTCGCGCACGTCGGCGGCGGAGTCCGCGGCGCCGCGGGCGCGCTCCTCGATGATGCGCTCGATCATCGAGACCGGGAAGGTGACGCCGGCGGCTCTCACCACGTGCAGGTCGATCGGCGACAGCAGCCACGGGCGGGCGGGATCGCGCACGTCATCGGGGGTGTTCGCGACGATCTCGGCGAGGCTGCCGAGCACGGGTCCGTCGGCCGCGGCGAGCGCGACGGCCGGTTCGGGCGATTCGGTGAGGGCGCGCATCGTGGCGAATCGGGCGCTGACGTCGACGACGCCCTCCTCGCGGATCGCGACGACGGTCGGCCCGCCCGCGACGGGATCGAAGACGCGGCCGGCGAGGGTTCCGGCGGTGCCGTCGGCCGGCAGCATCGCGGCGGCATCGGCGGTGGAGTCGAGGTCATTCGTCACGGGATCGAGCTTCGCAGCATCACGGGCCCGATGCACGCCTGGCGGGCGCGCGATGCCCCTACGATCGGAGCATGAGCGACCCCACGCGCCCCTGGTGGACCGGCGAGGACGACATCGGCGGCCTCGGCTTCGCCCGCTTCTTCGCGTGGACCGGCCTCGTGCTCGGCGCCGGCGCGCTCGTCATCGCCCTCTTCGCACCGCTCGAGGGCCAGGCGCTGCGCACGGTCTGGATCGCCGGATTCGGCTGCGCCGCGATCTGGGTCGCCGCGATGGCGATACCGCGATACCGCCGGTCGGGCGTTCGCAGCTCGTGGGCCGTGCGCATCGCGTTCGTGCTCGGCGGACTGGCGGTGCTCGTGGCGGCCTACGCGTTCCTCGTCATCTGGCTCGCCTCGGCCGGTGTCGAACTGCCGGCGCCGTCGTACTGGCTGCCGCCCGAGCAGGCGCCGATCGGGGTGACGGCGCTCGCCGCTGCGGGGTAGGGGCACCCGAGGGGAGATGCCGTTCTCACGGGCTGTGGTCGTGACCACATGACCACACGACCACACCGGTGCTGGGCGCGTTCCCCCGCGGCGGTGCGGCGGTGGTCTCGAGACGCGCTTCGCGCTACTCGACCGCGTCGAGCGCCGCGAGCACCCGCCCGACCGAGCCGCCGAGGTTCCACTCGTCGACGAGCGCCTCGAGCGCGGCGCGGCGCTCGCCAGTGACCGGGTGCAGGTGCGCATCGACCTCGGGCAGCTCGAGGTCGCGCACGACTTCGACGACCGTGGGCGCCACCGCGAGGTAGTCGGCGGCCGCTGCGAGCTTGGCCCGCACGCCCGCCGACAGCTTCGCCGAGGCATCCGATGCCGCCTCGACGATGCCGTCGAGATCGACGAACTGCTGGATCAGCCCCGCCGCCGTCTTCTCGCCCACGCCGGCGACGCCCGGCAGCCCGTCGGAGGAGTCGCCGCGCAGCGCCGCGAAGTCGGCGTACTGCTGCGGCAGCACGCCGTACTTGCCGACGACGACGGCGTCGGTCACGAGCTCGAGCTTCGACATGCCCCGGGCCGTGTAGATGACGCGAACGGATGCCTCGTCGTCGACGAGCTGGAAGAGGTCGCGGTCGCCCGTGACGACGTCGACGGGCCGGCCGGCACCGGTCGCGAGGGTGCCGATGACGTCGTCGGCCTCGTGCTCGGCGGCCCCGACGATGGGGATGCCCAGGAGCCCGAGCGCCTCGCGGATGAGCGGGATCTGGCGCACCAGCCCCGGCGGCGTCTCCTCGACGTCGACCCCGCCGGGCACCGCCCGCTCGACCCGGTGCCCCTTGTAGCTCGGGATGAGCGCGACCCGCCAGGCCGGCCGCCAGTCGTCGTCCCAGCAGGCGATGAGCTCGGTGGGCTCGAACTCGGCGACGAGCTTCGCGATCATGTCGAGCAGGCCCCGCACCGCGTTGACGGGCGTGCCGTCGGCGCGTTTCAGCGAGTCGGGCACGCCGTAGAAGGCGCGGAAGTAGAGCGAGGCGGTGTCGAGGAGCATCAGTCGGTCGGCCACACCGCGATCTTGGCACGGACCTGCGGCATCCTCGATAGCGTGGGGCGCATGAGCGGCGAACCGAACGACCGTCCGATCAGCCCAGCGGAGCCGAAGACCCTCCCTCCTGTGCAGCGGTGGGTGTTCTGGCCCGCCGCGATCGTCATCGCCGCGTTCGTCGCCTTCGCCCTCATCGCCCCCAAGGCCGCCGAGACGATGTTCGGCGCGATCCAGGCGGGCATCGTCAACGCCTTCAACTGGTACTACGTGCTCATCGCCGCGTTCTTCGTGGCGTTCAGCCTGTTCGTCGGCTTCAGCCGCTTCGGCGACATCCGCCTCGGCCGCGACGACGACGAGCCCGAGTTCTCACTGCTCGCCTGGTTCTCGCTGCTCTTCGCCGCAGGCATGGGCATCGGCCTCGTCTTCTACGGCGTGAGCGAGCCGCTCAGCCACTTCGTGTCGCCGCGCCCCGGGGTCGAGGGCACTCCCCCGCAGCTCGCGCAGGCGGCGCTCAGCCAGACCTACCTGCACTGGGGCGTGCACGCCTGGTCGATCTACGTCGTCATCGGGCTCGCGCTCGCCTACGCGATCCACCGCCGCCGGCGGCCGATCTCGATCCGGTGGACCCTCGAGCCCATCCTCGGCAAGCGCGTCGAGGGCGGCTGGGGCCACGCGATCGACGTCATCGCCCTCGTCGGCACCCTCTTCGGCGTCGCGACCTCGCTCGGCCTCGGCGTGCTGCAGATCAGCGCGGGCCTCGACGCGGCCGGCATCGTCGAGCCGAACGAGACCACCGAGGTCGTGCTGATCCTCATCATCTCGGTGTTCGTGCTGATGTCGGTGCTCTCGGGCGTGACCAAGGGCATGAAGTGGCTCTCCACCGCGAACCTCGTGCTCGCCGGCCTGCTCGTGCTGTACCTGCTCGTGTTCGGCTCGACCGAGTTCCTGCTTCGCGAGTTCGTGCAGTCGATCGGCAACTACCTGCAGGGCTTCATCGGCATGTCGTTCAACGTGAGCGCGTTCCAGGGCGAGGCCGGCGAGGAGTGGCAGGCGAGCTGGACCTCCTTCTACTGGGGCTGGTGGATCTCCTGGGCGCCCTTCGTCGGCATCTTCATCGCGCGCGTCTCGAAGGGCCGCACCGTGCGCCAGTTCGTGACCGGTGTGATCCTCGTGCCGACCCTGCTCGGGATCCTGTGGTTCTCGGTGCTCGGCGGCTCGGCGCTCGCGATCGAGATGGCCGATCCGGGCGCCCTCACCCAGCCCGACGGCTCGGTCGACGTCGAGGGCGCGCTGTTCGAACTCGTCCAGTACTTCCCCGGCGCCCAGGCGCTCACCGTGGGGGTCATCATCCTCATCGGCATCTTCTTCGTCACCTCGGCAGACTCGGGCGCCCTCGTGATGGGCATGATCGCGACCGGCGGCCAGCTCAACCCGAAGCGCTGGATCCGCACCTTCTTCACCGCGATCACCGCCGCACTGGCCATCGCGCTGCTGCTCTCGGGCGGGTTGAAGGCGCTGCAGACCGCGGCGATCATCATCGCGCTGCCGTTCAGCGTCGTCATGCTGCTCATCTGCTGGTCGACGATCATCGCGTTCACGCGCGAGCGCCGCGCCTACGCGAAGGCCGAGCGGGCGCAGTTCGTCGACCACATCGGCGAGTACTACGGACTCGAGGTCGAGGAGCCGCTCGAGCGCGGCCTCGTCGCCGCGCCGCCCGCGTGGGTGCGCGGGCTGCGACGACGGCTCGGCCTCCACGAGGATGCCACGGGCTCGACGCGGCGCGCCTCGACGCGCGCGCTGGCGGCCGAGAACGCGCTGCCCGACAACGTGCCGACCGACGACGTCGACGCGGTCGTCGACCACGACCCGCTCTCGAGCGGCGACGATCCCGAGATCCCCGAGCACGGCGAGGACGACCCGCGCACGCTCCCCCGGTAGCCGGGCCACAATGGAGCGCATGGGGATCACCTCGACCTTCCGGGCGACGAAGCGGGTGCCGATCCTGCAGGTCGCGAAGGCGGCGGTCGCGACGATCTCCGCATGGCTCGTCGCGGGCTGGCTGATCCCCGGGCAGCTGCCCGTGTTCGCGGCCATCGCCGCCCTGCTCGTCGTGCAGCCGAGCGTCAACCAGTCGTTCGGCAAGGCGATCGAGCGCTCGATCGGCGTCATCCTCGGCGTGCTCATCGCGACGGGCATCTCGCTCGCGTTCGGGCAGAACAGCGCCATCATCCTCGTCGCGATCGTCGTGGCGATGCTCGTCGCCTGGGCGCTGAAGATGACGCCCGGCACCTCGAACCAGGTCGCGATCAGCGCGATGCTCGTGCTCGCGCTCGGCGCCTCGTCGCCCGAGTACGCCATCGACCGGGTGCTCGAGACCCTCATCGGCGCGCTGATCGGCATCGTCGTGAACACCCTCATCGTGCCGCCCGTCGCAGTCGCCCCCGCACGGCGCGACCTCGCCCTGCTCGGCGGCGAGCTCGCGGCATCCCTCGACCGGCTCGCGAGCGCCCTCGAGACGCCGCAATCGCCCGCCCAACTGCAGCAGCTCATGCTCGAGGCGCGCCTCATGCGACCGATGCGGGATGCCGCGGACGCGGCGATCTCGGACGGCGAGGAGTCGCTCACCCTGAACCCAAGGCGCTCGGCGCACCGCACCGACCTCGCCGAGATGCGCACGCTCGTCGAACGGCTGAGCCCGATCGTCACCCAGGTCATCGGCATGACCCGCGCCTTCTTCGACCACTACGACGACGCCCTCGCGGCCGAGCCGACCGTGCAGGCCATCGCCGAGCAGCTGCGGCGCGCCGCCCACGACGTGCGCCTCGCGGTGCACCTGGCCGACATCGAGCCCGAGCCCGAGCCGATGACCTCGGTGATCCCGGCGCTCACCGCCCCGCTCGTCATCGCCCCGCCCGCCTCGGGCCACTGGATCCTCGTCGGCTCGCTCATGGAGGATCTCCGTCGCATCCGCGGCGAGCTGCTCGACGACGAGTAGCTCGGCGCTCCCCCCGGATTGGGGCTCACCGCCGCGCCCGAGCGGGTGCAGAATGACCCCGAGCACCGTGACAGGCCGGCTCCCCGTACCCCCGTCGCCCCGACGGTCGTGCCTTGTCCCGGAACGCCGCGTCCACACGAGGAGGCGAAAGTGCGGCTGCTTCTCCAACCCCAACCCCAACCCGAGCGGACCGAGTTCGACTGGATCGACGCCAGGGTCCCAGACCTCGCCGCACTCAGCGCCGGCGAGACGACCGTCCTGCGCGCCCTCGCAACGGGCGCGTCGAACACGGCGATCGCCTCGGCCCTGTGCGTGTCTGAGCGCACCGTCGAGTCGCACGTCCGATCGATCTTCGTGAAGCTCGGACTCCTGCAGTGCGCCGACGAGAACCGTCGCGTCATCGCCGCCGTCGTCTGGACCCGGTCGGCGGCCTAGGCCGCACCCCGCCCGGCCGACGCCGCCCACGGGCCGCGCCGGCCGGGCACCTCGCGTACGCTTCCGAGCATGAGCACCGTCGCGCCCGGGTTCGATTTCTTCGCCGTCGGCGAGCTGCCCGCACCGAATCTGCCCGCCGCCGAGGTCGCCGCGATCGCCGCCGCAGCGTGGGGTCTCGAGGTCGAGCTCGAACCGCTGGGCAGTCAGCAGGATCAGAACTTCCTCGCGCGCTCCGCCGCGGATGCCGACGGCCTGCCGATCGGGGTCGTGAAGATCACGAATCCGGCGTTCAGCGCGACCGAGCTGGCCGCGCAGGACGCCGCGGCCGAGCGCATCGCCGCCGCCTGGCCCGAGCTGCGCATCGCCACGACGACGACCGGGCCGGGCGACGCCGCGGGCGGCCGCCCTCGATCGATCGTCGCCGAGACGAGCGAAGGGCGGCTCGCGATGCGCCTGCTGAGCTTCCTCGACGGGGGCACGCTCACCGGCGACGGCCACCTCGCCCCGCAGGCCGTCGCCCGCCTGGGCGAGCTCGCGGCGAAGTCGAGCCTCGCGCTCGCGGGGCTCGAGCACCCGGGGCTCGACCGGGTGCTGCAGTGGGATCCCCGCTTCGCCGACCGTGTCGTCGCGCTGCTCGCGCCGCACCATCCCGATCCCACCCGGCGCGACGGGGTCGTCGAGGCGGCCGAGTCAGCATGGGCGATCGTCGCCTCGCTCGCCGACGAACTCCCCCAGCAGGCCGTGCACCTCGACCTCACCGACGACAACGTCGTGTGCCGCACCGAGGGTGGCCGGCGCCTGCCCGACGGCATGATCGATTTCGGCGACGTGACCCGCAGCTGGGCGGTCTCCGAGCTCGCCATCACGATCTCGTCGGTGCTGCACCACGCGGGCGCCGAGCCCGTCTCGGTGCTGCCCGCCGTGCGGGCCTTCCACGAGCTCCGGCCGCTCGCACCCGCCGAGCTCGCCGCGCTGTGGCCGCTCGTCGTGCTGCGCGGCGCCGTGCTCGTCGTCAGCGGCGAGCACCAGGTGCAGCTCGACGGCGGGGCGAACGCCTACGCCGAGGCCGGGCTCGACCGCGAGTGGCGCATCTTCGAGCAGGCGTGCTCGGTGCCGGCCGAGGTGATGACCGCCCTGATCGCCGACGAGCTCGGGCTCGCGGCGCCGGAGACCGGGTCACGCGAGGCGCAGCGGTCGGCTTCGCCGGGCGCGCCGAGCAGCGAGGCGTTGCGCCTCGATGTCTCGGTGTTCGCCGACGACGTCGACGGCGGCGAGTGGCTCGACGGCGAGGCGCTCGAGGAGCGGCTGGCGCTGCAGGCGCTCGACGCCGGCGCCCCCGCGGCCTGGCTTCCGCGCGGCACGCCCCGCCTCACGGCGAGCCGCACGCTCTCCCCCGTCTCGCCCGCGACGGTGCCGCTCGGCGTCGACGTCTGGTACGCCGAGCCGCAGCGGCTCGAGGCATCCGAGCATCTCGGCATCGACGGCGCCGCGCAGGACGCCGACGGCGTCTGGATCGTGCCCGCGCGCACGCGCATCAGGGCGCGCCTCGGCCGTGCCGACGCGCCCCACCTCGTGCGCCCCGAGTACGCGGCCGGATGGCTCGCGGTCACCCTCGACCCCGCGCCGATGTTGGAGCTCGGCGTGGTCGACGGCAGGCCCGCAGCCGCGCCCCGCGCGGCGCCGTCGCTCCTCGAGCGCCGCGACGCCGCCTTCGCCGAGGTGCAGGAGCACTACTACGACGCTCCGCCGCAGATCGAGCGCGGCTGGCGCGAGCACCTCGCCGACACCGACGCCCGCGTCTACCTCGACATGGTGAACAACGTCACGCCGCTCGGGCACGGCCATCTCGGCGTCGCCGCCGCGGTCGACCGGCAGTTGCGCCGGCTCAACACGAACTCGCGGTTCAACTACGAGGCCGTCGTCGAGTTCAGCGAGCGCCTCGTCGCCCTGGTGCCCGAACCGCTCGACACGGTGTTCCTCGTGAACTCGGGTTCGGAGGCCGCCGACCTCGCGATCCGCGTCGCGCTCGCGGCGACCGGACGGCGTGACGTGGTGAGCGTGCTCGAGGCCTACCACGGGTGGACGTACGCGTCCGATGCGGTCTCGACGGCGACCGCCGACAACCCCAATGCGCTCGAGACCCGCCCCGACTGGGTGCACGCGGTCGAGGCGCCGAACTCGTTCCGCGGCCGGTATCGGGGGGCGGATGCCACGCGCTACGCGCCCGAGGCCGCCGCGCGGATCCGCGACCTCGCGGAGTCGGGCCGGCCCCCGGCCGCGTTCATCGCCGAGACGTTCTACGGCAACGCCGGAGGCATCCCGCTGCCCGACGGCTACCTCGCCGAGGTGTACGCCGCGGTGCGCGGGGTCGGCGGGCTCGCGATCGCCGACGAGGTGCAGGCCGGGTACGGCCGGCTCGGCGACTGGTTCTGGGGCTTCGAGCAGCAGGGCGTGGTGCCCGACGTCATCGCCGTCGCGAAGGCGATGGGCAACGGGCACCCGCTCGGCGCGGTCATCACGACCAGGGAGATCGCGGCGCGGTTCCGCAGCCAGGGGTATTTCTTCTCGTCGACGGGCGGCAGCCCCGCCTCGTCGGTCGCGGGGCTCGCGGTGCTCGACGCCTATGCGGCCGACGGGGTGCAGGCGCACGCCGCCGACATCGGGCGGCAGTTGAAGCAGAACCTCGAGGAGCTCGCGAGCCGCCACCCGCTCATCGGCGCAGTGCACGGGCTGGGCCTCTATCTCGGCGTCGAGTTCGTGCGCGACCGCGAGACGCTCGAACCCGCGACCGAGGAGACCCGCGCGATCTGCGACCGGCTGCTCGAGCTCGGGGTGATCATGCAGCCGACCGGCGATCACCAGAACGTGCTGAAGACGAAGCCGCCGCTGTGCATCGAGGCCGATTCCGCCGACTTCTTCGTCGAGATGCTCGACCGGGTGCTCACCGAGGGGTGGTGAGGCGCCGCCCGTCGGGTGGTCTCGATAGGCGGGCACCTTCGTCGCCCGCTCCTCGACCGGCGGGACGGGCGTGGGCGACCGGCTCAGGCGAGCAGGTCGCGGACCGCGAGCCCCCATTCGAACCCGCACTCGCGGCAGTCGAAGATCGGGGCGTCGTCGGAGAGGAAGGGATCGACCGACTCGGCCTCGACCGCGAGGTCGAGCGGGCCGTATACGATCGCTCGCACCGACCCCGAGCCGCACCGCGGACAGGGCTCGTCGAGCACCTCGATGGGGGCTTCGGACTGCACCTGGTTCGTCATGGCAGCCAAGGTACGCCGCCCCTCCGACATCGTTCGTCTTCGCGCGGGCGAGTCCGTGACCGCCCGCCCCGGGATCCCTAGAATGGGCGCGTGCTCACCGCCGCCGTCCTCCTCGCCGTCGTGCCCGCCGGCATCATCCTGGTGCTGGGGCTCGTCGCGCGCGTGGTCGCGGCGCAGCGGGTGAACGCCCCGATCGTGCAGTACACGCCCCCGCGCGGGTCGACGGTCTTCCGCGACGCCCTGCTCGTCGACGCCGACCGCCGCGCGCCGTCGGCGGCCCTCATCGACCTCGCGGTGAAGCGCAAGGTGCGTCTCATCGCCGGGGCGCCGGGCACCCGCGAGCCGATCGGCGTCGAGCTCATCGACGGCGCCGTGCTCACCGTCGACGAGACGGCGCTGCTCGAGACGCTGTTCGGCCCCGAGCACACCGGCACCCGGCTGCGGCGCTTCTCCGCCGACCGGCGGGCGCTGGCCGGGCGACTGAAGACGCTGCTCCTGAACACCGAGCACGCGCTCGCCCGCGACGGGCTCATCGCCGAGCGGCGGGTGACCTGGCCGGGCACGACCCTGACCGTGCTCGCCTACCTCGGCATGCTCGTCGAGGGGCTGTTCCTCGTCTTCGCGCTGATCGGCGGCGACCTGTCCGCCCTCATCGCGACGCTCATCGCCCTCGCCGCGACGATCGCGACGATCTTCATCACCCCCGCCTGGTGGCGGAGGTTCCTGCCCGCGGCGACGCCGATCCGCGAGCACCTCGCCGGACTGCGCCGCTACCTCGAGGTCGCCGAGGCCGATCGGCTGCGGGCGCTGCAGTCCCCGAACGGCGCCGAGCTGCGATCGGATGCCGCGCCGCCGCCGTACGCCGACGCCGGCGAGGCATCCGCACCGCTCGCGCGGTTCCACCTCAACGAACGCCTGCTGCCGTACGCGGTGCTGTTCGGACTCGAACGCGAGTGGATCGCGAAGCTGAAGCTCGAGGCCGAGACGCTCTCGCACACGAACCTCGACACGCTCGGCGACCTCGTCGAGGTGACCGCCGACATCGCGATCGCGATCGACGCCGTCGGGAGCGTGGTCGAGCTGACCGCGGCGGTCGGCGACCTCGTCGACGGCGCCGGCTCGGTCGTCGAGGGCGTGGGCGGCATCTTCGAGACGTTCGGATCGTGAGCGACGTGCTGACCGAGCTCGAGGAGCGTCTCACCGTCGAACTCGACGGCGGGCCCGTCTCGGCGATCGCCGGGCGCGCAGCGGGCGCATCGCCGGCCGCCGCCACGATCGTCGTCGCGCATGGCGCCGGGGCCGGCATGGAGCATCCCTTCATGTCGGGCTACACGCGCGCCCTGAACGATGCCGGGTTCGCGACCCTGCGATTCAACTTCGCCTACCGGGAGGCCGGACGGAAGTTCCCCGACCGGCCGCCGGCCGCGATCGCCGCGTGGCGCGCGGTCATCGCGGTCACGGCAGCGCGGGCGGCGGAAGCCGGTCTCGCCGACGCGCCGATCTGGGCGGCGGGCAAGTCGTTCGGCGGGCGCATGGCGTCGATGGCGGTCGCCGAGGGCATGGAGGTCGCGGGCCTCGTCTTCCTCGGGTACCCGCTGCACGCGCCGGGCAAGCCCGAGAAGCCGCGCGACGAGCACCTGCCCGGCATCACCGTGCCGATGCTGTTCCTGCAGGGGCGCAACGACCCGTTCGCGATTCCGAACGAGCAGCTCGACGAGGTGGCCGCCCGGGTCGGCCCGAACGCCGTCGTCGACTGGATCGAGGGCGGCAACCACTCGTTCGAGGTGAAGGGCGCGAAGCGCCCCGCGGCCGAGATCGGGGCGGGGCTCGCGGCACCGACGGCGGAGTTCGTGCGCTCGCACTGATCTCGCCCACCCCGCGCGTACGCTGAACCCATGAGCGAGGCACGCTCCCGAAACGGCCAGTGGATGCTCCCGGCCGCCGCCGGCGTCGGCGCGGCCGTCTTCGGAGCGGGGCTCGGCGAGTTGACCGCCGCGATCATCGCGCCCGAGTCGAGCCCGTTCGTCGTGATCGGCGCCGCGCTCATCGACCTCGCACCGCCGTGGGCGAAGGACACGGCGATCGCGCTCTTCGGCACCGGCGACAAGCCGGTGCTGCTCATCGGCATCGGCGTCGTGCTGCTCATCGCCTCGGCCGCCGCCGGAGTGCTCGAATCGCGGCGACCGCCGTGGGGTCAGGTCGTGCTCGGACTGTTCGGGGTGGCCGGCGCACTGGCGGCGGTGACCCGGGCGAATGCGGCGATGCTCGCCATGGCGCCGTCGCTCGTCGCCGGGGTCGCGGCCGTCGCGGCGCTGCGGCTGCTGATCGTGCGGTGGCGTGGACGGGGTGCGGACGCGCCGGCCGGTGCTCGTCCCCCGGCGGACGGCGATGCGGCCGAGCGAGACGACTCAGGCGCCGGGGCCGAGGCCGGAGCCGGAGCCGGGGCTCGGGCTCTGGCTCGGGCTGACACCGCGGCCGAGCGCGCGAGCGGTGCGACGCGGCGCGGGTTCCTCGTGTGGGCGGGCGGAGCTGCGGCGATCGGCGTGCTCGCGGCGGTCGCGGGGTCGGCGCTGCGCGCGGGCGGACGGGCGCTGACCGCCGTACGCGACGCGATCAGGCTTCCGGCGGCGGCGACGACGGCGTCGGTGCCCGCGGGGGCGGAGCTCGGCATCGACGGACTCGCCCCGGTCATCACCCCGAACGCCGACTTCTACCGGATCGACACGGCGCTCGCGGTGCCGCTCGTCGACCCGTCCGAGTGGCGCCTGCGCATCCACGGCATGGTCGAGCGCGAGCTCGAGCTCACCTGGGACGAGCTGCTCGCCCTCCCCCTCGACGAGAGCATCACGACGCTCGCGTGCGTCTCGAACGAGGTGGGCGGCAGCCTCATCGGCAACGCGGTGTGGCTGGGGCATCCGATTCGCGAACTGCTCGCGCGCGCCCGCCCGCTCGCCGACGCCGACATGGTGCTCTCGCGCAGCGCCGACGGGTTCACCGCGTCGACGCCGCTCGAGGTGCTGCAGGACGACCGGGCCGCGATCCTCGCGGTCGGCATGAACGGCGAGCCGCTGCCGATCGAGCACGGGTTCCCGGTGCGCATGGTCGTGCCGGGCCTCTACGGCTACGTCTCGGCGACGAAGTGGGTGGTCGAGCTCGAGGTGACCCGCTTCGACGCCGTCAACGCCTACTGGACCGACCGCGGCTGGAGCGCCCGCGGCCCGATCAAGCTGTCGTCGCGCATCGACGTGCCGCGCGGCGGGCAGCCTGTGGAGGCCGGCACGGCCGTGCTCGCCGGCGTCGCCTGGCACCAGCACGTCGGCATCGACGCGGTCGAGGTGCAGCTCGACGACGCCGATTGGCGCCCGGCGACGCTCGCGACGGCGATCTCGGACGACACGTGGGTGCAGTGGCACTACGAATGGCCGGATGCCACGCCGGGCACCCACACCGCCCGCGTGCGCGCGACCGGGGCCGACGGCGAGGTGCAGACGTCGAAGGAGCAGGGCGTCGTGCCCGACGGCGCCACCGGTCTCCACGAGATCACGTTCGACGTCGCCTGAGCACTCCGCCCCGGTGGTTGAGGAGCGCCGGCGCGTGCAGGGTTGGAGTCGGGCGAAGCGTCGGGCGCTCATCGAGGGTCGCCTCGGCGAGCTGCCGGGGCTCTCGGCGAGGCGACGCCGACGCGAAGGCGGGTTGCTCCACCCCAGTGATTGAGGTGTGCCCCCGGTGGTTGAGGAGGCCCGGCGCGAAGCGACAACGCGTCTCGAAACCGGGGCAAATCAGGTCTCGAGATCGACCTACCCGGTTTCGAGACGCGTCCGACTCCGTCGGGCGCTCCTCAACCCACGGCACCCCTTACCCGGTTTCGAGGAGCGTCCGACGGCTACGACAGACGCGGCGTGCGCGGCGGCTCGGTGCGGCGGGCGCCGGTCGCCTCGAAGGCGGCGGCGAGCGTCAGCAGCGCGGTGTCGTCATACGCACGCCCCGCGAAGGTGAGCCCGACGGGCATGCCGATGTCGGCCATCGTGCCCATCGGCACCGTCACCGTCGGGATGCCGAGGTGGCGCGGCACCAGGTTGCCGTTCGACACCCACACGCCGTTGCGCCAGCCGAGGTCGGCCGAAGCCTCGTTCACGTCCATGTCGGCGGGGCCGACGTCGGCCGCGGCCGGGAACACGACCGCGTCGAGGCCGAGCCCGTCCATCCACTCTTCGAGGTCGACGCGGCGGGTCTCCTCGAGCCCGCGCAGCCCCGCCTCGAGCTCGGGGATCTCTGCGATGGAGGCGTACGGGTGCTCGCGCACCTGCGCGGGATACGTCACGATGTCGTCGTCGAAGCCCGTGTAGCGGTCGGGCAGGGCGCCCTCGGGGTGCGGGAAGATCGACGCCCCGTCGACGCCGGCGAGCGTCGAGAGGTTCGGGTCGCCGTTCGCCGCGAGGAAGTCGTCCCACGCCCACGCGGAGAGGTCGATGATCTCGCGGTGCAGGTACTCGGGCGAGACGAGGCCCCGGGTCTCGATCGTCGGGGCGCCCGGCCGGTCGCCCTCGTAGTTCGACACCACGGGGAAGTCGACCTCGACCACCTCGGCGCCGGCCGCCTCGAGGTCGCGACGCGCCGCCCCCCACAGGGCGATGACCGAGGCGCGGGTCTCGATGCGCCGCCCCGTCGGGCCGCCGATGCCGACGTGCTCGCCGGTGCCGGCGAGCGGGTCGGCGTTGACGTACATCGCGGGAACGCCGAACCGCTTGCCCGCGAGCGCGCCGCGCGCGGCCGAGGCATCCACCGCCTTCAGCGCCGGGTACGACGCGGGCCGCACCTCCGACGCCGCCGGCAGCGCCACCCACGGCTGCGCGCGCCAGAAGTCGCCGCGCGTCTCGACGTCGTCGGCGACGATGACGTCGAGCACCTCGAGCAGGTCGGCCATGCTGCGCGTGTGCGGCACGACGACGTCCATCGTGGGCACGAGCGGCCAGTTGCCGCGGGTCGAGATGACCCCGCGCGACGGCGTGTACGCGCACAGCGCGTTGTTCGACGCCGGCGCCCGCCCGCTCGACCAGGTCTCCTCGCCGAGCCCGAACGCCGCGAACGACGCCGCCGTGGCGGTGCCCGAGCCGTTCGACGATCCCGAGCCGAACGCCGCGGTCAGGAACTCGGCGTTGTACGGGCTCTCTGCGCGGCCGTAGACGCCCCGCTGCATGCCGCCGTTCGCCATCGGCGGCATGTTCGTCAGCCCGATGAGCACCGCGCCCGCCGCGCGCAGGCGCTCGATCGTGAACGCGTCGCGCTGCGCGACGAGGTCCTTGAACGCGGGCGAACCCGACGCCGCGGTCAGCCCGCGAGCGAGGTAGCTGTCCTTCGCGGTGTACGGGATCCCGTCGAGCGGCCCGAGCACCTCGCCGCGGGCGCGGCGGGCATCGGAGGCCTCCGCATCGGCGCGCGCCTCGGGGTTCATGACGACGAGCGCGTTGAGCGCCGTCGCCGTGCCGGGCGCGTCGTACGCCGCGATGCGGGCGAGGTACGCGTCGAGCAGCTCCACCGAGGTGGTCTCGCCGCGCTCGAGCGCGCCGCGCAGCTCGGCGATCGACGCCTCGACGACGTCGAACGACCCGACGCTCATCGGGCGACCGCCGGCTGCTGCTGGGTGATGCAGTGGATGCCGCCGCCGCCGGCGAAGATCTGGCGGGCGTCGACCGTCACGGCACGCCGGCCCGGGTAGACCGCCTCGAGGATCTCGCGCGCCGTGGCATCCGCCTCGTCGTCGCCGAAGCCGCAGGCGATGATGCCGCCGTTCACGACCAGGTGGTTCACGTAGCTGTAGTCGACGAAGCCCTCCTCGTCGCGGATCGTCGACGGCGCGGGGATCTCGACGACCTCGAGGGTGCGCCCCGCGGCATCCGTCGCCGACGAGAGCAGCGCGATGATCTCGCGGCTGACCTCGAAGTCGGGGTGCTCGGGGTTGCGCTGCGAGTGCACGAGCACCGTGCCGGGCGAGGTCAGCGTCGCGACGATGTCGACGTGCCCGTTCGTGCCGAAGTCGTCGTAATCGCGGGTGAGTCCGCGAGGCAGCCAGATCGCCTTGGTCGCGCCGATCGTGCGCGCCATCTCGGCCTCGACGCGGCGCTTGTCGGCGTACGGGTTGCGGCGCGGGTCGAGCTGGACGGTCTCGGTGAGCAGCACCGTGCCCTCGCCGTCGACGTGGATGCCGCCGCCCTCGTTCACGAGCGCGCTCGAGACGAGCTCGGCGCCCACTCGCTCGGCGACGAAGCGGGCGTGCTCGGCCGACTTCTCGAAGGTCGCCCACCCGCGGTCGCCCCAGCCGTTGAAGGTCCAGTCGACGGCGCCGAGCACGCCGGGGCGCTCGTCGTCGACGACGAAGGTGGGGCCGTGGTCGCGCATCCAGAACTCGTCGACGGGGCACTCGACGACCTCGACCCGCGGGTCGAGGAGTTCGCGGGCGGCCTCGAGCGCGCTCGCGTCGACGAGGATCGTCACCGGCTCGAACTCGACCACCGCGTTCGCCACGGCCGCCCACGCGGCGAAGGTCAGCGCCGTCTCCTCGGGGGACGAGTCGGCGACGTTGTCGGCCACCGGGAACGCCATCCAGGTGCGCTCGTGGGGTGCGGTCTCAGAGGGCATGCGCCAGCTCATGCGAGGGTCTCCATTTCGATGGGTGCGGATGCCCGGGCATCCGAGTACTGGATATCACGTGCTGCTCCGGGGCGCAGCAGCGGGTGTTTGAACGGGGTCGTCGTGGTCCAGAGCAGCGCGTACACGCCGCCGCCGATGACGGGGGCGAGCAGCGCCGAGAGGTCGGCGCCGCCGAGTGCGGTCGCGATGGGGCCGGTGTACAGCGTGGTATTCGCCATCAGGACGGCGACCACGGTGCCGAGGAGCTGGGCGATGACGCCCGGCCAGAAGAAGCCGCCCGAGTACCAGAACGGGCTGCCGGGGCGCTCGTCGTTCAGCGCGATGCCGTCGTACTGGTTGCGACGCACGATGATGTCGACCGCGTAGATCGCGACGAGCGGGCCGAGCACCGTGACGCTGAGCTCGAGCGCGTACTCCATCGTCTCGAGGAAGCCGGGCGAGAGGAACACGAGCCATGCTGCGGCCGCGGTCGCGAGCGCGCCGGTGACGACGACCGTGGTGGCGCGGTGGACCTTGAAGCCGAGCCCCTGCGCGTAGAGGCCGGTCGAGTACGCGACGAGCACGTTGTTCGAGATCGAGCCGAGGATGACGATGCCGAGGAAGACCGGGGTGAACCACGCGGGCACGATCTCGCCGATCGTGAGCTGCGGGTCGGTCATGTCGATCGCGGTGCCGGCGATCACGCCGAGCGAGCCGATGAGCACGGCGGGGATGAACCCGCCGAGCGCGGTCCACCAGATGATGCCCGGCTTCGACGCGGTCTTCGGCAGGTAGCGGGCGTAGTCGGCGCCGGTGCCCCACGACAGCGGGCCCGACGACACGATCGCGTAGCCGAGCAGCGCCATCGCCCAGTGCTCGCCCACCGGCAGCTCGACCGGCGTGTAGGCGAAGTCGGCGGCCTGCAGCACGAACACGGCGAGCACGACGAAGGCCACGGCGAGCGCGGCCGAGAAGTACGGCGCGAGCTTCATGATCGTCGCGTGGCCGTAGACGCCGAAGATGAAGCTCGCGACGGCGACGACGCCGAGCACCGCCCACTCGGTGCCGACCGGCAGCGCGACGCCGAGCAGGTCGAGCAGTGCGAGCGAGGCGAAGGTCGCGACGGCGATGTTGATGATCTCGTAGAAGAGTCCGATCGCGACGCCGAGGCCGCCGCCGAAGATGCGGTTGCCGCGGATGCCGAACATCGCCCGCATGATCGTGACGCTCGGCGTGCCCGAGGCAGGGCCGCTGATCGCGAGCCAGCCGACGGCGATCCACCAGAGGTTGCCGATGACGGTGATCGCGAGGGCCTCCCACACCGAGAGGCCGAGGAGGATCAGGATGCCGCCGAAGGCGAAGTAGAGGTAGTTGACGTTCGCGCTCGCCCACACCCAGAAGAGCGAGGAGGGGCGGCCGTGCCGTTCGGCTGCCGGCACCACGTCGATGCCGCGGGTCTCGATACGACCCGCACGATCGGATGCCGCGGGGTGGGTCATCGGGGCGGGGATGGCGTCGTTGCTCATCGTTGAGGCTCGTCTCGGTGGGGGCTCGGGAGGAGAGCTGGGTCTGGGACTCATTTATTGACCATGCGATCAATAATGTGGCGAGACTACATACAATGGGGAATCATGTCAACGCCGACCCGTGTCCGCGCCGCCCGCAAGTCGCCCGCCGAGCGCGCCGACGACATCGCCCGCGCCGCCCGCGACCTCGCCCTCGAGCAGGGCCTGTCGGCTGTGACGCTGCGCGCCGTGGCCGCCGCAGCCGGTGTCGCACCCGCGCTCGTCGCCCACTACGTGCCGAGCATGGAGGCGCTCATCGCCCGCACCTTCTCGACCGTCGTCTCGGCCGAGATCACCGAGTTCGAGGCGATGCTCGCGACCGTCGACGGGCCGCGCGCGCAGCTCGGCGAACTCATCCGCACCGTGCTCGACGGCACCCGCGACGACGTCACCGTCGTGTGGGTCGAGGCCTGGGCGCTCGGCCGCCGCAACGAGACCCTCGCACACGCGGTGCGCGAGCAGATGGACGCCTGGCAGGCGATCCTGCAGGAGGTCGTCGAGGCCGGCGTGCGCTCGGGCGACTTCGAGACCACGGATGCAGCGGGCGTCGCCTGGCAGCTCCTCGGCATGGTCGACGGGCTCAACGCCCAGGCGCTCGTGCGCTGGGGCGACACCGCCCACCGCAGCTCGCTCACCCAGCACGCCGTCGAGGGCATGCTCGGCCTCCCCCGCGGCGCGCTCGACGCCCCGACGTCGGTCGACTAGGCGCACCGCGCCCGAGGGAGACCTCCTACCCCCGCTCGGCGAGCCTGGCCTGCGCGAGCTTCGGCGGCGCCATCACGAGCCAGGCCTCCTCGACGAGCTCGGCCAGCCGTTCGTCGCCGATGCGGTCGAGCCGTGCGAGGATCGCCGGCCACCCGTCGAAGTGCGGGATCGTGAAGAACACCTCGGGATCCTCGTCGATGAGCGCGAGCTTCTCGTGCTCGTCCTCGACGCGGGCGCCCAAGATCGGCCCCGGCTGCTCGGCGATGCCGAGGTGGGCGAGGTCGGCCTTCCGCAGCGGTCGCTCCCAGACGAAGCCCTTGCCGTGCACCCGCCAGTGCGCCGCGCCCCAGCTCACCGCTTCACTCGTGTCGGGCAGCGCGAGCGCGAGGCTGCGCAGCAGATCCCAGTCGGCCATGGGCGCCACGCTACGCCGCGCGCTCGGCCGCGGCATCCCCCGCCCCCGAGCTCCGCCGCTCGGTCGCTCCGCCAGCCGATGGATGTCGCACGCTCCCGATACCGTGGGAGCACGCCCGGCGAGAGGAGCTCGATGTACCGGCTGAACGGCTCCGTCGTGACGAGCGCGAGCGACCTCAAGAAGGCGAGCGACTGCGAGTTCGCGTTCCTGCGCGAGCTCGACGTGAAGCTCGGGCGCGACACGCTGTTCGCTCCCCTCGACGACCCGATGCTGCGCCGTGCCGGCGAGCTCGGCGACGTGCACGAGCTCCACCTCCTCGAGCGCTACCGCGCCGAGTTCGGCGACGGCGTCGTCGAGATCGAACGCCCCGACGTGCGCGACGACGAAGCGGTGGCCGCCGCGGTCGAGGCGACGATCGCCGCCTTCCGCGCGGGGGCGCCCGTCGTCTTCCAGGCGACCTTCAGCGACGAGCCGGTGCCGGGGCAGGGGTTCATCGGCTTCGCCGACTTCATCGTGCGACGGCCCGACGGGCGATACCGCGTGCAGGATGCGAAGCTCGCGCGCCGGGCACGGGTGACGGCGCTCCTCCAGCTCGCCGCGTACGCCGAGCAGCTTCGCCGCCTCGAGGTACCGCTCGACGACACCGTCGAGCTGCTGCTCGGCGACGGCTCGGTGAGCGCGCACCGGCTCGACGACATCCTGCCCGTGTACCGCGAGCGCGCCGCCCGCCTGCAGCGCATCGTGGCCGATCGCGTCGCCGACCACGGCCCGGTCGCCTGGGGCGACCCGCGCTACGGCCACGACGGCCGGTGCCCGACGTGCGAGCTCGAGGTGCAGGCGCATCGAGACGTGCTCATGGTCGGGGGCATGCGGGTCACCCAGCGCGAACCGCTGGCCGCGGGCGGCATCACGACGATCGACGAGCTCGCGGCCTCGACCGGGCCGGTGCCCCACGTGATGGAGGCGACGCTCGACAACCTGCGCGCCCAGGCGCGGCTGCAGCTGCAGGCCGAGGCCGAGGCGAGCGCCGCCGTCGCCTCGGGTGCCTGGCGCGAGGGCGACCCGCCGCTGCCGCCGCCCGTCGGTGTGCGCGATGCCCGCGCCATCGCGGCGATCCCCGAGCCGAGCCCGGGCGACCTGTTCTTCGACTTCGAGGGCGATCCGCTCTACACCGAGGGCGAGGGCACCAGCTGGAACCTCGACTACCTGTGGGGCATGGTCGACACCGACGAGACCTTCACCGCGTTCTGGGCGCACTCCTTCGCGGAGGAGCGCGAGGCCCTGCTGCAGTTCCTCGAACTCGTGAAACTGCGTCGGCAGGTGCACCCCGGGCTGCACATCTTCCACTACGCGAGCTACGAACGCACCCACCTCACGGCCATCGCCGCGCGCCACGGCGTCGGCGAGGCCGAGGTCGACCAACTGCTCGCCGACGGCGTGCTCGTCGACCTCTACCCGATCGTGAAGCGCGCGGTGCGGGTCGGCAGCCGTTCGTACTCCATCAAGAAGCTCGAACCGCTCTACATGGGGTCCGAGCTGCGCGAGGCCGACGTGAAGTCGGGCGCCGACTCGATCACCGAGTACGTGCGCGCGAGCGAGCTGCGTTCGACCGCGGCCGCGACAGGCGACGAGGCGGCCGCCGAGGAGGCCGCCCGCATCCTCGCAGACCTCGCCGACTACAACCGCTACGACTGCGTCTCGACCCTGCGGCTGCGTGACTGGCTGCTCGCCGTCGGCGCACGCGAAGGCATCCGGCCGGTGGCCGCGTCGATGCTCGCCGACCGCGCCGAGGGCAAGGTCTACGAGGCCTCGCCGCTCGCGCTGCAGCTCAGGGCGATCGTGCGGGAGCGCGACGAGCAAGCGGCCGCGACCCCTGGGCACACGGTCGGCGCCTCGCCGCGCGACGCCGACACCGAGGCGCTCGCCCTCGCCTCCGCGGCGATCGACTACCACGCCCGAGAGGCGAAGAGCTTCTGGTGGTCGCACTACCTCCGCTGCGACCAGCCGCTCGAGACCTGGGAGGAGCATCGCGACGTGCTCGTCGTCGATCCCGCACGCTCGCGAGCGGTGGGCCGGTGGTACGAGGAGCCCCGCTGGCAGAGCGCACGGCGCGAACTGCAGCTCGACGGCCGCGTCGCCCCCGGCTCGAGGTTCAGCGTCGGCGGCGACGTGTTCCTGCTCTACGACTGGCCGGCGCCGTTCCCCTCGCAGTCGACCCGACCGGGACAGCGGGCGTGGTCGAACGCGACCGTCGTCGAGGTCACCGACGAGGGCGTCCGCGTCGAGGAGCGGGGCCAGCCCGGCATCACCTGGACCGAGCTCCCCGTCGCGATCGCGCCGGGCGCACCGCCCCGTGCCGACGCCCTGCGCGACGCGATCGCCGAGTGGGCGGCGCCGGTTCCCGCGCGCGTCCCCGAGCTGCCGGCGGGTCCCGCGATGGACGTGCTGCGCCGCAGGCCGCCGAGGGCGGTCGGTGGGCTCGTGCCCCTCGGCGCCGACCACGACTACATCCCGGCGGTCGTCGAGTCGGTGCGACGACTCGATCGTTCCTACCTCGCGGTGCAGGGCCCTCCCGGCACCGGCAAGACCTACCTCGCCGCGCACGTGATCACCGCGCTCGTGCGCGACCACGGCTGGCGCATCGGCGTCGTCGCCCAGTCGCACTCGGTCGTCGAGAACGTGCTCGATGCGGTCGTCGACGCCGGGCTCGACCGCGGTCTCGTCGCGAAGCACCTGAAGGACGCGGGCGATGCGGGCCGCCACGGTTTCACCGCCCTCGCTCGGAAGGACGACATCGCCGCCTTCGCCGGCGACCGCCCGGGCGGCTACGTCGTCGGCGGCACGGCCTGGGACTTCTGCAACGTCCGCCGGGTGCCCCGCGGCTCGCTCGACCTGCTCGTCATCGACGAGGCCGGCCAGTTCTCAGCGGCCTCGACGATCGCCGTCTCGGTGTCGGCCACGCGGCTGCTGCTGCTCGGCGACCCGCAGCAGCTGCCGCAGGTGAGCCAGGCCCTGCACCCCGAGCCCGTCGACGCCTCGGCGCTCGGCTGGGTGGCCGACGGCCACGATGTGCTGCCGGCCGAGTTCGGCTACTTCCTCGCCGAGAGCCGGCGCATGCACCCGGCCGTCGCCGGCCCGGTCTCACGGCTCTCGTACGAGGGTGAACTGCGCTCGCACCCCGTCGCCGAGCGCCGTGCGCTCGAGGGCGTCGCGCCCGGCGTCACCCCGGTGCCCGTTGCGCACGAGGGCAATTCGACCTTCTCGCCCGAAGAGGCCGAGTCGGTCGTGCACCTCGTGCGTTCGCTCATCGGCCGCGAGTGGACCGACGCCGCCGACTCGTCGGCCGGGCCGGTCGCCGCGGCGCCACGGCCCCTCGAGCAGCGCGACCTCATCGTCGTGACCCCGTACAACGCGCAGCTCGCCACCGTCCGGGACGCGCTCGACGCGGCCGGGTTCACCGACGTCCCCGTCGGCACGGTCGACAAGTTCCAGGGCCAGGAGGCGGTCGTCTCGATCGTCTCGCTCGCGGCGTCCTCCGCCGACTCCGCGCCGCGGGGCCTCGAGTTCCTGCTGCTGAAGAACCGGCTCAACGTCGCGATCTCACGGGCGAAGTGGGCGGCGTACCTCGTCTACTCGCCCGGGTTGCTCGAAGGGCTCCCCCACCGTGCGGAGGGCGTCGCGCAGCTCAGTTCGTTCATGCGCCTCGTCGGAGCGGCGGCGCCGCGTCCCGCCGGCCCGCGCGAGTCGGCCGTCGCTGAGTTCGACGAGCCGCACCTCGCCGCGCCGAGCCCGGCGAGCTGAGCAGCTGCGGGCGAACCCCGGTCGACGCCGCCCGCGGGGTCAGTCGCCGAAGTCGAGACGGGTTCCGCCGAGCCGCTCCGGACGCAGACGGATGACCACCCGGCCCTCGGCCACCGCGTCGGCGAAGAACGCACTCGGGTCGGCGGGACGCGCGGCCTCGGGCACCAGCGACAGCAGCTCGACCCCGACCGCGTCGCCCGGCTCGACGGTCGGCGCAGAGACCTCCGCGAGCCCCTCGACCGCGGCGAACGACCAGTGGTCGTCGGCCGAGACGTGCAGCGTCGCCCGCGGGTCGCGCTGCAGGTGCCTCGCCTTCAGACGCGTGCTCGTCGTCGAGAACCGGGCGATGCGCTCCGCCGCGTTCCAGCCGTAGAGCATGGTGGTGAGGTGGGGCTGCCCGTCGCGCTTCAGCGTGGCGAGCACGCCGAAGCTCTGCGCTGCGAGCAGGTCGGAGGCTTCGGTCTCGGTGAGCGGCACAGGCCCGGCGTTCTTCGTCATGTCAGGGCGAACCGGCGTCGACGCCGTCGCATTCCGCGGAGTCGCAGGATGTCGGAAAGCCGCGCTCCGGCCTCCGCCGAACACGCACTCGGGAATACCCCAGACCGGTAGTGCGTACAGTATCGGTGTGACTTCCTCCTCTGCATCGACCCCCGAACGCATCACCATGTACGGCGCCGCCTGGTGCGGCGACTGCCGTCGCTCGAAGCGACTGCTCGACGGCCGCGGCATCGACTACGACTACGTCGGCCTCGAGGTGAACGTCGAGGCCGCCGACATCGCCAAGTCGATCTCGGGGCGCACGAACATCCCGGTCGTCGTCTTCCCCGACGGCACCCACTTCACCGAGCCCAGCGACGACGAACTGGGCGCGAAGCTCGACGAGACGCTCGCCGCGTAACCCGGCTCCACGCCGACGGGCCCGTCCGAGGCATCCCTCGACTTGGGGGTACCCGTCCTCCGCGGTTCGCTCGACGCCCCGCGGGGTGCATGGAACACTGGCGGCATGCCACGCGAGGCACGTCGGCTGCAGGGGCGCGAGCGCGAAGTCGCCTCGATCTCACGCGAGCTCGAGGCGGCGTTCGACGGCTCGACGCGCATCGTCGTGCTGCACGGCGAAGCCGGCATCGGCAAGACCGCGCTCATGGAGGCGGCCGCGCACTCGGCGACGGGTCGCGCTCGCGTGCTGTCGGTCCGCAACCTCCCGCTGACCACGCGAATGCCCAACCTCGCGGTCCGCTCCCTGCTCGCGCAGGCGGAGGACATCGGCCCGCAGCACGACGGCACCCGCCCGCCCCTCCCCCTTCGGCTCGATGCGGCGATCGCGCGGCTCACCGCGATCGGCCCCGTCGTCATCACAGTCGACGACTTGCAGTGGGCCGACGCCGACACGCTCGATGCCCTGATGTTCCTCGTGGGCGGCGCTGAGGATCGACCGCTCGCGATCCTCACGACCGTCCGCTCGGGAAGCGGCCGCGACGTCGACCGGTGGCGGGCCGACCTCCTGCGACTCCCCGGCGTGCGGTCGCTCCAGGTGCGTCCCCTCGATCGCCTCGGCATGCACGACCTGATCGCGGCGCAGCTCGGCGCGCCGCCGCACGACGCGCTCGTGCGCGACGTGCTCGACCGAACCGGCGGCAACCCGTATCACGCCAGGCTCCTCATCGACGGCGTCGACCCCGACGCGCTCGCGGCGCCGCCCGCCACGGCACCGTCGACCTCGGGCGACCTCGGCACCGCCCTGCTGCAGACGTGGGCGACACTGCCCGCCCGCACTCGCGAGCTCACCGTCCTGCTCGCGATCCACGGCAAGCCGATCCGGGCGAGCATCCTCGCCGGGCTCGACCCCGCCTGGCGCGAAGCCGTCGACGAACTCCACCCCGCGCTCGCAACGCACGTGCTCGATCAGGATGAGCGCGGCCGCATGTGGTTCCACCACCCCCTGATCGCCGAGCTCCTCGTCGCCTCGGTGCCCGACGACGAACTGCGGCGGCAGCACGCGACCCTCGCGCGCGGGGTCGAGCGCCTCATCGAGGTCGACGGCCCGACCCCCGACCGGCTCGTGGATCTCGCCGATCACCTCGCGGCGGCGGGCGACACGGTCGGCTCCTTCGCATCGAGCCGACGGGCGGTGCAGGCGTTGCACGGGCTCGAGCAGACCGCGACGACGTTGCGTCTGGTGCGTCGCTGCGTCGAGTCGGAGCGCGACGAACCGGCCGTCGTCGGCGACCGTCGGGCGCTGCTCAGCGAGTGGGCCGCCGCAGCCGCCGACGCCGACGCCGACGCCGACGAGCACGCGGCCGTGCTCGCCCTCCTCGAGTCGGTCGGCGCCGAGGAACCGCTCGCTCGGGCCGGGCTGCTCCTGCGGCGGCAGCAGCTCGAATTCCGCCTCGGCGGCGAACTGAGCACCTCGGCCGCCCTGCACGAGGTGGTCGAGCTGACCTCCGGTGCACCGGACAGCCGGGAGTACGCGCTCGCGCTCAGCGAGCTTGCGCACGCCGAGATCATCGCGCACGATCCGCGCAGTATCGAACACGCGGCCGAAGCCCTCGACCTCGCCACGCGTCTCGACGACCCCGAGGCGAGAGCGTACGCGCTGGCGGTCACCGCGCAACTCGCCGCGGCGAGGCGCGATGTCGCGGCGGCCTCGCGGCTCGCCGACGAGACCTTCGCGGTGGCGCTGCCGGTGCGGCGGTTCGAACCCGTGACGAGCGCGATCCTCTGGGAGGCGTACTCGATGCCCCGGCATCGGCAGGCCGCAGAGCGCCTCCGCGACTGGCGCGAGCGACTCGCCTCCGCCGGGGCGCCGCGGCTCATGATCGCGGCACTCGCCTGCATCGAAGCGGCCGCGTGGGTGACGATCGGCGCCAGCCCCCAGGTGCGGGAATCGCTGAGGATCGTGCGCGCCGATGGAGCCCCCGAGTACATCGAGCTCGCCATGCGCTCGGTCTCCGCCCGGTTCGCTGCGCAACTCGGACGAGTCGACGAGGCCGCAGCCCACCTGCAACGGGCTCGGGAGCGGTTCCCGGCGCCGCCTGCCTACGCGGCGCTCGAGCTCGCGGTCGCCGGGGGCCTCGCGAGCCTCGTGGCCGGGGATCCCGGCGGGGCGCTCGACGCGGTCCGTCCGATGATCGAGCGCGGTCCCGGCGGACGGAGCTCCGAGTGGCTCGTGCCCCTCGCCGCGCGCGCCCTCGCCGACCGCGCCGCGATCGCGCGCGACGACGGCTCCGACCCGGGGGCGGCGCTCGCCGAGCTCGACGCGCTCGAGGCGACGCATCCGCGGGTGCCCCGCCAGACGATGGGCATCTCGTACGAGAGCGATCTCGAGGCGCTCGACGCGCTCTACATCGCCGAGCGCGCGCGGGCGCGCGGACTGCCTGAGGCCTTCGACCGCTGGGTCGAGGCGGCCGACCTGGCCGCTGCCGGCGAGCTGGCCTGGGAGGAGGGCTACGCCTGCCGTCGCGGGGCTGAGCAGGGGCTCATCGACGGCGGCCCACGGCGACGGGTCGCGATCGCCCTCCTCCGGCGCGGCGCCGCGGTCGCCGCGCGGACCGAGGCCGACGGGCTCGCCGAGGAGCTCGAGACCCTCGCCAGGTGGGCGCGGATCCGGCTGCACGGCGACGGCCAGGCGCGCGCTGCCGCTCCCGATCGCCTGGCCGGTGCCGCGCTCACCGGCCGGGAGCGCGAGCTGCTCCCCTACCTCGTCGACGGACGGACCTACGCCGAGATCGCCGAGCTGCTGACGATCAGCGAGAAGACCGTGAGCTCGCACGTCTCGAACCTGCTGCGCAAGACCGGTGCGACCAACCGGGTCGACCTCGCCCGCATGGCGCGCGAGTCGTCCGAGGCGCGCGAGTCGTCCGAGGCGCGCGAGTCGTCCGAGGCGCGCGAGTCGTCCGAGGCGCGCGAGATCTGAGGGGTTCGCACGCACATCTGAGGGGTCGCCTCGGATGTCGCGCCACCGGCCGCTGCCTAGCGTGAGCGCCGTACGCAGCATTCGGATGCCGTCGGCATCGCCCCGAAGGGAGCACCATCATGTCGTCCGTCACCAGAGCCGCAGCCGTCGCCGCAAGTGCGATGCTCCTCGTCGCCCTCGCCGGTTGCGCCGGAACCCCCGCCTCGAGCGAGGCCGAGCTCCACCAGGAGCGCACCACGAAGCAGTCCGCGGCAGCTCGCGGCTCGGCCGATCTGCAGGGCGAGCGCCTCGCCGCGCAGGCGGCGGCCCAGGCCGCCGGGTCCGCCGCGGCGGGCACGAACGCCGCGGAGATGCAGGGCGCGCGCCTGGCCGAGTACGCCGAGACCCTCACCGGCTCGGGCGGCGCGTCGTGGGCCGAGCATCGCGGCATCGCGGACTGAGGCGACGAGTCGGGCGAGGCGCGCCGTGCCGAACCAGGTCGGAGCCGAACTCCTGCTCGACTCGAGTGCGGCGGTGGCGCTCATCCTGCCGTCCCACGCCGCGCACGCCGCGATCGCGGCGCGAGTCGGCCGGTCGCAGCTCGGACTCGCCGGCCACGCGGCGATCGAGACCTACTCGACGCTGACGCGGTTGCCCGCGCAGGATCGCCTCTCGGCCGCCGCGGCCGCGCGGCGCATCGCCGACGACTTCCCGGCGAGCCGCCGGCTCGAGGCGATGTCGGCGGCGGCGGCCGTCGCCCGCTTCGCCGCAGCCGGCATCACGGGCGGCGCGGTGATCGACGGCCTCGTCGCGCTCGCGGCGATCGACGCCGGCCTGCCGCTCGTCACGTGCGATCGTCGTACGCTCCTCACCTCCACGGCGCTCGGCGCCGAGGTCGAGTTCGTCTAGGCGCATCTCCGCGTGCGGAATCCGTGAGGAACCGTCGGCGCGCCGTTCGGATCGCGTAACAATCGCGCGCGTGGCCGTGAGTCGGCGTAGAACGGAAGCATGCCTTCGATCGCGCGGCGCCCCTCATGACGCTCACCCGTCTGCTGCCGACGCTGCGGCGCTCGATCCCCGATCCGATCGCGCCCGAGCGCTGGCCGGCGGGCACCCGGGTCACGACGACCGACGTCATCGTGGGCGGATTCTCGATGACGCGACTCGCGGAGCGCGACGGCACCCCGCTCGCGCACCTCGCTCCGACGCCTGCCCGGACGCGCACGGGCGGGCTCGATGGGCCGGTGCGCCACCGCGGGGTCGCGGTGGCGACGGTGCGCGAGGTCGCGGTCGCGGCGGGCGTGCCGCTGGTCTCGATCGACGGCGAGAACAGCCCGCTTCGGCCCGACTGGGCGGAGGCCCGCCTCATCGGTCGCGTCTCGGTCGCGAAGGTCGTGACGGTGTCGGTCCGGTTCGCAGCCGGCGGATGCCACGCGCTCGCGCAGCTCGAGCTGCCCGCCGATCTCACGGCGGGCGACCTCATCGCCGTGCCGGTCGAGGCGGATCGCGTCACGATCAGCGTCGCCGGGCCCCTCGGCCCCGCTCGGCTCGCCGAGCCCGCCCTGCACGGCTGACCCGCCGGCGCGGGCGAGCGCCGCCCGCGCGCGCCCGGCTCCCGCGTCAGCGCAGCGCCGGGGCGACCTCCGCGGCGAACAGCTCGATCCCCGATCGGTCGTACGCCGCCTCCGGCGCGTACAGGATCGCGTAGTCCAGGCCGACGGAGCGCCGCTCCTCGAGCTTCGCGACGATCTGGTCGGGCGTGCCGACGAGCGCGCCGGGCGGCGTGATGAAGTAGTTCTCGACATACTTCGCCGCGCCCTCGGCACCGAGGTGCGGGGCGACCCGCGCCTCGATGCGTGCGAGCCGCGCCTCGACGTCGGCGGCGGAGGTGCCGACCACGGTGTTGAAGTTCATCGAGCGCGTGATCTCCGAGGCATCCCGGCCGATGGCCTCGCAGTGCCCGCGCAGCACCTCGCCCTTGTGCGCGAACTCCTCCGGCGTGCCGGTGAAGTTCGTGTACCCGGCGTACTTCGCCGCGATCTTGAGCGTCACCTGCTCGCCGCCGCCCGCGATCCAGAACGGGATGCCGCCGTCCTGCAGCGGTTGCGGCTGCACGATCGCCCCGTCGACCTGGTAGTAGCGACCGTCGAGGGTCGCCTGTCCGGTGGTCCACGCCTGGCGCATGATCTCGACGCCCTCGCGCAGCATGCCGAGCCGCTCGGGGATCGTCGGGAACCCGTAGCCGTACGCCTCCCACTCGTGCTCGTACCACCCGCCGCCGATGCCCATCTCGATGCGCCCGCCCGAGATGACGTCGGCGGTCGCCGCGACCTTCGCGAGGTACGCGGGGTTGCGGTAGCCCATGCACGTGCACATCTGCCCGAGGCGCACCCGGGAGGTCGAGGCGGCGAACGCGGCCATGAGGGTCCAGGCCTCGTGGGTCGCCTCGGTCGGCGACGGCACGGGGGTCGTGTGGAAGTGGTCGTAGACCCAGATCGACTCGAACGGCGAGTCCGCCGCATCGGCGAACTCGGCGAGGCCGCGCATGGCGGCCCACTGCTCGGCGGGATCGATGCCGACGAGGTCGTATCGCCAGCCCTGGGGAACGAACATTCCGAAACGCATGGGGAACAGCCTAGGAGAGCGAGGAGCCCCGGGCTGCCGCGTACACCCGCCCCGGAATGCGCGACCGTGCGCGGAGCCACTCCGTACGGCGCACCGCGTTTCAGCGTCAGCACTGAGGCCGGGCTCCGGGTCGCGGCGTAGCTTCAGCCGAATGAACGGTCAGCTCCACTGCGATTTCGCCGTCGCCGATTTCGACGCGACCGTCGTCGAGACCTGCGACGCACGCCTCATCCGCGTCACCGGTCACGGGCTCGCCCCGTCGGCCGGCTGGCGACTCGAGCTCGTCGCCGCCAACCCCGGCGTCGTGCCGCACCCCGAGAGCCTCTGGCTCGAGATCCGCGAGACTCCGCCCGAAGAGCCCCGCCCGCGCGTGCTCTCCGAGGTGCCCGTCGAGGCCATCATCGAGGACTCGCAGGCCCAGGAGATCGTCGTCCGCTTCCGCTGGCGCGAGGGCTTCCGCCTGCCGCTCCGTGAACGCGTGCCCTCCTTCCGCTGACATCCGGCCGGCATGACGGATGCCACGGGGTCCGCCCCGTGGCATCCGTCATGCGACCCGTGCGTCGCGTGCGCGAGCGCTACGCGAGCGCGAAGCGGAGCTCGGCCATCGCCGGCCCCGCCCACACCGTTCCGTCGAGGTCGTCGCTGCGCACCGTGACGACCTTGCCGCCCTTCGAGATGACGAGCAGCGCCAACTGGGGCAGCAGGTCGCCGGCGTGCGTGCCGTCGACGAGGGTCTCGCCCGAGCCGTGGTCGCTCGCGAACTCGATCGCGCCCGACTCCTGGTCGAGCGTGCCGTTCACCGAGGTGGTGAAGTCGAACCAGAGGGTCTCGACCGCACCGTCGGCCGCCTCACGGCCGATCGCCGCCAGGTCGCGCTCGACCCGGCCCGCCGTGCCCTCGGTGAGGACGCGCAGGGTCTGCTCGGCCTCGTGCACATTGAGCTTCGAGAGCTGCAGCCGCAGGGCCTCGTCGACCTCGGCCGGCCCCAGCCGGTCGGGCGAGCCCGGCACCGCGATGACGCGGCGCGAGTTGCGGGTGTTCGCGAGGAAGAGGCTGAGCAGCGGCTCGGCGGCGAACACGAACACGGGCACGCGCTCGTCGGGGTCGCGGGCGAGGAGTTCGCGGCGGGCGATCTCGATGACCCGCTTCGAGTACTGGTCGAGCAAGGTCTTGCGGCCCTCGTCGCCCATCAGGCGGCTCGCGCCGCCCTGGCTCGAGGTGCCGCGGTTCGCGCCGCGCGGCTTGTCTTCGTTCGGCTCGCGGTTGGTGGCCTCGTCGAGGTTCGCGGCACCCGACTGGTCGATCTCGAGCTTCGCGGCCCGGTCGGTCGGCGTCGCATGCCAGAGCGACCACTCGTGCGCCGAGAGCGTCAGTGCGAAGGCCTCCTGGTCTTGGCTGGGTGCCCGGAGCAGCTGCCCGAGCGTGAAGTGCGAGCCCACGTGCCAGGCGTCGTCGAGCCGGTTCGGCAGCACGAACACCTCGTTGAAGCCGGGGGCGACGAAGATCGCCATCGAGCGTGCGAGGCCGCCCCAGAGGCGCTGGTCGCCGATCACCGCATCGCGCTCGGCGCGAAGGGCCGCGACCTCGGCGGAAGAGGCCCCGTTGGAGCGCACCTGCTCGATGGCCTCGTCGAAGGCACTGCGCGCGGCGACCTCGGAGCGCTCGCGCTCGCTGACGACCGGCGAGGTCGAGAGGTAGACGGTGATCGCGGGATGATGCACGCCCGCAAGGGCCGCGAAATCGGCTGTGGTGGGCAGTTCGTAGTGGATGGTCATTCGTATCCTCCCCCGAGATCGCGCGACGACGATGTCGCTCGCTCCCAGCCTATGAAGGCCGGGGCGCGAGCGACACCCCCATCTGCGAGATCCGCGGGTCGGGACCCGAATACCGGGGCCGTCACCCCACGGGGTGGTTCGAGCGGATGACGCGGGTCGGGTCGACCGCCCGCTTCAGCGCCCGCAGGCGGGCCAGCCGGCCGCCGAAGAACCGCGCGGCGTCGCGACGCTGCTCGGCGAAGTTCAGGTACTCCTCCGGCGCGCGCCACGGCTCGATCTGCGAGAACAGGCGGCCGAGCGAGCGGGCGATCGCCTCGTCGGCGCCCGGCATCGCCATGGCCCCGGCGAACACGAGGTAGTTCGCCTCGAAGCCGGCGGTGGCCCCGGGCACGGGCAGTCCGAGGTCCGCCGCGCGCTGCACGGCCGCGTCGGGCTCGACCGCACCGCCGAGGTGACGGATCTCGGTCGAGAGGAGGGCGGTGCCCGAGTCGGCCCCGACCGCCCCGACGAACGCGCGCACCGCTGCCGGCGGCAGCTCGCGGAGCATCATGCCGTCGCCGCGCCCCGGCACGGGCCCGGGCGGGTCCATGTGCAGCGCGAGCAGTTCGGCGGGCGACTGCGGGTGCACGGTGTCGAGCTCGGGGGCGAGCGCCCGCAGCGGGGCGAGCAGTGCGTCGGCACGGGCCGGCGAGTCGAGCACGACGGCCTCGACGATCACGACCGAGCGACCCGAGAGGAACGGCGGCAGCTCGGGCAGCGGCGGCAGGTGCATGATGCGCACCACGCTCTGCACGGCGTCGGGCACCGTGTTGGTCCAGTCGGCCCAGGCCGCGGCGACCTCGTCGGCACGCTCGGCCGGCCAGAGCAGCATGCCCGCGACGACCTCGGTGATCGGGAACAGGCGGAACTCGAGCGCCGTCACGACGCCGAAGTCGCCACCCCCGCCGCGCACCGCCCAGAACAGCTCCGAGTCGTGCTCCTCGTCGACGCGGCGGAGCCGTCCGTCGGCGGTCACGATCTCGACGGCGAGCACCTGGTTCGCTGCGAGTCCGTGCGTGCGGGCGAGCCAGCTGACGCCGCCGCCGAGGGTGTAGCCGACCACGCCGACGTCGTGCGACGATCCGGCGAGCGCGGCGAGCCCGTGCGGTGCGGCCGCGGCGACGACATCGCCCCAGAGTGCGCCGGCCTCGACGCGGGCGATGCGACGCTCGACGTCGATCTCGACGCCGCGCAGTTCGTGGGTGCGGAGCAGGATCGCATCGGCGAGGCCGTTGTCGGCGGCGAGGGGCCCGGCGTTGTGTCCGGTGCCCTGCGGGGCGACGGCGAGGCCGTAGCGGGCGCCGAATCCGACGGTGCGCACCAGGTCCTCGGTCGAGCGGGCGGTGACGACGACGGCTGGGCGCTGGTCGACGTCGAGGTTCCAGGCGGCGCGGGCGTCGTCCCAGTCGGGGTCGCCCGAGAGGTGCACGCGCCCGGCCAGCTGCTCGTCGAGCAGGGCGAGGGCTTCGCGGAGCGAGAGCGTGGCGATATCGGGAGCGGGCGCCTCGAGCGTGGCGGCGGCCACGGGCGGTGCGGAGGGCACAGGGGTGTTCACGGGTGATTCCTTTCAGGATTCCGGTGCGGGCCGGCCGGCTTCGGCACTGAGGCGGATCAGCCTTCCGACGGCCGTGCAGATCTGCACGGCGCTCGCAACGAGACCCCATCCAATGGCGGCGGGCGGATCGCCGCGTCAGTGAACCCCCTCCGATGCGCTCAGGGGTATCCCTGCCGCGGAGCGAGCCCCGGAATACCGGATGCCGCGCGGCGGTTGCCGGAAAGGATGAACATCTCGCCGCGCCTGTCCGTGCTCGACCTCGTTCCGGTTCGCAGTGATCAGTCGAGTCGAGGTGCCGTCGCGGCATCCGTTCGCCTGGCGCAGCTCGCCGACCGGCTGGGCTTCACCCGCTACTGGTTCGCCGAGCACCACAACATGCCGGCCGTCGCCTCGACGACGCCGCCGGTGCTGATCGCTGCGATCGCCGCGCAGACCGAACGGATCCGCGTGGGGTCGGGCGGCGTGATGCTGCCGAACCACGCGCCGCTCGTCGTCGCCGAGCAGTTCGCGGCCCTCGAGGCGCTGGCCCCGGGCCGCATCGACCTCGGCATCGGGCGTGCGCCGGGCAGCGACCCCGTGATCACGCAGCTGCTGCGCATCTCCGGGCCCACCGCCGAGGTCGACCGATTCCCCGACCACCTCGCCGACATCCTCTCGCTGCTCTCGCCCGACGGCGCGACGCTGCGCCTGACGAGCGGGCGCGAGTACCCGATCACCGCGACGCCGGCCGCCTCGGCCGTGCCGCCGCTGTGGCTGCTCGGCTCGAGCGACTACTCGGCGAAGCTCGCCGCCGAACTCGGCCTGCCGTACGTCTTCGCGAACCACTTCTCGGGCCAGGGGCTCGAGCGTGCGCTCGAGCTCTACCGCACGGGCTACCGCCCGAGCGAGGCGCACCCCGAGCCCGAGACGTTCCTCACGGTGAACGCCTCGGTCGCGCCGACGCTCGACGAGGCGCGTGCGCGGGCGCTGCCGCAGTTGCGTTCGATGGCGAGACTGCAGCTCGGCCGGCCGATGCGGCCGCTCGAGACGATCGACGAGGCGCAGACGGCGCCCGCCGATTCGCAGGCGGCGGAGCTCATCACCGCGATGGAGCGCCGCTGGGTGATCGCGGATGCCGCGGGTGCGGCCTCGGAGCTGCGGAAGCTCGCCGCCCGTCACGGCATCGACGAGGTCATGGTGGCGCCGATCGCCGGCTCGTACGCATCCGAGCCGCTCGACCGCACGCCCGGTCGCGAGCAGACGCTCGAGCTGCTCGCGGGCGCACTCGCCGAGTAGTCCCGGAGAACGAAGAAGCCCGGCCGCAGCGCGGTCGGGCTTCCGGGTGCGAACGGCTCAGGCCGCGAGGCCGAGCCGGCGCAGGTCCTCCGTCGAGGCCTCGTAGACGTCGCCGTCCGCGATGGTCGTCTCGCGGGGCACGCGGGCCCCGTTCTGCACCTTCGCGCCGGTGCCGACGGTCGCGTACGGCCCGATGACGGCGTTGCGGCCGACGACGGCGCGTCGCCCGACGTGGGCGTTCACGCCGATCACGGCGCGTTCGGCGACGATCGCGTCGCCCTCGATCCAGCCGCCCGGGCCGATCTGGGCGCCGCGTTGCACTTCGGCGCCGGGATCGACGTAGGCCGTCGGGTCGACGAACGCGCTCGGGTCGACCTTGGCGGTGGTGGCGACGAGGCCACGACCGTTCGCGTGCTTGCGGTAGCGACGCAGGATCCCGGCTTCGTCCTCGAACTCGACATAGCTGATGCCCACGTTCTCCTCCTTCCGGCGTGGAGGCTCCACGCCCGAACATAGACACAACATCAGGGCTGACCGGGGTATTCCCGTTCCTCGCCGTCGTGGGCGCCGGGAACCGACCGTTCGCGAGGTTAGGCTTTCCTAAGCCCCACGGATGCCGCGTCGCGAGCCGTCCGCCCGACCACGACCCAGGCCTGCCATGACCACTCCGCCCGTCATCGAGCTCGACCGCGTGAGCATCCGCCACGAGGGCGCAGCCCGGCCGACGCCCGCCGAGGTGTCGTTCGACATCGCACCCGGCGAGGTGCTGCTCGTCCTGGGTCCGAGCGGGTGCGGCAAGTCGACGCTGGCGCTCGCGCTCGACGGCCTCGTGCCGCACGCGGTGCCGGCCGAACTCGAGGGCACGGTGCGGGTCGCGGGCCTCGACAGCCGCGAGCACCCGGTCGGCGTGCTGAGCGAGCACGTGGCCATGGTCTTCCAGGACCCGGATGCGCAGATCGTCACCGGCAGCGTGCTCGACGAGGTGTGCTTCGCGCCCGAGAACCAGCTCGTCGAGGCATCCGAGGTGCTCGCACGCGCCGAACGCGCGCTGAAGCTCGTCGGCCTCTGGGATCGCCGCGCCGAGAACCCCGACACGCTCTCGGGCGGCGGGCGGCAGCGGCTCGCCATCGCGTGCGCCCTCGCCATGGCCGCGCCCGTGCTCGTGCTCGACGAACCGACCGCGAACCTCGACCCCGCGGGCATCGATGAGGTCTACGCCGTGCTCCGCGAGCTCGCCGACGACGACGATCACGCGATCGTGCTCGTCGAGCACAACCTCGATGCGGCCGTCGACCTCGTCGACCGGGTGATCGTGCTCGACGCCGACGGCCGTCTCGTGATCGACGGCCCCGCACGCGAGACGCTGCGCGAGCGCGCCGACGAGCTCGCCGCCCTCGGCGTCTGGCTGCCGGTCTCGACGCTCGCGGCGATGCGCCTGCGCGATGCGGGCGTGCCGATCGGCCGGCTGCCGCTCACCCCGGCCGAGCTCGCGGCGGCGCTCGACGCCCTGCCGAGCCTGCCGCCGCCGCTCAGCGCCTCCTCCCCCGTGCGATCCACCGCGCTCGCGCCGACCCCGTCGCTCACGGCCACCACGGGCGCCGTCCCTGCCCAGGGCGCTCCCGTGATCCGGTCGCGGGGGCTCTCGGTGCGGCGCGGGGGCCGCCGCGGCCCGGTCGTCGTCCGCGACGTCGACCTCGAGGTCCAGGCGGGCGAGTTCCTCGCGATCGTCGGCACGAACGGCGCCGGCAAGACCTCGCTGCTGCAGGCGCTCGCCGGCGTCATCGAGGCGCCCCGCGGCACGATCGAGACGCTCGGGATCGACCCGGCCCGAGCCGATGCGCGCGAGCGAGCGCGCCGGGTCGGTTTCGTCTTCCAGAACCCCGAGCACCAGTTCATCGCGGGCTCGGTGCGCGAGGAGCTCGAGCAGGGACTCAGGCTCCAGGGACTCGACGACGCCGAGGTGACCGAGTCGTGCGACCGGATGCTTCGCCGGTTCGGCCTCGAGGAGCTCGCCGAGCAGCACCCGTTCCTGCTCTCGGGCGGGCAGAAGCGCCGACTCTCGGTGGGCACCGCGCTCGTGGCGGGCGCCCCGGTGCTCGCCCTCGACGAGCCCACCTTCGGGCAGGATCGCGCCCGCGCGGCCGAGTTGCTCGACATGCTGCGCGCGCTCAACGACGAGGGCACCACGGTGCTCGTCGTGACCCACGACCTGCAGCTCGTGGCCGACTACGCGACGCGGCTCGCGGTCATGCAGGGCGGGCGCCTCCTCGGCGTCGGTCCGACCGCGGAGGTGCTCGCCGGCCCCCTCATCGAACAGGCCGGGCTGCGCCATCCGCCCCTCGCGCGCGCGACGCGCGGCCTCGAGCATCACCCCGAATGGCATGCGGTGACCCGCATGTCGCAGCTGCCGGTCGCCTCGGGAGGGCCGCGGTGAGCGGCACGACCGGCGCGACGGCGCCGAAGACGAACAAGAACACCGACGCCTCACCGGCCGACGCGAGCGCGGCCCGGCGCGGCCCGCTCGCGACGGTGAACCCGCTCGCGAAGCTCGCCGCCCCGCTGCCCGCGATGCTCGTGGTCGTGTTCAGCCGCGACCTCCTGCTGCCGTTCGCGTTCATCGTGCTCGCACTCCTCGTGCTGCTCCTCGGCGCCAGGCTCCCCGGCCGGGTCGTCGCGGCGCTCCTCATCGGCACCCCGCTCGCGGCGATCGTGCTCGGATTCAGCTTCGGCGTGTGGGTCGACCCCGCGAGCCTCTCGGGCCCCGCGACCTCCACCGTGCTGTTCTCGGTCGGCGACTGGAGCTTCACGCTCGCCGCCTACCTCGTCGGGTTCACGACGGGCCTGCGCATCCTCGCCATCCTGATGCTCTCGCTCATGGCGGGCCTGACCTCGACCGGTCCCGAGTTCGTACGCGCGATGGTGCAGAACCTCCGCGTGCCGTACCGCATCGGCTACACGGCCCTCGCGGCGCTGCGCTTCGTGCCGCGGTTCGGGCACGAGCTCGAGATCATCCGGGCGGCGCACCGCGTGCGCGGCACCGTGCGCGGCCGCGGCCCGATCGCGGCCACCCGCCGGGCGTTCGGCACGGCGGTGCCGCTGCTGGCCTCGGCGATCCGCCATGCCGAACGGGTCGCCCTCGCGATGGATGCCCGCGCCTTCGGCGCCCACGCCACCCGCACCGAGCGTTTCCAGAGCCCGTGGCGCGTGCGCGACACGCTGTTCGTCGCGGGCTTCGTCGCGGTGAGCGCCATCATCGTCTGGGCGACCTGGGGTCGCTGAGCCTCCCGTGCCGCGCGGCCCGCGCGGTCGGCACCCGCCCCGCGGCATCCGCCCCTTCACCGTCTCAGGAAGACGCACGCTGCTCAGGATGATCTGCGCTGAGCCGGCCTGAGCAGCGTGCGATCTCCTGAAACGATGACGGGCTCGGGCGAGTACGACGAAGGGCCGGATGCCGCTCGGCATCCGGCCCTTCCCGTACTCGACTACTGCCCTGCGGGCGCGGTGTCCTCGATCTCGACGAGGAACACGAGCGTCTGTCCGCCGAGGTCGTGCGCGGCGGGGTCGGTGCCGTAGGCGTACTCCGGCGGGATCACGACGATGAGCTTCGTGCCGACCTTCTGGCCGACGAGCGCGGCGCCGAAGCCCTGGATGACGCCGTCGGTCGTGAACGTCGAGGGCTCGCCGCGGGTGTAGCTCTGGTCGAAGATCTCGCCGCTGTCCCAGCTGATGCCCTGGTACTGCACCGTGACGCTGTCGCCCTCGCCGACGGTGGCGCCGTCGCCCTCTTCGAGCACCTTCATCTGGAGCTCGGTCGGAGCGTCGACCTTCGGCAGGGTGACGGTGGGGGCCTCGCCCTCGGCGCCGAACTTCACCTCGGGCACGTTCTCGGTCCACTCGGCGGGCTTCAGCGGTTCCTGCACCTCGACGACGTCGACGACGATGACGACGTCCTCGTCGGCCGCGAGGCCGATCTGCTCGTTGCCCTGGCCGTCGTAGAGGGCCGCGGCGGGCGCGACCGTGACGGTGCGCGAGCCGAGCGGCACGCAGTCGATGCCCACGCGGAACGCGTCGAACACGGTCTCGTCGCCCGCGGTGATCTGGGCCGGCTGGGAGAGGAGCTGGTCGCCCGAGGCGCCCGAGTAGAGCGTCACGACGGCGTTGATCTTCTGGCCGGCCTCGGTCGTGTCGCCGTCGCCCTCGATGGCGATCGAGCGCTGGAGCTCGTCGGTCTCGAGCGGCGTGGTGAAGGTCGCCGTCGGCGAACCCGGGAACTCGCCCTCGACCTTCACGCCGTCGCTGAGGGCACCGGACTCGACGTCCATGCAGTCGGCGGCAGCGGGGGTCTCGGATGCCTCGGGGCTGCCGCCGCTCGCGCAACCGGCGAGGAGCAGGGCGGCCGCGGTGGCGAGCGCGAGGGGCGCGCCACGGCGCAGGGCACGATTCATGGGGGTGACTCGATTCGATCGGAGGACGTGATGCAGTGCACCCAGTCTGCACCGTTCGGCTTTCGATTACCTGAATCCCACGATTCCGGCCGATCAGGGGCCAGAATGGGCCCATGGGGGAGACGACGAGCGAGCCTGATTTCGTCGGGGGGTTCACGGCTGCCGCCGAATCCTACGCCGAACTCGACGAGGCGGTCTGGGATCCGATCTCGACGGCGACGGTGGCCCGGTCGAGGCCGCGCTTCGACGAGCTGGTGCTCGACGCGTGCTCGGGCGACGGCGCCTCGGCGCTGCCGACGGCCGAGCTCGTCGGCCCCGGCGGGGTCGTCGACGCGGTCGACCTGACGGCCGGCCTCGTCGAGATCGCGCGGGCACGTGCCGGCGATCATCTGCCGCAGCTGCGGCTGCACGTCGCCGACGCCACGGAGTGGGAGCCGACGGGCTACGACCTCGTGCAGTGCGTGCTCGGCGTGCACTTCTTCGACGACCTCGACGCCGGTGCCCGGCACCTCGTCGAGCGGGCGAAGCCGGGTGGGCGCCTGGCCGTCACGGTGTGGGCGCGCGGCGCGCTCGAGCCGGTGCCCGAGGTGCTCGCGACGGCGCTGCCCGCCGATATGGCGCTGCGGCTGCAGGGCGGCGCCGCGTCGCCGACGATCAGCGACGTCGACACGCCGGGCGCCCTCGCGCAGTGGCTCACGGGGCTCGGCCTCGTGCGGGTGCGCGCCGAGATCGTGCGGCGGCATCTCGACCTCGACGACGGGCTCGCGTGGTCGCTCGTGACTGGCACGGGGCTGCGGGCGTTCCTCGTCGGACTCGACGACGACGAGCTCGACGCGGTGCGCGGTCGCTATCTCGCGGGTCTCGAGGCGCGCGAGGTGCGCACGGTCGAGCTGACGACGCTGGTCGCGGTCGGCTTCAGGGCGGGCTGAGTCAGGCGTCCGCTCCGGTCGCCGCGGGGCGACCCTCCTCGCGCGACCACTGGCTCCAGGAGCCGGGGTAGAGCGCGGCGTCGATGCCGGCGATCGCGAGCGCCGCGACCGCGTGCGCGGCGGTGACCCCCGATCCGCAGTAGGCGCCGACGGCGATGCCGGGCTCGGCGCCAAGCGCCGCGAAGCGCTCCCTGAGCGCCTCCGCGGGCAGGAATCGGCCGCTCGCGTCGAGGCTGCCCGCGCTCGGCGCGGAGCGGGCGCCGGGAATGTGGCCGGCGCGCGGGTCGATCGGCTCGACCTCGCCGCGATAGCGCTCGGCTGCCCGGGCATCGAACAGCACTCCCCCGCCGGGCAGCGCGGCCGCCGCGTCGGCGTCGATCACCGGCATGCCGCCGAAGTGCGCGGTCGCGTCGCCCGGTTCGGGCGAGACCCAGCCGGTGTCGAGCGGATGCCCCGCCGCCCGCCATGCGGCGAGCGCCCCGTCGAGCATCCGCACGTCGGCGACGCCGGCGTGACGCAGCAGCCACCAGGCCCGCGCGGCCGACTGGTTGCCGAGGTCGTCGGTGACGACGACGGTGTCGCCCTCGCGGATGCCCCAGCTCCGCATCGCCTCGGTGAACGCGGCCTCGCTCGGCAGCGGGTGGCGGCCCTCGCCGACGACGTCGTGGTCGGCGAGCTGCCGGTCGAGGTCGACGTAGACCGCGCCGGGGATGTGGCCGTCCCAGTAGGCGGCGGTGCCGTCGGGCTCGGCGAGCGACCAGCGCACGTCGAGGACGACCGTGCGGGTCGAGGCGGTGGTCCCGCGATCCGCGGCGAAGCGTTCGGCCGTGAGGCGGTCGAAGAGTTCGTCGTGCTGGATGAGGATCGGCATCACTCCATCCTGCATGACGCCGACCGCGCAGCATCCCTCTCTGTTGCCCCGTTCACGTCTCAGTCGAGCAGGGCGACGATCTCGTCGTAGCCGCTCGCGCGGGCGTGCTCGAGTGCGGTGACGCCGTTGCGATCGGCGATCGACCGGTCGGCCCCGCTCTCGAGCAGCACCCGCACGGTCTTCTGGTGGCGCGGGCCGCCGTCGCCGAGGATTACGGCCTCGAGCAGCGCCGTCCAGCCGAGGTCGTTGACGTGGTCGACGTCGATGTCGGTCTGCAGCACCCGCTCGAGGTACTCGACGTGGCCGCGCTCGCCTGCGGGGATGATCGAGATGCCGCCGTAGCGGTTCACGATCGTGAAGTCGGGGTCGGCGGCGAGCAGCACCTCGGCCATCGCGACGCTTCCGGTGACCCCGGTGACGAGCCACGGGGTGTCGCGCTGGTCGTCGAGCGCATCGGGGTCGGCGCCCGCGGCGACGAGCACGCTCGCGGCCTCGACGTGGTCGGCGGCGGAAGCCAGCAGCAGGGCCGTGCGCTCGCGACCGTCGCGCGCCTCGAGCGCGGCGCCCGCTCGGATGGCGAGGGAGACGGTCACGGCGTCGCCGGCGGCCGCAGCGCTGAGCAGGGTGCCGTCGGGGTCGGGGAGCACGGGGGCGGGGGTCTCGGTCATGGGGACATCCTCTCGTGGCGGGGCGGACGGTGACGCGGAGCCGGGCCTCGGCGGGTCGGCGGCGCCCGGTTCGGCGGCCGTGCTCGCGCAGCCGGTGAGCAGCAGCGCCGCCGCGATGATCGCGACGGCGCTGCGGCGGCCACCCCGGGTCATCCCCACGGCGAACCGACGATGTCGTACGGGCCCGAGGCCGCGGGCTGCTCGTCGAACTTGCTGTCGACGGCGAGGAGGCGGCCGTTCAGCATCTTGGCGGTCGTGTAGACGCGGTCGGGGTCGCTCGCCCGCTGCTCGACGCGGTGCACCGCGTCGCCGTCGGCCGAGACCCGCATGGTCGCGACCATCTTCGAGAAGTTGCGGATGACGGTGAGCCGGTTGCCCTGGCGCACGAGGCCGTCGGCGTTCACGAGGTCGGCACCGCGGGTGTCGATCTCCGAGACCGATCCGTCGGCGGTCGCGAAGCGCCACAGCTGACCGGTGTTGCCCTGCGCCACGACGAACGCGCTGCGGTCGGCCGAGAGCACGATGCCGCCGAGGTTGAACCCGGCCGCGCGCTCGACGGTGCCGGTGGCGTCGGCCCACAGCTCGGCCTGCCAGGTGCCGCCCTGCTGGGCGACGCGGAAGATCTGCGGGTCGTTCGAGTTGGTGAAGTACGCGGCGCCGTCGGCGCCGATGGCGACGTCGTTGAGGAACGCATCGGGTGTGCCGGGCACGCGGAGCGCGGCGAGCAGCTCGCCGTCCTCGTCGTAGACCCACAGGTCGGGGCGGTCGGGGTTGCCGATGCCGTTCGGGCCGCCGGCGATGTACACGTTGCCGGCGCGGTCGACGGTGACGCCGCGCGCGGTGTAGCGGCCGTCGGTGCCGTCGCCCGTGAGCCACTCCTCGGCCTGCGGGCGCTTCGCGTCGCCGCGGTGGATCTCGCCGCCCGTCACCTCGCTCACGTAGAACAGGCCGCGACGCTCGTCGACGCCGATGCCCTCGAACCGCGAGCCCGCGGCGTCGCCCGGCACCGTGTAGCGGTCGGGGCGGCCGTGGTCGCGGGCCGAGGCCTCCTCGGGTGCAGTGGTGAGGCCCGCCGTGGTGATGCCGGCGGTGAGGCCCGCAGCGGCGAGTGCGATGGCGATGGTGCGCTTCATGGTTTCCCTCGTCTCTGGCACGCCGGTTCTCGACGTGTGCTTCCAGCCTCGGCGAGCGACCAGGCGCGGGCGTCGGGCGATCGGCTGCACTTGGATAGCCGATCGGATGATGCCCGCGCGCAGTGGCCGTGCCTAGGCTTGGCGATCATGTCCGTCTCCGACCGCACCGGCATCCGGGGCATCCTCGCGCCCGTCGCCAGCCTCGACCGCTGGTTGCAGATCGTGTTCCTCGCCCTGCTCGCGACCTCGGCCGTGCGGTATCTCGAGCGTCACGGGCTCGGACCCGACGGGGTGCTCGTGCTCGCGGGCGCCGCGCTGCTCGCGATCGCGTACTCGGTACGCCCCCTGCTGCCGACGCGCTCGTGGTGGCCGACCGCCTGGGTGGTGACGGTCACCGTGCTGTGGGCGCTGCTCACCCTCGCGGCGCCCTCGTTCGCCTGGTGCGCCGTGCCGCTCGGGTTCGCCGTGCTGCAGGTGCTGCCCTTCCGCGGCGCCGTGGTGGTCGTCGTGCTCATGACGGCGCTCGTCACCGTGGCGGAGCTCCGCATCGCCGACGGCGTCGACCCGACGGTCATCGTGGGCCCCGTCGGCATCGCGGTCGTCACGGTCCTCGTCTACCGGGCCCTCCAGCGCGAGTCGGCCGCACGGCAACGTCTGCTCGACGAGCTCACCGATGCGCAGGACGAACTGCTCGCCGCGCAGCACCGCGCCGGCGCGCTCGCCGAGCGCGAGCGGCTTTCACGCGAGATCCACGACTCGGTCGGACAGCGGCTCGCGAGCATCACACTGCTGCTCGCGGCGACCGAGCAGGACTGGCAGCGCCGACCCGACCTCGCGCGCGACCACGTCGAGATGGCGGCCGCGACGGCGCGCGACGGACTCGCCGAGGTGCGCCGGGTCGTGCACGACCTGCCGCCGGTCGAGCTCGCCGACGACGGCACCGGGCAGGCGCTGCCCGCTGCGCTCCGCCGCCTCGTCGATGAGACGAACGGGCCAGCCGGCGGCCCCGAGGTGCGGCTGCACGTGCACGGCGACGCCGTCCCGCTGCCGGCCGATGTGGCGGGCGCGCTCCTGCGCTCGGCCCGCGGCGCCCTCGCGAACGCGGTCGAGCACGCCGCGGCCCGCCACGTGGCGGTGAGCCTCACGTACCTGCCCGACGAGGTCCGCCTCGACGTCCGCGACGACGGGCTCGGGTTCGACGCGGAGAGGCTCGGCGACGAGACGCACAAGCCCGGCGGGGATGCGGATCGCGGGAGCGGCGGCCGCGGTCGGGGCCTGCAGGGCATCCGCGACCGCGCGGCCGGTCTCGGCGGCCGGGCCTCGGTCGAGAGCGCCCCGGGCGACGGCACGACGGTCTCGGTCGAGCTCCCGTTGGAGGCGCCATGAGCGTGCGCATCGTCCTCGTCGACGACCATCCCGTCGTGCGCGCCGGGCTCGCCGCCCTCATCTCGGGCACCGACGACCTCGAGGTCGTCGGCGAGGCCCGCGACCTCGTGAGCGCGCGATCGGTCGTCACGGCCACGCGCCCCGACGTCGTGCTGATGGACCTCGACCTGGGCGACGGCCCGGGCGGCGCCGCGGTCACGGCCGAGCTGCGGGCCGCCGCCGAGCCGCCCCGCGTGCTGGTGCTCACCACCTACGCGACCGAGGCCGACATCCTGCGCGCCCTCGACGCCGGCGCGAGCGGCTACCTGCTGAAGGATGCCCCGGCGGCCGAGCTGTTCGCCGGCATCCGCGCGACCGCGCGCGGCGAGACGGTGCTCGCCCCGTCGGTCGCCGCCACGCTCGTGCGTCGTGCCGCCTCGCCGGGCCCGGTGGTCACCGAGCGCGAGGTCGCCGTGCTCGAGCTGCTCGCGCAGGGCCTCGGCAACCGCGAGATGGCGAAGGAGCTGCTCGTCTCGGAGGCGACGGTGAAGTCGCACCTCTCGCACATCTACACGAAGCTCGGCGTCGACACCCGCGCGGGCGCCGTCGCCGCGGCGATCGAGCGCCGCATCATCCGGCGCTGAGCCGGCGGCGCCGCCCGATCCGATTCCGCTCTCGGCATATGACGCGCCGTCGTCGCAAACGCGACGCCAAGTAAACTGAGCGGACGGACGGTGCGAGCGCGAGGAGGGTGAATGATCTTCTGCCTCGCCCTCTTCGGCGCCCTCGCCATCGTCACCCCCCTGCTCACACGCGTCCTCGGCCGACGCGTCTTCGCCGTCATCGCCCTCCTCCCCGCCGCGGTGTTCGTCCTGCTGCTCACCTGGCTCCCCGGGGTCCTCGCCGGCACTCCGGTCGTCGAGACCGTCGAGTGGATCCCCGCGCTCGACATCTCACTGAGCTTCCGCCTCGACGCCCTCGCACTGCTGCTCGCACTGATCGTGACCGGCATCGGCGCGCTCGTGCTGCTCTACTGCATGAACTACTTCGCCGACGACGAGCCCGCGCTCGGCCGCTTCGCCGCGCTGCTGCTCGCCTTCGCCGGGGTGATGTTCGGCCTCGTCACCGCCGACGACGTCTTCGTCATGTTCACCTTCTGGGAGGCGACGAGCGTGCTCTCGTACCTCCTGATCGGCCACTACACCGGCCGGAAGGAGAGCCGTGGTGCGGCGCTGCAGGCGCTCACGGTGACGACCTTCGGCGGGCTCGCGATGCTCGTCGGCCTCGTCATCCTCGCCGTCGAGGGCGGCACGACGAGCCTCGCCGAACTCGTCGCGAACCCGGTGACGGGTGCGGCCGGCGAGTGGGCGATCGCCCTCGTCCTCCTCGGCGCGGTCTCGAAGAGCGCCCTCGTGCCCTTCCACTTCTGGCTGCCGGCCGCGATGGCCGCACCGACCCCGGTGAGCGCCTACCTGCACGCCGCCGCGATGGTGAAGGCCGGCGTGTACCTCGTCGCGCGTCTCGCCCCCGGCTACGCCGAGCTCGAGGTGTGGCATCCCATCGTCATCGGCCTCGGCGGGCTCACGATGCTCGTCGGCGGCTGGCGTGCGCTGCGCCAGTACGACCTCAAGCTCCTGCTCGCCTACGGCACGGTCAGCCAGCTCGGCTTCCTCGTGATGGTGACGGGCTTCGGCACCCGTGACGCGGCACTCGCCGGCGTCGCGCTGCTGCTCGCGCACGCCCTGTTCAAGGCCACCCTGTTCCTCGTCGTCGGCATCGTCGACCACGCGGCCGGCACCCGCGACTGGCGCAAGCTCTCGGGTCTCGGCCGCCGGATGCCGGTGATCGCCACGATCGCGTTCGTCGCGGCCGCCTCGATGGCGGGCCTGCCGCCCCTCCTCGGCTTCGTCGCGAAGGAGGCCGTCTTCACGGCCGAGCTCGAGGCGGCGCTCGCCGGCGACACCTGGGGCTGGATCGCCCTCGTCGCCGCCTTCGTCGGCTCGGTGCTCACGGTCGCCTACACGGTGCGGTTCGTCTGGGGTGCGTTCTTCACCAAGGCGGAGGTCGCGCCCACCCCGCTGCACCGCGAAGGTGCGGCGATCGGCATCGCGCCTGCGCTCCTGGCCGGGGCATCCTTCGTGTTCGCCTTCGCCGTGCCGCTCATCGAACCGCTCCTCGCGGCCTACGCCGACGAGCTGCCGGGCGGGCACGAGTACCACCTGGCGCTCTGGCACGGCCTCGAGCCGGCGCTCGCCCTGTCTGCCGCCGTGTTCGCCCTCGCCGCGCTGCTCGTCTGGGGCCGGCAGCGGGTCGCCCGCATGCAGGCGGCGGTGCCGCCCGCGCTCGACTCGGCGCGCGGCTACCTCGGCATCGTGTCGTTCGTCGACCGCCTCGCCGCCCGGGTGACGACCGCGTTCCAGGTGCGGGGGCTCGCGGGCTACCTCGCGATCATCATGGTGGTCTTCATCGGCGGGCTCGGCACCGCGGCGATCCTCAACGCCTCCTGGCCCGACGGCGTGCGGATCTGGGACTACCCGGCCCAGCCGTTCATCGCCCTCATCATGGCGATCGCCGCCGTCGCCGCCGCGATCGTGCGCCGCCGCGTGACCTCGGTGCTCCTCGTCGGCGTCACGGGCTACGGCCTCGTGCTGCTCTTCGGCATGTCGGGCGCGCCCGACCTCGCGCTCACCCAGGCGCTCGTCGAGACGATCACGATCGTCGTGTTCGTGCTCGTGCTGCGCCGGCTGCCGAAGCAGAGCGCCGTGCACCCGACCGCGCTCGGCCGTGTTACCCGCGCCGTGATCGGCGTGCTCGCCGGCCTCGTGATGGGCGTCATCGGCCTCGTCGCGCTCGGCGCCCGGATCGAACCCACGATCGCCGAGGGCCTTCCGGCGCTCAGCATCGAGGCGCACGGCAAGAACATCGTGAACGTCATGCTCGTCGACATCCGCGCGTGGGACACGCTCGGCGAGATCTCGGTGCTCGTCGCGGTCGCGACGGGTGTGGCGAGCCTCATCTTCGTCTCCGGCCGCACGGGCGGCGCCCCGCGCCTCGACGAGCAGCCCGACCGCCGCAACCGGCTGCAGCCCGTGCTCGAGCCGGCCTCGTCGATCCGCGCGGCGAAGCCGCGCCTGGCCGAGGTCGACGACGAGACCGATGCCGCCGCCGAGGCGCACGAGCATCGCCAGACCTGGCTGCTGGCCGGTCGCACGCTCTCGCCCCGCAACCGCTCGATCCTCATCGAGGTGCTCGTGCGCCTCCTCTTCCACCCGGCGATCATCGTGTCGGTGTACCTGCTGTTCGTCGGGCACAACGCCCCAGGCGGCGGCTTCGCCGGCGGCCTGCTCGCAGGACTCGCCTTGGTGGCCCGTTACCTCGCCGGCGGTCGGTACGAGCTCGGCGAGGCCGCACCGATCGACGCCGGGCGCCTGCTCGGCACGGGGCTCCTGCTCGCCGCGGGCACCGCAGCGTCGTCGCTGCTGTTCGGCCTCACCGCCTTCGAGTCGACCTGGTTCGAGACCGACGTGCCCGTGCTCGGGCACCTCTCGATCGGCACCTCGACGCTCTTCGACATCGGCGTGTACCTCGTCGTCGTGGGCCTCGTGCTCGACATCCTCCGCTCGCTCGGCGCCGAGGTCGACCGCCACCAGGAGGAGACGGAGGGCGACCCCGAGGCCGCCGACCCCACCGCCGCCGACCGCGAGGGGGCCCCGGCATGACCGCATCGCTCACCCTCGTCATCCTCATGGCCGTGCTCTTCGGCGCCGGCATCTCGGTGATGCTCGAGCGCAGCCTCACCCGCGTGCTCATCGGGTTCCTGCTCGTCGGCAACGCGGTGAACATCCTCATGTACCTGATGAGCGGCACCCCCGGACTCGCGCCGATCCTCGGCGAGGGCGTCGACGAGGGCGAGATCTCCGACCCGCTCCCCCAGGCGTTCGTGCTCACCGCGATCGTCATCAACCTCGGCATCACGGCGTTCATGCTCGCGCTGATCTACCGCTCCTGGTGGCTCGCGAAGCTCGGGGCGAAGGGCGACCTCGTCGACGACGAGGAGGAGCTCGCCGAGGACGCCGAGGAGACGGCCGACCTCATCCGCTCCTCCGCCGCCGACGACGAGGCGATCCAGTCGCTCATCGACGCGAGCGACGAGGAGTTCGACGAACTCGACGACGAACTCGAGCGCGAGGCATCCACCCGTGACGCCGACGACGAGGAGGCCCGCCGATGACCGCCGTGCTCGTCCCCCTCGTCGTGCTCCTGCCGCTCCTCGGCGCCGCGACCGCGCTCATCCTCGGTCGCCACCGGCGCGCGCAGATGGCCGTGGGCGTCACCGTGCTCGCCGCCGTCACCGTCATCGCGGCGGTGCTGCTCGTCGCGGTCGACACGACCGGGCCCGCCGTCGTCTACCTCGGCGCGTGGGACGCCCCGTGGGGCATCACGCTCGTCGTCGACCGGCTGTCGGCGATCATGCTCGTGATCTCGGCCATCATGCTGCTCGTCGTGCTCGTGTACTCGGTCGGCCAGGGCATCGCCGACCAGCATCGCGAGACGCCGGTCTCGATCTTCCACCCGAGCTACCTGATCCTGTCGGCGGGCGTGTTCAACGCCTTCATCGCGGGCGACCTGTTCAACCTCTACGTCGGCTTCGAGATCCTTCTGGCCGCGAGCTACGTGCTGCTCACCCTGGGCGGCACGGGCGAGCGCATCCGCTCGGGCGTCACCTACATCATCACGAGCCTCGTCTCCTCGCTGTTCTTCCTCTCGGCGATCGCGCTCATCTACGGCGCGACGGGCACGGCGAACATCGCCCAGCTCTCGGTGCGGCTCGCCGAGCTCCCCCAGGACGTGCAGCTCATCCTGCACCTGCTGCTGCTCATGGCGTTCGGCATCAAGGCCGCCGTGTTCCCGCTGTCGTTCTGGCTGCCCGACTCGTACCCGACGGCGCCCGCCCCCGTGACGGCGGTGTTCGCGGGCCTGCTCACGAAGGTCGGCGTCTACGCGATCATCCGCACCGAGACGGTGCTCTTCGTCGAGAGCGACGTCTCGACGCTGCTGCTCGTGATCGGCGGGCTGACGATGCTCATCGGCATCCTCGGCGCGCTCACCCAGGCCGACATCAAGCGACTGCTCTCGTTCACCCTCGTGAGCCACATCGGCTACATGATCTTCGGCATCGGGCTCTCGAGCGTGATCGGCCTGACCGCCACGATCTACTACGTCGTGCACCACATCACGGTGCAGACCGCACTGTTCCTCACCACCGGACTCATCGAGCGCTTCGGCGGGGCGACGTCGATCACCCGCCTCGCGGGCCTGCTCAAGGCCTCGCCGCTGCTCGCGGTGCTCTTCTTCATCCCGGCGATGAACCTCGGCGGCATCCCGCCGTTCTCGGGGTTCCTCGGCAAGGCGGGCCTCTTCCTCGCGGGCGCCCAGGGCACCGGGGCGGATGCCTCGTCGGGCCCCGCCTGGCTCATCTGGGTCGTCATCGCGGCCGGCGCCGCGACCTCGCTCATCACCCTCTACGCGCTCACCCGCTTCTGGAACATGGCGTTCTGGCGCGGGCGCGACGAGCTCGAGGGCTACGAGTCGGTGCTGCTCGGCTCGGTGCTCGAGGCCCCCGAGGGCGCGACCGTGACGGCCACCCGCACGACCCCGGTGCTCATGGTCGTCGCGACCGCCTCGCTCGTCGCGGTGACCGTGTGCCTGACGGTGTTCGCGGGCCCCCTGTTCGACCTCGCGGGGCGCGCGGCCGAGGGGCTCAGCGACCCGTCGGTGTACGTCTCGATCGTCTTCCCCGAGGGGGTGCGATGACCCACACGAACGAACCGGTCTCGCGGTGGCGCTCGGTCTGGCGGCAGCTGCCGCTGCTCGTCGCTCTGCTCGTGCTCTGGCTGCTGCTCTGGGACCACATCGACGCGCTCAGCATCGTCACCGGACTGGTGCTCGCGATCGCGGTGACCCGCGCCCTGTACCTGCCGCCCGTGCTGCTGAGCGGCCGCTTCAACCCGTGGCGCGGCCTGCTGCTCGGGCTGCGCATGATGGTCGACGTGGTCTTCGCGTCGCTCCAGGTGGCGGCGTTCTCGATCTGGCCGTGGTGGAAGCCGATGAACTCGATCATCGTGGTTCAGCTGCACACCCGCTCCGACCTCGTGACGACCCTCACGGCCGAGGCGATCTCGGTCGTGCCGGGCACCGTCGTCGTCGACATCGACCGCGAGCGCGGGCTGCTCTACCTGCACGCGCTCGGCACGCGCACGCAGGCCGACATCGACCGCACCCACCGCCAGGTGCTCGGCACCGAGGAGCGCATCGTGCTCGCAATCGGCACGCACGAGCAGGCCGAGGTGGTGCGCGCCGAGCGGCGGGCACGTCGTGCGGGCGAGCGCACGGCGAGCCACTCCGACATGCACGACGGGCCATCCGACCAGAACGGAGGCACCCCGTGACCTTCCTCACCCTCGTCTCGATCCTCGCCGGCCTCATGTTCGGCATCGGCGCGATCGCCGCGGTCGTACGCATCATCAAGGGGCCGTCGATCCTCGACCGAGCCCTCGCGACCGACGTGCTGCTCGCGATCGCGATGTGCGCCCTCGGCGCCGAGATGGCGATCAACCGGCACACCGACACGCTCGTCGTGCTGCTCGTGCTCGCGATGTTCGCGGTCGTCGGCTCGATCTCGATCGCACGCTTCATGGCGAAGCAGGATGCCTCGTGAGCGCCACCGAGATCGTCCCTGTGGAGCCGGGTACGCGAATCGAGGGGCGCCGATGAACGCCACCGAGATCGTCCCTGTGGAGCCGGGTACGCGAATCGAGGGGCGCCGATGAACGCCACCGAGATCGTCGTCGGACTGCTCATCCTCGTGAGCGCGTTCCTGTCGATGGCGGCGGGCATCGGCATCGTGCGGTTCCCCGACGTGCTGACCCGCCTGCACGCCGCGACGAAGCCGCAGGTGCTGGGCCTCGCGACCGTGCTGCTCGCGATCGCGCTGCGCGCGCCGACGTGGGGCGTCATCTCGACCGTCATCGTGATCATGACGTTCCAGCTGCTCACGCAGCCGATGACCGCCCACATGCTCGGTCGCTCGGCCTACCGCACCGACCACGTGCGTCGCGACCTGCTCATCGAGGACGACCTCGGGCGCGACATCGCCGAGCACGACGAGCACCCGGCCGGGTGAGAAGCGCGCGCGGACTGCATTGAACCTCGTTCCCGCGATCGAACCCCGATCGTTCGGGCTTCAGCCGCGGAAACGAGGTTCGGTCGCGACAGCCTGCTCAGCCCCGACCGGTGAACTCGGGCTTGCGCTTCTCCTGGAAGGCGGCGAAGCCCTCGCGGTAGTCGGCGGTGTCGCAGAGCGCGGCCTGCGCCCGGTTCTCCTCCGCCATCGAGGCCCAGAGGCCGAGCCGCTCGTCGCGGAGCGAGGCCACGAGCCGCTTCGAGGCGACGAACGCCTGGGTCGCGCCCTGCGCCGCCCGGGCCGCCGCGGAGCGGGTGGCATCCAGCACCTCATCGGCGGGGAACACCTGTGAGAACAGCCCCGAGGCGACCGCCTCGGCACCCGTCATGAGCCGGCCGCTGACGATGAGGTCCATCGTGCGATGCGCGCCGAGCCGCTCGACGAAGAGGGCGTGGCCGCCCGAGTCGAGCGTCGCGCCGAGGTTCGCGAACGGCGAGCCGATCTTCGCGGTGTCGGCGACGTAGACGATGTCGCTCGCGATGAGGAGGCCGAGTCCGACACCGAGGCACGCACCGTGCGCGACGGCGAACGTCGGCACGGGGAGTTCGGCCATGCGCTGCAGGAGCGGCTCGACGATGCCGCCGAGGTAGCCCTGCACGTCGTCCTCACGAGGGTCGACGCCCGAGATGTCGCGGCCCGCGCAGAACGCGCGACCCTCGCCGCGCAGCACGAGCGCCCGCACCTCGCCGCTGCCGGCGAGCCGCTCGACCTCGGCGTACACCGACGAGAGTTCGGCGAGTGCCGCCTCGTCGAGCGAGTTGAGCTTCTCGGGCGCGTTCAGCACGACCTCGGCGACGCCGTCGGCCACGGTGAGTTCGATCATCCTCTACTCCTCATTCGGTTTCTCAGGACCCTGGTTCTGTTTCTCAGGTCATCCGGGGCGGATCAGGCGTTTCGAGCGGCGTGTCGTCCTGAGAAGCACTGCCGCTCGACCGGCCGCTCCTGAGAAACATCCGGGGGCGGCTAGACGTCGTAGTCGACGACGACGCGCTCGGACTTCGGGTGCGACTGGCAGGTGAGCACGTAGCCGCGCTCGAGCTCGTCGGGTTCGAGCGCGTAGTTCTCGGTCATGTTCACACTGCCCTCGACGACCCTCGCACGGCAAGTGCCGCACACTCCGCCGGCGCACGCGAACGGCACGTCGGGGCGCACCCGCAGCGCCGCGTTCAGGATCGACTCGTTCGCCGAAACGGGGCTCTCGACCGTCGACGACTGCCCGTCGAGGGTGAACTCGATCGCGACCGTGTCCTCGCCCTGCTTCACCTCGACCGGCCGCCCGTGGCGCGGTTCGACCCGGTCGGCGTCGGTCGTGAACAGCTCGTAGCGCACGTGCGCCGCGGGCACGCCGCGCGCCTCGAGGGTGTCGCGGGCGAGCTGCACGAGCTCGAACGGCCCGCACAGGAACCACTCGTCGACCGTCTCGGGCCGGATGAGCACGTCGAGCATCGTCTCGAGCTTCTCGGCGTCGATGCGGCCCGACAGGATCGGTGCGGTGCGCTGCTCGCGGGAGAGCACGTGGTGCAGCGCGAGCCGCGAGGGGTAGCGGTCCTTCAGCTCTGCGAGCTCCTCGAGGAACATCACGTCGAGCGTCGAGCGGTTCGTGTAGACGAGCTCGAACTCCGAGGTCTCGGAGCGTGCCAGCACCGTCTGCGCGAGCGCCATGAGCGGGGTGATGCCCGAGCCCGCCGCGATCGCGACGACGTGCTTGCCGTCGAGGGCGTCGAGCGTCGAGGTGAAGGTGCCCTGCGGGCTCATCACGTCGAGCGTGTCGCCCGCCTGCAGCTCGCTGTTCGCCCAGCTCGAGAAGATGCCGCCGAGGTCTCGTTTGATGCCGACCGAGATGAGGCCGGTGCCGTCGTCGGCGACCCGGGGCGGGCGGCAGATCGAGTAGCTGCGGCGGCGCTCGTGCCCGTCGAGCTCCTTGCGGAGGGCGACGTACTGCCCGGGCAGGTAGCTGTACTCCTCGGCGAGCTCGATCGGCACGGTGAAGGTCACCTCGACGGCGTCGCTCGTGAGCGGGCGCACCTCGGCGACCTCGAGCGAGTGGAACCTCGCGCGCCGGCGCTTCGTCACGTGCTCGCCGCCGACGGTCGCGTTGAGGAAGGCCTCGGCCGCCGTCTCGACGCTCGCCGCGGGCGTCGTCGTCGAGCCCAGGTTTCTCGCCGCCATCAGATCACCTTGAAGTAGTCGAAGGGCTCGAGGCAGGCGCGGCACTCGTAGAGCGCCTTGCACGAGGTCGAGCCGAAGCGGGCGATCTCGCGGGTGTCGAGCGAGTCGCAGCGGGGGCACTTCACCGCGAGCTGCACGCGCACCGGCCCCGCGCCGCGCGCGGCGGCGAGCCCGGTGGGCGCCTGGATGCCGTAGCGGCGCAGCTTCTCCTTGCCGGCGTCGGTCATCCAGTCGGTGGTCCACGCGGGGGCGAGCACGAGGTCGACCCGCACCTCGTCGTAGCCCGCGTGGGTGAGCGCGAGCACGACGTCGTCGCGCATGGCGTCCATCGCGGGGCATCCGCTGTAGGTGGGGGTGAGCTCGACATGCACCGCGCCGTCGTCGGCGACCTCGACCGTGCGCAGCACGCCCAGGTCTTCGATGGTCAGCACGGGGATCTCGGGGTCGGTCACGGTCGCCGCGACCTGCCACGCGGTGCGCTCGACGGTCGCGGTCACCACGACGCCCCCGGGTGCTGGCGGGCGAGCACCTGCATCTCGGCGAGCAGCGGTCCGAGGTGCTCGGTGTGCGAGCCCCGGCGGCCGCCGCCGGAGGCGGTGTACGCGGTGCGGCCGGAGGGCCGCTCGAGCGCGGCCTCGGCGAAGATCTCGTCGACGGCCGACTCGAACGCGGGTCGCAGCGTCGAGGGCAGCACGGCGACGCCCTCGGCCGCGAGCCGCTCGGTCAGCTCGTCGTCGGCGAACAGCTCGTCGACGTACGGCCAGGTGACGTCGACGGCGCGGATCATGCGGCGGCGCGACTCCTCGGTGCCGCCTGCGAGCCGCAGCACCCACTGGGTGGCGTGGTCGCGGTGGTAGTCGACCTCCTTCACCGACTTCGCGGCGATCGCCGCGAGGGTCGGGTCGGTCGAGTCGGCGAGCGCGCCGTAGAGCTCGAAGAGGTAGAGGGATGCCACGAGCTGACGCGCGATCGTGCACGCGAAGTCGCCGTTCGGCTGCTCGAAGAGCCACGCGTTGCGCCACTCGGGCTCGTCGCGCCAGTAGGCGAGCTCGTCTTCACTGCGACCCGTGGCGGTGCCGGCGTAGTGCAGCAGCGAGCGGGCGTGCCCGATGAGGTCGAGCCCGATGTTGCCGAGGGCGATGTCCTCCTCGAGCTCGGGCGCGCGGGTGATCCACATGCCGAGCTGCTGGGCGAGCACGAGCGCGTCGTCGCCGAGCCGCAGTGCGTACTCCGCGGCATCCTCGGAGGCGACCACCCCCTCGCCGGCGCTCGCGCCGGCGAGCTCGTCGGCGAGGGCGAGGCGGTCGACCGAGACGTCGCCGTGCGGGTCGAGGTCGGCGTCGCTCACAGGTGCTTCACCCCTTCGCTCTTCGTGTAGTACACCGCGTGCCGGTAGTTCTTGCCGGCCGGGCTCTCGAAGAACGCGCCCTTCGCGTCGGGGTCGCTCGTCGTGACGGCGTCGGCCGGCACGACCCAGATCGAGACGCCCTCGTTGCGGCGCATGTAGAGGTCGCGGGCGTTGCGCACGGCCATGTCGGCGTCGGGCGCGTGCAGCGAGCCGACGTGCACGTGGCTGAGGCCGCGGTTGGCGCGCACGAAGACCTCCCACAGGGGCCAGGGCTCGGTTCCCATCTCTCCGGGGGTCGACATCATGCCACCGCCTTCTGCTTCAGCGACTGCTTGCGGGCGTATTCGGCGGCGGCGTCGCGCACCCAGGCTCCTTCTTCGTGGGCCTCGCGACGGCGGCGCAGTCGCTCGGCGTTGGCGGGTCCGCGTCCGGCGAGCACCTCGTTGAACTCGGTCCAGTCGATCTCGCTCATGTCGTATTCGCCGGTCTCCTCGTTGAAGCGCAGCGCAGGGTCGGGCAGGGTCACCCCGAGCACCTCGGCCTGCGGCACGAGCATGCCGACGAAGCGCTGGCGCAGCTCGTCGTTCGAGAAGCGCTTGATGTTCCACGCCATCGACTGCGCCGAGTTCGGCGACTGGTCGTCGGGCGGGCCGAACATCTGCAGGCTCGGCCAGTACCAGCGGTTCACGGCGTCCTGCGCCATCTGCCGCTGCTCGGGGGTGCCCTGCATGAGCTCGAGCAGGATCTCGAAGCCCTGCCGCTGGTGGAACGACTCCTCCTTGCAGATGCGCACCATGGCGCGCCCGTAGGGGCCGTACGAGGCACGGCAGAGCGGCACCTGGTTGCAGATCGCGGCGCCGTCGACGAGCCAGCCGATCGCGCCCATGTCGGCCCAGGTCGGGGTCGTGTAGTTGAAGATCGACGAGTAGCGCGCGCGGCCCTCGATGAGCTGGTCCATCATCTCGTCGCGGGTGATGCCGAGCGTCTGCGCGGCCGAGTAGAGGTAGAGCCCGTGGCCCGCCTCGTCCTGCACCTTGGCCATGAGGATGGCCTTGCGCTTGAGGCTCGGCGCGCGCGTGATCCAGTTCGACTCGGGCTGCATGCCGATGATCTCGGAGTGCGCGTGCTGCGAGATCTGGCGGATGAGGGTCTTGCGGTACGCCTCGGGCATCCAGTCGCGGGGCTCGATGCGCGAGTCCTTCGCGATGAGCTCGTCGAAGAGGGCCTGGCCCGCCTCGTCCTGGGGCTCGGCGCCGGCGAGGCTGAGCTCGGCAGCTGCGGTCATCATCGACTCCTGTGTCTACGTGGGGATCGGGGTGTTTCGCGAACGACGGCGCCACGTGGCATCCGGCATTACTAACCGATCGTTCAGTTAGTATATAGTCATCGTCAGCGTCGCAGCAACGGCGCGCGAACTCGAAGAGGAGTCGAACATGACGGATGCCGCGACCGCCCCGAACCGCGCGATGATGCAGCGCGACCTCGCCTCCGCGGCGCTCGGCATGGTCGTCGAACACGACGATCCCGGCCACGCCGTCGTCTCGATGCGCGTGCGCGACGACATGACCAACGGCTTCGGCATCACGCACGGCGGCCTCGTCTTCACCCTCGCCGACACCGCCTTCGCGATCGCCTGCAACGAGGACGAGAACGTCACCGTCGCCGCGGGCGCCGACATCACCTTCCTGAAGTCCACCGTCGCGGGGCAGACCCTCACCGCGACCGCCGTCCGCCGCACCCGGTCGGGCCGCACCGGACTCTACGACGTCTCGGTCGTCGACGAGCACGGCGACGCGGTCGCCGAGTTCCGCGGCCGTTCCATCTCCACCAACCGCACCCTCTGACCAGCACGGAGTCCCACGTGTCGACGACGACCACCTCCCCCACCGTCTCGGGCCTCGTGCCCCCTCGCCCCGACGAGCTCGACCCCGAAGAGCGGATGACCCGCGCCGAGCTCGAGGCGCTGCAGCTCGAGCGGCTGCAGCAGACCGTCGCGCACGCCTACGCGAACGTGCCCCTCTACACGGCGAAGTTCGACGCGGCGGGGGTGCACCCCCGTGACATCCAGACCCTCGCCGACGTCGCGAAGCTGCCGTTCACCACCAAGGAGGACCTGCGACAGACCTACCCCTTCGGCATGTTCGCCGTGCCGATGGCCGAGGTCGCGCGCATCCACGCCTCGAGCGGCACCACCGGGCGACCAACCGTCGTCGGCTACACGAAGGGCGACCTCGACCGCTGGGCGACGCTCGTCGCGCGCTCGCTCCGCGCGAGCGGCGTGCGCCCCGGCATGAAGGTGCACAACGCCTACGGCTACGGGCTCTTCACCGGCGGCCTCGGGGCGCACGCCGGCATCGAGAAGCTCGGCGCCACCGTCATCCCGATGTCGGGCGGCCAGACGGCCCGCCAGGTGCAGCTCATCGTCGACTTCGAGCCCGACGCGATCCTCTGCACGCCGAGCTACCTGCTCACGATCGCCGACGCCATGGTCGCGGCGGGCATCGACCCGCGTTCGACCTCGCTCAAGACGGCGGTGCTCGGCGCCGAGCCGTGGACGAACGAGATGCGCCACGAGCTCGAGCAGCGGCTCGGCATCGACGCGCTCGACATCTACGGGCTCAGCGAGGTCATGGGGCCGGGCGTCGGCAACGAATGCATCGAGACGAAGGACGGCCCCCACATCTGGGAGGACCACTTCCTGCCCGAGATCATCGACGGCGACTCGGGTGCGGTGCTCGGCGACGGCGAGATGGGCGAACTCGTCTTCACCTCGCTCACGAAGGAGGCGTTCCCGGTCATCCGCTACCGCACGCGCGACCTCACGCGCCTGCTGCCCGGCACCGCCCGCCCCGCGATGCGCCGCATCGAGAAGATCACGGGCCGCAACGACGACATGATCATCCTGCGCGGGGTGAACCTCTTCCCGACGCAGATCGAGGAGATCGTGCTCGGCATCGAGCAGCTCACCCCGCACTTCATCCTCGAGCTCACCCGCGAGGGCCGCATGGACGCCATGACCGTGCGCATCGAGCGTCACCCCGACCTCTCCCGTGAGGTGTGCGAGGCCGCGACCGAGGTGCTCGCGAAGCGCATCAAGGTGCTCATCGGCTCGACCGTCGAGGTGCGGCTGGAAGAGCCCGGCGCGCTGCCGCGCAGCGAGGGCAAGTACAAGCGGGTCTACGACCTGCGGGGTCAGTGACGGCGGTCGCCGCGCGCCGAAGCGGCGCAGCGGGGTGCAGCGGTCTGCTGGTGAGAGACTTGGGGCGATGAGCGAGAACGGATCACTCCGACGGGGCCGCCCGGGCTACGACCAGCAGGGCATCCTCGACGTCGCCGTCGCCGCCTTCAACCAGTACGGCTACGACGCCACCTCGATGGGCGTGCTCGCCGACCGGCTCGGCCTCTCGAAGTCGGCCATCTACCACCACTTCGCCTCGAAGGACGAGATCCTCGAGCGCGCCCTCGACGACGCGCTGAGCGCGCTCGAGGGGGTGCTCCACGACGCGGATGCCTCGGGCGGCCGCCCGGCCGATCGCCTCGACCTCGCGCTCCGAGGTGCGGTGCACGTGCTCGTCGCGAAGCTGCCGACCGTGACGCTGCTGCTGCGCGTGCGCGGCAACACCGAGGTCGAGCGCCGCGCCCTCGCCCGCCGACGCGCCTTCGACCGGTCGATCACGGCCCTCGTCGAAGAGGCGCAGGCCGAGGGCACGCTGCGCAGCGACCTCGACGCGAGCGTCGTCGCGCGGCTCGTCTTCGGCATGATCAACTCGATCGTCGAGTGGTACCGGCCCGGCGGCCGCGAAGACGCCGACAAGCTCGCCGACGACGTCATCGCGATCGCGCTCGACGGGCTGCGCATGCCCGCCTCGAACCGGGTGCAGGAACTGCTCGGCTGAGGCTCGGCGTCAGGCCGTCGCCCACCCGCCCTCGGCGGCGGTGCGACGCGCACGACGGAGGCGGTGCCGCCGCGGCTCGGTGCGGGCCGGTTCGGTCTGCCGTTCCGCCGCGACCCGACGGCGCTCGAGCTCGTGCGCGAGCCGCGCCTCCTCGGCGGCGCGGAGGTGGGGGAAGGTGCTCTCCGAGATCAACATGTCGACTCCTCCTGCTCGGTCGACTTCGAGCCTGCGCTCTGAGGTGGGGGCGAGGCATCCGGCGATCGCCTTAACTTCCCGAACGCTCCCGTGAGACCGAGACGGAGCGGGCCGCGCACCCCGAGGATGCGCGGCCCGGCCGTCGGCTGGCGTCAAGCGCGGCGGCGACGCGCCACGACGAACAGCGCGGCGCCGGCGAGCATCGCCAGTGCGGCGCCGGCGAGCGCGGGCACGAGGCCCTCGACGCCCGTCGAGGCGATCCGCTTCGCGGCCGGCAGCTCGAGCGTGTTCGTGAGGGCGACCTCGACGACGGTGCCGTCGTCGATCACGACCGTGTCCTCGCTGAACTCGACGCCGGTCCAGCTCGCACCCTCGACCTCGTCGGGGGCGGCCTCGGTCAGCGTGACGACGGCGCCGAACGGGATCGGCTCGCTCGTCACGGCCTCACCGTCGGCGCGCACGACGAGCACGCCCGAGCCGCCCTCGAAGCCGGGGCCGGCGGGGTACTCGTAGTGCACGGTGAACTGCGCGTCGGCCGGCAGCGCGCCGGCGCCCGAGCCGACGACGTCCTTGCGCACCGAGAACGCGCCCGAGTTCAGCTCGAGCGTGTTCACGGCCACGACGTCGGTCCGCTCGTCCTTCGCGACGACGAAGGTGTTCGACGCCTCGAAGCGGGGCGTCGTCCAGGTGCCGCCGGTGACCGCCTCGGGGTCGAGCTCGCGGAGCGTCACGACGGCGCCCGCGGGCACGTCGTCGACCGTCACCGTGCTGCCGTCGCCCGGCACGACGATCTCGGTCGGCTCGAGCGCGTCGAAACCCGGGCCTGCGGGGTACTCGTACGTGAAGGTGTACTCGTCACCGGGCGCCGCGAGGTGCGCGCCGCTGCCCTCCACGCGCTTCTGCAGGCCGAAGGCGCCGACGTCGCGCGTGATCGTGTTCGTCACCGTGACCGCCACGGTGGTGCCGTCGCCGATCGTGACGGTCTTGGGCGAGAACGCACCGAGCCCGTTCCAGGTGCCGCCGACGACGGGCGACGGCTCGGCCTCGCTCAGGCGCAGCACGGCGCCGTACGGCAGCGGCCCGCTCGTCGCCACCGAGCCGTCGGCCGAGACGGCGAGCTCGCCCTCGCCCGCCTCGAAGCCGATGCCCGCGTCGTACTCGTAGCGGACGGTGAAGGTGTCGGTCACGGGCACGAGCGAGGCGCCGGTGCCGTCGAGCACCTTGGCGGCCGAGAAGTACCCCGAGTCGAGCGTGAGCTCGTTGTCGAGGTCGATCGTGATGCGGTTGTCCTTCACGATCGTGAAGGTCTTCTCGCTGAACACCGGCTCCTGCCAGGTGCCGCCCTCGACCTCCTCGAGCACCTCTTCGAGCGTCACGGTGGCGCCCGCGGGCAGTCCGTCGACGCGGGCGGCCTCGCCGCCCGCGGTCACCTCGACGGTGCCCTCCTCGCCCTCGTACACGCCGCGCCCGACATCGGCCGGGTACGACCACTTCACGGTGAAGGTCGCGTCGTCGACGAGGCCCGCGCCGTCGCCGTCGAGGCGCTTGACGATCTCGAACGATCCGAGGTCGCGGGTGAGCGTGTTTGTCACCGACACCTCGACGCCGTCGCTCGCCTCACCGATCGTGACCTGGGCCGGCTCGATCACCGGCGTCTGCCAGCTCGCCCCGGGGATCGCCGCGGGGGCCGGTTCGTCGAAGACCACGACCGCGCCGATCGGGAGCCGCGGGATCTCGACGCGCGCGCCGTCGAGCGGCAGCTGCACCCAGCCGCCGCCGGCCGGGATGCCCTTCGCGGGGTCGGCGGCCCAGCGGTAGCCCAGCGCGAAGGTCGTGTCCTCGGGGATCCGCATGCCGTCGTCGTTGACGACGGCCTTACGGGCGCCGAGCGACGCCGTGTCGAGGGTCGCCCGGTTCTGGAGGCGGATCTCGGTGACCTTGCCGAGGTTGCCGTTCGCCGACGAGAACGTCAGCTCGAGCCGCTCGGACTCGGTGCCGTCGGGGAGCACGAACACGGGGTCGGCCCAGGTGACGTTCGCCGGCTCGAGGGGCATGATCTCGTCGAGGGTGATCGTGGTGCCCTTGAAGAGCTCGTCGCTCGTGAACGACTCGCCGGCGCGCAGTTCGATGGTGCCCTGCTCGGTGACCTCTCCGTCGAGCGTGGCCGTGTAGTCCACCGTGAACCGCGGCGTCAGCGTCGTGTCGCCCGCGAGCTCCTTGGTCAGCTCGAACTTGGCGAAGTTGCGGCCGACGACGGTGCCCGAGCCCGAGTAGCGGGTGGTGGTGCCGGTCGTGGTGCCGGGCGTGGTGCCCTCGATCTCGTAGCTCGCGGTGTTCGTGTAGGTCTTCGCCTTGCCCTCGTCGAGCACGCGCACGTTCCAGACGACCTGGTAGACGGAGCCCGAGATGCCCTGCTCGCCCGCGGGGGCGGCCGCGCCGAGGCCGGCGACGGAGGTGAAGTCGACGCGCCGGCGGTCGCCCGAGACGGTCACCTCACCGGCGGGCTTGCCCCGGAAGACGGGGTTCTGCCGGCCGAGCGAGTCGTCGGCGAGCGAACGCGCCTCGTACACCTGCGGCTCGCCGACGATCTCGAAGGCGGTCTCGTCGATCGCGTCGGTGACGCTGATGTGGCGACCCGCGGGGATGCCGTCGGCCGGGGTCGGCAGGGTGACCCACCAGGTGATCGTGTCGGAGAGGTTGTGGTAGCTGCCGCTCTTCCAGGCGCCCCATCCGCCGAACTCGCAGTTCTCGACGCAGCGCGAGGGGTTGGGATGCACCGTGGCGGGCGCCCCGACGTCGCCGAACTCGAAGACGTGCTCCTCGGTCTCGAGGTTCTCGAGCCACACCTGCACGCGGAAGGTGAACTCGCCGTTCATCTCGAGCTCGTGGCCCTCGACGTAGTCGGGGTCGACCGTGCAGGTGATCTTCGACGCCGTGACGAGGCACTCGCCGGCGGGCTCGCCGTCGGGGCCCTGCATCGCGAACCGGTCCTCGTGGCCGCGGAGCCCCTCGGGCAGATCGACGGTCACGGTCACCGGGTTCACGGCGTCACCGGGCACGCTCCACTTCACCGTGAGCTCCTGGCTGCTGCCGTCGTCGAACTCGCTGTGCACGAAGGCGACGTCGTCGATCGAGATCGGCGAGCCCTCGGCCGCGTTCGCGGCGACGCCGACGGCGAGCACGTTCGCCGCGACGCCGAGCAGGATCGCGACGAGCATCGCGACCGCCCTCCGCGCGCGGCCGAGGCGGTTCGGGGGTGTTCCACTCTTGACGGTCGTCAACAGGCCATTCCTTCCGTTACGGGCGTCCGGAAACGGGATGCGTCGACGGGCGACGATCCCGCGACCCGGGAAGGCGCGACGGACGGCACGCGCGCGGAACGCGCGCGCGTGCGGCGGCGGCCGTGCTTCGGGTGCGCGGCCGCAGACGGTCCCCTCGGGTGAGGACGGACGGCGGTCGTCGCCGTCATGGAGGAGACGGCGGGGCGGCCGCTTCATGACGCGCTTCCACGACGGATGCCCCTGAGAATCCCCTGTGAGCAGGCGCCGGCCAGTGCCGCCCGGCCGGATCGGCACCCGCGCTGTCGGCGGCATCGGGCAGGCTGGAGGGCATGACGTCGCCGGCCGAGACCGACACCCGAACCGCTGCACTCGAGGCGCTGCGCGAGCTCGTCGGGCGCGACGACGCCGAGTTCCACGACGGGCAGTTCGAGGCGATCGAGGCGCTCGTCGAGGGCCGGCGCCGTGCCCTCGTCGTGCAGCGCACCGGCTGGGGCAAGTCGGCCGTGTACTTCGTCGCGACCCTGCTGCTGCGCCGCCGGGGCGGCGGGCCCACGGTGCTCGTGTCGCCGCTGCTCGCGCTCATGCGCGACCAGATCGCCGCGGCCGAACGGGCCGGGGTGCGGGCCGTGGCCATCAACTCGACCAACCCGCACGAATGGGGCGAGGTGCTCGCCCGGCTCGACCGCGACGAGGTCGACGTGCTGCTCGTCTCGCCCGAGCGGCTCAACAACCCCGCGTTCCGCGACGAGCAGCTGCCCGCCCTCGTACGGCGCATCGGCATGCTCGTCGTCGACGAGGCGCACTGCATCAGCGACTGGGGCCACGACTTCCGCCCCGACTACCGGCGCCTCCGCGAGCTCATCGCGCAGATGCCGGCCGAGGTGCCCGTGCTCGCCACCACCGCGACGGCGAACAGCCGCGTGGTGGCCGACGTCGCCGAACAGCTCGGCGGCGAGGCATCCGGCTCGCCCGACGGCGCCGTCGGCGACGTCGTCACCATTCGCGGGCCCCTCGCGCGCACCTCGCTGCGGCTCGGCGTGCTGCGGCTGCCCGACTCGGCGAGCCGGCTCGCGTGGCTCGTCGGGCACCTCGACGAGCTGCCGGGCTCGGGCATCATCTACACGCTGACGGTGGCGGCGGCGAACGACACCGCACGCCTGCTGCGCGAGCGCGGGCACGAGGTGCGCGCGTACACCGGGCAGACCGACCCCGACGAGCGGGCCGAGTCCGAGGGCATGCTGAAGCGCAACGAGGTCAAGGCGCTCGTCGCGACGAGCGCCCTCGGCATGGGCTTCGACAAGCCCGACCTCGGCTTCGTGCTGCACCTCGGGGCGCCGTCGTCGCCGGTCGCGTACTACCAGCAGGTGGGCCGCGCGGGCCGCGCGACCGAGTCGGCCGACGTGCTGCTGCTGCCCGGCGTCGAGGACCGCGAGATCTGGCACTACTTCGCGACCGCCTCGATGCCCGACCGCGAGCGGGCTGAACGGGTGATCGCAGCCCTCTCCGACGCGCCGGTCTCGACGCCCGCGCTCGAGGCGATGGTCGACATCCGACGCACCCCGCTCGAGCTGCTGCTGAAGGTGCTCGACGTCGACGGAGCGGTGCGGCGGGTGCAGGGCGGCTGGGTCGCGACCGGCGAGCCCTGGGTCTACGACGAGGAGCGCTATCGCCGCATCGCCGCCGAACGCCTCGCCGAGCAGCAGCACATGATCGAGTACGAGACCACCGACGGCTGCCGCATGGAGTTCCTGCAGCGCTCGCTCGACGACGCGACGGCGGCGCCCTGCGGGCGCTGCGACAACTGCGCGGGCGTCTGGTTTCCGACCACGATCGGCGCCGAGGCCTCGGCGACCGCGGCGAAGGCCCTCGACCGGGTCGGTGTTCCGATCGAGCCGCGGCGCGCCTGGCCCACCGGCGCCGACCGGCTCGGGGTGCCCGTGAAGGGCCGCATCTCCCCCGCCGAGCAGGCCGGCGAAGGGCGAGCCCTCGCCCGGCTCACCGACCTCGGCTGGGGCGGCGCCCTCCGCGAGGTCTTCGCCGCGGGCGCTCCCGATGCGCCGCTGTCGCCGCAGCTGCTCGCCGCCTGCGTGCGGGTGCTCGCCGACTGGGGCTGGAGCGAGCGGCCGGTCGCGGTCGTCGCGATGCCGTCGCGGTCGAAGCCCCTGCTCGTCGACTCGCTCGCCCGCGGCCTCGCCGAGATCGGCCGGCTCCCCTACCTCGGCGCGCTCGAACCCGTCGACGGCGGGCCGAGCGGGCAGCCCGGCGGCAACAGCGCGTTCCGGCTCGCCGGCGTCTGGGGCCGGTTCTCGGCCGCCGGACTCGAGGTACCTGCCGGGCCGGTCCTGCTCGTCGACGACCTCGCCGACAGCCGGTGGACTCTCACGATCGCCGCCCGCGAACTGCGCCTCGCCGGCGCCACCGGGGTGCTGCCGTTCTCGCTCGCCCTGCGCGGCTGAGGCCGGGCGGCCGCGCTCGGGCCCGCCCGCTGCGCGCAGGCCGAATCCGCCCTCGCCTTCGACGACGGGGCGCCCCTACGATGGCGACGTGCCCGAACTCCGTCCGACCCGAACCCTGCTCGCGGTCTCGTCGCTCCTCGCCGCCGCCGCGCTCCTGACCGGCTGCACCTCGGCCGGTCCCGTCACCGCGGAGACGACGCCGCCCGCCGTGACCGCCTCCCCGACGCCCACGCCGACGCCCGACTCCTCCGACGGCGGAACGCTCGCCGCGCCGGGGCTCACCGTCGTGCCGACCGTCGACGGCGATTGCCCCGCCGATCCGAGCGAGTTCGGCGTCGTCACCCTCGTCGTCACGACCAACGACGACACCACGCCGATCGAGATCGAGTACACCGCCTTCCGCCCCGGTGCCGACCCCGTCGTCCGCACGACGCAGGCGGTCGGCCCCGTCGTCGTGCTGATGCAGTCGGACTGCGGCACGCAGACCGCCAGCGAGCCGTGGACCTTCACGGCGAGCGCTTCGGACTCGCTGTCGTGCACGATGACCTTCGGCAGCAAGCGGGTCGCGTCCGACGACTACTACGCCGAGGGCTCCACCGACGAAGCCACCGTCGACTGCAGCGGGCACCCCGGCATGTGACCGGGCCGGCGAGCCGACCGCCGGCAGGCGGGGTCAGCTCGCCGTGGGCGCCTGCTCCTTCGCGACCAGCGTCAGCACGTCGTACGACGCGACGAGCTCGTCGTTCTGGTTGCGAAGCACCGCGTCCCACCGCACCTCGCCGTACTCGTCGGTCTCGCGGGGCGTGATCTGCTTGGCCGTGAGCTCGACGCGGATCGCATCGCCCGGCGAGACCGGCGTCACGAAGCGCAGGTTCTCGAGGCCGTAGTTCGCGAGCACCGGCCCGGGCGCGGCGTCGACGAAGAGACCCGCCGCCCACGAGACGAGCAGGTACCCGTGCGCCACCCGGCCCGGGAAGAACGGGTTGGCCGCCGCGGCCTCCTCGTCCATGTGGGCGTAGAAGGTGTCGCCCGTGAAGTTCGCGAAGGTCTCGATGTCCTCGAGCGTGACCGTGCGCGAGCCGCTCACGACCTGGTCGCCGAGCCGCAGCTCGGCGAGCGACTTGCGGAAGGGGTGGACGCCGTCGGCCTGCGACGACGCGCCCCGGTGCCAGACGCCGGTGAGCGCGGTGAGCATCTCGGGCGAACCCTGCACGGCGGTGCGCTGCATGTGGTGCAGCACCGCACGGATGCCGCCGAGCTCCTCGCCGCCGCCGGCTCGGCCGGGGCCGCCGTGCACGAGGTTCGGCAGCGGCGACCCGTGACCGGTCGAGGTGCGGGCGTCGTCGCGGTCGAGGAAGAGCACCCGGCCGTTGTACGCGGCGATCCCCGACGCCAGCTCCACGGCGACCGCGGGGTCGTAGGTCGCGACGCTCGTGACGAGCGAACCGCCGCCGCGGGCGACGAGCGCCGAGGCTTCGGCGAGCGAGCCGTAGCCGACGATCGACGACACCGGGCCGAAGGCCTCGACCTCGTGCAGCGCGGCGCTCTGCGCATCGGCGAAGCGCAGCAGCATCGGCGCGACGAACGCGCCGTCGGGCGCCGTGCCGGTCGAGCCGTCGGCGAGGGCGACCGCCGGGGCATCCGTCGACCCGATGACGAGCTCGCCGCCCGCGGCGGTGAGCCGGCCGACCTGGCGCAGCACCTCGTCGCGCTGGGCGGTCGAGGCGAGCGGGCCCATGGTGACGCCCTCGGCGCGCGGGTCGCCGACGACGACGCGTTCGGCGATGCGGGCGCGCACCGCGTCGATGACGGCGTCGACGGAGGCCTCGGGCACGATCGCCCGGCGGATCGCCGTGCACTTCTGCCCCGCCTTCGTCGTCATCTCGACGACGAGCTGCTTGACGTACGCGTCGAACTCGGGGGTGCCGGCGACGGCGTCGGTGCCGAGGATCGACGCGTTGATCGAGTCGGTCTCGCTCGTGAAGCGCACCCCGCCGGTCTGCACCGCGTCGTGGGCGCGCAGGCGCTCGGCCGTCGACGCCGAACCCGTGAACGCGACGAGGTCGCCGAGCCGCAGGTGGTCGAAGAGCGTCGGCACGCTGCCGGAGACGAGCTGCAGCGAGCCCTCGGGCAGCAGGCCCGACTCGACGAGGATGCGCACCATGTGCTCGGCGAGGTAGCCGGTCGGGGTCGCGGGCTTCACGACCGTGGGCATGCCGGCGAGGAAGGCAGGTGCGAACTTCTCGAGCGAGCCCCACACCGGGAAGTTGAAGGCGTTGATCTGCACGGCGACGCCGGGCAGGCGGGTGTAGATATGCCGGCCGAGGAATGAGCCGTCCTTCGAGAGGTTCTCGACCGCACCGTCGAGGTAGACCTTCGCGTTCGGCATCTCGCGACGGCCCTTGCCCGAGAAGGTGAAGAGCACGCCGATGCCGCCGTCGATGTCGACCCACGAGTCCGACTTCGTGGCGCCGGTGCGGCTCGACAGCGCGTACAGCTCGGGCTTGCGCTCGGTCAGCGCGAGGGCCATCTGCTTGAGCAGCACAGCGCGCTGGTGGAACGTGAGCTCGCCGAGCGAGGCCTGGCCGACGGTGCGGGCGTACTCGAGCGCGGCGCCGAGGTCGAGCCCCTCGGTCGAGACGCGTGCGACGACCTCGCCGGTCGAGGCGTCGCGCACCTCGGTCGCAGTGGCTGCAGTGGACGCCTCGGGCGTCCACCACTCTCCGGTGACGTAGCTCGGCAGGATCTCGGTCATCGTGTTCCCTTCATGCCTCACGAGGCATCCCACTGGTAGAAGCCCTCGCCGCTCTTGCGGCCGAGCTTGCCCTCGGCGACCATGCGTCGCAGCAGGGCGGGCGGTTCGAATCGGTCGCCGAGCGTCTGCGCGAGGTACTCGGCGATGCCGAGCCGCACGTCGAGGCCGACGAGGTCGGTCAGCTTCAGCGGACCGACGGGGTGCTTGTAGCCGAGGGTCATCGCGGCGTCGATGTCCTCGGCGGACGCGACGCCCTCCTCGAGCATGCGGATGGCCTCGAGCCCGAGCATCACGCCGAGGCGCGACGAGGCGAAGCCCGGGGCATCCGCGACGACGATGGGCGTCTTGCCGATCGCTCGCACCCAGCCGCGCGCCTCGTCGACGAGCGCCGGGTCGGATGCCTCGCCGCGCACGATCTCGACGAGGGTCGACGCCGGCACCGGGTTGAAGAAGTGCATGCCGACGAAGCGCGCCGGCCGGTCGAGCAGTGCCGCGAGCTGGTCGATCGAGATCGAGGAGGTGTTCGACGCGAGCGCCGCCTCGGGGGCGAGCACGCGCTCGACCCGGGTGAGCGCGTCGATCTTGAGCTCGAGGTCCTCGGGCACGGCCTCGACGACGAGTCCGCAGCTCGCGAAGTCGGTGACGTCGGTGCTCGTGGCGAAGCGGGCGGCGTAGGCCGCGGCATCCTCGTCGGCGGTGCCGCGCGCGACCGAGGCCTCGACCGAGTCGAGCACGCGCTGCGCGGCCGCCGCCGCGGCGTCGGCGTCGCGCTCGACGACCGTGACCCGCGAGCCTGCGAGCAGGAACGCGTGCGCGATCCCCGCGCCCATCCGGCCGCCGCCGAGCACGCCGACGGCGGCGGGCGCGCCGGCCGCGGTCGTGGAACCCTGTTCGTGCACGTCGCTCACTTCTGCTTCCTCTCGAGGAACTCGGTCATGCGGCGCATCTTCTCGGGGCTCTCGAAGAGCACGGCCTGCTCCTCGAGGTCGACCGCGGGGTGCGCCTCGCGCGGCGCGCGGAACACGCGCTTGGTCGCCATCGTCGCGGCCCGGTCGTTGCGGGCGATGCGGTCCGCGATGGCGTGCGCTGCGGGCAGCAGTTCGTCGGCGGGGTGCACCTCGCTCACGAGCCCGATCTCCTGCGCCTCGTCGGCGCCGATCGTTCGCCCCGTGAGCAGCAGCTCGATCGCCCGGGCGTCGCCGACGATCTCCTTGAGGCGCCAGCTCGCGCCAGCGGCGGCGATGATGCCGAGGCCGGTCTCGGGGTTGCCGATCTTCAATGAGGGCGTCGCGATGCGGAGGTCGGCGGCGTACGCGAGTTCGGCGCCGCCCCCGAGCGCGTAGCCGTCGAGCGCGGCGATCACGGGCATCGGCAGCAGCGCGATGCGCACGAAGGCGTTCGCGTTGATGCCGGCGCGGGCGTCGTCGGCACGGCGATCGCGCAGCTGGGCGATGTCGGCGCCCGAGGCGAACACTCCCCCGGCGCCGGTGAGGATGAGCGTGCGCGGGATCGCCTCGAGCTCGGCGCAGAGCACGTGCAGGGCGTCGATCGTCGACTGGTCGATCGCGTTGCGCTTGTCGGGTCGGTTGAGCGTGGCGACGACGCGGTCGTCGTGCCGTTCGACGAGGAGCGGCCCCGTGGCATCCGCCCCCATCAGACGCGCTCCACGATGAGGGCGCTGCCCTGGCCGACGCCGACGCACATGGTGGCGAGGCCGTAGCGCGAGCCCTCGCGCTCCATGCGGCCGAGCAGCGTCACGACGAGGCGCGAGCCCGACGAGCCGAGCGGATGCCCCAGGGCGATCGCGCCGCCGTCGGCGTTCACCCGCTCGGGGTCGAGCCCGAGGCGCCGCATCGAGGCGAGCGACTGCGTCGCGAACGCCTCATTGAGCTCGACCGAGCCGATCTCGTCGAGGTCGAGCCCCGCCCGCTCGAGCGCCTTCTCGGTCGCGGGAACGGGCCCGAGGCCCATGATCTCGGGGGCGAGCCCGGCCGAGGTGCCGACGACGATGCGCGCGCGGGGCGTGAGCCCGTAGCGTTCGACCGCCGCGGCGCTCGCGACGAAGATCGCGCTCGCGCCGTCGTTCAGGGCGCTCGAGTTGCCGGCGGTGACGACCGACCCGCCCGCGACGACGGGCCGGAGCCCCGCGAGCACCTCGAGGGTGGTCTCGGGGCGCGGGCCCTCGTCGACGAGCACCTCGCCGCGGTGCGTCGGCACGCCGACGATCTCGGCCTCGAATCGTCCGGCCGCGATGGCTGCGACGGCCCGCTGCTGGGAGCGCAGCGCGAAGGCGTCGGCGTCCTCGCGGGTGATGCCGTCGACGCGGGCGACCTCCTCGGCCGTCTCGGGCATCGAGAAGGTGGCCTTGTCGCGGGCGAGGAGCTTCGGGTTCGGGAACCGCCAGCCGATCGAGGTGTCGTACTGCGCACCGGGCTTGGCGAAGGCTCGCTCGGGCTTCTGCTGCACCCAGGGCGCACGGGTCATCGACTCGACGCCGCCCGCGAGGACGAGGTCGGCGTCACCCGCGCGCACCGCCTGCGCGGCCATGGTGATGGCCGACATGCCCGAGGCGCAGAGGCGGTTCACCGTGACGCCGGGCACCTCGTCGGGCAGCCCTGCGAGCAGCACCGCCATGCGCGCGACGTTGCGGTTGTCCTCGCCGGCCTGGTTCGCCGCGCCGAGGATGACCTCGTCGATCGCGCCGAGTTCTCCGGCGACGTCGAGTCCAGCGCGTCGCACGGCCTCGCCGACGACGAGCGCCGCGAGGTCGTCGGGTCGCACGCCCGCGAGCGCGCCGCCGTAACGGCCGACCGGGGTGCGCACCCCGCCGACGAGAAAGGCCTCTGCCATGTTCACTCCTGACCGCACTGTCTTCGAGAACGCTGCTCCCAGCGTAGGCAGGGGTTCGCGGCATCCGCACGGTCGGAATTCCTGACCGACCGTTCAGGTAGTAATTATGGCAAACGGATGCCCCGTCCGCCACTCGGCGGCCGGAGCCGGGATGCTCACGGGTGCCGGTGCCCCGGAACGTGCAGCTCGCCGTGCGGGACCGCGAGCTCACCCGCCGCGGTGCCGGCGAGTGCGGGCGTCGCGAGCGCCGCGACGAGGGCGGCGCCCACGACGAGGCCCACGAGCGTGCTCCGCTCGGGCGCGCTGCTGCGAGCACCTCGACGAGCCCGACGCACCTCGCTCGCGGCGCCGATCGCGACCACCACGATGAAGAGATCTGCGGCGAGGAGCGGCAGCACGGCGACGCCGAGCGGAGCGGCCCACCCCGTGGCGAGCAGCGCGCCCGAGGCCGCGAGCACCCCCATCGCCGTGGCGAGGGTCGCATGCGGCGCCGTCGCGCGCCCCTCGCGCAGCGCGAGCACGGCCCAGCCGAGTGCGGCGAGACCGCACCCGGCCAGGACGGCCCCCGCCGCGGCACCGCCGATGCCGGTTCCCCCTGCGTCACCGGCGGCGCCGCTCGCGCTCGCGACGGCCCCCGCGGCCGTCGCGGTCAGCACGAGTCCGGCCCCGAGCGCGGCGAGCATGGGCCAGCCGCGTACCAGGCCGGGCAGCCGCGACCGCGACGACATCCCGGCCCCTACGCCGTGACGGCGCGGGTCGCCCCCGCGCGTTCGGTGCCGAGCCCGACGCCGAGCAGCACCAGCGCGCTCGCGAGATGCAGGAAGTGGTCGGACGTGTTCAGCGCGAGGATGTTCGCCGCGGTGCCCGCGAGGAAGAATCCGACGATGCCGAGCAGCAGGTAGGCCGCGCCGACGACGGTGTTGACGGTCTTCGCGGCGCGGGCGCTCACGAGTCCGGCGATGAGCAGAGCGCCGCCGATCAGCAGGTGAGCCACGTTGTGCAGCGGGTTGACCGCGAAGACGCCCAGCAGCAGGCCGCCCTGGGTCGAGATGAAGTCCATCCCGCCGGTGACGGCGAAGCCGAGCAGTCCGACGAGCAGGTAGACCGCGCCGAAGACGGCGGCGACGATTCGGTTCGGTGAGTTGCGCATGATTCCTCCTGGGAGTTAGCGGCGGATGCCGCGTCGGATGGGATCCGGAACCGGTCGCCGCACCGGATCGCCACCCGTCGGGTCGGGCGGCAGACGGCCGAGCGGCGACCGGGGACCTCACATCGCCGGCATCAGCACCGAGTCGACGAGGTAGACGGTCGCGTTCGCGGTGTGCACGCCGCCGCAGATCACGGCCGCGTCGTTCACCATGAGCTCGTCGCCCGAGCCCGTGACCTCGACCGTCCCGCCCTGCACGGTGGTCTGCGTTCCGACCACCTCATCGGGCGAGAGCTGACCGGGCACGACGTGGTACGTGAGGATCGACGTCAGCGTCGCCGCGTCGGTCTTCAGCGAGTCGATCGTGGCGGGGTCGATCTTCGCGAAGGCGTCGTCGACGGGCGCGAAGACGGTGAACTCGTCGCCGTTCAGCGTGTCGACGAGGTCGACCTCCGGATTCAGCTGCCCTGACACCGCGGCGACCAGGGTCGTCAGGAGCGGGTTGTTCGAGGCGGCGACGGCGACCGGGTCCTGGGACATGCCGACCACCGAGCCGGGGCCGTCGGGCACCTGTTCGGCGTAGCCGGCGCAACCGGGTCCGACGAGGTCGGCGGCCGGGTCGGCCTCCATGGGCGCCTCGCTCGGCGTCGCCTCCTCCGACATGGCGGGCTCCTCGGACTCGGCGGCGGTGCCGCCCATGCTGCAGCCGGCGAGGCCGAGTGCGGCGACGGCCGTGATCGAGAACACGGCGAGAGCTGTTCGAGTGCTGCGGATGGATCGCATGGATCTCCTCCTTCGAATGCGCGGCCCCGAGCGGGCCGTCAGGAGGGATTCGGAGGCTGCGGCGACGCGGATTGGAACTTCTTCGGCCAATCGCTTCGACCGACGGCTCCGAATCACGTTCGACCCACGAAACGAGGTACCCGTGCTCGCTCTCGCCCTCATCGGACTCGCCGGCGGCCTGATCACCGGCATCTCGCCGTGCATCCTGCCGGTGCTGCCCGTCATCCTCCTCTCCGGCGGCGCCCAGAGCGCACGCGGCGGGGGGCCCGGCGGCGCGCAGGGCACGTCCGCCGACGCGCCTCGCTCGCCGAGCCGCTGGCGCCCCTACCTCGTCATCGCCGGCCTCGTGGTGAGCTTCAGCCTCGTCACCCTCGTCGGATCGCTGCTGCTCGGCCTGCTCGGCCTCCCGCAGGACGTGCTCCGCTGGGCCGGCCTCGTCGTGCTCGCCCTCATCGGCATCGGCCTCATCGTGCCGCGCTTCGAGGAGCTGCTCGAGCGCCCGTTCTCGTGGATCCCGCGCAAGGCGGTCGGCACCGACCGCGGCGGGTTCGGCCTCGGCTTCGCGCTCGGCGCGGTGTACGTGCCGTGCGCCGGGCCCGTGCTCGCGGCGATCACCGTCGCCGGTTCGACCGGCCGCGTCGGCGTCGAGACCGTCGTGCTGACCCTCTCGTTCGCCATCGGCGCCGCCGCGCCGCTCCTGTTCTTCGCGCTCGCGGGGCGCGGCATGGCCGAGCGGCTCGCGACCTTCCGCCGCCACCAGCGGGGCATCCGCATCACCGGCGGCGTCGTCATGATCGCCCTCGCAGTCGGCCTCGCCTTCAACCTTCCGCAGCTCCTGCAGCGACTCGTCCCCGACTACACGGCCGAGCTGCAGCAGCAGCTCGCCGACTCCGAGGAGGTGACCGAGGCGCTCGACCTGGGCGGCCTCGTCACCGACGAGAACCGAGAGCTGTCGAAGTGCACGAACGGTGCGGCCGAGCTCGAGTCGTGCGGCACGGCACCGTCGATCCGGGGCATCCAGCAGTGGTTCAACACCGACGACGGGACATCCGTCGACCTCGAGGCACTTCGCGGTCGCGTCGTGCTCATCGACTTCTGGGCCTACTCCTGCATCAACTGCCAGCGCTCGATCCCCCACGTCGTCGCGTGGGACGAGGCCTATCGCGACGCCGGGCTCTCGGTCGTGGGCATCCATTCGCCCGAGTACGCCTTCGAGAAGGAGCCTCGGAACGTGGCCGCCGGCATCGAGGCGTCCGGCATCGACTACCCGGTCGCGCTCGACAACTCGCTCGCGACCTGGACGAACTACCGCAACCGCTACTGGCCCGCCCACTACCTGATCGACGCGAACGGCACCGTGCGGCAGGTCGCGTTCGGCGAGGGCCACTACGAGCGCACCGAGCAGCTGATCCGCGAACTCCTCGCCGACGCGCAGCCCGACGTCGCACTTCCGGCCCCGACGGATCTCGCCGACGAGACCCCCGCGGCGGGGGCGACCACCCCCGAGACCTACCTCGGCACGACCAAGCAGGTGAACTTCGCGGGCGACGAGGCCTACCGCCGCGCGACGACGAGCTTCGCGCTGCCGGCGGACCAGCCCCGCGACAGCTTCGCCCTCGCGGGCGACTGGGCGCTCGGCACCCAGTCGATCACGCCCGCCTCCGGTGCCGACGAGGCATCCGTACGCCTGGAGTACACCGCCCGCGAGGTGCGGATGGTGCTCGCCGGCGAGGGTGCCGTCCTGGTCCGGGATGGAGATCGCGAGGAGCGGATCGAGGTCACGGGCGTGCCGCGGTCGTATGCACTGCACGAATCGGATGCCTCGGGCACCGGCTCGCTCACCGTCGAGATCCCCGCCGGGGTCGAGGCCTTCTCCTTCACGTTCGGATGATCCATGCCATCGCATCCCACGACGCATCGTCCCGTCGGGACGGGCTCGCACACCGCCGTTCTGGCATGCTGGATCGCGTGGCCGACTCCGGGGAGCATCCAGCGTCGCACCCGGCGACGCTCGACGAGCTGCTCGTCGCGACCGCGTCCGGCGACCGCGAGGCCTTCGGCCGGTTCTACGACGAGACCGCCGCGCGCGTGTTCGGGCTCGTCCGACGCGTGCTCATCGACGCCGCTCAGGCCGAGGAGGTGACGCAGGACGTGTTCCTCGAGGCATGGCAGACCGCGGCCAGGTTCGACCCGGCGAGAGGTGCCGCAGCGGCGTGGCTCCTCACCCTCGCCCACCGTCGCGCCGTCGACCGCGTGCGCTCGGCCCAGGCCTCCCACGATCGCGACCTGAAGGCCGGCCTCCGCGACCTCGACGTTCCGGTCGACGAGGTCGCCGAAGCGGCCGAGATCGCCGTCGAGCACGAGCGCGTCTCGGGCGCGTTCGCCGAACTCAGCGCCGCGCAGCGCGAGTGCCTCGCCCTGGCCTACTACGGCGGATGCACCCAGTCGGAGATCGCCGAGCGCCTCGGCCTGCCGCTCGGTACGGTGAAGACCCGGTTGCGGGATGGGATGATCCGATTGCGCGCATTGCTGGGGGTGACGACATGAGCCCGGACGACGACGGACGAGCCGAGGACGAGCTGCGCGAGCTGGCGCCCGCATACGCCCTCGGCGCGCTCGACGACGACGAACGCGCCCGGTTCGAGGAAGCCCTGGCCCGCTCGCCCGAGCTCCAAGGCGAGGTCGAGGCGTTCCGCGTCGCCGCGAGCTCGCTCGGCGAGTCGCTGCCGCCGGTCGCGCCGCCGCCGAGCGTGAAGGCCGGGCTGTTCGCCCGGCTCGACGACGCCCCGCAGGAGCGGCCCGCCGAGGCGGCGGGCGCCGCCGTGGACGACGACGCTCCGATCGCGCCGGCCGAACCCGTGCCACCGATCGATGAACTCGCCGTCCGACGTCGCCGCCGACGGCGACTCGCCGTCGCGCTGTCGTCGGCCGCGGCGGTCCTGCTGCTCCTCGCCGGTGTCGTCATCGGTGCGAACTGGGCGGGGCCGAACGGCTGGGGCGCCCAACGCGAGATGGCCTCGCTCGCCGCGGCCCCCGATGCCGAGCAGCAGACGAGCGAGGTGGCCGGCGGCGGGCAGGTGACCCTCGTCTCGTCGGCCGAGCAGGGCCGCAGCGCGATCGTCGCCGAGGGCCTGCCCGACGTCGGCGACGACCGCACCTACGAGCTCTGGTACATCGACGAGTCGGGCCCGGTGTCGGCGGGCACCTTCGACGTCGACGGCGAGGAGGCCTGGCGACTGCTCGAGGGCGAGTTCGCGCCGGGGGTGGCGGTCGGCCTCACCGTCGAACCCGCCGGCGGTTCGGAGCAGCCGACCACCGATCCGGTCGCGGTCATCGAGACCTGAGCCGGGCGGTCCGGCACCGGGCGGTCGGCGAGCGGGTCGTCGCCCCCGTCTCTCGCGAGCCCGCAGAACGACGGATGCCCCGGAGCGAGGTCGCTCCGAGGCATCCGCGAACGGGCACTCGTCTCAGTCGAGCAGGTCGACGTCCTTCGTCTCCTTCACGAGCGAGACGCCGATGAGCGAGATGACGGCGGCGATCGCGATGTAGACGCCGATCGTCCACGAGGCGTGGAACTGGTTCATGAGCGCCTCGGCGATCATCGGCGCGAACGCGCCACCGAGGATCGCGCCGAGCGCGTACCCGATCGAGACGCCCGAATAGCGCACGTTGGCCGGGAACATCTCGGCGTAGAGCGCGGCCTGCGGGCCGTACGAGAGGCCCAGCCCGAAGGTCATCACGAACAGCGCGACGAAGTACCAGAGGATCTCGCCGGTGTCGATGAGGAACCACATCGGCACCGCCCAGAGGGCGAGGAACACGTAGCCGATCTGGAACGTGCGCACGCGGCCGAGCCGGTCGGAGATGCGACCGCCCCAGAGGGTGAAGCCGAGCCAGCCGAACGAGGCGAGCGTCGTGGCGAGCAGCACCGCCGGGCGCTCCATGCCGAGCGCCGTCGTCGCGTAGGTCGCGAAGTACGCGATGAGCAGGTAGCCGGCCGCGTTGTTCGCGATGAAGATGACCGCGGTGAGGATGACCTGCTTGGTGTTCTTGCGGAAGAGCTGGCCGAGCGGGGCCGAGGCCTCCTTGCGGCGGCGCAGCAGCTCCTCGAAGACGGGGCTCTCCTCGACGGCCTTGCGGATGACGTAGCCGACGGCGATCAGCACGATCGAGAGCAGGAACGGGATGCGCCAGCCCCACTCCATGAACGCCTCGGGCGACATCGAGCTCGTGAGCACCCAGAGCGTGAAGGTCGCGAGGATCATGCCGACCGGCACGCCGATCTGCGGGAAGGCCCCGAAGAACCCGCGCTTCGCGTTCGGCGCGTGCTCGACCGCCATGAGGGCCGCACCGCCCCATTCGCCGCCGGCCGAGAAGCCCTGCAGGATGCGAAGCAGGATGAGCAGGATCGGCGCGGCGATGCCGATCGCCGCATACGTCGGCAGCACGCCGATGAGCGCGGTCGAGATGCCCATCATGACGAGCGTGAAGACGAGCATCTTCTTGCGGCCGAGCTTGTCGCCGAGGCGCCCGGCGACGATGGCGCCGAGCGGGCGGAAGAGGAACGAGATGCCGATGGTCGCGAACGAGAGCACCTGGGCGAGGCCCGGGTTCGACTCGGCGACGGGCGCGAGGAAGAGCGGTGCGAGTACGAGGCCGGCGGCCTGCGCGTAGATGAAGAAGTCGTACCACTCGATCGAGGTGCCGACGAGGGTGCCGGCGAGCACCTTGCGTTCTTCGGCCGTGATGCTGCGAGGCGGGGCGGGGTCGGTGACAGCGGTCGACATGCGAACTCCGTTGTTCTGTGGGGGCGGACGGGGATACGGCCGCGCGACCGGGACTCGTCGCGCGGGACGCGTATTTCCTGACCGATTGTTCGGTAGGGATTTCAGAGCGTAGCGCATCCTGCGGCTCGCGCGGAAGGCGGTCGAGAGCCCGGCAGGAATGCGCGTACTCGACGCCGTCGTCCCCTGGACGATCGGCGCCGTCGTCGGCCGCCGTCGGCCGCCGTCAGCCCGCGGCGGGCTCCTCCGTGTCGGACGGCACCTCGTCGGTCGGCGCATCGCTCGCGGCAGGAGGCTCGGACGGCGCGGGCGTCGACTCGCTCGGCGGGCCGAAGAGCCGCCACGAGCCGGCGGCGCATTCGTAGAACTGCACCGTCGAGGTGTCGATGTAGACGTCGCCGTTCGCGGTGCACGTGTCAGCGGCGGGTGCACCGACGCCGAGGAGCACCTGGGTGCCCGGCGTCCCGGCCTCGCCCTGCTCACCCTGCTCGCCCTGCTGGCCTTGGTCGCCCTGCGCACCGGTCGCGCCCGTCGCCCCCTGTTCGCCCGTGAGGTTCTCGGCGGCGGACTCGCGGATGTTGCCGACCTGCGTCCATTCGCCGCCCTCGAAGAGATAGACGTCGGAGGTGGTGATGTCGATGTAGACGTCGCCGTCGTACCCCTTGCCCGCCTCGGGAACCCCGCTGCCCGCCCGCACGGCCGAGCCCGCCGGGAGGATCTCCTCGAGGGCCTCCTCGTAGGCGGCCTCGTCGACCGTCGGGGTCGGCGTGGCGGCCGCATCCACGTTGTCGGCCGAACGGGCGAGCGCCGACCCGAGGAACGCCGCGACGAACGAGAGCACGACGATCCCGATGCCGAACCAGATGAGCATGGTGCGGCTGACCGTCGCCGGCGGGGCGGCGGTCGGGGCGGGTGCGGGCTCGGGCGCCGGTTCCGGAGCCTGCGCGGTGCCGGGATCACTCATGCTCGACCTCCAGGTCTCACGCCGGAACCCGGTCGCCGACCCGACGACCCCGCGCGTCGCGCTCATCGTATCGACGCGGCCCGCCGCGCGACGGAGGGGATGCGGCGCGCCTCGGTGCGCGCTGGACCCGCCGGCTCTCAGCCGGTGAAGCTCGCGATGAGGTGAGCACCCGTCCGCGAACGACGAGGGCCCGCATCCATCGGATGCGGGCCCTCGCCTCAGTCGGTCGCGGCTCAGCCGGCGGTCGCCTCCGCGACCTCGTCGAGCTCGGCGGCCTCGGCGACCTCGACCTCGAGGTTCTCGACGACCGCTTCGCGGGCGAGCTCGCCGTGCAGGTCGTCGCCGAGGCGCACGTCGACGAAGTCGACGTCGATCTCGGCGCGGTCGAGCAGCTCGCTCAGGCGGCGCTGGCGGTTGCGCGGGATGAGCGTCACGACGCGACCCTGCTTGCCGGCGCGGCCGGTGCGGCCGGCGCGGTGCAGGTACGTCTTGTACTCGTCGGGCGCGTCGGCCTGGATGACGAGGTCGATGTCGTCGACGTGGATGCCTCGTGCGGCGACGTCGGTCGCGACGAGCACGTCGACCCGGCCGCTCGTGAGCTGCTGCAGGTTGCGGGTACGACGCGACTGGTTGAGGTCGCCGTGCAGGGCGACGGCGCGGATGCCGCGGTCCTCGAGGTGATCGGTGAGGTCCTCGGCGAAGGCGCGGGTGCGGCTGAAGACGAGCGTCTTGCCTTCGCGGTTCGCGAGCTCGGCGACGATGTCGCGCTTGTCGCGGTTCTCGATGACGAAGACGCGGTGGTCGATCGTCGAGGAGGCCTGGTCTTCGCCGGCGACCTCGTGCACGGCCGGCTCGACGAGGAACTCGTCGACGAGCGTCGCGACGCCCTTGTCGAGGGTCGCCGAGAAGAGCAGCTTCTGGCCACCCTCGGCGGTGCGGCGGATGATGCGCTGCACCGGCTCGAGGAAGCCGAGGTCGCACATGTGGTCGGCCTCGTCGAGCACCGTGATGACGACCTCGGAGAGGTCGAGACGGCCCTGCTCGATGAGGTCCTCGATGCGGCCGGGGGTGCCGATCACGATGTCGACGCCGCGCTGCAGCGCGCCGACCTGACGGCCCTGGGGCACGCCGCCGTAGATCTGCGTGGTGAAGAGGCCGACGCTCTGCGCGATGGGCTGCACCGTGCGGTCGATCTGCAGCGCGAGCTCGCGGGTCGGCGCGAGGATGAGGGCGCGGGGCTTGCGGCCCATCTGGCGGCGGCCGCCGGCCTTGCCTGAGGCGGCCCAGAGCTGCATGAGGCGCTCGACGGCGGGCGCGCCGAACGCGATCGTCTTGCCCGAGCCGGTCTTGCCGCGGCCGAGCACGTCGCGACCCTCGAGCACGACGGGGATCGTCGCGGCCTGGATCGGGAACGGCGACACGGCGCCGAGCTGGCCGAGGGCGGCGACGACGTTGCCGCCGAGGCCGAGGTCGGCGAAGCTCACGCCGTCGACGTCGCCGGCCTGGATGGCCTCGGCCTCGAGGCGCTCGAGCACGACGTCGTCGTTCGCCGAGAAGCGGGGGGCCTCGTCGCGAGCCGGGTAGAAGTTCGACGGGCGACGGCCCGAGTCCTGGAAGCCGGGACGGTCGAACTCGCGGCGGGGGCCGCGGTCGTTGCGGTCGAAGGAACGCGCGGGGCGCTCGTCGCGGTCGAAGCGACGCGGCGCACGGTCGTCACGGTCGTAGGAACGGGCCGGACGGTCGTTGCGGTCGTTCCGGTCGAAGGAGCGCGCCGGGCGGTCGTTGCGGTCGAACGAACGCGCAGGACGGTCGTCACGGTCGAAGCGACGCGGCGCACGGTCGTCACGGTCGTAGGAACGGGCCGGACGGTCGTTGCGGTCGTTCCGGTCGAAGGAACGCGCCGGGCGGTCGTTGCGGTCGAACGAACGCGCAGGACGGTCATCGCGGTCGAAGCGACGCGGCGCACGGTCGTCACGGTCGTAGGAACGGGCCGGACGGTCGTTGCGGTCGTTCCGGTCGAAGGAACGCGCCGGGCGGTCGTAC